>NZ_JAVDRQ010000001.1:0-685232 GCF_031454875.1 Arthrobacter oryzae
AGAAAATGGCTGCACAAAATTTGAAACCAGCTGAAAAACAACCAGACCACACCACGGGGTGGCATAACCTGGCCAATTCAACCAATCCATATAAACAAATTGGTATCAACAAACTTGGCACACTATTGAGTTCTCAAACAACAGACACACCCGGCACCACCACAACCAACAATTCGGTCAAGGATCGCTCCGGAGCAACTTTCCAAACTTACCCGGTTTCAAGACTCAAAGCAAATCAGCGTTTCCGCTATCTGCCGGTCATCGAGACCATCCCCGCCCTCGCACAGCACGCCAAGTGGCGAACCATTTTTCAGGCTGTTTAGAAGGGGTTTTGGCCGCCTTCGGTAACCAGCTTCTCGCCGGCCCCCTCTCGGCGACTTAGAAAACAATACACCTACTTTGGCCCCACCGCAAACCCTCCCCCGTATGGTCGCCTGGCCCCGCCAGTCCGGGCCTGAACGGGGGCTGACGGCGCTATCTGGAGCGCCGGCGTCGTTCTTGGTTTCTGTGGTTTGCGTCACCGCGCCGGACCCGGCGCAGGAATCCGCCGGCGGGGAGCCCGGGACCAGCGGTGCACGGGAACCTGTCCGCCGCCGGTCCGGGGTTAACGCAAGAAGGACCGGCAACCGTGAGGTTGCCGGTCCTTCTTAGACCACTGGAATCAGCAGTGCTGGCTTAGCAGCAGTGTTGAATTACCAGGAAGACTTGGTGATGCCCGGGAGCTCACCGCGGTGAGCCATGTCGCGGAAGCGAACACGGGAGATACCGAACTTCTGGAAGGTACCGCGGGGACGGCCATCGATGATGTCGCGGTTACGCAGACGAACCGGGGAGGCGTTGCGGGGCAGCTTCTGCAGGCCGAGGCGTGCAGCTTCGCGTGCTTCGTCGGTTGAGTTGGGGTCAACCAGGGCCTTCTTCAGTTCGAGGCGCTTTGCAGCATAGCGCTCGACGATGACTTTACGCTGTTCGTTCTTAGCGATCATTGACTTCTTAGCCATAGTGCTTAGCGCTCCTCTCGGAATTCGACGTGCTTACGGATGCGGGGGTCGTACTTCTTCAGAACCAGGCGGTCCGGGTCGTTACGACGGTTCTTGCGCGTGACGTAGGTGTAACCCGTGCCAGCGGTCGACTTGAGCTTGATGATCGGACGTACGTCCTTGTCCTTTGCCACTAGAGCTTCACTCCTCGTGCCAGGATGGCGGCTACGACAACGTCGATGCCACGTACGTCGATGGTCTTGATGCCACGTGCAGAGACCTGCAGGGTGACATTACGGCGCAGGGACGGAACCCAGTAGCGCTTCTTCTGGATGTTCGGGTCGAACCGGCGCTTGTTGCGGCGGTGCGAGTGCGAAATGCTGTGTCCAAAGCCCGGCTCGGCTCCGGTCACCTGGCAGTGTGCTGCCATGACGACTCTCCTCATGAAAATAAATGAAACGGTCCGCAGCGTTCCGCGTACCGTGCGACAGGCGGCGTCCGCATCCAGCGTTCACATATCCGGCGTTCCGCAGGCGTGGACATCCGGCGAAAGCCGGATGTTTCCGCACTGCGGCGAAGATGATTGGCCACGAGTACCGGGCAGAGGAATCCACTGCGAAGTACCGGGATGCTGGGCGAATACAGGAGTGCACGCAACTTGAGCCCCTAACTACCGGCCTTAAGGACTGCCATCATTGAGGACAGATCCCGCCAACCGGAGCAATTGCACACGCTCCGCGCCACCTAGCGCCTACCAAGTCTACGAGCTTGACTAATTAAAGGCCAATCGGGTAGCCGTCATTGCCGGCCGCGGGTGTATAAGCCCGTCACCCTCACCGTTCCGAGGTCACATCGGCGCCGCACTCTTTTCACAGCAGATTGAAAGGGTGCAGTCCCAACCTCGAGGCATGAACACAGAGCTCCTGCCCGCGTTGGCCGCCGGTGGCACGCACCGTGCGGGAAGATGCCCGCGCCGCCAGCGCGAAGGCCGGACTGACGGCGAACTGCTCGCGACGCCGGGCTTCCGGTGGTAGCAGGCAACGTCGGATACCGGGGAAATCAGAGCCTGGTGAGCTGGCTGTACCGGGGCTGGAGTCCGTCACCGGAGGACCTCCCCGTGACTCGGCGCATCACCCACGGGCCGGCGTGCTCGCGCACCCAGCGCGCGTTCGCCCGGAGGGCTTCGGCACGGCTGAGCTCGGGCACTGGTGTCATGGGCGGCACTTCGATGGAGTGGTCATGCTCGAGGACGGTCAGGACCCGTTTCGCCATGTTCGCGTGGCCGGCGGCGGACATGTGCATCCGGTCCTTCGCCCACATGCCCCAGTCGTAGTACTCGCTAAAACGCCAGTAGTCCACCAACAGCGCCCCGTGGTCTCCTGCGATGCCGCGCACCAGCTCGTTGTAGATGGCGGTGCGGCCCCGCATGGTGCCGAAAACTTTGGAACCGCGGGCGTCGAAGCCGGTGAACATCACCACCGTGGCGCCCGTGGCGCTCAACTTGCGGACGCCGGCGTCGTACTCCTCCAAGAGGCCGTCAATGTCGATCGTGGGGCGGAAGATGTCGTTGGCCCCCGCATAAATGGTCACCAGCGTGGGCTTGAGTTCGACGGCGGCGTCTACCTGTTCGGCCATGATCTGGCGGAGCTTCCTCCCGCGGATGGCGAGGTTGGCGTAGCCGAAGGAGGGGTCAGCCGCGCCCAGCTGCTCCGCCACCCGGTCCGCCCAGCCACGCACGCCGTTGGGTCGGCCCGGATCGTCGTCGCCGAGGCCTTCCGTGAACGAATCTCCCAGGGCTACGTAGCGGGCGGCAAAGTCCATGTCGATAGTCTGCCACCTGTTGCCGGGAGCAACAAAGCGCGGCGGCCGTGCCCCGCCTGGCAAGATATCCTGCAGGCTGGTCAGGATTCGCGCAGGATCCAGTGATCGGCATCCAGGCGGCCCACGATTTTCTCGCCAATTCGGGCCAGGTCAGCAACGTCACGCTCGGACAGGGCATCGAGGAACAGGGAGCGGACGGCCTCCACATGGCCCGGCGCGAGCTCCACAATGGTGGCCATTCCGTCGTCGGTCAGGTGGGCGGTGGTGACGCGGGCGTCCCGCGGATGCGGCTGGCGTTCCACCCAGCCGCGGTTCTGCAGCTTGGTGACCACATGCGACAACCGCGACAGCGAGGCGCTGGTGCGCGCGGCGAGTTCGCTCATCGGGAGGAAGCGTCCTTCCGCTTCGGACAGCATGGCAAGCACGTTGTAGTCGAAGAGCGAAAGCTTGCCCGCCGCGTGCAGCTTCGTGTCCAACGCAGCCGGCAGCAAGGTGTTGATGCTGAGTTGTGCCAGCCAGGCACGGCGTTCGTCGGCGTTGAGCCAGCGCGTTTCGGTCATGGATACATCCTAGATTGCGGAACCGGTAGGCTGACCGCATGTACGTTGTCTCCCTGACCTACAAGGTCCCCGAAGAGATCGTCGATTTCCATCTGAAGGCGCACGTCGAGTGGCTGCAGGACGCTTTCGACCAGGGCATCTTCATTGTTGCCGGCCGGAAAATCCCGCGCACGGGCGCGCTGCTGCTGTCCAACGCGGATCGCGCCAGCCTGGACGCGTCGCTGGTCAAGGACCCCTTCTACACGAACGGGGTGGCGGAGTTCGACGTCGAGGAATTCCATGCGGGCAGGGTGGCGCAGGGCTACGAAAACCTGCTGGACAGCTAGCTCTTCATCGGTCCCGCAGGCTCAGGCGTCGACTTTGCCGTCAGTTTCTTCAGTCCGCCCTTCCGCGGCACCTTCACAGGTTCCGGCCAGCGCGGGCTGAGTCTGTCACCGAGGGTCACGCCGCGCAGCTTGCGGCCAAAGAGCGGCAGCACCCAGTCGTGGACCCAGCGCCGCTGCCGCAGCTCCCACTCCCGCAGGCTCAGCCTTGCCGGCGGCTCCCATTCCAGGGGGCTGAACTTGTGCGGCACGCCCAGATGGTCCAGGACCTGCGCGGCGAGGTATTTGTGGCCTGCCTTGGACATGTGCAGGCGGTCCGAATCCCACATTCGCCGGTCATGGAACGCATCGAAGCACCAGTAGTCCACCAGCACGGCGTTGTACTTGGCCGCTATCTCCCGGACCCGGCGGTTATAGGCGTTATTGCGCTTCTTCAGGGGCTCCAGGACAGCTGACACCTTGACGTCGAACCCGGTAAACAGCACCACCGTGGCACCCGTGGCGGCAAGCCGGGACACCAGCGTTTCATACTCGGCCATGAGCGCATCCACATCCGTACCGAAGTCGAGGATGTCGTTTCCGCCCGCGTACAGGGTCACCAGCGTGGGCTCCATCGCCAACGCCGGCTCCAGCTGCTCGTCGATGATGTGGCGAAGCCTCTTGCTGCGGATGGCAAGGTTCGCGTACTCCCACCCCGGCTCGGCCTTGGCGAGCTTCTCCGCGACCCGGTCAGCCCAGCCCCGCACGCCATTGGGCAGCCGTTTGCTGCGGTCCCCCACTCCCTCGGTGAACGAATCCCCCAAGGCAACAAAGACCCGCCGCCCTCCCCGGTCCGGAAGCAAAGGAAATGAACCCACCCCGGCACCCTAACCAACCCAAAAAGCCGTCAGGGAAAGGGAGGGTTAACCCAAGGTGAGAAACGGCGCTGCCGGCGGCGCTGCTTTGCAAGGAGCGCATCGCCGACCAGAGCGCAGTGAGGCCGCCCGCGGCCGAGGGAAGCGGCGGGAGGAAGGGCGGACCCGAGGGCCCCGAACTGAGCTTGCGAAGTTTGGGCAGGGTCCAACCGCTAAGCGACGGCAAAGGAGCGCCGACGGCGAACCGAACCCGCCAGGGCTACAGCTCGGCTTTCCCCTGACGCCAGTAGCCCATGAAGGCAACCTGCTTGCGGTCGATGCCGACGTCGCGCACCAGATAGCGGCGGAGGTCTTTGATGACTCCGGCTTCGCCGGCAATCCAGGCGTAGAACGGCATGGCACCTGCGGGCATGCCGGGGTTCTTCGTGGCGGCGATGGCCGCGGTTTCCATCCTCGCGGGCGTTTCCCACAGGATGTCCTGGTCCACGTCCACGTCTTCCGGTTCCGGGCCGGCCCCGCCGGCGGCGGACTTGATGCCCACCCAGCCCGGCTCGGGAACAGCGGCGCGGACGGCATCCTGCAGGAGTTCGCCGTGCGGACGTGAACGCCCGATGGAGGCGCCGCGCGCCAGCCAGGTGATCTCGACGTCGGCGTCCGTCCTCAGGTCCAGGAAGTCGCCGGCCTCGGGGACCTCGAGGAACGCGTGCCCGCTCATGTAGGCCGGAAGGCTTTCCAGGATGGCGCTGATCGCGGGAACAGCGGTTTCATCACCTGCGAGCAGTACGCGCTGGGCGAGGCCGGGCCGCCATTCGATGCCGGAGTAGATCTCGGCCGTGACGCAGTGCGCGGCCCGGTTGTTGGGTCCGATGATGGTGAGCGCATCCCCGGGCTTGGCGTTCAGGGCCCAGTTTGCCGCGGGGCCGCCGTTGCCTGCGGAGTCGAAGTGCAGCACGAAGTCCACGTCGATCTCGGGATAGACGGCGTCAAGCCGTTCCTGCCGCACGGTGTAGGTGCGCATGGAACCCCGGGTCGCGGGATCCATGGCGAGCCATTCCCGGTACCAGCCGGACTGCTCCATCTGGAATACCGGAAGCGGCAGCTGCGAGCCGTCTTCGGCCAGGGACGGGATCATCAGCTTGATGCGAAGGTCCAGCGTTCCGCCGTGGACGCCGAAGTCACGCAGGGAGTATCCGCCGAAGGTGACGCGGCGGAAGTTGGGGCCGAGTTCCTGCACGGCGGAGACTGTCACGTCGAACGCCAGGGTCATGGGCTCGGTGGCCGGCTGGTCCCTGACCGCGGAATTTGCACCCGCCGAATTCGGGCGGCCCGAGTTCCCACGGGCCGAATTTGCCCGCCGTGCCCGTGCCTGGCTGATGTCTACTGCGTTGCCGTCGGTTGCATTGCTGTTAACTGCCGTCATTGGACCAACTCCAGGGTTGTTGTTTCGGCTTTTGGGAAATCAATGTGGTGCCGGCCGAGCGGAATGATCAGCGGTGTGCCGGAAATGGGGTCCGGCAGCACCCGCGAGTCCAGGCCGAACACGTCCCGGACCAGGTCCTCGGTGACCACGTCGGTGGAGGCGCCCTCGGCCACGATCCGGCCGCCCTTCATGGCGATCACGTGGTCCGCGTATCGCGCCGCGAGGTTCAGGTCGTGGAGGACGATCGCCACGGTGGTGCCGCGCTTGCGGTTGAGGTCAGTGATCAGGTCCAGCACTTCCACCTGGTGGGCCAGATCCAGGTAGGTGGTGGGTTCGTCCAGCAGCAGCACGTCGGTCTCCTGCGCGAGTGCCATCGCGATCCAGACCCGCTGGCGCTGGCCGCCGGACAGTTCGTCCACGTTGCGCGCGGCGAGTTCCAGCGTTTCGGTGGCTTCGAGCGCGCGCTGCACAGCGGCGTCGTCGTCAGTTGACCAGCTGCGGAAGAAGCCCTGGTGCGGGTAGCGGCCGCGTCCCACCAGGTCGCGGACCGTGATGCCGTCCGGTGCGATGGGGTGCTGGGGCAGGAGGCCCAGGGTCCGGGCGACGTCGCGGGCGGCGCGGCTGTGGATGTCCTTGCCGTCCAGTGTCACCGTCCCGGCGGCCGGCTTCAGGAGCCTGGAAAGTCCCCGCAGCAGGGTGGACTTTCCGCAGGCGTTGGCGCCCACGATCATGGTCACTTTGCCTTCGGGGATCTCCGCCTGCAGCCCTTCAACCACGGTCCGCTGGGCATATTTGAGGGTGAGGTCATTGGCGCGCAGAACAGCCATCTCAGGCATCCTTTCGGTTGGAGGTGACCAGCAGCCACAGCAGGAACGGGGCGCCAAGGGCGCCGGTGATCACGCCTACCGGCAGGACAGTGCCATCCAACAGTATGGGGGCGACGTTCGCGGCGAAGAAGTCCGCTGCCAGCACAATCAGTGCGCCGACGAAGGCCGACGCCGGGAGGCTGGCTTTTGCGGTGAAGCGGCGGGCGATGGGTCCGGCCAGGAAGGCGACGAACGCGACCGGGCCTGCTGCCGCCGTCGCCACCGCCGCGAGGGCGACGGCGACGATCACCACGGCGAGGCGGGTGAAGCCGACCCTGATGCCGAGCCCGGCAGCGGCGTCATCGCCGAGTTCCAGGATGCGCAGGGGGCCGGACAGCACCGCCACGGCGGGGACGAGGACCAGCAGGGAGAGGCTGAGGACTCCGGCGCGGTCCCAGCTGGCGGAGTTCAGGGAGCCGTTCAGCCACACCAGCGCGTCGGCTGCCGTGCGGATGTCTGCCCGGGTCATGAGGAAGCTGACCACGGCATGAAGCGCGGCGGCGATGCCCACGCCTGCCAGGATCAGCCGGCTGCCGGCCGCGTTGCCGCGGTTCCCGCCGCCCGATCCCAGTGACCCGCCCCGGGAGATGCCGTAGATGAGCGCCGCGACGCCCAGTGCGCCGGCGAGGGCAGCACCGGAAACCACTGCGCCGGATGCGCCGAAAACAACGATGGCCGTGACCGCGGCGGCGCTGGCCCCGTAGCTGATGCCGATGACATCCGGGCTGGCCAGCGGATTGCGGAGCATGGTCTGGAAGAGCGCGCCGGCCAGGCCGAAGGCGGCACCGATCATAGTGCCGATCACCGCGCGGGGAAGCTTGTTCTCCATCACGATGAAGCTTGCCCCGGGGATTTTCTGGCCGCCGGTAAGGTGGGCGAACACGATCTGGAAAAAGTCGGGGACCGTGACGGTGTAACTGCCCAGGAGCACGCTGACGGCGAAAAGGACCACGACGGCGAACGCCAGGACGGCGGTCCGGTTCAGGACGGTCCGGCGCAGCCCTTCCGCGCGAACGGGCAGATAATGCCCTGTTTTCGCGGTTTTGAGGGCCTTATCTGCCGGTTCGCGCCCTGTGCCGGGTGCATTTTCGCCCAGCTCGCGCCCGACGGAGGCGAGGTCCGACTTGCTCACAGCCCGGCCCCCTTTCCGCGGCGGACCAGCCACACGAAGACGGGGGCGCCGACCAGGGCGGTCATGATTCCCGCCGGGACTTCGCCGGGCAGGAGGATCACGCGGCCCAGAATGTCGGCGGACAGCAGGAGCACCGGGGCCAGGATGAGGGAAAAAGGAAGGATCCAGCGATAGTCGGGCCCGGTCAGGAAGCGGACGGCGTGCGGAATGACGAGGCCCACAAAGCCGATGGGCCCGGCGAGGGCGGTGGCGGCCCCGCACAGCAGGACGACGCCGAGGGCGGTAATGCCGCGGGCCAGGCCCACACGCTGTCCCAGGCCGCGGGCGATGTCGTCACCCAGGGCCAGGCTGTTCAGGATCCGGCCGGTGGCCAGCACAATGCCGGCGCCGAGAACAAGGAACGGCAGGCCGGGCAGCACCACTGACCAGTCGCGCCCGGCGATTCCGCCCACCTGCCAGAACCGGAACCGGTCCAGGGTGTCCTGGCTCGAGACGAGGATGACGTTCATGAGCGAGTAGAGTCCCGCGCTCAGTGCGGCTCCTGCGAGGGCGAGCTTCACCGGCGTCGCACCGTCCCGGCCCAGCGAAGCGACGAGATAAACGACGACGGCGGCGGCCGCGGCACCGATGAAGGCGAACCAGATGTAGCCGGTCAGGGAAGAGATTCCAAAAACATAGATGCCGGTGACCACGGCCAGCGCGGCCCCGGCGTTGACGCCCATGATGCCGGGATCGGCCAGCGGGTTGCGGGCCACGCCCTGCATGGCGGCCCCGGCCAGGCCAAGGGCGCCGCCGGCGAGCAGGCCGAGGACCGTGCGCGGGATGCGGGCATGGACCACTGCATGGTTGCCGTTGGCGGGATCGAACCGGGTCAGCGCCTGCCACACGGTTTCGAGCGGAACTTCGCGGGCACCAACGGCCAGCGACACTGCGGAAACAGCAACAAGTACGACGACGGCGGCCAGCAGCCACGCGGCGCGCACGGTGACGCGAGGCCCGCTTCCGGGGGCGGCTGCTGCCGTGCCCGGGGCCTCAAGTGCCCGTTCGCGCGTGGTGCCGGGCGCCGAAGGTGCGTTGAGCGCACTGCCGGCGGGCGCCGTCGTCGTACTTTTCGTCATGGAACTGCTGTTACTTCACTGCGTCCGCGGCCTTAGCCAGCTGCGGCAGGAACGTATCCAGGGACCACGGCAGGCTCAGGGGCGAAGAAGCCGAGATGGACAGCGTGAGCGTGTTGTCCGAGTCAGCAACCAGGGCGCCGCTCTTGATGGCCGGGATCTGGCCCAGCAGGGGGTCGGCCTTGATGGAATCAGTCGTGGCGGCATCCGGAACCCAGGTGACAAAGATGTCTGATTCGAGTTCGTTCGCCTTCTCGGCGGACCACGGGATGAAGAACTCCTTGGAGCCCTTCGAGTTGTCTTCAACGACGGGGGCCAGCTTCAGGCCGATCTCGCTCAGGAAGCGGGGGCGGTTGTCATTGGCGGTGTAGACGTTGACGCCGTCGCTCTTGGCCGGTTCCAAGTTGCCGTAGATGAAGCTCTTGTCGGCCAGCTGCGGGTACTTGGAGACCTTGTCCTTGATGGTGGCTTCGGTGTCGGAGACCAGCTTGGTGGCCTCTGCTTCCTTGCCCAGGGCCTTGCCGATGATGTTCGTGGAATCCTGCCAGGAGGTGCCGTAGGCGATCTCGGGGTGGGCAACCACGGGCGCGATTTCGCTGAGCTTCTTGTAGTCCTCTTCGGTCAGGCCGGAGTAGGCGCCCAGGATGACGTCCGGGTTGAGCTTGGCGATCTCGGTGAAGTTGATTCCGTCAGCTTCGGAGAACTGGACGGGAGCCTTCGCGGTGCCGAAGCCGGCACCGAGCTCTTCCAGCTTGGCGTCCTTCCACGGTGTGGAGCCCTTGTCGTTGCCGCCCCACTCGTTCTTCGGGACGCCCACGGGAACAACGCCCAGGGCCAGGGCAACATCGTCGTTAACCCAGGACACCGTGACCACGCGCTGGGGCTGGGACTCGATGGTGGTTTCGCCAAAAACATGCTTGATGGTGACGGGGAAGGCGGCCGATGCGGCCGCGGACGACGCGGGAGCGCTGGTGGCGGGTCCAGTGGAGCAACCGGTCAGTGAAAGGGCGACGGCGGCCAGGGCGGCCGTCGCGGTGCCTGCGGTTTTGAGCAGGGCGCGGCGTGGGAGAAGGGTAGCCACGTGACTCCTTAAGTAAGTGGTGCGAACTCAAGTAAGGCTAGCCTATCCTCCGGTCAATTACGGAAGGTTTGCGTAACGTAATTGTCTCAATGGGTCATGGGCTTGCATTTGGGCGGCCAAGGTGACGCGTCACACGGTGAAATTCCTTGATGGCGCAGGGTGAACAATGGTTCACTTTTTAGGAGAGTAAACGCGCGTTCACCCCTTGTGTCCGCCTCCACGTCACAGAAGGCCCCCGCCCCATGACCCACCCCCGCAGCAGACCCCTGTCCCCCGGCGCCATTACGGCGGTCCTGGCACTGAGCGGAACCGTGGTGGCACTGATGCAGACCCTGGTGGTGCCGCTGCTTCCGGACTTCCCGGGGATCCTTGGCGTAACAGCCGACGACGCCTCCTGGCTGGTGACCGCCACCCTGCTTTCCAGCGCCGTGGCCACACCGATCGTGTCCCGCAGCGCGGACATGTACGGCAAGCGGAAGATGATGGTGATCTGCCTGGCCATCATGGTGACCGGCTCCATCGTGGCCGCGGTCGGTGGCAGCTTCCTCTGGCTCATCGTCGGCCGGGCACTGCAGGGATTCTCGTCAGCCCTGATCCCTGTAGGCATCAGCATCATGCGCGACGAACTGCCCAAGGAAAAAATGGGCTCCGCGGTAGCCCTGATGAGCGCCACCCTGGGCATCGGCAGCGCCATGGGCCTCCCGCTGGCCGGGCTGCTCTACGAAGGCCTTGGCTGGGAGTCCATCTTCTGGGTCTCTGCCGCAGCCGGCACCCTGCTGCTCGCCGCCGTCGTCCTGGTGGTCCCCGAATCCAAGGTGCGCACCCCTGGCAGGTTCGACTACCTCGGCGCCGTGGTGCTCTCCGCGGCCCTGGCGGCACTGCTCCTGGCCATCTCCAAGGGCGGCTCGTGGGGCTGGGGTTCCGAGCCGGTGCTGCTGCTGTTCCTCGCCGCCGCGGTCCTCCTCGCCGCCTGGGTACCGTACGAGCTGAAGGTCAGCCAGCCGATGGTGGATCTTCGCACCTCGGGCCGTCGCCCTGTCCTGCTGACCAACCTCGCCTCCCTCCTGGTCGGCTTTGCCATGTTCGCCAACATGCTCCTCACAACTCAACAGCTCCAGCTGCCTGCCTCCACCGGCTACGGTTTCCAGCTGAGCGTCATTACTGCCGGCCTCTGCATGGTCCCGTCCGGACTGGCAATGGTGGTTTTTGCTCCCGTTTCCGGAGGTATTATCCGCCGGTTCGGCGGCAAGTCAGCCCTGATCGCCGGCGCGGCCGTCATGGTGGTGGGCTACGTTGGCCGCGTCTTCTTCTGGGATTCCATCGCGTCGGTAATCATCGGTTCCACTGTGGTGAGCATCGGCACGGCAATCGCTTATGCGGCTATGCCCACACTGATCATGGGTGCCGTGCCCATCACCGAAACAGCCTCGGCCAACGGCCTCAACAGCCTGGTCCGCTCCATCGGAACCTCGACGTCGAGTGCTGCCGTCGCCGCGGTCCTCACGTCCGTGACCATCACCGTCGGATCCGCCCGGCTGCCGTCCTTCGAGGCATTTAAGGACGTCTTCTGGATGGCTGCCCTGGCGTCAACGGCGTCCATGGTGGCCGCCGTGTTCATTCCACGGGCCGCTGCCGTCGCCAAGACCGTGGTTCCGGCGCCGGCTGCCACCGAACTGGTAGTGCAGGGCCGGGTCCTGACATCCGACCGCCGTACCGTCACTCCCGCCGTCGTCACCGTCCTGCAGACCAGCGGCGAACCGGTGGACTGGAGCCGGGTGGACAGCGATGGCAACTATTCCGTGGCGCTGCCGGGAGCGGGCAAGTACCTGATGGTGGCCAACGCCGCCGGCTGGGCACCGATGGCGGAGGTGTTCGACTTCGACGGCCGTACGCTTCAGCAGAATTTCCACCTTGACCACCGATTGGAACTGGCCGGAACTGCCACCGTGGGAGGAACAGTCCTTCCGGACGCCGTGGTGACCCTGCTGCAGGCCTCCGGCGAACACGTGGCGACCACCAGCACAGACTCCCGGGGCCGGTATTCGCTGCCGCTGCCCTTGGCCGGCCGCTACATCGTGACCTTGCTGCACCCGGCAACACACCAGGCCATGGCCCGGAAACTTGCCGTGGACAACCGCTCGGTGACGGCGGACCTGGCGATGGAAGCTCCGGCCGGACAGCTGGTGGACGCATGAGCGCGGACTTGCCCGCAGGAGGTGCCGGAGCCGGCCGCGACGGCGTCTCCAGCCGCGAAGCCATCCTGGATTCCGCCGGGAGGCTGTTCGGGGAGCGTGGCTACCGCGGCGTGACGGTGCGCGACATCGCCTCCGACGCCGGAGTTTCCGCTGCGCTGGTGATGAAGCTGTACAGCTCCAAGGAAAAACTGTTCGCCCGGGCCAAGCCGGACGAATCACTCCTGTCCGACCTCGACGTTCCAGTCGCAGAACTCGGCAGCGCCCTTGTATTCCGCGTGCTGATGCGCCGGGAACGCGGACTGAAGGAGCCGTGGGCCATGCTCCCCTTCATCATCCAGGACTCGCCCACGCCCGACGACGCCCGCGCGGAAACACGCGAACGGTACCTTTCCAGCGTTGCCGGCCTCCTGAAAGACACGACGCCGGAGCGGCGTTACGCTTCCACCGTGGTGGCGCTCATGACCGGGTTTGGCGAGGCCGTGCGCACCCTCGCCATTTTCGAAGGCTGGGACTTCGACGAACTGGTGGCCCACTACGGGGCGATCGTCCAGGCGCAGGTGGACGCCTGCCAGGCTGCCTGCCGCTGACACCCCCAACGCTCTCTCACTTCCTGCACGCTTTTCCCCAACGCTCTCTCACATCCTGCACGCTTTTCCCCAACGCTCTCTCACATCCTGCGCCATTTTCCCGAACGCTCTCTCACTTCCCGGTGGTGGCCGCATTGCCGAGATGTCTCGGATTTGGGAGGATGGCGAGGCGGGCCACTGGCGCCCGGCTAACAGGCGGTTCGAATATGATCGGCCGGGAACGAGGGGATGAGCATGCTGAAGACCGCTGAGGTCATCGCAGTCGCGGGAAGCGAGGCGGCCGCAGTGGCCTGCTTTGCGTCCGCAGCGACGTCAGCCTTCCCGCCTCGGATCTGCCTCTAGCCGACCCGAAAAGCAATGCCCACGGATGGGCTTTCTTTAGTGTGCGCGGAATCTGCTGACACGGACCGTCATTTCCCCTGTGGGGACCACACGACTTCGAAAGCTCACCACCATGCAAAAAATCACTGCCCAGCAGATCCGTTCATCCTTCGTAAATGCCAGCCGTTCCGAGGCTGCCAAGCTGACCTTGCCCCGGGACTTCGACACGCTGAACTGGGACAGCCTGGACTTCCTGGGGTGGCGGGACCATAAGATGCCGCTTCGCGGGTATCTCGTTCTGCCTCGGCCGGATGGCCTCACCGGGATCATGCTTCGTGCGCCTGAAGGCGGAGCAAAGAAGAGCCGTTCCGTGCTCTGCGAGCTCTGCCGCGACGTGTTCTCCAAAGATGACGTGCTGATGTGGGTTGCCAAACGGGCCGGACAGTCCGGCAGGGACGGCAACACCGTGGGAACGCTCATCTGCGCTGACTTCCTCTGCTGCGGCAACGTCCGCGTGGAACCACCGGCCAATGAGATCAACCCGGACCCTGCCGCCGTCGTCCTTCGGCAGATCGATGGACTGACAGCCCGGACCAGCATGTTCCTGGACCGGGTGCAGGGACGGTAGCGCCTCAGCTGCCTCCGCCTCACTCGCCGATGCTCGCTCACCTCACGTGAGAGAGCATCGGCGGGAACCCTGCGAAAAGTGAGGGAGCGTCGGCTGTTTCGCTGCAGGAAGTGAGAGAGCGTCCTGATGGGCGGGCCGGGCTGAGGTCCCTCGTTATCCGCGCGGGGATTAGCGCAGGACGATGTCCACGGGGTTCGCCTCGGACCTCCACTGCCCCGCGGCACCGGCACCGGACCGCGGCCCGATCACCGGAGCAGTGAGCACGCCGGAGCGGTTGGTGCGCTTGTCCCGCAGGATCTCCGTGACGGAGCCGAGGTGCCGGGACAGGTCGATCACGTTCTCCGGGGCGGCCAGAAGCAGCTGGAAGCCGAATTCGTGCAGCGCCTTGATGCCCGCACCCGCAAATTCCTCCGAGGCCAGGACAAACGCCTCATCCATCATCACGGTGCCGTACGTGGTGAAACCCTGTTCCGCGATGCCCAGCTGGTAGCTCAGCGCAGCTGCCATGATGAACGCAGTGAAGCGCTGCCGCTCGCCACCGGACATCGAACCCGTGTCCGCGTGCATAAACACGTCGGTCCGCTTGCCCGCCTTTTTGCCCGACGGCGCGCCAGTCACCTCGCGGTGCTCCTTGCACTGGATGAACAGGTGCCCCCGGACATCCAGCACCTCGGCACGCCAGCGCCGGTCCTCCGGTGTCTGCGAACCCAAACGCTTTACGAGCGTTTCCAGCGACTTGTAGCGGTTGGTGAGCTCGGTGTCGTCGTCCGTTTCCGCCCCCGCGGCCGCCGACCTGGCATGCCGGGTGTGCCGCGTCTTCAGCGCGTTCTGGATGGCGTCCTTGAACTGCTTCGCCGTGGGTGGCAGGGTCTGCTTGATGTCGAGCTCCAGGAAGCTGCCCTCATGGAAATTGACCTCCGACAGGATCCCGTTCAGCGGCAGGATACGGCTGGTGATGGACCGGCGTTCCTCGTCCAGCAGGTGCAGCAGCGTGCTGAAGGATTCGTGCGTGCGCTGGTTGAAGAACTGCCGGAACTCGGCCTCCTGCGCGGGAAGGCCGTCGCTGACAATGGCGTGGTAGCGGGCCTCGAATTCCCCCGCGGCGCCGATGGACGTGCCGTGGTCCGCGGAAATCGCCGTGCCCCATTCACGCACGAAGCCCTCGAAAATACGGGTCAGGCGCTCCGAGGTGGCCTGGCCGCGGGACTCGGCCGTGTGCAGTTCCGCGAGGAGCGTGGTCCGGACCTGGTTGGCCAGGTTGTCCAGCTCATGCATCTCGGTGACGTCGCCGAAGCCGGTGAAATACGGTTCCAGCGCTGTAACGGTGGAGTCCGACGGCGGGGCCTGACCCAAGCGGGTGCGGGCGGCTTCCAGCAGCGAGTCCCCGGCGGTGAGCTGCTGGTCCAATGCCTTATATTCGCTCTGCAGGACAGCTGCGGCCTCTGTGCTGGCCTGGTGCTTCTGCCTGGCCACCTCGATGGTAGCGCGCAAGGGCTCCAAGTCAGCCTGCGCGGCGAGGGCGTCCCTGAGGCGTTGCTCGATCTTTCCGAGTTCGTCCTCCGCCACTGCCGCGGAAACCTGCTCCCAGGGCCGGTGGTCCTCGGCAATCCGGCGCAGGGCCTCCAGCTGCCGGGTCATTCCCTGGTGCGACTCTTCGCGGCTTCGCGCCAGCTCGGCGGCCTTCGCGAGTTCCTGCCGCAGATCCTCCGCCTGCGCGGCCACCAGCTCCAGCTTCGAGGCGTTGTCAAAGCCCAGGACGTAGTCCTGCCTGCTGGTGAAGCGGTCATCCTTTTCCACGGTGTGGCGGTTGCGTTTAACCACGCCGCCCAGGCTCAGGCCCTTGTCCAGCCTGGCCAGTTCGTCCGGGTCCTCCACGCACGGGTAGGCGAAGTCGACGGCGATCCGTTCCCGGATCCACTGCCCGGCGTCGGCCGCAGGCCCGGTGGCGAGGATGTCCAGCTTGGTCAGCAGATCGCCGTCGGCCGCGTCCTCAACGGCCAGCGCGCCGCCCGCGAGCGGCTTGGACACGTCAACCGCGCGCAGTGCGCCCCGGACCGAGTTGTTGTTCAGGTAGCGTGTGACGGCGCCGAAGTGTTCGCCCGGAACCAGCAGCGTCGTGGCTAGGTTCCGCAGCGCGCGCTCGGCGGCGGGCCGCCACTTTTCCTCCCCCTCGGCGAGGTCGATGAGCTCCCCGCCGAACGGCATCTGCTCTTCGGGCACGCCGGTCGCCGCCGCGATCGCCGTCCGGTTTTCAATGCTCGACGGCGGCAGCAGGGACTTGCGGGTCTTCAGTGAGACGAGCTCCTGCTGGGCTGCCGCCAGTTCACGTTTCTTCGTGGCGTGGCCGTCGAACGCCTCAAAGCGCAGCTCCTTGAGCGCCGCGGAGTCGTCTTCAAGTTCCGCCGAACGTGCGGCTGCTTGCGTGTGGGCCTGCTCCCAGCCCTCGGCCGTCCAGTCGAGGTCCAGTCCCGCCTCGGCCAAGGCCTGGCGCGCGGCGTCCTCGACCTGCTGGCGCAGCTTGAGCCCCACCCTGGCGTTCTCCAGGGACTGCTCGATGGCCGAGATGGCGTTGCCGCCCTGGTTGTTGTAGTCCGCTTCGAGCTGCCGCAGGTCCTTGGCGAGGCCGTCCCGGACCGCACGTTCCGCGGCCAGCTCCTTGGCCTTTGCCTGGGCGCGTTCCTTGTATCGAACGAGGGTCTTCTCATGGACCGTAACCGCGAGTTGCTGCTTGTAGGCGTCGAACTCTTCGCCGGCGAGCTCCCGCAGGCGGTTCGCGTCCAGCAGGGACTGCGCATATTCCTTGTTCAGGCCGGGCACCGGGGCCAGCTGGTCGCGCTGCTGGCGCACATCCTCCAGCCGCTGCCGGATGGACATCAGGTTGCTGAATTCCTCCACGACGTCGTCCGCCGCGGCCAGCGTCGCGGGCGCATCAAGCACCTGGTCCCGGAAGAAGGTGTTGACGCTGCCGCCCAGCCCCTTGCCGGCCTGGATCACACGGAGCAGCGGCAATGCCTGGTCCGAGTTGATGCCCAGGAGCCGGCGGAAACGCTCGGCAAACGCCTTATGCACATCGAACACCTGTGCGTCCGGGAAGATCGCATCCAGCGCGGCCTTGGTGAAGCGCTTCTCCGCAATGCCCTCGATCGCGGCGAGGTCCAGCGGCTTGTTGTCGATCAGATAATACCGTCCGACGCTCGACTCAGTGCCGTTCTTCGGCAGGTCGAACAAAGCCGACACGGTCACTTTCGTGCCCGCCGCGTTATCGAACGTCAGGGCGACGGCGGACCAGGTGGCACCGGGCCGCTGGAAGGCACTGGCCGACCCCTCGCCCACGGCCTTGTCGCCCACCTTGCCGCGCATGTACGTGAACGTGGTCCTTTTGTCCTCCACGGCACCGGAGCGCTGCGCGGCGGCCTCGTTGGAGCGTGGCCGGGCGTCGAACACGCGCAGCATGGCGTCGAACAGCGTGGACTTGCCGACGCCGGAGTTTCCCGTCAGCAAGGTGCCGTTGCGGTCCACATGCATGGTGTGGGCGCCATGGAACGTACCCCAGTTGACCACCTGGACCAGCGCGAGCCGCATCTGGCCCGGGTTGGTGAGCTCGCCCATCGGCAGCATGGTTGCGATGCTCACTGGCTTTCCTCCGCTTCGTTCTGGTCACCTATCGCAACGCCACCGGACACATGCTCTGCATGCTCGCTGGTTCCTCGCTTAGACGCACGCTGCCGCATGTCCCCGGCGTCGTCGCTGCGGTCAGTCACCGAATCATCCTCTTCAGTGTCGTCATCTGAGCTAGTGGAACTGTCCCCGTCGAGCTCTATCAGTGCTTCCGTCCCGGTGGGGTCTGCTGTTGCTGCCACCAGGGCTTCTATGTGGGCCGGGATGTCGCCGATGTTTTCGAAGGGGAGGGCCAGCGGGAGGGCGTTGGAGATGGTGTAGACGTCGTCGAGGCCGGTGGTGATGAGGAGCTGGCGGGCCAGGAGCTTGGTGATGGCGCGGTTGACGACGTCGGAATCACGCAGTGCGTCCTGCTGCCCGGACGGCTGGTAGTGCGCGATCAGCTCCGCGATTTCCTCTTTGGTGATCGTCGGATCCGTCTGGGCTGTGACGTGGCGGTCCAGCAGGAGCCGCAGACGCAGCAGGACGATGGTTTCCACCCTGCTGAGCGCACGCTGCTGGCGCAGGATGCTGGAGCGGGTGCTGCCGCCGATGGCCTCCGGATCGACCGGGCGGAGCACTGCCACCTTCCGTTCGTGGTCAAGCTGAAGCGTCAGGAAAAGCTCGGACAGGCGGCTGCGGAGGATCAGCTGGTTGTCCAGCAGCGTTGTCCACAGTTTCTCGTCCCGGCCGCCGTCGATGTACGGCCCCTTCAGCAGCTTCACCAAAGCCTGGCGAACCTTCATGGGCAGCACACCGGTATCCCCCGGAAACAGCGCCGCGCCGTCCACGAAGGTGTCCCGCGGGGTGACGCCACCGGTGATTGAGCTTGTCGAAATCCCGGCGTCTTGGGTCTCGACGGGCTCGACCGCCTGGGTCCCCGCCGTCGTAATCTCTTCAGTCATCGTCAATCCTTCTTGAGGGTGACCACCGGCAGGAAAGCCTTGCGAGTGGTGCCGTCTATCTGTTCGAAGTCGATGGCGTCCCAGCCGGCGCGGTCAAAGCCGGCGCCGTCGTGCAGTGCGTGGGACAGCAGCGCGCGGATGGAGTTAATGTGGCGTTCCTCCGGCGGAAGCTGCTCCCATGCCTCCGGCAGGGTGGCGGCTCCGGCGAGCGCGGCGCGAATGGCCGCCGGCTTGGCCTTCCCCGTGCGCGGCGAACGCACGCGGTCGGAGTCGCTGAAGGCGATGGGGTCGGCGAGCTTGGGCGGCGCCGCGAACTCGTCAGGGTCGAACAGCTTGACCATGGACAAGGACTCGAAGCCGGCGTTGAACAGCACCGGGCCCGGCACCAGGCCCGGGCGTTCCCGCTCGTAGGGCAGCGAGCGGATGGCCTGCTCAGCCTCGCGGAGCACCTTCCGCAGCCGCACCGACTGGCGGAAATCGTCGCTCTGGACGTAGGTGTTGAGGCTTTCGCTGAGCTTGCCGTAGATCCGCTGGATCTGGCTGTGCTGGGTTCGGAGTTCGGCCACCAGATTCTTCAGGGTCTCCCGGTCTTCGTGGCTGAGGTCGTCCGCGAACTGCCGGCTGAGCACCTCGCCGATCGCGGACCGGAACCGCAGCTGCTGCTGGGGGTCCTCCAGGAACGCCGTGAATGAGCGGAATGTCCTGCCCTCCGGACTCTGCCGGAGCCGTTTGTCCGCCTCCAGCACCTGGGCCATGGTGGCGCCCTTGCTGAGGGACTCCTCGATGATCTGGTTGCGCAGTTCGCCCACCAGTTCCTCGATCCGGTCACGCATTTTCTTATAGTCCGCCGGCAGGCTTGCTGCGAGGTCCAGGATGTTTCCCGCGGCTTCCACCGCTTCGTCGTCGTCCAGGAGCCCGTCGAAGTCGCCGGAACTGATGTCCTGGATCAGCTGCTGCCGTTCCTCGATCTCGTCCTCGAGGGATTCCAGCCGCGCGGTCTGGTCCGGGTTTGTCTCATTGGCGAGCTTTTCCACGTCGCCCAGCAGCGTCCCAAGCCGCGATCCGTTCAGGGTGGAGCGTTCGCTGGACAGGCTGTCCAGGAAGGCGAGCACACGGGCCGCCGGCTCAGTGACTTCGTAGACGATCTGGCCTGACTGGTTGCGGCGGGTCAGGAAGTTCTTGCGGGTCCATTCGTCGCCGAAGGACTTACCGTTGGCTGCACCACCCAGCCCCGGTTCCTGCCGGCGGAGCTGCTCCAGGAAAGCGTCGACGTCGGCATGGAATTCTTCCAGCGGAAGCTGCGGACGGGTGCGGGTAAAGGAGGCCTGCAGGACCGCGATGACCCACGGAGCGGACCGGGTGAGCGCCCAGGCCGGTCCTTTGGTGAGGAGTTCCAGGTCCCGGAGCCGGGCACTGATCACGTCCGCGGAGGACGGGGCGGAGCGGGACACACACTCTCCTTCAGCTGCCTCAGGACTCGTCGGGCAGCGGAAAACCCGAAAACTGCCAACTACAAGGTTAACGCAGTAGCCCGGGGAGCCCGTCCGGCTGGCCTGCCCCCGACCACCGAGCGCCCGGGCTGACGCCGTTCGGCCGTCTAGGCGCCCTGGGAGGCCACGAAGATCTTGTTACGGGTGTTACTGATGGGGTTTAAGTGACCGTCCCGTGACCTACGGTCCGGTAGCATTTCGATCCCGTATCGACACGCGCGCCACGGCCTCCGGGCTCTGGCTGACGCGCCGCCGGCACCCTACGCTCGTGCTACTTGATCCAACCAGGCAATGACGCAGGGGGAAACCATGCAGTTCGATCTCAGCGCAGTAGAGACAGGCACTTTCGTGTTCATCGGAACGCTCGTGTTTGGCCTGCTGATCGTGGGTTTCATGATGACGGCCGCTTTCCTGGCCATGGTTGTCGTGGGGGTGGGCCGGTTCGCCTGGTTCATCGTTGCCGGCACCCTGCTGGGACTGGTCCACGGCATCAACCACCTGTGGGACCGCCTGGTGCACCATGCCTCCACCGTTGAGCTCCCCGGCGACTTCCAGGGGCAGCCGGCCCCTAGCACGGGAACTTACCCGCGGGTAGCATTGAGGGACAGCTGAAGGGTTCTCCACCCGAGGCGGACCCAGGGCTCGAGCCGGCCACCCCGGTTAGAGGAGATGCCCCGTGAGCTCTGCCACTGACAGTCCAGCCGCTGACGTTCCCGTTGCCCCCGATAAGATCGGGCCGGGCGCCACCGAGGCCGATGCCCGGGCCATCACGGAGGCCGCCCGGGAGACCGCCTGGGAGAGGCCCAGCTTTGCCAAGGGTCTGTACTTGGGCAATTTCGACCTTTCCCTGATCCACCCCTGGCCCGAGGCCAGGACCGAGGATGTGGAACGCGGCGAGGAGTTCATGGCACGCCTCACCGCCTACTGCCGAACCATGTCCGGCCGCCTGATCGAGCGGGACGCCAAAATCCCGGACGAGTATCTCGCCGGGCTGGCAGACCTGGGCGTCTTCGGCATGAAGATCCCCCGCGAATACGGCGGCCTCGGCCTTTCCCTCGTCTACTACGGCCGGGCGCTGGCACTGCTGGGATCTGTGCATCCCAGCCTCGGTGCCCTGCTGTCCGCGCATCAGTCCATCGGCGTCCCCGAGCCGGTGAAGGTCTTCGGTACGCCGGAGCAGAAAGAGGAGTACCTCCCGCGCTGCGCCGCCGGTGCCATTACGGCGTTCCTGCTGACCGAGCCCGACGTCGGCAGTGATCCCGCCCGGATGGGAAGCACCGCCGTCCCCACGGAAGACGGCGACGCCTACATCCTGGACGGCGTGAAACTGTGGACCACCAACGGCGTGATCGCCGAACTGGTAGTGGTGATGGCGCTGGTTCCGGGGCACACCGATTCCGACGGAACTGTCCACAAGGGCGGCATCAGCGCGTTCGTGGTGGAAATGGACTCCCCCGGCATCACGGTGGAAAACCGCAATGCCTTCATGGGTCTGCGAGGCATTGAGAACGGCGTAACCCGCTTCCACCAGGTACGGGTTCCCGCAGCCAACCGGCTCGGCCGCGAAGGCCAGGGCCTGAAGATCGCACTCACCACCCTCAACACGGGACGGCTCTCCATCCCGGCCCTTTGTGTGGCGTCCGGACGGTGGAGCCTGAAGATCGCCCGTGAATGGTCCAACGCACGCACCCAATGGGGCCGGCCCGTAGGCAAGCACGAGGCCGTGGGCAAGAAAATCGCCTTCATCGCGGCAAGTGCTTTCGCCCTGGACGCCGTGTTCGAGCTCTCCGCCGAGATGGCCGACGCCGGCCAAAAGGATGTCCGGATCGAGGCGGCCCTGGCCAAACTCTGGTCCACGGAGATCAGCTGCCGGATCGCGGACGAACTGGTGCAGATCCGGGGCGGACGCGGTTTTGAAACGGCGGATTCCCTGGAGCAACGCGGCGAACGGGCCGTTGCGGCCGAACAGCAGCTCCGGGACCTCCGGATCAACCGGATCTTCGAGGGCTCCTCGGAAATCATGAAGCTCCTGATCGCGCGCGAAGCCGTGGACGCCCACCTCGCCGCCGCCGGAGACCTTGCCTCCGCGGATGCCAGCCTGTCAGACAAGGCGCGGGCGGCCGTCGGCGCTTCCGGCTTCTATGCGAAGTGGCTGCCCAAGCTTGTGGCGGGCGCCGGGATGGACCCGCGGTCCTACACGGAGTTCGGCAGGCTCGCCAAACAGCTGAGGTTCGTGGAGAGGTCTTCGCGGCGGCTGGCACGGCAGACGTTCTATGGCATGGGCCGGTGGCAGGCAAAACTCGAGCACAAGCAGGCATTCCTGGGGCGAATCGTGGACATCGGCGCCGAACTGTTCGCCATGGCGGCCTGCTGTTCACGCGCCGAGGGGATGCTCCACACGAATCCCGAGCGGGCTGCCACCGCCTACGAACTGGCGGAGGCGTACTGTGAGCACGCTCGGGTCCGGGTGGACGAGTACTTCGACCAGCTGTGGCGAAACACTGACGACGCCGATCGCGGGCTCACTGAAAAGGTGCTCGCCGGGGACTACAGGTGGCTTGAAGAAGGCGTCCTGGACCAGTCCGAAGGCACGGGACCATGGATTGCCGACGCTGCTCCCCGGGCCACCGTGAAGGAGAACCTGCACCGCAAATACCGCTGATTCGAGGGTTTTTTTCGTCCCGCCATCGATGCTAAGCACCCTTGCTACCGCTGTTGCGCCGTGGTTAGGTGGAGAAGAGACCATCATGCAGGTCTCCGCATAGCGGTGGCCGGCCCCAACAACGGGATCGGTTCAATCGATGAAAGCGAGAACCCCTGATGAGCAGCACAGTAGGGCCCGAAGACAGACAGTCGCGCCGCGCCGCCCGGAGCGCCGACACCACCCGCATGGACGGCGCCCGCCCCGGGACCGGCACCGGTGACATTGAAAACAGGAATGTGGAAGGCCGGCTGGAGGGCCGGCGCAGCTACACCGACGCTCCGCGGGCCACAGGGAATTACGACGCCGGCACGGACTACGAGGACACCCGCGCCTATGCGGTGGCGCCTACGGCCGAGTCCGCCGCGTTTGCAGACGCGAATGCCGCCACCCGCGAGACCGTAGCGGCCCGCGAGAAGGAGCAGTTCGGCGGAATCAAGATCGGCTCGGCCTTCTTTGGCTGGCTCGCCGCGACGGGAATGGCCGTATTGTTGACTGCCCTGGTTGCAGCGGCCGGAACGGCGGTTGGGCTTGCGACCAACACTGACGTCAATGAGGCAGTCAACCAGGCATCCTCCGACCAGACTGTGGGATGGACGGGAGTCATCGTGCTGCTGGCCGTCCTCTTCGTGGCGTACTACTGCGGCGGTTACGTGGCCGGCCGCATGGCACGTTTCAGCGGCGCCAAGCAGGGATTCATGGTGTGGGTCTGGGCCGTGATTTTCGCCGTGCTTATTGCACTGCTGGCCATGATCGCAGGGGAACGCTTCAATATCCTCGCCAGCCTGAACAGCTTCCCGCGCATTCCCGTCAACGAAGGACAGCTGACCACCACAGGCATCATCGCCGCCGTCGTGGTGGCCCTTGTTGCCCTGCTCGGTGCAGTGCTTGGCGGCATGGCCGGCATGCGCTTCCACCGCAAGGTGGACCGTGCCGGATTCACGCCGCTGGAAGCCGACGCGGAAAGCTGAATTTCCGCCGCCGTCCCGGAACGCTAGGAGGCAGCCTCGTCGAGGTAGTACCAGCGCCTGTCCACGCGCAGGAACCGGCTGGTTTCGTGGTGGACACCCCGCTCGCCGTCGTGCCGGAAATGGGCCTTGAACTCCACCGTCCCTTCCGAGTCCAAGGGACCGCCGCGGCTGGTGGAAACAATGTCCAGCCGACGCCACTCCATGGCCGGGTCAAGCTTGAGCTCCCGCGGCCGGGTGTCCGGATGCCAGGTGCGGAGCAGATAAGCGGCGTCCCGCAGCACAAAGGCGCTGTACCTGGAGCGCATCAGCTGTTCCGCCGTCGGGGCTGCGGAGTCGCCCCGGTGGAACCGGCCGCAGCAGTCTTCATACTGCTCGCCGGACAGGCACGGGCAGTTCCCGGAGGACCCCGCGGGGCTGCTGTCCGGACTGTCTCCGCCGGCTTGTGGTTGAGGTTGTTGGGGGTCGGTCTGCTGCGGCACGGAGCGTCCTTTCGGGGCTATTGGAAGGCGTCAGCCTGGCTGCTTCCGACTATAGGGGCCAAGCGCATGGAAACCGCTGTGTCATATCGGATAACAGCTTCGACACAACCCTGCGGCGAACCTGTAATGCGGGCGTGTTGGCCAAAAAAGTCCGTATTGTTAAGGGGTGCCATTGCCGGGTGATCACCACCGGCGAGCGGGTGCTGCAGGCCATTAGGAGAGGTAAATGGAAGATCCCACCACCATTGCCCTGAACCTGACCTTTTTTGGCACGCTCGGTGTGGCGTTCGTCATGTTCATCGGGCTGTTCCTGGTTTTCGTGGCCACCCTGCTGATCGCCGGCCTGGGCCGGCTGGTGGGCGTTACGGTCATGACCCTGTTCGGCCGGCGCCCCGCCAAGTCCGAACCCCGTGCCCGCCCGGCCCGCGCACCACGCCGGACGTTCAACCTGAAGACGGCCTGGGCGTCATCCTCCCTCAAAGCCGCGTTGCGCACCAAGCTGGAAGAAGCCGCGCGGAAACGCGCCGTGCGCAAAGAAGCCCCGGCCCTGGCCGACGACTGGGCCGAAGCGGTTGCCCGGGCGGATGCGCGGGCTGCAGTCAGGGCCAAGGCTGCAGCGGCGCCCGAGGTCAAGGTCACCGTCCGTGATCTCCCCAGCCCGGACGCCCCGGTGGAAGACGTCAGGTCTGTGGCTCCGCTGGTGGAGTCCGCCACGGACCAGCACGCCGCCGTCAGGGCAATTCCGCGTTCCTTCGAGAAGCCGCCCGGGCCCGGACGAATGGCCATGCTGGACACCGGATCGCTGGCCTGTTTGGCCGGCCACCCCGCCGCCTTGCGGGGCACCCTGCCGCCGGAGCAGCGCCGCGCCGGCTGAATTAGGCGCCGGCTGGCTTTGGCACCGGCTGATTGGCGGCCAAACATGGTTCACAAATCGTCATTGGGAACTCTTGCGTTACCCCGGACTACGGAAAGCTAAGAAGTGCTTCGCCAACGGCCTGCGCACCGCCGATTTTGTGTAGCCTCGTGACGATCCACAGCAATCAGCGTGGGAGTCAAAAGTGAGGAAAACCGGGATGAGCCTCAACCAGCTACGGGTGTTCGGGCGCAGCGGGACGCTGATCAGCCCGCTCACTTTGGGCACCATGAATTTCGGCGAAGGCGCGCCCGCCGGCTCGTTCGCAACGGATGCTGGCGCACCAGTCAGCACCGCCCACGGCTATGCGCCCACGGGGGCGGACGAGAGTATCCGCATCATCAACGCGGCCTTGGACGCCGGCATCACCGCTGTGGACACGGCGGACGTCTATTCGCAGGGACAGAGCGAACAGGTCGTGGGCCGCGCCCTGAAGGGCCGCCGCGACGACGTATTCATTGCCACAAAATTCCACGGCCAGATGAGCGCCAACCCCGCGCACTCGGGCAACTCGAGGCGGTGGATCATGCAGGCAGTGGAAGGCAGCCTCCGCCGGCTGCAGACTGACCGGATCGACCTCTACCAGGCCCACCGTCCGGACTACAACACTGACGTCCTGGAAACCATCACCGCGCTGAACGACCTGATCCGCCAGGGCAAGATCCTCTACTACGGAACGTCTGTGTTCACACCGGCGCAGCTGGTGGAAGCCCAGTGGCTGGCCACCACGAATCACCTCATCCCGCCCGTAGCGAACCAGGTGCCGTATTCCATGCTGGTCCGCGGCACCGAGCGCGACGTCCTGCCGATCGCCCAGCAGTACGGCCTGGGCGTGCTGGCGTACGGTCCGCTGGCCGGCGGCTGGCTGTCCGGCAGCTTTGTCCTGGACGCCGGGAAACCTCCCACGCGGGTCCACTCCCTGCCCGGGCGGTACGACATCTCCGGACCCGCGAGCGAACGCAAGCTGCTCGCCGCGGACTCCCTGGCCCGGCTCGCAGACAAGCTGGAACTGCCGCTTGTGGACCTGTCGGTCGGTTTCGCCCTTAACCATCCGGCGGTCAGCAGTGTGATCGTCGGCCCGCGCAGTGAAGAACACCTGCAGGCATACCTGAAGGCTGCGGACACGGTGCTGGACGAAACCGTGCTGGATGCCATCGACGAACTGGTGCCTCCCGGCACCAACTTCGTGGAGCGGGACGCCGGCGCCGTGGTCCCGTCCCTGGAATACGCCGAACTGCGCCGGCGGTAAGCCCCAGGCAGCCGCCGGAAAGCCCTTACCCTGAGCAACCAAGTGGGCTACGGTGAAAACCATGGAATTCAGATACCTCGGCAACAGTGGTTTCAAGATCTCCGAAATCACCTTCGGCAACTGGCTCACGCATGGCTCCCAGGTGGAGAACGATGTAGCCACCCAATGTGTGCGGGCGGCGCTGGACGCAGGAATCAGCACGTTCGACACCGCGGATGTTTACGCCAACACGGCAGCTGAGACGGTACTGGGCGAAGCGTTGAAAGACGAGCGCCGCCAGTCCTTGGAGATCTTCACCAAAGTGTTCGGGCCCACCGGACCCAAGGGCCACAACGACGTGGGGCTGTCCCGCAAGCACATCATGGAGTCCATCGACGGTTCCCTGACCCGCCTCCAGACCGACTACGTGGACCTGTACCAGGCGCACCGCTACGACTATGAGACGCCGCTGGAAGAGACCATGCAGGCGTTCGCAGACATCGTCCGGCAGGGCAAAGCACTGTACATCGGCGTCAGCGAATGGACAGCCGACCAGATCCGGGACGGCCACGCCCTGGCCCGGGACCTGGGCTTCCAGCTGATCTCGAACCAGCCGCAGTACTCCATGCTCTGGCGGGTCATCGAGGCCGAGGTGATTCCGACGTCCGAAGAACTGGGCCTGTCCCAGATCGTTTGGTCCCCGATTGCCCAAGGCGTGCTCAGCGGCAAGTACCGGCCGGGAAAGCCTGCGCCGGAGGGAAGCCGCGCCACGGACTCCAAGGGCGGCGCCAGGATGATCGAACGCTGGATGTCCGATGAGGTGCTCAGCGGTGTCCAGAAACTCAAGCCGATCGCTGCGGACGCCGGGCTTACCATGGCGCAGCTGAGCATCGCATGGGTGCTGCAGAACAAGAACGTCGCTTCGGCCATCATGGGTGCGTCCCGCCCCGAGCAGATAGCCGGCAACGTGGCAGCCGCCGGCGTGAAGCTGGACGAGGCCATCATGGACAGGATTGACGAAGCCATCGGGTCCCTGGCTGAACGCGACCCGGCCCAGACCAAGTCGCCCGCGTCGCGCGAGGCCTAGCCATGGCGGACACGGGAAGTTCCGCAGGAAGCGAGACAGGAAGCGAGACAGGCAGCGGGACGGCCGCAGGCTCCGGCGGATCGCTGCCCGACTTGGCTATCACCGGCTCCACCGGGCAGCTCGGCGGCCTCGTGGCCAGGATCCTCGCCGATGCCGGCCAGCGGCAGCGGCTGCTGGTGCGGGATGCCGCCCGAGCGCCTGAACTTCCGGGTGCCGATGCGGTGGTCTCAGCGTATGCAGATCCGGTGCCGGCGAAGTCCTCGCTGGCGGGCGTGAAGACCCTCTTCATGGTGTCAGCGGCGGAAGCCGAGGACAGATTACAGACACACTTCGCGTTCGTGGACGCGGCAGCGGCGGCCGGGGTTCAGCACATTGTCTATACGTCGTTTTTCGGTGCCTCCGCAGACTGCACTTTCACGCTGGGCCGGGACCACTACGCCACCGAAGAGCGGATAAGGACCTCCGGCATGGACTACACGTTCCTCCGGGACAACTTCTACCTCGACTTCCTGCCCCTCATGGTGGGAGACGACGGCGTCATCCGCGGCCCGGCGGGCAATGGTGTGATGGCGGCCGTGGCCCGTGGCGATATTGCCCGGAGCGCCGCTGCCGTGCTGCGGGATCCGGGGATGCACGTGGACCGGACCTATCATCTGACCGGACCGGAGGACATTTCCCTGGAGCGGGCCGCCCGGTTGCTCACCGAAGGCACCGGCCGGAGCATCAGCTACCACCATGAAACGTTGGCGGAAGCGTACGCGTCCCGTGCCTCATACGGCGCACCCCCCTGGCAGGTGGACGCTTGGGTCAGCACCTACACGGCCATCGCGAACGGCGAACTGGCGGGCCCGACGTCGGACGTTTTTGAACTCACGGGCAGGGAACCCCAGGGACTGGCGGACTTCCTCAAGGAGGCGCACCGCCTCTAACTGCAAGGCGTCCGGGGCCGCCCTTGACGCACGCGTGGAGGCGGGCGTAAACCTGTGAACACGGGCACCGCCCGGCGCAGCATCCGCATCCACAGCAGAATCCGGCCCTAACCGGAATCAGCCCCAGACCCAGAATCGCAGTGCCATGACGAACCAGATTTCCCGGCGCCGCCAGACCGCAAAGCCCACGGCGCATACCGGAGAACCCACGCACGGCCCGCTCACCGCAGAGGAACTGCAGCTTGCAGTCAGGAACCATTCGATGCCGCTGGAGGCGTTGCGCGAGGACACCACGCCGCCCGGGCTGCACTACGTCCTGACGCACTTCGACATCCCGTTCATTGACGCCGACGCCTGGCACCTGCGGATTGGCGGGGCCGTGCAGCGGGCCGTCGAAATCAACCTCCGGGCGCTCCGCCGCGACCCCGCCATCAGCATTCCCGTCACACTTGAATGCGCGGGCAACGGCCGGTCGCTCCTCCGGCCGCGCCCGCTGAGCCAGCCTTGGCGGCTCGAAGGGGTGGGCACCGCGGTATGGACAGGTGTTCCGCTGGCGTACCTGCTGGCCCAGGCCGGTGTCGACGAGGACGCCGTCGAAGTGGTGTTCACAGGCGCCGACGCCGGCATCCAGGGCGGCGTCCGGCATAAGTACGGGCGCAGCCTGCCGATCAAGGAGGCGATGCGACCCGACGTCGTGGTTGCGTACGAGATGAACGGCCGCGAGCTGCCGCCGCAGCACGGCTTCCCGCTGCGGCTGGTAGTCCCGGGCTGGTACGGAATGGCCAGCGTGAAGTGGCTGGAATCCATCCAGGTGGTGACCCACCCCTATGACGGCTTTCAGCAGTCAGTGGCGTACCGCTACCAGAAGGACGCGGACGACCCCGGCACACCGGTCACCCGTATCAAGGTCCGTTCGCTGATGGTTCCGCCCGGAATCCCGGACTTCTTCACCCGCAGCAGGGTCCTTTCCGCCGGGCCGGTGATGCTCAAGGGCAGGGCCTGGTCCGGTGAAGGTTCCGTGGTCAGCGTCGAGGTGGGGATCGACGGGAAGTGGGTTCCGGCGCACCTAAGCCATCCCGCCGGCCCGTTTGCCTGGTGCGAGTGGACGTTCCCGTGGGTGGCAGATCAAGGCGAGCATGAGCTCGCCTGCCGGGCCACCGACTCCACAGGGTCCAAGCAGCCGCTGGAGCAGGCCTGGAACTATCAGGGCATGGGCAACAATGTGGTGCAGCGCGTGAAGGTGGACGTGTCCTAACCCGCGTCAGCAGCCTTCGAAATCGGTCAGGACCTTGACCTTGCCTGCGGAGGCGGATAGCGGCCGAACCGCCGCCGGCGAGGGCTTCTTCGGCGAAAATCGGAGGGATCGTTGAAGATTCTTGTCATGGTGGGCTCTCTGACTCGGGCTCAGTCTTCTGGGTGGAGCACTGCTAGTGGATGTGGCTTCCGCCGTTGATGTCGATGGTGGTTCCGGTGAGGTAGGCCGATTCCTCGGAGGACAGGAAGGTGATGACGGCGGCGATTTCCTCGGTGGTGGCGTTGCGGCCCAGGGGGATGCCGGCGTTGATGGCGGCTTCCTGCTCCTCGGTGCTGCCCACACGGATGTTGGTGTCCACCGCGCCCGGGGTGATGGCGTTGACTGTCACTCCGGTGGAGCCGATTTCGCGGGCCAGCGCCTTGGTGAAGCCGAGGATGGCGGCCTTCGCTGCAGAGTAGGGCACCTTGCCGAACACGCCGCCGCCGCGCTGGGCGGAGACGGAGGACATGTTCACGATCCGGCCCCAGCCGTTGTCGATCATGTCCGGCAGGAATGCCTTGGTGACAAGGTAGGTCCCGGTGGCGTTCACGGCCATGACCTTGTTCCAAAGATCCAGGGTGGTTTCGAGGAATGGCACCGGCGAGGTGATGCCGGCGATGTTGGCCAGGGCGCCCACGGGCGGAAGGGTGCCGGCGGTGATTTCGGCCTTTACGGCGCGGTAGGCCGCGTTCACGGAGTCCTCGTTGGCGACGTCGATCTCGTAGCCGAAGGCCGGAACGTTGAATTCGTTGCCGATTTCGGCGGCGACCTTGGCGGACTTCTCGCCGTCGAGGTCCAGGATCACCACTCCCCAGCCCTGGCTGGCGTAGCGGCGTGCGGTGGTGATGCCGATGCCGCGGTCCGAGGTGGCTCCGGTGAGGACGGCGGTGCGCTGGATGGTGGTCATGATGCTCCTTGGGTTGCTTGGTGTGGCTATTTTTGGAATCGATTGCTCCGCAAGCGCCGTTTTGACGGTCCAAAACGGCGCTTGCGGAGCAATCGATGGTCAGATGAGGTCAGTGATGAAGCTGGCCGCCTTGGCGGCGGCCGCCGGGCGTTCGTCGTGCGTAACGTCGCGGGTTTCGAGTTCCAGTGAGAAGTGGCCGGTGTAGCCCTGGGCGGCCAGCGAGCGCAGCCCGGCGGCAAAGTCCGCGTGGCCGTTTCCGATGCTGAGGTTGATGTTGCCCGGTACGGCGTCGCGAAGATGGACATGGGCAACACGTCCCTCGTGGCGTCCGAGGTATGCCAACGGGTCCTCGCCGGCTGCGACGATGTGGCTGAAGTCCATGACAATCCCGACGCCGGAACCGGCCAGCCGCCGGGCCAGCAGTTCCGCGCGTTCCAGGTTCCAGCAGAACCGGAGGAAGTGCAGCGACTCGGTCCAGAGCTCGACGCCGAACTCCGCGGCGCGCTGCCCCGCGTGGATGAGCTGTGCAGCGACGGCGTCCAGATCCTCGTCAACACTCCGGACCGAGTCGTGACCCAAAGCGCCGCACGGCAGGACCAGGGCCTTCGCACCGGTGTTGGCGGCAAGCCCGAGCAGCGCCTCCAGGTGCCGTTCCCGAGCGGCCTGGCCGCCGGCGTCGAGCACTGCGTTCAGGTCCCCGATGTCACCGTTGACCGAACGGACCCGCAGCCCTGAGGCGGCAACCTCGGCAGTCACAGCCGCGACGGCGGCCGCATCCAGGTCATACGGGACATGGTCGCAGACGCCCGGCAGGGCGCCCAAGTCGATTTCTTCGAAGCCCAGGCCGCTGATGGTCTGCAGCGCAGCGCCCAGGTCCTGGTGCCTGAAGCTGATGGACGAGCAGCCGAGTCGGGAATTGAACATCTTCATTGATCCTCTGTACGAGCGGGGTGATGTGAATCACTGTAGAGTGTTTTAATGTCAACAGTCAACCTCCAACATTGACTGTTGACATAGACAATGACGCAGGTCACACTTGTCGTATCATGTGTTAACAGTCGACAGTGCTGGAGCCCGAGGCTTCCGTCGCTAATCGAAAGGGATTCACCTATGAGCAACGAAGCTCTGAAAATGCGGGGCCACGTCCACGGCACAAAGGACGCAAAGCGCGTCGCCATCGGCTCCGGTGTTGGCGCCGTCATTGAGACCTATGACTTCATCGGCTTCGGCACCGCCGCGGCCCTGTACTTCGGTACGGCGTTCTTCCCGACAGGCGACCCCGTCACGGGAACACTGGCAGCCTTCGCCACCCTCGGTGTCGGTTTCGCCGCCCGCCCCATCGGCGGCATCATCGGCGGGCACCTGGGCGACAAGGTGGGCCGCAAGCCCGTCCTGGTGGCCTCCCTGATCCTCATGGGCGTGGCCACGTTCCTCATCGGCCTCCTGCCCACCTACGAGCAGGTGGGCCTGCTGGCCCCCGCCCTGCTGGTGTTCGTCCGCGTCGTCCAGGGCCTGGCCTTCGGCGCCGAGTGGGGCGGTGCCATCCTGATGAGCTATGAACACGCACCCTGGAAGTCCAAGGGCAAGTACACTGGCATCGTCCAGGCCGGCTTCCCCGTTGGCCTCCTCCTGGCGAACCTCGTCTTCCTTGTCAGCGTGAACCTCGGCGGCGAACTTGCCTGGCGCGTTCCGTTCCTGGCCAGCATCGTGCTCGTCGCCGTCGGCCTGATAATCCGCTCCAAGGTGCCGGAGTCCCCGGTCTTCGACGAGGTCAAGGAAAGCGGCTCGATCGTCAAGTCCCCCATCATCGAGGTCATCAAGACCGACTGGCGCAGCATCGTCCGCGGCATCGGCCTGCGCATTGCCGAGACCGCCGGCTACGCCGTCTCCATCACGTACATGATTTCCTACCTCCACACCCAGCAGCTCGCCGACAAGACCCAGACCCTCGTCGCCCTCTGCATCGCTTCGTTCATCGGCATCTTCGCCACCATGGCCTGGGCAAGGCTCACCGACCGGATCGGCCGCCGCCCCCTGTACATCTGGTCCACAGCCTTCGCACTCCTATTCGGCATGCCCATGTTCCTGCTGGTGAACACCGGACTCTTCATCTTCGTCATCGCCACCATCGTCATCTCCTATGCCGTCTGCCAGAACTCCCTGGCCGGCGCCCAGGGCCCCTGGTTCCCCGAGCTGTTCCAGGCCAAGACCCGCTCCTCCGGAGCCTCCCTGGCCTACCAGATCTCCGCCATGGTCTCCGGGTTCACGCCCTTCATCACCACGCTGCTGTTTGTCGCCCTCGGCTGGATGGGCCCCGCGCTCCTCTTCAGCTTCTACGCAGCAATCGGCCTCTGGGCCGCCCTCGTCACCCGGGAAACCTGGGGCAAGCGCGAACGGAAGCTTGCAGATGAGGCCACCAAAAGCACCCCCCAGTCGGTGACCGTCTGATGACCACGTCCACCGAAGAAACCCACATGACTGCCACACAGGAAACCATGGCTACTACTACAACTGACCGCGTCGACAGTGTCTCCGCTGCCGCGTACCGCATCCGGCACCACGCCCTGAACATGGGCGAGGTCCAGGGACAGGGCTACGTCGGCCAGGCGCTTGGCGCGGCAGACATGCTGGCAGCCGTCTACTCGGACCAGCTCCGGTTCCGGGCCGAGGACCCCGAATGGGACGGGCGGGACCGGTTCCTGCTCTCCACCGGGCACTACGCCATCGGGCACTACGCAGCCCTTGCCGAAGCCGGCATCGTTCCGGTCGAGGAGCTCGAGACTTACGGCTCGGACGATTCCCGGCTGCCCATGTCCGGGATGTCCACCTACACCCCCGGCATGGAAATCTCCGGAGGCTCCCTGGGCCACGGCCTCACCATCGCCGTCGGAATGGCGCTGGGCCTCCGCTACCAGGAGTCCACGGCGAGGGTCTACAACTTCCTCTCCGACGGCGAACTGGACGAAGGCTCCACCTGGGAAGCCGCCATGGGCGCGCACCACCACCAGCTGGGCAACCTCACCGCCATGGTGGACATCAACGCGCTCCAGGCGGACGGCAAGACGGACAGCGTGCTCCGCACCGAGCCCGTTACGGAAAAATGGGAATCGTTCGGCTGGTACACCCAGCGGGTGGACGGCAACAACATGGCCGAGCTCCTGCAGGCCTTCGACAACGCAGCCGCCCAGGCCTCCACCGTCGGACGTCCTTCCGTGATCCTGTGCGACACGAAGGTGGGCCGCGGCGTGCCGCTGCTCGAACAGCGCGAGAAGGCGCACTTCATGCGCATCGAAGAACATGAATGGCAGCTATGCCGCGAACAACTGACCGCAGGATACGAAGGGACCGCTTCAGCATGAGCACCACCACAGCCGTAAAAGCCGCAGCCCCCAAGCTGAAAACCTCGGCCATGATCGCGTCCTTCGCCGATCCGGGCCAGAAGACCGCATCCGCGCCATTCGGGCACGCCCTGGTGAAGGCCGCACAGGAGAACGACAAAATCGTTGGCCTCACCGCGGACCTCGGCAAATACACGGACATGCATATCTTCGCCCGGGCCTTTCCGGAGCGGTTCTTCCAGATGGGCATGGCCGAGCAGCTGCTCTTCGGTGCCGCCGCCGGCTTCGCCGAGGCCGGACTGGTGCCGTTCGCCTCCACCTATTCCGTGTTCGCCGCTCGGCGTGCGTACGACTTCCTCTGCCTGGACAGCGCCGAGCCGAACCTCAACGTGAACATCGTCGGCGGGCTGCCCGGCCTGACCACGGGGTACGGTCCCAGCCACCAGGCCACCGAAGACATGGCGATCTTCCGCGGCATGCCCAACCTGACCATCGTGGATCCCTGCGACTCGATCGACATCGAACAGGCCGTCCCCCAGCTCGCGGCCAGCGAAGGCCCCACGTACCTGAGGCTGCTGCGCGGCAACGTTCCCACCGTGCTGGATGAATACGGCTATACCTTCGAACTCGGCAAGGCCAAGGTCCTCCGCGGCGGAAACGACGTCGTCTTCATCTCCAGCGGCCTGATGACCATGCGCGCCCTGCAGGCCGCCAAGGCGCTGGCCGGGCACAACGTCGACGTCGCCGTCGTCCACACCCCCACCATCAAACCCTTCGACGCCGAAACTGTCCTGGCCGAGATCAACACCGACCGGCTGGCGGTGACCCTGGAAAACCACAGCGTCATCGGCGGCCTGTTCGAGACCGTTGCATCCGCCGTCGTCAGTGCGGGACTCGGCAAAAGAGTGGTTCCCGTCGCGTTGCCGGACGAGTTCCTCGACGCCGGTGCACTGCCCACCCTGCACGAGCGCTACGGCCTCTCCGTGCAGCGGATTGTGGCGAAAGTACTCGCGGAACTCGGCTAAGCCGAGCCGCACGGCCGAAGCGCGGGACGGGCACACGCCGGTTCCGCGCTTTCTGGCGTAACATCAACAGTTAACACACTGACTGTAAACAGTCGACCACTGACAGTGAGGGAGTACCCCAATGGCCGGAGCAACAGCACCCCTGCTCGGACTGCAAAAGAAGAGCCTCCGCGAGCAGGCACTTTCCGCTCTGCGTACGGCCATCACCAGCGGCGAGCTGGAACCCGGGCGGCACCTGGTGGAAACTGAACTCTCGGACATGCTGCAGATCAGCCGGGGAACCCTGCGGGAAGCGCTGCGGCAGCTTGAGCAGGAAGGCCTGTTGTCCGCCGGCCCGCGGGGCCGCCTTTCCGTCCGGCACCTGGATGCCAAGGAGATCCGGGATATCTACTCCGTGCGCGCGGCGTTGGAATCCTTGGCCGCTCGGACCCTGTGCGAACTTCCGGAACGCCAGCAGGTCATCGGCTCACTCCGTGCCGCCATCGACGCCATGGAAGCCGCCACCAAGGGCAGCCTCGAGGAGCGGATCGAATCCGATCTCGAGTTCCACCGCACCATGTGCCGTCTCACGGGCAATGAGACACTGCTCCACTCCTGGGAATCGCTGGAGGGCTCCATCAGGATGTCCATCATGTTCGCCGGACAGGAAAAGGGCGTTTCGAACATGAGTGTGGACCGGCACCACGACATCGTGGCCGCCATTGAAACCGGCGACGCCTCCCTGGCCCGCAAGACCATCCGTGAACACATGGACACGGCAGCGGACAACCTGGTGGCGTAGCCTGGGCCAACCTGCCCGTCCTCCCGCTGTTCGCCGCGCCTCGGGTCCTGCCTCAGTAGTCCACGATCGCGCCGCAGGAAATGTTCACGGTGGCGTCGGTGATGGCACCGGCCCGGTCCGAGGCAATGAACACGGCCACGTGGCCCACGTCAGCGAGCGTGGCCGTCCTGTTCAGGTGCGCCGTTCGGGTGATTTCCTCCACGATCTCCTCACGCCCCTCGGCCTGCCAGGGAATGGTCTCCACGATCCCGCCCGTAACGAGGGTGACCACCCGGATGCCGGCCTTGCCGAGCTCCAGCGCCCACTGCCGGCGCTGTCCTTCCATGGCGTCCAGGGCGATCTTGAACCCGCCCAGCCCGGCCAGCGTCTGGGGGCCGGAGCCGCCGAACATCAGGACGACGCCGAAGCGCTGCCGGATCATGTGCCGCGCGGCGGCACGGGTGGTGAGGAAGTGGGTCCGGGTCGCGGCGTGCACGGGCTGACTGAAGTCCTCGGCGGAGATTTCCATCAGGGGCTGCTGGACATCCCCGTAGGAGATCAGGTTGAAGGAAATGTCGATGCGTTTGGTCTTCTTTGCAGTCTGGTCCACGAAGGCGTTCACCTGTGTTTCGTCCAGCGCGTCGACGACGGCGGTTTCGGCGCTGCCGCCCGCCTCACGGATGTCCCGGGCTACTTTCTGCAGGCGTGATTCAGTGCGGCCGGCAAGGAAGACATCGGCACCTTCCTCGGCAAAAGCCCGGGCCACTGCACCGCCGATCGGTCCGCCGGCACCGTAAACAAGCGCCGTGCGGCCCCGGAGCAGGCCGCCGGGCCCCGTCCCGTCCGGCCCGTTTCCATGTGACCCCGTCCCGTTTCCCAGCAGCATTGCGGGCCTCCTGCCCCGGAGTGGTGAATCCCTCCACTATGTTCTCGCGGGCGCAAGGTGGCAAGTGTTCCACTTCGACAGAAGGATCAAGCCTGGCGGGTCACTCTTTGACCTGGTCCCGCCCGTCCTGCACCTCAAAGTCCCCCACATCAAGGTCGCCGGCACCAAACGCCGCAGGTTCCAGGACGACGTAGACGGCACCGGACGCCGTGGCTTTACTCCGGGCCAGGGTGAAAGCGGACGGCGCGGCACCTGATTCAAAGAGCCGCTTGCCTTGGCCGAGCACTACGGGAAAGACGATGAGCCGGTATTCGTCCACCAGGCCTGCATCGTGCAGGGCGCGGGCAAGATGGTGGCTGCCATGCACCTGCAGTTCGCGGCCCGGGCCGGACTTCAGGTCGTCGATGGCTTCCAGGAAGTTGCCCGACAGAATGGTGGTGTTGTTCCACGCCGCTTCGCTGAGGGTGTTGGAAACCACGTACTTGGGCAGGCTGTTGAGCGCGGCGGCCACCCCGTTTTCCGGGTCGGTGACCTTTTCCCAGTAGGGGTGGAACAGTTGGTAAGTGGTCCGGCCAAGGAGGATGGCGTCGGCTTCGGCGAACCAGCCGTCAACGATCCGGCCAAAGTCGTCGTCGACGTGCGGGACCAGCCAGCCGCCGAATTCGAATCCGCCGCTGGTGTCTTCCTCCCTGCCGCCCGGGCCCTGCATGACGCCGTCGAGGGTCAGGAACGTGTTGACCGCGAGTTTCATGGTTCGGCTTTCGGGGTCGGCGTTTCAGGGCGGGCGGGGACCGGAGGAGGGTAGCCTCCGGGCAGCGGCTCGTAGCCTCCCGGCGGCGGATAGCCTCCCGGCGGGGCGTCGGCGGGGTCCGTCGGCCCCATGTCCAGGCGGAACGGCGGGTATTCGTCCCGCATCAGTGCAACGTAGGCGGTGACGCGGTATACCCAGCGGTTCAGGCCCAGCAACAGGTCGAACAGGCTGCGGAGGTACCTGCCCGTGAAGAGCAGGATGACGCCGGCGATCAGGGTCAGGAGTGCAATGAGCGAAAGGGTGCCGCCCGAGGCGTAGCGGGCTCCGTAACCCGACCAGTCGTCGTCGGACGCCACCCAGGTGCGCGTCGTGCCCGCGAGGACACCAACGATCAGCAGGTGCGGAATGGCCAGCAGCCACGACTTGACCAGCACCAGGCCCCGCGAGAGGCGTTCCGGGTAGTCGACGTCGAAGTCGGCAGGATAGTCGGTGCGGGCCAGTGTGAACGGCGGATAGCGGTCCGTTCCGATCGCCGTGAAGGCGTAAAAGGAGACCCGCCAGCTCCAGCGCAGCACGCCCACGTTGAAGTTGAACAGCGAGCGCGGGTAACTGGCCGTGAACAGGATAGCGAACCAGGCCACGATGGTGGTGACGATGAGTGCGAACCACAGGAAGAACAGGACGATGAAGTGCGGAATGGCCAGGAACCACTTGATCAGCCACATCCCCCGGGACAGGGCGGGATCGAGGTAGCCGCTAAGCCGCACCGGATAGGTGGCGGAGTCCCAGGGCAGGGGCTCGGTTGCCCCGGGAGCGCTGACCCCGGACGGCGGAACGCCCGCGGGCGGCGTAGCTGCGTATGGCACGCCAGTTGGTCCCGCTAGCGGTCCCGTTACCGGGGCTGCCGGTCCGGCTGCCGGGCGGTGCGGGGGCGGGCCGTGCTTCCCAAGGCCGGCGGCACCGGCGATGATCAGCGGCACGCCCACGGCCAGCAGTGCGATGCCGCTGATTAGGAGCCCGATAAACACGGGCAACAGCAGATCGGAGCGGACGCCCGCCTGCAGGTCCACGGAAACCGGGGTACCGCCGTCGGCATTCATGACCACCACGGCCCAGCGGCCGGTGCGCAGGTCCCACTCAATCTGCTGGGTACCTGTTCCCTGTGCGGACGTGGACCAGAACGGTTGGGTCCCCGGAGCAGCAGGTACGGCGTCGCCGGGAACTTCCCGGTATTGGGCCCGGAACGGGGAGAAGTCCACTTCGGTGAGCTCGGAGTGCCTGACGTTGGCGAGGTACCGGGCCACCTCCTCCTGCGGTCCGATGCCGATGAAGATCTGCTGTCCGGCGGCCGCCGTGCCGCGGAGGAGCACCCGGCCAGCGCTGTCCACCGGGAGGATATCCGGCAGCTCCTCGTCCACCAGGACATTCAGGCCGGGCGAGGTGATGGCCCGTGTGGCCACGTCGTAGCGCTCGGTGGGTGTGGTGAAGAATCCGTTGTCGCGCTGCTGGAAGTTGACCCATCCCACTCCGGCGGCGGCTGTCAGCAGTCCGAGCCCCATCAGGGCAGCGAGGGTGCCAAGCACCAGCATGACTATCCGGCCTGGTCTCATGGCCGCAGTCCTTTCTTGCTTATGCCTTCCCCCGGCGGCTACCGACCCGCTCTCTTGAGCAGGTTCCCGGCCAAGATGGCCGCTTTTCAAGGTCGCCGCTGCGGGGCGGGCACTCACTGCCTTTCACGTAGAAGGACAAAGGTTTGGAGACCAGGGTGTTCATACGTACTCTTTGACTCGGTGGATGAAAACCGGATCCACGATTTTCACCCGGCAGGGCACTTCCGAGCTGTCCACTCCGGATGACAGCCGGGACAGGCGGGCGCATTCGTGGAGTTGCTCAAGGACCGGCTCGGTAACCCGGGCCCGGGACAGATCGATGGTGAGCTCCTTGCCGTGCAGCAGCGACGTGGTGCGCCGGGCGACCACATACAGCGCCCGGAGGCTGGCGCCGGTGACAACTCCACGGACCTCGATGCCGGCAGCCTCCAGGTCCGCTGCAATACGGACCACGATCTTCAGCCGATGTTCAGAATGCTCATAATGCGTGGTGGAGGCGGCTCCATGACGGGCGACGACGGAGGTTCGGGTACCCGGGACGGTACGCGTCTGATGGTTCATGAGGCCGTGGTCTCCTGCTATGTCCGGGAGGCGCACCGCGCCAGCCCTTCCCCAATGATGTAGCGAGACCTGTTGCCCTGCGGCGAAGCATCTCCCACCCCCAAGGTGCGTGCGGTTTTATCGCATACGTGAAATGCCCCACAACAAGAATGGCTGTCCGCGGTTGAACCGGTAAGGGACGAAAGTCCCGTATGCGGCAAGGCATCGCGGCTTAGTAGCCTGTTCGTATGTCACACGCTGCCCCTGAACTCGTTCTTGCCTCCGTCCGGCAGCCCGGAGAATCCGCGCCCCGGAACGTTCACATCAACAATGGGGTTATTACCCGGATAGCGGCGGCGGAGGAGCGGCCGGCCGGTGCGCGCATTGTGGACCTCGACGGGCGGTACGTCATTCCGGGTTTGTGGGATGAGCACGTGCACATGACCCAGTGGGCCATGGCGGCCAACCGGATCGATCTGTCGGATGCCGCCTCAGCTCGGGAAGCCGTCGACATCATCCGGTCCCGGGTCGCCCGCACGGGCGGGGGCGACGACGGGGGCGGCGGTCCGGTCGCCGGCGACGTCGGGACGACGCTGGTGGGCGTCGGGTTCCGCGATGCCGTCTGGGCGGACGCTCCCAGCTTGGCGATGCTCGACGCCGTGACGCAGGGCGTGCCCGCGGCGCTAATCAGCCACGACCTCCACTGTGTGTGGGTGAACAGCGCGGCCGCGAAACGCTTCGGGGTTGAGGTGGATGCCAGCGGCCTGCTGCGCGAGGACCCGGCATTTGCCCTGACGCGCGAACTCGGCCGCTTGCCGGACTCCGTGGTGGACGCCTGGGTCCGGGAGGCGGCACGGAAGGCCGCCTCCCGCGGAGTGGTGGGCATTGTGGACTTCGAGATGACCTGGAACCGCGATGTGTGGCTCAGGCGCATCACCGGCGGCTTCGACTCGCTGCGGGTGGACGCCGGCGTCTATCCGGAGCACCTGGACCGGGCGCTGCTCGAGGGCATGCAGACGGGAGAGGACATCCCGGACGGGAACGGCCTGCTCAGGGTGGGGCCGCTCAAGGTGCTGATCGACGGTTCGCTCAACACCCGGACCGCCTACTGCGTGGATCCGTACCCGCACGGTGGACGGGGACTGCTGACCGTCAGCGAAGCGGAACTGCTGGCGCTGCTGGTCCGGGCCTGCGATTCCGGTTTCGTTCCTGCGGTCCATGCCATCGGCGACGCCGCGAACCAGGTGGCGCTGAACGCGTTCCAAACCGCCGGCATCCGGGGACGGATCGAACATGCCCAGTTTGTCCGGACGGAGGACTTCGCCCGCTTTGGCCGGCTGGGCATTACCGCGAGTGTCCAGCCGGCCCACGCCCTTGACGACAGGGACGCTGCGGACGCCAACTGGGGCGCCCGCGCCGACCGGGCGTTCCCGCTGCGGTCACTGCTGGCCGCCGGTGCCACGCTGGCACTTGGCTCAGACGCTCCGGTGGCTCGACTGGATCCCTGGACCGCCATGTCCGCCGCGACCACAAGGTCTGCCCTGGACGGACGCGGAGCCTGGCACCCGGAACAGGCCATCACCCGGGCGGAAGCCTTGGTGGCGTCTTCCCGGGGACGGGCCGGGATCCGCGTGGGAGATCCGGCGGACATCGCCGTGTTGGAGGCCGATCCGCTCAACGCGCCGGACAGGATCTTCGCATCGATGCCGGTGGCGGCGACGCTCGTAGGCGGCGCCTTCACGTACGACGGCGTGGGCGCGGTGACGTCCGCCCGCTAACCAGCGCGAACGGACACTTGAGGCCCAAGCCCCGGCATATTCCCTTAAGGCGCTATCCCTTTACCCGAGCTTGGACCAGGTTGGCATAGGGCAAGCGGCCGAATTCCTCACGGAAGCCTCGGTGATAGTCGGCCTCCGCCTGGCTCAGCCCGACGGCAGGAAGCTCCTTCCAGGCGATGATGAGGGACTTGGCGTTGGCGAGCTGCCAGATCAGCCGCCCGTCCCAATGGCCTGGCGGCTTTCCCTGGCCGAAGTCCATGAATTCCTGGATCTGTCGGCGCAGGCCGCGGTTGCCTTTGCTGCCGGGTCCGGCCTTGCCCACGTAGAGGACATCGGCGCCGTGGACCCATTCGGCAGCCAGCGCCGCCTGAGTCAGGGAAGGATTCTTCTTCTTGAACACGCCGGCCGTGCTCTTGGCCAGGAACTGCACCTGGAAGTCGTCAGGCTTGAGGACGGCGAAGATCCCCGGCGCCTGCGGAATCCGGTTGATTTCCAGTTCGTCGAAGGCCCTGAAGCCGGCGAAACCGTCCTCACGGAGCGCATTCCTGTTGACCTGCATGGTGGGGGTCCTTGGTTCGTGAACACGTAGGACGGCGGGCGGCCGCCAATGAAACTCTAGCCGGACGCCGTCGTCGACGTTATAGTAAGCATACTGATTACTTCGCGGGATTTCCGTCGTGGTCAGTCCATTAACTACCCGTTCCAGTCAAAGGAGACACCATGAGCACGAAGGTCGAAAAACGCATTCTGGTCAACGTCCCGGCAAGCACGGCGTACAACCAGTGGACCCAGTTCGAGGAATTTCCGCACTTCATGGGCGGCGTGAAGAGCGTGACGCAACTCAGCGACGATCGCCTTGAATGGGTTGCCGAAATCGCAGGTGTCCGCCGGAAGTGGGAGGCCAAAATCCTGGAGCAGGTGCCGGACCGCAAAGTGGCCTGGGCAGCGACGGAAGGTGCAACCAATGCGGGGACCGTGACCTTCGAAGATGTCGGAGGGGGCCAGACGTCGGTGCAGCTTTCACTCGAATACGAACCTGAAGGCATCGTGGAGACCCTGGGCGACAAGCTCAATGTCGTCGACCGCCAGGTAGAAGCGGACCTGCAGAGGTTCAAGGACTTCATCGAGGACGAAGGCTATGCAAGCGGTGCCTGGCGCGGGACCCTCAACGAAGGCGCCGCCCCGGGGACTCCCGGAGTGGACGCTGCGGCAGCTTCGCGCGGCGATTCCGGCAAGGCCGGCGTCTCGGGAAAGGTCGCGGCGGGAGTAGGAGTCGCCGCTGTAGCTGCCGCAGGGGTCGCCGCGAGCATGCGGGACAAGGACACCGACACCGCCCGAACCACTACGGCGCCCCTCGCCGATAGGACGGTTCCAGCCGTACCTCCCACCAACGCATCCGGCTACATCGGTGCCGCCGAGGGGTCCGGCACAACAGCAGGGACCGGCTCCGCATTGAGTGACGAGCGGATTGCCAAGCCCTTCGACCAGACCAACGGACTGGTCGATTTTGAAGGCGACTCCGACGAGACGGCGGCAAGCGACACAAGAAGCGAGGCTGAACGGCGCGCCGATGAAAAGCGCGACGGCGGCCTCCCGCCTGCGGCAGGAAGCCTCGGCCAGCACTAGGGCTGCGTTATCCCTCTCGGAACGGCCCGCCCTGCAGCAGTCAGGCAGGTTCGGGCCGTTCCCCTGAGCCGTCGGACCCGGGTAACCTACGGGCTTTGGGCCGCAAGTGGAGCGCAAGAGTTTAAAAAACCGCTGAACATCAACCCCGGCCAAAAGCGTAGAGTGGAACCAGACGCCTGATTCTGGACGCCGTGTGCTGAGGGAGAAATCGTGACGATTGACTGGGACGAAAAAAAGGCCCTGCTGCAGGAACCGAACATCGCTGCTGTAACCCAGCTTTGCGACGAACTGATGGAAAAGAAGCCGGGCTCCATAGTCCCGTACATCGACCCCGTCCATGACGAGGACGAGTGCCGGATCGTCAGTCTCCATGTCAGTCCCGGAAAGGGCACCGAATCTGGCTTCGTTTCGCACTTCAACGACGACGAAGCAGCCCGTCGGGCCACCTCAATCTACGAAATCGTGGAACTCGACCCCCGCTACGTAATGCCGTGGAACGCCTATCCCTGGGTGCGCGACCCGGATCTGCCGTCCGCCCTCAACGTCCAGGAAAAGACGGACGGTCTCAGGCCCTTCCGCCAGTTCCTCAAGATCAATAAGCGCGTCTCCGCCATCATCGCCCACGGCACGGACGCGCAGACCTTCCTGACCCTCTTCGAAAAGACGTACCACCAGTCCTTGAAGAACTCCGGAATCAAGGTCTACAAGGCCAGCGCACTTGGCGGCCGCGCATTTGCGGTCTCCGCGAACAAGCAGGAAGAGCTCCTGAGCAAAAGCGTCGAGATCTACAAGGACGCCATGCAGCGCGCAGGCATCCAGCACCTCTAGATACCGCCCACCCGAATAATGCCCCAACCGGAGTGACTCCCGACGCCGGGACTCAGCTTCGCGACGCGGCGTGCCTTACGCCTCCAGCAGCCGGCGACGGTGCTTGAGTTCCTTGAGCCACGACCTGGTGACCATCGCCGAAAACGGTGAGGCGCCGTCGTCGTTCGCTCCTGCGAAGGCCGTACCTGTTTCCAGGTCAGCCACCAGCGGGCCGGACGCTTTCAGTCCCAGCTCCAGTACCTGCACCGCCGCTCGTTCCGTCAGCCCCAGGCCGACGGTCCAGGCGAGGAAATGCTTCCGTGAGATCCCGGTCCGCTTGCCGTCCAGTGTCAGGGCCAGTGTTTTGTCCCCGTAAACCACCGTGGAGGGAATGTCGTACACCGGCGCGACGGACCACTCCCCTGACGGCTGTTGCACCATGGACACATTCTTGGCATGAAGATCGCCGTTCCCGCTCAGCCATGCGAAGGCCGCCTGGATGGCAAGATTCCGCAGCGCCGGCAGAGGCGCCGCGCAGTATTCCGCCAAGGCGTGGCACACCTGCCCGTAGCCCACGTTGTACTTATCCGCGGGATAAAGCCCCAGCACCTGAGCACCGTCCTCAACGGCGAGCCGCTGCACCGCGCCGTGGGTCGCGCCTGCCAGCGGGATCCGGTCGAAGCGCTCCACCAGCAGCCCAGGCCGTCCAGCGACGTCCCGGATCAGCCGGACTTTGCTCAGCGGAAGCCGCAGCTTGGCGGCATACCGGAACATCACCAGCTCGTTCTCCACCACATGCGGGAATTCCGGTGCATTGAGCTTGAGGATGTAGCGCCGCCCGGCACTGGCCACAGGCATGGAGATCATCCCGGCGGACAGCTTGTCCTGCACACCCGCAAGGGCAACGGGGTCAATCAGGCCCGAATCACCCAGCAGCGCGTCGAAGTCGACCGGCGTCTTCGGATTCAGCTCGACCGCGTGCTCATCCGGGTCCAGGGGCTCGCCATGGCCAACGATCTGAACGTCCCCCACCGGGTTGGCACCGGCGACGATCAGGAGCGAGAGCTCGTCATCCACACTGGTTTTCACCGAGCGCCGCAGCGCATTCAGCCGCCTGCCCTCCGGCAGGAGCCCCGTGAAGTAGGGTGGCGCGGCTCCCGCCGCGGACAGTACCGGCCTGTCTGTGAGGGGCAGGGAACTGGCGACGGCGGGACCGCCCGCCGCCAGGTACCCGGGCAGGTAGCTGAACTTGGTGCCGCCCTCATGCCGTTCGAGCCGCGCGGCCAGCACGCCCGCCTTATAGACGTCGGCGATGCGGTGCCTCATGGCCCGCTCTCCGGCAGCGACTGGTCCTGCACAGGCCGACGGCCGGCGGTTCCATGCCCGTCGATGGCGCGCTGTCCATCGATCGCGCGGTGCCCGTCGATGGCGCGGTGCCCGTCGATGGCGCGGGCCGCGACACGTGTCCGGGTGGTGAGCTGCAGCTCCAGCCCGAGCGTCTCCAGCAGCGCCAGGAGTGAATCCAGCTGCACGCTGCGCTTTCCCTGCTCAACGAAACGAACAAAGCGTTCGGACACTCCGGCGAGCTGGGCCAGGTCATGCTGAGTGAGCCGCAGGGCAGCGCGGCGTGCCCGAACCTCGGCCGCGAGCGCCGTCGTGAACGCATCCACCATTCCAACCTCCCGATAGGAACGAACGTACCGATTTCGCTCAGGTCACCATCTTACGGCGGGTTCCGGCCATGAGAAAGAGGAAATTCGGAACGAACGTACCGCCAGCCTGCTCGGCTGCAATCCTGTCAGGGAAAACAATTGACACGCCGTGTGACCCGTGCCATATTGAAGGAGTGAACCTGTCAGACAGCCGGACAGCCGGACAGCCCCTCGCCCGCCTCAGTGCGGCAGAGGCCGTCTTCAACGTCATCCGCACGGACATAGAATCCGGCAAGCTCGAGGTCGGCGCCAAACTGAGCTCCGAAGCCGCTCTCGCCCAGCAGTATGGTGTCAGCCGTTCGGTGGTCCGGGAGGCCCTGCGCTCCTGCAACGCCCTCGGCCTGACAACGACCAAGACCGGCCGCGGCACGTTCGTGGTGGCCAACAGCGTGGCCAAGGACCTGGTCCTCGGCCAGTACTCGGCCCTGGACCTCACTGAGGCCCGGCCGCACATCGAAGTCCCGGCAGCAGCACTCGCGGCCGAACGGCGCACTCCCGAGGAACTTGAAGGGCTGCGGGACATCGTTGCCGCAATGGCAGCCGAGGACGACCCCGAAGCCTGGGTCGGCCTCGACTCGAGCTTCCATGCCGCCATCGCCCGGGCCAGCCACAACAAGGTGTTCGAGAACGTCGTTTCCGACATCCGCGACGCCCTGGCACACCAGTCTGAAACGCTCAACATGGTGGCGGACCGGCAGCACGCCTCCGACCAGGAACACCAGCGGATCCTGGCCGCCATAGAAACGGGAAATGCCGCCGAAGCCAGCGCCGCCATGCAGGAGCACCTGCATGCCGTGGGCGTGGCGCTCAATTCAATCCTCAGCCAATAGCTCCCAGCAACAGACCCGCAGTACCGACTCACAGCACCTAAACCCAAGGACCCCATGTTCTCCCCAGCCTTGCCCGTCCATGCCCAGACTCCGGTTCAGACCCCGGACCTCACGGCCCTGCCGCAGCACACGGCTTTGGCTGCGCAGACCCGCGACGGGCTTGTGGAGAGCATCCACTACGGTTCGGTGATCGCCACCGCCCCGGATGCATCCGCCGCGGGAGGCCTCCGCACGCTGTTCTCCGCGGGCGACCCGCTGGCCCCTTTCTACCCGCGTTCGTCGCTCAAGCCGCTGCAGGCCGTGGCAATGGTCAGTGCCGGTCTCGAGCTTCCCGCCGACCTCCTGGCCCTCACGGCTGCCAGCCACTCCGGAGCGGCAATGCACCGCGACGGCGCCCTCCGCATCCTCGAAATGCACGGACTCACTGAGGATGCCCTGGAGAACAGCACGGACCTCCCCTACGGTCCGGACGAACGGGCCGAATGGCTCCGCAACGGCGGGACCGCCACCCAGCTGGCCCAGAACTGCTCCGGCAAGCACGCCGCCATGGCCGCAACCTGCGTCATCAACGGCTGGCCGGTGCGCGGCTACCTCGATCCGGCGCACCCTTTGCAGCAGCTCGTGGCCTCCACGGTCCGGAAACTCACCGGAGAAGAACCCGCGCGCACCAGCACCGACGGCTGCGGCACTCCCCTGTTCGCCCTCACCCTCCGCGGGATGGCCGGCGCATTCGGCCGGATGACGTCCGCAGTGGCGACCGACCCGGACAGCCCGGAAGCCGCCGTCGGCCGGGCGATGATGCAACACCCCGAAATGGTGGCCGGCGCCGGGCGTGATGTCACCGAGCTGATGCGCCTCATGCCCGGACTGCTGGCCAAAGACGGCTTCGAAGGCGTGCAGCTGGTGGGACTGCCGGACGGCCGCGCCGTGGCAGTGAAGATCTCCGACGGCGGCGACCGCGCCCGCATGCCGGTCACCGTCCGCGCGCTGGCAGCGCTCGACGTCGACACCGCACCGCTCGCCGGCATCGCCATCGGCGCTGTCCTCGGCGGCGGACGGTCCGTGGGCCTCTTGCAGGCCACCGATTTCCTGTCCGCGCCCGTCAACGAAGCCCTGTGAGGACCCCCATGACCACCATTACCGATCCTGCCCCGGACACCCGCTCCGAACACGACCTCCTCGGTGACCGGGCCGTCCCCGCCGCCGCGTACTGGGGCGTGCACACACTCCGCGCGGTGGAAAACTTCCCCATCACCGGCCAGCCGCTCTCCACGAACCTGTACCTGGTCCGCGGCCTGGCCGCGGTGAAACTCGCCGCCGCCCGCACCAACCGCGAACTCGGCCTGCTGGACGCCGAACGCGCCACCGCCATCGAAACGGCCTGCACCGAAATCCTTGCCGGGCACCTCGCCGAACAGTTCGTCGTGGACGTCATCCAGGGCGGCGCCGGAACCTCCTCAAACATGAACGCCAACGAGGTCATCGCCAACCGCGCCCTGGAAATCCTCGGCCACCCCAAAGGCCACTACACCCGCCTGCACCCCAACGACCACGTCAACCTCTCCCAGTCCACCAACGACGTCTACCCCACCGCGGTCAAACTCGGCACCATCTTCGCCGCCCGCGAACTCCTCGACGCCCTGGCCGAACTCGAGGAAGCCTGCGCCGCCAAAGCCGCCGAATTCCGCACCATCGTCAAAATGGGCCGCACCCAGCTCCAGGACGCCGTGCCCATGACCCTCGGCCAGGAATTCGGCACCTACGCCGTCACCATCGGCGAAGACCGGCTCCGCCTCGCCGAAGCGGACCTGCTCATCCACGAAATCAACCTCGGCGCCACCGCCATCGGCACCGGCCTGAACGCCCCTCCCGGCTACGCCGAGGCAGCCTGCCAGCACCTGGCCGAGATCACCGGCCTGCCCCTGGTCACCGCCCCGGACCTGATCGAAGCCACCCAGGACGTCGGCGCGTTCGTGCACCTCTCCGGCGTCCTCAAACGCGTCGCCGTGAAACTCTCCAAAATCTGCAACGACCTGCGCCTGCTCTCCTCCGGCCCCCGCGCCGGCCTGGGCGAAATCAACCTGCCCGCCGTGCAGTCCGGATCCTCCATCATGCCCGGCAAAATCAACCCCGTGATCCCCGAAGTCGTCTCCCAGGTCGCCTACGAAGTGATCGGCAACGACGTCACCATCACCATGGCCGCCGAAGCCGGCCAACTCCAGCTCAACGCCTTCGAACCCATCATCGTCCACAGCCTCCACAAGAGCATCTCCCACCTCGAAGCCGCCTGCCGCACCCTCACCGCACGCTGCATCCGAGGCATCACCGCCAACACCGAACACCTCCGCCTCACGGTCGAACAATCCATCGGCCTGGTCACCGCCCTGAACCCCCACCTCGGCTACGCCACCGCCACCGCGATCGCCCAGGAAGCCCTCGCCACCGGCAAAGGCGTCGCCGAACTCGTCCTCGAACACCAACTCCTCACCGCCGAACAACTCCAGGAACTCCTCAGCCCCCAACGCCTGGCCAACCTCAGCAAAATCCCCAACCAAACCGCTGGCTGAACCCGCCGAAACCAAGCCTCGACAGGCTCGACCACCGATTACGGAAACCAAAGGATCCCCCATGCCCAACCCCCAACAGGGCGCAGTCAATACCGCGGCCATCACAGACCACACCGTCCCGCCTCAGGCCCATGCCACTGAGAGCCTGCTGCACGCGGAGGACAAGGGCTATCACAAGAGCCTGAAGCCACGGCAGATCCAGATGATCGCGATCGGCGGGGCCATCGGCACCGGCCTGTTCCTCGGCGCGGGTGGCCGGCTCAACGCCGCGGGCCCGTCCCTGGTCATCGCCTACGCCGTCTGCGGCTTCTTCGCCTTCCTGATCCTGCGCGCCCTGGGCGAACTCATCCTGCACCGGCCCTCCTCAGGCTCCTTCGTCTCCTACGCCCGCGAATTCTTCGGCGAAAAAGCCGCATTCGTCGCCGGCTGGTTCTACTGGATCAACTGGGCCACCACCACCATCGTGGACATCACCGCCGCCGCCCTCTACATGAACTTCTTCGGCAACTACGTCCCCTGGATGGCCGACGTCCCGCAGTGGGCGTGGGCCCTGATCGCCCTCGTTGTCGTCCTGGGCCTGAACCTCGTCTCCGTGAAGGTCTTCGGCGAAATGGAATTCTGGTTCGCCATCATCAAGGTCGCCGCCCTGGTCGCGTTCCTGGTCATCGGCAGCTACTTCGTCATCTTCGGCACCCCCGTGGACGGCCAGCAAGTGGGCTTCAGCCTCATCTCCGACAACGGCGGAATCTTCCCCAACGGCATCCTGCCCATGATCATCCTGATGCAGGGTGTGCTGTTCGCCTACGCCTCGATCGAGCTGGTGGGCACCGCCGCCGGCGAGACCGAAAACCCTGAGAAGATCATGCCCAAGGCCATCAACTCCGTGGTCTTCCGCATCGCCGTGTTCTACGTCGGCTCCGTAATCCTGCTGGCCCTGCTGCTGCCCTACACCTCCTACCAAAAGGGCGTCAGCCCCTTCGTGACCTTCTTCGGCTCCATCGGCATCCAGGGCGTGGACGTCATCATGAACCTCGTGGTCCTCACCGCCGCCCTGTCCTCCCTGAACGCCGGGCTCTACTCCACCGGCCGGATCCTGCGCTCCATGTCCGTGGCCGGCTCCGCCCCGAAGTTTGCCCAGCGCATGAACAAGGCAGGCGTCCCTTACGGCGGCATCGCCATCACCGCCGGCGTCTCGCTCCTGGGCGTTCCGCTGAACTACCTCGTTCCTTCCGATGCCTTCGAAATCGTACTGAACGTCGCCTCCGTGGGCATCATCGTCACCTGGGCCACCATCGTGCTGTGCCAGATGCAGCTGAAGCGCTGGGCGGACAAGGGCTGGCTCAAGCGCCCCTCCTTCCGGATGTTCGGCGCGCCGTACACCGGCTACCTCTCGCTGCTGTTCCTTGTCGGGGTCCTGGTCATGGTCTTCATCGAGTCACCCCTGACCCTCCTGGTGACGCTCATCGCCTGCGCCCTGATGGTGGTCGGCTGGTACATGTGCCGGAAGCAGATCCATGAGATCGCCGAAGCCCGCGACGGTTACACCGGCATGTCCCCGGTGGTGGCCAACCTCCCGACCCGCGGTGCCGAGGAAAAGATCTAGCACTCTCCTCCTGGCGCGAACGGACACCTGCGGCCCTGAAGTCTTCGGATGGAAAGGCCGCAAGTGTCCATTCGCGCTTAACCGGAGCCGGCGTAATGCAACGCCGCTGCAACCCCCGCAGGGGCCGGTTCGCATATGCTCAGCAGAGAAGTTCACGCTGGCTCAACGACGAACCACCACAGGAGTAACGCTCATGACCACCTGGCGGATCAGGGATTTCCATTCGGCCGATCTTGACGGCATCCTGCACCTCTGGGAGTCGCTCAAGGCCACCAACGTGGAGCCCGTCTACGCGCTCTCCGAGGTTCTGGCCTCGTGCGAAAAGGACCACGCCGTCGTGGCGGTGCAGGGCGACCAGGTGGTGGGTGCCGCCGTCGGACGTGCCGCGCACGACCAGGGCTGGATTGTCTTCCTGGCCACGCTCCCCGAATTCCGCGGCCGCGGGATCGGCACTTCGCTGCTGGCCGCGGTGGAAAACCGGATGGCCCCGCATGGGCTGAACAAGCTCTCCGCACTCATGCCGGAGTCGGAAACCCGCGTGGAGGCGTTCCTTAGCCGCGGCTTCGTGCTCAAGAAAAACCTCCGGTACTTTGAGCGCACCATTCCGGTGCAGCGCCAGGAACTCGAGCCCCTCGGCCTTCTCGGCGGCCGCATCCTGGCCCGCGATCTCTGGGAGAACGTGGCAGGCATGCGCAACGAGAAGGAACTGCTGGAACGGCGGCTGGTGCTTCCCCTGGCGGAAGCAGACCTTGCGGACGAATTCGGCGTGGTGCCGCCGCGCGCCGTCGTGCTCTTCGGTCCGCCCGGCACCGGCAAAACGACGTTTGCCAAGGCGATCGCCTCCCGACTCGAATGGCCGTTCGTGGAAGTATTCCCCTCCAGGCTCGCCGCCGATCCGAAGGGCCTGGCGGGCGCACTTCGGGAAACATTCCTGGAGATCGCTGAGCTGGAACATGCCGTGGTGTTCATAGACGAGGTGGAGGAGATCGCGTCCCAGCGGTCCGGCGAACCGCCGTCGCCGCTGCAGGGCGTCACCAATGAGCTCCTCAAAATCATCCCCGCATTCCGTGAACAGCCCGGACGCCTGCTGGTGTGCGCCACCAACTTCATCCGCGCGCTGGACACCGCCTTCCTGCGGCACGGCCGGTTCGACTACGTGATCCCCATCGGACTCCCGGACGCCGAGGCTCGGCGCGCCATGTGGGAACGCTTCATCCCGGCCACCGTGGTGGACGACGTGGACGTTGAGTTGCTGGTGGACCGCACCGAGGGCTTCTCTCCCGCCGACATCGAATACGCGGCCCGGAGCGCCTCCCAGCGGGCGCTGGAGAAGGCCGTGTACGACGACGGCGGGCTGGCTTCCGGGGGCACCGTCTCCGTCCGCGAGGCCGTCCGGAAGGGACCCGCCACGCAGGATTACCTCGACGCCATCGGGGACACCCGGACCACGGTCAGCAAAGAGGTCTACGAGCTGTTCCTTGAGGACATCGACGCGTTGGGCCGGGTGTAGCACCCGCCGCGCGTTCGATGATCCTGTTCCTAACTGTTGTCAGCGGCATCGCCTGGACGGTGGTGTACGTTGAGGCAGTCCGGGTCGGCTTCAGGGACCGGAGCTATGCCATTCCCGCCGCAGCCCTGGCGCTGAACTTCGCCTGGGAGGCCATCTATGCCTCGCGCTCTGCCGCCACCGCACTGTCCGTCCAGGGCGTCATCAACATCGTCTGGGCGCTGGCCGACGTCGCCATCCTGTACACGTTCTTCAGGTTCGGCCGGGCCGAGTTCCCGGCCTGGGTGACGCGGAAGCTCTTCCTCGGATGGGCGCTCCTCCTGGGCGTCACCGCCTTCGCCGTGCAGCTGTTGTTCGTCGCAGAGTTCGGCTGGGAGGCCGCACCGCGCTACTCGGCGTTCCTGCAGAACCTGCTGATGTCCGGGCTGTTCATCGCCATGTTCATTGCCCGCGGCGGCGCCCGGGGACAGTCGCTTCTGATAGCCGTGGCCAAATGGATCGGGACGCTGGCTCCCACCATCGTGTTCGGCTGGCTCGGCAACTCGCTGCTGATCCTCGGCGTCGGCGCGCTCTGCAGCATTTTTGACCTCGCCTACATCGGCCTGATCTGGCGGGCACGGGCAGCTTCGGCTGTTGCGCGCACCTCCCACCTCTGACGCATAACGGGCGGCGCTGGAGCCGCTGCGGCCCCCGGCGGTACTCTTTGAGCCATGTCCAACAATCCCCTCCGGCACGCCATGGCCCGCATGGGCGGCCGTGACCCGCATGAGAAGCACCGGGCCGCCACGCCGCTGGAGCTGTTCTTCGACCTGACGTTTGTCATTGCCTTCGGTGTGGCCGGAAGCCAGTTCGCCCACGAGATTGCCGAAGCCCACTTCGGTGCCGGGCTGCTGGGATTCTCCTTCGCGATGTTCGCCGTCATCTGGGCCTGGATCAACTTCACGTGGTTTGCCAGCGCCTACGACACCGACGACTGGGTGTTCCGCGTGGTCACCATGGTCCAGCTCATTGGCGTGCTGATCCTGGCCATGGGGATCGAGCCGATGTTCCACTCGCTGGTGGAGGGCGACCATGTGGACAACGCCGTGATGGTGGGCGGCTACGTGATCATGCGCCTCGCCCTGGTTTTCCAGTGGTTGCGCGCGGCACGGCAGGATCCGGCGCGCCGGCAGACCTGCCGGCGCTACGCGCTGTACCTCGGCGTGGTGCAGCTCGGCTGGATCGCGGTGCTCATCATTGAGGCGGACATCCTGACCACGTTCCTTGTTGCTGCGCCCCTGTTCATTCTGGAAATGGCCACGCCCTACGCCGCGGAGCGGAGCATGCGGACCCCGTGGCACGCGCACCATATCGCCGAGCGCTACGGCCTGCTGGCCATCATCGCCCTGGGCGAATGCCTGATCGGTGCGATCGAAACCCTCCGCGCCATCGTGGCCAACCACGGCTGGAGCGTCGACGCGGCGCTGGTGGGCTTCGGCGGCACAGCGCTGGCCTTCGGCATGTGGTGGATCTACTTCATTCTGCCCGCCGGCCCGGCCCTGCACCTCCAGCGGCACCGCTCATTCTTCTTCGGCTACGGGCACATGCCCGTCTTCGCGGCCATTGCCGCCACCGGCGCCGGGCTGCACGTGGCCGCCTACTACATCGACCATGAGGCCCACATCAGTGCCGCCGTGGCAGTGGCCAGCATCGCGATACCCGTGGGGCTGTTCAAACTCTCCCTGACCTGGCTGTTCAGCGTGATGATCTGCGTGGACCGCACCGTGATTTCCGTGGCAGCCGGGGTACTGGCGGCTCTTGCGGGCAGCGTGGGACTCGCCGCGGCCGGGGTCTCGGTGCCCGTCTGCCTGCTGCTGATTGTGCTCGCGCTGGGCGTGTCGATTGTCATCGATGAAAAGCGCGGCACCGAACGTATGAACACGGCACTGGAGGAGCTGAAAGCCCGAGCCTAAGCCTTCCCGTCCGGGCGGCCGTCCGCCGATTCCGAAGTCTCGGCAGGCACGCCCGCCGGGGCCCCTTCAGCCGTCGCATCGTCATAGGAGAGGTTCTCGTAGTCGGTGTCGTCCGCCTCATCCAGGCGGTCGTCGAGCTCCTCGAGCAGCCACGGGTTCACGCGGGCCAGGATCTTCCGGACCTCCTCCACCGGGACGGCGTCGTAGAGCACCGGCCGGGCCTCGTCATAGCGTGTGACCGGCGGCTTGTCCGGCCACTTCTCGGCCAGGGCCCTCACGCGCTCAGGGATGGAGTTGTGGGCGTTATCCGCAATCTTGACCAGGGCGGCGTCGTGGTCTTCAGCGATGAACCGGATACCGGCCTGATAGTCGTCCGGGTTGTCGTGCAGCCGCTTGGTGACGCGCTCGATGATGCCCACGGCGCGCTCGGAAACGCCCATGTCCAGCAGCGCCTGCCGGGTGATGGGGGTGTCTTCGGCGATGTCGTGCAAGTAGCCGGCGATCCGGATGTCGTCGTCGAAATCCTCCAGGGCATCGCCGACAGCGAGAACATGTTCCCGGTACGGCCGCTTGAGCTTGTCCTTCTGGCGGTTGTGGGCCACCTCGGCGAGAACCCGGGCTGTATCCACAGTGAATCGTGGCTGGGAGGGGTTCGCGTCCGTGGTTCCTGTTTCTGACATGGTTCCAGCCTACGCGCCTGCCTGCCCCGCCCCCGGCCACACCCAGGGGTCCCGGGGCAGCGCGGCGGGATCGAACAGGCTCAGCGCCTTCTCCAGGGGCCCGGCGGGCAACCCCAGGGATTCCAGGATGGTGTCCCGGACCCGGCCCGCATCCAGCCCCGTATGGGCCAGGTCCGCCAGCGTCACTGCGCCGTCGCGCTTGGCCAGCCGGACGCCGTTGGAATTCACCACGAGCGGCACGTGGGCATATTCCGGAACGAAAATATTCAACAGCGAAGCGAGGTAGGCCTGCCTGGGGGTGGAGGGCAGGAGGTCGTCGCCGCGGACCACCTGGTCAATCCCCTGCGCGGCGTCATCCACTACTACGGCCAGATTGTAGGCGGTCACACCGTCGTTGCGCCGCAACACAAAATCGTCCACCACGCCCGTGTACGGGCCATGCAGCCGGTCTTGCACCGTCCAGTCGGGCGCCGCCGCGCGGAGCCGGATGGCGGCGGGCCGGATTGTCCTTTTGAATTCGAGTTCCGCAGGGTCGAGGTTCCGGCACGTCCCGGGGTACGCACCCTGCGGGGCGTGGGGAGCGGACGGCGCTTCCTGAATTTCCCGCCGTGTGCAGAAACATTCGTAGGTCATCCCCGCCGCGGCCAGGCGGCTGATTGCTGCCGTGTAGAGCGGCTCGCGCTCAGTCTGGCGCACGACGCCGCCGTCCCAAGTTACGCCGATGGCCGCCAGATCGCGGAGCTGCTCCGCCTCCGCCCCCGCACGTGCCCGGTCCAGATCCTCCACCCGCATCAGGAACCGCCGGCCGGTGGAGCGGGCAAAGAGCCAGGCCAGGATGGCTGTCCTGAGGTTTCCCACGTGAAGTTCGCCGGAGGGGCTCGGGGCGAAGCGGCCGGCTGATGTCATGGCACCAGCCTAGGCCGACCAGCGGCGCGCGAAGCAACACGGCGATGAAACACAAGAGCCCCTCAGCTACCGAACACTCCGGTGATCCGGCGTCGGTGGCTCAGGGGCTCTTGCCGTGCCGGGTCCGGGAGCATAGCTCCGGACCCCTTGCACTGCTTGCGGAATGACGATGCGTGAACAAGTGTCAATCAGCGGCGGCCTCTTTGCGGGAAACCTGTTCCAGGGACCGGGTGGTGTACCGGGGCTCCTGTAGCCTGCGGGATCCGGCGGTAGCCACTGTCCCTTGTTGCCACTATTTCAACAGAAGTCCTACAGTAGGCGCAACGGGCAAGTGCTTCCCTGGTCAGACTGATCAGTCACGGAGTGCTATGAAGGCAGAGAGTGATCAGATTGCAGGAACTCGATCCCACCGACCGGCGGATCCTTGCCGCGTTGGACGATGACCCCCGGGTGCCCATCATGGTCCTCGCGCAGAAGCTGGGCCTGGCGCGGGGGACCGTGCAGTCGCGCCTGGAGCGGATGGCGGCATCGGGCGCACTCCGGCCGAACAGCAGCCGGGTCCTGCCCTCCGCGCTTGGCCGGGGCGTGGCCGCGGCGGTGAGCGCGGAACTGGACCAGAGCCACCTGAACGAGGCCATCGCCGCGCTGCGGAAGATCCCTGAAGTCCTCGAATGCCATGCCCCTGCCGGCGACACCGATCTCCTGATCCGCGTGGTTGCCAAGAGTCCGGACGACCTCTACAGGGTGTCCGAGGAAATCCGGCTCTGCCCCGGCATTGTCCGCACGTCCACCAGCATGTTCCTGCGCGAAGTCATTCCCTACCGCACCACCGGCCTGCTCGACGCCTGAGGCCGCATAGACGGGGACTCCTCCCCATCGCTGCCCCCGGGCAAAGCCGTTAGGCTGGCCGTGGACTTCAACCAAGGGGAAAAAGTGGCGGGGAATTTCTACGGTGCAGACGTTGCACAGCTGCGCCGGCTCGCAAAAAATCTGGCGAGCAGTGCCGGCCGGCTGGACCAGCTGGGACAGCAACTGGGCAGCTCCATCGCCTCCAGCTCCTGGAAAGGCAATGACGCCGAGCGCTTCCGCAGCGACTGGAACGGCATTCACGCCAAGGCGCTCAGGGCTGCCGCCAGCGGCATCCGACAGGCTTCAAAGGCACTGCTGCAGAACGCGGAGCAGCAGGACCGGGCCAGCACAGGGTCAGCCGGCGGCGGCAGCGGCGGTCCGGGTAGCAGCGGCAACGCTCCGACTGACGGCGCGGCCGGGGAACTGACGGACCGGCTTAATGGCATGACCGCTGCAGAACGCGCGGCTTACCTGAACAGCGACGAATTCAAACAGTGGGCGCTGGACCACCCGGACGCCGCGAAGGCCGCCCTGGACGCCGCCGCCGACTCCGGGCTGATCGACAAGAATTCTCCGGAGTATTCGGATTTCCTCACCGACTACTGGAACCAGCAGGCCATGCAGGACATGGGCATCGACCCGGCCGACTGGGATACATCCAAGGGCACGGAGTACAACTGGGAGACCATCAAGAAGGTCTACGACTTCTACGGCCAGGCCTACCTGTCCAACCCGGACCTCCAATGGGCCGGGATGGCCAACATGATCGGCCCTTCGTTCGCCGGCGGGTTCAAGGACATGGCCGTGATGCGGGACCTTGCCCAGCAGATCGCGGACAACCCGGCGTCGGACATACCGCTGCCGGTGTTGGACCAGATTGAGCAGCTGGCCGGCATGACGGACCAGGAGATCAAGTTCTACGAAACCAGCATGCTGGACATGAACAAGGAAATCTTCCTGGACCAGGCCCGGCAGCATCAGGCCTATATGAACGGCGGCCTGGACGAAATCAACCGGCTCCGCGACTCCGGTGCCATCGATCCCGCCACCGCAGAGTCCTGGGCGCAGATCGACTCAGGTGACCCGGCGCAGGTGCGGGAAGGCAACACGTCGCTCCTCTACCGTGAACAGAACGAAATCATCGCCGACGACTATGACAACATGCGCAGCCACCCCGGCGGGGAGGCGGTGACCTACATGGTGACCCTGGCAGGAGAGCCGTCCATACCAGGAGCCAAGAGCTACCCGGAGGTGTTCCCGTACGAGTTCAGCGTGGAAAGCCCCGGACCGGAAAACGTGCCGTTCACGAACTGGGACAACCCCACCCAGTTCCGCACCGATTTCACCACGGGCTTCCCGGACGGCAACATCGCCAATGCCGATCAGCGCTGGGCGCTCATCCAGCAGGACACGCTGCCGGCGTACCAGAACCTGCTGGCCACCGATCCGGCGCGGGCCGAGCAGATCATCGCCTCCGATTTCAACGACCGCGTGGACCAGTACCGGCCCACAAACAATATTCCGGGCATCATGGACCGCTTCGTCTCCGGGTTTGACGCGGAGGTGCACCAGTGACGTCCGCGCGGCGATTCCGGCGGCAGGCCGCCGTCGTCCTCCTTGCCCTCACCGGTAGCCTCGCCCTGGCGGGCTGCCAGATCCGCGGCACCACCACCGAACCAACCTCACAAGGGAGCACCATGAGCAGCTCGGAATTCTCCACACTCGACGCCGCGGGGGTGGACCAGATCCGCGCCACCAGGACTGCCCGGCTGGACATGAGTTCGGGGTCGCTGATGAAGGCGGATGTTCGGGTTACCGAGGACAGCTACGGCCCGGAGATCAACACCCGCGACTCGGGCAAGATCACGCTGACGATTGCCGCACCTACCGGCGAAATTACCGGAGAAACCGATCGGATCCGCTTCAACACCACCGACAGGCGGCCGGACTTCAGCGAAGTGACCTACTTCCTCACCGCCGACTCGGCGGACGAGTATTTTGGGCTCATCCGGGACGGCGTGCAGCGGTATGGAATCAACGGTGCCTCCGCCGAACGGTGGATTGCCTCCACGGAAGCGGACCCCGCCAAAAAGAGCGACTTCTCCATCACCTCCGGCACGTCGACGGGGCTGGACGTGAACTACGATCTCCGGTACGACGGCGGCAAGGACACCCAGGTGATCATCGTCCACGTTCGCCCGGCAGCGTAGGCGGAAGGCATGGGGACCGCTGCGAACAGAATGGCAGCGCTGATGGCCGCGCTGTTCCTCAGCGGCTGCACGTGGGTCCCGTCCCCGGTCAAGGACCCGATAGTCGTCAACGGCAACTCGCAGTTCACCGAAAGCGGCATCGAGGCGATGAAAGCAAGCCGGACGGTCAGCTTCGATTTCACGTCGCCGCCAATGGATATGTCCGCCCTCGGGTTTGCCGAAGGGTCGGACGGAGCACTGGTCGCAACGGACACAGACCAGCGGATGAAGGTCAGCATGACGACGCCCAACGGTGTGGTCGAGATGGAGACGGACACCATCCGGGTTCGTCCCGGCGCGGACAATATTGTGGATCACATCGACATCTTCATCAACTACCCTGACGCCCAGGACGCCAATCAGGAAATCCGGCGCGCTTCAGATGAGCTCGGCACGGTCCTGCTTCAGGACGCCGAACCAATTGGGGCTGACTTCACGGACGGCTCAGGCAAGGAACAGTGGTATCCGGGCATGGGCAACAAGACTGGAACGGTATTTTCCGCCGAGATCCTTTCCAACCACGACACCGGTCGGATGACTTTCATCTACTCCGCGCACCTCGCAGGGAAGTACTACACGCCGGATGCCAAGGCCGGTATCGCTTCGACGGGCAAGCCCTAAGCAGGACTGACGGAACCCTGGCAGCCTAGACCGGCGGCCCGGCATTCGATTTCAGATTCTTCATGACCAGGGTTGACGTTAGCCGCTCCACACCTGGCAGCGAGGTGAGCTCGGCGTCGTAGAAGCGCTGGTACGCGGGCAGGTCCTCGGCGATGACCTTCAGCAGGTAGTCCGGCGAGCCGAACAGCCGTTGCGCCTCGACGATATTGGGATTGTCAGCCACACGGTTCTCGAAGATCTCCATGGTGGGCCGGTCCACCTGCCGCAGGGTGACAAAAACGATCGCCTCGAATCCGAGCCCGACGGCGGACGGGTCGATGTCCGCCCGGTATCCCCTGATGACCCCCGAGGACTCCAGATCCCGCAGCCTCCGATGGCACGGCGCCACCGTCAATCCCACCTTTGCGGCAAGCGCGGTGGCGGTCATTCGGCCATCCTCTTTGAGATGTCGCAAAATATTCCTGTCGATATGGTCAATCACGCAAATATCTTACCCAGTTGACGCGTTTTCTGAGTAAATCAGGGAACACTTATGCGCGTATTTTTCCTAGAGTTTCTCTTATCAGAACACCGTAGGAGGCCGCCTTGAATCCCCAGTTATTCCTTGCATTCCTGGTGGTTGCAGGCGCCCTGGCCTGCACGCCTGGCGTGGACTGGGCCTATTCCATTGCGGCGGGCCTGAAACAGCGAAGCTTCGTCCCTGCCGTGGCTGGCCTGTGCAGCGGCTACGTTCTGCACACGGCACTCATGGTGGCCGGGCTGGCTGCCCTGCTCGCCGGCCTTCCGGGTGTTCTCGGCTGGCTAACTGTCGCCGGCGCGGCTTACCTGCTGTGGCTGGGCTTCGGCACCATCCGTTCGTGGCGCGGCGCCACTTTCAGCGCCGGGCCGGCTTCTGCCGAGGGCACGGCGGGAGGTTCGACGGCGGGAGGTTCGACGGCGGGAGGCCCGGCTTCGATCTCTGCCGCACCGGCCGAGTCCACCCAGTTCCGCAGCTTCCTCCAAGGCGTGGGCACGAGCGGGATCAACCCCAAGGGGCTGCTGTTCTTCGTGGCCCTGGTTCCGCAGTTCGTCAGCCCGGAAGCCGCCCTGCCCGTCCCGGTGCAGTCCGGGCTGCTGGGCCTGACGTTCGTCCTGCTGGCAGGCGCCGTGTACACCTGCGTGGCGCTGCTCTCCCGGAAGCTGCTCCACTCGCGGCCCGGGGCTGCCCGGCGGGTGACCCTCACCAGCGGGATCATCATGATGGCATTGGGGACGGTGCTGCTGTCCGAGCAGCTGATTCCCGTGGTGGCCGGGCTCGCATGACAGTAACTTCCGGCCGGCGCCTCTGAGTGTCTTTCAGAGCGTCCGTTCCATGAACCACTCGGTGAAGGCGGAGGCACGCCCGTCCGGCCCGAGCCGGACTACCCAGAGGTTCTCGTAACTGGGCCGGTCCCCCAGATACGTCGTCCGCCCCTGGACGAAATGCAGGTCGCCGTCCGAGCCAAGCGGCGACCACTCAAAGGTCCACTCATCGGGCTCATCCGCTGCGGTCAGCCAGCGTTCCACGATCTGCCCGTGTCCGCGCCATGCATCCGGGTCGTAGGGCCGGGTGGCATAGACCGCGTCCTCGGTGAACAGCGCCCGGATATCCTCCGGCTCATTGGTGGTCCACGCCGTGATGTACTTTTCCATCCACTGCCTGATTGCATCGCTCATTGGTCCGTTGTACCGCGGCCCGCCAGCGCCCACAAGGGATTATTCCCGGTCCAGCTGCTTCCATTCCTGTTCCCAGAGCCTGCGCTCTTCCACGTCTTTGCGGATCACCTCGAAAGTTTCGAGTTCCGCCGGGCGCCCACGCAGCCAGTCGCGCGGATTGAGGGATTTTCGACCGTTGTCCAAAATCAGCAGGGCACGGTCGGTCAGAGCGTCGTTCCTCAGGGCAAGGTCGGTCTTCCGGCGCCGAAGCACCTCCTTCAGCGCCTGCTGCGCGGACGTGTGGGCACCAAGCTTGCGGAGCGAACGCGCCCTGATCAGCAGCAGCGCGGCAGAGAGGTCATCGGCGTTCAGCAGCCCTTCGGTCCAGACCACCACCTCCTTGTCCCGGCCGAGCGCGTGCGCCAGCGAGCACCGCGCAAGCGCGGCAGGCAGTGACGGTGGCAGCGAGGAAACCGTCTGCAGCGCCGCTTCAAGGTGGCCCGTCTCCCGCAGCGAGTGCGAAAGTGCCAGGAACACCGCTTCCTCGCTGAACAGCACCGGCACCTCGATGCGCTCGGCAACTTCGACCCTGGTGACCACCCGCATCAGGTAGCCGGAGGCGAACTGGTTGGCGTCGTCGTCGTTCCTGATAGTGAGGCCCCGCTGCAGCAGCTCGGCCGCGCGCAGGTAGCCGCCCTGCTTGTAGGCGAGCAACCCGGCCATCACGTAGCAAAGCCCGGCCCAGCCCGGATAGTCACGGCCCGTGGCGATCAGGCGGTTGGGCTCGGTGTTGTGGAAGATCGCGTCATAGACAGCCTTGGCGGGTTTCCCGGGAAGCCGCTTGAGCCTCGGGATGGGGCCGTCCACGCTCAGGAGCGCGCCGCCCCGGCCGCCCAGGGCGCTGTGCAGGATCCCGCCGACGCCGTCGGCGATGTCGCGCACCGGCGTGCGGACCAGCGCATTGCCGAACGGGGTGAGGTCCCGGTTGTCGCGATAGATCGGTCCTGAGGTCTGTCCGGCGCTCATGCTTCCATGCTAGTGGTGCCCGCCCGGCAGCAGCTGGAAGGGCTAGCTGGCTGCGGCCACCCAGACGCCGATCACCCAGGTGCTGGCGGCAAGGCAGGCCAGGCCGAACTCCACCAGCATGCCCAGGCCGGTGGCCTTCAGGGCCGCCCAGCTGGTGGTCATGGCAGTCCGGAAATCTCGCGTGCGGTGGGATTCGCTGAGCAGCAGTCCGGCGGCGAACCCTACAAAGAGCCCCACCACCGGGATAAGGAACATGCCCACGACGCCCAAGACCAGCCCCGCCACCACGCTGCGGCTGGGGATCCGGTGTTCCCTGAGCTTGCGTCCCGTGAGCACCGCGCTGGCGGCCATTCCGGCCAGCACGAACGCCATGCCCACACCGAATACCACCCAGCCTGCGGTCCCGGCGCCGCCCCAGATGGCCCAGGCCAGCAGGCTGAGGCCAATGAGGATACTGCCGGGGAGCACGGGAATGACGGTGCCGGCCACGCCCACCAGGATGGCCAGGCCGCAGAGGACGGTCACGAGGATCTCGGGGTTCATGCCCCTCAGTCTAGGGTTTCTCCAAGACGACTTTGATTTCAGGACAGCGGCGTAAAACAACGACGGCGGCGCCTCCCCAGCACGGGAGGCGCCGCCGTCGAACTTCCTGGCGGAGAAACTCCGCAGTTACTCCGCTTCGACCGCTGCTGCCACGGCGGCGGAAACAGCCGGTGCGACGCGCGGGTCCAAGGGGCTGGGCACGATGTAGTCGGCGGACAGCTCCGGCTCGGCCAGCTCAGCAATGGCACGGGCGGCGGCAAGCTTCATGGCGGGCGTGATCCGGCGGGCACCGGCATCCAGCGCGCCACGGAAGATTCCCGGGAAGGCGAGCACATTGTTGATCTGGTTGGGGAAATCGCTGCGTCCCGTGGCCACAACGGCGGCGTAGCGGGATGCGACCTCCGGCAGGACTTCGGGGTCCGGGTTGGACAGGGCGAACACGATGGAGCTGTGGTTCATGAGCTTCAGGTGCTCCTCGGCCAGCTGCGAGGAGGAGACGCCGATGAACACGTCCGCGCCGAGCAGTGCCTCGCCGGGGCCGCCGCTGATGCCGCGCGGGTTGCTGCGCTGCGCCATCTGCGCCTTCTTGCTGGCGGGATCGGCGGCGATGTCCGCACGCTCCTTGTTGATGACGCCGCGGGAGTCGAGCAGGACAACGTCCTGGATGCCTGCGGTCAGCAGGATTTCGGCGACGGCGATGCCAGCGGCACCCGCACCGGAGACAACCACGCGGAGCCCTTCGAGCTCGCGGCCGGTCACCTTGGCAGCACCGGTCAGCGCGGCCAGGACCACAACGGCGGTGCCGTGCTGGTCGTCATGCATGACCGGGCAGTCCAGCGCCTCGATGAGCTTTTCCTCGAGCTCGAAGCAGCGCGGAGCGGAGATGTCCTCGAGGTTCACGGCGCCGAAGCTGGGGCGCAGGCGGACCAGGGTCTCGATAATTTCGTCCACGTCAGTGGTGTTGAGCACCAGCGGGATGGAGTCGAGGTCGCCGAAGGACTTGAACAGGGCGGACTTGCCTTCCATGACCGGCAGGGAGGCGCTGGGGCCGATGTTGCCGAGGCCCAGCACGGCGGTGCCGTCACTGACCACAACTACCAGGCGCTGGGCCCAGGTGAGGGTCTTGGCGAGTTCGGGTTCGGCGTGGATTGCCCGGCTGACCTGGGCAACACCCGGAGTGTAGGCAATGGACAGATCGCGCTTGCTGGCGAGCGGGACCGTGCTGGCGATGGACAGCTTGCCGCCCTGGTGGGCTTCGAAGATCTCCTGGTCCGTCAGCACGGTTGACGGCTCGGCGGAAGCGGTACCGGCGGAAAGGCTGTCAGCGGCAGTGATGGTTTCAATGGACACGTCGTTGTCTCCTGGGGCTAGCCGTGGGCGCACGGCACAATGAAGCTCAAGCACATAGGAGGCTCAAGATGGACTGGCGGGAAATTCTGCGGTCCAAGGGATGGCGGGACCGCGATGAAGCTCCTGCGAAGTACGGGCTGCTAACCACTCCGGTCCTGCAATGGTAAACAGTCGCGCGCCGGCCGAATGGACGGTGGGCCGACCACCCGCCGTGATAAAACGTTTATTCGCCAATCGAAGTGATTCAGATCACACAAAAGGTTCCTCAAAAGCCCCTTGGTGGTCTAGACCGGTTACTCGGTTCGCTGCTAACACCGGGTGAGGAGCGAACAGGCTTTCTTCAGGTCTTCTTCGGCCTCAAAGAGCGATAGCCGGCGGCAGCGGACTGCCTGGACCAGGCCGGAAACGGTCAGCAACAGCACGCGGGACTTGGCGGCGTCGCCGCTTGCCACTGTGACGGCCTGCTCGGCGATGACGTCGATCTCCCGGAGAAGGACGGTGGTGTCCTTGTCCTTCGCGTAAACGCTTTGGCTCAGGCACTGCTCCACGGCCGGCTGCATAAGGCGCATGTGGAAAATTTCCATCACCACTCCGGCCAGCGAATGCGTTGTCCCTGATTCCGGCCAGCTTCCCACCTGCAGCTCGCCCAGCTGTTTCCGGTACAGCCCCAGCATGAGGTGGGTGGCGGAAGGAAAGTACCGGTACAGGGTTCCCAGCGGGACATTGGCTTTGGCGGACACTTCGGACAGGCTTACCGAATCAAGCCCCTTGCGGGCGAATCCGGCGGCGGCATCGAGGATCCGGGCATAGCGGATCTGCTGCCTGGGCAGGGTCGGCGGGGCGGCCATGGGCGGAAGTTCCGAATTGAGTTCGAGCATCAGCAGCGTTCCGGGAGTGGGTTTCGTACAGCGGTCAGGCGATCCCCATCACAGCACTGCCGCAGCAATTCGAGTCCACTATACGGCACCCTTCTTGAGCCAATCCGTGGGCCGGTAACTCAAAACGATGTGCTCCCGGACGCGGCCGGGCGTGCCGCGTTAGGCCACACCCTTGATCTTCACCACGAACACGGCGCCCAGCAGGCCGATGACCGCGGCAGCGGAAAACAGTGCAACATAGCCGCCGAAATACTGGATGGCCAGGTAGGCGAGCGTCGGGGCAAACACCTGCGGCAGGGAGGCGGCCACGTTGATGACGCCCATGTCCTTGCCCCGGTCCGCGGCCTGCGGCAGGACCTGCGTCAGCAGGGCAAAATCCACCGCCAGGTAGGCGCCGAAGCCGATCCCCAGCACGGCAGCGCCGGCCAGTGCACCGGGCCAGACAGGGAAGAAGGCCATGATGAGTCCTGCCATGGCGATGGCTACGGATGACCCGATCACGAAGGGCTTGCGCTTGCCTACCCGGTCGCTCCACGGTCCGGCCAGCACGGCGGTGATAATCACCAGGACTGCGTAGATGCCGGTAAGGACCAGCACGCCCACGGCCGGGTTCTCGTGGCCGATGCTGTCACGGAGAAAGAAAAGCAGGTAAACGATGGTCAGCTGGTTGCCCACGTTCATCAGGAAGCGCGTAAGCCAGGCCCAGGCAAAGTCCGGGTGCCGTGCCGGGCTGATCCAGAAACCCCGGGCGAAGGCCTTCAGCTGGAACGGCGGGCGTGCGGACAGTGGCAGCACAGGATCGTTCCGGTGGAACAGGTACGGCAAAACTGACAGCACGAGGGCCGCGGCACAGAGCCAGTACCCCACCATGTAGTTCCCGGAGACCACCGCACCAAAGACGGCGCCCAGAAGGATGCCAACAGTCTGGCCCATGGCGGCCAACCCGCCAACGGTGGCGCGCTGGGGCACCGGAACGCGGTCCGGAACGGCTGCCGTGATGGCGGCGTACGCGGCGTTCGCGCCGAGCTGGACCAGGCACCAGAACAGCAGCATCATGGCAACGGTCGTGGCTCCGGACATCGCCAGCAGCGCCGCCGCCGCGAGGATGGCTCCGGCCAGGATCCACGGGGCACGCCGGCCAAAGCCGGAGACCGTGCGGTCGGACAGGGCGCCGAAGAGCGGATTGGCCACCAGTGAAACCGCAGCGCCGCAGCCGGTGACGAGCGAAAAGATCGCTTCCTTGCTGGGCGCATCGATGCTGATGGCCTGCTGGCCAATGAAGATGTTGATGGGCCCGAAGAAGGCGGCATTGATGCCGACGTTGACCAGGACCAGGCCGGTGACCCAGCGCGCGGTGACCTTCCGCTCCGGTTCAGCGAGCGCCGCCGTCGAGCCACCCCCGGAGGACGCGGCAACGGCGGAAGGGTCTGGGACGTGCCCCGGCAGGTCGGACAGGCTCATTGCGGCTCCCCCATGAACTGATGGTCGGTGTGGTTTCAGACTATCGTGAGCAGCACGGCCCGTACCCGGGTTGTCCACACCCATTTCGAGGAGGACCAATGACTGATTCCCCCGCAAGCACGCCGGAAACCCCGGACGCCTCTCCCACGGCTGCCAGCCGCAGCATCAATACGGCCGATTTGTACGACGAACGCGGTGAGGAACTGGATTCCTTCGCGCTCCAGTTCCAGTCCCTGGGCGGGCTCACACACTTCAGCGGCCCGGTGCGCACCATCAGGTGCTTCGAGGACAATGCGCTGGTCAAGTCCACGTTGGGAACCCCGGGCGGCGGCGCCGTGCTGGTGGTCGACGGTGCCGGGTCCGTGCGGACCGCCCTGATGGGGGACATGATCGCCGCGAGCGCCGTCGCGAACGGCTGGGCCGGCGTCGTGATCAACGGCGCAGTCCGGGACCGCGAGGTCCTGGCCGACCTGCCGCTCGGCGTGAAGGCGCTGGGCAGCAATCCGCGCAAGAGCGCGAAGGAGGGTGCCGGCGAGACGGACGTGGATCTGGAGATCGACGGCGTCACGGTGCGGCCCGGAGCCATGATCTGGTGCGATCCGGACGGGATCCTGGTGGAGCGCAGAGGTTAATTCTTCGTTTCGCAGGGTTTTGGCCGGAGCAAGGGAACAAATCGCAAAGTAAGATAGTTACTGAAAGCAACTATCAAGCTTAATTCCCTTTTCTTCGTAATGGAGCAGTCATGTCCAAAACCGCCGCCGGGCCCGTAGCCGGGGACGTCCTGACGAAGCGTCAGACCATCACAGTGATGGTGGGTCTCATGCTCGGCATGTTCCTGTCCTCGCTGGACCAGACCATCGTGTCCACGTCGATCTACACCATTGCCAACGACCTGGACGGGCTCTCGCTGCAGGCCTGGGCCACCACGGCGTACCTCATCACCTCCACGGTGAGCACCCCGCTGTACGGCAAGCTCAGTGACATCTTCGGGCGCCGCCCGCTTTACCTGGCCGCCATCGTGATCTTCCTGGCGGGCTCCCTGTACGCGGGATCAGTGCACTCCATGACCGAACTGGCCATCGCGCGCGGCATCCAAGGCATGGGCGCCGGCGGCCTGCTGGCCCTTGCGCTGACTATCATCGGCGACATTGTGGCCCTGAAGGACCGGGCCAAGTTCCAGGGCTACTTCATGTCCGTCTTCGGGATCTCCTCGGTGCTGGGCCCGGTGGTGGGCGGCGCCTTCGCCGGCTCGGCGAACATCCTGGGCTTCGACGGCTGGCGCTGGGTGTTCTTCATCAACCTGCCCATCGGCCTGGCTGCCCTGGCTGTTGTTTTCCTCTACCTGCACCTGCCCGCCAAGCACGTGAAGCAGAAGATCGACTACTGGGGCGCGGCCGCCATCACGCTGGCCATCGTTCCGCTGCTCCTGGTGGCCGAGCAGGGCCGCAGCTGGGGCTGGACCTCCGCGGCGTCCCTCCTGTGCATCGGCCTGGGCGTCGTGGGCATCATCGCGTTCCTGCTGGCCGAGAAGCACGCCGGCGACTACGCCCTGATCCCCCTCCGGCTCTTCCGGAACCTCACCTTCGGCCTGTCCTCGCTGCTGAACTTCATCATCGGCATCGGCATGTTCGGCGCCATCGCCATGCTCCCGATGTACCTCCAGCTGGTCAAGGGACTCACCCCCACCGAGGCCGGCCTGATGATGATCACTTTCACGGTGGGCATCCTCACCGGTTCCGTCACCGCCGGACGGACCATCTCGGCATCGGGCACGTACCGGATCTTCCCGATTATGGGCACGGCCGTGCTGACCGCCGCCGCCACGGTGATGGGCTTCTCGCTGGGCGTGGACACCGGGCTCTGGGTTCCGGGCGTCATTGCCGTGTTCTTCGGCCTGGGCCTGGGCTTCTGCATGCAGCCGCTCACGCTGGCCATGCAGGTTTCGGTTCCGCCGAAGGACATGGGCGTAGGTACCTCCTCCGCCGCGTTCTTCCGGTCCATGGGCGGCGCCGTGGGCACCGCCGTCTTCATCTCCCTGCTCTTCAGCATGGCGGCGGACCGCATCGCCACGGGCATGAAGGAGGCCATGCAGAACGCTGAGTACCTGCAGGTGCTCAAGGACCCCGCTGTGGCCGCCGACCCCGCCAACGCCAAGCTCTACGAGTTCTTCCGGAACGGCGCCACCAACGATTCCCTCAACGACACCAGCTGGCTGCACACGGCAAACCCTGTGCTCACCCGGCCCATCACCGAGGGCTTCGCGCAGTCGATCGACGCCGTGATGCTCACCGCGGCCGTGCTCACCGGCATCGCCTTCCTGATCAGCTTCGCGTTGCCGAACAAGAAGCTGACGGACCCGAAGGCCGCTTCAAAAGAAGCGGTGGCGGCTCACTAGCCCACTCGTTCGCGCACACGTCACGGCAGGCAGTCTTTTGGACTGCCTGCCGTTTCTGTTCCTCGGATTCCCGGGCTCCGCCCCGCCTTGGGCGGCAAAAGCCTGCGCTGCGTGACGGCCCGCAGCGTCCAGCACAGCAGTACGACGGCGGGACGTCCCGCCGTCGTCGTCCTCCGTCCCAAGTGGAACCTCACAGCGTGAAGTGGCACACTGTTTAGCGCGTGTGCGCCGGCCAGCAGGGCCGGTTCCGTGGTCAACGATGTCCGCACAGCTAAAAAACCAACGCAGAAAAAATCCCGAGGGAGATCCATGTCCACATCCAGCACCGAAGGCCGCCCCGGCGTTCCCCGCAAGGTGATCGGCCTCGCAATCGCGGGAGCGGTGGGCGGGTTCCTCTTCGGCTTCGATTCCTCCGTTGTCAACGGCGCGGTGGACGCCATCAAGGACGAGTTCGCCCTGAGCGAGGCCGTCACCGGCTTCGCCGTGGCCGTCGCGCTCCTGGGCTGCGCGGCCGGCGCCTACCTGGCAGGCAAGGTGGCCGACAAGTATGGCCGCATTCCCGCCATGAAGCTCGGCGCCATACTGTTCCTCGTCAGTGCGCTCGGCACCGGCTTCGCGTTCGGCGTCTGGGACCTGATCTTCTGGCGCCTGGTGGGCGGCCTCGGCATCGGCCTGGCCTCGGTAATTGCCCCTGCGTATATCTCGGAGATTTCGCCGCGCCACGTGCGCGGCCGGCTCGCGTCGCTCCAGCAGCTCGCCATCACCACAGGCATCTTCGCCGCCCTTCTTTCCGACGCCCTGTTCGCCACCTCGGCCGGCGGTGCGGACCAGGCGCTCTGGCTCGGCATCGAAGCCTGGCGCTGGATGTTCCTTGCCGGGGCCGTACCCGCCGTCGTCTACGGTTGGATCGCCTACACCCTGCCCGAATCGCCGCGCTTCCTGGTCTTCAGGGGCAAGGAAGTCGAGGCGCGCAAGGTGTTCGAAACCATCGCGCCGTCCGAGGACACTGACCGCCACATCCGCGAGATCCAGTCCGCGATCGAGGAGGACAAGCTGGCCGGCCAGAAGGGTTCGCTCCGCGGCAAGGTCTTTGGCCTGCAGGCCGTGGTGTGGATTGGCATCACACTGTCCGTGCTGCAGCAGTTCGTGGGCATCAACGTGATCTTCTACTACTCCACCACGCTGTGGAAAGCCGTCGGCTTCCAGGAGAAGGACTCGCTCACCATCTCCGTGGCCACCTCCGTCACCAACATCCTGGTCACGCTCGTGGCCATCGCCCTGGTGGACCGCATCGGCCGGCGTCCCATCCTGCTGGCCGGCTCCATCGGCATGGCCGTTTCGCTCGGTGCCATGGCCCTGGCCTTCGCCTCGGCCACCGGATCCGGTGAGGAAATCTCGCTGCCCGGCGCCTGGGGTCCGGTTGCCCTGGTGGCCGCCAACGTCTTCGTGATCAGCTTCGGCGCCTCCTGGGGACCGCTGGTGTGGGTGCTCCTGGGCGAGATCTTCCCGTCCCGGATCCGTGCCCGCGCCCTGGGCCTGGCGGCGGCTGCCCAGTGGATCGCCAACTTCGCCATCACCCTGAGCTTCCCCGTCATGGCGGCAGGCTCGCTGCCGCTGACGTACGCCATGTACGCGCTGTTCGCGGCGGCGTCGTTCTTCTTTGTGATGTTCAAGGTGCCGGAAACCAACGGCATGTCACTGGAACAGGCGGAGACGCTCTTCGTGCCGAAGGGGACCGTCAAGGTCTAAGCGTCCGGCGCCCCGCGCCCCGTTTCCCGTGCTGGGCGCTCTGCGCTCTGCGCGAGCGGACAGGTAAGGCCCATGTTCATGACGAGCATGGGCCTTATCTGCACCCGCAGGCTGTCCCGGGTTACGGCTCGCCAGGCGACAGAGGGTGAGTTTCTGAGAGAGCGTCGGCCAAAAACCGGCTGAAGTGAGAGAGCGTCCTAAGCCTTGACTTCCGCCTTGGCCTCCTCCATAAGAGCCGCGACAGCCTCGAAGAGCGGATGTCCGGCGGTCAGGCCGGTCACCTTCTCGGTGGCCTCCGCAGCCGTGGACGTTGCCACGATCTGCGCCAGCTCGGCCGCTTCGGCATCCGCAGGATCGTTGAAGCGCAGGGCGGCCGCAATGGCTCCCAGCAGCGCTTCAGGCACGATTCCACGTTCGGCCAGCTCGGCGGCCGGGCCGATGAACCGCTCATGCCGGCTGAGCTTCCGCAGCGGTGCCCGGCCCACGCGGTTCACAGTGTCCGGCAGGTGCGGATTGGTGAAGCGGCCCAGGATCTTCTCGACATAGGCTTCCTGCTCCTCGCGGTTGAAGCCGTGCTTGTGGATCAGCAGTTCCTTGGTCTCGTCCAGGACGGCGCGCACGTCCGCGGCAACGTCCTGATCGGCCATGGCCTCCGAGATCTTGCCGAGGCCGGCTTCAAACCCGAAGTAGGCCGCCGAGGCATGCCCGGTGTTCACCGTGAAGAGCTTCCGTTCGATGTAGGGCTCCAGGTTGTCCACGAAGGTCGCCCCCGGAATGACCGGCGCAGCATCACCAAAGGGCGTGCGGTCGATGACCCACTCATAGAAGGTCTCCACGGTGACGTCCAGGCCCTTGCCCGGCTCCTGGTTGGGGACGATCCGGTCCACGGCCGTGTTCGCGAACACGGCCGCGGCGCCGAGGTCGCCGGCCGCGGAGTCCCACTGGGCCGCCACTTCGTCCCGCAGGATGTCCGTGGCGTTGATGGCGTTCTCGCACGCCATCACCTGGAGGGGTGCCAGCCCGGCAGCCCTCGCGGCGATGCCCTTGGCGATCACCGGCGCCACGAACTTCAGGATATGCGGCCCCACGGCGGTGGTGACGACGTCCGCCGTCGCGATTTCCGCCACGACGTCTGCCTCCTGGGTGCCGGAGTTCAGCGCCCGGAAGTTGTCCACGGTCCGGACTGTGGGGTTCTCCCCCACTTCGTGGACGTCGTAGCTGTCCGCGGCGGCGAGCTGTGAGATCAGATCTTCGGCGACGTCGGCAAACACGAGCTCGTAGCCTGCCTGGTGCAGCAGCAGTCCCACAAAGCCGCGGCCGATGTTCCCGGCCCCAAAATGAACAGCCTTCACTATGCGTTGACCTTCCCAAACAGTTCCAGTACTTCGTCTACCGTGGTGGCTGCCTCGAGCTGGGCCACCTGTGCCTTGTTGGTGAAGACCTTCGCGATGGAGGAGAGGATGTGCAGGTGCTCGTTGTTGATGCCTGCGACGCCCACCACGAACTTGACCTCCTTGCCGTTCCAGTCGATGCCGTTCGGGTAACGGATCACGGACACGGCGGACTTCATGATGTGGTCCTTGGCGGCGTTGGTGCCGTGCGGGATGGCCAGGAAGCTGCCCATGTACGTGGACACGGATTCCTCGCGTTCGTGCATGGCGTCGATGTAGCCGCTGTCCACGGCGCCGCGGTCCAGCAGCAGCCGGCCCGCTTCGTCGATGGCCGCATCACGGGTGGTCGCCGTGCCGTTGAGGATGACGCTGTCAGCCACCAGGATGTCCGACGGCGGGACGGCCTCAGCAGGTGCCGCGGCGGCGGGCGCCGCAGCTGCGGACGTACCGGCGTCGGCGGCTCCGGCGGAGTTGCTGTGCTGGACCAGTTCCACGACCTCGTCGTACCGCGGGCTGTTCATAAAGTTATCCACGGAGACATGCACGGCGCTCGATGTGGCCGGCTTGGCCCGTTCGGTGAGGTCCTGGTGCGTGATCACAACGTCATAGGTATCCGTAAGGTTCGCGATGGACGCATTGGTGACGTTGACCTCCGGGAAGCCGGCGGCCTTGATCTTGTTGCGCAGCACGGACGCGCCCATTGCACTGGAACCCATGCCGGCGTCGCATGCGAACACGATGTTCCTGATGGGGCCGGCCATCACGGCAGTGCCACCGGCACCCACCAGGGCGGAGGAGACGGAGCTCTTCTTGCCCTTCATGGCTTCCATCCTGGAGGTGGCGGCACTGAGGCTGTCCTCCTCGGTTTCACCCACCGGGGTCTTGCTGGCCTTGAGGATGACCGAAGCGATCAGGAAGGAGACAGCCGTGGCGAGCAGGACCGAAAGGATCACCCCGAAGTAGCTGTCACGGGCTGTCTGGGCGACCACCGCAATGATGGATCCCGGGGCAGCCGGCGCCACGAGGCCGGAGTTGGTGAGGGCCAGGGTCGCGATCCCGGTCATGCCACCGCCAATCGCGGCGAGGATGAGGATCGGCTTCATCAGCACGTAGGGGAAATAGATCTCGTGGATGCCGCCGAAGAAGTGGATAATGGCTGCGCCGGGCGCCGATGCCTTGGCCAGGCCCTTGCCGAAGAACATGTAGGCGAGCAGGATACCGAGGCCGGGGCCGGGGTTGGCTTCAAGCAGGAACAGGATGGACTTGCCCTGCTCTAGCGACTGCTGGATGCCGAGTGGCGTCAGCACGCCGTGGTTGATGGCGTTGTTGAGGAACAGCACCTTGGCCGGTTCGATGAAGATGCTGGTCAGCGGCAGCAGTCCGTTGCTGACCAGGAACTGGACCACGTTGCCCGCGGCCGTGCTGAAGGCCGTGACCAGCGGCGAGATGCCGTAGAAGCCCAGCATGGCCAGGAGTGCACCCCAGATACCGGCGGAGAAATTGTTCACCAGCATCTCAAAGCCGGGGCGGATCTTGCCGTGCCAGATGGCGTCGAGCTTCTTCATGGTCCAGCCGCCGAGGGGACCCATGATCATGGCGCCAATGAACATCGGAATGCCTGCACCGACAATCACGCCCATGGTGCCGATGGCACCAACGACGCCGCCGCGGACGTCGTGCACCATCTTGCCGCCGGTGTAGCCAATCAGGAGAGGCAGCAGGTAGGTGATCATGGGGCCGACGAGCCCAACGTTCGGTGCGCCCTCGGCGTTGGTGCCGAAGCCGCCCAGCGCCGGGACCGGGATCCAGCCCTTTTCAATGAAGAGCGCGGTAATGAGGCCCCAGGCGATAAAGGCCCCGATGTTGGGCATGATCATGCCGGACAGGAACGTCCCGAACTTCTGGACGCCAACCCGCAGGCTAGTGCGGGGTTTTGCAACTGTCTCTGTTGCCATGTGATTTCCTAACCGTGATTCCTGCTGCACCGCAGGTTGGTCCGATATTTTCGACGACTAGCTGGTGGAACTGTTGGAGATCCGGTGGAGCCATTCGAGAAAGAGCTTGAGTTCCGAGCTGGAGAGCTGGTCCGAGTGCGACGCCTGGAGCGCGGCGTTCAGGGCGATCGCTGCCACCACCACCGATGACTTTCCGGAGTCTTCGGGAGTGCCGCTGGCCTGGTCCGCGGACACCGCGAAAATCATGGCGTCCCGGGTCATGGTGGAAAGTTCAAGGTTCCGTTCGGCCGCAGTCTCGGCAATGAGCATGAGCGTTACACCCACGTTCGCCGCCAGGATGCTCCTGGCTGCCTCACGCGGCTGGACGTTCAGCTGCCCTGCTACCGCAGCTTTGTTCAGCATTTCCTCCATGAGAGCCTCGGCATCGGCGACGATGGCCGGCCGGCTCTCCGGGCGAATGTTGCCAAACATTACCAAGTACAGTTCCGGCTGATTGAGCCCGAACTGGACGTGGTTATCCCACATCCGGCGGATGTCTTCCAACGGATGTCCGGAAGGGGCGAAGTCGCGTTCACCGGCCACGTACTCTTCGAAACCTGCCGCGACAACCGCGTCGAACAGCCCTTCCTTGTCACCGAAGTGGTGATAAAGCGTGGGCGCTGTGACCCCTGCCAACTGTGTGATCTGGCGGGTGGAAACGGCCGCTCCCCCGGAATTGGCCAGCAACTCGGCTGCTGCTCGGAGCAGCCGTGTTTTAGGCGGAAGCTGGCCATCGAAACTCATAACCGCTACCCTAGCACCTATAGCAACGCTATATGAAGTGCATCACATACAATTTTTTCAGGCACCGCAAAACATCGTCGGACGTAGCAGTCGCGGCGATCTGGGCAATCGCCCAGGCAACGAATGGCGGGGCCTGCTTACCGGCAGAGAATGAGGACCTTCAGTGCAGAACTTCCCAGGAGTAGGCGTCAGCCCCGGCCGCATCATCGGCACCGTCCGCCAAATGCCCAAACCGATCAGTGAACCCCCCGCAGGCGAGCAGCTGGCCGCCGGCGTCACGCCCGAGGATGCAACGGCAGCACTCAAGGCAGCCTCACAGGCTGTCCACGACGAACTGAAGGGCCGCGCCGCGCACGCCACCGGAGACGGCAAGGCTGTCCTGGAAGCCACGGCGCTGATGGCCAAGGACACCATGCTGATCAAGGGCGCGGCCAAGCTCGTGGCCCGCGGCCTCTCCAGCGAGCGCGCCATCTGGGAGTCCGGCTCCTCAGTTTCCGAGATGCTTCACAACCTGGGCGGCTACATGGCCGAACGCGCCACCGACGTCCTGGACGTCCGCGCCCGGATCGTGGCGGAACTTCGCGGCGTCGCTGCCCCCGGCATCCCCTCTTCCAGCACGCCTTTTGTGCTGGTAGCCGAGGACCTCGCGCCGGCCGACACGGCCACCCTGGACCCGAACAAGGTGCTTGCCCTGGTGACAGCAGGCGGCGGCCCGCAGTCCCACACCGCCATCATTGCGCGTTCGCTGGGCCTGCCGGCCGTGGTGGCCGCGGTGGGAGTGGACGAACTTCCGGACGGCACGGAAGTCTATGTGGACGGCGCCGCAGGCACCATCACGTCCGATCCCGACGATTCACTGCGTGCCGCAGCGGACGCCTGGGCGGCCACGGCTTCCCTGCTGGCTGAGTTCAGCGGCACGGGCACGACGGCGGACGGTCACCTGGTGCCCCTGCTCGCCAACGTTGGCGGCGGCAAGGACGCCGAGGCGGCCGCCAAGCTGGGCGCCCAGGGCGTGGGTCTGTTCCGCACCGAATTCTGCTTCCTGGAGCGGGACTCCGAGCCCACCGTGGAGGAACAGGCTGCGGCCTACAAGAGCGTTTTCGATGCTTTCCCCGGGAAGAAGGTGGTTCTGCGCACCCTCGACGCCGGCGCCGACAAGCCCCTTCCGTTCCTGACCGACTCCACGGAGCCCAACCCGGCCCTGGGCGTCCGCGGCTACCGCACGGACTTCACCACGCCCGGCGTCCTGGACCGCCAGCTGGAAGCCATCGCCCTGGCCGAGAAGCAGTCCGAAGCGGACGTGTGGGTCATGGCTCCGATGATCTCCACGGCGGAAGAAGCGGCCCGTTTCGCCTCCATGTGCGCCGACGCCGGCATCAAGACCCCCGGCGTGATGGTGGAGGTGCCGTCCGCGGCGCTCACCGCCGAGGCCATCCTGCGCGAAGTGGGGTTCGCCAGCCTGGGCACTAACGACCTGACGCAGTACGCCATGGCAGCCGACCGGCAGCTCGGCCCGCTGGCGGCGCTCAACACCCCGTGGCAGCCGGCCGTGCTCCGCCTCGTGGGCCTCACCGTCGAAGGGTCCCGGGCTGAAGGCCACAACAAGCCGGTTGGCGTCTGCGGCGAGGCAGCGGCGGACCCGGCCCTCGCCGTCGTGCTCACCGGGCTGGGCGTTACCACCCTGTCCATGACCGCACGCTCGCTCGCTGCCGTGGCAGCGGTGCTCAAGACCGTCACGCTGGCTGAAGCGCAGCAGCTGGCAAAGCTGGCCCTGTCCGCGCCGAGCGCCACCGAGGCCCGGGCCTGGGTTCGCGAAAAGCTGCCCGTGCTCGACGAACTCGGCCTCTAAGCGCCGCAGCCCACCGATCAAACCATCACCAGGAGAAGTAATGCCCGAACGTACCGCAACCATCGCCAGCCGCTCCGGCCTCCACGCCCGGCCCGCCGCACTGTTCGCCGAAGCGGCAGGAGATGCCGGCGTTGACGTCACCATTTCCATGCAGGGGGAACCGGCGGACGAAGCGCTCGACGCCGCGAGCATCCTTTCGCTTATGACGCTGGGGGCGGCCAAGGGAGACGTCGTAGTGCTGCGGGCAGACGGTGACGGCGCCGATGAGGCGCTGGACGCTTTGGTCAAGCTCCTGGAGACGGACCTCGACGCCGAGTAGCGGCCCAGGGCGCCGGTCAGCAGCGGTGTCGCGGATCGACGGTTGAACGGCGCGCGGGGACGCTAGGATTTCCGCATGGCATTGATTGCTCCCCGCGTGACGGCCGGGCTCCCCGGCGACGAAGCCCTGAAACTGAAACATGCGCTCAACGGCAGCCACGACATCACGGTGTTCGTGGACGGCACGGTGCACCGGCTGCCGCCCCAGGCGCGGGACGCCGTCGTGGACCTCCTGAGCCGGTTCAGCCGCGGCGAAGCGGTGACCGTCAGCAGCGTTGAGGAAGTCCTCACCACTTCCCAGGCCGCGGAACTCGCCGGGATCTCGCACACGTACCTTCGCAATATGACGGATCGCGGCGAAATCCCGGTGGAATACCGCGGCACGCACCGGCGAATCCGGCTGGCAGCCATCATGGAATGGCTGGAGACGCAAAAGAAAAGCAAGGCCCCCGACGCCGGCGACTCGCGGGTTTGATTTAGCGTGGGTACACCATTTGTGAAGCAGTGATAAGGATCAAGCAACGATCCCCTGTAACCGCCAAAAGCCCGCAAAGGCCGGGGTTACCCTTTATTTGTGGGTAAATTCAGAGGGTGGCACATCGTGGCGGGGTTCGCCGCCATGCTGCTCACTGCCGCCCTCGGAACGGCCATGGGCCTGAACAACACTGCCGCGTTCATGGCCAGCTGCGTGGCGTTTGTGGCCGTCTCCAAAGGCATGGAAAGCCATCTCGCCCGGCGTCGCCGGGAAGCTGCCACCCGCCTTCCCGGATCAGGCCGCGGGGCACCGCCCAGCGCCCTTGACGCAGACCAGTCAGAACGGGACGGCAGGGCCTGAAGGCCTGCGACCCGACTTTCTGCTCCGTGGATTGCCATTGACACGGATGGAACCACGTCAGCAGAATTGTTAGCGATAACACATTGCCGACCCGTTGGTCCGGCGCGAAAGGGATGCCATGCGCACTGAGATCAGCGAAATGACCGGATTGAACGGCCGCCCCGGCCACACCGAAACCGTTGCCATCGCAACCGGCAGCTCCACGGAAGCAGGCGGCACCGCGCCGGAACTGAACTGGGCCGGGAATTACCGCTATGCGGCGGCTGCGATCCACCGCCCCCGCACGCTCGAGGAAGTCCAGGACGTGGTGGCGGGCGCCTCAAAAATCCGCGCACTCGGCTCCCGGCACTCCTTCAACGCAATCGCCGACTCCCCCGGGTCGCTGATCTCGCTGGAAAATTTGGACCCCGGTATCCGCATCGACGCGGCCGCGCGGACCGTCACGGTCTCCGGCGGAACCCGTTACGGAACACTCGCGGAAAAGCTGGAATCCAACGGCTTTGCGCTGCCCAACCTGGCCTCCCTCCCACACATCTCCGTTGCGGGCGCCATCGCCACCGCAACCCACGGTTCCGGGGATGCCAATGGAAACCTGGCGACCTCCGTCGCCGGGCTGGAACTTGTGGCAGCGGACGGTACCGTCCACCACCTCGGCCGGGGCAGCTCGCCCGACTTTGACGGCGCCGTCGTCGGCCTCGGCGCACTGGGCGTCGTCACCAAGGTAACCCTGGACATCGAACCCACGTTCGCGGTGCGGCAGGACGTCTTTGAAGCGCTCCCCTGGCAGACAGTGCTGGAGAATTTCGACGCCGCCACCTCCAGCGCCTACAGCGTCAGCCTGTTTACGGACTGGAGCGGCGATGCCGTGGCGCAGTCCTGGCTGAAGAGCCGCGTTCCGGGCGCGGGCGGCGGCGCGGCCGCCTGGGCCGGTGACACGCACTTCGGCGGCACACGGGCCACCGTCGCACGGCATCCGCTGCCCGGCGTCTCCGCCGAGAACTGCACTGAGCAGCTCGGTGTCCCCGGACCGTGGTCCGAGCGCCTGGCACACTTCCGGATGGCGTTTACGCCCAGCAGCGGCGACGAGCTCCAGAGCGAATTCTTCGTCCGCCGCGAACACGCCGTGGCGGCCATTTCGGAGCTGCGGGCCCTCTCGCCCCGCATCACCCCGCTGCTGCACGTTTCAGAAATCCGCACCGTGGCCGCGGACCAGCTATGGCTCAGCACGGCCTACGGCCAGGATTCAGTGGGGTTCCACTTCACCTGGAAGCAGCTGCAGCCGGAAGTGGAGGAGCTTCTCCCCGTAATGGAGGAGGCGCTGGCACCGTTCAGCGCCCGGCCGCACTGGGGCAAGCTGTTCCATGCGGACGCCGCCTCCGTAGCCGCTCTGTACCCGCGCTTTGCCGACTTCAAAGACCTCGCGGAGCGGATGGACCCGGAGCACAAATTCCGCAACGACTTCCTGGCGCGGAAGGTGTTCGGCGAGTAGACAGGTGTGTGGGCTCGGCTAGATCCGCGGCCGGCCGGACCAGCGACGGGCCTTGAGCGCGGCGTGGAGTTCCAGCCGGACCATGCCCTTGAGCGGATCCACCCCGAGCACCTGCCGGATGCGGCCCAGCCTGTTGTAGATGCTGCTCCGATGCAGGTGCAGCTTGGTGGCGACGTCCTGGACCGAACCGTCATTGTCGTAGAGGAGTTCCAGCACGGGCAGCAGCTCGCCGTTCCGGTCGTGGTCCTCCAGGATGCGCGAGTACACGGATCCGGCGTCGGCCCAGGCACCTGCGCCGCCTCCGGCCGAGGCCAGCAGCTGGTACATGCCGGTCGCCCTGCAGTCCACGAGCTCGCCCAGCTGGGGGTCCACTGCGGCAGCCTGGGCGGCCTGCTTTGACTGCCGGTAGGCGTCCGCGAGTTCGCGCGGCTTGGCGAACCCCTCACTCGTCCCCAGGATGATCCGGTGAACCGGACGCCCTGACCGTTTGGCGAGCTCCAGCTGGTAATGCACCAGAACCTGCGCATGGGCCGCACGGCCAACAGACTCCCGGAACAGGATGACGGCGTGTGTTTCCGTGCCCGCGCTGAAGAGCGCCGCATCCACGCCGATGGTGGCCTGCAGGGCGGATGAGCGGTGAATCAGCGTGGACGCGATGGGATCGGAGCCCTCCGCCCAGCCGTCGGCGTCAAGCACGGTCACGAGCTGCCACGGTCCGCGCCCCTGGACTTCCTTCCAGCCGGCCACGGCGGCCACCGCGTTGGCCTCGCCACCGCAGGCGCTCAGGAACTCCTGTTCCCTGCGGCGCCGGAATTCCGACTCGGCCGTGTTCGATTCAAGGAGCAGCCCGGACAGCAGCTCGAGTTCGTCCCGGACGCCGGGCAGCTGGGTGAGGATGGCCGTCGCACTTTGGTCCTCAATGTCCTGCTGCACCCACAGGTAGCCGACGCGGAAACCGCGGACCAGCAGCGGCACGCAGACTCGTCCCAGCATGCCCAGCTCCTCGTTGGCGGGGACGACGACGGGCCGCACCGCCGTCGCGATGCCGTGCGACAGCTGCCACGCCTTCACGTCCACCGGCACGCGTTTGCTGAGGAGGAAGTTCACCCGGACCCGGTCCGCGTGCGACTGGTTGGAGCTGTAGGCAAGCAAAACCCCGTCGAGATCCTCGAGAGACAGTCCCCGGCCGAGCTTCAGTGCTACCTGCTCAACGAGCTGTTCCACATCCTGCTGGTGCATGGTTGCCACCTTACTGCCCGGCGCCGCCGGATCGTGAACGGACACCAGGCGACACCTGACGCTTCACGGCTCGACAGATGTCGAACCAGGAAAACCAAAAACCCCGGAAACACGCGGAACCTGCCCCTGCCTGACCGGGCCCATCCTGTCAGGTACCTCACATGCGGATTTATTCTGGAAGTACAGATTACCCGCACGTCCGGCCCACAAAGCCCCCAACGATGGAGCCAAAAATGATCATCGGTGTCCCCAAAGAGATCAAGAACAACGAATTCCGCGTCGCCATCACCGCTGCCGGCGTTCACGAGTTCCGCACCCACGGCCACACTGTCCTGGTCGAACGCGGCGCCGGCCTGGGTTCGGGCATCACGGACGAGGAATACGCCATCGCAGGCGCCGAGATCGTCGCCGACGCTGACGAGGTCTGGGCCCGCGCCGACATGGTCATGAAGGTCAAGGAACCCATCGCCGCGGAATACCACCGCTTCCGCAAGGGCCTGATCCTCTTCACCTACCTCCACCTCGCCGCCGAGCCCGAGCTCACCCGCGAGCTCATCAACTCCGGCGTCACCGCCATCGCCTATGAAACCGTCCAGGAAGGCCGCACCCTTCCCCTGCTGGCTCCGATGTCCGAGGTTGCCGGACGCCTCTCCGTCCAGGTCGGCGCCACCTCCCTGATGGCCCCCGCCGGCGGCAAAGGCGTGCTCCTCGGCGGCGTCCCCGGCGTCCGCCCGGCCAAGGTGGTTGTCCTGGGTGCCGGTGTTGCCGGCACCAACGCCGCCGCCATGGCCCTGGGCCTGGGCGCCGACGTCACCATCCTTGACATCAACATCAACCGCCTGCGCGAACTCGACGCCCAGTACCAGGGCCGCCTGAAGACCGTCGCGTCCAACAAGTACGAGATCGAAAAGTCCGTGGTGGACGCGGACCTGGTCATCGGCTCCGTGCTGATCCCGGGGGCCAAGGCACCCAAGCTGGTCACCAACGAGCTCGTCTCCCGGATGAAGCCCGGCTCCGTCCTCGTCGACATCGCCGTGGACCAGGGCGGCTGCTTCGAAGACACCCGCCCCACCACGCACCAGGAACCCACGTACAAGGTGCACAACACCATCTTCTACTGCGTGGCCAACATGCCCGGCGCCGTCCCCAACACGTCCACGTACGCACTCACCAACGTGACCCTGCGCTACGGCGTGGCCCTGGCCAACCTCGGCGTGAAGGCCGCGTTCGAGAAGGACCCAGCCCTCGCGGCCGGCCTCAACATCGCTGCCGGACACGTGGCACACCACTCCGTCTCCGAAGCGCACGACCTGCCCCTCGTAGCGGACTGGCACGAACTGGTCTCGGCGTAACTCGTGACCTAACGCCTGAACGGCGTCCATCCCCGCGTGCTGCTCCTTCGTCGCAGGGCCCACGCCAGAAGGGTTCCCTGGCCGAGCTTGCGAGGCTAGGGTGCTGGTGGGGAGCACGCTTCCGGATGGACGCCGTTCAGGCGTTAACAGGGTTATGCCTCGCCAGTTCGCGTGCTTTTTCTATTAATTTGAGGACTTCGACCGGGCCTGCCGGGTCTACTGGGAGCGGGAGCTGCGAGGCTGCTCCGCCGTCGTTGATCTTGTCTGCCAGGATCCGGTAGAACTCAGGGTAGGCGCCGCGTTCGGTGGGCAGGCGGTCCAGGTGGCCGTCCCGGCCCAGGAGGCCGGCCCAGTCCTTGTCCTCAACGCCGTACTCGGCGTCGAGCGGGCTGCCGCCGGCCACGATGTACGGCTCCTGCGGGTCGATTCCGTGCTTGGTGTAGCCGCCCGCTGATCCGAGGAGCCGGTAGCGGGGCCCCTGCTGGGCGCAGAGCATGTTCATCCACAGGTGACTTACCACGCCCGACTCATGCCGCAGGGCCACGAACACGTCATCATCGGTTTTTTCTCCGTGCCGCCGGGCCAGGAGTTCCGCATGCGTCACGACGGCAGGTCCGAAGAGCTGCAGCGCCTGGTCCACCAAGTGCGTCCCGAGGTCGAACAGGACGCCGCCGCCCTCATCCGCCGTGGCGTCCGCCTTCCAGGCCTTGGAGACTTCCGGAGCCCAGCGTTCGAACCGCGACTCGAACCGGGTCACAGCGCCCAGGGCGCTGCTTGCCACCAGGCCCTTTACCGTGAGGTAGTCACCGTCCCAGCGACGGTTCTGGAATACCGTGAGCACGCGGCCCAGCCGCGCCGCAAGGTCCATCAATTCCCGGCCCTCGGCGCTCCGCACCGCAAACGGCTTATCCACGACGACGTCGAGACCCGCCTTCAGGGCGGCCTTCGCCAGCGGATAGTGGGTGGCCGGCGGCGTCCCGAGGACTACGAGGTCAAGGTCTCCGGCGAGCGCCAGGATGTCATCGGGGGTGTCAACAAGCTTCGCACCTGGGTGGCTGCCGGCCGCTTCGGCCTGCCTCCCGGCGTCGGACGTCGAAATCACGTCCAGGGAGTACGCCGGGTTGGCGGCGATCAGCGGCGCGTGAAACACGCGGCCGGACAATCCATAACCGGCTACTGCCGTGCGGATCCCGGGCTTAGTTGTTGCGGCGCTGGGGTTTGCTTCTGTGCTCATGGACCTACGCTACCCCCGGACGCTCTCTCACTTCCTGCAGATGGCGGCCCAACGCTCTCTCACCTCATGCGCCGCATCGCGCAGGAAGGGAGAGAGGATCGTCCAAAATCAGGCAACTAGTGAGAGAGGGTCGCCAAAAAAGCGGCGAGAAGTGAGAGAGGGTCGGCAGCTGAGCCGGGGATGGCGAAGGCCGGCGCCCCCGTGAGAAGAGATCACGGGAATGCCGGCCTTTGCGTCGACGCAGTGCTGCCGTCGCTATATGCGGGGACTACGGGGCTGCAGCTATTTCTTTTCCCAGCCGATGGTGGTCCAGTCCGGAACCTGCGAAGCGCTCTTGAACAGGGACGGTCCGTAGTTGGCCAGGCCGCTGCGCACGAACGAGATCTGTGGTCCGTTCATCACCACACCCATGGAGAAGTACTTGGCCATGTGCTTCTTTTCGACTTCCATGGCTGCCTTATTGCGCTCCGCGTTGTCCTCGATCGAGCTGAGCTTCTTGATCTCGGCGTCGAGTTCGGCATCGCCGAGTCCGTTTTCGTTGGTTTTGGAGTCATAGAACTGCTTGACCGTGTCCGTTGCGTCGGCGGCCACTCCGTAACCGGAGACGCTCAGGAAGAAGTCGCGGCTGCCCAGGACCTTGCCGAAGTCGGCGGAGGCGCGCTGGTCAATTCCTACGTCCATGCCGCCGGCCTGGAGCTGCTTCTGCAGGGTCTGTGCGAACGCAAGGGTGGTGGGATCGTCACCGAAGTTGCTGATTTTGAAGGCGGCGGGAACGCCGTCCTTCTCCATGATGCCTGCGGCATTGGGCTTGTAGCCGGCATCGGTCAGGACCTTCTTGGCGGCCTCAGGACCGGTTTCCGTGGCCGGGTAGTTGTCCTGGTAGTACTTGGAGAACGGGAGCAGCATCATCGAGCCGGAGCTGGTTTCTTCCCAGTTCAGCCCATTGAAGCGGACCTTGCGCAGGGCTTCGCGGTCCACCGCGGTGAAAATCGCCTCGCGGATGGCGACGTCGGTCAGCGGGGCCTTCTGGGCATTGAGGTTCAGGCCGCCGGCAAAGAGCCGCTGGCCCCGGCGGATCTCGGAATCCTTGGTGCCCTCGAGCTGCTTGTACGGAGTGATGGTGTTGGCGGAGACGCCGTCGATTTCGCCGTTCTTGAACGCTGCAATCTGGGCACTGGTCTCCAGCTGGCGGAACACCACCTTGTCGAGCACGGGCTTGGCGCCCCACCACTTGTCGTTTTTGGCCAGCGTCACAGTCTTGGCGGCGCTGTCGTACTTGTCCACCTTGAAAGGTCCGGCCATCCACTCCGGGTGCAGCTCACCGGTGAAGCCGGTGTTGAAGATTTCCGGCGTGTTCACGGCCGGGTGGATGAGGCCGGAGAAGAGGGCGTCCAGCGGGTACACCGGCTGGGTGGTGGTGACCACGACTTCCTTGTCGCTGGACCCGGCTTTGACGGAATCAACGAATTCGTACGCGCCTGAGGTGACGACGTCGATGTCCTTGTTCTCGCCCTTGAGCATGTTCCAGGTGTTCTGGAAGGCCTTGACGTCGATCGGTGTGCCGTCGTTGTACGTGGCCTTCTCGTTCACCTTGATGGTGATGGTCTGCTTGCCGTCCTTGACTTCGCTCTTGACCTCCTCGCAGAAGTCCTTGTTCGGTGTGGCCGTGCCGTCAAAGTCGAAGTTCCAGCAGCCCCACGTGCCCGCGCCGTCGATGGGACGGTGCAGCGCGGTGTTGTCCCCGCTGTTGCCCGTGTTGGAAAAGCCGTTGAAGACCGGTCCAATGCTGCCCAGCGGTAGCGTCACGGTACCGCCCGGTTCCAGGTCCTTGGCGTCCTTGGCGTTGATGCTGATCAGCTTGGTGAGGTCGCTGCCGGCGTCCTGGCCCTTGCCGGCGTCGGGCCCGGAGGGGGTCCCGCCTCCGCCGCAGCCCGTGAGCGCGAGCGCTGCCGCAACGGCGGCCACCCCGCCAATCTTGGTCAGGTTCTTCATGGTTTTCCCTTCATTTTTGGTGCGAGATTGGTGCTGTGGGGATGGGGCGGGTCATGGACTTTCGTGGACGACGAGCATGTCCGCATCGAGTTCGCCGTCGGGGAAGAAGCAGGCGAACTGCTGGTCCGGCCCCGCTGCGGCCGCGGGGGCCGCTTGCGGGGAGTGAACGGACTCCAGGGGCGGCTCGAGCGTCAGGCACTTTTCCTGCTTGGCGGCCGGGAGCGCGGCGAACACGGGGCAGCGGGTCGCGAAGTTGCAGCCCTTGGGCGCATCAAGAGGTGACGGGAGGTCGCCCTGCAGGATGATGCGTTCACGGGTCCGTTCCAGCCGGGGGTCCGGCACGGGGATCGCGGACAGGAGGGCCCGGGTGTAGGGGTGGCGGGGGTTGTCAAAGACATTGTCCACATCACCGATTTCCACGATCTTGCCAAGATACATCACGGCTACCCGGTTGGAGATGTGGCGCACCACGGAGAGATCATGGGCCACCATGAGGTAGCTCAGGCCCAGCTCTGCGCGGAGCTTGTCCAGGAGGTTGATCACGCCGGCCTGCACGGAGACGTCCAGTGCGGATACGGGTTCGTCGAGGACTACCAGCTTGGGATTGACGGCGAGGGCGCGGGCTATCCCGATGCGCTGGCGCTGGCCGCCGGAGAACTGGTTGGGGAACCGGTTGACGTGGTCCGGCTGGAGGCCCACCAGCTCCATCAGCTCCATGATGCGCTTCCGGATGGCGGGCTTGGCCATGCCGGCGTTTTCAAGCGGCTCGGACAGCACTTCGAAGACAGTGAAACGCGGATCCAGCGCGCCGGTGGGGTCCTGGAACACCATCTGGAGTTCCTTGCGCATGGCGCTCTTGGTCCTGGCGTCGGAGGCTGCCTTGTTGCTGAGCCCGCCGATGGTCACCTCGCCGTCCTGGTCCTTGTGGAACTCCATGATTTCCAGCAGGGTGGTGGTCTTCCCGCAGCCGGACTCGCCCACAATCGAGAAGCACTCGCCCTCGCGGATGTCGAAGCTCAGCCCGTCCACGGCCTTCACGGTGCCGATCCGCCGCTTGATGAGCGATCCTTTCAGCAGCGGGAAGTGCTTCCGGATGTCCTTGAGCTCCAGGACAGTCCTGCGTTCCAGCCGCGGCACCGCGTCGAAGCGGGATACCGGAACGGCAGGGGCCCGGAAGATCTCGTGGACGTTGACGTCGGCGCCGAGGGTGTCCGTCTTGATGCAGGCGGCCTTGTGGGTTCCGTTGCCGGGCAATCCGTTCCCTGTTCGCCGCGGCCCCGTGACCGGCCACAGTTCCGGCTCCCCGTGCAGGCAGGCGTCGCTCACGAGCGGGCACCGCGGCGCGAAGGAGCATCCGGTGGGCGTGTGGATGAGGTTCGGCGGGATGCCGTCTATGGGCACCAGCGACGCCTTTTCCGCCACGTCCACGCGGGGCACTGCGCCCAGCAGGCCCATGGTGTAGGGCATCCGCGGGTTGTAGTAGATGTCGTCAACGCTGCCGGTTTCCACCGGCTTTCCGGCATACATCACCATGATGTCGTCCGCCATGCCGGCAACCACGCCGAGGTCGTGGGTGATCATCACGACGGCGGCACCGGTCTCCTCCTGCGCGGTATGCAGAACCTCCAGGACCTGTGCCTGGATGGTGACGTCCAGCGCCGTCGTCGGCTCATCAGCGATGAGCACCCGCGGGTTGTTGGCGATCGCGATGGCAATCATCACACGCTGGCGCATGCCGCCTGAGAATTCGTGCGGGAACGCCTTCAGCCGGTCCTTGGGGCTGGGGATTCCCACCATGCCAAGGAGCTCGACGGCGCGGGCCTCCGTTGCCTGTTTGCTCATCTTCGGGTGGTGGACCGTGAGCGCTTCGATGATCTGATGGCCCACGGTGTACACCGGGGTCAGGGAGGAGAGCGGATCCTGGAAGACCATGGCGATGTCGTTGCCGCGGTACCGGCACATGGCCTTGTCACTGAGGCCCAGCAGTTCCGTGCCGTTCAGCCTGACCGAACCCGTGACCCCGGCGGTCGCGGGCAGCAGGCCCATGATGGCCAGGGAGGTCACGGATTTGCCTGAGCCGGACTCGCCCACAATGCCGAGCGTCTTGCCGGGAAGGAGGTCGAAGTCCACGCCGCGGACCGCGTGGACCACGCCGTTCTCCGAGTTGAATCTGACGTTCAGGTCCCGTACGGACAGGACTGCATCCGCAGGGGCATCACCCGGTGCATGCAGCCCGGCGATGTGCAGGTGCTCCGCGGTCATTTCCGCGCCGGCGGTGGTGTCACTGCTCATTTGTTCTTCTTCTTCGCACTCTTGGCGCTGCCACCGGAACTGGAACTGGGGTCGAACGCATCACGCAGGCCGTCGTTCATCATGGCGAGCGACCCTGTCAGCAGGAACATTGCCCCCAGCGGAACCCAGAACATCCACGGGAAGGTCTGGACCTGGGACGTGGCCTGGTTGATCAGGACGCCCAGGCTCACGTCCGGGACCTTGATGCCGATGCCGATGAAGGAGAACGCGACCTCGGCCAGGATGGCGCCGGTGACACCGCGGGTGATGTCCAGGACCAGCAGGGAGCCGATGTTGGGGACCAGGTGGCGCCAGACGATCCGGCGGGCGGGGATGCCCATGTACTGGGCGGCCTTGACGAAGTCACGCTGCATCAGGGACATCGAAAGGGAGCGGATCAGGCGGGCCGTGCCCATCCAGCTGAAGACCAGGAGCACAATGATCAGCAGGAGCCAGCTGGGAAGGTTCTCCCGCAGGCCGCTGCCGCCGCCGCTGGTTGCAACGGCCACCACCAGCAGCGCCGGCATCATGATGAGGGCTTCCAGGACAAACAGCATGACTTTGTCCACTTTGCCGCCGAAGTAGGCCATCGTGCAGCCATAGACGGCGGCGATCAGCACCGAGACGAGGCCGACCACCAGGCCGATGAGGATGGAGATCCGGGTGCCCTCCACCATGAGTGCGTAAAGATCGATGCCGGCCTGGGATGTTCCCAGCAGGTGCTCGGCGGACGGCGGCATGCCGATGTTGAAGGGGTCGATGGTTTCCTTGTCCCAAGCGGAGAACGAGCCGCCCACGAAGGAGAGGACGGTGAGCGCGAGGAAAATGACCAGGCCCGCGACGGCTGTCTTGTTCCGAAGGAAGCGCCGCAGGATGATTGCGGACTTGGCGATCACGACGTCGTCGTTTTCGATCCGTGCTTCCTCGACGACGGCGGCGGGGTCGATCGCGTTCAAATTGGTCATGGCTACTGCACCCTCACACGGGGGTCGACAAGGGTAGTGGCGAAGTCAGCGAGGATGGCCCCGATCGCGAAAATGACTGAACCGTACGCGAGCGTGGCGGTGGCCGCATTAACGTCCTGCAGGGCGATGGCGTCGATACTCCACGAGCCGACGCCCGGCCAGGCAAAGATCTTCTCGGCGAAGAACCCTCCGGCGAAGATGGCCGGAATGGTGAATGCGATGCTTTGCGCGACGGGGATGAACGAGACGCGCAGGGCGTGGCGGGTGATGGCCTGGTTGCGGGTGAGCCCCTTGGCGCGGGCCGTGCGGACGAAGTCGGCATTGACGTTGTCCAGCAGGTATTGGCGCTGGGCGATCTGGTATGTACCCCAGCCCACCAGGGTGATGGCCAGCGTGGGCACGGTGTAGTGGGCCAGCATGTCGGCGAACTGGACCCAGGCGTTCCCCTCCAGCCCTGGAGTGGAGATGCCCGTGACGAAAAATATCCGTTCGCCGATGGTTTCGTTGACGTTGATGGCACCGAGCTGGACCAGGAAGTAAGCGATCGGCGCGGGCACGATGTACACGAGGTAGCTGTAGGACGTTATGACGCGGTCCTGGAACTTGTATTGCCGCGCGGCGGTGTACACGCCCAGCGCCACCCCGATGATGAGGGTGAGCACGATGGAGGCCAGGAAGAGCCGGGTGGAGATCCACACCCGGTCACCGAACTCCGCGTTGATGAAGGCGCCGTTGGGGCTCCGTCCCCAGTCCCAGCGGGTGACGATCCCCGTGAGCCAGTCAACGTAGCGTTCCCAAGGGGTTAGCGTCGGGTCGAGGCCTTTGAGTCGGAAGGAGTTGGCCACTTGCTCGGGGGTGGGCCGTGGAATGCGTTCCTGTTCCAGCAGCGCCGGCTGGAGGGTGCTGACGGCGAGGAAGTATCCCGCCGTCGTGGTCAGGAAGATCATGAGCAGGTAGGTGGCTGCGCGTTTGGCGAGGTACCGGAACATATCTGTTTAGCTCTGGATCGCCGCTGCCAGTTTCGCGCCGCGCAGCGTCGGAGGCCCTTCGGAGATGGCCTCCCGGCCCGGTTTCAGTTCCACATTCACAGCAGTCGATCCTTCCGTCGTCCCCCATCCGGCAGGGGTTCCACCGCCGATCCGGGATCATGGCCAGCGGGTGTCTGGCCGGTCCGCGCGCCCTTTTGGGGCTTGCCCTGGTGGACTATGTTGCGGGTCACATTCCAGAGGAAACTACCACATTGGCCCATCTCTCCGGAGCGCCCGGCCGCGGAAACTGGGAGGCCCGTACCGGATCGTTATGAACAACTCCGGAGCATTGATTTGGCTGGCCGGACGCCGTCCCACGGTTTAATCCCCGCCCGGTGAAGTGGAGTCCGCCTGAGGGCTCGGCTCGGGACAGCTGACCACTCGGGTGACGAGTTCACGCCAGGACTCCGCGAGCCGCTCCGGAGCCACATGATGCACCCGCACGGCGTGGAGCAGCCGCTCCGGGTCCAGGGTGGAGCTCAGCGACATCGCCATAAGCCACGGATCCGCAGTTACGCCGGCGGTGCGCAGGAGCATCTCGATGTGCCGGTGCCAGAGCACGGCAGCCGGTACGTCGAAGCGGTTATAGGCGGACGAGTCGGCAGCGCGGGCGAGTTCCCCGAACTCCAGGACAAACGCAATCCGCTCAGCACCGAACGCCACCAGCCGATCCAGCGGAGGAGCGCCGGGACCCAGGGGCGGGGGGCCGAACATGAACCTGCCCTGGAAGGCGGCCTCGGAGTCGCTGAGGAGTGTCATCATCAGCCCGGCCCGGGAGCCGAAGCGGCGGAAAACAGTGCCCTTGCCCACCCCCGCGCGCTCTGCCAGCCGGTCCATAGTGAGGCCGTCCGCCCCGCACTCTTCAATAAGTTCGCGGGCAGCCCTGAGCAGCAGTTCCCGGTTGCGGGCGGCGTCGCTGCGTTCCGTTTCCCCGCCGAGTGGCGATCCGGAGCGGATTGGGATGAGGCTCACACGAAGTATTCTAGCCCCGGGCTAATGCCCGGACCGCAGCCCAAAATGGGGCAGGAATTATTCACGGCATCAGCCAAATCGGGGAGTTCACTCAATTCGCGCTGATTGTCCGCACGAGCAGGTCGTGGGGCAATCCTTCGGCTGCAAGGAAGTCGCGTAGGGCCGGATCAAGGACCACGGAAACGTCGGGATCAGCTCCCAGGACATTTTCCGCGACTACGGCAAGATTTCCGCCATACCCCTCGTGGAGGGGCCGCAACTCCTCCACCAGCCTGTTCGTATTTTGGTTGAGGGTACCGGTCAGCGACAGGTACCACGTAGCTGCCAGAAGGGGATCGATCTGCTCGGAATTAATGATGTACATCGCATCTCCCCGGTCCGCCGAATGGGACTCTGCGTCGCGGAAGAGTTCCGCGGCGGCCTCAGCGTTCTTGCTGGTGTGCGCCTCTATCGTGGACATCCCTTGCTGATACGGCGTCATCGGATCCATGCCTAGCGGCCTTGTATCCTGGACAGTCAGCCCGAACACCTGCGTGGACGCCAGGGCGGCGAGAGCCGACATAACCGCCAGGCCCTTGGGCCGGCCGTACCTTTGCGACGCAAGCCATCGGCCCACAAGGGCGGTCACGGCGACGCAGGCAATTATTGGCAGGATGAGCTCTATCGCCAAGGCCAGCTTGAGCGAATAGTAATTGACTTTTCCCGCACTGATGATCTGATAGGCCCCGACTGCAACAACCAATGCCAGGCCAACAACGGGGACAACAATGAGCCTGGCGGCCGCAGGCAGCTTTCCCTGACCGGCGAGGAATAGCCTGAAGTTTCCGTGAACCAGCAATATTGACGCCGCCAGAGCGACAAGAAATGTGGCAATTTCGACGCCGTGGGTGGAACTCGGGACCCGGCCTATGGCGGTCACAACGGTACCGGTCTGGATTCGGGAGATTTGCAGGCCAACGAGGAGCAGGCCCAGTAAGGCCGCTGCCGCCGTCGCACCGTTCGTTAACCACCCCGCCCGGGTCCCCTGCCACCGCTGCCGGGACCACGGGAAGACGGCAAATATGGCCAGGGGCACCACCAGAAGCAGCAAAAGCGCCCACGTGTTGGCCATTCCGACCACCGCGGCAGCTGCAGTAGCGAAAACCACCGGCCTGGCCAGGGATTCGGCGAAGGATACGGCGATCATCAGGCAAGCCAGCAGCGCAACACCAACGAGGAAGTTTTGGAAAGCGTGCAGCGTGGCTATGGAAGCGGTGCCGAAGGACCACGCTGTGATGGCCAGTACGACAAAGGGCGTACACATCAGTGGCCGCTCCCTGATCCACGGCAACGACGTGAGTCCGGCCGTCACCATCACTGTTGCTCCGACGGCAGCGAGGGAACTCAGCCGGCTGTAGCTCACCAGTTCGATGCCCAGGGGGCCCGGCGAATGCCCCACCACGAGGTCGGCCATGGTTGCGAGGGCCGCATGGAATCCCTGCGGATACTCAATGAAGCTCCACGGATGGCCGGTGTCCGAAAGACCGGCCATCGGGATGACCGTGCCGTGGCTTCGGAGCATGTTGTACATGTTGAAGTGTGAAGAGTTGTCCCAGCTGGCCAGCAGCAGCCCCAAGGCCTCGGGGCCCGTGAAGACGAGAAAATAGGGCAACAACGCTGCTCCGCCCAGGGCTGCAGCGACCACAAGCAGGCAGTCCGCCTTGCCCACGGAGGGGGCGAGCGCGGCCACCGCCACTTTGCGGTTGTCGGACCCAACGACCCACATTGTCAGTCCGGATAGAAGGCATCCCAGGAGCAGCTGCCCCCAACCCGGAAAATTCGGGGGGACGGGGACCCACCACAGCAAGGGGACGGCTCCAAAGTACAGGCAGCCCAGGACAACTATCCGCTGGGACAGTCCGCGGGAGGTCGGCACCGCCATAGCCAGCAAGCCCGTCAGTGCCAGGAGCCACCATCCGTGGAGAGGCTGCAGTTGGACCAGCAGCAGGAACCCGGCCAACACGATCACCCCGAGGAAGGCAGCAAGGCCCTTGCGGTTCCTCATCAGGTTGGGACGGCCCTGAGCCGCGGCCGCATGGCGTTCGGCCATCTCCAAGGGGTGGGGCACATCGACTCCGTGGGCTAGGCGGGGAACTTATCAGCGGGATGCACCCTCTCGGACGCAGCCCTTCCCCAGTGATCATGAACCGCTGCCGCGCAGGCGACCGCCCTTGAGTCTAGTCCAGCGGCGACCCAAGGGCGGTTTGAGATGAAGGCCACACCAAAAGATTTTGGGCCCGGGGAATAATATGCGGACCACGGTCCGTTTAGCACAGTGAAGGCCCGAACAGGCCTCCAGAATCATCAGCCGGCGGATCTCCCGCGGCCAGACACAAGGAGTTCATATGTCCAAGAGCACCGTACTTACGCTGGTCGGCAGCCTGCGCGCCGAATCCACCAACCAGAAGCTCGCCGAAGCCATCCAGCTGAATGCGCCGGAGCAGGTTGAGGTTGTTATCCACGAAAGTCTGGGCAATATCCCGTTCTACAACGAGGACATCGACGTCGAAGGCCAGGTTCCGGCCGCCGCCGCTGCCCTCCGCGCCGCCGCGAATGATGCGGATGCCCTGCTTCTGGTCACCCCCGAGCACAACGGCACCGTTCCGGCCTCGCTCAAGAACGCCATCGACTGGCTGTCCCGCCCGTTCGGCGCCGGCGCCCTCAGCGGCAAGCCCACCGCCGTCGTCGGCACCGCATTTGGCCAGTATGGCGGCGTCTGGGCCCAGGACGAGGCCCGCAAGGCGGTAGGCATCGCCGGCGCGGTGGTCCTCGAGGATGCCAAGCTGGCCGTTCCCGGCTCGATGGTCCGCTTCGCCGAAGTCCACCCCAAGGACGACGCCGAGGTTGTTGAGCAGATCAAGGGAGTTTTCGACGCCCTGGCCGTCGCCAGGACTGCAGCCGAAGCAGCCTGATCGCCCGCGGAACCTCGCACTTGCCGGACCGGCATTCCCCGTCAGTCCGCCCCAAACGCCTCCGGCAACTGCCGGGGGCGTTTTGCGTCACCATTCCGTGATTGAGCTGACGCAAAACCGTCACTCAGCACATATTCCGCCCACAGCACCACAGCCGTAACGTTGAGACGGGGACGTGCGAGAGCTGGAAGTGCGGTGCGTTCATGAAGTTCACGCCTGGGATCCGGGCAGGTGCGGCTGCTGCCGCTTTTATACTTCCGCTGTGGCTCGGATCGTGTTCCCTGCCGAACGGCCCGTCCACGGAAAGCACCGCTGCCCAGGCGGGCGGCCTGCCGGAACCTCGGCCACTGCCGCCGCCACCTGCGTCCCCGTCCCTCGAGCCCACGCCCGTGCCGTCCGCCGCTTCCGGCCCTGCGATGAAGCCTACGGATGCCGGCGTCGCACCCCAGGCAGGCGCAAACGGCGGTGGCGCCGCGACCGTTGACGGGTCCGCCAGCGAAAAGCCGCTGCCCGGGGAAACGGCTTCAGGCAGCGCCGCCTCGGGCAGCTCCGGCAGCTCGGGCAGCTCGGGCTCGGGAACCGTGCCCGCGCCGGAAGCAACAGCAGCGGGCGGGCAGGCGGCCTTGCCCGGCAAGCTGCCCGGAGGTACGCCCGTGTACTACGTAGCATTGGACGACGGCGGCACTTCCGGCGTGCGCTTCGGGTGCAACGACAGCCTGGTGGCCGTTTTCCACAGCCCCGCCGCGGCGGCCGAACCGCTCAGGACGTCCCTCACCATCCTGCTCGGCGGCAGTGACGCCCCGGCCGGACTGTACAACTCCCTGGACAGCTCCGACCTGGAGTATGTGTCCGCCTACTTCGACAGCACCACCGTGGTGGTGAACCTGACCGGCACCATCCGGCCGGGCGGCACCTGCGACATCCCCCGCCTGGAAGCCCAGCTCACGCACACAGCCGTCTCGGCCGTCGGTGCGGCACGGGCAGAGATCTACGTGGACGGCCGGCGGCTGGCAGAGGTCCTGAGCCTCCGCTAGGACGGGGCTGCCCACAGTACGCGGCGGCCTTCGGCATGGCCGGGATGCTGCTCCCCGGCTCGCCGGCCAAGCAACGCCGTACAAACAGGTCAGTCACGCCGGAACAGGTCATCCATGGCCGCGTGGCTTCGGGCCCCGGCCAACTCGGACCAGTTGCCGTCCCCGAGCACATCTTCGGCCACGCGGGACACGGTGGCATAGGCAGCCTTTGCGGTGTTGCCGCCGATGCTGATCCGGCGGACGCCGGCGTCGTGCAGTTCACCCACGGAGGGCGCGCCCAGTCCGGCCAAGGCGTTGAGGGGCGCGGCAATCCGGCGGGACAGGTCGTGGAGTACATGCAGATCCTGCACCCCGGGGACGAATATTCCGTTGGCACCCGCGGCCAGGTAGGCGTCCGCACGGCGGACGGTTTCGGCGAAAGCTGAATCCGGAAAACTGCCGGACAGGTAGGTATCGGTGCGCGCGTTGATAAACAGGTCAATCCCCGCTTCCTCCGCTGTCCGGCGGACGACGGCGATGCGGCGCGCCTGTTCCTCAACGCCCGTTAGCGGCTCCTCGCCGGAGTCCTCAAAATTCACGCCGACCGCTCCGGCAGCCAGGACGCTGCGGACGGTCTCCCGCAGCTCCCCTTCATCGAACGCGCCGTCGACGTTCGCATAACCGGTCTCGATGTCCGCCGTCACCGGCAATGCCGTGGATGCCGCGATCCGGCGAACAGCCGCCATGGCGAGTTCACGCGGCAGGTGATTTCCGTCCGGAAAGCCGAGGCTCCAGGACACAGCCGAACTGGAGGTGGCCAGCGCAGCCGCCCCTGCTTCCTCCACCAGGCGGGCCGACGCAACGTCCCAGACGTTTACCAGGACCAGCGGCGCAGCGTCCGCGTGAAGTGCGTGGAAGGCCGCGGCCAGGGGGGTGAGGTGGCTGTGCATAGTCATGGGTCTATTCCATGCCCTGCGTCGCCCAAGGTAAAGCAATTGCTGGCCGTGCCCGGACACGTTTCCCGAAAGATCCGTGAACAAACGTTGCCTAATTGACAACATGTGGCTGTATCCTGACAGTGTGACCCACGAAACACTTGATGCCGCGGCAGATGTCCTGCCGGCCGAAGCAATTGACGCAATCGAACGAGCGGCCACGTCCGCCCACCGCCACGATGAACTTTTCTCGGAGCGCGCAGCCAACATCAAGCAGTCCGCAGTCCGGGATGTCTTTGATATCTCCCTGCGCCCCGGCCTCGTTTCGCTGGCGGGCGGCAGCCCCTACCTGCAGTCCCTTCCGCTGGAACGGCTCGGCCAGACGGCCGCGAAGATCATCGCCGAACAGGGCATGACGGCACTCCAGTACGGCAGCGGCCAAGGGACCGAAGAGCTCCGCACCCAGATCTGCGACGTTATGGCGGCGGAGGGAATCCTCGACGCCGATCCCCGGAACGTGGTGGTCACCGCCGGTTCCCAGTCAGCCCAGGACGTGGCCACCAAGGTGTTCTGCGATCCCGGCGACGTGGTGCTGGTGGAGGACCCCACCTATGTTGGCGCACTCAACACATTCGAGGCCTACCAGGTGGAGGTGGCCACCGTCCCCATGGATGAGCACGGCCTGATTCCGGATCTCCTGGAAGCCCGGATTGCCGCCCTGCAGACTGCCGGCAAGAACGTCAAGTTCCTGTACACCATCCCCAATTTCAATAACCCCTCCGGCATAACCATGGCGGAGGAGCGCCGGCAGGAAATCGTCGATATATGCCGCAGAGCGAATATTTTGGTCCTGGAGGACAATCCCTACGGCCTGCTGCGCTTTGACGGCAAACCGCTGGCTCCGCTGCGGGCCGCGAACCCCGACGACGTCATTTACATGGGCTCCTTTTCGAAGATCTTTGCCCCGGGCCTGAGGATCGGCTGGGCCCTGGTGCCGGCCCACCTTCAGCGCCGCTATTACCTGGCGTCCGAAGCGGTGACGCTGTGCCCCTCCACCCTGAACCAGATGCTGGTCTCGGCCTATCTGCGGGAGTATGACTGGAAGGGGCAGATCGAAACCTACCGCGGGCTTTACGCCGAGCGCTGCCAGGCCATGCTCACAGCCCTGGCGGAGTACATGCCGGAGGGGCTGAGCTGGACCCGGCCCGAGGGCGGTTTCTTCGTCTGGGTGACGCTCCCCGAGGGCGTGGACACGTATCCACTGCTGCGCAAGGCAATCGACGCGGGCGTTGTGTTCATCCCTGGAGCGGCTTTCACCCATTCGGATGAACCGTCCAACAAGCTGCGCCTCGCGTTCAGCGCCGTTCCCCCCGAAACCATCGCCGAGGGAGTGCGGAGACTCGCACCGGTACTACGGGACGCCATCGAGGCGCTGTAGCCTGAATCATGGCCATACGGCGCTGAGCATCGGTTCGGTAGGGCCATGATTCACTGGCATATTCACTATGCGTAGTGGCTAAACTGACCGATCCCTAAGGAGCACGAGCATGACCGGAATTATTGTTGTCGGCGTTGACGGCAGCGAGACTGCAATGCGGGCCGCGGAAACAGCGCAGGGGCTGGCTGTGTCCCTCGGGGCGACCCTTCACGTGGTCACTGCCTTCGACAGCGACCGCACAGAGGTCTACGGAAGCGGCAGTGACCGCTGGATCGTCTCCGATGCCGGGGAGGCGGAGAAAGTGGCCAAGGACGTTGCGTCGAAGCTGCATTCGGAGGGCCTCAAGGTCACGTATTCCTCGGCCCGGGGCAAGCCCGCGGAAGCCCTCATCAGGGAAGCCGAGCGTTTCGACGCCCAGATGATCGTGGTGGGTAACCGCCGGATGCGCGGGATCGGCCGGGTGCTGGGCAGTGTCGCCAACAGCGTGGCCCACAACGCGCCGTGCGACGTGTACATCGCCAAGACGGACGTCGCCGACTAACCGTCCTTCAGGAGCCTCCGCAGGTTCTTCCCGGAGGAGGACTTGGGTACGGCCTCGATGAACTCCACCCGGCGGATCTTCTTGAAGGTGCCGTTTTGGCGGCCACAAAGTCGATCACGGTCGCGTCATCGAGCGCCTGCCCATGCTCTCCCGGCTGCCGCACAACGAAGGCCATGGGCACTTCCTGACCGTCGGCGTCGGGCGTTCCGATGACGGCGGCGTCCGCAATGCCGGGGTGCGTCAACAGCAGTGCTTCGAGTTCCGCCGGGGCGATCTGGTAACCCTTGTATTTAATGAGTTCCTTGAGCCGGTCCACAATGGTCACCACGCCGTCGGCGCGGACGGTCGCGATGTCGCCGGTGTGCAGGAAGCCGTGAGGGGGTCCACCAGGCGGCATTCCATGTTGGGCGCCGTGAAGCCCACCGAGCTTACCGGAACGTCCGGCATGTCAAGCCTTGGGGGCATCCAGGTAGACCGGCGTCACTCCCCCGGGTGGGCAGCCTCACCCCGTTTTCGGCGGAATGACGCGGTTTTCAACGGTAAAATTGAGGAGTACTCGATGGTGCGGACATCCGAGTATCGACGACTTCAAGGGAACATTATGCTTACGCTTCAGCGGCGCCAGCTCGTAGGCCACGACATCCTTCTTGCCCGCCACGGCAACCACATCAGCACCATGCGCGTGGACCGCGCCAATGACCGGGTGATCGCGTTCCTCGACGACGGCTCTACGGACAGCGCACCCAACCTCATTACGCCCGGCCTGGACCTGCCCGAGACCGTCCGGAGCGTCATGCGCAACGACTGGAAGTTCTTCGCGGTGGTCACGGCCTGCCTCACCGGGCTTTCCGGTGCGATGATCGCAGCGGCCGTGGGCCTCAGCGGCATGTCGTCCGATCCTGCCCTGGCACAGTTGCTCTCGACGTACCCTGCGTACTAGGCCGGTCCGCCGGACTGGCTTCCGGCGACTGACGCAAAGGAACCCCGCCGCTGAAATTCCAGCGGCGGGGTTCCTTTTGCTTGGCCAGTCCGGTCCGGGAGGTCCTATCCGGCCGGAAGCCCTAATCCAGCAGGAGTGCAGGCTCCTCCAGGATGGCTGCCACGTCGGCCATAAAGCGTGCCGAGAGGTCGCCGTCGACAACGCGGTGGTCGAACGAACCGCCCAGGGTGGTGATCCAGCGCGGAATGACCTCGCCGTCCAGGACCCAGGGCTTCTGCTTGATGGTGCCGAAGGCCACGATGGCCACTTCGCCAGGGTTGATGATCGGCGTGCCTGTGTCGATGCCAAGAGCGCCGATATTGGTGACAGTAAGGGTGCCGCCCTGCATCTGGGCAGGCTGGGTCTTCCCGGCGCGGGCCGTGGTGGCCAGATCATTGAGTGCCAGGGCCAGTTCCTTGAGCGAGAGGTCCTGGGCGTTCTTGATGTTCGGAACCATCAGGCCGCGGGGGGTGGCCGCCGCAATGCCCAGGTTCATGAAGTGCTTGACGTGGATTTCAGCACTATCGCTGCCGTCGGGGCTGTCCACCCATGTAGCGTTGACGCTCGGGTTGCGGGCTGCCGCCCAGATCACGGCTTTGGCCAGGATCAGCAGCGGGGAAACCTTGATCCCCTCGAAGTCGCGCGACACTTTCAGCCGCTTGACGAACTCCATGGTGCGGCTGGCGTCGACATCCACGAAGATGCTCACGTGCGGGGCCGCGAACGCGGACTCCACCATGGCCTTGGCCGTTGCCTTGCGGACGCCCTTGACGGGAATCCGCTCGATGCGCTGGTCCTGCGGCCGTCCGGACTTACCCCAGAAGGTGTCCGCCTTGTCCACCTCGGCGTCGCGCTGCGCTTGGTAGCTCACCAGGTCCTCCCGGGTGACTTCGCCCCGCGCGCCGGTGGCGACGACGTCTGCAAGATCGATGCCCAGATCCCGGGCGATTTTACGCACCGGAGGTTTCGCCAGGACCCGATTGACGAGGCCGCTGATGGTACCGCCGAGGGTGGCGCGGGCTGCGCCTTCCTGGGTGGTAGCCGCAGCATCCTGGGCGGACGGCGCACCGGCGTTGATCCAGATGCCCTGCGTCTCGACCGGCTCAACCACCGGGGCGGGCCTGGCCGCCGGCATCGCCTCTTCGGTCAGCGGTTTCACTGCGGCTGCCACTGGCGAGGCGACGGCGGATGGGGAACCCTTGCGCGGGCGGCGCTTGACGGCGTCGGCCTTGGGGCCCGAGCCCACCAGCGGTCCGGCGGCGCTGCCGGCAGCTGCCGGCTGCGCACCTGGCGTCCCGCCGTCGTCCCCTGGAATCTTTCCGTAGAGGGGCGCCTCAGCGACCGGAGCCGCCGGGACAGCAGGAGTCGCCGGCACCGCGGGGGGAGGCACATCCGCCGGCGTTGGGTCTTCGCCGGAAACGGCATCGCTCACGCTGATGATCGGGGTCCCGACGTCGACGGTCACGCCTACCGGCACCAGCAGCTCGGTGACCGTGCCGGCGAACGGAGAAGGCAGCTCCACGAGGGACTTGGCCGTTTCGATTTCGCACAGGATGTCGTTGATTGCGACGGTGTCGCCGGGCTTGACGTTCCAGGAAACGATTTCGGCCTCGGTGAGTCCCTCGCCCACGTCGGGGAGGTTGAACTTGTTCACAGTCATGGGGTCCTCGGTTTGGAAGGCGTCATCAGTAGGCAGTCGTCAGCAGGTGGTCATCAGTAGGCGAGGGCGCGGTCCAGCGCCTCAAGGATGCGGTCGATGTCCGGCAGGTAGTCCTCTTCCACCTTGGCCACGGGGTAGGGCATGTGGAACCCGCCCACCCGGATCACCGGGGCCTCGAGGGACAGGAAGGCCCGCTCGCTGATCCGGGCCGCGATTTCCCCGCCGATGCCGCCGAATGTGGGTGCCTCGTGAGCAACAATGAGGCGGCCGGTCTTCTGCACGGACTGCGTGACGGTGTCGAAGTCGATCGGCGAGATGGACCGGAGGTCAATGACTTCGACGCTGTGGCCGTCCTCGGCCGCGGCATTGGCCGCGGCCAGCGCCACCGGAACCAGCGGACCGTAAGCCACCACCGTGGCGTCGGTCCCCTCGCGCAGCACGTGCGCCTTGAACGGATCTTCCGCACTGCCCGGCGCCTCCACGTCCACATCGCCCTTGAGCCAATAGCGTCGCTTGGGTTCGAAGACGATGATGGGATCCTGGCATTCGACAGCCTGCTGGATCATCCAATAGGCGTCATGCGGGTTGGACGGGGTGATGATCCGCAGCCCCGCCGTGTGCGCGAACAGCGCCTCCGGGGATTCGGAGTGGTGCTCCACCGAACCGATGCCGCCGCCGTACGGAATGCGGATGACAACGGGAACGGTGAGGTTGCCGTTGCTGCGCGCATGCATCTTGGCCAGCTGCGTGGTGATCTGGTTGAACCCCGGGAAGACGAAGCCGTCGAACTGGATTTCGCAGACGGGGCTGTAGCCGCGCAGGGCCAGGCCGATTGCCGTGCCGATGATGCCGGATTCAGCCAGCGGGGTGTCCACAACGCGCTCGGGGCCGAACTCTGCGATCAGGCCGTCCGTGACCCGGTAGACGCCGCCGAGCGGGCCGATGTCCTCGCCCATGAGCAGTGACTTGGGGTTGTTCGTCAGGGCTGCGCGGAGGCCTTCATTGATGGCCTTGGCAATGGTCATGGTGGTCATCAGTTCGCCGCCTCTCCTGCTGCAGTTTCGGATCCGGCGTCGTCGTCGAAGCCGGCGCTGTACTGCTCGAACCACGCCAGTTCCTCGGCTACGAGCGGGTGCGGCTCCACGTACGTGTTGGCGAACGCGGACCGGATGTCCGGCGTTTCGAGGTGGTGCGTGGTGCGCCGGACATACGCTGCAAGGTCGTCGCCGTCGGCCTTGACCTTGGCAAAGAAGGCGTCGTCGGCGAGGCCCTCCGTACGCAGGTACTTTTCCAGCCTGGCCAGGGGATCCTTAGCCCGCCAGGCGTCCTCCTCAGCGGACTGCCGGTACTTCGTGGGGTCGTCCGCCGTGGTGTGGGCACCCACACGGTAGGTGAAGGCTTCGATGAGCACCGGACCGTTTCCTTGGCGGGCATGATCCAGCGCCCATTCGGTGACGGCGTGCACGGCAATGACGTCGTTGCCGTCCACGCGGATGCCCGGGAAGCCGTAGCCCTTCGCCCGGTTGGACAGCGGGACGCGTGTCTGCACGGTGCTGGGCACGGAGATGGCCCAGTGGTTGTTCTGGCAGAAGAAGACCACCGGGGCCTTGAAGGAGGACGCGAAAACCATGGATTCATGCACATCGCCCTCGGAGCTGGCGCCGTCCCCGTAGTAAGCGATGACTGCGGCGGGAGGTTCCGTACCCGCGGGATCCGACGCCGCCGCGAGCTGCTGGTCCCGCTGGATGCCCATGGCGTAGCCCACTGCGTGGAGGGTCTGGGCTGCCAGGACCAGGGTATACAGGTGGAAGTTGGTGTCTTTGGGGTTCCAGCCGCCGTTGGACACTCCGCGGAACTGGCGGAGCAGCTCCGCCAGGTCAACGTTGCGGGTCAGGGCGACGCCGTGTTCACGGTAGGTGGGAAAAATATAGTCCTGCGGCTGGCTAGCCCGGCCGGAGCCGATCTGGGCGGCTTCCTGGCCGGTGAGCGGCACCCAGAGCGCCAGCTGGCCCTGCCGCTGCAGCGCGGTGGCCTCCTGGTCGAAGCGCCGAATAGCTGCCATGTCCGCGTAGAACCCGCGCAGCTTTTCAGCGTCGATGCGGTTGGCGTATTCGGAAAACACTGAATCCTCGCCCAGAGTCCCGTCCGGCCCCAAGAGCTGGACCATGGGCGCTGAAGGCTCTCCCAGAGCAGCCTCGGCTTCCGCCTCGAGCTGGTCGTCTACCCCGGTTCCGTCGAACTCGGTAGCGGGCAGATGTGTGGCGCCCATACCGTCTCCTCGCTTGCCGCACTGAGTGCGTCGCAATATCGCTGGGATATATGCCGGGACAGGAATACATTCCCGTTCCGGCATATATTTTGGCTTACTGATCCTTACTTTATCCGCAGTAGGCGCGCGCCGGGCGCTATGTTAAGCGCTAGGAACGCCGTGGCGGCTTTGTATAGTTTGCACAGAGCTGGAGGAAACGGGTGTTCGCTTCCACCTCGCCGATGCTCACCCGGACGCCCTCGTTGCCGAATGCGCGGACCGAAAGGGCTTCCGCTCCCGCCAGCGCTGCGAACTCCGCACTGTTTTCACCCAGATCGAGCCACACGAAGTTGCCTTGGGCGTCCGGCACAAACCAGCCGAGACTCCGCAGTCCGGCCGTGACGCGGTCGCGCTCGTTGACGAGGCTTTGTACCCTTTCTACAACCTGGCTGAAGTTCTGCAGCGAGGTGATGGCTGCCCGCTCGGCGATCTGGGATACGGCGAAGGGCGTGGCGGCCACGCGGAGGTGCTGCGTAAGGTCCGGGTTGGAGACGCTGTATCCCACGCGCAGGCCAGCCAGGCCGTGCGCCTTGGAGAAGGTCCGCAGAACCACCACATTGGGGTATTTGCGGTACATCTCGATGCCGTCCACGGCTTCTTCTGCCCGCACGAACTCCTGGTAGGCCTCATCGATGACTACGACGACGTCGGAGGGTACCTGGCGGATGAATGTTTCGGTTTCCCCCTTTTCAAGGATGGGACCGGTGGGGTTGTTGGGCGTACACAGCAGGATGACTTTGGTTCGCGCCGTCACGGCGGCAGCCATGGCGTCCAGATCGTGGCGGCCCTCGGCGGTCAGGGGGATCCGGACGCTCTCCGCCCCGGCAAGCCCAACGCAGATGGGGTAGGCCTCAAAGGACCGCCAGGCGTAGATAACCTCGTCGGCTTTGCCGTCGTCGTTCTGACCGGCGAAGGTCACCAGCAACTGGTTGAGCGCGCCGAGGCTGCCTGCGCCGGTGACGATGTCCTCGGCCGGAACGTCCAGGAACTTCGCAAGAGCGCCCCGGAGCTTGCTGCTGAGCGGATCCGGGTAGCGGTTGAAGTCCGTCTGGTCCGCGATGGCCTGCAACACTGCAGGAATGGGCGGAAGCGGATTCTCGTTGGAGGAAAGCTTGTAGCTCTCAAGGCCTTCCACGGCGGCGGGAGGCTTGCCGGCGGCGTAGCGGGGAAGCCTGTCCACAACCGGCCGGGGCCTGATTCCCCCCGCGGCGTTCTCTGCTGAAGTCATGCCAACTAGCCTACTTCGCTGTCCCTGCCGGTTTCCTCAGCTGTGTGAAAGCATGGGGCCATGTTTTCTTTCATCGTGCGGGTCCTCATTAACGGCCTGGCCCTCTGGATCGCGAGCTGGATCCTGCCCGGCCTGGACATCTCCACCACCGCGACGACGGAAGCCGTAGCCCAGGGCGGCGTCACGCAGGGAACGGACCCGTTGGGAGTGGTCCTTGCCTACCTGTTCATCGGCCTGATCTTCGGCCTGGTCAACGCCTTGGTGCGCCCCATCGTGAGTTTGCTGTCGCTGCCCATCACCATCCTGACACTGGGGCTGTTTACGATCATCATCAACGCAGCCATGCTTTACCTGACGTCCTGGCTAAGCAGCTACACCCCGGTGCACTTCACCATCGACTCGTTTTTCTGGACTGCCGTACTGGCAGCCATCATCATCACCGTGGTTTCCCTCGTGGCCGGCAGGATCACCGGAGTCCGCCGCTAAATCCTGCGCTGCGGTTGCTGCCCGCAGGTCCCGCCGCCGGGCTAACGTCCTCCTGCGGGCCTGATGTCAGCCGGGCCCGCCTTCGGCCCGGCTGGCTGCGTTTCACGGTGGACGGCAAAGCGCGTCGCCTTCCCGGCTCCGCCGGCACCCAGGACACCGGCCAGGACGGCCGTATTCGCTACCAGGGAGGGATTTTCGCTCGCGGAAACCGCCTTGGCCCCTGCTTCGTAATTGGCGAGTTTGTGACCAGGTCCAAGCCCGGGGTCTTCACCCGGCAGGGTGAGCGCCCTGCCCGTCAGTGTCACGCTGACCCTGTCCCGGGTGTCCGGGTTGGGAGATCCGTCGCTGCCGGGGACCCAGTCCTGGCGGTGTTCCAGATGGAGCGAGGTGACTCCGGGCTGCGGCGTGATTCCACCAACCGGGGATCCGGCTGTCAGAACGTATTTGAGGTCGAATTCGGCCAGGAACGCTTTATCTTTGCTGAGGTTCATGGCATGCGCCCCGCCCTGGCTGTAACCCACCGCCACGACCTGATCCCCCTTGGCGGCACCTGCCTGGTGCAGCGCAGAGAGTACGGCTGCATTCAAGTGTTCGGAGCCGTAACCCAGGGCCTCTGCGATCCCCGCCTCATCCAGCGGGTTGGTGCCCCCTGGCGGGTGCCCGGGCTGGGTGCCGGGAATGATGACGACGAACGCCTTGCGTCCGCCATTCTCAACCTGGACAACCTCAATCTTTCCGTGGCCTGCGGCATCCACCTCACGGAGCCTGGCGAGGAGGCCCGCGGGCGACGTGTCAACAGCGACGTCACGGGTGACTTCCTCGACCGCGGCGACCGGCCGGGGCTTCAGCATGGGAAAGGAGCCTTCCGCAAGCCGGCGGATCAACGGGCCGATGGCGGAAATATTCCGTCCGGCGGCCATTTCGGCCGCCAACGCAAGTGCCAGTTCCTTGGGGGCAATGCCCAACGCCATTGCGAGCGACAGGGGAACTGCCAGGGCCTCGGCGGCATCCTTGCTCAGGTAGTTGGATTGAGTCAGATCCACAAACAACAGGGGCAGGAAGCCCCAGCCGTCCTCGGGCTGGCGGATACCTGCTGCAGCACGTGACTCCGCGGCCTCGTAGTCGCGGTGGGTCGCCCGCACCTGGCTGCTGAGGTGCTGCAGCTCTTCCCGGACGGCGCGGACCGCCTGGCCGCCTTCACCGACAGCGATAAGCGCCGCGGTGCCGCTGGGCCGAGGATCGTACTGGTAGGGACACAGCTCTTCCCAGATCCGCCGGACGCCGATCTCAACCGCGGCGATTTCGTCGGCCAGGCCCTCCAATTCAGCCGCACCCGCCATGAGCTCCTCCAGCTGGAAACAGATGCCTCCGACCCCGCCGCGGATTCGCATGTCCCCGTCCGTTGCAGGTTCCAGCGGAAGCAGCGAACCACCGCTTCCGGACGGTGTGGCCTCGGCCATCAGTAACCTCCTCCGGGCGTCCGCTGGGAGGAGACCGGGACCTGCCGGGAGTGGCGCAGCACAGCTTCCGAAGCCGCCATCAGCCGCTCCCTTGCCCGCCCCAGCGCAGCCGCCTGTAACGAAATGGCGGTGCGGTACGCCTGCCCTGCCGGCGACTGCCACTCGGCCAGCTGCACTCGCCGGAACCTGAGCATTGAGGTATCGAGGCTGTAGGCGAAGTCGGTAACCCGCCAGGCCAGTTGCTGCACTTCGAAGCTCTGCGAGCCACACGCGTTGGCGTCCGCCGCGGTGATGCTGCCGCTCATTTCCATTTCCCCCTGCTCATTTCCGTTCAATGGCTGCCGGTTCCGGCGTATTCGGTGGTCCCGACGCTACGGAACGCAACCACGGTGTGGAACTGCCGGCGTCGTCCATGTGGATAATCCGGACGCCGGGGTTGGCTGCCAAGGCTGAGGAGGGGAAGTCACACGGACACCGCGCTTAAGGGGCGGCATGACTTCGTGAAAGAATCAGGACATGCCTGAAACTGCCCCCACAGCTGACACCCGTACGCCTTCCGGACGCCTGGCCCTTGCCGCTTCGCCGGACCAGATTGCCCTTGGCCCGCTGGACGGACGCTACCAGTCCGCCGTCGCGCCCCTGGTGGACTACCTGTCCGAGGCGGCCCTCAACCGGGACCGCGTGGCTGTGGAAGTTGAATGGCTCATCCACCTGACCAGCAACAATGTGTTGCCGGGCGCCGGCCCGTTGACGGCGGAGCAGCAGGACCAGCTTCGTGCCATCGTGACTGAGTTCGACTCCGCATCTGTCTCCGAACTGGCCGAAATCGAGGCCGTAACGGTGCACGATGTCAAGGCCGTGGAGTACTACATCGGCCGCAGGCTGCCGGCGATCGGCATTGAACGGCTGACCGCGATGGTGCACTTCGGCTGCACTTCGGAAGACATCAACAACCTCTCGTACGCCCTGGGTGTCAAGGGCGCTGTGGAGGACGTGTGGCTGCCCGCGGCCAAGGCGCTGGTGGCCCAGATCAGCCAGATGGCCGACGACAACCGCAGTGTTCCCATGTTGTCCCGTACCCACGGACAGCCCGCCACGCCCACCACACTGGGCAAGGAACTGGCCGTCATCGCGCACCGTTTGACCCGCCAGCTGGACCGGATCGCCAAGACCGAATATCTGGGCAAGATCAACGGTGCCACCGGCACCTACGCCGCGCACGTGGCCTCCGTGCCGGGCGCCGACTGGCAGCACGTAGCAAAGTCGTTCGTCGAGGGCCTGGGGCTGACCTGGAACCCGCTGACCACCCAGATCGAAAGCCACGACTGGCAGGCCGAGCTGTACGCCGACGTCGCCCGCTTCAACCGGATCCTGCACAACGTCTGCACGGACATCTGGAGCTACATCTCCATCGGCTACTTCGCGCAGGTCCCCGTTGCCGGTGCCACCGGATCCTCCACGATGCCGCACAAGGTCAACCCGATCCGGTTCGAGAACGCCGAGGCGAACCTGGAAATCTCCTCGGGCCTCCTGGACGTCCTGGGCTCCACCCTGGTGACCTCCCGCTGGCAGCGCGACCTCACCGATTCCTCCAGCCAGCGCAACATCGGCGTGGCGTTCGGCCACTCCCTGCTGGCCATTTCAAACGTCGCGAAGGGCCTGGACCGCCTGGACGTTGCCGAGGACGTCCTCGCCGGCGACCTCGACACCAACTGGGAAGTCCTGGGCGAGGCCATCCAGATGGTGATGCGCGCCGAGGCGATTGCCGGCGTCGAAGGCATGGAAAACCCCTACGAACGGCTCAAGGACCTGACCCGCGGGCAGCGAGTGGACGCGGCCCGGATGCAGGAATTCGTGCAGGGCCTTGGCCTCTCCGCGGACGCCGAGGCACGGCTGCTGGCCCTGACCCCGGGCAAGTACACCGGCATCGCCGACCAGCTGGTGGACCACCTGAAATGAGGCTCCTGCTCATCCGGCACGGCCAGACCCCCGGCAATGTCCTGGGCCAGCTGGACACCGCGCACCCGGGGCCCGGGCTGACGGAACTCGGCGAGCGCCAGGCTGAGGCGTTGTCCCGTGCCTTGGCAAACGAGCGGATCCATGCCCTCTACGCCTCCACCCTGATCCGGACCCAGATCACGGCGGCACCCCTCGCCCGGGTGCACGGGCTGGAAACAGAGGTGCTTCAGGGCATTCACGAGATCGAAGCCGGGGCGCTGGAGAAGCTGACGGACCACGAATCGCACAAGCGGTACCTGGGCACCATTTTTTCCTGGGCCGGGGGCGAGCTGGACCGCCGGATGCCCGCCGGGCCCAACGGCCGGGACTTCTTCGAACGCTATGATGCCGCGATCGCCCGAATAGCGGCACGTGCAAACGGAGCGGGCAACTCCGGATCCGTCGCCGTGGTCAGCCATGGCGCAGCCATCCGAGTGTGGGCGGGCCTGCGGGCCGGAAACATCGAACCCGAATTTGCCATCAGGCACGTGCTGGACAACACCGGGATTGTGGCGCTTGAAGGGGATCCCGACACCGGCTGGGAGCTCATCCACTGGGATGACAGCCCCGTGGGCGGCCTGGCGCTGGCAGACCCCACCGCTGAAGATCCCACGGGCAGGCCCGCCCAGCAGGCCTGACCGGCGACTGCACACCCCGGCCACTAACCGGCACTGGACTGCATCCCGGAACGAAGCCATGATGAAAGCAGGCGGGGGGACAGGATGGTCCGCCGCGGCATGCGGCGGCTCCCCGCGTTGTGGAGGCGCAGTGGCATGTCACGCAAGGCGGTACACAGCGAGGCCGCTCCGGCCCCACGCTCCACCGCGCCAGACCAGCCGTTCCTGACGGCCTACTACGAACACGTGGCGCCGGAAGACCTGCAAAGCTACAGTCCCGAAAACCTGGAGGAGCGGGCCACAGCCCACAGGAAACTGGCGGACAGCCGCCAGCCCGGCACGGCCGCCGTCGACGTCCTGAACGAAAGCGACGCCAGCGTACTGCTGGTGGTTGCGGACGCCATGCCGCACCTGCTCCACTCCCTCACGGCCGAGCTGGCCCGCGAAAACGAATCCATCCGCCTGCTGGTCCACCCCGCGTTCCTGGTCCGGCGCGATCCGCAGACCCACGAGGTGCTGGAACTGCGGCCGGGGGCAGCGCAGTCCGGGCTGCCCGCAGGAATCCCGGGCACCGAGGGATTACCTGCTGAGGCAGGCAGAGAGCCGCCCGGCACAGCCGGTGCGTCCCCCGGCTGGTTGTCCGAATCCTGGGTGGCGGCGGAAATCGGCCGGCTGCCGGGGGCGCGGGGAACCCGGGAGCTCACCGCCAATGTCCGGCGCGTCCTGGCCGACGTCCAGCTGGTGGCCGCCGACACCCCCGCCATCCATACCAAGCTGGCGCATGCCGTCGATGCGGTGGAGCGGTTTTCCCACGGAAAGGTTCCGACTCCGGAGCAGCTCGGCGAACTCCTGCCCTGGCTGGACCGCGGCAACTTCATCTTCCTGGGCTATTGCGAATACGCGTACTCGGCAGCGGGAGAGCGGCGCGGGGCAGAGCTGCGGCCGGGGACTGGACTCGGCCTGCTCCGGGAGGGCCGCGAGGAAGCCCGTCTGGAAGCCCTCCAAACGCTTGCCGATCTTCCCCACAAGCAGGTGTTTACGCTCTCCACCTCCGATATGAGATCATCAGTCCCGCGGCCGGCCTACCTGGATGAAATACACATCCAGACCTTTGACCGCACCGGGCAGGCGACGGGCGAAATGCAGTTCGTGGGTTTGTTCGCCCCCGGGGCCACCGGCCGGTCGGTGCGGCGCATTCCCGTTGTCCGGGACAAGGTCCAGGCCGTTCAGGAACGCTTCGGATTCACCGAGGACTCCCATCCCGGCAAACAGCTGCTGGCCGTGCTCGAGTCCTTTCCCCTCGACGAGCTCTTCCACCTTGAGCTGGACGAACTGGCCCGGCTCTGCCGTGAAATCCTGCTACTGCAGGCCCATCACCAGACGCGGGTGTTCCTGCGCGCAGACAGTTACGGCCGCTTCATGACGGCCCTGGTGTTCCTCCCCCGCCGCAGGTACAGCACCGCTGTCCGGGTCCGGATCGAACAGGAGCTCAAGCAGGCCTTCAGGGCCTCCTCGCTCGAATTCGAAGTCAGGCTGGGCGAATCACCCATGGCCCGCGTGTTCTTCCGGATCCTGCTGCCCGCCGGCGGGACGCCCGACGTCGACCCCGCCGCCCTGGAGCGGACCGTAATCAGCGCAACGCGGACATGGGCCGAGGGCCTGGACGAAGCGCTCCGGGACAGACTGGCGCCCGTGGAGGCCGGCCGGTTGTCGGCGCTTTGGTCCGCCGCTTTCCCCGCCAGCTACCGCGCCGATTTCGAGGTCGAGGATGCGGTGGAGGACATCCGGCGGTTTGAACAGTTCGACCTCGACGGCACAGGCGGCCGGGACCTGCACGACCCGCTGCTGGCTGTCTACATCCGCCCCGATGCCGCGCCCACCCTGGCAGAGGACGCCCGGATACGGCTATACCTGACCGAACCGCAGAGCCTGACACAGATTCTGCCCTTCTTCCACAATCTCGGCCTGGAGGTGCTGAACCAGCGTCCCTTCGACGTCCGGCGGGGCAACAGCCGCCCGCTGTTTCTGTACGATCTCGGCGTCAAGTATCCGTCCGGGGTGGACCCCGCCAGCACCAGCGAGTTGCTGGCGGATGCCTTCGGTGCAGCCGTCCGGGGGGACGAAGAGTCGGACCGTTTCGACGCCCTCGTCCTCAGGGAAGGGCTGACATGGCGGAAGGTGGTCATTCTGCGCAGCTACGCCAAGTACCTGAGGCAGCTCGGAACCATCTACACCTACGGCTTCATCGCCGACACCCTGCTGGCCAACGTGCCCGCCACCGACGCACTGCTCAGCCTGTTCCGGGCCCGGTTCGATCCCGAGCTCACCCCTTCCCGGCGGCTCCAGGAGACGGCCGCCGCCCGCGCAGCAGTGGCCGACGCGATTGACGCCGTTCCGTCCTTGGAAGCTGACCGCCTGCTGCGGGCCTTCCTGAACCTCATCGAGGCGACAACCCGCACCAACTTCTTCCGCTACCGGCCCTACCTGAGCTTCAAGCTCCGGCCCTCCGACATTCCCGGCGCACCCTACCCCCGGCCGAAATTCGAGATCTGGGTCTATTCACCCCGTGTGGAAGGCGTGCACCTGAGGTTCGGTCCTGTAGCCCGAGGCGGGCTGCGGTGGTCGGACAGGCGCGAGGATTTCCGCACCGAGATCCTTGGCCTCGTCAAAGCCCAGACGGTCAAAAATTCAGTGATTGTCCCCACCGGAGCCAAGGGCGGCTTCTATCCCAAACGGCTGCCCAGTCCGGTCTCCGACCGCACCGCCTGGCTCACGGAAGGCGCGGAAAGCTATAAGGATTTTGTCCGCGGGCTGCTGGACGTCACGGACAATCTGGACACCTCCGACGTCGGAACGTCCCCCTCGCGCGGGACCCCCGGCCGGGTGATTCCGCCGGAGAACGTGGTGAGGCACGACGACGACGATTACTACCTTGTGGTGGCGGCAGACAAAGGAACCGCAGCATTCTCCGATACGGCCAACGCTGTGGCATTGGACTACGGCTTCTGGCTCGGCGATGCCTTCGCCTCGGGCGGTTCCGTGGGCTACGACCACAAGCAGATGGGCATCACGGCCCGCGGCGCCTGGGAGTCCGTCAAACACCACTTCAGCGAACTGGGCATCGACTCGCAGCAGGAAGACTTCACGGTGGCCGGCATCGGCGACATGAGCGGCGACGTGTTCGGGAACGGAATGCTGCTCTCAAACCACATCCGGCTCGTGGCAGCCTTCGACCACCGGCACATCTTCCTGGACCCGACTCCGGATGCGGCGGCCTCGCTGGAAGAACGCCGCCGCCTGTTCATCCTGCCGCGATCCTCGTGGGCGGACTACGACCCCTCGCTGATCAGCGCCGGCGGCGGAGTGTATTCGCGCCATGCCAAGTCCGTTCCCATCACCGCCCCGGTGGCTTCGGCACTGGGGCTCCCGGGCGCGGCGTCGGTGATGACGCCACCCGAGCTGCTGCAGGCCATCCTGCGCGCGCCCGTGGACCTGATCTACAACGGCGGGATCGGGACGTATATCAAGGCATCCTCGGAAACGCACGGCGACGTGGGCGACAAGGCAAACGACCCCATCAGGATCAACGGCAACGAGGTCCGGGCAAAGATCATCGCCGAGGGCGGCAATCTTGGCGTCACCCAGCTCGGCCGGATTGAAGCCGCCCTGGGCGGCGTCCTGCTCAACACCGATGCAATCGACAACTCGGCCGGAGTGGACTGCTCAGACCACGAGGTCAACATCAAGATCTTCATCGACCGCATGATCGCCACCGGCAGGATGGGAGCCTCCGAACGCGCTGGTTTCCTGCACTCGCTCACGGACGAAGTGGCCCGGCTCGTGCTGAAAAACAACCAAGACCAGAACACCCTGCTGCTCAATGACCGGGCACTGGTCCTGAACTGGAGTCCTGGCTTCGAGCGGACCATGGACTGGCTGGAGAACGCCTCCGACCTTGACCGGCGCCTGGAAGGACTGCCCAGCACCGAACAGCTCCATGACCGGCTGCTCACGGGTAAGGGCCTCACCGCCCCCGAACTCTCCGTGCTGGCGGCCTACGCAAAGATCGAACTGGCCAAGGAACTGAACGACAGCGACGTGGCCGAGGATGCCTGGTTCGAACAGGTACTCCGCAGCTACTTCCCGCACCAGCTCGCGGATCGCTTTGGCCCGGAACTCAATGCCCACCCTTTGCGCCGGCAGATCATCTGCACCGTTCTGGCCAACGACATGATCAACCTCGGCGGAATCACTTTTGCCTTCCGGACCATCGAGGAAACCACCGCCACCGCCGCAGCCGTTGCGAGGGCATTCGTCGCAACCCGCGAAGCCTACGACCTGCAGCGGTTCGTGGATCGGGTGGCCGAGCTTCCCCCATCGTTCCCCAGCGAACAAGCCGCAGAACTGACCGTGCACATGCGCCGGATCCTCGACCGGGCCATCCGCTGGTATGTCACGCACGACCATCGTGACCAGCCCGTTGCCCAGGCCCTCGCCAGGATCATGCCCACGCTGGAGCTACTCCGGCACAGGACCCGGGAGTTCCTGCGCAGTGACAGCATCGACCTGGTTGAGGAGCGGCAGGCGCACTGGGACGGCGTAGGCCTGCCGCATGACCTGGGCCGCCGCGCCGCCGACCTCCTCGAGAGCTTCGGACTGCTGGACATCTCCCTGATTTCGGAACGGATCGATGAACCCATCGAACGGATCATGGACCTGTACTGGACGGTGTTTGCGCGGATCGGCGCACTCAAGCTGCTGCTGCGCATCACTGCCCTTCCCCGGGAGAACCGGTGGGAGGCACTCGCCCGGGCAGCACTGCGTGACGATGTCTATTCAGCCGTTGCCGACATGACGATTTCCGTCATGGAGATGACCAGGGGCGCTGACTCGGAAGGCGCCGATTCCATCGAGCGGATCGTGGCCTGGGAACGCGGACACCAGGAGCAACTGGTGCGGATCAAGGACACATTCGCGGAAGCCACCAGACCCGGACAGACTGACATCCACTCGATCTCGGTGGCGCTCAAACTCCTGCGGACACTGGTCCGGCGCTAGGGTGCAGCTAGGCCGTGGCCCGCATCGGATTCACCAGCGAATCGAGCTGGAAGCCGCAGCTGCACCGCCAGACCGCGGGGAGTTCAGCCGGGGCCTCGGCGGCCTCGAAGGAGTAGGCGAAGCCGGTCGGCCCGGGAGTGGGGGTGGTCCACTCCATCGCGGTGCCGCAGTGGCGCGGCGCGCCAAGCGACGGTGCTGCTCCGGCCGTCGCCGGCCCGGCGACCTGCCCCGAAAATTCAGCGAGAGTTACCAACTGCCACACGACTCCTTATGCAAACCGGCCAAAACACGGATTAGTAAGCATACATATAATTGCGCGTGACGGCCATCACGGCGGCTCCCAAGCGGCCCGGCCCATCAGCTGCCCTACAGTTCTCCGGACGCTTACCCACAGGAAACATCACGGTAATCGCCGGCTCCTAGGCTTATTTTGCATAACCCTTCGGCGAATCGAGGCAGCGATGCAGACCAACCCCCGGCTCAACATCAGGCAGGTCAGCTGGGCCAACCCCGTAGGCGCCGACCTGCGCGCGGCCCAGCAAGCGGAGCTGGATGCCCGCTTCGGCACGAAGGACCACGAGCCCGGCCCGCCACCGTCGGAAGTGGATACGGCCGTTTTCCTGGTGGCCTACGAGAAGAGTTCGGGACAGCCGGTAGGCTGCGGCGGCCTGAGGATGCTGGACTCCACAACGGCTGAGATCAAGCGGCTGTACGTCCTGCCCTACACCCGCGGTTCGGGTGTTGCCAGCTCCATCCTCGCCGCCCTGGAGGCGCACGCCTACGGAATGGGCGTCACCTCGATCACCGCCGAGGCGGGCTCGGCCCAGCCGGACGGCCGGAACTTCTACCAAAGCTGCGGATTCGACGAAGTGCCGAATTTCGGCCCGTACATCGGGGTGGAGCACTCTTACTGCTACGCCAAGACGATCGATTCGCACAGCGCCGCCCACACGGCCATGGCCTGACGACGGCGGCAGTCAGCTGCCGTCGTCGTCATACTGCGGCCAGCCGGCCGCCGTCGGCTAATCTCGCATTATGGAATCGGCAGACATCACCTTCCGCACGCGCAAATGGGTGCGCCCCGAAGACCTCAACGCCAACGGCACACTTTTCGGCGGGAGCCTGCTGAAGTGGATCGACGAGGAAGCTGCCATTTACGCCATCCTGCAGCTCGGCAACGGCCGGGCTGTCACCAAGTACATCTCCGAGATCAACTTCGTCAGCTCCGCGGTGCAGGGCGATCTGATCGAGATGGGACTGACGGCCACTCGCTTCGGCCGGACATCGCTGACTATGCGCGCCGAAGTGCGGAACATGATCACCCGGCAAAGCATCCTCACCATCGAGGAGATCGTGTTCGTGAACCTCAGCCCGCAAGGCAAGCCCGAACCCCACGGCTACACCGAGATCACCTACGACCGGGACCGCATCCCCACGCACCACCTCACCGAGACCGTCCCCCAGGACTGAGCCAGCCCCGGAACCGGCCGAAAGTTCACCCTGTGTTCAGGCCGCGGGTGCGTGCTGTTGGGGCAGCCGGGCAAGACTCGAACGCCGAGGCCGAGTAGTTTATCGAATCGATAGCTATAAACGGCCCCAATCGGCATGAGCCGCTATAGGCTTGCCGGACAATGCTCCGGTTCCAGTTCAGAAATGGGTCTCAATCGTGCACAAACTCCAAACCGTGGTTGCCGCCGTCGTCGCCGCAACCCTGCTGGCCGGCTGCGCTGCCGGCTCCGCCGCCCCTGAAACCTCTGGCAGCCCATCGGCCGGTGCCGCATCCGGCGACACACTGGTTGTGTACACCAACTCCAACGGTGAGGGCCGGGGGGAGTGGCTGACCAAGAAGGCCGGCGAGGCCGGCTTTAAGATTGAAATCGTTGGCGCCGGCGGCGCCGACGCGACCAACAAGCTGATCGCAGAGAAAAACAACCCCATAGCCGACGTTGCCTTCGGCCTCAACAACATGTACTTTGCCCAGGTCAAAGCAGCCGATGCCCTCGAGGCGTATGAGCCGGCGTGGGCAGGCGAAGTGGATGCCTCACTCGCCGACAGCGACGACGAAAAGGCCTACTGGCCGCTGGTGAAGCAGGCCATCCTGCTCGGTTACAACTCGGACAGGATCACCCCGGAGCAGGCGCCGAAGGACTGGACGGACCTGTGGTCCAAGGACGAGTTCAAGACTCGCTATGAGCGGGTCACGGGGCTGGGCACGGCCACGGCGCAGCTGGTTTTCGCCGGCATCCTCTCCCGCTACAAGGACGATTCCGGCGATCTGGGCATCTCGGATGAAGGCTGGAAGCAGGTGGAACAGTATTTCCAGAACGGCAGCCCGGCCGTCGCGAAGACCGACCTCTTCGCCCGTATCGCCTCGGGGGAAGTGGATATGGGCCAGATGCCGTCCTCGATCGTGGCTGAACGCGAGAAGTCCTTCAAGGTGAACGTGGAAACCGTAGTGCCCTCCGTCGGAGTCCCGCTCGCGGTTGAACAGGTGGCCCTCGTGAAAGGGACGGACAAGAAGGAACAGGCGCAGAAATTCATCGACTGGTTCGGCAGCGCCGATGTCCAGGGCGAATGGGCGCAGCAGTTCAATTCCATGCCCGTGAACAAGAGCGCCGCCGCCAAGGCCAAGCCGGAAGTGGTTGAGTTCTTCAACGGCCTCAAGCAGCAGGACATCGACTGGAACTTCGTCCAGGAGAACATGGGCGCCTGGGTGGAGAAAATCGAGCTCGAGTACATGACGTAGTCCCGCCCGCCCCACCAGCCCAGAGACAGGTTTCCCATGATCCGCTTGGAGAACATCGAAGTTTCCTTCGGCGATTTCATTGCCATCCCGCACCTTGACCTCCACGTCCAACCGGGGGAATTCTTCACCCTGCTGGGACCGTCCGGCTGCGGGAAAACGACGGCCCTGCGGACCTTGGCCGGCTTCATCGAGCCGTCCGCCGGGGCCGTCCATGTGGATGGCAAAAACGTCACCCGACTGCCCAGCGATAAGCGCCAAGTGGGGATGGTGTTCCAGAACTACGCTCTGTTCCCCAGTATGAGTGTCCGGGAAAACATCGCGTTCGGTCTTCGGGTCCGGAAGGAGAAGCCGGCCGAGAGCGACCGACTGGTGCGCGATATCGCACGCCGTGTAGAGCTCAGCGATGAGCAGCTGGACAAAAACGTGGCCGAGCTTTCGGGGGGACAGCAACAGCGTGTGGCCGTTGCCCGCGCCCTGGTGCTGCGGCCCAAGATCCTGCTGCTCGACGAGCCGCTGTCCAATCTCGATGCGAAGCTGCGGCACCAGCTCCGCCAGCAGCTCAAGGACCTGCAGAGCGAGTTCGGCATTACCACTGTTTACGTCACGCACGACCAGGACGAAGCACTGGCAATGAGTGACCGCGTGGCCGTCTTCAACAAAGGTGTAGTGGAGCAGGTGGGCACTCCGCAGGAGATCTACGACCACTCCGCCACCGAGTTCGTGTGCAAGTTCATCGGTGACAGTTCCGTCCTGACCGCAGAGTTCGTCGCCGAACTGAACCGCCTTTCCGGCGCCGGCCTCCACACGGCGGCGAAGTCCTACCTGCGGGTGGAAAAGGCGTCCCTGACGCAACCCGCAGCCGGCAGTACAGCGGCCGGCGGTACCGCCGTCGGGCTTTCCGGAACGGTGGCGTCGCGGACCTATCACGGCCTCCACAGCCGCTACGTGGTGCGGAGCCACGGCGCCGACCTCCGGTTGCTGGTCAAGGAGGACGGCGGAGTGCATCCGGAAGCGGGCGCGCAGGTCACCGTGTATGTCCAGCCGGACCACGTGCTGCAGTACCACCCGGACACGGGCACCTCCCTTGCGGCCCCGGACCAGGCAGGGCAGGACCTTGCAGGGCAGGACCAGGCAGGGCGGGACCAGGCGGCGGCTGTCCGTTGAGCGGCACCCCAGCCAAGAGCATGCTGCGCTCCCCATTCATCCTCATTGTGGGAGCGGTCCTGACGTGGTTCATCGCCGCCTTCCTCGTGTGGCCCAACGCCAATGTGCTGATCGAAACCTTCTTCCCTGGCGGGACCTTTTCGGGCCGGGCCGCGGAGAAGCTGTTTTCCTCCCAGCGCGCCATGAAATCCCTGGGCAACAGCTTCCTGCTGGCGGTGGCGCTTTCCATCACCGTGAACGTGGTGGGGATCTTCATCGTCCTTGTCACCCACTACTTCAGGATCCGCGGTTCCAGGATCCTGTTCCTCGGCTACGCCACCACCTTCATCTATGGCGGCATCGTGCTGGCGGCGGGCTACAAGTTCATCTACGGCGAAAAAGGGATCGTCACCGCCTTCCTGGTGAACGTCTTTCCCGGCATGGAGCCCGGCTGGTTTTCGGGATTCTTCGCCGTGCTGGCGGTCATGACGTTCGCTACTACCACCAACCACATGCTCTTCGTCGCGAACGCCCTCAAAGGCGTTGACTACCAGACCATCGAAGCGGCCAGGAATCTCGGTGCTTCCACCTGGACCATCCTTCGCCGCATCGTGCTGCCCATGCTGAAGCCGACGCTCTTTGCCGTCACCATCCTGTCGTTCCTCACCGGGCTGGGGGCGCTGAGCGCCCCGCAGGTCCTCGGCGGACGCGACTTCCAAACCATCACTCCGATGATCCTCACGTTCACGAACAGCCCCACATCCCGGGATCTTGCCGCCTTGCTCGCCCTCATTCTGGGTGTGGCCACGATCCTGATGCTCGCCGTGATGGCGCGCCTCGAAAAGGGCGGGACCTACTTTTCGGTATCCAAGGTTTCCTCCGCTCTGCAGAAACAGAAGATCACCAACCCTGCGGCCAACGTGGTGGTCCATGCCGCGGCCTACCTGCTGTTCGCGGTTTACACCCTGCCCGTGGTGCTGATTGTGCTGTTTTCCTTCGCGGACGGCGCCGCCATCCAGACCGGGCGCCTTTCCCTGGACAGCCTCACCGTCGAGAACTACGTGCGCGTGCTGACCCAGCCCTCGGGCCTCAGGCCTTTTGTCATCAGCGTTGTCTACAGCGCCGTTGCTGCGGTCATTGCCGTCGGCGGCCTGCTCTTTGTGGCCCGGATCCTGCAGAAGCACCGGAACTGGGTGACGGCCCTATTCGAGTACCTGCTTCACATCCCCTGGATCCTGCCGTCGGCCCTGCTGGCACTCGGCCTCATCATCAGCTACGACCACCCCAACCCCCTGGTCGGTGGCGCGGTGCTGACCGGCACCACCGTCATCCTCCTCATCGCCTTCGTCACTGTGAAGATCCCCTTTACGCTCAGGATGCTCAAGGCTTCGTTTGCGTCGGTGAACTCATCCCTGGAGGAGGCTGCCTCCATCATGGGCGCCAAAACGCTCTATGTGTTCCGGCGCATTCTGCTGCCGCTGGTCCTTCCTGCTGCCGCCGCCATCGCCGCCCTTAACTTCAACAGCATGCTGGACGACTACGACACCGCCATTTTCCTGGCGCACCCGCTGGTCCAGCCGCTCGGCCTGGTCATCAAGGCCAACACCGACGGCGCGGAAGGCGTGGACGGCGTTTCCAACACGTTTGTGTACACCGTGCTCCTGATGGTCATCACCGGGCTCACGATGTACCTCGTGTACGGGAGATCCGGCGGGCGCGGCCGTTCCAACCGCACAAAGCGCCGCGTGCCCTTTGCCGCGCCCGGCACGGCTGTTTCACCTGCTGTCGAGGTACAGGAGGCCAAGGCGTCCGCGCCGAGCCCGGTGCCTTAGGCAGCCCTGCTGAGCCGTCCGGCGAGGCTGAGGATTCTGTCCCTGAGCGGCTGGGCGGATTCGGTGAGGACAAGCCGGGTCATTGCCGACGACGCCAGGCGCAGCGCCTGGCTACGCAGGACGCGCCGCCTGTTATAAGCCGTCAGGGCCTCCGGAAGCGGCCGGGAATTGAGCAGTTGCGCGAGCGTAACGGCGTCAATCAGGGCTTCACAGGCGCCACGCCCCAGATTCGGTGTCATGCCGTGCGCGGCATCCCCCACCAGCACGGTGCGTTCCCGTGCGTAGCGTCCGAGGGCCGGCACCGTCCAGATGCGCTGGGCAAGGGTTCCCTCCGGTGCGGCCGCGGCGAGGATTCGGCCGATTCCGGCTGCCTTTCCCGAAAAGCGATGGCGGGTGAGCGCCAGTGCCGCTGCGACGTCGATGCCCGCCGGGCCAAGGTCCGACCGGTACGAGGCATACCAATATGTCCGCTGCCGGGAGGCCGGAGCTATGCCGAACAATTCGCCGCGGCCCCAGTATTCACCGGCCGTGTCCGCGGGGACAGGCTCGCTGATGATGCCGCGCAAGGCAAGGTACGGGCTGAGCCGCTCCCTGGCCCGCGGACCCCAGGCGGCACGGCGGACCACGCTGTGCACGCCGTCTGCTCCGACAAGCAGCCCGGCCGCAGGCAGCGACGTGACCGCCCCGGACACGCGGGTTACCGACTCCGGCACAGCAGCGTCCAGGTGCCGAAGCAGGTCGGTGCGTGAAACGCCGATCACGCCGGAGACCTCGGCACGTATCAGGGCTTTCCCGGATGCGTCCCGCAATGCCATGGCATCGAATCCGGATCCTGCCGCCCGGATCACCGGCAGGATCCCCACCGAGTCAAGGGCTTGCTGGGCCTCCGGCCACATGGCCAGGGATGTTTCCACCGTTGGCAGGGTGTTTCGCTGCTCGTGCACGCTTACGTGAAAGCGATCCGGGTCAATCGTCGCGGCCAATGCCAGGCCGGCGATGCCGCCCCCAACGATGGTTATGGCGTCCATGGACTGATGGTATGCCCGACGGCGGCAGTCGCGTGCGCGGCTCAGGCGGAGGGCCAGCCGGTGTAGGCCTCGGCCAGGTAGGCCTTGCCGTGGCGGGAGGAGACCACCGAGTTGAGCTCGCCCAACTGGCGTGCGCGGGAAAAGTCGTCGGCGTCCGCGGGCGTGTGGAGCATGGACGTCATCCAATAGGAGAACTGCTGTGCCTTCCACACGCGCTCCAGGGCGCGGTCGCTGTAGGCATCCAGCAGCGCCGTGGAAGCGCTGCGGTAGAAGCTTTCGAGCCCTTCGAACAGGACCTTCACGTCGTGGATGGCAAGGTTGAGGCCCTTGGCACCCGTGGGTGGCACTGTGTGCGCTGCGTCGCCGGCGAGGAAGAGCTTCCCGTGCCGCATGGGGGCGTGGACAAAGCTCCGGAACTTCAGCACCATCTTGTCGATGACCGGCCCCTCCTTGAGCTCGAAGCCGTTGCCGTTGACCCGGCTGCGGAAGGCATCCCAGATGCGGTCCTCGCTCCAGTTGTTCACGTCCTCGTCCGGATCACACTGGAAGTACATGCGCTGGACCGTCTCGGTCCGCTGGCTGATCAGGGCGAAGCCGTTGTCCGAGTTGGCGTAGATCAGTTCGTCGGAGCTGCGGGGTGCTTCAGCCAGTATCCCGAACCAGGCGAAGGGGTACTCGTGGAAGTACCACTTGCGGTGCGCCTCGGGAATCTGGAAGCGGCAGTGGCTGCGGGATCCGTCCGCGCCGGTGATGAAATCGGCCTGCAGTTCGTACTCCACACCGTCTGCATCCGTGAACCAGACCTTGGGCTTGCCTTCGATGTCGTGGATGGCGGTGTCCGTGACGCTGTAGCGGACATCCCCGCCGTCGGCCTCGCGGCGTGCGGCGAGGTCCATGAACACATCCGTCTGCGGGTACAGCCACACGGACTCCCCCACCAGGTCCTTGAAGTCGATCCGGTGGCTTTCGCCGTTGAAACGCAGTTCGATGCCGTCGTGCCGGTCTCCCTCCCGGAGCACCCGGTCGGAAACGCCGCTGTCGACCAGCATATTCACGGTGCCGTGCTCCAGGATGCCGGCGCGCACCGTTTCGGAGATCTCCTGGCGGCTGCGGATTTCAATTACGGTGGATTCGATGCCGGACTTGGCCAGCAGATGCGAGAGCATCAGTCCAGCCGGGCCGGCCCCCAGAATGGCCACCTGGGTGGTGATGACTTTGCGTGCGGCCATGGTGTTCCTCGCTTCGTTGCGCGGCCCCTGCGGAAAGGTCCGGGGGCCTGTCGGGTCGTCTGGCTAACAGTGTGCGCCCCGGCGCGTGATCCGCGTTACACGAATTCCGTTGAATGGAACCCGGTGCCTAGTCCCGACCCTCGCCGGCGTTACGGGCTTCGCCTAGCCGTCGTCCGATCCCCCGGGCGGCGGTCTGCAGCGCGGGTACCAGTGCCTGCAGGCGCACCTCCCGCAGCGGAACCACGACGCCGAGAGCGGCAACCGTCCGGTTCTTGCGGTCCATCACCGGGACAGCAATGCCCCAGGTATCGGGATCCACCACACCGGCCAGCTGGGCATAGCCCTGGTGGGCTGCCTCTCCGAGCTGTACCCGCAGTTCAGCAACCGTCAGCCTGCCGGCGGGATCCGTGAAGCCCTCCAGGTACTCCGCTTGGAGGGCGTGCGGCTGGTTGGCCATCAGCACCAGCCCGGCAGAGGACACGTGGACCGGCATGCGCCCGGCCACCTGCGCCCGGTTGGCCACCGATCCGCGCCAGGACAGCCGCTCCACAAAGAGCGCCTCCCAGCCGTCCAGCACCGCAAGGTTCACGTTCTGGTTCAACACCTGCTGGATGTCCTCCATGAACGGCATGGCGGCCTGGCGAAGTTCCAGCGTGGGCGAATTGCGGTTGACCAGCTCCCAGAGGCGAAGCCCCAGCTGCACTGAGCCGCCGGAACCGATATCCAGGAGGCCGTGTCCGGCCAGCTGGCGGACCAGCCGGTGGGCAGTGGTGAGCGGCAGCCCGGCGCGGTGGGCGAGTTCCGAGAGCGGCAGGACGTTGACGCCCTCCGGAAAGGCGGCAATAACGCGAACCACGCGGTCCACCACCGAGTCACCCGAGCCCGAGTTCGCCACGCTTCCCCTTCCATTGAATGGTTTGAAGTGTCCCACACAACACCGCCCAGTGGTACAAATCTCAGGATAGGGAACCTTCGGTCCCGGCCGGTGCCTGGAGAAATCAACCGGTAAGCAATCAACGCTGAGGTAGCAATGTCAACGACGTCGTTGGAAAACAAATCACGCTGGCCAGTCTGGCTATGCTGGCTGGCCATGGTCCTGGACGGGTTCGACCTGGTGGTTCTTGGAACTGTCATCCCTACACTCATCAAGACCCAGGACCTCGGCTTCGACGCCGTCGGTGCCACGTTCGCCGCGACCATCTCGCTGGTTGGCGTTGGCCTCGGCGCGCTGTTCATTGCGCCGCTCTCGGACCGCTTCGGCCGGCGGAACCTGCTGGTTGCCTGCGTGACCTGGTTCTCGATATTCACGATTGCCGTGGTCTTTGCACCCAACGTGGCCGTCTTCAGCATTTTCAGGCTGCTGGCCGGCCTGGGACTGGGCGCTTGCCTGCCGGCCGCACTGGCCTACATGAACGATTACGCCCCCGCAGGATCAGCAGGAAAGTCGACTACCCGCACCATGACCGGATATCACGCCGGCGCGGTGGCTACCGCCGTCCTGGCGCTGATGGTCATTCCGGACTGGCGCATCATGTTCGTGGTTGGCGGCGTTGCCGGGTTCGTCCTGGTGCCGTTCCTGTGGTTCAAGCTGCCGGAGACGCTGCCCGCCGTCATTACCTTGCCGGCCGTCTCCAGGCCCGCGGCCAAGGAAACTGAAACTGCACGGGAAGCCGCCCCGGCAGTTGAAGAGCGGGCCAGCTTCCGGGACCTCGGCAGGAAGCCCTACCCCCTTGTCGCCGCAGGAGTTGCGGTGGCATCATTCATGGGCCTGCTGCTGGTGTACGGGCTGAACACCTGGCTGCCGCAGCTGATGGCCTCCGCCGGTTACACACTCAACGCAGGCCTCTCCCTCCTGATGGTCCTGAATGTAGGGGCCGTGGTTGGCCTGGTAGTGGCTGGCATCCTTGCAGACAAACACGGGACCAAGAGGATCGTGCTCCTCTGGTTCGGGCTCTCCGCCGTTTTTCTCGCGGCGCTCAGCGTGAAGATCCAGAACGAACTGCTCCTGAACGCAGCCGTGTTCGTAACGGGGGTCTTTGTCTTCAGCTCCCAGGTCCTGGTCTACGCCTGGGTGAGCCAACTGTTCCCGGCCCGGCTGCGCGGCACCGCACTGGGCTTCGCTGCAGGGGTCGGACGCCTGGGTGCCATCCTGGGCCCTGCAGTGACAGGAACCCTGGTGGCCGCCGGAATCGCCTACCCCTGGGGCTTCTACGTCTTCGCCGGCGCGGCCGTCCTGGCTGTAGCCGCCCTTGTGCTGGTGCCGCAGGCGGTTACCGCAGCGGCAGGCAAGCGGACCGCCGTCGGGCCTTCCTGACGCCCGCCGCGGGAACTCTTAGGCGGCCACGCGCTGCGCGCGGCTCACGGCCCGCAACCGCCGCCAGACGGCGGGGGTGACCACGACGGCGATGCCGACGGCGGCGCCGATGACCGTCTCGACGATCCTGTCCCGCAGCAGCACTTCCGAAACAGCCGGCGCCGCCAGCAGCGTGGAACTCAGCGCCAGCGGCGTGACGAACACCTGGGCCAGAACGTATTGCCGCGCGATGAACATTTCGGCGCCGAACTGGCACACGGCAATCACGAGCACCGTCTGCCACGGGGCAGGATTCAGCAGGAGGACTCCCGCCAGCAGGATCAGGCCCAGGACGGTTCCGATGATTCTCTGGATGCCGCGGGCCACGCGGTGACGGGTGGTGCGGCCGACCAAAGGAACGACGGCGGCCACCATTGCCCAGTAATTGTGGCCGAAGCCCAGCCACTGGCCCACCACGGTGGCCAGCGTCCCGGCCAGTCCCGCGGCCACCAGGTAGCCCACGGCTTCGAGCCGCGCTGCCCGCTTTTCATCGGGCGTCAGCCGGGCCGGCTCCGGCATGGCCCACGGCGTGCGCCGGCTCCGAACCACGCGGGAGGAAATTCCGATCAGCAGGCAGAACACCGTGGTGAGGACCGAGGCGAGTATGCACTGCCACAGCGGCGGCTGGTGCGGAATCGAAGCGATGGCCGCGAAGGCGAAGATGTGGAACAGCGAACCGGCAGGCCGGTGCCGCCACCAGGCGATCACGAGCGAACACGCCCCGGCGACCACGGTGGTGGCCGCCACCTGCGTCCAGGTGGCCGCGGCGTCCGACAGGCCAAGCGCCTGCCCCGCCCGTGCCGATAACGTGGCTAGCAGGATCACCAGCAGCATGAGGGACCCGGCCCGCACCTGGATGAAGAGCCGCTTGCGGTGCAGCTCCCCGCGCCCGTAGATACCCGTGAAGGCTCCGAAGGAAGCAAAGATTGCCAGGTCCATCCGGTCAATCAGGACCAGGATGATCAGCGGAACGAAGACGCCGACGGCGCACCGGATCGCGACGTGATGGTCCTTGTTGGCGGGGGCAATCGTGAACATCTCGGCGAACAGCTTCACGTGGGTCATGCCTTTCCATACGGTGCCAGTCTGACGGCGGCAGCGTTGGCGTCCATTCCAAATCCTACGCCCGCGGCCGGCCGGCACCGGCGGCAAAGGGGCATGGTGCCGGCTCCCCGGAGCGCATTGCGGGGCGGCGGACTGGTATTGTCTATCGGTTAAATCAGAGACCGAAAACGCATACCGGAGGCCCCCCATGCTCAAAGGATTCAAGGATTTCATCCTTCGCGGCAACGTGATCGAACTGTCCATCGCCGTCGTGGTGGGCACCGCGTTCACGGCGCTGGTCAGCGCATTCACCACCAATATCGTGAACCCGATCATCGCCGCGGCAGGCGGCGTCCAGACCGAAGGGCTCGGGTTTCACATCTGGCCCGGCAATGACAAGACGTTCGTGAACATCGGCGGGGTCATCACGGCCTTCGTGACATTCCTCATTACCGCGGCAGTGGTCTATTTCATCTTCGTGGCGCCCATGAACAAGATCAACTCGCTGGTGAAGAGCCGGCTGGCAACGGCGGAACCGGAGGAGGAGCCCATCCCCGCGGACACGGCACTCCTGGCCGAGATCCGGGACCTGCTGACCCAGCTCGCGGGCAGCGACAAGGAACTCACCACCGCCGGCGGCACGGGTTCTTCCACGAAGACGCCCGCAAGCTAGCACAGAGCCCTGGCCGGGTGCGGACGTCCGGCCAGGCGCTGGCCGTCCGGCGAGGTCAGGCGCTGGCCGTCCGGCCGGGTCAGGGGCTGGCCGCCTCCGACCGCCGGAACCCGCCGTTCCATTTGCCGCGGCGCACGGTCACCGGAATGCCTGCCGCCGCGAGCCTGACAGAGCGGCACACCCGCGACTGTTCGCCCGGAGTCAGCTGGTGGTAGACCGGCAGGACCACTGTTCTGTCCGCCAGCCGCTCGGTCACCGACAGATCCGCCGTGCCATAATCCCGGCCCCAATACTCCGGCTGCCGGTGGACCGCGAGGATCCCGGCACCTGCCGAGATCCCGTCGCGCGCGAGCCGTTCCAACAGCTCCTTCCGAGGCAGGGCGAACGACGGCAGGACCTCAAGCCAGAAGGACTGGAAATTGCTGGTGCCGTAGGCGGGGTCCCTGACGGGGCGCAGCCCTTCAATCCGGGCAAGGGCCAGCTGATAGCTGGCGACAATTTCCCTGCGGTGGGCCACTGCTTCCTGCAGCCGGCCCAGCTGGACCAGGCCGATGGCGGCCTGCAGCTCGGTCATGCGGTATTCGAATCCGGGCTCGCTCGCGGTGTCGTCACGCAACTGCCGGGCCCGGCTTGCCCAGGCGCTGCTCGAGGTGGTCAGCATTCCGCCCTCCCCGGTGGTCAGGACCTCACACGAGTCGAAGGACCATGCTGTCAGCTCGGCTCCTGCGCCCACCGGACGGCCCTGATACGTGGAACCCACACCGCAGGTGGCGTCCTCAATGACCGTGACGCCCAGCGGGTCGCAAAGGTCCCTGATCGGCTCAAGGTCAACGGGCATGCCGCCCTGGTCAACAACGATCACGGCCCGGGTGGCCGGGGTCAGTGCCGCTTCGACGGTCCTGCCGGACACATTGCCCGTGGCCGCCTCAACGTCGGCAAAGACAGCCCTCGCGCCGAGCTGGCTGACGGCACTGGCGGTCGCAACGGAGGAGAACGAGGGCAGGACGACGTCGTCCTGCGGTTCCACCCCCGCGACCCGCAGTGCCAAAAGGAGCGCAGCGGTGCCGCTGGATACTGCCACGGCGCATGGCGCCTGCTGCGCTGAGCCGAAGGCGTCTTCAAACTGCCCGACCCGAGGCCCCTGCGCCATCCGGCCGGAGGCTAGCACCTGGACAACGGCATCCGCCTCCTCCGGTCCGAGCCACGGCCTCATGACGCCGATGTGATTGACCGCATGGTCTTCGCTGATGGTCACTGGATCCTCCCGCTCCTTCAAACGGCATTAGTTATGCACCTTCCATTCAACGCGCCCTGCTTCGGTGCCGTCACGAGAGTTATGTACGCGCATTTATCGCATGGAATACCGCCATGAGGGCCCGGAATACCCGCTTGGGAATCGTGATCCTGCCCGGCCGACGCAGCAGTACTTGGATTGCACGCCGCAGGGCACCCCGGCGTTACCTGTGCGGGCACGTAGGTGGAGCATGGCCCGGTGGAAGGGGCCCGGATGGGCAGGGCCCTGAAACCAGGGCCGGCCATGGCGGGTCAGATCCAGTGCTACCTGTCCGGGACGGGAACCCGTAGGGAGCTGTCGAGTAACGCCATTTCAACGTCCGACGGGTGGTGGGCCCCGCGTTCCCGTTGACGCCTTGCGGCGGAACCGGGCGCTGGCATCTCAGGGACCTCCGACTCAGGATTTCCTGCGTGCCTGGCAGGCTTTTCCTTCGCGCGTCTGCCTCCGCCTGCAAACTCAAGGGAGCGGGCAATGGAGACCGCACCGAAGACCAGCACCATTCCGCCAACGGCCACAATGATGAGCGTCCGCAGCCGGCTGGAGAACATCTCCTCGGCCTGGCCCGGCCCGTCGACCGGGAGTGCCGAAAACAGGTAGGTTTCGTCCGCGCCATTGACCTTCTGCACCTCCTGAAGGGTGGTGGTCAGCCGCTCGCCCAACGCCATGGCTGTGTCTACAGCCTGCTGCGGAGTTTCGCCTGACGCCGATACCTCAAGGAGCATCCCTGACCCGAAGGAACTGGCCTGCGCGACTGTGTATTCGGTGCCGAGTCCCTGTTCCGCCAGGTTCTCCGCCGTTTCCCTGGCACCCAGTTTGGTGATCAGCACCTGGGACAGCAGCGTGCTGTCAGGGCTCCGAAGGTACGGATTGTCACCGTTGAGCTTGGCCAGCTGGGGGCTGGTCTCCAGCTCCATGGCGGTGGGCACCTTCGGGGTGATCAGCGCGTAGGTCATATGCGCCTGGTAGGTCCGCTGCGCAAAGAACATGACGTAGACGCAGGCCGCAACGGTTACCACCACCACCGGCATCGCCACCCACTTGTGCCGCCAGAGTGTCTTAAATACGGAAATTGGATCCATAGTGTTTTCCTACCCCCAGTGGCCCTTGCCGGACGTGACCCCCAGCGGAGCCGTCCGGCCAAGGTCCAGTTGATTCTTTACCATCAGCCAGGATGCCCCTGACAGACCTATGAAAAACGGAAGAAGCAATGCAAAAACCGGGAAAGACATCGAGTCGAAAGTTCCCGACGTTACAGTGGCAACCAGCCCGGCTGCCCCGGCGGCCGCACTCAGCAATTTCAGCTCGTTTCCCGCTGCGTGCCGCGCGGCGGTGAGAGCGGACAGCGCAGGAACCAGCAGATAGGCAATCAGTGCAATCAAGCCTGCGATGCCCATGGTCACAGCCACCAGCAGGTACTGGTTGTCGAAAATGTCCTTTGGCTGTGCAGGGATCCACGTGCCGGGACCGGTTCCGAACAGGGGCCGGTCGGCGACAAGCCGCAGCGCCAGCGGATAATCGTCCGTCCTGTACGTTATGGACGAATCGGAACTGCCGGCCGTAGTGGTGGCGAACATGGTGCTGATCAGACCGGGCACTGCCACGAACAGCCCGGCGGTGCCCAGCGGCACGATGACGGCGGCCCACAACTTGGCAGGCCGGGGCAGGAAGATGACGGTGACCGCGAGGGCGATCACAAGGCCTATGAGGCCCGAGCGGGAAACGGTGATTGCATTCGCGACGACGAACAGCCCCACCACTATCCACTGAAGTCCCTTCCGGCCCTTGGGATCGTGAAGTGCCCGCCAGACGGACAGCGGGAGCAGCATTGCTGTGACGACCGCCAGTTCGATGGGGTGCAACGTGGTGCCGGCCACGCGCATCAGCGCGCCGCGCGCCTGGAAGGCGCTGGCGTTTCCATTCTCGACGAATCCGACCATGAAGACCTTGAACCACTCCATCGGGTTCAGGTGCAGAGCGAACTGGGTAATTGCCACGACGCAGCAGATCGTTCCGCCCGCCAGGACCCAGCGGACCAGCACCCTGGCATCGTTTAGGGTGCGCACCGATTCGGTTGTCACAAAGGCGATCCCTGCCGCTGCAATCACCAGCAGCATCCAGCGGTCCGCCGCTGCGCGCCCTATGACTGTGCTCGCCCCGCTGAGACCTGTAAAAAGATGGGCATAACTAAGGCACGAAGCCAGCAGCAGCAACAGGATCCCGGCGCGTCCCGGATGTCCGAACGAAATCGGATCGTGCAGGCCAAGAACCGCTGACACGGCCCAGAGGACGAACAGCGCAAGCGCCAGGAGTTCCGGCACACTGCCGCTTGCCCCGACCGGTGCCAGGACCATGTAGGGAGGGAAGACCATCACCGAGAACACCGTGGCCTTGAGCAGCCACGGTGGCCCGGCTGTCGTCCGTCCAAGGGGAGCCTGCAGATCAGCGAAGCTCATTGGTTCGGCTCTCCCGGTACGGTCCCGCGGCTGCTTTCGTCGCGTTCCCAGCCGCCGAAACCCGCAGCTCCTTGGCGCCCCGCGACGGCGAATGCAAGGTAGATGGCGGCGTTGACGGCCGAGAGCGGGCCGCGTACGGAACGCACCACTTCCCCGAGAGTCGTCCGTGCGGTGCTGTGTTGGCGCCTGGGACCATTCTGTTCGGCGTTGCCGCGATAGACGCGGTGCAGGACGGCCAGTTGCGCGGCCAGCGTGCGCGGCGGCCGGAACACAACCGGTTCTACGTTCAGAACGGCCTTCTCCTCCGGTGTGAAGAGACGGTCGATAAAGAGATCATCGGCGGTGAGGTCCGGAAACTCGTCAAAGCGCGCGTGCCCCTGCTCGGAGAGCGCATACACGCCGCCGGCCCAGAGGGCCTGACGGGCGGAGGGAAGGCGCAGCCTCGTCCGGTAGTAGGAATGTATGAAGGGATGGGCGCCCTCCAGGTCGTAATGCACGGGCGGCCGGGCCGCCAGGGGTCCTCCGGGTACAAGGGCAGCGAAAACCTCCCGCACCGCTGACGGGCTGATCTGCACATCCGCGTCGAGGTACAGTCGGGGCCAGCGGGTGGCAATGGAGTCGCCGGCGTTGAGCGCGGCCGTTTTGGATGCCTGGTCCAATGTCAGGACGGTCACGCCTTCGAAGCTACGGGCGATCCCGGAGGTGTCATCGTCGCAACCATTGCAGGCCACGATCACTTCGATCTGTCCGGCCGCCGCCAGCGAAGCCAGCGGGGTAAGCGTCCGGGCGATCACGCGGGACTCGTTGTGCGCCGGGATGATCACGGAGCCGCCCGGGAAATCTGCGGGACCGGTGTCCGTCGTGGGGCCCGGAAGCGCGGCCCAGCTTTCCTCATTAAGCAGGGTCCGCAGTGCACCCCTGTGGTCAGCTTTCCAGCACCGCAGTAGCTCGGACAGAATGACTGCACCGTGAAAAACCGCGGCGTAGGCCGGTGAATGGTACTTGCGGACGTAGCGGACACGGTTCACCGAAAGCAGGGCAGTCAGGCTCGGCGAGGTGCCGGAACCACCCCCGGCATGGGTCATGACGGCGGCCGGTTCGTACCAGACAGTCGCACCCAATGTCCGCAGGCTCCGGAGGAAATCGGTCTCCTCCGAGTAGAGGAAGTAGGACTCGTCCCAGGGAATGGCATCTGCCAGGTTGCGCCGGATCATCAGGGCCGCACCGGTGGCCCACTGCACGGGATGCGGATGGGCATAGCTTTCCGGGTTCAAGTCAGTACCGGCAAGCCAGCCGGGCCTGTTTGGGATACGGGATCCCAGGACTGCGTCACCCAAAGCAGTGGTGATGCCCGGTTCACGGTAGAGCGAGGTGCTCGTTTCGCCCCGCCCGTTCAAGAGGCGTGGGACAACCGCCCCGGCACGGGATGAACGCAGCCGGCCCATCATGGTCAAGAGGCTGCCGCGTTCCAAAGTGAGGTCCGGGTTGAGCACTACTACCGTGGCGGCGTCCCCGGCCCGGCGCATGGCGGCATTGATGCCGGCGGAATAGCCAAGGTTGCCGCCCGTTCCAAAGGCGATGACGTCGGGGTGCCTGCGGCGTACCTCGTCCAGGGTTCCGTCTCCGGAGGAATTGTCCGCGACCACCACGCGCAAGGTCAGGTCAACCGTTTCGGCCCGCAAGCTCTCAAGCAGGGTACCGATGGCCCCGCGGCTGTTATAGGTGACAACAATGACGACGGCGTCCGCTGACCGTTCGGGCCCAGTGAACCTGCCGGGAGTACGGGGCGCCGGGGCGGCGGATGGCAGGCTTTCGGCCAGCACCGGTGGTACAGCACAGGATGCGGTGCGCAGTTTCAGGTACGCCGGTGGGCCGTCGATGAGGTAGCGGCCCGCCAGCCGCTTGGGTTCCAGGGCCAGTCGGTACCCCCATTCGAGTCCGTGGCTGCTGGCCCATTGAGGAGCGCGGTGAACCCTCCCCGCCAGGAAGTCCACCGCTGCGCCGAAGGCCAACAGGACGGCGGCACCGGTCAGGGCAGCGTAGTGGTCGATCCAGAGTTCCTGCCGTGGCTTGCCGAGCCCTACGTACAGGATCTGGGTGCCTGCGGCTGCGATGTCTGCGGCGATTCGCCCGGAGTCGCTTACCGACGCCAGTTCCTCCCGGCCCGGAGACCACATTCCGGAGACCCGAAGCCGCGGATGCTCCGCCGCGATCTTTTGCGCGAGCAACCGCTGGTTCTCCGTTGACCCACCCAGGAAGCCCACCCGGAGCCCCAACTGCTCGGCCCGTTCCAACAGCGGCGATGCAAGGTCGCTCCCCGCCAGCCGCGGCCAGCGGTTCCCGGTTAGCCGTTGGGACTGCGCCACCAGCGGGGCGCCGTCGAGCAAATAAAGCCACTCGACGGTACTCGCCGGATCGGCGTGCAAGGTGCCTTCCCACCGGGCACCGGCACCGAAGTGATGCACATGGTCCAGGTTGACCGAGGCGACACCGAGCGGCGGCATCCCCTGCTGTCCGGCCCTGGCCAGAATCAATTCCAGGGCAGGCTCCGGATCCATCAGGTCAACCGGGGTTCCACCCAGGATGACTTTGTTGGCCCTCAGATTTTCCACGGTGCCTCACTAATACGCTTCGACGGGCACGAGCTGCCCGTTGGTTTCGAGATAGCGGCGCCCGGTGGCGGGGCAGAGCCAGCTGCCGCCGTCGTCCTGTTTGAGCGGGTGCCCGGCTTCCCCTACCCAGCCCATCTGCCGGGCGGGCACGCCGGCCACCACTGCGTAGGCCGGCACATTCCGCGTGACAACTGCTCCGGCTGCCACTGTGGCCCATTCACCGATGACCAACGGGGCGACACAGACCGCGCGGGCACCCACGGAGGCGCCTTTGCCCACGGTGACGCCGACGGCTTCCCAGTCATCGACTCCCTTGAGTACACCGTCGGGGGTGATGGCGCGCGGGTGCAGATCGTTGGTGAGCACGGCGGCGGGGCCGATAAAGACGCCGTCGGACAGCCGTGCCGGTTCATAGACCAGGGCGTAGTTCTGGAGTTTGCAGTTGTCGCCCAGCTGCACAGCCGGACCCACATAGGCGCCGCGGCCAATGTTGCAGTTGGTGCCCAATGCGGCGTCTTCACGGATCTGGGCAAGATGCCAGATCCGGGTCCCGTCGCCGATCGATGCAGTGTCCGCCACGTCAGCGGTGTTGGCGATCGTGATCATGTCGCTCCTCCCGGAATCTGTTGGTGATGAATCGGCGCCTGGCAGACTCTGGGTTGCCCGACGCCGCGGGCGCACCACCCGGGCCACCAGGGCTCCTAGCAGCGCACCAAGCGTGTTATTTACGACATCCCGCAGGCTCGCGTGACGCTCGCTCAGCAGGAGGAACTGGACGGACTCAATGGCGGCTGACGTCATGAGGCCCGTCGCAACGGCCAGCCACCAGCGCCGCCGGGAGACGAACTGGGTCACCAGCAGGCCAATGGGCATAAAGAGCGCAACGTTGGCCGCGCCTTCCACGTGGCTATACCGCAGTCCGGCGGTGAGGTCGTACTGATGCAGGGCAGCCAGGACGTCTTTCAGGAATCCGGCCAGCGGGCGGTCCACGGGGGACGGCCAAAATGCGATGCCGGCGAGCGCGGCTATATAGATGCCAAAAAGCACCACCAGCATTCTCCGGCGTGCAGGTGCACTCATCGGCTCGCCTCCGCACGGAGCGCGGCCATGACCTGGCTGGCGGTTTCCCCGCTGGTCACGGAATTCGACTGGATGTGGACGGCGATATCGGTGGGCCCGAAAGCCTCGATGAACTGGCCAACCCGGGCCCCCGTTAGCGGGGCCGGATCCCAGTAGCTATGGCACAACGTGGACGGTTCCGTGAAGGCAACCTGCTGCTCGCTTCCAAAATGACGAACATAGGTGCCGTAAAGAATGAATTCACTGAAGTGCAGCTGGGCCGAGATGGCTGTGGCCCAGGACTTTCCCGTGACTTCTTCGACCCGGGCCAGGCAGGTGCTGACCAGCTCCGGATCCCAGGTAACGATTCCGCCCACATAGTCCGTATAGGCAGGACCTTCCGGGTCGGGAAGCCCCAGCAGCCGGTGTGCCGTCCGGGTCCACGTCACATGCCGGTCCATGTCACCGCTGATGGCGTTCGGCTTCTCGAAAAGCCGCACCGTTCCGCTCCGGAGGAACAGTTCGGCCGGCATGGGACGTACCAGTACGACGTCGGAGTCAATAATCACTACGGCATATGCGCCAAGCTTCGGAGCTGCTGAGAGCTTTAGCACCTGCTGGAGCACCCAGCCGCGGACGGGGGGCCACGGCCGGCGGAGGTTGAGTGCGCTGAACCGCACCATGGACGGCAGGAACCGCAGTTTTTTGACGACGGCGGCAAGCCCGTCCGTTGCGATGAACCCGGCCGGGAGGAAATCGGATTCCGGCCACACCCGCAGCCGGGGAGACTCCAGGGCCCTGAACAGCGGCAGGTCACGCCGGGGCACAATCACATGATGGGTGACGGACGAGTCCGTGAATTCAAGGACGGATTCATGAAGCTGGACCAGGCGGTCGAAGTCGGGACGGAACGACGGCGTCAGGATGGCGATGGTGTTCATGCTTTTACCCCTTTGGTAGACCTACGGACGCGCACAATGACGCCCGTGCCTTGGCCGCGGCGCGAGGGTCGTTTCAGCGCTGCGGCCAGCTCACCGAAGCTGCGGATGGTCAGAAACGGCCGTTCGCACAGCAGGAAGAACACATAGGCGACACCCAGTGCCGCGGGGATGCCCAGCACCATCAGCGTCCAGAACGCCATGGCATCGCTGAGGCCGGCGGCATGCACCACGTGGACACGGAGCAACTCCAGGACTAGGGCATGCACCAGATACAGGCTGAAGGCGAACTCGCCGACGAAGGCCAGCGGCCGTGCAGAGAGTAGCCTGGCCAGCCCGCGCAAGCGGCCCTGGGCCAGGGCGTTGAAAAGCGCAGCGGCGGCACCGCCCACGGCCAGATCCACCCAAAAGTACTGCGACACAATCCACTCGGAGCCGGCCAGGGCTGCCGCGGTCAGGAATCCGGCAGTCAGGGCTGCCGCGATGACCACGCTCGAAGCTGCCCAGCGGCCGCGGATCGCTAAGTGGGCTGACGCCGCCCCGGCAACAAACAGCACCAGGAAAGCGGGCGTGAAGCGGTCGAGAGCCGCAAGGGCCGGCAGGAAATAGCCCCCCACGTGCAGTCCGGCCACCAGCAGTGCCACGGCGGGCAACGTCACCTTTGTGCCGTACCGCCGGAAGCATAGGAGCACCAGGGGGAACAGGAAGTAGATATGCCATTCGACGGCGATGGACCAAAAGACGCCGTTGGGGGGCGTGTTTCCCACAGCGTCCTGGATCAGGAAGAAATGGACCACAACATCCTTGGCCGCGACGGGGTCTCCCGAGGGTGAGCCGATCAGTCCCGCCACAATCAGGAGCACTGAAATTGCCAGGGCCGCCCAGTAGGGCGGTACGATCCGCCAGAAGCGCCGGCGCATGAATCCCCAGGCACCGTCTTTCAGCCTCATCCCATGTCCGGCCGGTGAGAGCGTTAGCGAGAAACCGGAAACCACGATAAAGACGGACACTGCCAGATGGCCGTACACCATCCAGTCGGTCAGCCACGGCCCGCTGTTGCCCGGATATCCGCCGTAGCTCATGAGCCAGATGTGGTGAAGGACCACAAAGAAGGCGGCCAGGGCGCGGACTCCGTCGAGCCATTCCACGCGACGGGCGGGCGAAGCCGGCTGGACGGCCCGGACGGCCCGTCCAGGAGCTCTCTGGTCGGTCATTGGGACACCCCTGACATCTTCAGCGCAACTTCCGCCTGAGCGATTGCCCAGCTTGGTCCCGGGTGGGCGGAGGCACGCGCGGAGCGGTCGATCCGGCCCGGATCCGTGACGACTGAGCTCAGGGCCAGTGCGAGGGAAGCCGGACTGGGTGCCGCCCAGACCGCCTCAGGATTGGTGAGCACCGAGCGTGAGAATTCGTGGTCGTTGAGAACGGCTATGTTTCCCGCGGCGAGCATTTCCGCAGCCACCAGCGTGATGTTGGTAAAGGAAAGAGCCAGGCCCGTAAGGGTGCGGTTGTACAGCGCACTCAGTTCGCTGGCAGGCAGCATGCCGTGCTGCGTGACGGGAATTCCCCATCCCCGGACCTGGGACCCGAAAATGTGGATATCCTGCTCCGGATGAAGCCGGTGGAACTCGCGAAGTGCCAGCCGGCCCAGATCATAGCCGCGGCGGTCCGTGTCCGGGCGGGCGAAGAAGACGACGCCTGAGCGGTCGCCTGTGTTCGTCCGCCGGTAACCTCCTGCGTCGCTGCCGAACGGTATGACGTGGGCGTCGACGCCGACTTCCCGCCTCAGCGTGCCGGCGACCATCTCCCCGAGCGCGAGATGGGTGAAGCCGAAGCGGTAGCTGTCCTCGGCAAGGGCATACAGTGAGCCCCGCGGATAGAAATACGGTTCATAGTCCTGGATGAAATAGTAGGCGCCCAGTTGCGATCCGCTGGGGGCACGGGCGGCCAGCACATGCGCGGTCTCCCAGGAACTCGCCACGCACGCATCGAAGCCGCCAAGGACAGCCGGCATTTCGACAATATCGGCGGCCAGCTCCGGCCAGCTCCTCCTGATGACTGCACAGTGGCGCTCCATGTCCCCATGGTGGCGGTTGTACAGCAGAATGGTGCAGCGGTGTCCCCGCTCTTCCATTCCGCGCACCATCCGGAACAGGGTGGTGTGTCCGCCGGATCCGGCACCGGGAGGAGTGCATAGCCAACCGATTCGCTGCTCGCCACTGGCGGGTTCGCGAAGCGGCAACACCGACCGCGCCGCGGGAAAAATATCACCATCGTCGAGCGGGAAATCCAGGGTCCTGAGGTCCAGCCTCTCGCTCAATGCGCTGTACAGCCTGCGGACAGCCCGCTTTGTCGTATCCGCGGGTCCCCGCGCCCTGGTCCTCATCACTATCTCCCGGAGGCCTATGTGCGTCATCATGACTGCCTTTCCGTGCCGGAAACCACGCCTGCCAGCTCCTGGTCTTCCAGGAACGGCCGCGGCGGGAGCGGCAGCTTCGAAGTGTTGCCGGCGCCGTACCACCGCAAGGGTGCTGACACCTGCGCCGGAAAATCGCCGAGCCACGCTTTGGGACCGTTTGCGCCGGCCGCTGATCTGTAGACGCGTGAAAGTTTCCGGGCCATGGTGCGGAGTCCGAAATTCTCCGCGGCAAAAGTCCTGCCAAACCGGCCCAGTTCCTCGCGCAGCTGCTCACTCTCCAGCAGAGGACGCAGACATCCCAGCAACTCGCCGTCGGCGTCGGTGGAGGGCACATTGCTCCAAAAACTGTTGCGATACAGGGCCGCGGCGTTGCCTGGCCTGAACGTCCGGAACTGCCCCAGCTCGCCCGAGACAATAAGCGGCTTTCCGAACGCCAGGCCCCGCGCCGCGGAACCGCCCATGCCAATGACGACGTCAGCAGCCGAATATGCAGCCCTTGGATCGGACGCCGGTCCCGTCATGATCACGGCCTGACGGCCTTGTCGCGCGTTGATGGCTGCGGCCTGCTTGTTCAGGCGCCCTGCGGCGGTCCCGGTTCCCACTACGAGAAGGACGACGGCGGGATGGGACAGGGCATCGATTGCCCGCATCGCGACTTCGACAGTGAATGACTTCATTTCTTCGTCCAGGCGGCTGACGATCACAACAGCCGTCTGCTCGGATGTGACGTTGTGGGCATCCCGGAAGCTTGCGCCGGAAACCACGTCCGGATCGTCCCTGTCCAGGTCGACAGGGGGGCTAATCAGCTCCGTGGGGCCGGGCCGGGCCGCCTGTTCTTCGTGCAAGTACTTCGTCCCGACGATCAAGCTGGCCCGCTCCTGAACTGCCGTACCCATTTCCATCTCGTAAACGGTGATCACCAGCGGCCTTGTCCCTAACCGGCACGGCCCCCAGTAGGCAGCCCGGTTGAAGCCGGTGCTGTACACATGGACGATGTCCGCCCTGTGCCGCGAAGCCAGACGCGACAGGGTGTGGGCACCCGTCAGTGTCGTCGCCCCGCGAATTTTCAGGGATGCCCGGTCGTAGGTTTCCAGCCTCACTCCCCGAGCAGCGGCAACGTCCACAAGAGACGGACCGTGGGAAGGCAACGTGTCCGTCGGCCCGACGACCACGGATTCGAAGCCAAATTCAACGGCCGCCGCGGCCAGGTCCACAGCGTTAATTTGTGTACCTCCAAGGCCGAGATGATTCACATGCACCAGGACGCGCTGCATTACAGTCCCCCTTTTTCTTTTGCGTAAGCGAAGACACCGCGTTGCCCGCTCGCAACGCGCCGCTGGGGGAGCAGCTCCAACGACAGCGGAAGTGTCCAAAGCGTGAAGACAACTGCCCCGATCAAGCCACCCAGCACGAGCCTCAACGGCGCTGCCTCAACCGCGCTTGTGGCCAGGCCGGCGACAACGGCAGCCGCGATGGCGCCCGATGCCGGACGGACCAGGGCACGGAGAACACCCGCGGCTCCGGCGCCGATGCTCCGCCGGAGGGCCACGAGGTAGACCGGCAGCGTGACTGCCAAAATGACCGCGATGTGCGCGGCCCCGACGCCGACGAGGCCACCTGACGTTACGCCGAGGGCCAAGGCGGGAAGCAGCGCCACGAGAGCCAGGGCCTGAACGGCGAAAAGGACTCCCGTCCGGCCCACAGAAATGATGATGTTGGCAAAGAGGAGATTGAGGACGAAAACGGCCCCGTAAATGGAGAGCACCGTCAGCACCGGACCGCCGGCCGCCCATGTGTCCCCGTAGATGGTGACTATCAGTTCAGTCCCGAAGGTTGCCGTGAAAGCCGCGATCGGAAAGGCAAACAGGGCCACGGTGCGAACCGCTTTGGCGAGTGCGGCCCGGGTGTCTCCCCCGTCGCGCCGGATGGTCGAAAACGCGGGGAGCACCATGGAGTTAAGCACCGTTGCAATGACGGCGGCGGACCAGTTGGAAACATTGAACGCGAGCATGTAAATGCCGACGTCCGCCGTCGACATGAACTGGCTGACGAAGACATAGTCCACGTTGAGGAGCACCTGGCTGAGAAGGTTGGCCATGGCGAGCGGGATGCCGAACCTCAGCAAGGGCATCAGATACTTCATGTCCAGCCCGGGCAGGTACACCTTGCGCAGGCAAGCTGCAATGACCAGGCCTGTCACCAGCTGTCCCGCCACCCGCGACCAGGCAAAGGCACTTGCGCCGTCACCCAGCAAAGCCAGCAGGACCAGGACTGCGCTGCTCGCCGCAAATGAGACGACGCTGGCCCAGAAAAGCACGTCCTGGCGGAAGTCGCGCAGGATCTGTGCGCCCGGCACCGCGAAGACGCCGATTAGCGCGACGTTGATCGCGAGAATCCGTATCGTGCCGGCCACCTCGGCCGAGCCAAGGGCCATGGCGAGCTGCTCGGCGAAGGCTGCCATTGCCGCTGCGAGTGTGAGGCTGAAGCAGAGGGAAATCGTGGCCACTGTGGGGGCGATCTTGTCGATGTCCAGGTCCGTCCGCGCGATGGCGGACGCGACTCCGAGTTCCGCCATCGAGGTCAGGAAGGCCTGCACCACCATGGCCAAGGCAAAGATACCAACCTCTTCGGGGGCAACAATCCGCGCCACTACAGCCATCACGGCGATATTGCTGAGCCGGAGAAGAACAGTGCCGCCGGCATTCCAGAGCACTCCTCCGCGGACCCGCTGGGTGAGCGGGTCCGCTCCAACGCCAACCTCCGGAGCAGCGCTCTGCGAAGAATCCAACACGGGTAACCCTGCACCCGGTGCGCTGTGTGCCTGTGTCATGGCCGCTCCATGGCGGCGAGCAGCTGGCCGATGACGTACTCCTGCTGCCGGGCGGTGATGTGCGGGTAGATCGGCAGGGAAAGCATGGTTGCCGCGGCTTCTTCGGCGATGGGAAATGATCCGCGGCAGAAGCCGAGGTTCCGGTAGGCGCGGCTGAGGTGCATCGGAACCGGATAGTGGATGCCGGCGCCGATCCCCGCACCGTTGAGGGCGGCGAGGACCCGGTCGCGGTCCAGGATCCGGATGACGTAGAGGTGCCAGACGTCCACGTTGCCTTCGGCCGTGCGTGGCAGCACAATGCCGGGGACATCCCGGAGCATCTCGGAATAGCGGGCGGCGGCCTCCCGCCGTCGTTCGTTCCAGGCCGCAAGGCGGCGCAGTTTGGAGTTGAGCACCACGGCCTGGATGGTGTCCAGCCGCGAGTTCATGCCGATTGCGTCATGCTCGTACTTGACGGAGCTGCCGTGGGCGCCCAGCAGGCGGACGCGGGCCGCTATCCCGTCGTCGTCCGTCAGGACCGCTCCGGCGTCACCGGCAGCTCCGAGGTTCTTGCCCGGATAGAAACTGGTTCCGGCCACGCTGCCCAGGGTCCCGGCGGAGCGCCCGTGCCGGGATGCGCCCTGGGCCTGCGCGGCGTCCTCGACGATGACGGCGCCGCAGCCGTGGGCGGCTGCCTTGAGCTTTTCAACGAACGCGGCCTGCCCGAAGAGGTGCACTGCCACGATCGCCTGCGTCGCTTCGGTGACTGCCTCGCTGACCCGCACGGGATCGATGAGCAGGTAGTCGGGGTCCACGTCGACGGGCACCGGAGTGGCCCCGATCCGGCTCACGGCCTCGGCCGTGGCGATGAAGGTGTTGGCCGGCAGGATGACCTCCCCGCCGGGCATGACCCCGGCCGCGCGGAGTCCCAACTCCAGCGCATCCGTGCCGTTGGCGACGCCGACGCAGTGCCGGGCACCCACGAAACGGGCGTAGGCCTGCTCGAATTCGGCAACCTCGGGGCCGCCGATGAAGGAGGTCCGCGCGAAGACCTCCCGGATGCCGCTCTCCACTTCCTCGGCGATTTCCTGCTGTTGCGCGCCGAGGTCAACGAGGGGTACGGACAGGGGGAAAGTGGGTGAAATGGTCATCGTCCGCCTCCTGAAACTGCAGCCGTTTGCATGGCTCGCTTGATGGCCCGCGCCGGAACTCCGGCCCAGGTCTGGCCGGCCGGAACGTCGGCCAGCACCACGGCCCCCATTCCCACGGTGGCGCCGGCACCGATGACGGTCCGTTCGCGCACACTGGAGTTCATGCCCAGGTACGCTGCCTGTCCCACCCGGACGCCGCCGCCCAGCGATACGCCGGCGGCAAACGTGGCAAAATCTTCCACCACGTCGTCATGGGTGAGGGTCACACCGGGCATCACCACCACATGGTTGCCAACGGTGACGCCGGCTGTGAGAGTGACATGGCCGAGCAGGATGTTGCCGCGGCCGATCCGGCACCCCTCCGGGAGCCGCACCGAGGCGTCAACCACGGTGGCGTAGCGCCTGTCAGGGAACCCGAGTCCGGCAAGCCTGGCTACTATTCCGGCCCGCCCGCTCCCTGCACCGACACAGACCACCACTTTCGCATCGGGATAGTTGAGCGCGTGGCTGACCGGTCCCAGGATGTGCGAGCCGTCCATCCTGGTGCCCGCCCTGCCCGGATCGTCATCCAGGATCCCCACGACGTCGAACTGGCCGCTGTCGCGCACTGTGGCGAGGACTTCGCGGGCGAGCCCGCTGGCGGCGATGAGAATGAGGTCAGCCACGGTTCCCCTCCATGCTTGCCAGCCGAATGGACCGGAGCACCCGGGACTGCTCGCCGGCGGTCAGCTGGTGGTAAACCGGCAGGATCAGGGTGTTGTCCGTCAGCCGCTCAGTCACGGACAGATCAGCGAGGCCGCTGTCCCGCCCGGCGTACGCAGGCTGCCTGTGCGCTGCCATGATCCCGCGGCGGGCTGAGATGCCGTCGCGTGCCAGGCGCTCCAGGAGCTGCTCCCTGCTGAGGGGGAACGAAGGCAGGACCTCCACCCAGAACGACTGGAAATTGCTCGTGCCGTAGCTTGGGTCGCGGACAGGGCGCAGCCCGTCAACCCGGTTCAGGGCAGCCTGGTAGCTGGCCACGATATACCGGCGGCGTGCCACGGCCTCGCCGAGCCGCCCCAGCTGGACCAGCCCCACTGCGGCCTGCATGTCGGTCATCCGGAAGTTGAATCCGGCTTCGAGATATTCCTCCGCCGGGGCCAGCAGGGCGGCATGGCGGTCATTGGCCGAAACGCTCATGGCGTGTTCGCGCAGCCTCCGCGCCCGGCCGGCCCATTCCGGGTTCGCTGTGGTCAGCATGCCGCCCTCGCCGGTGGTCAGGATCTTGCGGGGGTGGAAGGACCAGGCGGCCAGCTCTGCGCCTGCTCCGACGGGACGCCCCCGGTATGTAGAGCCCGCCCCGCAGGCCGCATCCTCGATCACCGTGATGCCCAGCGGGTCGCACAGGGTCCGGATGGGGTCCAAGTCCAGGGGCATTCCACCCTGGTCCACGGCGATAACAGCCTTCGTGGAGGGGGTGAGCGCGGCGGCAATGGTCTCGGCGGAAACGTTGCCGGTTTCCGCTTCGATGTCACAGAACACCGTCCGTGCACCGACGTACCCTGCGGCGTTGGCCGTTGCTATGAAGGAGAAGGACGGCACCACCACGTCGTCGCCGGGCCCGACGCCAGCCACCTTCAGCGCCAGGTGAAGTGCCGTGGTGCAGTTGGAAACCGCGACGGCGTACATCGCCTGTTGGGCGGCGGCGAAGGCTTCCTCGAACCGCGCCACCCGTGGGCCCTGCGCCACCCAACCCGACGCGATCACCTCGGCGACGGCTTCGGCTTCTTCGACGCCGAGCCACGGTTTCATGACATTGATGCGGCCCAGCGCCCGATCCTGGCTGATGGTCACCGCACGCCTCCCACCCGGGCCGCGGCGATTTCGCTTCGCAGCGGACGCCACCACTCCACGAGTTCCCGAAGCCCGTCCTCAAGTCCGGTGTCGGCGGTGAAGCCAAGGTCAAGCCGGGCGGCAGAGGTATCCGCGAGGCGGCGGACAACGCCGTTGATGGCCCGGTCGGGACCGTGCTCCACCTGCAAGTCGGAATCCATGGCCCGCAACAGTGCCTCGGCGAGTTCCAGGAGGCTGGTCTCTTCCCCGCTGGCTACGTTGTAGACGCCTTCCCGGGCGCCGCTGCCTGCGGCGAGGATATTGGCGCGGGCAACGTCCCGGGTGTGGATGAAATCCATGGTCTGCCTGCCGTCACCAAATATCAGCGGCGGCTGCCCGTCCGCGATGCGCTCCATCCAGCGCACCAGCACTTCCGTGTAGAGGCCGTGGACGTCCATCCGGGGTCCGTACACGTTGAAGTAGCGCAGCAGGATGTAGTCCAGGCCGGTCATTGCGCGGAAACTGCGGGCCATGCCCTCGTTGAAGGACTTCGCCGCGCCATAGAAGGTGTCGTTGTTGTGATGGTGGTGGCGTTCCGTGGTGGGGAAATCCTCCGCCATGCCGTACACCGAGGCGCTGGAGGCAGCCACCAGCTTGCCCACGCCGTGGTCGGCTGCGGCCTCGAACACGTTGAATGTGCCGTCCACCAGCACTTCCAGGGCCAACCGAGGTTCCTCGGCGCACTGCGTGATCCTGATGGCCGCCTGGTGGAAGACGATGTCCTTGCCGCGGGTGAGGTCGTGAACCAGGTCCCGGTCGCGGAGATCCCCTTCGACCAGTTCCACCCTGCCGCTCGCCACCGCATCATCGAGATTGGCGCGGCGGCCGCGGACCAGGTTGTCCAGTACGGCTACCTGCGCAACGCCGGCGGTGATCAGATGGTCAACAAGGGTGGATCCGATGGTGCCGGCGCCGCCGGTGACCAGGACCCGCGCACCTTGGAGCGTGCTCATCGCAATCCCTCCATCTGTGCTTCGTTGCCTGTGACGGCTACCGACTGACCGTCGCCGCTGAGGCTGCGGCTGACCGCTTCCAGCACTGACAGCACCCTCAGGCCTGAGGCCCCGCTGGTCCGTGCGGGGCGCTGATGCCAGATGCTGCTGGCGAATTCCGCCACCATCTGGCCGAGGGCCTCGTGTTCCGGCAGGGCGGGCGACCAGGTGTCGCCCAGCCGGTACGAAATAGCGAACGCCTTCTTCTCCGCCGGTGACCGGTATTTCCGGTCAAGGCTGACGCCGCGGTCGTAGACACTGAGCCGCTGCTGCGGATTCAGGTCGTCCCAGACCAGGGTCCGCTGGGAGCCGCCCACCACCATCTGGCGGATCTTGGTGGGGCTAAGCCAGTTGACGTGCACGTGTGCCATCGCGTCATTGGGCAGCGCAAAGGTCAAGTGGCCCACGCAGTCCCGTCCGGTGCCCAAGGGATCAGCGCCGTGGGCCGCCACTTCCACCGGCCGAAGGCCGCCGGGCAGGATGAAGTCGATGATGGACAGATCGTGCGGGGCAAGGTCCCAGAACACGTCCACGTCCGGCTGGACAAGCCCGAGGTTGATCCGCACGGAGTCGATGAACAGGATCTCGCCCAGGGAGCCGTCCGCGATGAGTTCCCGAATTTTCAGGACAGCGGGCGTGTAGCAGTACGTATGATCTGCCATCAGGACCAGGCCGCGGCGCTCAGCCTCCTCGACCATCTCCACGCCTTTGGCCCTGCTGTCCGCGAGTGGCTTTTCCACCAGCACGTGTTTGCCTGCCCGCAACGCCGTGAGGGCGATGCCGTGGTGCGTGTGCGCCGGGGTGGCAATGGCCACCGCATCGACGTCCACCGTGTCCAGCAGTTCGTCAACGGATTCGCAGACCGGAACACCCCCGTTCGCTGCTGCGAGCTTGGCGGCGCGGTCCCGGTCCATATCCACGATCGCGGACAGTTTCCAGTCTGGGCTGGCCTTGAAATTGCGGGCAAGATTCGGCCCCCAGTAGCCGGCGCCGATGACGGCGGCCCGTAAAGGTGCGGCGGAAGCCAATAGGTCTAGATCCCTGCGATAGGACTCTTGTGACGCATCCATGTCTGTCCCCTCTTCTTAATACGCGCCCGAAGGCGTGCACATTGCTTTGAAGGTCCGCCACATGATGATGACGTCCCCCATGATCGACCAGTTTTCGACGTAGTAGAGATCGAGGCGCACGGCCTCGTCCCAGGGCAGGTCGGAGCGGCCGTTGACCTGCCAGAGGCCGGTGATTCCCGGTTTGATGAGCAGCCGGCGGTGGGTGTGCCGTTCGTAGGCCTCCACCTCGCGCTGCAGCGGCGGGCGGGGGCCCACCAGGCTCATCTCGCCGGTGAGGACGTTCCAGAACTGTGGCAGCTCATCCAGCGAGTAGCGGCGCATCCAGCGTCCGCAGCTGGTCACCCGCGGATCGTTCTGCATCTTGAACAGCACGCCGGAACCCTCGTTGCGCGCCATCAGTGCGGCCAGTGACGCTTCCGCGTCCGTGACCATGGAGCGGAACTTGATCATCCGGAACGGACGGCCCGCTTTGCCGACGCGCTCCTGCTTGAAGAACACCGGACCCGGGCCGTTCCGCCTGACGATGACCGCGAGGGCCAGGAAAAGCGGTGACAGCAGGACGAGTGCCACGGAGGCGCCCGCGATGTCCAGGAGCCGTTTGAGCACATGCTTGCCGCCGCTGTATTGCGGCACGTCAACATGCATCAGCGGCAGTCCTTCCACCGGCCGCCAGTGGATCCGCGGCCCGGCAACGTTCGTCAGGGTGGACGCCAGGACGAGTTCAGCGCGATGCTCTTCCAGCCGCCATCCCAGCTCCCGGATGTATTGGTTGCCCCCCGGTACCGGCCCCGCCACGATGACTGCCTCGGCACCGTACTTTCCTACGGTCCGGACAACGTCGTCGGTGGAGGACAGCACCGGAATCCGGCGGCCGTCGACGTCGAGCGTCATGCCCCGGCGGGCTCCCGGGAGTGCCACCCCGAGGATTTCGTAGACCGCACCGGTCTTCTTGGCGATCCGCCCGAGCACGTAACGGACATCGTCGGGCTCGCCAATGACTATTGCCTTCACCAGGAACTGGCCCTCGGCCTGTTTCCGGTTGTACCAGCGGCGGGCAAACCACCGGTTTCCCACCAGCGCCAACAGTCCCAGCGGGAATGACGCCACATAGAATGCCCAGGCCGGTTCAAGGCGGAACACCACCAGGAACACGGCCAGCAGGCCAAAGACCCGGGTGGTGGAGACAGCAACACGCTTGTATTCGCTGGAGCCGACGCCAAGGACTTTCGGGTCACGGGTGCGATAAAAATGGAGCGCACCGATCCACAGAACGGCAAGGCCGGCAGCCAACAGGGCGCCCAGCGCATTGTCGCGGCTCTCCGCGAAGGAGTGCCCGCCGTCGAACCGGATCACGTATCCGGTGAGCACCGAGACGACCACCACGAGGGAGTCGGTCAGGCGGAGGAAGCGCGCCAGGAAGCGTGACCACTCCCGGCCGGACAGCTTGCGTGCGGCCGGCCGGCGTTCCGGGCCGTCAGGGGAACCCCCGACGACGGCGGACGCGGCGGCGGCAAGCGGCGGACTGGCGATGGTCCCGGAGGTTCCTCCGGTACCCAGCAACCTCAGCACGAACGGGCTTGTTTTCCCCAGCTGGCTCACTGCAGCCCCCAAACACTAATGGCTGGGGGGCACCACGCGCAGGCAGACCATGTCGCCATTGCCTATCCCCCCGAACCTTGGTAGGCGGCACCGTTTGATGCCTTCCCCAATGAAAGCCGTGGGCCGGTCCCCGCGTCACGAGCGGCACCTACCCGGCTTTCTATGCACGCCGTTGAAGCTTTATGCGTGTGATACTCGGAGCGGCAGCTCGCCGTTAGGTGGGGGTCCCGGGAATTACGTGCAGCCCCGTCGGCCAGGGACACCCGGCCTACCCGAAGCCGGGACCGTCCGCGGTCCCCCAAAGGACTCCGAGTGATGGCCGCCGCCTCCTTGGAAGCAGCTGAAAAACCCCGCGAATTCAGCGATGCGGGCGTTTGAGACGTACCCGCAATCCCCCTGAAACAGGGCCGGGACATGATGTGAGTATGAAGCGCAAGGCACAGTCCCCCGAATCGGCCGACTTGAGCTGCGAAGTTTGCGGCCAGATGCCGGAACCTACAAAAACCCGCCTCACACTCGCGAATATCGCCGTTATGCTGCCGATTGAGCTTCTGGTGCACGCCGCCGTGGTGGAGACGCACCTCCCGTATTTCGCCAAGGTGCTGGTCCTGACCCTGACCGCCACGGTGCTGGTCATCTGGGTGGCCGAGCCGTCAGCCGCGCGGATGCTGAGAAGTTGGCTGCACGCTCCGGCCCTGCGGCACCGAAAACGGCTGAACACGGCACCGGCCCTGTGGCGCGCACGCGTAGTGCTGCGCGACGAACCCGGGTCGCTTCAGAAAATTACGCAGGCGCTGGCCCGGCTGGACACCAACATCCTCAGCATCCACATCCATCCGGTGGCCGGGGGCGTTATGGACGAGTTCGTCTTATCCGCCCCGGGGCAGCTGGGTGAGCGCGAACTGCTCGAGGCGCTGCGCGACGGCGGCGGCCGGCACGCCCATGTCTGGCCCACCACCGCCCTGGCAATGGCTGATGGCCAAACCAAGGCCCTGAGCCTGGCCGCCCGGATCGCCGGCAGCCCCGATGAGCTGCCGCTGGCCGTGGCCGAGCTGCTTTCCGCAAGGATCGTGCCTCCCTCCGTGGAAGGCCGCCACGAAACGCCGGCATCGGCCGACGCCGGGACGGTCCTGAAGATCCCGACGGCCTGGCATGGCCCCATCACGTTCTACCGACCCGGCGAACCGTTCACTCCCGCTGAATCGGCGCGCGCGCACCGGCTGGCCGAACTCGCCGAGATCCTGGCGCACAGCGACAGCCGGTAGCGGGGTCACCGCAGGACGTGCGGCGGCAGGACTGCGGAGGGCTCCGCGGGGGCAGTCACAATCGGTAAATAGGCTGACCGGCGGGCACGGCCGGGAAAAACCCTTGACAGTGGCGGGGGTCACTTCTATCTTTGATTTTGGGATCCCAAAACGGGATCCCAAAAGTGACCGTCTTCCCGGACCGCTTCCGCCACGTTGGCGGATCCTCAGATCCGTTCCGGGACAGTACGGCCGCCGCCCTATCCGGCCGCGGCCAGCCACAGCACCAGAGCCTTTCCCCTGCCCGCAATCTTCCCCGTGAAGGAGAAGCTGTGTCTCTTCCAAGTACCGAAACTTCCAATAGCAGTACCGAAAACCAAACCGCTGAAGGCCAAACCGGCAAGGACGGCGTGCAACGGCGCACCAACGTCCGCTGGAAGCTCTTCCTGCTGCTCCTCGTCCTGGTCGCCGTCAACTACATCGACCGCGGCTCCATCTCGGTGGCGCTCCCCATCATCCAGAAGGAATTCAACCTCGCCCCCGAACTCGTAGGCCTCCTGCTCTCGGCCTTCTTCTGGACTTACGCCCTCATGCAGATCCCGGTGGGCCTGCTGATCGACAAGTTCGGCCCGCGCAAGGTCATGACGGCCTCGTGCGTCGGCTGGGGTGCCGCCACGGCCGCCTCGGGCATGGCCGGCGGCTTCCTCAGCATGTTCATTGCCCGGCTCGGCATCGGCGTCACCGAAGCCGGTGTTATGCCCGCCGGCGGCAAACTCAATGCCATCTGGATGCACAAATCGGAACGCGGCCGCGGTGCCACCATCCTCGACGCCGGCGCTCCCCTCGGCGCCGGGCTCGGCGGCATCCTGATCGCCGGCCTGATCGCAGCCACCGGCAGCTGGCGCACCGCCTTCGTCATCGCCGGCGCCGCCACCGTGCTGATGGGCCTCGCGGTCTGGTGGTACGTGAGGGACAACCCGCGCCAGCACCGCGGGGTCAACGCCGCCGAAGCCGAGTACATCGAGGCCTCCCACGCAGCCGAGGACGCCGAAGCCGGGCTGGACGGCAGCAAAGGCAAACGGGCCCTGCTCCCCTACCTGAAGTTCCGTTCCTTCTGGGCCATGTGCTTCGGCTGGCTCGGTTTCAACGGCGTGTTCTACGGCCTGCTCACCTGGGGCCCGCTCTACCTCGCCCAGGCCAAGGGATTCGACCTGAAAACCATCGGCTGGTCGACGTTCGTGATCTTCGGCGCCGGCTTTGTCGGTGAAATCCTCGGCGGCACCATCGCCGACAAGTGGCGGGCAGCCGGAGCCTCGGCCAACCGTGTCATGCGGACGCTGCTGGGCATCTCCAGCGTCGTCGTGATCGGCGGCCTCATCGGGGTGACCGTCGTCGCAGACCCGACCACTGCCGTTGTACTGCTTTCCGTGGTGATGTTCTTCCTCCGCTGGGTGGGTCTCTTCTGGAGCATCCCGTCCATCCTCGGTGGCCGGACCAATGCCGGTGTCCTGGGCGGGGCGATGAACTTCAGCGGCAACATCTCCGGCTTCGTCACCCCCATCGCCGTCGGCCTGATCGTCGGCGCCACCGGCTCCTACACCTGGGCGCTGCTGTACTTCGTGGGGTCCGCCATCATCATGGGCGTCTCCGTCCTGATGCTTGATTACAACAAGCGCCTCCCCGTCTAAGCCGACCGGCTCCAAGCCGCCCTAAGCTAGGCATCGCAGCACCTCCTCCCGACGCCGGGAGCGCACTACCCCTCAAGAAACCGAATGGAGCACCATGCTTGCCGCAGAAGAAACCCAGGACAAGGAACGCCCCCTCCGCGAGACCGTCCGGGATACGCTCCGCACCAGGATCTTCGAAGGGCACTACGCTCCCGGCACCCGGCTGGTGGAACGCGACCTGGCAGCAGAGTTCAACGTCTCCCGGCTGCCGGTCCGCGAAGCGCTGCGGATGCTGCGCCAGGAAGGCCTCCTCAGCGACCGGGGAGCCCGCGGCGCCGAAGTCAGCTCACTCAGCCCCAAGGACGTGGAGGATCTCTTCGATGTCCGGCAATCGTTGGAGGTGCTTGCCTGCCGCCTCGCCGCCGTCCGTGCAACACCGGATGACCTTAACTACCTTTCCGGGCTGCTGGACGAAGCCGAACGCTGCCTCGCCAAGGGCGCCGTTATGGAGGCCCACCGGGCGAACAGCGAATTCCACGACGCCATCACCCGGATCGCGGACAACGGCTTCCTCAGGTCCGCCCTTGAACCGCTCCAGGGCCGCATGCACTGGCTGTTCCGCCACGTCAGCGACCTGCCCGAACTGATCCAGGAACACCGGGAACTCTACTGCGCCATTGCCAGCGGCGACCCGGACCGTGCCGCCGCGCAGTCGGCGTCGCACATCGGCAAGTACCGCGAACAGTTCCCCGACGACTTCCAGAAAACAGAACCCGCTCTTCACCGGAAGAAAAAATGAAACTCCTTGTCATCAATCCCAACATCAGCGAGGACGTCACGGCGCTGATCGAATCGGAAGCCCTGCGCTCCGCTTCGCCGGGCACCGAACTGGTGGTCCGCACCGCCGGGCACGGCGTCGAATACATCGAAACCCGCTTTGAGTCCCTGATCGCCGCCGGCGCCGTGGCCGAGATCATCGCGGAGTACAGCGGCGAGGTGGACGGCGTCGCGGCCTCCCGCGCGGGCCGCATCGGCGGCGCGCCCATCGACGGCGTCGTCGTTGCCGCCTTCGGCGATCCCGGCATGCCGGCGCTGAAGGAACTCACAGACATCCCCGTCATCGGCATCACCGAGGCCGCGCTGTGCGCCGCCGCCCTGCAGGGCCACCGCTTCTCCATCATCGCCATCTCGGACCGGATCCGGCCCTGGTACCTGGACTGCGTGGAACGCTTCGGCCTCGGTGGCCGGCTGGCCTCCATCCGCTCCATCAACGAAAGCCTCAACGGCATCGGTTCCGTGCAGCAGGACTTCAAGGAAACGCTGCTGGCACTCAGCCGGCAGGCCGTCGCCGAGGACGGGGCCGACGTCGTGATCCTCGCCGGTGCGCCCCTCGCCGGGCTGGCCCGCGATCTCCGGGGCCAGATCCCGGTTCCGGTGGTGGACGGCATCTCCGCCGGCATCCGCATGGCGGAGGCCGTCGTCGGACTGCACTCAGGCGCGCACCGTGCCGGAGCGTTCGCGCCGCCGCCGGCCAAAGCCCGCAGGGGCCTCTCCGAAAACCTCGACGCCGCCCTAGCGGCTGCCCAGTCCGCATCCGCCGCTTCAAAAAACGCAGCCTCATAGAACCAGGAGGACAATGATGTCCCGCATTCCAGACCTCGTCATCGCCCACGGCACCGTGGTCAACAGCTTCGGCCGCCGGAACGCCCATGTGGTGGTCCGCGACGGCCGCATTGAGCAGCTCATCGACGCCACCGAACCGGTCCCCGCAGCTGACCGCATCGTCGACGCCACCGGCCGGCTGGTGATTCCCGGCGGCGTGGACGGCCACTGCCATGTTGCCCAGGTGACCGGACGCTTCCGCACGCTGGACGACTACCGCACCACCTCCACAGCTGCGCTCTGGGGCGGCACCACCACGATCATCGACTTCGGGATTCCCCGGGACGCCCAGGAAACCCCGCTGGCCGCCGTGCTCCACAAAAAGGAACTGGCGTTGGAATCCCGCTGCGACGTCGCCCTGCACGGGTCAGTGGTCAGCTGGGACGAAACCGTACCGTGGCAGCTGGAGCAGCTGGCCGCCGAGGGTGTGCGCTCCGTGAAGATGTACACCACCAACCGCGGCACCACGATGGCGGACGGGGACACCATCCTGAAGGTCATGCGCGAGATGGTCCGGCTGGACGGCCTCACCTACATCCACGCCGAGCACGACCCCATCATCAGCGACTGCACACAGCAACACGCCGACGACGGCAGGATCGGCATCGAACACCTGCACCGGACCCGGCCGGAGCTTGCCGAGGAAATCTCGGTCAAGGAAACCCTGGCCATGGCCGAGTACACCAAGGCCCCGGTGTACTTCGTGCACCAGTCCACGCCGGGCGCCGTCGACCTGGTCACCGAGGCACGTGCCCGCGGCCAGGAGGCCTACTCCGAGACGTGTCCGCACTACCTCACCCTCGATGACACGGTCTACGGCTCCGCCTTCCCCGAGTGGTACGCCTGCTGCCCGCCGATGCGCAGCCCCGAGACCGTTGCCGCACTCAGGGAGCGCCTGGCCGGCGGCGCAATCCACACCGTTTCCTCGGACCACTCCTGCTACGACCTGTCGCAAAAGCGCGAGCGCACGGACGACGTCCGCGCCATGCCGCACGGCCTCCCGGGGGTGGAAACCCGGATGCCTGTCACCTTCACGGCCATGGCTTCCACGGGCACTTCGGTGGAGGACTTCGTGGAGGTCTTCGCCGCAGGCCCTGCCCGCATCAACGCGGTCCCAGGCAAGGGGACCATCGCCGAGGGCTTCGACGCCGACCTGGTGATCTTCGATCCGGCCGAGGAGCGGGCGGTGGACGGCGGTGCGCTGCACATGGGCACTGATTTCTCGCCGTTCGACGGCCGGACGCTCACCGGCTGGCCCGCCGTCGTGGTGTCCGCCGGGCGTGTGGTGCTGGACAGCGACGGCTTCCAAGATCCCGGTGCCGTGGGGCGTTTTGTGGCCCGGAACGGCTTCCGCGAACACCAGGCGTCAGACGCGGGTTCCGCCGCAGGATCCGCCATTCCCGCAGCCCTCGCCGCAGCAAAGTAGGAGCAGCCATGCCTTCCGCAGCACGCAAGACCCGCATCGGCATGATCGTGCCGTCCTCCAACACCTGCCTGGAGCCGCAGAGCTACCGGATCCTTGGCGACAGGGATGACGTCACCATCCATTTCACCCGGATCCCCGTCACCCGTATCGCCCTGGATGACTCCTCGGACAAGCAGTTTGATCCCGCTGTCATGCGCGCGGCCGCGGAGCTGCTGGCAACGGCTGATGTGGATGTCATCGCCTGGAACGGCACCTCCGGGTCGTGGCTCGGGGCCGACCACGACCGTGAGCTGGCCGCCGAAATCCGCGACGCAACGGGCATTCCGGCCACCACGTCCACGCTCGCATACCTGGCGGCGTTCGAGTCCTTCGGGACGGAACGGATAGGGCTCTTCACGCCTTACACGGAGGACGTCAACCGCGCCATCATGGCCTCCTACGAGCAGGACGGCATCAAGACCATCGGCCACCGCGCCCTGGGCCTGAGCGACAACGAGTCCTTCGGCCGGGTTACGGACGATGAGATGCGACCGGGGTCCCTGGAACTCGCGGCAGCCCGCCCGGACGCCCTGATCTACCTCTGCACCAACCTGTACGGTGCCAACATCGCAGCGGAAGTGGAGGCGGAAACCGGCGTTCCGGTGCTGGACTCCGTGGCCGTGACGCTGTGGCACTGCCTCAAACTTGCCGGGTCCCCCTTGCTCGCACCGAGGTGGGGCAGGCTGCTGGCCTGCTGAATCCGGCGCAGCGCTGAACCCCAAGCAGCACTGCAGTTCAAGCAGCAGCAGCCCAGGCAAGACGACGGCGGCCCGCCCACTGGGAGCGGGCCCCCGTCGAACCTTAATTACTGTTGTTCAGGCTCCCGGTCAGGACCTCGGGGCCGTCATCAGGATCTTCAGGGCGTTCGGTTCGATGCTGATGGCCAGGTGCTTGCCGGTGCCCATATGGTCGCCGTCGAGCTGGAATTCCTGTTCGTGCTCCAAGGTGATCTCGGCGGTCTTGCCCTGGAAGTACTCCACGGATTCCGTCTCGTTCTTCCGTCGGCCGAAGATGCCCGCCACCACTCCCAGCCAACCCAGCCGTCCCTTCGGGGACAGGATCAGCAGGTCCAGCACGCCGTCGTCGACTTTTGCGTCGGGAAAGATTTCCACGCCGCCCATGATCCGGCCGCAGTTGCCGATCATGACGCTGCGGATCCGTCGCCCGATGGGGCGCTGCCCGTTAACACTGACCTTGGCCTTCACCGGTTTGCCGGGCAGTTTGCGGATGCCGGCTTCGACATAGGCGAGCCAGCCCATCCGGTCCTTGAGCACGTCAACGGTGTCGGCCATGATGGCGGCGTCGTAGCCGAGCCCGGCCATCACCAGGAACACCTGCTCGTCGTCCGAGTGATCCAGTTTTGCCTTGACCACGTCCACGGTGCGTTCCGTGCCGTTCAGGACGTCGAACGCCGCTGACACGGGGTCGGTGATGTCGACGCCAAGGTTGCGGGCCAACAGGTTGCCGGTGCCCAGCGGAACAAGTCCCAGGGGAACCCCGGTTCCCGCGAGAACCTCCGCCACGCAGCGTACGGTGCCGTCGCCGCCGGCCGCAATGACGACGTCGGCCCCGGCCTCCAGCGCCTCGCGTGCCTGGCCCTCGCCCGGGTCCTCGACAGTGGTCTCGAGCCACAGCGGTTCCGCCCAGCCCTGCGTTTCGCAGAGCCGGACCAGGGCGCCGCGGAGATCGGCGCCCACGGCCTTGGCGGGGTTGACGACGACGGCGGCGAGCCTGGTGTTGGTACCAGTCCGGGCCGGCGGAGTGCTCGACGGAGCGCTGCTGTTCTCCGGCTCATTGCTGTGCTGTGTCATGGCATCCTTCACGGGCAAAATTTTTCGGGGGGTACTCCCCACGTGAAGCGTAACGGTGATCCGGCGATTTTGGGCAGCAGGCTTAGGTTGTCGGCACCGGCCGGCCCGCTAGTGCTTGGCTGAGAGGTCCGCGGAAATCAGCCGGGCCGTCTCCACGGTTTCCTTCCGCACCATGTCCAGATAGGCCTTGGGGTCCGGTTTGGCGGCCACTGACTGTGCCTGCAGCGACACGTTGATGGCTGCCACCACCTTGGCTGGGCCGTGGAAAACCGGGGCCGCGATGGACATAAGGCCCAGCTCGAGCTCCTGGTCCAGGAGGCACCAGCCCTGCGCCCGGACGGTGTCGAGGGCTGCCACGAGGTCCTTCTTGGTGCCGATGGCCCGGGGGGTGAGGGGCTTGACCTCGGCCTCCGCGAGGTACTCCTCCAGCTTGGCCGGCGGCAGCGCGGCGAGCAGCACCCGGCCCATGGAGGTGGCGTAGGCGGGGAACCGGGTACCCACGGTGATGCCCACGTTCATGATCCGGCGGGTGGTGACGCGGGCAATGTAGGCGATGTCCTTCCCGTCCAGGACAGCGGCCGACGTCGACTCCCCCAGCCGGAGCGACAGCTCCTCCAGATGCGGCTGGGCCAACTGCGGCAAGGACAGGCCGGACAGGTAGGCGTAGCCCAGCTGCAGCACCTGGGCCGTCAGGGCGAACGTCTTCCCGTCGGTGCGGACGTAGCCCAGCTCCACGAGGGTGTGCAGGAAGCGACGGGCGGTGGCGCGGGTGAGGTCGGTGCGCGCAGCCACCTCGGTGAGGGTCATCACAGGGTGGTCGGTGTCGAAGGCGCGGATCACGGCCAGGCCGCGCGCCAGGGACTGGACGTACTGGTCGCTGGCCTGGGGCGCAGAGGAGGGCCTGGGCGCGGTCTCTGCTGCTGGGTCGGTCATGGTCACCAATCCTATTAGCCCGCCCGGACCCCTGAAGCGCGAACGGACACTTGGGGCCCTCCCCTGCCCCCTCACCCCCTGAGCGCGAACGGGCACTTGCGGCCCTCCCGCCGGGGCTTAAGTGCCCGTTCGCGCTGTGGGTTGGGGGCTTAAGTGCCCGTTCGCGCTGTGGCGCGGTTTAGCGTTCGACGGCGGGAGCTGCGGTGAGCGGGACGGGCACCAGTTCCTGGAGCTCCTCGAGCGTGCAGCCGAAGGTTTCGCGGACCTGGACGCCGTCGGGGCCGGTGAGGAAGACGGCCTTATCGGTGTAGACGCGGGTCACGCAGCCCACGCCGGTAAGCGGGTAGGTGCACGCCTCGACGATCTTGGAGGCGCCGTCGCGGGTCAGGAGCGTCATCATCACGAACACGTCCTTGGCTCCGGTGGCCAGGTCCATCGCACCGCCAACGGCTGGAATGGCGTCCGGGGCGCCGGTGTGCCAGTTGGCGAGGTCCCCGGTGGCGGAGACCTGGAACGCGCCGAGGACGCAGATGTCCAGGTGACCGCCGCGCATGATCGCGAACGAGTCGGCATGGTGGAAGTAGGACGCACCCGGGAGTTCGGTCACCGGGATCTTGCCCGCATTGATGAGGTCCTCATCAATCTCGCCGCCCTTGGCCTCGGGGCCCATGCCGAGCATGCCGTTCTCGGTATGGAGCGTGATGTCCTGCTCCGGCTGCAGGTAGTTGGAGACCAGGGTGGGCTGGCCGATGCCCAGGTTCACGAACGAACCCGGCTTGATGTCCTTCGCCACGAGCCGGGCCAGGTCGTCGCGGCCCAGCGGCGTCGCGGACGTCTGGATCGAACCGGTCTCACTGCTTGTCTGCGCGCTCATCTCAGGCCACCTTCACAATGCTGTTGACGTAAATACCGGGGGTGACCACGTTCTCCGGGTCCAGCCCGCCCACCGGCACGATTTCCGATACCTGGGCGATGGTGTGCTTGGCCGCGGCAGCCATGATCGGGCCGAAGTTCCGGGCCGTCTTGCGGTACACGAGGTTGCCCTTGCCGTCCGCCTTGAGTGCCTTGATGAGCGCGACATCGGCGTGGATGGGGGTCTCAAACACCTGGCCGCGGCCGTCGATGATCCGGGTTTCCTTGCCCTCGGCCAGCATGGTGCCGTACCCGGTGGGGGTGAAGAACCCGCCGATGCCCGCGCCGGCAGCACGGATGCGCTCGGCCAGGTTGCCCTGCGGGACCAGTTCCAGTTCGATTTCGCCGGCCTTGTACTTGGCATCGAAGTGCCAGGAGTCGGACTGCCGCGGGAAGGAACAGATCATCTTCTTCACCCGACCTTCCTTGATCAGCAGCGCCAGGCCCTGATCTCCCTGGCCGGCGTTGTTGTTCACCACGGTGAGCTCGCGGGCACCGCAGTCCATCAGCGCGTCAATCAGTTCGAACGGCTGGCCGGCATTGCCGAAACCGCCGATCATCACCGTGGAACCGTCCCTGATGCCGGCGACCGCCTCGCCGACGGTGTCAATGAAATTCAGCATCGCTCAGCCCTTCTCTGTGTTGGTTCCGGCAACGGTCATGTTTTCGAGGACGACGGCCAGGCCCTGGCCGACGCCGATGCAGATCGCGGCGACGCCCCAACGTTCACCGGAGGCCTGCAGGGACCTGGCCAGCGTGCCCAGGATGCGCCCGCCCGAGGCGCCCAGCGGGTGCCCCATCGCAATCGCGCCGCCGTGCCGGTTCACGATTGAATGATCGATGCCCCAGGCGTTGACACACGCCAGGGACTGCGCGGCGAACGCTTCGTTAAGTTCGACGGCGCCCACCTGGTCCCAGCCGATGCCCGCCTTCGCGAGGGCCTTGTTCGCCGCCTCCACCGGGGCGTACCCGAAGTACTGCGGATCGTTGGCGTGCGCGCCGCGCCCTGCGATCCGGGCCAAAGGTTCCATCCCCAGCAGCCCGGCGGCGTTCTCCGATCCGACCCAGGCCGCGGAGGCGCCGTCGGACAGCGGGGACGCGTTCCCGGCGGTGACGGTGCCGTTCTCGGTGCGGAACACGGTCTTGAGCCCGGCGAGTTTCTCGGCCGAGGATCCGGCGCGGATGCCTTCGTCCCGGACCAGGTCCGTGCCCGGAACCGGGGCTACCAGGTTGTCGTAGAAACCCTCATCCCACGCCGCGGCGGACAGGTTGTGCGAGTTCGCGGCGAACTCGTCCTGGGCCTCGCGGGTCACGCCGTACTTCTCGGCCAGCCGCTCGGTGGCCTCGCCCAGCGAGATGGTCCAGTCCTTCGGCATCGCCTTGTTCACCAGGCGCCAGCCCAGCGTGGTGGAGGCCAGGGTCATGTCCCCTGCCGGGTAGGGCTTCTCGGTCTTGGGCAGCACCCACGGGGCCCGGGACATCGACTCCGCGCCGCCGATCAGCATCAGGTCAGCGTCGCCGGCGTTGACCTGCCGCGAGGCGATGATCGCAGCATCCAGGGACGAGCCGCAGAGCCGGTTGACCGTGGTGCCCGGGATCGAGACCGGCAGGCCGGCCAGCAGCGTGCCCATCCGGGCGACGTTGCGGTTCTCCTCGCCGGCGCCGTTGGCGTTGCCGAACACTACTTCGTCGATCCGCTCAACGTCGAGCTTCGGGGCGCGCTTCACGATCTCACCGATCACGTGCGCGGCAAGGTCATCCGGACGGACGGCCGCGAGGCCGGAGCCGAACTTACCGAACGGGGTGCGCACGGCGTCGTACACAAAAGCCTGGTTCATCACTGTTCCTTTGATTCTGTTTGGGAGCCCAAACGAGGTAGCAGCTAATGTCGTTTTGACCGCTCAAAACGACACCTGCTGCTACCTAGTTGGGTGGGGCGGGGGTGTCTGCGGCGGCGTCCAGGTCGGTGTTGTCCGTTGCGCCGTTGTCCATTGCCGCGTTGTCCATTTCATGGAAGACCTGCTGGGCCGTCTTGAAGGCGGTGTTGGCGGAGGGAACTCCGCAGTAGATGGCGGTCTGGAGCAGGATTTCCTTGATTTCGTCCCTGCTCAGGCCGTTGGTGATGGCGGCTCGGATGTGCATCGCCAGTTCTTCCCAGTGCCCGTGAGCCACCATGGCGGTGATCGTGACAGCCGAGCGCATCTGCCGCGTCAGGCCCGGGCGGGTCCAGATGCCGCCCCAGGCGATGCGGGTGATCATGTCCTGGAAATCCTCGGTAAAGGAATCCTTATTGGCGTTGGCGCGGTCCACGTGCGCGGCGCCGAGCACTTCGCGGCGGACCACCATCCCGCCGTCGTAAATCTCCTGGCTGGTGGCGTCCGGCTGGACTGCGCCATGCCTTTCCATCCCGGTCATTTCGCTGCCCCGCAGGTTTCGCTCCAGGCGATGAGGCCCTTCAGGAGTTCGGCCACGTGGGCCGGCGCCTCGGCCGGAGCCAGGTGCGCCACGCCTTCCAGCGTCACGGCACTCGCGGTGCCCCCGCCGGCGGTGATGCCCTCCGCCACTTCCGCAGCGAACGACGGCGGCGCGACAGTGTCCTCCGCGCCTGCCACGGCCTGCGTGGGGACGCGGATGCTGCCGAGCTCATCGCGGACGTCGAAGCCGGCCAGGGCCTCGCAGCAGAACGCGTAGCTGAACCGGTCGGCGTCGCGCAGGGAGTGCAGCAGGCGGCTGCTGAGCTCCGGCTCCCGCTCCATGAATCCGGGAGCGAACCAGCGCTGCGCGGAACCCTGGATCATTACCGGAGTGCCCTGGCTGCGGACGGTCTCGGCGCGTTCCAGCCAGCCTTCGGGCGTGCCCAGCTTGGCCCCGGAGCACTGCACGGAAAGGCTCTTGAGCCGTTCCCCATGCTTGATGCCCAGCTGAAGCCCGGTGGCACCGCCGAGGGACACACCGGCGTAGTGGAACCTCTCGCCCGGAGCGATGGAATCAACCAGTTCGACGACGGCGTCAGCCAGCTCGGCGACGTCGAACGTTTCCGTCGCGGCCGGCGAGACCCCGTGGCCGGGCAGGTCCCAGGCGATGACGTCGAAGTCGGCGCCGAGCAGGGATCCGGCCTGGGTCCACAGCACTGACGACGTTCCCAATGACGGCCCCACCACCAGCAGGGGTTTGTCACCAAGCGGCCGCTGGGGTGAGAGCAGTACAGCCTTGACTGTTGGTCTAGCCACGGGATACTCCGTTCAGGTCTGTTCGGGTTGGGATGTCATGGGTTGCGCCGGTGGCGACACCGGCGAAGTCGGGGAAAGCGGCCAGGATGCGGCGGGAGATTTCGGCGGCCTGACCCAGGTACCCGGCCGGATCCAGGAGCTCGTCCAGCCGTTCGTCCGAAAGGGCACTGACCGGGACAGCTTCGCGCAGCAGGCGGCGGTATGTTCCGGCCTGCTCGGCGGCCGGAGCCTCGAGCGTCCGGTCCACCACGGACTGGAGCCGCTGCTTGCCGGTCCCGCCGGCGGCACCGGCGTTCTCCCCTGCCGGCAGAGCGTCGAGCAGCGGCGCGACTGCGGCCGAAACTCCTTCGCTGAGGAGCAGCGGCCCCGACAGGTCCAGGTTGCGGCGCATGGCTTCGGGGAAGACCTGCAGGCCTTCCGCGAGTTCCCGCAGGTGACGGGCTGAGCCGAGCGCCAGGCGGAGCAGCTGCCGGAAGGCGGGCCATTCGCTATGCCACGCGCCGTCGGGCCGTTCATCGTTGAAGTTGGCCGCCGCCAGGTGCAGCTGCGCAGCCAGGTAGGGAGCCTGCAGTGCCGCGCTGCGGACCAGGACGGACAGCACGGGGTTCTGCTTTTGCGGCATCGCCGAGGACACACCGCGCCCGGCGGCCCGCGGTTCGCCGAGCTCACCCACCTCCGGGCGGCTGAGGAACAGCACATCGGACGCGATCTTGCCCAGCGCATCCGTCACGCCGGCCAGAGCATCGCCCAGCGAGGTGACGGCCAGCCGGTTGGTGTGCCACGGCCCCGGCGTTGCCGCCAGGCCCAGTTGCGCCGCCAGGTTGCCCGAAAGGTCGAAGGGCGTCTCCACAGAATCCTTGGTCAGGACAGTCCCTGCGGCGAGCGTTCCCGCGGCACCACCGGTCTGCAGCGGAAGTTCAACGGCCTCCAGGCGCCGCGCGGCAGCAGCAAGCCCGTGGAACCATTGCGCCGACTTCAGGCCGAAGGTGAACGGCAGGGAATGTTGTGTCAGGCTCCTGCCCACGCACAGCGTGTCCGCATGCTGTTCCGCCAGGGCAGCCAGCGCCGTCGTAATTCCACGAAGGTCTGTCAGGAGCACAGACACGGCGTCGCGGGCCAGCAGCATCAGGGCCGAGTCCAGCACGTCCTGGCTGGTCAGCGAGGTGTGCACCGCACTCAGTGCACCAACTCCGAGCGCCCCAACACCGCCCCCGACTTGCTGCGTGTCCAGGGCCTTCACTTCAGTCCGGAGGTCAGCCAGCACCGGAATGACCGGATTGGCGCCGCCCTGCGCGCGGACGGCAATGCCGGCCACGTCATAGCGGTCCACATCCGCGGCGGCAGCCACGACGGCGGCGGAGCCGGCCGGCGCAAGTCCGGCCTTCTCCAGCACCGAAGCCCAGCCGGCCTCGACGGCGAGAATTGCCGCGAGCACCGCTCGGTCCCCCGTCAGCGCCGCCACAGCCGGCGACGCCGACACGGGGCTCAGGAGCCCTACGTCGCCGTCCATGCCGCCCGCAGCATATTCGCTGATGGCGCTGACTGGGCCGTCCTCGCTGGCTGCTCCGGAGGTTCTCACTGTGCGGCGCCCCCGGCAGCCGCTACCTCGGAGGCCGGCCCGCCCTCGAAATCGAGGAATACTGTTTCGCCCTCGCCCTGCAGCCGGATGTCCCAGGTGAGTCCGCCGTCGGCATCACGGCGCGCAATCAGGGTGCTGCGGCGTTCCGGATCCAAGGAGGACAGCAGCGGGTCAGCCGTCAGCGCTTCCTCGTTCTCGGGCAGGTAGACGCGGGTGAAGAGGCGGTTCATCAGGCCGCGGGCAAACACAGCCACGGAGATGAACGCTGCCGCACCGGGCTTGGTGGCGCCCGGGTTCACCGTGGTGAAGGTGTACACGCCGCTGTTGCCCACGGAGCTCCGGCCGAAGCCCGTAAACGTGTAGCCGTCGCGGACCAGCGATCCGGTCCGGTGCACGATGTTGCCGTCGGAATCCGGCTGCCAGATCTCCAGGATCGCATCCGGGATCGGGTGGCCGGCACCGTCGTACACGGTGCCCTGCAGGCGGATGGAGCCGGGCGATCCCGGGGCCAGCAGCTCGCGGTCCTTCTCGTACGGCAGGGCGTAGCCGTAGAAGGGGCCTACGGTCTGGCCGGGCGTGGGGGTCAGCTTGGTGGTTGAGCTCACGTTATTCCTCGTCTCCTTCTGCGCCGAATGCTTCGTTTTCGGTCCAGGTCCGTTTGGAGCCCGTCAGGACAATGTCCCACTTGTAGCCCAGCGCCCATTCGGGCTGGGTGAGATCGTGGTCGTAGCTGGCCACCAGGCGGTCCCGGGCATCCTGGTCCACGATGGACTGGTAGATCGGGTCCAGCGGGAACAGCTGGTCACCCGGGAAGTACATCTGGGTGACGATCCGCTGCGTGAACTCCTGCCCGAACAGCGAGAAGTGGATGTGCGCCGGGCGCCACGCGTTGAGGTGGTTCTTCCACGGGTAGGCGCCGGGCTTGATCGTCGTGAAGCTGTAGGAGCCGTCGGCCCCGGTGATGCAGCGCCCCACGCCCGTGAAGTTGGGGTCGAGCGGCGCCGGGTGCTGGTCCCGCTTGTGGATGTAGCGGCCGGAGGAGTTGGCCTGCCAGATCTCCACCAGCTGGCCGGCGACGGGGCGGCCGTCGCCGTCCAGCACACGGCCGGCGACGATGATGCGTTCGCCCTGGGGCTCACCGTTGTGCTGGATGGTCAGGTCCGATTCCAGTGCGTGCACGTCCTGGTGCCCGAAGGCGGGCGAGTACAGCTCGATGGTTTCCGGATCGGCGTGGTGCAGGCTCTTGGTGGGGTGGCGGAGGATGCTGCTGCGGTACGGCGCGTAGTCCAGCCGCGGCTGGATTTCCGGCGCTGTCCCGCTCTTCAGGGCTGCCGCGTACGCGTCCCCGATTGCTTTGATCTCGGCGCTGAGGTCCTGCTGGGTTTCCACGGCGGCCTTCGGCCGGGCCTGAGGCGCAGCCTCCGGTGCAGCCTGCGGTGCTGTCCCGGGTGCGGCCTGGGGTGCCGCATCCGACACATCTTCGGTGATCGGATCAGCGTTGAAGGTTTCAAGGTTGAGGTCTTCAGGCACGTCAGCCTCCTTTCGGTTGAGGGTGTTGATGGTTGGAGTTAGGTTCAGGGGGTGCGTTTCAGCTGGTGCAGGTGGTCGTACTGGACGGCGTGCCGCACCGGGGCGTTGGGGGCGCCGTAGCCGTCGTAGCTGCCGCGCCGTTCCACCATTTCGAAGAACACGCTGCCGACGGTGGCGGTGTAGAAGTGCAGGAATTCGCCGTCGGCGTCGCGGTCGTACAGGAGGTTCAGTTCCCGGAGCGTGGCCAGGAATGCAGGGTCCAGATCGAAGCGGGCGTCCAGGTCCTCGTAGTAGTTTTCGGGGATCTGCAGGAAGTCCAGGCCGCGGTCGCGGGCCTCCCGGGCGGTCGCCACGAGGTCGTCCACGGCGAAGGCGATGTGCTCCTGGTAGGTCTTCCGGTGGGCGGTACCGGCGTCTGCGCCGTCCTGCTGGATGACGGGAGCCAGGTTCAGTACCAGGCGCACGGCGCGGTCCGCGGTGAGCATCACCTGGGAGCGGACCAGCCCGCTGGGGCTGGGCACCTCCGCAAACGGCTGCGGCTCCAGGGCCAGCGTGCTGGTGTAGAACAGGACGGCTTCGTCAAAGTGCTGCCAGGGCTGGGCCAGGTTTACGTGGTCAATGACGGCGCTGCGGGCTCCGATGGCCGGGACCTCGAGCCCTTCACCGAATTCAGTGATCCAGGCTGCGGTGCCGTCCGGGCTGCCCTGGCAGAGGAAAATCTCAGTGGAGTCCGGCGCGGCGAAACCCTGGAACACTTCCTCGTTGGCCTGGCTCTTGCGCGGCACCGCCGGGGCCTTGAGCTGCTGCGCGCGTGCAGCGGCAATCACCGGCGAGTCGACGTCGAAACCGAGGGCCGCGATGGCGGGCCCGGAACCGGCAGTGCCCGAAGCAGCGGCGGCCGCGCCCGTTCCGTCTGCGGCATAAGGCCTGTCGGAGTCCTGCTCGTTGATGATCACGCGTGCGTGGCCCATGGTCCACAGTTGCACGTCCTTGGTGCGGTGTCTGCCGTTGAACTCAAATCCCAACTGGCCCAGCAGCTTCTCCAGGCCCGCGGTGTCCGCGGCTTTGACCTCGGCGAAGTTGAAACCTGCCGGTTCGGCCACCTGCGGGAGGGTGGCCAGCTCCATCGGATAACGACGGCGGCCGGCGGCACCAGCGCCCACCTCACCTGGCCCCGCCGGGGCGTTCGCGTCCAGCCATTTGGCGCTCTGTTCCTCGAGCCAGATCAGCGACCGCATGGCGTCGACGGCGGTGCGATCCACATCGGACTGGCGGAAGACGTCGTTGAACACCTCCAGCGAGACCGGTCCGGTGTACCCCGCGCGGACCACGTGGCCCATGAACTTGGCGAGCTCGAACTGCCCCTCGCCCGGGAAGACCCGGTAGTGCCGGCTCCAGGACAGGACATCCATGGAAAGTTTGGGGGCGTCTGCCACCTGGACGAAGAAGATCTTGTCCGCGTCGAAGGCCTCGATGGGCGCGGTGTCCCAATCGCGGGACAGGATGTGGAAGGAGTCGAGGCAGGTGCCCAGGTTCGGGTGGTCCACCGCGGCGACCAGGCGGTGTGCGTGCTCGTAGTCATTGACGTATTTGCCCCACGCCAGTGCCTCGTAGGCCACCTTGACGCCGTGGTCACCGGCGAGGCCGGCCAGACGGGACAGCTGCTCGGCTCGCAGGGAGTCGTCATCGATGGTGGCCGTGCCCACGTTGGAGCAGACCAGGATGGTGTCCACGCCCAAACGGGACATCAGCCTGAACTTGGCCTCGGCACGGCGGACGTTGGCGGTGAGGAGGTCCTCGGGAACGCTGTCGAAGTCGCGAAACGGCTGGTAGAGGTCCAGGGTCAGGCCCAGGTCCGCTGCCATCTTCCGGACGTCCTCCGGGCTCAGGGAGGACGTGACGAGGTCCTGCTCGAAGATTTCAATGCCGTCGAAGCCGGCTATGGCGCACGCCTGCATTTTCTCCATCAGCGTGCCGGACAGGCACACCGTGGCGATCCCGGTACGCATCAGGCAGCCACCTCTTCGGCAGCTACGAGTTCCAGGAAGTGGGAGCGCATGCGGTCTGCGTCGGCTTCCAAGCCGGTGAAGATCCTGAACGCGTCCGCCGCCTGGCCCACAGCCATGCGTCCGCCGTCCAGCACATCGCAGCCCTTGGCGCGGGCTTCGCGGACCAGTTCGGTTTCAATCGGGCGGTAGACGATGTCCGCCACCCAGTGCCGGGATTCCAGCAGGGAAACATCCAACGGGACACCCGGGTGGGCGGCCATGCCTACGGGGGTGCAGTGCACCAGACCGTCGGCGGGGGGCATCAGCTGCGGGAGCTCCGCCGTCGTGCGGGCCGTGACGGTGCTGCCCGGGAAGAACCCGGCCAGTTCGGCCGCGCGCGCGGCGCAGCGGTCAGGGTCCGTGTCCACGAGGTCAAGGTGGCGGACACCGGCGGTGAGCAGGGCGTAGGCGACGGCGGACCCGGCGCCGCCGGCACCAAGCTGGACCACGCGGTCAAGCTTTGCGCCGGGGAGGCCGGAGGCCAGGGCGGCTGCGAAGCCGGAGAAGTCGGTGTTGTGGCCGATAAAGCGGCCGTCCCGGATGGTCACGGTGTTGACGGCACCGAGGCGGCGGGCGTCCGGCGAGATTTCATCGAGATGGTCCAGGACCAGCTGTTTGCACGGGTGCGTGATGTTCAGTCCGTTGAAGCCGAGGCGGTGGGCGCTCTGCAGGAGCTCGCCCACGGAAGCGCCGGGCAGGCCGAGTTCAAGGAGGTCGATGGGGCGGTAGAGGTACCGGAGGCCCTGGACGTCGCCTTCGCGCTCGTGCATGTGGGGCGTGAGCGACGGCAGAACGCCATCCCCTACGAGGCCCACCAGAAAGGACTCTGCTCGATTGCTCATCCGTTTAGCTCCTTTGACAACGGCATCCGGCTTGCCGGGGCGCTCTTGGCGCCGGCGGCTGCTTGCCGGGTGATATGGCTTACAGTACAGGAAATGTTCACATATTGCACTTTTGTTCTTATTGCGAACAAATGACGACGACGGCAAGCGCCCGCCGGGGCAGCGCAGCTCATCGCTGCGGCAGCCTGGCGGACAATTCAGCGGCCGCCTCCTGAAGCGCGGGGACAAGCGCCACCAGATCTTCGAGGCCGAGCCGGAAGACCGGAACTGCCGTGGCCAGCGACGCAAAGGCGTAACCCTGGGCATTGAAGACGGGCACTGCAACGGCGCGCATCCCCAGTTCGTTTTCCTCATCCATGACGGCGTAGCCGCGGCGGCGGACCTGCTCAATCTCGGCCCGGAAGGCCTCCCGGTCGGTGATGGAGTGCTCCGTGAGCGGCTCAAGCTCCAGCTCTTCCACGAGGCGCTGACGCTCGGCATCCTCGGCAAATGCCACGAGCGCCTTGCCAACAGACGTGGTGTGCAGTGCGCCGAGGTGGCCCGGATCGCTGGTGACGCGGAACGTCTGGGGGCCGTCCACCTTGTTGACGGTGAGGTGGTGGTGCCCGTCGCGCACGGAGAGGATGGTCGCCTCCCCGGTCGTCTCGGTAACGCGGCGCAGGATGGGCAGCGCGGTGCCGGCAAAGCCGTGGTGGTTGGATACGCGCTGGCCGAGCTGGAAGACGCGGAGGCCCAGATGGTAGCGGCGGCCGTCCGGCTCGTAGTCCACAAAACCGTCCCGCGTCAGCGAACCCAGCAGCCGGTATGTGGTGCTGAACGGCAGTTCGGCACGGCGCGACAGTTCCGCCGCACTCGCACCCCGGGGCTCATCGCCCAGCAGCACGAGCAAGCCCAGCGCCTTGCCCACCATGTCCGTCCGGGCATCGTCCTTGGCGGCCTTTGGCACGTTGGCCGGTTCTGTGTCTTGATTCACACTCATACCTCGATGTTGCCACATCGTGAGAGCTATTTCTAGATCGTGATCATTTTTCTTGACAGGTGATAGTCCTCACAGTCATCATTGCTGTATCGCAAAAGTAGCTCTCACCATGTGGCTACCTGATGAGGGTCTTCACAAGGACCTCCAGCCGCCGCCAGCTGAGCCTCCACGGGAGCCTCCAGCAGTAACGGGCGGCAGCTGCGAAACATCCTGATCCATCCGCGACAATGTCGTCACACAAAGGAACACCATGAGCCAGACACTCCCGTCCACGACGCCGGGCACCGTTGCACCGGCCGGGACCCCGAAGAAGGCAGCCCTCGCCAGCTTCCTGGGAAGCGCCGTCGAGTACTACGACTTCTTCATCTTCGGTTCCGCCGCTGCGCTGATCTTCCCGCACGTGTTTTTCCCCAATGCTGATGCCAACGCCGCCATCATGTCCTTCGCTACCTTCGGCTTCGCCTACGTGGCGCGCCCGGTTGGTGCCGTTATCCTCGGCCACTTCGGCGACCGCGTGGGCCGGCAGAAGGTCCTCATGTTCACCCTGGTGCTGATGGGCGCCTCCACCTTCCTCATCGGCTGCCTCCCCGATTTCAACACGGTGGGCTGGTGGGCTCCCGCCCTGCTGGTGCTGGCACGCCTCTGCCAGGGCCTCTCCGCGGCGGGCGAGCAGGCCGGCGCCTCCTCCATGACCCTGGAACACGCCCCGGACAACCGGCGCTCATTCTTCACCTCCTGGACCCTCACCGGCACCCAGGGCGGCCAGATCCTTGCGGCCCTCGTCTTCATCCCCGTCCTCGCCCTGCCCGATGAGGTCAAGTACGGCATCGGCTGGCGCATCCCGTTCTGGCTCAGTGCCGTGGTTGTCCTGGTGGCGTTCTTCATCCGCCGCACGCTGCACGAGCCGCCGGCCTTCGCCGAAGCCCAGAAATCCGCTGCCATCTCCAAGCTGCCGGTGGCCGATCTGCTGAAGCACCACTGGCGCGACGTCCTCCGCGTGGTTGCCTGCGCCTTCATCGCGGCCGTCTCCACCGTGTTCGGCACCCTGGCCATCAGCTACGCCAAGACCGTGGCCGGCGTGGACGGCACCACTACCCTGTGGCTCGTGGTCGGCGCCAACTTCGTAGCCCTCGGCACCCAGCCGCTGTTCGGCATGCTGTCGGACCGGATCGGCCGCAAGCCCGTCTTCATTTACGGTGCCGTTGCCAGCGCGATCCTGACTCCGGTGTTCCTGCTGAGCCTCGAATCCGGCAGCGTACCGCTCATGTTCCTTGCGGCCATCGGGTTCTTCTCGTGCGGTTACGCCGCCTCCAACGCGGTCTGGCCGTCCTTCTACGCCGAGATGTTCAGCACCAAGGTCCGCTTCTCCGGCCTGGCGATCGGCACCCAGCTGGGCTTCCTGATGGCCGGCTTCGCCCCGGCGATCGTGGCGGCAATGGGCGGCATCAAGCCCGGCGGCTGGGTCCAGATCAGCATCTTCACCGCTATCATCTGCGGTATCGCCGCGGTATCGGCCCTGACGGCCAAGGAATCCTTCAGGACGCCCACCCGGGAGCTCGGCCTGAAGTAACAGCCGGCCCGGTTTCAGGCACTAGAAGAGTACGACGGCGGCCCGTCCCCTTTCGGGGGCGGGCCACCTCAGTTAAGTGAACGGGTCAGGTTGCAGCTTTCCCTGTGGCCAGCACTTCGGCGAGGTCGTACTTGACGGGCTCTTCCAGCTGTTCATAAGTGCAGGATTCCGGATCCCGGTCCGGCCGCCAGCGGACAAACTGGGCAGTGTGGCGGAACCTTTCGCCCTCCATATGGTCGTACTTCACCTCCAGCACCCGCTCGGGGCGGAGCGGAGTGAAGGACAGGTCCTTGCCCGCGCTCCAGCGGCTGCCTTCGGCGTTCCGCGGCGTCCGTTTGCCCTCCTCCTGCTTGGCCCAGGCCCACGGGTGGCCGTCGAAGTCCGTCACCAGCGGCTGGAGTTCCTCGAACAGTTCCTTGCGCCGCTGCATCGGAAAGGCTCCTACTACCCCAACGCTGGCCAGCCCGCCGTCGCGGTTGTAGAGGCCCAGCAACAGGGATCCGATCCGGTCCGGCCCGCTGGTGTGCACGCGGTAGCCGGCCAGGACGCAGTCCGCCGTGCGTTCGTGCTTGATTTTGAGCATCACGCGCTTGTCCGGCTGGTAGGTGCCGTCCAGGGATTTGGCAATGATTCCGTCCAGCCCGGCTCCTTCGAACTGGTGGAACCATTGCTGCGCGGTGTCGTTATCCAGGGTGGCGGCCGTCAGGTGTACCGGCGCGGAGCTGCGGGCCAGCGCCTTTTCCAGCATGTTCCGCCGCTCCGAGAACGGCCGTCCGGTGAGGTCCTCGTCGTCGAGGGCCAGCAGGTCGAACGCCACGAAGCTTGCAGGTGTCTCGGCCGCCAGGAGCTTCACCCGGCTGGCAGCGGGGTGGATCCGCTGCTGAAGCGCGTCAAAATCCAGCCGGTCACCGGAGCCGCCCACCAGGACAATCTCACCGTCCAGCACGCACCGCGGCGGCAGGTTCGTCTTCAGCGCCTCCACCAGCTCCGGGAAGTAGCGCGTCATGGGCTTGCCGTTGCGGCTGCCGATCTCCACGTCGTCGCCATCCCGGAAAATGATGGACCGGAAGCCGTCCCACTTGGGTTCGAAGCTCCACTTCGGGCCGGCATCCGGCACGTCGGGCAGGGCGCTGACGGCCTTGGCGAGCATGGGCGCGATCGGGGGCATCACCGGCAGTTGCATACCGCCCATTCTTGCCCGGCGGTCCGCTTCGCACCACCCCCTGTCCCGGCTCAGCGAACCCGCCTGCGCTTCCGTCCCTACAGGGCTTTGACCGCGCCAAGCACCTTGGTCAGCGAGTCCTTGGCGTCGCCGAACAGCAGGGTGGTCCGCGGTTCGTAGAGCAGCTCGTTCTCGATGCCCGCGAAACCCGGACGCATCGAGCGCTTGAGGAACACCACCTGCCGGGCGTCGGCCACCTCCAGGATGGGCATCCCGTAGATGGGCGAGCCCGAGGACGTCTTCGCAGCAGGATTGACCACGTCGTTGGCACCCACCACCAGGGCAACATCCGCAGTCTTGAACTCCGAGTTGATCTCGGTCATTTCCTTGAGTTCCTCGTACGGCACGTTGGCTTCCGCAAGGAGCACGTTCATGTGCCCGGGCATCCGGCCGGCCACGGGATGGATGGCGAAGTCCACCTGGATTCCGCGGAGCTGCAGGGCCTTGGCCAGTTCCGCAGCGGTGTGCTGGCCCTGCGCCACGGCCAGGCCGTAGCCGGGAACGATGATCACGCGCTGCGCGTAACCCAGCAGCACGGCGACGTCCTCCGCGCTGGAGGAGCGCACCGGCCGCTCACTGACCGCGGTGGAGCCCGCCGTCGAACCTCCCCTGAACGCACCGAACAGGATTCCCGCAACGCTGCGGCCCATGGCGGCGGCCATGGCGCGGGTCAGGATGGTACCGGAGGCTCCCACCAGGGTGCCCGCCACGAGCAGCAGGACGTTGCCCAGCACCAGGCCCGATGCCGCGACGGCAAGGCCGGTGAAGGCGTTCAGCAGCGAGATGACGATCGGGACGTCGGCGCCGCCCACCGGCAGCACCAGGAGGACGCCGGCGGCCAGGCCCAGCACCAGCAGCGCCACTGCCAGCGACAGCCAACCGGTCAGGACGACGGCGACGGCGGCACCCACCGCGGCCAGCAGCACTGCGGCCATGATCGCGGGCAGCCCGCGGAAAACCACCGGACGGGTGGTCATGAGTTCCTGCAGTTTCGCGAACGTGACGGCGGAACCGGCGAAGGAGACTGCGCCCACCAGCAGGGTGAAGGCGATAGCCAGGCGGACCCACGCGTCTTCCGTGTGGGCCAGCTCAAGCAGCGCCACGAGGGCGGCGGCGCCGCCGCCCACGCCGTTGAACGCCGCGACGAGCTGGGGCATCTGGGTCATTTTGACCCGACGGGCCACCGGGGCGGCAACGGCCGAACCCACGGCTATCGCGCCCAGAATCCACGGAATGTTGTCCAGCCGGGCCGAGAGGAACACCGTGACGACGCCGAGCACGGCTCCCGCGGCGCCCACCAGGTTGCCGCGGCGGGCGGTGCGCGGCGAGTTGAGGCCCATGAGCGCAAGGATGAACAGCGCGGCCGCCACGAGGTAGAGCAGGCCGGTCCAGGTCGGATCGAGGACGCTCATCGCGGACCCTCCCGGTCCTCGCGGCCGCTGCTCCGGCCGCGGAACATCTCCAGCATGCGGTCTGTCACCACGAATCCGCCCACCAGGTTGGCCGTGGCCAGCACTACGGCGAGCAATGCCACGGCGAGGACCCACGGGTCCGCGGCCTGGCCGGCCACGATGATGGCGCCTACCAGGATGATCCCGTGGATGGCGTTAGCGCCGGACATGAGCGGTGTGTGCAGGGTGCTGGATACTTTCGAGACCACTTCGAAGCCCACGAAGACCGCGAGCACGGTGATCGTGAGCAGGCTGATGCCGTCCATCAGACCACCCCCTTATTTTCGGACTCGCGTTTCGTCGCGCCGCCGGGCGCCGCGCCGCCGGGCGTTGCGTCCCTGGACGCCGGTCCGCCGGAGACCGCAAGGGCTTCCGCCGTCGGCGCGTGGCGCACCTCGCCGTCGTGCGTCAGGCAGGTGCCGGCCACCACCTCGTCGCCGAAGTCCACGGCCAGGGTTCCGTCCCGGACCATCAGGGCAAGCAGGTTGGCCACGTTCTTCGCATAGAGCCGGGAGGCGTCCGCGGGCATGGCGGAGGCGGCGTCTTTCATGCCCACCAGGGTGACGGTGCCCTGGCCGTCGGCGGTATCCACCTCGATGTCCTGGCCGGGAACCGAACCCTCCACGTTGCCGCCGGACTCTGCGGCAAGATCCACCACCACCGAACCGGGACGCATGCCCTGCACCATCTCCTTGCTCACCAGCAGCGGGGCGCGCCTCCCGGGGACGGCCGCCGTCGTGATCAGTACATCCGTCTGGGCAACGTGAGGTGCCAGGAGCCTGCGCTGCAGGGCGCCGCGGTCCGCGCTGAGCTCCCTCGCGTAGCCGCCCGAGGCCTCGGCCGTCTCAAGATCGAGCCGGATGAAGGTCCCGCCCATCGAGGCGACCTCGTCCGCCGAGGCAGGCCGGATGTCGTTCGCGGAAACCCTCGCGCCCAGCCGTTTTGCCGTGCCGATGGCCTGCAGGCCGGCCACGCCGACGCCAAGCACCAGGACGCGCGCGGGCGGGATGGTCCCGGCGGCTGTCATAAAGAGCGGGAAGAACCGGGGCAGGCGCATGGCTGCTTCAAGCACGCAGCGGTAGCCCGCCACGAGGGCCTGCGACGACAGGGCGTCCATCGACTGCGCCCGGGAGATCCGCGGCACCAGTTCCAGCGCGAAGGAAGTCACCCCGGCGGCGGCCAGCGCCTGCACGGTGGCCAGTTCGGACGAAGGTGACGCGAGGCCAACGGTGACGGCCCCGCGGCGCAAAGCCGCCGCCGTCGCCGGTTCCAGCGGCCGCACGTGGGCCAGGATGTCGAGTGAACCCGGCTCCAGCTCGCGGACAACCCGGGCTCCTGCCAGGACGTAGGCGTCGTCACCGTGGCCTGACGCTGTTCCCGCCCGGGACTCAACCAGGACCTCGAGCCCCAGTCCGATCAGCTGCTGCACCGTCTCCGGCGTCGCGGCCACCCGCCGCTCACCTTCGCGGCGTTCCCGCGCTATGCCTAACTTCACCGGCCACTCCCTTTCCAGCGTCATCGCTGTCCCGGATCATCGCTGTTCCGAGTCGGTACTGGCTAGAGTCTATGCAGAAAGTTCCGGCTCCGCCGGTCGCCGCGGGCACGATCCCGAACCGGGCCGCTCCGGGCAGTGCACAGATTCAAGTCGCCCTCCGTTTTGCTCGACACTCCTGCGCCCCGACGGTAGACATTAACGATGGCTACTATCGGTTTCCACGCATCGCATGAACAGATCAGCCCGGGCCAACTTCTCCAGGACGTCCAACGGGCGGAGCAGGCCGGCTTCGACGCGGCCATGTGTTCGGATCACATCGAGCCCTGGTCCGCCCGGCAGGGGCACTCCGGCTTCGCCTGGTCCTGGCTGGGTGCGGCACTGGCCACCACGTCCCTCCGCTTCGGCGTGGTGACGGCTCCCGGTCAGCGCTACCACCCGGCCATCATCGCGCACGCCTCGGCCACGCTGGCGGACATGTTCCCGGGCCGGTTCTGGATGGCCCCGGGCAGCGGCGAAAACATGAATGAACACATCACGGGCGACGCCTGGCCGGCCAAGGAGGCCCGCCAGCAGCGCCTGGAGGAGTGCGTTGACGTCATCCGCCGCCTGCACAACGGCGAGGAGGTGACCCACCACGGCCTGGTCACCGTGGAACAGGCCCGCATCTGGGACGTTCCGGGGACCAAGCCGCCGCTGATCGCACCGGCAATCAGCGTGGAGACGGCCCGGCGCGCCGCCACATGGGCTGACGGGCTCGTCACGGTGAACCAGCCGCACGCGAAGCTTAGGGAGATGCTCGCCGCCTACCGGGACAACGGCGGCCGGGGCAAGGCCGTGCTGCAGATCCACCTGTCCTGGGCGCGGCGGGAGGAGGATGCGGTGTCCGTCGCCCTGGACCAGTGGCGTTCCAACGTCTTCGCCCCGCCCATCCCCTGGGACCTGCCCACTGCAGCGCACTTTGACGGCGTCAGCACCGACGTCGGCGAGGACCAGGTGCGCAAGGCCGTGAACATCTCGTCCAGCCTCGACCGGCATGCCGAGTGGCTCCAGGAATACGCGGATCTGGGCTTCGAAGAGCTGTATCTGCACTTTGTAGGCCAGGAGCAGAAGCCGTTCATCGAGGCGTTCGCTGAACACGTGCTCCCCCAGCTGCGGTCCGGCAGCGGGAACCGGGCGGTGACGGCGTGAGGATTGCCCAGACGTCCGATCTGTGGTGGAAGAACGCTGTGATCTACTGCCTGGATCCGGAAACCTTTTTCGACGACGACGGCGACGGTACCGGCGATTTCGGCGGCCTGATCCAGCGGGTGGACTATCTGGCGGCGCTGGGTGTCACCTGCATCTGGCTCATGCCGTTCTACCCGTCCCCGGACCGGGACGACGGCTACGACGTGACCGACATGTACGGCGTCGATCGCAGGCTCGGCACCATGGGCGACGTGGTGGAGTTCATCAGGACGGCCAAAGACCGGGGGATGCGCGTCATCGCGGACTTCGTCATCAACCACACCTCGGACAAGCACCCGTGGTTCAAGGAGTCCCGAAAGTCCGTGGACAACCCCTACCGCGACTACTACGTGTGGCGGAAGGACACTCCTCCGGACACCTCGGAGCAGGTGGTGTTCCCCGGTGAGGAAACGTCCATCTGGACCCAGGACAAGGCAACCGGCGAGTGGTACCTGCATATGTTCGCCAAGCACCAGCCCGACCTGAACGTCGCCAACCCGAAGGTCCGGGACGAGATCGCCAAGTCCATGGGTTTCTGGCTCCAGATGGGGCTGGACGGGTTCAGGCTGGATGCCGTGCCGTTCTTCCTGGAGCTGCAGGGCGTGTCCAAGGAGGATGCCGGAAAGATCGACCCGCACGACTACCTGGCAGCGCTGCGCAGCTTCATCAACAGGCGGAACGGCAGCGCCATCCTGCTGGGCGAGGTCAACCTGCCGTACAAGGAGCAGCTGAAGTACTTCGGCGGCCCGGAGGGAAACGAACTGAACATGCAGTTCGACTTCCTGTCGATGCAGAACCTCTACCTGTCCCTGGCCAGGGAGGATGCGCGGCCGCTGGCCAAGACCCTGGCCAGCCGGCCGCCCATCCACCCGGACAACCAGTGGGCCATGTTCGTCCGCAACCATGATGAGCTGACGCTGGACAAACTCAGCGATGAGGAACGGGCGGAAGTCTTCGCCGCCTTTGGCGCGGACCCGGACATGCAGATGTACGGTCGGGGACTCCGTCGCCGCCTGCCCCCGATGCTCGACGGCGATCCCGCCCGGATCCGCATGGTCTATTCGCTGATGTTCTCCCTCCCGGGAACCCCGGTCCTCTTCTACGGCGAGGAAATCGGGATGGGTGAGGACCTGCGGGCCAAGGGCCGCTCCGCCGTCCGCTCGCCAATGCAGTGGAATGACACGGAAAACGGCGGATTCTCCACGGCGCCGCCGGACCAGCTGGTGGCACAGGTGGTTGAGGGCTACTTCGGGCCGAAGAACATCAACGCGGCCCAGGCCAAACGGGACCCGGACTCGCTGTGGAATTTCATCGCCACGCTCATCCGAAGCTACCGGGAAAGTCCGGAGCTCAGCTGGGGAGACTTCGAGCTCATCAGGCAGCCCCATCCGGGCGTGCTCCTGCACAGTTGCACCCGCGCCGGTTCAACGCTGGTCCTGGCCCACAACATGGCTGCCCAGCCCGCGTCGGTCACCGCAAAGGTGGTGTCGCCGGAAGACCCGGCGGAGGCGCTCAGCGGCGCCATCCTGCTGGATCTGCTCGACGGCGAAAACGTCGCATTGGCGGACGACGGCGGATTCGAGCTGGAGCTGGAACGCTACGGCTACCGCTGGTTCAGGATCCAACGCCCGGCGGACCGCCGGATCTGACGCCCGCCGAATCTGACGCCCGCCGCATCTGACGTCAGACTTGGGATCCGACGCGTCTGTGGGCTGCTTTCAGCTGTTGAAACAGCGGGGGCGCGGAAAACTAACGCGCCCATTACCGGCATGAAACGCCGCGGCAACAATGGCGCAGCACACTGGATGTGCCGGCAAATTGCAGGCACCAGCACAAGCTCCAGCTCAGGAGGCCACGCCATGTTGAAGGAAGCCAAAGCCCATGTGACCCGTGTTCGCGCCCTGGACCAGTTGCACCGCGGCGACGAGATCGAAGCCCGCCTGTCGGTGGGTCCCAGCTATGACGATGTAGTGATCCGTCGAGGCAAGGTGCAGGAGACGGCGCCGGGAATCGGCGTGGTGTGGATCATGGACCGTCAGACCGGGATGCGCAAGGCCATCAATACGGACGAATGCAGCGTTTGGCGAGTCGCCTGAGCTCTTCAGCCGCCGGCCACGGACTGGATGATCACCACTTCCTGACCGGCAGCCACTTCAGTTTCCAGTCCCCGCAAGCGCCGGACCTCGTCACCGTTCACGTAAATATTCACGTAGCGGCGCAGGGCGCCGGTTTCATCCCTCAACCGCCTCGCCAGCACGGGATAGTCACCGGCCAGCGAGTCCAGCAGGAAACCCACAGTCACCGCCCCGTCGGCGGGCGCAGTCAGGATGGACTGCCCGCCGGCGAGCGGCTGGAGGACGCTGGGCAGCACCACGCTGATGTCAGCCACAACGGACCCTTAAGCGGGTACCGGAGCGCCGGGCACCAGGGCAGCGGACACCACAGCGGCGCGGACACACAAAACGTCCGGCAGGTGTGAGGCCACTTCGGTGAAGTGCTCGCCTTCGTCCGGGCTGGCGTAGACCGAACCGCCGCGCGTTCCGAAGTACACCCCGGCCGGTTCCGCGGAATCCACCGAGGCAGCGTCACGGAGCACCGCGTTGTATTCGCCCTGGGGGAGCCCGGAGTCAAGGCGCTTCCAGGTGTTGCCGGCGTCATCCGTCCGGTGGGCGGCGAGCTTGCCGTCCGGGGGGATGCGTTCGCCGTCGGCCTTCAGCGGGACCACCCATGCGGTGCCCGCACGCCGGGGATGCGTCAGCATCACAAAACCGAAATCAGCCGGGAGTCCCTCGGCGATCGATTCCCAGTTCTCGCCGTTGTCGTCCGTTCGGTACACGCCGTGGTGGTTCTGTGCGTAGAGGCGGCCTTCGACGGCGGCATCCGCCGCGATCTTGTGGACGCACTGGCCGAATTCGGGGTTGGGATCCGGCATGAAGTAGGCCGATATTCCCTTGTTCCGAGGCTCCCAGGAATCGCCGCCGTCGAGTGACCTGTACACGCCGCCAGTGCTCATGGCGACGTGGACCTTGTCCCCGGAGGGATCCACGACGATTGAGTGGGCCGCTGCTCCGCCGTAGCCGGCACCCCATTCGCTGCGGTGCGGGTGGTCCCAGAGGCCGCGGTTCAGCTCGAAGTGTTCGCCGCCGTCGGTGGATTTCCACACCGAGATGGGCTCAGCGCCGGCCCAGACCACGCCGGGTCGGGATTCGGCGTCGGGATAGATCTGCCAGATGCGCTCCACGGCGGCGTCGGTGCCCTCCGGGAACTTGATGGCGCCCTGTTCCGGTTCGGTCCAGGTCGCACCCAGGTCATCCGAATGCGCAACGGTGGGGCCCCAGTGCTCGGAGCGGACACCCACCATGATGCGGGTCCGGCCATTGCGGGTATCGATCGCGATGCTGGGGACCTCGCTCATCAGGAAGTGAGGGCCGGAGAAGGACCATTCGCGCCGGTCCTGGCTGGTTGCCAGCCACAGCCCTTTTTTCGTTCCGATCGCTAGGACATAACTCTCATCAGTGGCCATGCCACCCATGCAACCACCCGAGCCCGGGGGCCCGCAATGGTTTCAGTGCGGCAATCTGCGCCTTCGGAGGTCAGTCCACGAATTCGGACTGCGTCTCGATGAAGTCCCAGTCAGCGTCCGTGAGGACTCCGGTGGGAGTGTCCGGGTGCGGGCCGCCGGCCTCGGCAATTCCCTGGAGCACGGGCAGCGGCAATTCCTCCGTGCGAAGGTTCTCGCGCAGCCATTCCTTGCTATCGAGATCCAGATCAAGCCACCACATGTAGATTTCCACCGCGGACCACCTCTCCCTATGGCTCAACGTTATTCCGCGGCCGAGGGCTGTACAAGGGTCCAATGGCGGTGTGACGCGCGTGGCGGCTGCCCCTTGTGCCTGCAGTTCCGGTGCGCCAGTCTTGTGTTGTAGTGCGGTCCGCACGCCCGAAGTACCGGGCGGACGCCCTCCGCCAGGCACTCCGCACAGCGATGAGAAGGTTGCCATGGACGGTGACATCGAGCTCGAACTCGCGCCGGGTTCCGCGCGCGGTGAGTACTCGGTGCGCGTGATCCAAGCGCCGGCCGGAGGCAACGCTTCGGGGATATTCCGGCTGGATGTTGACCGGATCCTGGAACGCCGCGGTGAACTGGAGGCCACCGTCCTCGCCTCGGCCGTGGCGGCCCGCCGCACCACGCCAGTCGCCGAACTTCCGGTCCGGGGGGTGGGCCAGGAACTCTTTCAGGCCCTGTTTACCCGCGAAGTCTACGGAACGTACCGGGCCAGCCTGGGCGCTGCCCAGCACAGCGGACAGCAGCTCCGCGTAGTGCTTCGCCTCGCAGCCCCGGAACTGGCTGCCATGCCGTGGGAAATGCTGTACGACCCGGAGACCGAAAGCTACCTGTGTCAGACGGAGCCGCTGCTTCGCCATGTTCCCGCGCCGGACTATCACCTCAACCCGCTGGAAATCGTCCCTCCGCTTCGGATTCTGGGTCTGATAGCTTCTCCGCGCGACCTCGCACCGCTGAACGTCGATGCGGAACGCAACCATCTCACCGCGGCCTTGGCCGGGCCGATTTCCGAGGGCCGGATTGAGCTTGCGTGGGCGCCGGGAGGAAGTTGGGAAGACGTCCAGTCGATGTTGCTTCAGGGCCCGTGGCATGTAGTCCACTTCATCGGCCATGGTGACTACGACGCCAGGAACGATGAAGGCCGAATCGCCCTGACCGGGCCTGACGGCCGCGCTTCCATGGTGCGGGCCATCCGCCTGATGGCACTGTTGAGCGTTGCTGTGCCACGTCCCCGGCTGGTGGTCCTGAATTCCTGCTCGTCCGGGGAGACCGGCCGGGAGGATCTCTTTTCCGGCACGGCGTCCACACTGGTCCGCAGCGGCATCAGCGCCGTGGCGGCCATGCAGTTCGCCATCAGCGACGGCGCAGCGATCGCATTCGCCCAGGGCTTTTATGCGGCCATCGCAAACGGCCGCGGCGTTGACGAGGCCGCCCGGGTGGGGCGGATTTCCGTTATGGGGAGCCCTGACGGAACCCTCGAGTGGGTGACTCCCGCACTCTATGTGCGGGGCGGAGACACGCAGTTGTTCAATCTGAAGGCAGCCGCTCGGCCTGCAGCGAAGAACACTCCCGGCCCGGCCGGTCCCGGCACCGTCGCGCCCAGTGACAGTCCGGCGGAGTCAACAGAGCCCTCCGCTGCACGGGTCCGGCAGGCCGAACTCCGCGCCCTGTATGTCCAGGCCTGCGCTGAGCTCCGTACCAAGCACTATCCTGTCGCGATCGAACTGTTCGATGATCTGCTGACTCTTGACGGCGGCTACCGGGACGCGTCGGTACTCCGTGCTTCCGCGGCGCGGCACCTGGAACGTTCGGAGGAGTACCGCCAGGCCCGCGAAGCAGAAGACGCCGGGGAATGGACGGCGGCAGCCAGCGGTTTCGCCGCAGTCAAGGATGATCCCGATTTTCCGGACGCCGCCAGGCGTGAGCTGGAGTGCGCCAAGCGGCAGCGGATAGCCGACCTGCAGGGTGAGCTGGAGTATCACGCCGGCAGCGGAAGCTGGCAAGCCGCGGTGGACGTGGCGGCGGAGCTATACAGCCTGGATCCCGGCGCCTCCGATCCGGACGGGCTCGCGACGAAGGCGCGGAGCGAACTGCGCCGGGAAAGCGAGGAATTGCGGTTGGCGCAGCGAGCCGCCCAGCAGGGCCGACTCCCCCGGAGCGAAGCTGACAGACCTGCGTCACCGCAGGAACCGCGGCCTGCGGCCGGAAGCCCTGATCCGCGATTGCTGGCCGCCGGAGGAATAGTGCTGGCGGTGGCAGGCGGGCTCTTGGCCGCCTTCTTCACCTACCTCAACTGGTTCGACGAGGAGGGATGGTGGTACAACGGCGGAGAAGTCAGCGTGCGCCTGGCGTACGCACTGCTGGCCCCGGCAGGTTACCTGCTGCTGCTGCTCGCAGGGCTCCCGGAGCGGACGGAAACCGGACGGGTGGCACTGGCCGTTGCGATCGGAGCCGGTGCCCTGCTCGGAGTTGTGGGCTTTGAACCTGATCTGCTGTGGGCGGCCACGGCCAGCACCCTCGTCCAGGCAGCCTTCGGTCTGTGGGCCGGCATTCTGGCCATCCGGGCCCCTGACGCGCCGGTCCTGGCCGGCTGGCTTCTGCTGGCCTGCCTTGTCACGCTGCCACTGATCTGGATTCCCGGTGAGGACCTTTCAGCCCGCGCGGTGGTGTTCGTAATCCAAAACGCGACCGTTGCTGCTTGCGGCTTGGTATTCCTCGGACTGGGGCTCACACGGAATGTTGGCGGCAGGCGGAACGGGAAGGACAAGCGATGACACGGCTGGTGGAATTTCCAACGGACAGCGGCGGGACCGTGCTCCTGGAAGTGTCAGATAACACGGGCGGCCTGGTGACGCGCGGCGGTGGCCAAGCCGGCATGTTCGCACGGGCACAGCAGACCTTTGAGCGTGCGCTCAGCAACATCCGGCCGGCGGTCCAGGGCGTCGTGGAAGAACTCCTGGGCCTCCCCAACAAACCGGATGAGGTCTCGGTCAAGTTCGGACTGGACCTGCATGCGGAGGCCGGAGCATTTATTGCGGCTGCCAGCACCAGCTCGAACTTCACCGTGACGCTGACCTGGCGTCGCCCCAAGGAGGCGCAGGAGGACGCGGACGACCCTGACTAGGGCCTAAAGTGTGGGCCTGATCCCACGTTATTGGGCACGGCAAGCCCGAAATCGATTATTCGCCCACCGTTAGGAGCCGTCCGTGAGCACCAAAGAAGTGACCACCCAACAGCTGATCATCATCGGGTCCGGTCCCGCAGGCTACACTGCAGCGATCTACGCTGCCCGGGCGGGCCTGAAGCCCCTGGTTCTGGCCGGGTCGGTCACCGCCGGCGGTGCGCTGATGAACACCACCGAGGTGGAGAACTTTCCGGGCTTCCCCGCCGGCATCCAGGGACCGGAACTCATGGACGGGCTGCAGCAGCAGGCGGAACGGTTCGGCGCGCAGGTAGTGTTCGACGACGTCACGGAGGTGACGCTGACCGGGCACCTGAAGCGGGTGGTCACCGGCGCCGGCGACACGCACGAGGCCCCGGCGGTCATTCTCGCCACCGGCTCCGCGTACAAGGAACTCGGCCTGCCGGAGGAGAAGACATTCAGCGGCCACGGCGTCTCCTGGTGCGCCACCTGCGACGGGTTCTTCTTCCGTGACCAGGACATCATCGTCGTCGGCGGCGGCGACTCGGCGATGGAGGAAGCGACCTTCCTGACCCGCTTCGGGCGGTCCGTGACCGTCGTGGTCCGCAAGGGAGAACTCCGCGCCTCCCGGATCATGGCCCAGCGCGCCAAGGACAACCCGAAGATCAGCTTCGCCTGGCACTCCGCCGTCAGCGCCATCCACGGCGACGGCAAGGTCACCGGCGTGACGCTGAAGGACACCCGCACCGGCGAAACCCGCGAACAGGCCGCCACCGGCATCTTCGTAGCGATCGGGCACCTGCCGCGCACCGAACTCGTGGCCGGGCAGGTGGACCTCGATGCCGAGGGCTACATCAAGGTCGATGCCCCCACCACGGTCACCAACCTCACCGGGGTCTTCGCGTGCGGGGACGCCGTGGACCACCGCTACCGCCAGGCCATCACCGCCGCCGGCACCGGCTGCGCCGCCGCCCTCGACGCCGAACGCTACCTTGCCGCGCTAGCGGACGCGGACAGCATCGCCACTGCGCTGGTGGAAGAACCCACCCACGCCTGACCCACGCCGTAATTGAAGCGGACCGAGGTGTGGAACGGGCATTGACGCAGCCACAGCCTGACCGCGTCCCGTGCCGCGGGCAGTGCTGTTCAAGCGCCGCAGGCAGGGCCACAATGGAGTATGTCTCCTGAACGCTTCAGCGGGCCGCCTCCCTTGGTGGTCGGGGTGCTGCCCGGCCAGCATGCGGAGGTATTGCGCGCGGCCACCGGCCTGGGAGAACGGATGGGTCTGCCCTTGCTGTGCGCCTACGTGGACGAGGCAAGCTACTTGGTCGAGTGGGACCCGGCGCGGTCAGCACACAGACTGTCCCTGCACCCGGACAAGGACGACGCCGATGTCCGAGCGGTCAGCGAAGAACTCCGCGGCGTTGTAGGGGCAGCCTGCGCCGGGAAGCCGGTCGAATGGACGCTCCGGATCTTGGCCGGAGACCCGGCGCGCGCCCTGGGACACGTGGCGGCTGAGGTCAGCGCCCCCATGATCATCGTGGGCACGCCCGAGCGAGGAATCGGACACCGCATCTCGGCAGCCCTGAACGGTTCCGTGGCCGCGTGGCTGACCCGCCACCAGGACCGCCCCGTCCTCGTTGTGCCCGCCCGCATGAGTGCCCATCGGGACGGACCCGAGTGACCGCAGCTCCGGGCACCATTCATCACGGTTACGGGCGCAACTGCAGGGAACTCGAGCTTTGGCTGGCCACCGCGTCCGACGCGGACCTCCGCCGCCGCAGCTCAGGCACCCGCTGGACCAATGAGGAGCTCCTTTTTCACATGGTCTTCGGCTACATGGTGGTGCAGGCCCTGCTGCCGCTGGTTCGCGTGTTCGCGGCCCTTCCGGCCCCGTTCAGCCGGGGATTCGCCCGGCTGCTCAACGGCGGAATCGGACCGTTCGACGTCGTTAATTACTTGGGGTCCAAAGCGGCAGCCACCGTCTTCAATCGGAAGCGGATGGCGGCCAAGCTCCGGCGCGTGACGCGGGCGCTGGAGCGGCAAATGGAGGGCGAGTCAGCTGCATCGATGGCCCGGGGAATGTCTTTTCCTGACCGCTGGGACCCTTTCTTCAAGCCATGGATGTCCATGGCGGATCTGTATGCCTACCCCATCCTGCACTTTGACTTCCATGCCACACAGCTCAGTTTCGGGCCCGAGTGGGCACCCTGAAAAAGTCGGGACGAAAGACCCTGTAAAACTAAAGCGAAAGTAGTTATTCACGGTGGTAGCGCCAACCGCGGCCGCCAAGTATGCTGGATTTCGCAGGAAGATGTTGTACCTGCCCCAAAAGCTGCTCCGGAGTGCGTATCCCCCAATAACGCACTCCGGAGCTTTTTAATGTCCGGCCAGCGTCCCTCGCGGCTCCGTACGCCCCTCAGGAACAATTCCGTGACCACAGCGCCAGGCCAATCACCCGCCGCCACCGCCGCAACGTCCGCCCCGCTGTACGCCGCCGGATTCGTCACAGCGTTCGGGGCGCACAGCATCGCGGCCGGAATGGGCGCCCACAGCGGGGATATCGGCCTGAGCCTGCTCAATCTGGGCATCCTGCTGGCCGTCTATGACCTGGCGGAGGTTGTCCTAAAACCGGTGTTCGGCGCCCTGAGCGACCGCATTGGCACCAAACCGGTGATCGTGGCGGGCCTCTTCGCGTTCGCCCTGATGTCGCTGATCGGACTGTGGGGGGCAAATCCCCTCATGCTCGGCCTTGCCAGAGTCGGCCAAGGCGCGGCCGCCTCGGCCTTTTCACCGGCCTCCTCCGCGATGGTGGCGAGGCTTGCCGGCCGCAACGCCGGCACGTACTTCGGCCGGTACGGCTCGTGGAAAAGCCTGGGCTATGTTGCGGGTCCGCTGATCGGCGCGGCCCTGATTTTCCTGGGCGGATTCCCTCTTCTCTTCGCCGCCCTGGGGATCCTGGCGGCAGGCACCGCAGTGTGGGCGATGGCGGCGCTGCCCCGGATTGACCCTCTGCCCAGGCCCCGTTACACGCTGCTGGACCTTGCCCGGCAGGTAACGCACCGCAGTTTCCTGGTCCCCACACTCGTCCTGGCGGCAGCCACCGGAGCCCTGGGCACAGCCATTGGCTTCCTCCCCGCACTGGCCACCCGGCACGGCCTGGATCCCGTAGCCGCCGTGGCCGCCGTCAGCCTGCTGGCACTCACATCCGCCGCCACCCAGCCCTGGATAGGCCGGCTGCGCGATCAGGGCCGGCTCCCCGACGGTCCGGGAATGACCGCAGGGCTGCTGCTCACGGCCGCCGGAGTTGCCGCCGTGGCGCTCCTTCCCGGGCCGGTTACCATCTTCGCCGCGGCTGCGGCCATAGGAGTGGGCATCGGCACCGCTACGCCGCTGGGGTTCGCCCACCTCGCCGCCACCACTCCGCCCGAGCGGCTGGGCCGGACCATGGGCTCAGCAGAGTTGGGACGGGAACTCGGCGACGCCGGCGGTCCCCTCCTCGTAGGCGCCGTGGCCACAGCTTCCGCATTGCCCCTCGGACTGGGGGTTCTCGCCGCTGCAGTCGCCGCTACTTCCTTGCTCGGCGTCGGCAGCATAGGGCGCAGCGGATCTCCAACGGGGCCCATCGGTTCGGAGCGCTGACCCGAACACCCTGAACCGGAAACGCCGGCCGGAGGTGTCACACGATACCCCCTGGGGGTACTTGTTTAATACCCCTGAGGGGTATATGTTGAGGACATGGACTCACCTGAAGAAGCTGCCATACGGACTGCAGACGACGAAGCCGTCCCCCAGCACGGCTATGCCTCCAACAAAGAGGCCTACCTGCGCAGGCTCAAACGCATCGAAGGCCAGGTCCGCGGAATCGCCCGGATGGTGGATGAGGACAAGTACTGCATCGACATCCTGACCCAGGTTGCGGCGGTGAACAAAGCCCTGCACGCAGTGAGCCTCGGCCTCGTCGAGGAGCATATTGGCCATTGCGTTGTCGGAGCCGCCTCCGAGCCGGATCCTGCACTCCGCGCTGAAGCCATCGACTTCAAGGTCAAGGAGGCCACCGATGCCATCGGGCGCCTGCTGCGGTAGCCCCAACCCTGCCCGCCACACCTTCGGACTGATCCGGCCGGGCCAGTCCGGCACCGCCAAATTCAAGGAGCAAACCATGAGCCCCGTATCCACCACCGTCAATGTCTCCGGCATGACCTGCGGACACTGCATCTCCTCCGTAAGTGAAGAACTCGAAGCACTCGAAGGCGTCGAAGCGGTCGACGTCGACCTCAACGCGGGCGGAATCTCCACCGTCACCATCACTTCCGAAAAGGCGCTCTCCCGCTCCGAAATCGGAGAAGCAGTGGCTGAGGCCGGCTACCTCGTGGTGGCCAACGACGCTTGAACCGCCCCCTCCACCAGGACACAGGACCACTGAGGACACACCTTGAATAACGAGCAAGTGCTGCACCAACCGGGAAACCGGATGATTGAACTGGACATCGAAGGCATGACCTGCGCTTCCTGCGTCAGCCGGGTGGAACGCAAGCTCGGAAAGCTCGACGGCGTGGAGGCCTCAGTAAACCTGCCCCTCGAGTCGGCCCAGGTCACCGTCCCGGCCGGCATCACCGACGAACAGATCACGGCCACAGTGGAAGCGGCAGGCTACAAGGCAAAGGTCCGCCCGCCGCGCTACCCAAGCCACGGTTCCGGCCACGAAACGGATGCGCTCGGCGTGCAGCCCGCGACCGAGCATGCAGAGCATGTCGCCGGTGGCGCTACTGACCATATGGCTCACGGTGGTGCCGCCACCCAACTCAGGCCGCGGCTTATGGTAGCGGCAGCCTTGACAGTCCCGGTCTTTGTGATTTCGATGTTCCCGGCGTTCCAGTTCGCCAACTGGGGCTGGGTTGTGGGCGTCCTGGCCTTGCCCGTGGTGAGCTGGGCGGCGTGGCCCTTCCACCGGGCAGCGGCCGTCAACGCCCGGCACTTCGCCTCAACAATGGACACCCTGGTCTCCATCGGCGTTATTGCCGCCTACGTGTTCTCCGCCTGGCAATTACTGGTCGAGCCGCGCATGACCGAACACCCCGGCATGGAAATGGGATCGGGCGGCCTGTACTTCGAAGTGGCCTCCGTGGTCACCACCTTCCTCCTCCTGGGCCGCTACCTGGAAGCAAACGCCAAGCAGAAAGCGGGCGACGCCCTCAAGGCTCTGTTGAACCTGGGTGCCAAAGATGCCACGGTGCTGGCAGAAGGCGAGGAACTGAAGATTCCGGCCGATCAGCTGGTGGTGGGGGACGTTATGGTGGTCCGCCCGGGTGAAAAGATCGCCACCGACGGCGTAGTGGTCGACGGCGCCTCCGCCGTGGATGCCTCCCTGGTCACGGGTGAGTCAGTACCGGTTGAAGTGGGTCCGGACAGTATTGTCACGGGTGCCACGATCAACACGTCCGGCCGCCTCCTGGTCCGAGCCACCCGGGTAGGCTCGGAGACCACACTCGCCCAGATGGCGCGGCTGGTTTCCCAGGCGCAGACCGGAAAGGCCCCCATCGCACGTCTTGCGGACCGCATCAGCGCAGTGTTCGTTCCGATTGTGCTGGTCATCGCCGTCCTCACTTTCGGCGCCTGGCTGCTCCTTGCCGCTCCCGCCATCACGGATGCGGAATTGCGCGCGGCCTTCACCGCCGCTGTGGCGGTACTGGTCATCGCCTGCCCCTGCGCGCTGGGGCTGGCCACTCCCGTGGGCCTGCTCACGGGTACAGGCCGCGGCGCCCAGCTCGGGATTCTGATCAAGGGCCCGCAGGTTCTTGAAGACACGCGCACCGTTGACACCATCCTGCTGGACAAGACCGGAACAGTGACCACTGGACGTCTCGCCGTTGACGCCATCCACGCTTTCGGCGCGAACAGCAGCGCCGACGTATTGCGCCTTGCCGGCGCGGTTGAGGCCTCGTCCGAGCACCCCGTTGCCCATGCGATCGCGGCTGCTGCACTGTCCGCGGAGCGCACGAATGACGACGGCGGGCGGCTTCCCGCCGTCGAGCACTTCCGGTCCGCCCCGGGCGGCGGGGTCTCCGGCCGCGTGGCCGGCCGGTTGGTTACGGCCGGGCGGACGGGATGGCTGCGATCAAACGACATACCGGTCACAGCGGAGCAGCAGGAAGCGCTACGGACCGCCGAAGAGTCCGGGGCCACCGCCATCTGGGTTGCCCTGGACGGGCAGCCGGCGGGAATTCTCTCGCTCCGGGACACCATCAAGCCGGGCTCGGCGGCCGCGATTTCGCGACTGAAGCAATTGGGCCTCCGGCCGATGCTCCTGACCGGCGACAACGCGGCAGTGGCCGCGCAGGTGGCAGCCGCCGTCGGCATCGCTCCGGAGGATGTGTTCGCAGGCGTGCTGCCGGAGGGCAAGGTCGAAGCCGTGCGAAAACTGCAGGCTGGCGGCGCCACGGTTGCCATGGCTGGCGACGGCGTGAATGATGCCGCGGCCCTGGCTCAGGCCGATCTGGGCATCGCGATGGGGTCGGGGACGGATGTGGCCATCGAAGCGGCAGACCTCACCGTAATGGGCAACGACCTCGGACAGGTGGCGCAGGCCATCGAGCTGTCCCGGCGGACACTGGCCACCATCAAGACCAATTTGTTCTGGGCATTCTTCTACAACGCCGTCGGCATTCCGGTGGCGGCACTGGGGTTGCTGAATCCGATGATTGCCGGCGCGGCGATGGCCGCGAGTTCCGTGCTGGTGGTAACCAACTCGTTGCGGCTCCGTGGCTTCGGCCGGCCCTCCCCGGCCGGCCGCGCAGCTTAGGCGGCCCCGAAGCGGACGGCTGAGCGGGCGCGCGCCTTGGCTGCCTCCTCGTCCCGGTCTTTCGCCGGGGCGTGCGTCACCAGTGAATCGAGGAGGTGCTGGGTGGCGTGGGCAATCTCGTGCACGGCGCGGTTGAACGCCTCCTCGTTCGCTTTGGACGGTTTGGTGCTGCCGCTGATTTTGCGCACATACTGCAGGGCAGCGGCTTCCACCTCGGCCGACGTGGCATGGGGCTCGAAATTATGCAGGGTCCGGATGTTTCGGCACATACGTCCATGCTAGGCTCTGGACCGCCTGGGATCGAGGCCCGAGTAGCCATTCGGTGATCCGTCAACCTGGCGCAGCCCGCATGGGCGGTGCTGCATGGGGAGCGGTGCCCATCGACGGCGGGTTGGGCCGCGGGATAGTTTCTAGGTAATGGATCTTCCGGAAGAGCCGGGGGCCGCTGGGGAGCCGATCGGATCGGGTCCGTTGACTAAAGGAGAAAACCAATGCCTATTTGGGGTGCAGATACCGCTCAGCTGAAGGCGCTCGGAAGCAAGCTGCAGGCTGGTTCGTCCGAGATTGAGAAGCAGAAGTCGCTGCTGACGAGGGCTCTCGACAGCACTGACTGGATGGGCCCGGACGCGGACAAGTTCCGCCAGGAATGGAACGGTTCGCACGTTTCTGACCTGGCCCGGGTGGCGCGTGCGCTGGAAGAGGCCGGCAAGCAGGCCAACAAGAACGCTTCCCAGCAGGAAGAGGCCTCCCAGAGCTAGGCCTCCCGCCAGAGACTGGCCGTTGGATGCCCCGGACGCAACTAAGCGTCCGGGGCATCCCGCTTTTAAATCCGGCGGCATCCTGCTTCTAAAAGGAGGCCGGAGGCCCGCCATCACGTTAGGTCTTAATGCCTTAGGGGACGGGTTCGACGTCGTTCGCGTGATCCAGTGGCGCCGGCCTTTCGGCCACGGCCGAGTCGGAGCCGCCCGCTGCTGCAGCCACTGTCCGTGAGCTCCGGAGTTCGTCCACCCGGACCAGAACCACCCCGCCAACAATCAGCACACCGCCGAGGAGCTGGATGGGCCCGGGAAGTTCACCGAGCAGGAGCCAGGCCCAGATAACGGCAAAGAGCACTTCGGTGAGTGACACGAAGGATGCCACCTTGGAACCCAACGCCCGCGCGGCAACGATGCCCGAGACGTACGCAAGGACGGTGGCCATGACAATCAAGCCACCCAGCGAAACCCACCAGGGCGTAACCCAGGGCCCCAGCTTGGTGTCTGCCGTACTGAACGCCATGGGCAGAAGGCCAGTGGCGGCGGCCAGCCACATCACCGCGGCACCGACCATGAGGCCGCCCGATGCCAGGACAATCGGAGGCAGCGTGTCATTTTCCCTGGCCGTGATGAAGAAGTAGATGGCCAGGCAGACGGCAGCGGCGATTCCCCAAAGGACACCGATGACATCGATCTTCACTGCACCCGTCAGGTCCAACACCAGGATCAGCCCGCCCAGTGAAAGCAGCGTTCCCGCAATGGTCAGGGGGCGTGGACGCCGGCGGCTCGCCGCCCACAGCCAGAGCACGATAATCACCGGGGCCAGGTATTCGAGGAGCAGGGCAACCCCTACTGACAGCCGCGCCACTGCGTTGAAATAGAAGAGCTGGCAGGCCGCCACGCCGATGAGTCCGAACAGGAGGATGGTCAGCCAGTTGTCCCTGAGCTGGTGCCATCGGCCGCGCAGGGCGGGGACAGCCGGGACGGCCAGAATTATCGCCGCTCCGGTGAGGCGGGCCGTCACGGCCGCGCCGGGAGTCCAGCCGGTTTCGAGCAGGGCTTTCGCAAACGATCCGGAAAGACCGAAAACCGCCGAAGAGAACAGCGCAACGCCGAGCCCGGACGCCAAAAAGCCGGCAGCGGGCCCTCGGGTAACGCCCTGCCCGGGTATAGCGCCCTTGGCGGACGCTTCGGCGCGTTTGCTTACGGCAGGCACGGCTGCCTCCTGTCAGGAGTAAAGTGGGGTAATGGTCATGACATTACGCCCGGACCCTGTAAGGAGTCAAGATGGTTTTTGCCCCTGACACTGAAGTCGCGCTTCGCACCGTAGTGAGGCTGATCAACAGCGCTGCCAACGGCGAAGAGCACCTCGCCACGATCGGGGATCTGGACCACTTCCTCCACGAGGAAGGCTTTTCCGGCGCGAGGGCGCGGGACACGGCTGAACTGGCCAGCGTCCATAAGCTGCGGGGCCAGCTCACCGAGCTCTGGACCATGGATGAGGACTCGGCCGTCGAAACGGTCAATCGGCTGCTCCGCGAGGCCAATGCGCTGCCGCAACTGATCAAGCACGATGAATGGGACTGGCACCTGCACGCCACCACGCGGGAAGCCCCCCTGGCGGACAGAATGAGCACCGAAGCCGCCATGGCACTGGTGGACGTGATCCGCAGCAAGGAAATGGACCGGATGCTCGTGTGCGCCGCGGACGACTGCGACGCAGTGGTCCTTGACCTCAGCCGTAACCGGTCCAAGCGGTATTGCGACACCGGGAACTGCGCCAACCGGGCCCACGTCGCGGCCTACCGTGCGCGGAAGGCAGTCTCCTAGGAAACGGGGGCCGGCGGCTGGAACGCCGTCAGGCGGCTGGATCGGCGGCCCTCAGCAAGCGGCGACCGCTCGGAACTACCGGGAGTCGCCGCCGGGCGCGGAGTCCGGCGCCACCCCCGGACCCTGGGGCTCCGAACGGGCGGAGTAGCCCCCGTGGCCGGAGGATTTTTTGGAGCTGAGGTTGACCCCTGACCCCTTGCCCAGGTGGTCGGCGTTGTCCTTGTGGCTCATCGAGAGCATCGCGGCGATAACCAGGGTGACGATAAAGGCAATGCCTGCGCCGGTGAAGGCGAGGTCGAAACGAGGGGCCCGGGAGCTGCCTCCGGAGGCGAAGATCAGCACAGCAAAGAACGCCAGGACAGCCCAGAACGCGGAGAACATGAGGGGTCCCTTGACCGAGGTCCGCAGATTGCGCGGTTCTCCTGGTTTCTGGTGTGCCAAGGTGTTTCCTCCTGTGGGCACGGCCGGAGCCCTGCCGCATTAGTCAAGCGATTGTTCTACACGGAGTAGAACCGTTCCGTACTAGTTTACGGCCTCACTGGAAACGGACCGCGCATCGTGCCGCAGGGTCAGCGCCGCCAGGATCCAAAGAACGCCGGAAATGATTGCTCCGCCGCCGGCTACTCCGAGCAGGGCATGTGCTCCGAGGCTGATAAAGAACGGTAAGGCCACCGCGGTTCCCAGACCGATCACGCCCGAGGCCAGCCAATCGCGGGCCAGGACACTGCGGCCGCGGTACAGGATGCCCAAATAGAGTTCCACAGCCCCAAGCACACCCAGGCCGAGCGCCACGATGACCCCGAACACAAGTTCGCTGCCCAGGAACGCTGTGGCCACACCGGCTCCGGTCATGGCAGCCCCGGCCGCCGCCATGACCTTACCGGCCGGCTGCTTGGCCCCGATGCCGAACTGTGCGATGCCGCGGATCAGCGTCACGCCGGTGGCCAGCAGGTAGACTCCGCCCGCCCAGCCCATTTCGGATGCGGACGGCGAGGCCCAAAAGATGGTCGCCGCACCGAAGGCAAGGGCTATCAGGGCCCTGGTGAGCACCGGTTTCCACAGGTCCGCGGCGGGAGCGGTGAGGGCAGCGGGATCGGCAGGAGATGCGGGGAGGGTCACGCGTCCAGTTTAGTGCGCAGCGGATTCCGCGCGAACCGCTCCGGATAACCCTTCAGGAGTACCGGGCAGGAGAACCTGCTTACGACGAACCGAGCACCATCCACTTGTTGGTTCTCGCCCGCAGGCCAAGGGTTACCGCGCGGGCGGTCATGTACCCCAGCGAAAAGGCCACCCACAGCCACGCAAGCCCCGCGGCGCCGTCGGCAGCGGTGAGCCGCACAGCAACCAGCAGTGGCGCATACGCGGCAAGGTTGGCGACGCCGGCGATTGCCAGGTACTTCGCGTCACCGGCCCCGATGAGGACGCCGTCCAGGACAAAGACGTAGCCGGCCAGCGGCTGGCTTACGGCGAGCACCCACAAGGCGAGCATCAGCGCGGACTGGACGCCGGCGTCGGAGGTGAACAGTGCGCCTGCCCACGGAGCCGCGATGGCCAGGAGCACACCGGTGATCACGCCAAAACCTGCCCCCCAGCGGATCATTGTCCGCGTCAGCTCACGCACTTTGGCAGGGTTGGCCGCACCAAGCTCCTTGCCGATCAGGGCCTGGGCGGCGATGGCCAGGGCATCCAGGGCGAACGCCAGGAAGGTGAAGATGGTCATGGCCAGCTGATGGGCTGCCAGGTTCACGGAGCCCTGGGCAGTAACCACCACGACGGTTGCCAGGATCGCGATGCGGAGGCTCAGGGTCCGCAGCATGAGCCAGGACCCCACCTTGGTCATGGCCCGCATTCCCCGCCAGTCCGGCCGCAGCGAAACGCCGTGGTCGCGGGCGTTGCGCTGGACAATGACCAGATACACCAGTGCCATGGCCCACTGGGCGATGCTGGTGCCCACGGCGGAACCGGTCACCGACCAGTTGAGTCCGTAGACCAGGGCCAGGTTGAGGAGAATGTTAAGCGTGAAGCCCGCCGACGCCACGGCCAGCGGGGTCCGCGTATCCTGCAGGCCCCGCAGCACCCCGGTTCCGGCGAAGATCAGCAGCATGGCCACGAGTCCGGGCATGGACCACCGGAGGTAATCAACGGCGAATTGCCGGACATCGCCCGAAGCACCCATCAGGTCGACCAGAAACTCGGCACCTGCAAACCCTGCCGCCGCCAGCACCAGGCCCAGGACCAGGGCAAGCCAGACGCCGTCCCGGCCCGCCGCCAGCGCCTTAGGGAGCTTGCCCTCGCCGATGGCCCGGGCAACCGCCGGGGTGGTGGAGTACGCCAGGAACACCATGAGCCCGACGGCTGTGTGGAGTACTGCGGACGCCAGCCCCACCCCTGCCAGCTGCCCCACTCCGAGGTGGCCAACGATGGCCGAATCCGCCAGCAGGAAAAGCGGTTCTGCGATGAGTGCTCCGAACGCCGGGACGGCGAGGCGGAGGATTTCGCGGGTGTTCCGGCCGTCGGGAAGAGCTGCGGCGGTGGCGGGTGATTGTGGCACGGATCCAGCCTAGCGGGAGAGACGCGTCACATGGCGCCTCATATGGTTGACTCTTCAACTAAATCTTGGCAGGGTTAATGATTGAAGTTTCAATGGCGCGTTCCTTGCGGTGCGTGCGGCAATGTCCCACCGATCTCCGAAATGGTAAAACTCCCATGAACCAGTCCACCCTGACCACCACAGCACTCACTATCCTGCGCGTCATAGCTGGCTTCCTTTTCGCGGCCCACGGCTGGCAGAAGTTCAATGAGTGGACCATCGCCGGCACCCAGGCCTCGTTTGCGAAGATGGGCGTACCGGCAGCTGAACTGGCGGCCCCCGCCGTCGCCACCCTCGAGCTTGTCGGCGGCATTGCACTGATCCTCGGGGTGCTGACGCGCGTTTTCGCCGCCCTCCTCGCGGTGGACATGCTCGGCGCACTCTTCCTGGTGCACGCCTCGGCCGGCGTGTTCGCCGCGACGGGTGGCTATGAACTGGTCCTGTTGCTGGCCGCCGGAGCCCTGGCCATCGCCCTGACCGGTGCCGGCAAGCTAGCTGTGGACCGGGCCCTGTTCGGCCGCAGCAACTCGAAGCTCAGCGTCCTCGCCTAAACAGCGTTCGCAGCTACGAAGAATCCGCACGCCGGGCCGGTCACCTCAGTGGCCGGCCCGGCGTCATTTTTGGCGGAATCGGAAGCATTCCCATTCGGGAATATTGACCCGAGACTTCCGGGTGTTTGTTCCTCGGCATTCGGCCCCGGGCCTCGCCCTCGCCTCTCCCGGAGACATGACCCCCGGCCGGCCCCGAAGTCCGCCCTGCACGTCCGGACGACCCCCGATGACAACTCAGTTACGGAACACAAATGACTAAGTTGTGACATCACCTAACAAAATCTCACAGAAATCACACAAAAATCCTTGACCTTTGAAACGATCCACTGATAAACCTGTTCCGATGCAACACGGCCATACAGGCCTCATCAGTACGTAACTTCCGCACCACCGCACCCAGGAAGCTACCGGCACGCGCCACGAAGGGCGGGTCTGGCGGGCCGAACCGCGCGACCGAGCACGCGAGCCGTCGTGCAATCGGTTACGCCAGCCGCTCCGCGACCCGTCCGCAGTCAACGGGCGCCGGTTCAGTGCCGGCTGCCCACGCAGGCACTACCGCTTTCCAGTTTCAACCTCACCCGACGGCGCAGTTATTGAATCGATACAAACCATCACTGTGGCTGGCATCCCACAGGTCATCAAAGGAGATGTACGTGAAGTATCACCCTCAGGAAGGCACCACCCAGGATGGCAGCTCCGGCCCGCCACCCGGCAGCAGATCCGCGGCAGACAGCAGCAGCGCCGTGCGCCGGGGCCTTTCCGGCGCCGGACGTTCCAGCGCTGGGCTTTCGGGAGCCGGGCCGGCCGGAGCCCTGAGCTCCGGGGCAGGACCTTCCGGTATCCGTTCCGGCGCAAGGGCGCTCACGGCCGCCGTGGCTGCCGCGGCGGTTGCCTTCACCGGCCTCCCAGCCGTCCATGCCGAAACCCCGCTCCCGCCGGCCGGCTCGGGATTCCGTTTCGACTTCGGCCCCGGCGCCACGGCAGACGGCTACACGCAGGTAAACGCCGGGCAGGCGTACACCGCCGTATCGAAGTTCGGCTTCACGGACACCACCCTGACCTCGGGCGAGGACCGCGGCACCGCTGATCCTTTGCGGTCCGACTTCGTCCAGGCCCAGGGCGGAAGCTTCCTGGTGGACCTCCCCAACGGCGACTACACCGTCAAGCTCATTGCAGGCGACGCCGCCACGGCGACCAACATCGCGATTACTGCTGAGAAGATGGCCAAGGTGCAGCTCACGGACAAACCCGCGGGCCAGTACCTCGAGATGGAATTTCCCATTTCGCTCGTGGATGGGCAGCTCAACCTCGATTTCAGCGGCAGCGCAGCCAAGATCAATTCCCTGGTCATCGCAGCCCGCGCGCCGCGGACCGCCACCGCCGATCCAGCGGTCTACCTCGCCGGCGATTCCACCGTGCAGACCTACGACCCCGGCTACGTACCGCAGGCCGGCTGGGGTCAGATGATCGACCGCTATTTCGAGGACAAGTTGTCCTTTTTCAACCACGCGATCGGCGGACGCAGCTCGAAGAACTTCATCATCCAGGGCCGGCTCGATGAAATCCTGCGCGTTATCAACCCGGGCGACTACCTGATGGTGCAGTTCGGCCACAACGACGCCACTGTGGGTGTCGACGACCGGTACGCCTCCCCCGCCGACTACAAGGAGTATCTGCGCACCTACGTCAACGGAACCCGCCAGCGCGGGGCCACGCCGGTGTTGGTCACGCCGGTGGGACGGCGTGATTTCGACGAGGCATCAGGAAAGTTCAACGTCAGCTTCCCGGAGTACGTGGACAAGATGAAGGAACTGGCCGCCGAAGAGAACGTGGCGCTGGTGGATCTGTCGGCGCTGAGCCGCGCATACTTCGACGAAATCGGCCCGGAAGACACAAAGTCCGTCTTCCTTCACGTGGATGCCGGTGTCTACCCCAACCGGCCCACCGGAACGGTGGACAACACGCATTTCCAGGAATACGGTGCCATCCAGATGGCACGCCTGCTGGCGGGTGGCGTGAAGCAGCTCAACATTCCGCTGGCTGCCCGCGCCAAGGAGATCGTCCCGCCGTCAGCGGTTCCCGCAAAGCCGCAGGGCCTGGTGGCCGGCAGCATCTCCAACGCCGGTGCGCTACTCAAGTGGCAGCCCACCGAGGGCGCGGATATCTACAAGGTGTACCGGAAGCCGGTGTCTGAACCGGAGAGCGCCTACACGCTGGCCACAACGGCAACCGTCCCCACGGCAAACCTCACGGGCCTGGCTGAGGGCGCCGCCTACAGCGTCCGGGTCGCCGCAATGAACGGCAAGGGCCTCTCCGAGCCCAGCGACGCACTGGCACTGACCACCAAGGAAGCCAAATACAAATTCGATTTCGGTCCCGTGGGCGCCCCCGTTGAGGCCGGCTACACCGAGGTCAACCGCACCCTGGCCTACAACAAGGAGCGCGGCTTCGGCTTCAAGGACCTCTCGGTCCTCAGCGACCGGGACCGCGGCGCCGTCACCACCAACCTGCTCCGGGACTTCGTACTCAGCGGCTCCAGCTTCGAGTTCCAGCTGGATGTGCCCAACGGAACCTACGCACTAAAGACCTATCACAGCGACTGGATCGGCTCCACCCGCACGGACGTGGCAGTGGAAGGCAAGGGCTACGGCCAGGTTTCGTCCGGCAAGGCCTCGTCCGCGGAGAAGATCGTCAACCAGGTCCTCGTGACCGACGGCCAGCTCAACGTCACCATCAGCGGCTCCGGCCAGCGCCTCAACGGACTGGAAGTCACCCCGCTGCTGGTTGGTCCCACCAACCTCCGAACCACAGCTGTGGATGCAGCAGCCGACCCGGCGGTGGTGGAACTTGCTTGGGATGCCATTGCCGACGCCGCCGGTTACAAGGTGTTCCGGCAGGCGAATTTCGAGGCACAGCCGCAGCTTGTGGCCGAAAACGTCACCGAACCCACATATAAGGACACCACCGCCTTCGCAGGGCTCCCCTACAAGTACCACGTCACTGCAGTGGACAACACCGGCCTCGAGTCGGTGCCGTCCAACACTGTGGACGTCTCGTTGACGGACCCGGGAACTGCCGTTCCCGCAGCCCCTGCCAAAGTGGACGTCAAGGCGATTGAGAAGAGCAGCGTCAGCCTGAAGTGGCAGAAGGTCGGCGGCGCGGCCGCCTACCATGTGTACCGTTCGACGTCGGCAAACGGCACCTTCGCGTACGCCGGCCGCGCCACTGAGGTCACTTTCACGGACACAACGGTGCTGACGACCATTAGGTATTACTACCGCGTATCCGCCATCAACAAAGGCGGGGAATCCGCACCGTCACCTGTGATCGGGACGGACAGGGTCACTGTGGTGAACCGGCAAGTGGAGAAGCTGGACCGCGCCCCCGTGGCACTGCTCACCGGCGAAGGCGTGCGTGTGGGCTGGCGCATGCTGGGCCTGGATCCTGAACAGATCGGCTTCCATGTCATCCGCGACGGCGTCCAGCTCACCGCGGACCCGATCAGGAACAGCACGTCCTACCTGGACGCCGGCGGAACCGCCTCCTCCAGGTACGTGATCAAGGCCGTAGGCGCCGGCGGGGACCAGCTGACGGCCGAGTTCGCGCCCATGTCCCGGAACTACCTGGCCATCAGGCTGGACAAGCCCGCGGACGACTACACCAAGGACGGGCAGCCTTACAGCTATTCCGCCGGTGACGCGAGCGTGGCCGACGTCGACGGTGACGGAACGTACGAAGTCATCCAGATGTGGTCCCCGTCCAACTCCAAGGACAACTCGCAGGCCGGCTACACCGGCACCGTGTACGTTGACGCCTACAGGATGGACGGCACCAAACTCTGGCGAATCAACATGGGCCCGAACATCCGTGCGGGCGCTCACTACACCCAGCTTCTCGCCTACGACTTCGACGGCGACGGCAAGGCGGAAATCGCCATGAAGACGGCTGACGGCACCCGGGACGCGGCCGGGACGGTGATCGGCAACCCGAACGCCGACCACCGGACCAGCAGCGGCTACGTCCTCACCGGCGACGAGTTCCTCACGGTCTTCCACGGCGCCACCGGCACCATCATGGACACCGTCAAATATGATCCGCCCCGCGGCGACGTTGCGGCCTGGGGTGACGGCTACGGCAACCGCGTGGACCGATTCCTCGGAGCGGTGGCTTATCTGGACGGCGAACACCCGTCCATGATGTTCAGCCGCGGCTATTACACCCGTGCGGTGCTCGCAACGTACGACCTCGTGGCAGGCAAGATCGTCAAACGCTGGATCTTCGACTCGGACGTGTCCGGTGCGCAGTACCGCGGGCAGGGCAACCACAACCTTTCCGTGGCGGACGTTGATGCTGACGGCAAGGACGAGTTCGTCTTCGGTTCCATGACCATCGATGACAACGGCCAGCCGCTCTACACCACCGGCCTGGGCCACGGCGACGCGATCCACACCAGCGACCTCGACCCGTCGAGGCCGGGACTGGAAACCTTCGCCGTGCACGAGGACATGGGATCCAGCGGAAACCGTGGCGCGACGTTCCGCGATTCCCGCACCGGCGAAGTGCTGTGGAGCATTCCGGCGGCGAAGGACACCGGTCGCGGGGCGGCCTCGGACATTGATCCCCGGTACGCGGGCGCGGAGGGCTGGGCCATCGGCGGTACCGCCGCCTGGAACTCGCCTGTGGGCCAGCTGATGTCAGCTCAGGGCGAGCTGATCGCGGAGAAGATCCCGGCCGCCAATTTCCTGGCATGGTGGGACGGCGACCTGTTGCGCGAAATTGTTGACCATGATTTCGACGACGCCACATACAGCGGGGTGCCCACCATCAGCAAGTGGAACTGGAACACCGAAATCAGCGACAGGCTGCTGACAGCCGCGGGCGCCAGGTCCAACAACGGCACCAAGGGCACGCCGGCCATCCAGGCTGACCTCCTCGGTGACTGGCGCGAGGAGATCGCGTGGCCGTCGTCGGACAGCACGGAGCTGCGGATCTACACCACCACGGCCTCCACCGAGGTCCGCCTGCGGACCCTGATGCACGATCCCGTGTACCGCCTCGCGGTGGCGCGTGAGAATATCTCCTACAACCAGCCACCGCATCCGAGCTTCTTCATCGGTGAGGGTATGGAGATGCCGTCGCAGCCGGACGTCGTGTACACCGGGGGCAGCTAGGCGATCCTGGCACCCGGCTGCCCTGGCAACGGACGCCGCCCTGCCCGCATATGGCGGGCAGGGCGGCGTTTGTGTCATTCCGGGCCGCCGGAACGCCGGGTGATCAGTAAACTCGCAGCATGAGCGAGACTGCCGCCAATTCAGTGACCCTCCGCTTCCTTGCGGCCCCCACCGACGTCGGCCACAGCGGTTCCGTGGACGCCGGAACAGTCCTCGAGTGGGTTGACAAGGCTGCCTACGCCGCCGCCGTCGGCTGGTCCAAGTCCTATTGCGTGACCGCCTACGTAGGCAACATCCACTTTGCCGATCCGGTCAACAGCGGCGACATGGTGGAGGTCACCGCCACGATCGTCTACACCGGCCGCTCCTCCATGCACATCCGCACCGTGGTGTCCTCCGGCGACCCCAAAGGCGGACCGGCCACGATGCGCAGCCAGTGCATGGTTATTTTCGTAGCCGTGGGCCCGGACGGGAAACCGGTAACCGTCACACCGTTCGAACCCTCCACCGCGGAGGAAATCGAACAGCGTGACCACGCCCTGGCCCGGATCAAGGTCCGCGAAGACATCGTTCAGGCAATGAACGCGCAGGAATACACTGACGCCGGAACCGCCGAACGCGTCGTGCTCCGGTTCATGGCCGCTCCCACGGACGTGAACTGGGGCGGCAAGGTGCACGGCGGCATCGTCATGAAATGGATCGACGAGGCCGCCTACGTGTGCGCCTCGCGGTACTGCGGAAAGGACACGGTAGCTGTGTTTTCCGGCGGTGTCCGCTTCTACCGTCCCCTACTGATCGGGCACGTGGTGGAGGTGGAAGCGCGCCTGGTGTACACGGGCACCAAAGGGATGCACATTGCCGTGCAGGTCCGTTCCGGCGACCCCAAGGGCCGGGAGATGAACCTCACCACTTACTGCCTGACCGTCATGGTGGCCCGCGACGCTGCCGGGAACTCGGTGCCGATTCCGCCTTGGGTGCCGGTCTCCGAGGAGGACAAACGCCTGCACGCCCATGCCCGGGAGCTGCTGGAGATCAGGGGCAGGGCACCTGGAAACCGGCTGCCCAACCACCTGCTGTCCGGCGGCGCGGCACTGGGCGCAGCCACGGCGCGGGACACGGCCGCGCCGCAGCAGATGACGTAGTCCGGCAGGCTAGAAGCCGCCGCCTCCGGCGTCGGCTGCCATGTTGGCAAACCGCGAGTAGTGCCCCTGGAACGCCACCACAATGTCCTTGGTGGGTCCGTTTCGGTGCTTGGCGATGAGGATGTCCGCCTCGCCGGCGCGCGGCGATTCCTTGTCGTAGACGTCCTCGCGGTGGAGCAGGATCACCATGTCGGCGTCCTGCTCGATGGAACCTGATTCACGAAGGTCCGAAACCATGGGCCGTTTGTCCTGCCGCTGTTCGGAGCCACGGTTCAGCTGCGAGAGGGCAATTACGGGCACCTGAAGCTCTTTGGCCAGCAGTTTCAGGGCGCGCGAGAACTCCGAGACTTCCTGCTGACGGGATTCGACCTTCTTGCCTGAGCTCATGAGCTGCAGGTAGTCCAGGATGACGAGCTTGAGGTCATGCTGCTGCTTCAGACGGCGGCATTTGGCCCGGATTTCCATGAGCGACATGTTCGGGCTGTCGTCAATGAAGAGCGGAGCGTCGTTCATCCGGCCCATGGTAGTGGCGATTTTGGACCACTGCTCGTCCTTGATGGTACCCTTGCGCAGGTCCTGCAGGCCGATGGTGGCCTCCGCCGACAGGAGGCGCATGGCGATTTCGTTCCGGCCCATTTCCAGGGAGAACATCACCGTGGCGAGGTTGTTCTTAATGGCAGCTGACCGGGCAAAGTCCAGCGCAAAAGTGGACTTACCGACGGCCGGACGGGCGGCAATGACGATCATCTGCCCCGGGTGCAGGCCGTGGGTGAGCTCATCCAGCTCGTAGAAGCCTGTAGGGACGCCCACCATACCTTCGCCGCGGTGGCCGGACGCTTCGATCTCGTCCACCGTGGATTCCATGACGTCCTTGAGGACCACATAGTCCTCGGCGGTGCGCCGCTCGGCAACGGCGTACACCTCGGCCTGGGCCTGGTTGACGAGGTCTTCCACTTCACCGTCCGAGCCGTAGCCCAGCTGGACGATCTTGGTGCCGGCGTTGACCAGCCGGCGGAGGACGGCACGCTCAGCAACGATCTCCGCATAGTACCCGGCGTTGGCGGCGGTGGGTACGGTCTGGATGAGCTCGTGCAGATAGGCGGGCCCGCCGATCCTGTTGATCTCTCCGCGCTTGGTCAGTTCGTCGGACACGGTCACTGCATCGGCAGGTTCGCCGCGGCCGTAGAGGTCAATCACGGCCTCGTAGATTGTTTCGTGGGCGGGGCGGTAGAAGTCCTGGCCCCGCAGGATCTCAACGACGTCAGCGATGGCATCCTTGGACAGCATCATGCCGCCGAGAACTGATTGTTCAGCGGGGATGTCCTGGGGCGGCTTTCGGCTGCCTTCGGAACTCCGGGTGCCCTCGATTGAGTCCAGGTGCGTAACTGACAAAGCTGCCGTCCTCCATTGTGTACCGCGGCGGCTTACTCACTGCCGGCGGTGCTGTAGCTATCTGCCTTTGGGCTGCCCTGCGCAGCGGAAATCCCCGCTGCGCAGCAGGACCAGTAGTACCAGGAGGCACTGACAGTCTTTCCGGCGCCGGCAGGCGCCGACGTCCGTTCTTTTCGGCCGCTAATCCGGTTATCCCCAGTTTGCGAAAGTTATCCACAATTGGATGCCCGAGTCTGCATTCGGAACCCTGAAACGTGGCTGCCCGGACTTCCCGGAAACAGTGTTGGCACCCTAAAACAGGTATCCCGCTACGTTAGTACCCCTTCCGCAGGCCACCAAGCCCACATACATGCACACCTGTGGATAAGTTGTGGATTAAGGCCCCCTGCTTGTGCACAGCCTGTGTGGCAACCTGTGGAAACAAAAAAACTTTGGGCTGCAACATTGCGCTGACCTGCGGAAACGTTCGAAATGGCTTGTGGATTAAAGATTCTTTTTCGGAACATTCATCCACAGCTTGCAGGTTGAAATTGGGGATACCGGTCAGTAGCAGGCGGCGGAGTGACGGAGAATATACTCCGCTTGTGATTCACGTCACGGTGGTCGCCCCGAATTGACGGCTGCACTGCCAGACTGTATGCGCGCTTCAGAATATGCTGTGGATAACAGAGAACTGGCATAAGCTCTAACCATGGGCGATGTCGTGATAGTTATACTGCCTGCCGTCATCCTGGTGGCAGTGATCTGGGCGGTTACAACAGCACTAAAACCACGGGATACCGGCATCTCCGATGCCGAGCGTTACCAGATGGAGCTGGCACTCCGGTCACAGGCCCACTACGCCGCCCAGGTGCGGGCAGCCACGGCCGCACGGGCACGGGTTGATGCCTCCACCCGGCCAAGCCAGAACGAGCAACAGCAGTCGCAGCAGGCCGACCATGCCCGGGCGGCCCTGCGCGCCGAAGCCGGCTCCAGTCCGGCTGTGGGGATGCATGGCTACCAGGGCCCAGTCCTCCCCGGCGGCCAGCTGAACCCGCAGTTTGCCCTGCAGCTGCAGTCCATGGCCCGCAGCGGCCAGAAGCTCCAAGCCATCAAGATGCTGCGGCAGGCAACGCATTCAGATCTTTTGACCGCCAAGAATTACGTAGATCGGCTGTAGTAATGGAATCGCTAGTGATCCCCGTCCTGATCCTGCTCCTCGTGGGAGCGGGTGTCCTCCTGGTGGCACGAGCCATGAAGCGCCGTACCGCGGGCACCAAGGCGGGTGGCGGCTCCAAGCCGGGCAGCAGCAGGACTAGCGGCAGCACACCGCCTGGGGACCCCGTGGAACTGGCCCGGGCAGCGGCGGCAAAACTCACCGAGGACCAGCACCGGCGCTTGTACGCCCTGATTGCCCAGGGGCAGGCCATGGCAGCCATCAAGCTCTACTACGAAGCCTCAGGAGACGGCCTGCGGGCCTCGCGCGACGCCGTCGGCGCCCTGGCGGCCCACCCGCAGCCCTTCGGCCCAGTGACCCCCGAGGCGCCGGAGAATGACGACGACGACGCCCCCGAGCGCTTCCCCTACCGCTACCGCGCCATAGCCAGCAAGGGCGACGTTACCCGCGAGGTCAGCAGCAATATGCTAAATGACGAAATCTACGGGCGGATCCGCACCTTGGCCAGAAGCGGCGACACCGAGGGCGCGGCAACAGCACTTACGCGGCACTCGGATATCTCCATGAAGCAGGCCCGCGAGTTCATCGCCCTGCTGGACGACTGAGCATCCTCCCGGACAACCCTCCCGGTCGCTCCTTGTGATCCACCGGGCACGGGCCATCCGCCCGCTGCCGGCCGCCCGATCAGGGCGACTTTTCAGAAATCGAAGAGATCCCCGAGCCAGCCTTCCTTCTTCTTAGGCCGCCGGCGGTCATCATAGTGCCGGTCGTCGTGCCGAGGCTGATCGTAGCGGGGCCGGTCCCTCCGTTCGTCAAAACGGCGATCATCGCCGCGCCTGTCCTCCCGGCGCGGGTCCAGGTTGCTATACAGCGGCGGCGGAATGAGCCCGGGAACGGGAGGGGCTGACGGTGCAACGGTGGCTGCGGCCGGGCCCATCAGCTCGGCCGCCCTGTCGATGATCTTGTCCAGCTCACCGCGATCAAGCCACACGCCACGGCACTGAGGGCAGTAATCGATCTCCACTCCACTGCGCTCACTCATGATTAGGTCTACTGAATCCACAGGACATTTCATGTCCGGCACAACGAGCAACGCCCCGGAAAAGTTCGGCGCAGCCTCGGCATCCGGTGGCAGGGGCTTTGTTCCTACCGCCCGTTCGAGATTCCGGCCAGGAGCTGTTCGAAGGGCAGGGACTCGGCGGCATCGGACTTCCGCCGGGGTCGGGAATCCGTCATCAGCCCGGCGAACTCGTCCGCGGCCCGGTCAATCCGCACTGAAAGGGGCGAGCCGCCGTCGTCCGTGTTGCCCCAGTCCTGGGGGCCGGCGAAAACGGCCGTGGCGGCAACCCGGGTCCGCAGGTAGCTGAAGAGGGGCCGCATGGCGTAATCCAGGACCATCTGGTGGCGGTCGGTGCCGCCGGTTGCCCCGAGGAGGACTGCCTTACCATCCAGCGACTTCGGGTCAAGGACGTCGACGAACGACTTGAAGAGGCCGCTGTAGGAGGCACTGAAGACCGGGGTGACTGCGATGACGCCATCCGAGTCCTCCACTCCGGCAATGACCTCAGCGAGGCGCGGGGCCGCATAGCCCGTCACGAAGTTGTTGGCGATGTCCACAGCGATGTCACGGAGTTCCACAACGTCCACAGTCACGGCATAGCCGGCTGCAGACAGCCGGCGCTCCGCAGCGACCGCCAGCTGATCAGCCAGAAGCCTGCTCGAAGACGGCACGCCAAGGCCTGCGGAAAGGACGGTTATGCGGCGGGTTTCCACGGTTTTCTCCTGAAGGTCAACGGTAAAATCCAGAGTACATGCGTTTGCATCTACCTGCTAAACCGGGCCGTCCTGCTGTTTATTCCGCAGCAGCGTAATACCTTCGCGCGGGCCTGCTGACAAGCCGGGCGGCGTCTGCCAGACTGCCGTCATGGCTGAAAACAAGACCCAGGCAACCGAGGCGTCCGTACAGGACTTCCTGGACGGCGTCGAGAACCCCACGCGCCGGCGCGATGGTCTGAGGCTTCTGGCCCTTATGAAGGAAAATACCGGCGAGGCGCCCGTAATGTGGGGTCCCAGCATCGTGGGCTTCGGCAGCTACCACTACAGGTACGAGAGCGGCCGCGAGGGGGACACCGTGGCCGTTGGGTTCTCCCCGCGGAAGGGGAGCCTTTCGCTTTATGGCCTCACCTACGCCCCCGAGGCTGCGTACCTGCTGCCGAAGCTGGGCAAACACAAGGTGGGCGCCGGCTGCCTGTACGTCACCAAGCTGGAGGACGTGGACGAGGCGGTGCTGGCTGAACTCATCCGGGCGGGCCACCGGCACTCCACAACGGTGATGCACCAGGGCTAGTCCTCAGAGCTGACCGGATTTAACGACAAAGGCCCCCGCATTCGGTTCCAAAACGGAATCCGAAGGCGGAGGCCTTCAGCAGTTCAGGTCTGCGTAGTGCTCTGGCGAAGGGCCGGAGACTACTTGCCTGCGACTACGTCGAGTTCGATCACAGCGGCAACGTCGTCGTGCAGACGGACGTTGGCCTGGTAGGAACCAACCGACTTGATGTGTGCCGGCAGTTCAACCTTGCGCTTGTCGATGCGGCCGAGGCCAGCAGCCTCAACAGCGTCGGCCACGTCGCCCTGCTTGACGGTGCCGAACAGGCGTCCGGTCTCGCCAGCCTTGACAACGAGCTTGACCGGCTTGGCGGAGAGTGCAGCAGCCTGCTTCTGAGCGTCTTCCAGGGAAGCGTGCTCGCGGGCAACGCGGGCAGCCTTGATGGACTCAACCTGCTTCTCGCCACCCTTGGACCAGGTCAGAGCGAAACCGCGGGGCAGCAGGAAGTTACGTGCGTAACCGTCCTTGACCTCGACAACGTCGCCAGCAGCACCGAGACCGGTTACTTCGTGGGTCAGAATGAGCTTTGCCATTTTAGTTAATCCCTTCCTTAGCCGCGGCCAGCGCCGGAGTAAGGCAGCAGAGCAACTTCGCGGGCGTTCTTGATTGCCTGGGCGATCTTGCGCTGTTCCTGCACCGTGACGCCAGTGACGCGACGGGCGCGGATCTTTCCGCGGTCGGAGATGAACTTGCGCAGCAATGCTACGTCCTTGTAGTCGATGACGGTGATGTCAGCGGCCTTCAAGGGGTTGGACTTTGGTTTGGGCTTACGGAGTTCAGCCTTAGCCATCGTGGAGCTCCTATTCTATGGAGCCCGTGGATATTGATCCACGGGATGGTGGTGGTTCGGCGGCGGCACACATCCGGGAGCCATGAGGCATCCCGGCGGGTTCCGGCGACGGACCTGAATTATTGGTTAGAAGGGAGGTTCGGAATCCGGGCCGTTGCCCCAGCCGCCGCCCGCATTACTGACTCCGGGCGTTGCCCAGGGGTCTTCCTGCGCTGCGGGCTGGTTGCCGCCCCAGGTTCCTCCGGTGTTGCCGCCCTGGTTTGCACCCTGGCCGCCACCGAATCCACCGCCGCTGTTGCCGCCGCCGAAGCCACCCTGGCCACCCTGACCGCCGGAGCGCTGGGTGCGGTTGACCTTGGCATTGGCATAGCGCAGGCTCGGGCCGATTTCATCGACTTCGAGCTCGATAACGGTGCGCTTTTCGCCTTCTTTGGTTTCGTAGGAACGGCTCTTCAAACGGCCGGAAACGATAACCCGCATGCCCTTGGTGAGGGATTCTGCGACGTTCTCGGCTGCTTCACGCCAGACCGATGCGCGGAGGAACAGGGTTTCCCCGTCCTTCCACTCATTGGACTGGCGATCGAAGGTGCGGGGCGTAGAAGCGATGGTGAAATTCGCTACTGCCGAACCTGACGGTGTGAACCTCAGTTCGGGGTCATTGGTGAGATTACCGATGACCGTAATAGTGGTTTCGCCTGCCATCTACTGCCTCCTTGTTCGTTCCTGCGGGGTAAAGATTGAGTGCCGGGAGCTGAAATTACTCAGCAACGACCTTCTGCTCTTCGGGGCGGGTGATCTTGGTGCGCATGATGGTCTCGTTGAGACTCAGCTGGCGGTCAAGTTCCTTGGCGGTGTCCGGCTTGGCGGTGAAGTTCACCACCGCGTAGATACCTTCAGACTTCTTCTTGATTTCGTAAGCCAGGCGACGACGGCCCCAGATGTCAACCTTTTCGATGGTTCCACCATCGTTGGTGATGACGTTCAGGAACTTCTGAAGCGTTGGCTCAACGGTACGCTCTTCGACCTCGGGGTCGATGATTACCATCAATTCGTAAGGACGCATATGTGAACCCACCTCCTTTGGGCTAAGCGGTTACGGCATTTCCGTAACAGGAGGTTCATTTGCGATGCCGTGCGGAGCCGGTCTCCAAAACGGAGGCAGGACGCAGCACAGACTTCAATATCTTAGTGCATTTGGGCCGGTTTCGGCGATTCGGGACTCTTTCAGGCTAGTCCTGGGCTCCTGCAGGGCGGAAACGCCCGCGGACGCTATGTGGAAAAGAGGGCGCACACGCTCGCACCCTCCTTGTTTGGCTAGAGTAACGACACATGGACACGAGCCCTCCGCCCGCCAGGGTCAAACGAAGCCGGCTGCGGTTCTTCGCCATGGTTGCCGCGGGGCTGGGCGCCGCGGCTGCTACCGGGCTCTCCGGGCACTGGGTGGAGGCGCCGGCCGTCGGATGGTGCAGCGCCGCGCTGGTCTATGTCGGCTGGGTGTGGCTCGTGGTGGGCAGCCTGGATCCCGCCGGAACCCGCGCCCATGCGACGTCCGAGGACCCTTCCCGCAGGACCACCGACCTGCTGATCCTGGTGGCCAACGTCGCCAGCCTGGCCGCGGTCGCCGCAGTTGTGGTGGATTCGCACCGGGCAGACGGCGGCTCGCAGCTGAGCGGAGGGATACTGGCCCTGCTGTGCGTGGCGCTGTCATGGATCCTGGTGCAGACACTTTTTACCCTGCGCTATGCCGAGCTCTACTACAGCACCGGGAAACGCGGGGGACGCGAGGTGGGCGGCATCGACTTCAACCAGGAGCGGCCGCCGCAGTACACGGATTTTGCCTACCTCGCCACGAGCCTGGGCATGACATACCAGGTGTCCGACACCAATCTGCAGAACCATCTCATCAGGGCGGAGGCCCTCAAGCACAGCCTGCTTTCCTACCTGTTCGGCACCGTCATCCTGGCCACCACCATCAACCTGGTGATCGGACTCGCCTGACTAGGCCGCAGTCCGGAAGAACAGCTCGGTCACCCGGGCCAGCCGGAACGGGTCCTCGACGCCGCAGAGTTCCCGTGCGGAGTGCATGGACAGCAGCGGCACGCCCACGTCGACAGTCCTGATGCCCAGCCGGGTCGCTGTGAGCGGGCCGATGGTGGATCCGCACGGCATCACGTTGTTGGAGACGAACTCCTGGTACGGAATGCCGGCCTCACCGCACAGCCGCGCCCAGAAGGCCGCTCCGGGGGCGTCGGTCGCATAGCGCTGGTTCGCGTTGATCTTGAGCAACGGTCCGCCGTTGAGGACCGGCCGGTTGACGGGATCGTGGCGCTCGGCGTAATTCGGATGCACCGCATGGCCCGCGTCGGCGGACACGCAGAACGACGCCGCCAGGGCCTGCCGCCGCTGGCTCACCGACGCACCCAGGCCATCCGAAATTCGCACCAGGACGTCCTCCAGCAGCGGGCCGCAGGCGCCCGAACGGGAGTTGGAGCCGATCTCCTCATGGTCGAAGGCCGCGAGGACGGCAATCGGCCCGCCTTCCTCCTCCGCCTCGGATTCCCCGTGGGCGATCAGCGCCGCGAGCCCGGCGTGCGTGGCTGAGAGGTTGTCCAGCCGGCCGGAAGCGAAGAACTCACTCCTGGCCCCGAAAACCGCAGCGGGCTGCGTGTCTGCAATGACGACGTCGTACCCGCCAATCTGTTCGGGATCCACCGGCGCTGAACCGGGAGCTGCTGCGCTGGCCCGCTCGGCCAGCAGAGCCAGGAGGTCCTCTCCTGCCGGATCGCCCAGCCCGAAAACTGGATTCATGTGCTGCTGCTTGTCCAGCGCGAGTCCTTCGTTGACCGCCCGGTCGAGGTGGATGGCGAGCTGCGGAAAGCGAAGCAGCGGCCCGGTGGCAGTGAGGTGCTGGGTTCCATCGAGCATCACCAGCCGCCCCGCGAGCTGCAGCTCACGGTCCAGCCAGGAATTGAGCAGCGGACCCCCGTAGACCTCGACGCCGGCCTGGAGCCAGCCGAACTTCCCCGTGGTGGGCTTGGGCTTGAGCTTGAACGACGGAGAATCGGTGTGTGCCCCCAGGACGTTGAACCCGGTGGCGGGCCCCGCACTCCCCGGTGTCACCCACGCGATCAGCGCACCGTCGCGGAGCACGTAAAACCGGCCTGCCGCGCCGTTGCCCTTACCGGCCGGCCAGGCCGCCAGCTCGTCCAGTCCGGTGAAGCCCGCCTCGTCCAGCCGCCTCGCGGCTTCCTGCACTGCGTGGAAGCTCGACGGCGACGCGCTGACGTACGCGCCGAGGTCCCGGATGTGGTCTGCGGCAGTGGCGTGGGAAGGCATGGCTCCGAGTCTAGCGGGGACACGACGGCGTCCTGCCTCAGGCCGTGACCCTACACGGTGACGTTGAGCCCCGCCGTGTAGCCGCCTGCCACCGAACCGGTCATAGCCGCCAGCTGATGGATGCCGCCGTCATCGCCGAACACGTTGTCGGAAGTAAGGGTGGTGTTGGGGAAGTTGCGGGCGCTGGACTCATAGCCGGCCGTTGCGTAGACCTCGTTGCAGGCGGCTGCGGTCATCGCGATCTGGGAGACCGCCAGCACCTGGCCGGCCGCCGTGGCATTGCCCATGGATTCAAAGACTTCAAAGTGGATGTGCGGCCACCTGCCGTTATAGGCGCCGGGGTAGATGGTGGTGAAGGTGACCTGGCCGTTGGCGTCCGCTTCCTGGACGCCGCGGAGGAAGTTTTCGTTTTCCAGGCCTGCGTCGTACATGGAGTACTTCCCGTCGCGGTCGCAGTGCCAGGCATAGACGGCGGCCCCGGCGAGGGGCGTGCAGCCATTGGCATTGTCCAGCAACGTCAGGGTGACCGTCAGCGGGATGCCTTCAGCCTTGGTGGTGGAGGTGCCGAAACTGGCGGTGATGTCCTGCCGGACCACGCCGGACGCCTCGAGGACGTTCGGCCCGTTGGAACCGTCACCCGGAAAGGGTCCGGCCGTTTCCTGAGGGATTTCCACACCGCATTCGGCAATGGCACGGGTTAGCGTGGGTGATGCTGACGGCGTGGCGGACGCTGATGTGGAGGGGGTCGCCGTCGTGGTCGCAGGGCTGGTGGCGGCCGCCGTCGTACTGGCCGCTCCGGAGGTGGATCCGCCCGGCGTGCAGGCAACAAGCGCCGCGGCGGCGCCGGCGCCGGCAAACATGCCCAGCGACCGGCGGCTCATCAGCGTCGAGAGGTCGAATTCCAGGCCGCGGTCGTGGTTGGGATGGGGTTCGCGGGGAGGCTGCGGTGAAGTAGTCATGGACCCATAAAACTCTGAAGGGCTATGGCGCGTATAGGCCTTTCCTGTGAGCCCGCTGTGGCTGTTCCGCCCCTGAGGCCTTCGCCTTTTCGCGAGTGCCTGCTTTTCCGGGGACTTTGGTCCCTACCCCCGCCAGCCGGATAGGTATCTACTGGTCTTTGGGTCTGGCCGCCTGCGCCTGGACCCTGTCAGCAGAACAAACAGGAGAGAGCTATGTCCGGCGCGTTGAAGTGGTCCCCGTTCGAGTCGACCGGATGGACGTCGGCCCGGAAGGGGACGGGCGGGACGTATGAGGAGGTCCGCGTCGAGGATGTGTCTGTCGAGGAGTTCGTCGACCGGGAGGCCCTCGTGGTCCGGGCCGAAATGCCTGGGGCGGACCCGGACCGCGACATCGAGGTGTCCGTGGCCGGAGGCGTGCTGCAAATCCGTGCCGGACGCCAGGAGTCCGACGGGAATGGCCATCATTCCACGCTGCGCTACCGCCCCTTCACCCGCACCCTGCCCTTGCCGGAAGGCGTCACAGACACGGATATCCAGGTGTCCTTCAGGGGCGGCGTGCTCGAAGTCAAAACGCCGCTTCCCGCAGCACCCCTGACTGACGCGCCCGAGAAGCGGCTCCCCATCAGCCGCGATTAGCGGCTCCACCAACCAGCCGGGCGACCGGGAAAGAGGCAGCAAAACCATGGAACGGCACGCTCAATGGAACTGAAGTCACAGTGGCACCGGCTTGATCCCGCGACCCGCCGCTGGTTCATGGACAATCCCGGCTGCGTGGTTCTGCCGAGGACGATCGCCACGATAGTGGCCAGGGTTGCCGATGAGCCGGTGGTTCGCGATCAGCACGGTGCCATCCAGCTCAGTGCGGAGGACGTCAGCTTCATTCGGACCCGGGTTCACAGTTCCGCCAAGGCAAAGGAAGCCGAAAGCCCGGAATCCGGCCACCTGGACTAAAGGCGGCCGGATTCCGGGTTCGGGCCGGTTAGGCCCGCTGATGCCGGGCTATAGCCCGTGAATTACGACGCCGGTCCGGCACCTACGCCGGCTTCTTCCGGCGCGTTGTCTTCCTGCCCGCTTTCTTCCTGCCCCGCGGGGCTGGCGCCGCCCTTGCGGTAACGCCAGACGCCGATGCCCACCACAATGGCGGCCAGTGCCAGCGAGAGGAACAGCGACTCGCGGGTGGATTCCAGGATGACCATGCCGATGATCAGTGCCACGATACTGGCGATGGCCACCCAGGTCAGGTAGGGGAAGAGCCACATCTTGAGGGCAAGATCCTTGGCGTCAGCACCCATGCGGCGGCGGAGGATCAGCTGCGAGGAAGCGATGACCAGCCAGACGAACAGTGCGATGGCACCTGACGTGTTGACCAGGAAGAGGAACACCGTGTCCGGAGCAATGTAGTTCAGGCCCACCGTAACGAATCCCACCACGGTTGAAGCCAGTACGGCAGCTGCGGGCACGCCGCGCTTGGAAATCCTTGTCCAGGCGCGGGGCGCATCGCCGCGGCGCGAGAGCGAGAACAGCATGCGGCTGGCCGTGTAGAGACCTGAATTTAGGCAGGACAGCACCGACGTCAGCACCACAATGTCCATGATGGTGCCGGCGCCCGGGATGCCGAACAGCTCGATTACTGCGACGTAGGGGCTCTTGGCGACGGAGGCGGAGTTCCATGGCAACAGGGTGACCACGATCGCAATGGATCCGATGTAGAACACCAGGATGCGCCAGACGGTGGACTTCACTGCTTTCTTGACGGCGTCCACGGGGTTCTCGGATTCACCGGCTGCGATGGTGGCGATCTCAGCGCCGAAAAAGGAGAAGACGACTACAAGGATGCCGGCCAGCACCGCTCCTGGACCGTTGGGCAGGAATCCGCCGTTGTTGACCAGGTTGTCCAGCCCGGGTGCCGGAACGCCGGGGACCAGGCCCAGGATGGCTGCCACGCCGAACAGCAGGAACAGGACGATGGCTGCCACCTTGATGGAGGCAAACCAGAACTCGAACTCACCGTAGGACTTTACGGAGCCCAGGTTCGTCAGCGTCAGGAGCACCATGAGGACAAGCGCCCACACCCACTGGTCGATTCCCGGAACCCAACGGTGCATGATGGCTGCGCCCGCCGTAGCTTCGATTCCCAGGACAATGATCCAGAACCATGCGTAGAGCCAGCCAATGCTGAATCCGGCCCACCGTCCCAGCGCCTTGTCCGCGTAAGTGGAGAATGATCCGGTCTCGGGGTTGGCTGCGGCCATTTCGCCGAGCATGCGCATCACCAGGATCACCACGATTCCTGCGGCCATGTAGGCGAGCAGGATGCCGGGGCCTGCCTGCTGGATGGCGGCACCGGAGCCCACGAAGAGGCCGGCGCCGATCACGCCGGCAATGGCAATCATGGAAAGGTGCCTGGGTTTCAGGGACTTGGAGAGCTGTTGGTCAGCGTGCATGGAAGCGCCGTCCTTTGTTGAGGGTGCGGGCCCGGGAAGGCACGGATCCCCGTGCGTCAGGCCACATTGCTTTCCCACCCTAGACCGGATGCCGGAGGCCGGTTCTTGTGCACCCGAACATTTTGGTGAGCCCCGAAAAGGAGCTTCCCACAATGGTGAACATGCATAGACAACAAAAGTAGCCCTGGGGGCAACATCGAAATGTGCCCGAAATCTACTTTTCAGTAGTTAGTAGTCCGGATTGCTCGGGATGACGAGGCCCGTCTCGTAGGCGTAAACCACCGCCTGCACCCGGTCGCGGAGGTGCAGTTTGGCAAGGATCCGGCGCACGTGGGTCTTGACGGTCGCCTCGGACAGGAAGAATCTGTGCGCTATCTCGGCATTGGACAAACCCTCTGCCATGGCCTCCAGCATTTCCGTTTCGCGCGGCGTCAGGGCATCCAGCAAAGGGTCCCTGTGCTGATCCTCGCCAGTCTCGTGCCTGCCCCGGCCCGCTCCCGGCGCGGGCACTGACCCACCCATTCGCTGCCCGGGCACCACCGAGGCGTGCTCACCGCGGACGTAGGCTTCCAGGAGCCGGCGGGTGACCCGCGGGGCCACCACGGCGTCGCCACTCGCCACGACGCGCACGGCGCTCACGAGGTCGGCCGGGGCCACATCCTTGAGCAGGAACGCCGAGGCTCCCGCCTGAAGGCCGGCAAAGGCGTATTCGTCGAGGTCGAACGTGGTCAGGATGATCACCTTCGCGCAGGATCCTGTTGAGGTCACCGCCCGGGTTGCCTCGATTCCATCCAACACCGGCATCCGGACATCCATGAGCACCACGTCCGGGTTCTTTTCCCTGACCTGCCGGATGGCTTCCGCACCGTCGGACGCCTCCCCCACGATCTGAAGGTCGTCTTCACCCTCAAGGATCAGCCGGAAGCCCATCCTCAGCAGCGGCTGGTCGTCCACCAGCAGGACTCTGATCGGTGCATTGCCATTCATGATTTTCCTTGGTCCCCATTCCAATTCAATACTGCCCTGACACGCCAACCACCGCTGGCCGGGCGTCCGGCTTCCACCGTACCGCCGTAGATGCCCGCACGCTCGCGCATTCCGGTCAGGCCCTGGCCGGAGCCCAGCGGTTTGGCTCCGCCGGCCAGTATTCCCGTTCCCCCCGTTCCAGCCAGTCCGACAGTGCCCCTGCCGTCGTCGAGCACTTCAATTGTGACCGTGCCGTCAGTGCGCACCATGCTCACGTCCACGCGGCTCAACGAACGGCCGTAACGGAGCACGTTGGTTAGCGACTCCTGAACAATCCGGTACACGGTCAGCTGGAAGGCTGCATCGTCGGGAAGTGCCGGCCCGGTGTGCGAGTAGTGCAGCGGCAATCCCGCCGTCCGGAATCCTTCCAGGAGCTTAGCCAGGCTGCTTCCGGCGCTCAAGGGCAGCCGCGGCGCCTGGCCGGCCGGCGACTCGTCCCGCAGGACCCCCAGCACGCGGCGCATGTCGGCTAAGGCGGTCCGTCCGGTACGTGACAGTTCGGCCAGCACCACCGCCGCGCGGTCCGGGCTCTTTTTGACCACCACCGTCGCCCCGTCTGACAGGGTGACCATTACCGTCAGGGAGTGCGCAACGACGTCGTGCATTTCCCTGGCGATCCGGTTGCGTTCAGTGACTGACCCGAGCTCCGCCGTCCGGGCCGCCCAGGCGGCAATTTCCTGTTCGTGCTCCCTGCGCTGCCGCACTGAGATTCCGATGCCGGTGGCGATGATGTTGGACAGCGTGATGGTGATGCCGGCAACGATTCCAAAGACCAGCTGCGAGTTCTCCGGTGCCGCGGGACCGCCGTTGGGAAGGGCACGTTCCAGCGGGCCCACGAGGGCCAGGAAGTACAGCAGGGACAGCGGGGCGTTGGCCAATGCCAGCGCCGTGATGGAGAACCTGCGGGACCGCTGGACTGCAAGGGCGTAGAGGGCAAACCACAGGCCCGCGGAAACATTGGAGCCCCAGGGGTGGAGAAAAGTGATGCCCACTTCCAGCACGGCCACGGCTGCCACCACGGCAACCGGATAGGACCGCCGGAAACAGAGCGCCACGGCAACGGCGGCAAGGAGCGCCGTCGCGGCCCACCGGCCGTCGATGACGGTGTCCACCGTTGTGGGCGTGACGAGGAGGACGTAGCAGAGCACCACCACCGCGTCCATGACCCGGGGGTGCCTGTGGAGGTACCGGCGGAGCCGGCCGCGGCGCCGGTCGGCGAGTTCGGCAAAGGACGCATCAACCTGAGTCAGGGCTGATGCGTCCTTTGCCATCGGTTCTTCATGCATGCGTTGAGCCTAGACGGCCCTTCCGCTGCAGCACCTGCTCATACGTCGCGCTTCTTCAGCAGGATCATGGCAAGCACTGCAGGAACCACCACCCATGCGCCGAGCACCAGGGCGGCCTGCCATACTTCGAGGTTCCCGTCCACGTGGTTTACCGCCGTCAGGGGCGTCACGGTGTTGCCGGGCAGGTATTTCCGGGCCTCCTCGAAGAACTCGCCGGGAATCAGCTGGAAGGCAATCGGTGCCACGAAGAAGAGGCCAACCAGGCTCATGATTCCGCCCGCGGAGTTCCGAATGATGCTGCCGAGGGACATGCCGATGGAAGCCACGGCGGCCACGTAGAGGCTGTTCACCACCAGGAGCTTGACGGACTGGGAGCTGGCCAGGTCCAGGTTGAGGTCGTAGTTGGCCAGGATCGGCACGGACAGCAGGCCGGCCAGCAGGGTGGAAATGCCTGTCAGGACGAACGATACGACAACCACCACAACGAACTTCGCCAGGAAGGCGGGGATCCGCTTGGGCACAGCCGCGAAGGTGGAACGCGCCATTCCGGTGGTGAACTCGGAACTCATGAGCAGCACGCCGAGGGATCCGAGGATCAGCTGGGCGAACGCGATACCGGAGGTGGGCGCACTCACCGCCATGTCCCCGCCCTGGGCGGCCATCTGGGCGGCGGCTTCCGGGTCGGAGGCCATCTGCTCGCGGAACTGGCCCGTCGACCAGGCCGCCAGGGCCCCGAAGCCCACCATGACCAGCATGGTGGATCCGAGCAGGATCAGCGTTGACAGCAGCGTGCGGAACTTGATGAATTCCGAGTTAAGCACGCGGAGGAAATTCGGACCGGGTCCCGGGGAAGCCGGACCGCCGGCGGAGCGGGCGGACTGGCCCGCGGTGCCGCCGGCCTGGGGCTGGCTGTCGGCCTGCGCCCGGCGGCCTGAAGGGTTGGGTTCCAAAGTGGTTGAGCTCATGGCTTAGTTGCCTCCGGTCTGGGCGGGAACGGGGGCTCCCGTGGTGATCAGCGAGTGGTATTCGACCTCGTCCTTGGTCAGCTCCATGTAGGCCTCTTCGAGACTGGCCTGGAGCGGCGTGAGTTCGTAGATCATGACGTGGTTGTCCAGGGCGGCGCGTGCGATTTGCCGCGGATCCAGCCCCTTGACCTCCAGCAGTTCGTGGTCCTGGGCCTCCACGGAAACCCCCGTACTTGCGAGGAGGCGCATCAGCTGTTCGGGCTGGTCAGTGCGGACGCGGGTGCGGCTCGCGCCCTTGCCGGTGATGATGTCCTGGATGGGGGCATCGGCAATGATCTTTCCGCGGCCGATCACAATCAGGTGGTCCGCCGTCATGGCCATTTCGCTCATCAGGTGGCTGGACAGGAAGACTGTCCGCCCTTCGGAGGCCAGGTACTTCACCAGGTTGCGGACCCACACCACACCCTCCGGATCGAGCCCGTTGACCGGCTCATCCAGGATGATGGTCTGCGGGTCCCCCAGCAGCGCCGCAGCAATTCCCAGCCGCTGGCCCATGCCGAGCGAAAAACCCTTGACCTTTTTCTTGGCGACATCGGCCAGGCCGGTCATTTCGATGACCTCAGCGACACGCTTCTTGGGAATGCTGTGCGTGGCGGCCATGGCCAGGAGGTGGTTATGGGCCGAACGGCCGGTGTGGACCGCCTTGGCGTCCAGCAGGGCACCGATTTCGCGCAACGGGGCCGCATGCTTCGCGAAGGGGACGCCGTTAACGGTGACCGAGCCCGACGTCGGCGTGTCCAGTCCCATGATCATTCTCATGGTGGTGGATTTGCCGGCTCCGTTGGGGCCCAGGAAGCCTGTGACCTGGCCTGCCTGGACCGTGAAATTTACTCCGCCGACGGCAGTTTTGTCGCCGTAGACCTTGGACAGGCCTTTTGCTTCAATCATGGAAGCGTTCCTTTGCGTAGCTGTGGATGCGGTGACGGCTTCTGCTCGCCGCAGATCCGTTCGTACCACCCACGCTACAGACGCAAGCGTCCGATTTCGCCGGTCTCAGGGATGATTCAGGGTGGATTCAGGGTAGTCCCAAGGGATGACCCGTGCACCGTCCAAGCGGGCTACTGCTGGGGCGAGTAGTACGTCAGCGCCCCGGGCAGCACGGAGAATTCGACGCGGCGCACGCCGGGCATGGCTTCGCCGTCAACGGCCAGGGCCATCGGCGCAGCCGCGGCCTCCACGGTCACCGACGTTGATTCGCTCAGGTGTGTGATCCGGGACGTGGCCACAGTGCCCGTCAGCACCGACCACAGCAGCCGAACCCGCGCAAACGACTCATCGGCAGTGATCATCCGCAGGTCCAGGACGCCGTCGTCCATCACCGGCCGTATCAGCGGAGCATGGTCGCGGGGATAGTAGCGGCCCCGGCCCACGTAGAGGATCCAGAGCTTGTGGCGGACGCCGTTCACAATCATGGTGGTCGGCGTGCCGGCAGCGAAGGTCCGAAACATGGCCGCGACCCCCGCAAGCGGTTTGCCGAGGGCCGGCTGAAGCTGTTCCCGCCGGCGGACCAGATTAGGGTACAGGCCGATGCTGGCCGTGTTGAGCATGATTCGTTCCAGCTTTTCGGGACTTCCAGCAAGGCCCCGCTCCACCCGCACATGGCCCACATCGGCGCGGGCTGCCGCCCCGTTCGAGGCCGCTTCCACGGCAGCCTCCAGCGAGGATGTTCCTGCGTCGCGGGCAAAGTGGTTCAGGGTCCCGCCGGGAAGGACCAGCAAAGGCAGCGAAAGTTCGACGGCGACGGCGGCGGCCGTCCCGACGGTTCCGTCCCCGCCCCACACACCGAGCGCCGTGACCCCGGGCCGGGCGGCGATCGCCTCGATTTCCGCGGCGATCGCTCCGTCATTGCCGACCTCTTGTATATGCGCAAATGGGAATACATCCTGAAGCGCCTTCATGGTTTCCGGCGCATACGACCCGCCCAGGGTGTTGACAGCGATGCTGAGGCCCTTCCCGCCGGGCAGTTTGGCGGCTTCCTCGATGGTGCGGCTGGTCTCCGGGAAAGGCGGCCGGACGGGCCACCATTTCCGCGTAATCATGGCAGCACCGGCGCCTATGGCCGAGCCGAACAGCACGTCCGAGGGCCAGTGGGCGCCGGTATGCACACGGGAATAGGCGACGCCGGCGGCGAGGGGCGCCAAGGCTGCGCCGATGGCAGGCCGAACCAGCCCGACGCCAACGGCGAAGGCCGCGGCAGACGCAGAATGTCCGGACGGCATCGAGGAACTGGTGGGCTGCGGGTTGACGAACCTGAACACGGGAAGATGCTCGGGTAGCGGCCGGGCGCGCGGAAGGAGCGTCTTGAACACCACGTTGGTGACCGCCGACGCCACTCCCTGGGCAATCAGCCCGTGCAGTGCCGCCCGCCGCGTTTTGCCGGGGATGAGGGCAAGGCCTCCGGCAACCGCGAACCATAGCTTTCCGTGGTTGGCAGACGCCGAGAGCCGCCGGAAAAGAACGTCATGGTTTCCGCCGGGAAGGCCGGAGACGGCCTTCAGTAGCATCCGGTCCATCCCTGCCACCAGGCCCGGGCCCCTCCTCAGCATGCGTCGCATTTCCCCACCCTACCGCCGGGCTACTCGCTGCGGAGCGGCGCGCCCGGCAGCGGTCTGGCGGCTCCGGCCAGGAGCAGAGCCACGAGGATGGGCGCCATGATGGCGAGCAGGGCCAGATGGATGCCCGTGAGGTCACCCAGGTATCCGAGGAGCGGCGGCCCCGCCAGGAATGAGATGTAGCCCAGGGTGGACACCACCGAGACGCGCGCCGCAGCCTTCTTCGGGTCGTCGGCGGCGGCGGACATGCCCATCGGGAAAGCCAGTGCGGCGCCGATTCCCCAGAGGGCAGCACCGGCCGTGGCCAGCCAGATATTGCCCGCCAGGACAAAGAGGCCCAGGCCCGCAGCGGCGGCGGCCATGCTGGCGCGCAGTACGGCAACACGCCCGTATTTGTCGATGACGAAGCCGCCGCAGAACCGCATCGCCGTCATGGCAAGGACAAAGACGGCAAACATCAGGGCACCGGTGGATTCGCTGGTGGCGAGGCCGTCCACCGAGGCCTTTGCGATCCAGTCATTTCCGGCCCCCTCGGTCAGGGTGGCACCGAGGACCACAACGCCGATCAGCAGGGTGCGGCTGTCCCGCCAGGCGGACTGTCCCTTCGGCGCCGCGGTTTCAGGATCGGAGTGGACCTCGGCGGCGATATGGGGCAGGAAGTAGCGGGGCGCAACCATGGTCAGTACGGCCACTATGGCGGCAATGACCAGCAGGTGGGCAGGCAGTCCAATGCCAAGGCCGGAAAGGCCGGCACCGATCAGGGCGCCCACGAAGGCGCCGCCGCTGAAGGCCGCGTGGAACTGCGGCATGATGGTGCGCTTAAGCCGGTGTTCGACGTCGGCCCCTTCGATGTTCTGGGAAACATCCCACAGGCCGATGCCAATGCCGAAGAAGAACAGCGCCGCCGCCGTGCCGGGCACTGACTCGGCCGTCAGCGAGAGGGCGATGCCCACGCCGGCCACAGCAGCCAGGAGCCCGCTGGCCCGCACGGCGTTGGCCGTTCCGATTCTTCCCACTACCCAGCCGGCCGTCGGGAGGGCGATCAGTGAGCCGACCGCAGTGCAGAGCAGCAGTGTTCCCATCTGTCCGGAGGTTACGTGCAGAATCTCGGTGACGGCAGGGATGCGGGCAGCCCAGCTGGCGAACACCAGGCCGTTGATCCCGAAAATCAGGAACGTCGCGGCGGCTGCGGCATTCAGTTTCTGGCTGGAGACGGCGATGCTCATACATTCACTACTTTCACTGAGTGTTTTCCAAGTTGTGTGAGTTCCTGCGGGCTGAAGGTTCTGTCCGTCACGATGACGTCCACCGCGTCCAGGGCTGCCACGAGTGCCACCGCGGCTGCATCCCATTTGGAGTCGGCGCAGGCGGCAATCACCCGGCCGGCGGACTCCAGGCCGGCGCGCTTGACGGCGGCATCATCAAGGTCGTGCGCCAGCAGTCCGTCTTTGAGGTTCACTGCGCAGGGTGTCACCACGGCTGTGTCAAAACGGAGGGAACGGACATTGGCCTCGGCCAGCGGGCCGCGAAAGCACAGCTCGCCCGGGATCAGGCTTCCCCCGGGCACCAGGAGGGCGGGCCGGTGCCCGGCATGGCTTTCCGCGGTCAGCACGTTGAGGGCGCGCAGCGACATGGGCATGAGCGTCAGTTCGCGTTGCCGCAGCTGGCGGGCGATCTCGGTCGCAGTGGTGCCGCTGTCCAGCCAAACGTGTTCCCGGTCCCGGAGCAGGCCCGCCACGCCGGCGGCGATTCGCGCCTTGGCGTCCTGCCCTTCCAGCTCCCGCTGCCCGTAGCCGGGATTTTCGCCGCGGAGCACCAGGCTCCTGGCTCCGCCGTGAACGCGGCGGAGCACGCCGTTGCCGGCCAGGGTATCCAGGTCGCGCCGGATGGTGGCGCCGGAGGCTCCGCACTCCGCCATCAGCTCGTCAACAGTCACCTCTTCACGGCTCCGCAGCAGTTCACCGATCATGCGGTGCCGCTCTTCTGTCCTCATGCTCAAATGCTAGCTGAAATTGATCATTTAATCAGACTCGTGAGCGTTTGGAGGACGTAGTGTTTCCCTATGGCTGAGGAACTCTTCAAGGACGGCAAACTTTCAGGAGCAGGGGACTACCTCGACGGCGAACGCGAGGGCCGTTGGCTCTTCTATTATCGGAACGGACAGCTGAAGGCTGATGCCGGCTATCGCCGCGGTGAACTGGATGGAGACTGCGTCTGGTACCGCGAAGGTGGCGGACTGCTCCAAAAGGGAGCGTTCCGTGAGGGGCAGCAGGACGGTTTCTGGCAGCGGTGGCACAGTACCGGGAACCTCATGGATGAAGGAACGTACGACGCCGGCCGCAAAGTGGGCGAATGGGTCACCTACGCGCCCGACGGCGCGGAGACCAAGCGCAAGACCTTCAAATAATCCGACGCTCTCTCACTTCCTGCAACTAATTCCCCAACCCTCTCTCACTTCCTGCAGGAAAATCGCCAACGCTCACTCACCAAGTGAGCGAGCGTTGGCGTAAAACGTACAGGAAGTGAGAGAGCGTCCCGCTCAGCGGGCGCGCTCCACGCGCTTCTCGTCCCAAACGGGCTCGGTGGATTCGTACACCCTGCCGTCGGATCCGAACACGAGGAAGCGGTCGAAGGTGCGGGCAAACCAGCGGTCGTGCGTCACGGCCAGGACTGTTCCTTCGAAGTGGTCGATGGCGCGTTCCAGCGCCTCGGCCGAGTGCAGGTCCAGGTTGTCCGTCGGCTCGTCGAGCAGGAGCAGTGTTGCACCCGAGAGCTGAAGCAGCAGGATCTGGAACCGCGCCTGCTGCCCGCCGGAAAGGGACTCGTATTTCTGCTCGGACTGCCCTGCCAGCCCGTAGCCGTCCAGGGCGCCTGCTGCGGCTTCGCGGCCCAACCCGGAGCGGTGCTCGTCGCCCCGGTGCAGAATCTCCAGGAGTGTTTTACCGAGGAGGTCCGGCCGGACGTGCGTCTGCGCGAAGAAGCCGGGACGGATGCGGGCGCCGAGTTTTACGGTGCCTTCGTGGGGCACTTCGGCGATGTCGACGTCGGACACCGGCAGGTGCTCGCGTTCCGGGTCGGTGCCGCCGGTGGCGAGCAGGCGCAGGAAGTGGCTCTTGCCGGAACCGTTGGAGCCGAGCACGCCGACGCGGTCCCCGAACCACACCTCGGTGGAGAACGGCTTCATCAGTCCGGTCAGTTCCAGCTTTTCGGCAACGATGGCCCGCTTCGCTGTCCGGCCGCCCTTAAGCCGCATCCGCACGTTCTGCTCGATCGGCAGGGCCTCGGGCGGCCCGGCTTCGAGGAATTTCGCCAGCCGGGTCTGCGCGGCGTGGTACCGGTTCGCCATGTCGGAACGGAATGCGGCCTTGTTCTTGTACATGTTGACAAGTTCCTTGAGCTTTACGTGCTCCTCGTCCCAGCGCTTGCGCAGTTCCTCGAAACGCGCGTTCCGGTCCGCGCGGGCGTCGACATAGGAGCCAAATCCGCCACCGTGGACCCACGCGCCTGCGCCGTTGATGCCCGGTTCGAGCGTGACGATGCGGCCGGCCGCGTTGTTGAGGAGCTCGCGGTCGTGGCTGATGAAGAACACGGTCTTTTTCGACTCGTTGAGCTTGCCCTCCAGCCAGCGCTTGCCCGGGACGTCGAGGTAGTTGTCCGGTTCGTCCAGGAGCAGGAGTTCGTCCGGTCCGGCGAAGAGCGCTTCAAGTACCAGCCGCTTCTGCTCACCGCCGGAGAGGCGCGACGCCGGGCGGTGCTGCGCGCGGTCGAACGGCAGCCCCAGCGCAGCCATGCAGACCTCGTCCCAGACGGTTTCGACGTCGTATCCTCCCGCGTCTCCCCAGTCCACGATCGCTTGGGCGTACTGCATCTGGGTGGGCTCGTCGTCGTGCTCCATCATGGCCAGTTCGGCCTCGTCGACGGCGCGGGCGGCGGCGGCAAGAGCCGGCGGAGCAGCCGAAACCAAGAGGTCGCGAACCGTGGAGTCATCACGGACCTGTCCGACGAACTGGCGCATGATGCCCATGTTGCCGGAGCGCCCGATGACGCCCTCATCAGGAACGAGGTCGCCCGAAATGATCCGGAACAGCGTGGTCTTTCCCGTTCCGTTGGGTCCGATCAGCGCCGTCTTGGTGCCGTCGGGGACCTTGAAGGTCACTCCGTTCAGCAGCTGGGTGCCGTCGGAGAGGAAGTAGTCGATGCCTGAAACGTCAATATGGGCCACACGACCAATCTTCCCATGGCCGCCCCTCGGGGTTTTGGCGGTGCTGCGCTATCCGGCAGCCACCAGGAATTCCTTCAGCAGCGGGCCCGAGGTGGTGGCGCCAAGGCCGCCTTCCTCGACGAAGACGGCAACAGCGAGGTCGCCGTGTACGGCCACGATCCAGGCGTGCGTCTTCGGCGGATTCTCGTTGCCGAATTCGGCGGTGCCCGTCTTGGCGCCCACGGGTTCCCCCGGTACGGAGGAAAGGAATCCTGCGTGGCCGGACGTCACCACTGCACGCATCATGTCAGACAGCGCGGCTGCTTCCGCCGCCGTGACCGGCTTGTCCGCGGTCTTTGCGGGGGCCGGAGCCGTTGAGGTCAACGACGGCGACGCTCCGTCCGCTGTGGGTGTACCGGCGCCCTCCGTGGCGGCAGCGCTGGCGCCCGCTTCTGCGTTCAGCACGAGGGTGGGTGAGACGGGGGAGCCCTTGGCCACGGATCCTGCCATGACGGCGGCTGCCAGCGGGGAGAGGAGCACCTTGCCCTGACCGATCATGGACGCGGCGTGCTCGGTACCTTCGGCTTCGCCCGGGACCGAGCCGAGGAAGGCGGAGGCTCCCAGTCCGGGCGCTTCGACAGCCACTCCCAGGGACGTGGCCGCAGACTCCAGCTGTGCCTGGGTGACGGAATCCCGGGCCGCAATGAAGGCGGTGTTGCAGGAGTGCGCAAACGCGTCGCGCAGGGTGACGGAGCCCAGCGACTCCGCCGGATAGCCTTCGGCGTTTTTGAACGTACGGCCGTCCACGGTGAGCGTGGGCGTGCACTCGACTTTTGAGTCCGGGGTCATGCCGTTGCGGATCATGGCGAGCGAGTCCACCATCTTGAACGTTGAGCCCGGGGCGTACTGGCCCAGCATGGCTGTGTTGTAGCCGTTGCTGCCCGGTCCCGACGCCGCGGCCAGGACCGCGCCGCTGGAGGGTCGCAGGGCCACGATGGCGGACGCCGGACCCACATCGGCGAGGACCTCTTCTGCGAGCTGTTGGAGCTTCGGATCCAGTGTGGTCTTCACGGGCGTTCCCGGCTTGATCTCCACCTGGAACAGCAGCCGGCGGCCTTCGCCGGGCAGCGACTGCTTTTCCTCGGCTGTGAGGCCGGCCTTTTGTGCGAAGACCTGGATACCGTCGGTGCCGCGGAGTTGTGCATCGTACTGTTGCTGAAGCCCGCCGGTGCCGGTGGTGTCACCGGCTTTGAGAGCCCCGCCGGACTTTTCGATCTGTTCGGCGTTCGCCTCGGCTACTGTCCCCAGGAGGGCACGCGCGAAGGTGCGGCTGGGCGCCAGCGGCACTGAGTCCGGGATGGAGCGGGCGCCGGGAATTTCGGAGATCTGTGCGTCCGTAACGGTCCGGCCGTCCTCGCGCAGGGTGATGGCGGTGACGAACGCCTCGGCCCCTGCCGCCTGGACCTGCTGGGTGTAGGCGGCAGGATCCACTCCCACGAGTTGGGCGAGTCTGGCGGCAGAAGCGGCCGGATCCGCGGACGCCAGCAGCGGCTTGTCGATGCCCACATTCACTACCGGCCGGTATGTGACTAGTTTTGCGTCCCCGGCACCCAGGATCTCGGCCCGTTGCGGCGACTGAATCGCTGTGCTCAGGACCTCGCCGTCCGCCAGTTCGGGGACCAGCAGACCCGGTTTCCACACGGTGAGCCACTTGTCGCCGGCCTTCTTCAGCTCGGCGGAAACGGTGTACTTCCAGTCATCGGAACCGATCTTCCAGCTGTAGCTCAGCGGGACCGTTGCGGTGTCCTTCTCCAGTTTCACCTCGCCGCTTTCAACAGCCGGCTTGGCGGGCTCGAGTGCCTGGAACACCTCTTTCAGCTGTCCGTTGGCGGCGGCGGCGTCCTTGCCGTCAAAGGCAACGGAGCCGATATCCATCGCGGCCACAGCGGAAGCGAGCTGCTTCGCGGCGTCCTGCGCCCCGGCACGGCCGTCATCGCAGGCCACCAGCGATCCGCCAATTATTAGTCCGACAAGAGCAAGCGACAGTTTCTGAAAGTTCCCCACCGCGCCATTATGCCCGTTGGCGCGGACAAACTGCTTGTCACACCGTCCCGGCGCTCAGGCGGGGCGAATGATCCGGCGCTGCGTCGCGACGGAAATGGCGGCCGTGCGGTTGTCCACGCCGAGCTTGCCGTAGATGTGGACCAGGTGGGTCTTGACTGTTGCCTCGGAAATGAACAGCTTCCGGGCGATCGCACGGTTCGGCAGTCCCGTGGACAGAAGCTGCAGCAGTTCGATCTCCCGGCCGGACAGTGCCGGTTCGGGGTTCCGGATCCTGCCCATCAGGCGGGCAGCTACCTCGGGAGCCAATGCTGTCCCGCCGGCCGCAGCGGAGAGCACGGCCTGGCGGATGTGCTCGGGTGGCGCGTCCTTGAGCATGTAGCCGCTTGCGCCGGCCTCGACGGCCGCGAGGATATCGGCGTCGGAATCGTAGGTGGTGAGGATCAGCACCGGCGGCGCAGGTGTTCCTGCCGCGCCGGCCTTGATCTTTTCCGTGGCCGTGACACCGTCCATTCCCGCACCCATCTGCAGGTCCATGAGGACCACGTCCACGGGCTCACCGAGGGCCCGAAGCCGGGACAGCTGTGCCAGTGCCGCGGCGCCGCCACCGGCTTCCGCGGCCACGGTGATGCCTTCGAAATCACTCAGCATGGCGCGGAGCCCGGCGCGGACCACCGGGTGGTCGTCCACCAGCAGGATGCGGATTCCGGTCATTGCCGGTCCCCCGATCCTGCGGCAGGGTCCACCAGCGGGAGCCGGATGGCAACCACCGTTCCCTCGCCCGGCCCGGATTCGACGGCGAGCGTCCCGGCCAGCGCCGCCACCCGTTCCCGCAGCGACCGGAGGCCGTACCCTGAACCGTCCTTTCGCTGCGGGTTGTCCCCGGCGGCCGCCGCATCCGGACGGAACCCGACGCCGTCGTCGTAGATGTCCAGGGCCACTTCGGTCCCCATAAAGGACAGCGTTACGACGGCGGTGCTTGCCTTTGCATGCACCCAAACGTTGGCGAGGCTCGCCTGTGCCGCGCGCAGGAGGGTGGTGGAGTACGGGTTGGAGAGCTCAACGGGGTCGCCTTCAAGGTCGAAGCGGCAATGGAGTCCTGCACCGCGGGCTGCCGCCTCGGCTTCGGTCTTTTCGCAAAGCCTGCGGAGGCTGCCCGCCAGGGACATCTGTTCGAGCGCCGGGGATTGCAGACCGCGGACAAAGTTGCGCGCCTCGGCGAGGTTCGCGGACGCCGTCTCCTGCACCGTGCGGAGCCGTTCGCGCGCGGTGGCGGAGTCGCCGTCGTCGAGTGCCTTCTCGGCCGAACGGCCCATCAGCACAATGCTGGAGAAGCCCTGGGCAAGGGTGTCGTGTATTTCGCGTGCCAGCCGCGCCCGCTCGGTCAGCGTTCCGGCATCGTGCTGGCTGCGGGCGAGCTCGCCGCGCGTCCGGCGCAATTCCGCCGCCGCACGCCGCTGGCTTTCCGCCTCGAGATACAGGGCCCGGTACGCGAGCCCCGTAACCACGGCAAAGGCTGCACCGAAAACCGGACCCAGCACCATCGGAACTTCAAGGCCGGCGCCCGCGGGACCCCTGTTGTGGAACGCCAGCGCCACGACAACCAGGACGGTGCACAGCGCGATGACCGGCAGGGCCGCGCGTCGGGGCAGGACGTGCAGCTGCAGGAAGAAGAGCGGGAAGGCCAGCCACACGAAGTCCGCGCTGGCCCAGATCAGCACCAACCACATGACCGAGACCGCACCCAGCCACCACCCCGCATAGGGCCCCGGATCGAATCGTTTGGTGTCGGTGGAGTGGCGCTTCTCCAGGAGCGTTCCGATGAGGTAAACAGCCGCGAGCAGCAGCGAAAGAGCCAAGATGGGCCAGCCGGCCGCGGCCGGACCGGACATCAGCACGCGCGCCATGGCCACCAGGAGCAGACCGGCGAATCCTACGTGGAGACTGACCCGTAGGAGCCGCAGGATCATCGCGGAACCACTGGGTTCACTCTGAATCAACACGTTCCTCGCATCAAGCCAGCGTATCCTCCGGGTCCGCCATTTACGGGCGAAAAGGAAGGGGACGGACGCAGATCAACCTTTTGGTTGACCCGCGGCCCCACCATCCATCCCCGGACCACCAACCGGCCTGCCGATGTGGGGTGTAGCGGGCGGCGGAAGACTGGAAGCAGCCACCAAACCCGCCACGAAAGGAACCCTGTGTTTCTCGCAATTCGCGATCTCCGTTTCGCCAAAGGGCGCTTTGTCCTGATGGCTGCCGTCATCGCCCTGATCACCGTCCTGCTTGTGATGCTTTCGGGGCTGACCGCCGGGCTGGGAAACCAGTCGACCTCGGCGATCGCCGGGCTCCGCGCCGACCAGATCGTGTTCGGTGCACCGGCGGGCACCGCGGCCAGGGAATCGTTCACCGAATCGGAGGTCAGCCGGGAACAACTGGCGGCCTGGTCCGGCCGGGACGGTGTTTCCGGAGTGCAGGCGCTTGGGATCAGCCAGGTCCGGGCGAAGGCGGCCGGGTCAGCCGGTGCGCCCGGCGGCACTGCCAACGTTGCCGTCTTCGGCGGGGGCGACAGCCTGCCCGCGGACCCGTCGGACGGCCTGCTGCCCGCCCGCGCGGAGGACGGAACAGTAATAGTCGGCGAAACTCTCGCCCGGGACCTGCATCTCCGCACCGGCAGCCCCCTGGCGGTCGGCGGCACGGAACTCACCGTTGCAGCCGTCGTCCCGGACCAGTGGTATTCACATACCGGCGTCGTCTGGACGTCGTTGAACGATTGGCGGCACTTGGCGCGTACGGGCGACACGGCCATCGGCACGGTGCTTGCCGTGACGTTCGACGCCGGCGCACGGGTTGACGTTGATGCCGCCAATGCTGCCGCGGGGACAGTCAGCACTACCCGTGAAGGTTCGTTCCAGGCGCTCGGTTCCTTCAAGAGCGAAAACGGATCGCTGATGCTTATGCAGGCGTTCCTGTACGGAATCTCGGCCCTCGTCATCGTCGCGTTCCTGACGGTCTGGACCGTGCAGCGGACCCGGGATATCGCTGTGGTCAAGGCGATGGGCGGGTCGTCGGGCTACGTGCTGCGGGATGCCATGGTGCAGGCAGCCATAGTGCTGGCCGCGGGAACCCTTGCCGGGGGCGGGTTGGGCCTGCTCGGCGGATTCCTTGCGGCGCAGGCAGCACCGTTCCTCCTCACCCCGGCCACTACGTTGCTGCCCGTTGCCGGCATCCTGCTCCTGGGGCTGGCTGGCGCGGCGATGGCCGTCCGCGGTGTCACACGTGTGGATCCCCTGCTCGCCCTGGGTGGAAACTGACTCCGTGCTCAACAACTCATACATTCCTCGAAGGGAATACTCATTGGACACCGCGCTCAACCTCATCAACATCACCCTCGAGTACCCGGACGGAGACAGCACGCTCAAGGCACTGGACCAGGTAAGCCTCGCAGTCGGCGCCGGTGAGTTCCTGGCCTTGGTGGGCCCCTCGGGCTCCGGAAAGTCCTCCCTGCTGTCCGTCGCCGCGGCGCTCATCCGTCCCACCTCAGGCGTGGTGACCATTGCCGGCCAGGAAGCGACGGACTTGCGGGACGAGGGGCTTACGGCGCTGCGGAGGGAGAAAGTGGGCATTATTTTCCAGCAACCCAATCTCCTGGCATCCCTGACGGCAGTCGACCAACTCCTCCTGGCGGACCATCTGCGGGGGAAGCCGCTGGCCGCCGCGCGCAGGAGGGCCGCGGAGCTCCTGGAGGTCGTCGGGCTGGGCGACGTCGCGGGGAAACGTCCGCATCAGCTCTCCGGCGGTCAGCGCCAGCGTGTGAACATTGCGCGCGCGCTGATGGGACGCCCCGCCGTGCTTCTCGTGGACGAACCGACGGCTGCCCTGGACCACGCGCGGAGCGGAGAAATTGTCGGGCTCCTGCGAGAGGTCACGGACGAATTCCGTGTGGCTACCGTGATGGTCACCCACGACACCGAGTTCGTGCCGCTGACCGATGCCGTGGCCACCATGCGGGACGGGCGGATCTCAGCCCGTCAGCCCTCCGGCAGCGTCCCGTCGCGGGCGTCATCGTAGGCGTCCCTGGCGTCCAGGATGCTCGGAACGTTTGACTCGGCCCAGTCACGGAGGACAGTCAGGGGACCCAAAAGCGATTCCCCCAGGGCGGTCAGTTGGTAGTCGACCCGCGGGGGGACCTGGGCAAACACTGTCCGGGTGATCAGTCCGTCCCTTTCCAGCGTCCTCAGGGTCTGGGTCAGGACTTTGGGCGTGATGACGTGAACGTGCTTGCGAAGTTCGGAGAAGCGGACGGGACCGTCGGCCAGCACCTGGACCACCAGCGACGCCCATTTGTCTCCGATGCGCTGGAAAACGACGCGGGATGGGCACAGCGGATCCATGATGTCGGCACTTGGCCCGGGGCCGGGCAGCAGGGTCTCCAATCAGTACCTCATTTCCTGGCAATCATCGGTATCCTATAGATACTAAGGGGTCCTGCGGTGCCTGTGCTAGGAGCGCTATGAAAATCGCGGTGTACGGTGCCACCGGGATGGTGGGCGGCCAGATCGTCAAGGAGTCGCTACGGAGGGGGCACGACGTAACGGCAGTCTCACGGACGGGCGCCCCGGTCCGGGGGGCCACGGCATGCAGCGCCGAACTGGCAGATGTCCGCATGTTCGCCAACATAGCAGGAGATCACGACGCCGTTGTGCTGGCGACGGTGCCAAGCCGCACCGGCAGCGACCACGGCGAATGGCTTGCGGCCATGACGGCGGCCTTTGGCCACGCCGGCGATACGCGGCTGCTGGTGGTGGGCGGAGCAGGATCGCTCGAGGTCAATGGCATCCGGTTATGTGATTCCCCCGATTACCCTGAGCCTTACCGGTCGGAAGCGCGCACCATGGCCGCCGCCTACGACGAGATCCAGTCAGCGCCGGAGACCCTCGACTGGACCATGGTGGCCCCTGCTCCAGTCATGCAGCCTGGAGCCCGGACCGGCACCTACACCACGGCTTCGGATTCGCCCGCGGGCCCGTCCATCTCAACGCAGGATTTCGCCGTGGCCCTGCTGGACGAACTGGAGACTCCCTCCCATCACCGCGCCCGCTTTACGGTGGCTAATCCTGAAGGCATCAAGGCGTGGGGTGCCCTGGACTATCCCGCCTCGTAGCCGGAAGGCTGAAGGCCCAGAGTGGGAGGCACCAGGCCGAATATGTCCTTGAGCGCATATTTGGCGGCATGGAAGCCGGGCATCCCGGTCACACCGGGACCGGGCGGGGTCGAAGAGGAACACAAGTACACCCCGGCCAGGGGCGTGCGCCACGGCACGGGGCTTATCACCGGCCGCTGAATAAGCCCCCGGAGATCCATGAGTCCGGCGGCGAAATCTCCGCCGACGTAATTCTCGTTGTACTCCGCGAGCCCGGCGGCGGTTGTCACGTGGACTTGGACCACAAGGTCCCTGAATCCCGGTGCGAACCGCTCCAGCTGGGCCGACACGGCCTCCGCCATATCGACGGTTGAACCCGCCGGGACGTGGCAGTAGGTCCACAGAATATGCCGCCCCTCCGGAGCGCGGGAGGCGTCAAACCCTGACGGCTGGGACACCAGGACATACGGCCGGTCCGGGTGCTTTCCGGCAGCCACAAGGTTTTCGGCCTCGGCCATCTCCGCGCGCGAGCCGCCCACATGGACTGTTCCGGCGTCGGCCAGTTCGGCGGCCTGCCACGGGACAGGCCCGGACAGGATGAAGTCCACCTTGCACGCCGCGTTGCCGAAGCGGTAGGACTCCAGCTGCCGGCGGTACCCGGCAGGCAAGCCGTCAGCGGCGAGCCCGAGCAGTGCCGGCGGCGCGATGTCGAGGAGCGTTGCCTTGGCCGCCGGCAGCTCCGCCAGGGAACCGATCCGCCGCCCGGTTTCGACCGTCCCGCCGTGGGCTTCAATGTCCCGGATCATGGCACCGGCGATCGATGCGGAGCCGCCCACGGGTATGGGCCAGCCCTGCGCGTGGGCAAGCGTGCCGAGCATCAGCCCGGCCCCTGAGGGCGCCAGGGACGGCAACCGTCCCACGGAGTGCGCGGCAACCCCGGTCAGGAGCGCCGGCGCCAGATCCTCCCGGAACCTGGCGCCCCAAGCCGGCGACCCCTGCTCGAGTGTCCGCAGCCCGAAGAGGACCGCTGCGATCGGATCGTGCGGGATCCGCAGGAGCTGGTTGAGGGTGAAGTCGGCAATACCGTGAGCCCGCCGCACAAGGGGGGCCATCAGGCGGCGGTACGCGGGACCATCGCGCCCCAGTCCCGCAACTGTCCGGTCCAGGGAGTGGTACGCCAGGGCTGCCCGGCCGCCGTCCAAAGGCGATCCGAAGGAAAGCTCGGGCGTGATGAGGTCGACGCGTCGGGACAGCTCGAAAGCACGGAAAAACGGGGACGCGAGGGCCATGGGCTGCACAGCGGAACAAATGTCATGCAGGTGGCCCGGCTGCATCAGCTCGGAGGTCCGGAGCCCGCCGCCCGGCGTGCCTGCTGCTTCGTACACGTGCACCTGGAGGCCGGCGCGTGCCATGGTCACCGCAGCGGCGAGCCCGTTGGGTCCGGAACCGACGACGACGACGTCAGGCATTGCTGGCCGCCCGCCGCCAGGGGAGGACCGAGGCCGCGGGATCTCCCGGGTTCAACCGCAGCCAGTCCCGGGCGCCGTCGAACGGGCCGCCCTGGGGATCGTCCAAAGCATGGCGACGGATGACGTCATAGCCCGGGTCCCAAATGTCCCATGCCACGCGGACCATAAGGTAGGCCGTGGCAATCATGTGCAGGGCCACCGCCAACACGTAATACGGCATATCGATATTGTGCTGGGTCGGGCCGCCGCTGGTCACCTGCCCCAGGTACATCCAGACGGCCGCCCAGTGCAGTCCTTCTATCCCTTGCCAGATGAGGAAGTCCCGCCAGCGCGGGCGGGCCAGCGCCAGCAGGGGGATCAGCCAGATGACGAACTGGGGTGAGTACACCTTGTTGGTCAGGATAAAGGCAGCCACGATCAGGAAGGCCAGCTGTGCCAGCCGGGGGCGGCGGGGTGCCGTCAGGGCCAGGGCTGCGATGAGCACGCAGCTGATGAGGAAGAGGTTAAGGGCGAGTGAGTTGATCGCCTCCGGACCCATGACCGGCCATTGCAGGCGTCCGGCCACGAGGTTGTAGGCGAACCAGGGGGAGCTGTAGCCGGCGGGGCGGTCCTCCGTGAATTGGTAGAAGTACTTCCAGCCGGAGGGGTTCATGGCGGCTATGGGGATGTTGACCGCGAGCCAGGCCGCTGCTGCTGCGGCAGCGGTGACCAGGAGCGGGCGGATCTTCCCCGTGCGAAGGGTCAGCAGGAGGATGGCACCGAAAACCAGGACCGGATACAGCTTGGTGGCCGTGCCCAGGCCGATGAGGATGCCGGCGAGCACCAGCCGGTCCCGCGAGAAAAAGTACATGCCGACCGCCAGGAGTCCAACGGCCCACATGTCCCAGTTGATCACTCCGGCGAGGATGATTCCCGGTGCAACGGCAACCATGGCTGCGTCCCACGGCCGGCGACGGCTCATGCGCGCGGTGGCCAGGACAGTGACGATCCAGACGGCGGCGATCAGTGTGGCGTTGACGTCGAAGTAGCCGAGGATGCGCGCGTCCGTGGCACCCTGTCCGGGAACCAACATGGCTGTCAGTCCGGCGATGACGCCCATCAGGACGGGATATTCGAAGAAGCTGCCCTCGCTGAAAAAGGGAAAGGTGCCGTCTCCCAGTCCGCGGTTCCGGAAGAGTTCCGGAAAGTCCGAGTAGCAGGTGGAATAGAACTGGGACGGCGACTCCCAGCCGTTTACCCGACAGTAGTTCTTGACCATGACGCTCACCAGTGCGGCAAGCACGGTGAGGATGATGAGGACGCGTTCAACAGTGAAAATTCCGGGTGAGACGATGCCCGGTGCGGCCCGGTGACCCATGGGGCCGCCGATCAGCTCCGTGAAGTTCCTGAGCAGGAGGTCGCTTCGGCTCGGAATAACCAGGCGGGACCGTTTTCGGTGCGCCGGCGGCATTGTCTCCTGCATTCCTCGAGCTTACCTGCGCTCCAGCGGGATCAGGGTCCGCCAAGTCGGCCCGCCCGGGGGGAGCGGCGCGGGGGCGGCGCGGGCAAACAAAAAGCCCACGCGTCCCCGCGTGGGCTTTTTGTGCATGGATATCGGGAGCCATCAGGTCCTCCTGGTTGTTCCGTTCCCGGCTGTAGCCCGGGGAGTTCAGAAAACGAAGGGTCCTGCCTTAGCGGATGACGCCCATTTGGTGCAGTACGACGTATACGTCTTCACGCTTCTGGTCGAGGAGCTGGCCGTCAAACAGCGTCTTGTCCTTCAGGGCAGGCTGCCAGCCAAGGCGCAGAACGCTCCGGAGTCTTTTCATCATGGTTACCTCCTCCCGGGGTTTGTTTCGCCGGCGTTGGGTGCGGCGGGATTGGGCGCGGTGGGATGGAACCGGGCGGGACGGGGCAGGGCGCTTGGCCTCGACCGTACTGACAGGAGTGCTCACGCTGGATCCTTTGTTTGAGCTGATTAGCAAAAATGGCTGAAATTGGACATGGCAATTAGAGCCAGATAATCGGAAAATTAATGGCTGAATAAAGGCACGGAAATGCCCGTGAATATGTCCGCACGAAAATGCAGAACAAATGGTGTGGTTTTCGCGATGCGAAAGATGGCCCCTGGATACAGTTACGCCGCAGTCCCCAACAAGAAGCTGGGTTCCGAACTATGGGGTGTTGCGTAACCGCATGGGCCCGCGTGGACGGCTGACTGTCGCACGGCTTCCTGTGTCAGGAAGCCGGTACCAGGATTCCGGCCGCAAAGCCGGAGTCAGCGGGTCAGGAGCCGAGCAGTCCGTGATGTGGGCGCGAGTCAGCAACAGAGGCCGGGGACGCGGTGATGGTCATCTTCCATCCGCTAGTCAAAGTAATCATTTTTCCCAACCTCCTTTTCTGCTATGCCGTTGCTCAGTTGACTAACCGAACAACGCGCGCCGATGACCCTGGCAGGACGCACTGGAGTCAGAAATAAAATTACACTAAGCTCAGGGCTTTTGCCTACTGAATTCAGAAAATTCTCAGAAATATTTGATAAATCGTCTTTATAGTCCCCAGCGGACCACGGCGGGGGTCTTCTTATCCCATCCCAGCGTGCAGACTTTTGCGGTGCCGAGGATGAAGTGCCGGCCTTCCTGGGGGTCCAGTCCGAGCCAGCGCGCAGTCAGGATCCGGGAGAAGTGTCCGTGGGCCACAATGAGCACGTTGTCGAGCCCGGACTCCAGCACTCGGGCCACGATCTTGTCCGCCCGCGCTGCCACTTCCTCCAGGGCTTCGCCGTTGGGAACACCGTGGGTCCAGATCAGGTACTCCGGATTGTCCTTGCGGATCAGGTCCGAGCTGATGCCTTCGTAGTCGCCGTAGTTCCACTCCACCGCAAGGGGTTCCTGTTCGGCGTCGGGGAAGCCTGCCAGTTCCGCCGTCCGGCGCGCCCGGCGCAGCGGCGACGTCAGCACGAGGTCGAAGTCGACGCTATCGAGGACCTTCCGTGCCTCCACCGCCTGCTGCTCGCCCTCCACTGTCAGGGGAAGGTCGGTAAGTCCGGTGTACTGGCCGCTCTTTGACCATTCGGTTTCGCCGTGGCGCAGGATCCAGAGCTGGGGGCGGGCAGTGCTGTTGAGTGACGTCACTTATGACTCCTCGGTAGTGGAAAGGTCGACGCCGGTGGCCGGCTCGTGTTGGGCGGCTTCAGGCTGGTCCGCCCACCACTCACGCAGCTTTGCCTCGGCTACGGCGGCATCGAGCGGGCCGTGCTCCATTCGCTGTTCAAGCAGGAACTTGTAGGCCCTGCCCACCACGGGCCCGGGCTTCAGGCCAAGCAAGGCCATGATCTGGCCGCCGTCGAGGTCGGGCCGGACAGCCTCCAGGGATTCCTGTTCCCGCAGCGCCGCGATGCGCGCTTCAAGGTCGTCGTAGGCAAAGGAGAGCCGGTCCGCCTTGCGCTGGTTGCGGGTTGTCACGTCGGAGCGCGTGAGCAGGTGCAGTCGGTCCAAAAGGGGACCGGCGTCAGTAACGTAGCGGCGAACGGCGGAGTCGCTCCAGCCGGCCTCCCCGTAGCCGTAGAAGCGCATGTGCAGCTCGACCAGCCGTGCCACTGCCTTCGTGGTGTCGTTGTCGAAGCGGAGGGCTTTCATCCGCTTCTTGGTCAGTTTCGAGCCCACCATGTCGTGGTGGCGGAAACTCACCGCACCGCCCGGCTCAAAGCGGCGCGTAGCCGGCTTGCCGACGTCGTGCATCAGTGCCGCAAACCGCAGCACAAAATCCGGGCCGGGTACGGGGCCGTCAGCGTCGGTCTCCATCCCTGCGGCCTGCTCCAGAACCTGGAGGGAATGCTGGTAGACGTCCTTGTGCCGGTGGTGCTCGTCGGCCTCCAGCCGCAGGGCGGACACTTCCGGCAGGACGAATTCGGCCAGGCCGGTGTCCACCAGCAGGTCAATGCCAACACGGGGATGCGATCCGCAGATGAGCTTGACCAGCTCCTCGCGGACGCGCTCGGCTGAAATGATGGTGATCCGCTCCGCCATCTGCGTCATCGCCTGCTTGACGTCGTCGCGGACCGCCACGCCGAGCTGGGAGGCAAAGCGGGCCGCCCGCATCATGCGCAGCGGGTCATCGGAAAAGGATGTCTCCGGCGCGCCCGGAGTGGCCAGCACGGAGGCGTGGAGGTCGCGGACACCGCCGAAGGGGTCCACCAGTTCCATCGCGGGCAGGCGCAGCGCCATGGCATTGATGGTGAAGTCCCGGCGCAGGAGGTCATCCGTCAGCGAGGAGCCGAACGCCACGGCGGGCTTTCGCGACTCCGGATCGTAGGCGTCGGCCCGGTAGGTGGTGATCTCAATCTGGAAACCGGACTTCCGCATTCCGATGGTGCCGAATGCCCGTCCGATCTCCCAGAAGTTGTCCGCCCACTTGCGAATCAGCGCCAGGGTCTGGTCCGGTGTGGCGTCCGTGGTGAAGTCGAGGTCGGGGGATCGCCTGCCCAGGAAGAGGTCACGCACGGGGCCGCCCACCAGCGACAGTTCATGCCCGGCGTCGACGAAGCGCTGCCCGAGCTCCAGGACCACCGGGTCCACTTGGAATTCGACGGTGTGGGAGTCGGACTTTTGATGTGCGTGCGCCATAGTTTCTTAAGCTTGTCAGAAAACCACGCCAACAAGCACCAATAGAGGTCGCCGAACCACGCCGTTACGCCGCGGGTTCCGGAAACTGCGTCACACGCAGTCCACTTTCCTGTCATGTTCCGGTCATCACCAAGGGGCAAGAGTCGTTAGAGTGGACTTCATGGCCCATCCCGTACCGAGTGCTCCTGGCAGGAGGACAAACCCACCGTTGCCGTCGGCAATCGGTGCCCATGTCGCGCCCGCCCAGCACCCCGGGCCGGCGTCGCTGCCCACCGTCGAGGAAGTCTCGGCCGGAGGCGTTGTTGTTGATACGTCCGACGGCGAGCTAAGGGTTGCGATCATCGCCCGCCTTAACCGCGGCGGACGCCTCGAATGGTGCCTGCCGAAGGGCCACCCGGAGGGCAAGGAAAAGAACGAGGAAGCGGCGGTCCGCGAGATCGCCGAGGAAACGGGCATCAGCGGCAGCATTTTGGCACCGCTCGGCAGCATCGACTACTGGTTCACTGTCAGCGGTCACCGCGTCCACAAGACCGTCCATCACTATCTGCTCCGGGCCACAGGCGGCGAACTGACCATCGAAAACGATCCCGACCAGGAAGCCGTGGATGTCGCCTGGGTTCCCATCCAGGAGCTCGCACGCAAGCTGTCCTTTCCGAATGAGCGCCGGATTGCCGACCTCGCCAGAGAAGTCCTGCCGGAACACCTCTGAGGTCATGTGACTGATTCCATGAAGCGCCCGCGTGCGTAACTGCGCACCTTTGAGACGATGAAGGCCATGTCAGCAGCCAATCCAGCTACCCCCGAGCCAGGCTCGGCCGATTCCCAGGCCGATTCCAGGGCTGTCCAGCAAGGAGAGGCACGTTCCAGCGCCATCATGGCGGCAGGAACCCTGGTTTCCCGCTTCCTTGGTTTCGGCAAGACCTGGATGCTGGGTTTTGCCCTTGGCCTCGGCTCCACGGTCAATGACACCTTCATCAACGCGAACAACCTGCCGAACCTGATTTTCCTGCTGGTGGCCGGCGGCGTGTTCAACGCCGTCCTGGTGCCCCAGATCATCAAGGCCAGTAAGGCGCCGGACAGGGGAGCGGACTACATCAGCCGGCTCCTCACCCTGGCTGTCCTGGTGCTTCTGAGCCTGACCCTGCTCGTCACCCTCCTGGCTCCCTGGGTCATCGAGCTGACCACGCAGGGGTACTCGGCCGAACAGAAGTCACTCGCGGTCTCTTTCGCGTTTTGGTGCCTGCCACAGATCTTCTTCTACGGCCTTTACGCCCTGCTGACGCAGGTACTGAACGCCAACGGGGCCTTCGGTCCCGCCATGTGGGCACCCATCCTTAATAACATCGTGGCCATTGCCGGCCTGGGCATGTTCATCTGGATCCTCGGGCCCAACCTCACGAATCCCCACACGCTGGACAACTGGGGTCCCACCCAAACCTTCCTGGTGGCCGGGTTCTCCACTGTCGGCGTGGTGGCGCAGACCGCCATCCTGCTGATTCCGGTGTTCCGGCTCCGGCTGGGCCTCCGTCCCAGGTTCGGCTGGCGTGGGGTTGGCCTCGGACGCGCCGCAAAACTGAGCGTCTGGACGCTCCTCACTGCCGCCGTCGGGCAGCTCGCCTTCCTCTATGTGATGCGTATTGCCACCATTCCCGGTGCCGAGCGGCTTCGCCTGGAGCGCGCGGGGGACCTCACCGCCGCTGCCAAGCTTCCGGGCAACGCCGTGCTGGAGGTGGCCAGCCAGCTCTACCTGCTGCCCCACTCCATCATTGCCCTGTCCCTTGCCACTGTGCTGTTCAACCGGATGACCCGGGCCGTCCAGGACGGCAACCGCGCCGAGCTGCGGGACGCGCTGTCGCATGGCCTCAGGACCATGGCAGTGGCCACGGTCTTCGGGGCTCTGGCACTTTTCGCCCTCGCCGGCCCGCTGGGCATGTTCTTCTCCGGCGGAAAAGAGCAGGACGGCGTGATGCTCGCCCAGACGCTCACGATTCTTGCCCTCAGCACGCCGTTCATGAGCGCAAACTTCATGATGTCCCGGGTCTTTTACGCCAACGAGGATGCCCGGACGCCGTTCTACATCCAGCTGGTGCTGGCTCTCGTGAATGTCGTGGCAGCGTTCTGCATTCAGTTCCTGCCCTTCGACCAGATCATTTTCGCCATTGCCATCCTGTACACGGGCGGAAACATCCTGTCCGTGATTGTCAGCGCGATTTTCCTCCGCCGTCTGCTGGGTCATCTGGACGGACCCCGGATCGCCAACTCCTACATCCGGATGGGTTATGCAGCACTGGGTTCCGCAGTGGCCGGCGCCGGCGCGCTTTGGCTCATGGGCAGCTACAGTGCGGACGGTTTCGCCTGGAGTGGCCGGCTCGAGGCCCTGGTGACCATTGTCGTCGTCGGGCCCGTGATGCTCCTGGCGTACCTGTTGCTGCTGAAGCTTTTCCGCGTCACGGAACTTCGCGACCTCCTGCAGCCCCTCCTCGGGCGCTTGGGCCGGCGCTCCGGGCCGGCCCATGCGACGGCGGGGTCCGCTGCTTCGCAGGGGCGCCGGATGCCGGCGGACTCCGCTGCGGCACGGGACCGGACGACGGCGGAGCGGGCCACCGTTTCGGTTGACACCGGCCTGATTCCGAGAATCTCCGGAGAGTTCGACGCCGCGTCGTTCCGTGCGGGTCCGCAGGTTGAAGAACCGGCCCGGCACGACGACGCGCAGCAGCCCGTCTCAGCCGGCGAATACCTCCCGGCAGAGGACGTGCCCAACACCGCCAGAGGGAGCATCGTACGCGAGGAGATCCCGCTGCCCGGGCGCCGGACCTTCCAGGGAACGGCCGGCCGCAACCCGTACTTCAGTAAGCGCCGGAGGAAGAAAAGGTGACAATGCGGCGGTTTCACAGCGCCTGTCTCACACGGGCGTTATGCTGCATCGGCTAGGATCAGAAGCTAACTAGGGTAATTACAGACCAGAAATTAACCGGCTAACCGGTGTATCCGCTTTGGCATCGCCGAGGCGGCGATTCCCCGGACAGTCTAGGAGGAACCCGTGTCCCACCCGATCGATGTTGGATCAGTGCTCGGCGGCCGCTACAAGGTCACCGCCACCGTATTGACCTCACACGACCATGATCTGGTGCTGGATGGTGTTGACCAAGTCCTCAACCGGCCGGTGAGCATCCTCGTTGCGGGTCCGGACAATGCGGAGCAGGTTGCCCAAAGCGCCCGCGAGGTTGCCACCGGCGAACGCCCCGGAAATGTGCAGATCCTGGACCTTGGTGTCAGTGATTCCACAACGTATCTGATCACCAATCACACGTCCGCTCCCGATCTCCTGGACCTTGTGGTCGCATCCAACCCGCCCTACGTGGAGCCCTTCTTTACGGACACCCTCGGCAGCGAAATTTTCGGCCAGGCACGGTCCCACGAGCCCGAGACCTATGACGGCCTGTATGACGAAGAAGAGGTGGACGCCGGCTACATCAATTACGGCAACAGCCAGCCCGCCGGCCAGGGACGCAAACAGTCGTCGCCCCCGGTGGTTCCCCCTGTAGTGCCGCCGCGGGCTGCACCCGTGCGACCGTCGTCGGCCCCTTCCCTTGGCTCCTCCGGCAACGGCGCCTCCGGTGCACGCGGAAACGGTGCGGGGGCTGCGGCCGCAGCAGCTGCTGGGGCGGCAGGCCTTGCAGCAGGTGCGGCAAGTGCGGGCACGTCATCCAAGGATCCTTCAACCGCGCCCCAGGCGACCACCCCGCAGCGGGCGGTTCCCCGGCAGGCCGACACGCCGGCGGCGACGCCCAACGGACAGCGGAACACCGAAGCGCTAAGCGCCCAGGCCCCGGCTGCGGAATCTCCCAAGGTGTCCCTGTGGGAAGACGAGGACTACCACTACGGGGATGACGCGGCACCCTCCACCGGGCCAGCCAAAACAGCACGGGAACGCATGGCCGGCACCTTTCCGGCTTTCGCCCGGAACGATCGGGACTCCGAAACAGACGACTACTACGACGACGACGAACCGCCGGAGCGCGAGCCGCGGTCAATGCGCTGGCTCGTTGGAGGGCTCCTGGCTGCCGTGCTGGTGGTAGGCCTGATCTTCGCCGTCTCCAACCTTGGAAGCCTGTTCAAGAGCGAGCCGCAGAGTAACCCTGTTCCGGGAACGTCCGGCACCGCCCAGCCGCAGACGTCCGGGCAGGCGACGCCGAACCAGTCCACTGCGCCGGTGGCAGGTCCGCCGTCGGTCGATGGCGTATCCCGCCTCGGCGACTTTGACTTTGCTGCCACCTACGACGGAGACCTGTCAAAGACCTTTGACGGTAACGGTGCAAGCTACTGGTCGGACATGGAGTTCGCCACGGACAACTGGGGCGGCCTGGCTCCCGATGTGTCACTGGTGGTCAAACTGAAGAGTCCTTCGAAAGTCTCTTCCATCACGCTCAGCCAGCTGGGCGGTTCCGGCGGCAGCATCAGCGTGCTGACGAACGACCGCCCGTCCTTGGAGGGTGCCAAGCAGGTTGGAAGCAACAGCTTTACCTCGCCGGACCTGACCATGCCGCTCCCTGAGCCTGCCACGGCGCAGTATGTGATTGTGTCAATCAAGAACCTCCCTAAGCTTGCGGCGCCCAAGACGCGCTTCGGCTACGGCCTGCGTCTCGCCGAGATCAAGGTTCAGTAGGCAGACGGTTCAGTAGGCAGCCTCGGGTCCGCCTGCACCGGGCCAAGCCGCCGTTCCTCGCCTGGTAACAAGGCGTCGCCAGCCCGGCAAGACGGTACCCTGAGTGGTGGCGTCTTGTTGGGCTACCGGCTTACCCGGAATATTCAGCACCAACAATGGGTTGTGCCATGTGGCCGGCCAGCAAAAGCAGGCGCATCGACTAAGGAAGAGGTTCACCGTTCAGTGAGCAACGCAGAAAACACCGCGTCCCAGGTACGTGATGTCATCATCGTCGGCTCCGGCCCTGCAGGCTACACAGCTGCAGTCTATACGGCACGAGCCAACCTGAAGCCGCTGCTCCTTGCCGGGTCCGTCACGGCCGGTGGAGAACTGATGAACACCACCGACGTGGAGAACTACCCCGGATTCCCGGAGGGCATCATGGGTCCGGACCTGATGGAGAACTTCGAAAAGCAGGCCGCCCGTTTCGGAACGGAGATCCAGTTCGAGGACGTGACCGCACTGGACCTCGACGGCGACATCAAGACGGTCACTATCGCGACGGGGGAGACCTTCCAGGCCCGTTCCATCATCCTCTCCACCGGTTCGGCTTACCGCGAGCTGGGCCTTCCGAACGAGAAGCGACTGTCAGGCCACGGCGTTAGCTGGTGTGCAACCTGCGACGGTTTCTTTTTCAAGGATCAGGACATCGCTGTCATCGGCGGCGGAGACTCCGCAATGGAGGAAGCACTGTTCCTCACCAAGTTCGCCAAGTCGGTTACCGTGGTGCACCGCCGCGATACGCTCAAGGCTTCCAAGATCATGGGCGACCGCGCGCAGGCCCACGAGAAGATCAGCTTCGTGTGGAACACAGCTGTTGAGGACGTCCTCGGCGGAGACAAAGTCACCGGCCTGAAGCTGAAGAACCTTGTGGATGGCACCGAATCGGAGCTGGCTGTGACCGGCGTCTTCGTCGCTATCGGAAACGATCCCCGCACTGACCTCATCAAGGACACGCTGGACCTCACGCCGGAGGGAACCATCGCCGTCGAGGGCCGCAGTTCCAAGACAAGCGTCAAGGGCGTGTTTGCTGCCGGAGACGTTGTGGATCCCACATACCGCCAGGCAATTACTGCGTCGGGATCGGGCTGCGTTGCAGCTATCGACGTAGAGCACTACCTCGCAGACTTCCACGCCTAACAGCGCACTATTGATCCGAAGGGAAACAACACAATAATGAGCAACGCAAAAGACGTAACGGACGCAAGCTTCAGCACGGATGTACTGTCGGCCGACAAGCCGGTCATCGTGGACTTCTGGGCCGAATGGTGCGGCCCCTGCCGCAAGCTGGGCCCCATCCTGGACGAGATCTCCGTCGAGTACAGCGAGAAGGTCAACGTCGTTAAGGTAAACGTCGATGACAACCCGGCCATCGCGGCCGAGTACGGCATCACCTCGATCCCGGCCGTCTACCTGTTCCACGGTGGCGAAGTGAAGAACACTGTCATCGGCGCCAAGCCGAAGCAGTTCTTCGAGAAGGAATTCGCTGACGTCCTGTCGTAGCGCTTATAGCTAGCACTGTGACCGCCTAAGGCGGTTCACGTGCAGCCGGGAACTTCAGGCACGACCCGCAAGGCACGAAACGGTGGCCATCACTTATTCAAGGTGATGGTCACCGTTTTTCGTTTCTGACGGGGCGGCGCCTGGGAGGTGGGGAGTCGCTGGGTGCTGGCACGGGCACACGCCTCGGGGTCGACAACGCACTTTTGTCGGTCTTTCAACTATGGTGAGTTGTTTCGGGAGATGCTTTTTGTCAGAGCCGGCTCCTGCTGCTGCCGGCATTCCGTGCGACCGGGGGTAGGCACAACCATACTTTTTGCGGGTCCAAGAGACCGTGCTTGGCGTGGCAAAAGCACAATAAATCGGAGAGTGAACGGTGGACTTGGAAGAATCGGCCGTTTTGATCCGTTTGTCTTTGGCTGGTCTATACGCCTGCCGGGCGACCGTTTCACGTGAAACATCGGGTGTCGCGAAGTCCACCGTCCGCGCAATACAAAGTTCCGGTTGTTCCCGGCTCCCGACCAATACCCCGGCGCCTGCGGTGCACTACGGATCTCTTGGAAAACCACACCTGCGACCCACGAAGACAGCCCGCATGCGAACGCCGGTCGAATCAGAGAGCAGAGCGCCCCGGGCAGTCCGGGCGGGGGTAGGCAGCTGCGCATGGCCGAAAGCCGGCGTGAACCTGAGGCGCGGGGGACTAGCGACGGGGTCAAGGCGATGTTTCACGTGAAACATTGCCGAAGAGACCAGGGCTGATGAGCAAGAGAATCATCATCCCGTTCCGCGCCCCACGCGTTCTAAATGCACGGAAGGCGGCCTGTTCTCATCGTCATATGCTCACCCGGCCGAGGGTGTACCACCAACCGTCACAGACGCCACAGCCTAAGGGCCCACGGCATCTGAGCCCAGCAGGGGCACCAATGGCGCTGCCTCGGACGACACTTAGGACGAGCCCCCTGAGACAGGGCACAGAACAATGGTCATATGGTTCGCTACAGGCCCTCCTTGCTGGGCGCCGGCTCCGGGAATGGGAGCCCACTTGAACGCGTCCGGCACTCGAGTTGGCTGATGGTCATGTGCGAGGGAAGCCAGCATGTGAGCTGTGAATTGGGGTTGGTGGATCCGAATTCCCCAGGTTTGAGTGAAGCGGGGGTGACGAGCTGCTGAGCGAACGAAGTCCGAAACACCCTGGATGCTTGAGGACATAAGCGGCGCGGGAGTGACAGTCGTTGTGAAACCCATATAGTCGCACCGAACGTCCCATGGTGTCGTTGAATGCACTCTGTAGAGGCGTTGTCCACGGACGCGAGGAAGCCCGAAGTTGCCCTGGACCCCACAACGTCGAGTTTCGATGTCTGCCAGACCGCTCAGCGCCCACGACTCACCGCCCAGCGCTCACCGCTCACTGCGAAGCGAATCTATGCTCCCGGTCGATGTGGACCAAAGAAGAGAACGAGTGCATCGAGCCCGGCACGCTCACCGTAGCAATCTCGGAGGCTGTCGTCGAAACATCAATTGGAGCCAGGCACGGTACGTCATCTATCGTGGCGGCGTGGCCGTGCAAGTGGGCAGTGCGGCGCCGGCCGCTCAGGTGGGCAGGGTTGGGGCGAGGCACCCACCGCTCCCGCCAACATCTAGGTCGCGCCTGCGCCGGGTCCACGTTTCACGTGGGGCACCACGTCTGCGGGAGGAGTTTGTTTCACGTGAAACATCTCAGCCAAGGAACGGTCCGCAGCTCGCTCTGCCCGAATGCAACATCCTGCCCGTTCAGCCACATCAGCACGAAGTGTGGGACCGCAACCCCCGCCTTCGTGGAACAAACAGCGCCCTTGTAGAACCGGACAAGAATTGTTACTGGTCCATTCAAAAATCTGAAGACTGCTCTGCGGCCCCTAGAATGGCCCGTAGAAGAGCCAGGTATCAGCTGATTCCGTTCTCAAAGCAGCAAACTACAACCACAACTGCGATGTCAGGCTGCTCGATCGGAATGCCCACGTAGCGGTTCTACCAACCCGCCACAACCCGATTTAGATCCCATGGCCAGTCAGATCCACCACCCTCCGTCAGTGCTACGGCCGAACTTTTGCATCCCTTCGTAGAACTGGGTTCATCAGTTGTCGTGCCATCGGTTCACCCCTCGCCACCCCTCCGGGATCCATACCGCGCCAAGAATCGGCTCGCACGCAGAAGCGCCCACCTCCCTGCCGCACTTTGATCCGGCTTCCCATCCTGGCAAGAGATGGAATGCCTGAAACCAGGCGCCAAACCGGAATGGATGGTGGTGCCCATTGCAGCCCGCAGAAGCCCTTTGGTTAGTGCCTGGGACACCGACCGCCAAGGGGCCAGGGACCCGGACCGCACTGTCAATGCCCCTTCGGTGAGCAATTCTCCGCAGCCTCAGCCGACGGCAATTGACTTGTCGATGGAAAGGGCTCGCCTGCGGCAAGGACTGTGCCGGTTGAGAGCATGGACGAGAACGAGGCAGCATCATCAGTCGCCGTCCCCGTGGAGCCCATAAGCACCATCGGTATGTTTCACGTGAAACGTCAATCTGCCAGGAGCCGGTGGTCAATCAATTTTTCAATACAAGCCCCGAGCGGACAAATGAACGGCGAAGTGCTGAAAGACGGTCCCACGACTACAATCCGCAACCATGGACGGTCATTACACGGCAGGGGAGAGGGAGGAGATTGCCAATCCGGCGAAGACCTCCAAACTGCCCTGCGCTACCTCGAGGAGGGGGAACGACCGTGTGCGCCCCGTCGTGCAGACCGACGAACCTTCGGACCCATAAATTATTCGTGGGCCAGGGACTTTCGTGGGCCGGCGACCTTCGAGCGGCCATCGTGGGCCTGGGAATCCCAGATCGACGTTCATACCTGGTCCGAGACAAGGCAAGAAGATTCGGCCCAACCTAAGATGTGTTCTGCACTCACACATACGGCGGGGTAGACAACATCCACCTTGAGACCGCTGGCTCGCGATTGGCCGAGGCCTGGCGCGGAACACTTTGCTGTCGGTCACTCTTGCTATCGATGAACGAACGCGCGGGGTCTTCTCTTTGAAGTGCCAGTTCCAGGAAGCGACTCAGCCGCCACTTCGGAACTCAGCCTGTCCATGCCAGCGCCAAGAGTCAGACTGACGACGAGCTGCCGCCGCGCCTTCCCCAGCAGAACCCGGGCTAAAACGCACGCGTGGCGCGCTTGCCTGCTCTTGCAGTCATCGGTCCATGCGTCCTCAGCGCCTCCTCGAAGACTGCACACGCACCTGCCAGAAGCCAGCAGAGACAACACCACACTGACCAGAGATTCCCTGAGACGCTTCGAGCTCATTGGCCTTGACCGCAATCTACCCATGGACATGGAAGGAAGGCCCTGCCTGCGCCGTTGTAGATAGACCACGCCCCGTTCGCCTGGTGCCTGCGTTCCACCCTAACCCCCGCCTCTTCGGGTTCGGTGGGGTACGAATCGGGCGTTCGCGTAGGCCTGACACGCTCATTTTCAGCTACCATTGCGTTGGCCAACCCAGACAGAACAGGCTGAGCCTCGAAGAGTCAGGGAAGCTAAAAGCGCCCCCCGATCCAGACGTCTCCTCCCGCGGATCAATATTCTTCAGGAACGGCGCTACAGAGATCCACAGCAAAGTCTGGTTGGGGACATGATGGGTGTCGTCTTAGGGGGCGACAGGCGCTGTCTTCGGCGCCGCCCAGGGGGCTAAGCAATGCTGACACAGCACACTTAGAAGGCCAAAGCCGGCACGATTGCGCAGTACCATCGGTCAGGATTGGAGCGATGGCAGCAACCCATTCGTTTGAGTCGTCTGTTGTGCAGTCAAAGATCGTCGCTACAGGGGGTCGGCGAATGTTCCGCGGACGTACCTTCTCCTCCGCTTGGATCTATCGTGGAACTGAGTTTTCCCCAGATGCGCCTCCATTCTCCACAGAGGATATCCACAGGGTTATCCACATCGTAGGAAACCGGGCACTTACTGTGATTCTCGCCACGGCCGGCGCCGCAGCAGACTCGCCCGCGCGTGTGGCAGGAGTCACTTAATGGGCCGCTTGTGAAGTGTGCTGATCAGTCATCATTAAACAGCGTCAAACGCCCCGAAATCGCGCCCTACTGGCTAATATCGGCGGTTTCGAGCTACTTTTTGGGCTGTGTAGGAGGGTAAAACATGTTTCACGTGAAACACGACAACTGGGGCTGGTTTGTCCAGCTTTGGCCATGTGCCGTTGGTACTCCAGAGCCTCCGCTGATGTACTCTGCGTAGAGGCTATTTCCACAAAGTTATCCACAGGGATATCCACCGCGTTATGCACCGGCTTATGCACTACATCCAATCTCTGAACCCGCCTCGGGGTTTGGATCGGCGGCAGCCTGGACCCCGTTCGGAGCACCCGAAAAGACGCCGAGTGGCAGCAAGCGCGAGATGTTCCCAGGCACAGAAAACCGAGAAAGCCCTCTCTGCTCTTCCTGACAACACGCCCGGCTGAGGCAGGCACATGAGGCATCGTGGCGGGACGCAGGCTCTTTCCCACCTTTCACCATCGCCCCCCTCCTCGGAGGCTGCCTGCTCGCTCCACACAAAATGGAGAAGCGGACCGGGGAATACTGATGCAATTCGAACAGAGCCGGTGAATCTGAACCACGGGAAAGCACGCACACAACCAGTGAGGATCTAAGCGGAGGGGTGACTACCCCTCGGCTATGGACCACCAATCGGTTCAGGCTGCTATCAGTGCAACACCTTAGGGCCAGGGAGTACTCACGCTTGAAAGGCGGTCCACTGTTGCCGAGCATCGCCACGGAATTCTGCGAACCAAGTCCTGGACGTGCAGGCGCAAAGCGAATGACCCCCTGGGTCTACGGGGTGGCCATCCAGCGGGGGAGTCCGCATTCACCACTTGAATAGTCTTGTCGCAGTAGGCCGCGGGCAGACTGCCACGGTCAATCCATCAGTGCCGTGGCACTGGCAGGTCTACCTGTTGAAATTAACATCAGCCACTGAGCACCGGCGTGGTCGCTCCTTTCCTTCTCCCGGAGTAGGCAGGCTAAAGCCGACAGGACACTCACTTGTCATGCAAGATCTGGGGCACCTCGCCGAATTCAGTCCGCATGCCCATCGGCTGCTGACGACAACGGAAACGAATGGTGACGGACTACCTGGTGCATCACGGCGTTGAATCGGTTCGCGAGCTTTGTGAGGACCCTTGGTCGGGGTTCTTCATCGGCGATCCAACGCGATGACCTGTCCACCGGCGCTGAAGCGTACGAGGCCTGATTAAGTATGACTACTTGACTGGGCGAGGCCCCTCTCATGTTTCACGTGAAACACTCCCATCGGTCCAGGCGGGAGAGGAGGACTCGACGATCGACGGCTCATCCTGTCAGTCGTCATCAAGGCCCTTACGTGTGGCTGCGCGTCCTAGATATGAGTCGTATCAACCGGACGCAGGCAGCACCCTCTTTAGCCCGCTGACCGGAACGGCCTAATCTAGGCTTGGTGCGGCGTCACAAACACATCCGGCCGGAGGAGTTTGCACGCTCAGGGAACGTCACTTCGAAGACACTCCGGAGCTGCCTCTTCGATCTGCTTCCAGGTCGTGACCTGGTCTCTGCACCTCATGCGGTGACCAGTTCAGCAGTTGTCACCTGACCACTCAGTCAGCAGTGCCCGCCGTAGGACAGAGGAGGGAAAGCGGGCGGTGAGCGACAGCCGCTATCTTCATGTCGCAATGAGCCAACGCCCAAGAGAGCATGAAAGGCGCATCAGCGATTGAACGTCTGTTGCCAGCCCAGATTCCTAAGGCGCCCCGGTCGCATATAGAGAAGGACCTGGCTTCCTAAAGTCGGTCCCACGTTTCACGTGAAACAATGCGACAAAGAGTTCTTGGCTTCCCAAGAGCTCTTTGTCCCGTACCGATCGAACCAGCGCCTGTCGTCATGCTGACAAAGAGGCGGCCGTGCCACAGGACCGACGATGCGTCCCTCACAAACCGCCAATGGGCAGGGGAATGAGCCTGAGTTCCAGATCAGTTCCAACTACTACTGCCGCCGGACACTACAGTCTTTTGCCCCAGCGGTGCGATCTTCGGAGTAATCACCGATGACCAATCCGTCGCGAGAAGTGAAAGCAGAGCGGTCGGCAGTCACGAAAGGCCGGAGCCGGGACCCGCGAATGAAAAGAGTGCGTCACTGGCACCATGCCAAGGAGCCGCTACCGCTGCAGTGCTAGTACTATCTTGACCTGCAGTCATAGGTATCATCTTCACCCTGGCGGCGCTTCGCAGCCTAGTTGCCGGTGGCCATCGACTTGTTCGGGGTGCCTACGGCAGTCAACGCCGAGTTTGGCCACCCGAATGATGGCCGGCCTTTCCGGCAGGCCCGGCAAATTGCGTCCACCTAGATGAGCACTGCGCCTTGGTCTGTCACTGGATACTGTCCAGGACTAAGCTGCTCTGCTGCTATGTACACCTTGCAGTTCCTCATTAATGGAATTCTCTTGCTAAGAGACGACCAGCATCCACGTACCAACCCATAGAACAAACAGCGGAGCCATGTTTCACGTGAAACAGGCAGACCACGGACACCAATCCGTATGTAAAGGGGACCAGGGGAGTAAGACCGAACACCACTGAGGCCCAGCTTCGCTTGATCGCACGTCTAACGAGTTGGCCGCTCGTCAGTCGACGTTCAAAGGATCGAACGGTTCGGGCATGCGGCCCACCCGCCCTCCCCACGCCAGACTCTCCGCGATACGGCGACACGGCTACACGGCGCCACCCAGGACGATGTAGCCATCAAGGCTATATGCCCCGATGTCGGCTGCCATCGCGAATAAACCAGAAAGCAGCACCCCCGCTTGCCCGGGCGGAAGGATCGGGAGTGCCTCAACAAGACTCCCGATCCGCAAAGGCCGTCGCACTACCACTAAGGGAACCCGTACGATGCCCAACAATGGACACACTTGCGCGCCGATTAGTATTGGAAAGTTCCCCGTCGGCGAGTGTCAGTCTGAGAGTCTTCAACTCGGCCTCCACATGCATTCCTAGGCGAATATTTGCCCACGGGATCCTCTTTCAGCGGCGTCTGATGCCCGTCAGAGACGCTTGGAGGACTGCGTGACCACTGGGTGGCGTCACAACTAGAGCTTTCCTCATAAAGGCCACACACCGGCCCGGGGCTCATACAGCGCCGTCTAGCACCTTAGGGGCGCCCCCTCGGATCAGAGGCGCAGACCAGGGTAGGGGCCCCCAGATCCCACCTCAGGCGGGAGCCTGGAGACCAGCTGGGGGCAGGCATCCGGGCAGCTGGCGACAAACCAACGCTAGGCGTCGGCACCTGCTACCGGGCGCAGCGAACCCGGTCAGCCAGCCCAACGCTGGCAACCAGAAAAGCATCGCTACCGGAACCAGCAAGGAATCCGACATCGGGTACACGTTATACCTATCCCCGAATGGCAGCTAGCGGCACAGCATTTTTCCTCACCATCAACGAGTAGCGAAAGACAACTGCTACACCGGGCTTGGAAATTGCAGTCCACCATTTGGCATGGCCGGAGGCAAAGCCGCAAGCAATACCGCAGGCAAAACAAGAGGGCCTGTTTCACGTGAAACAGGCCCTGCTCAAAGCTGTAGTCTTGCTAGTTCTCGGAACCCGGTGTCAGAACTTCCATGATCCGGTTCAGGTCTTCCACGCTGGCGAACTCGATGCTTACGCGACCCTTCCTGGCGCCGAGGGAGATCTTGACGTTGGTGTCCAACCGGTCCGACAGCGATGAGGCCAGGTAGTCCAAGCGCTCGTGGCGGGCACCCGGGCGGGGCACGTTGTTCTTAGTCGGAGCAGCCGGGCTCTGGTACAGCGTGACAGCCTCTTCCGTTGCGCGAACGGACATTCCTTCGGCGACGATCTTCTGTGCCAGGCGTTCCATAGCGGCCGCATCGGGAAGGGCAAGCAGGGCCCTCGCGTGGCCGGCGGACAAGACACTCGCCGCAACCCGACGCTGGACCAGCGGCGGCAGTTTGAGGAGACGCAGGGTATTTGACACCTGGGGGCGCGAGCGGCCAATGCGGTCAGCAAGCTGCTCGTGCGTCGTGCCGAAGTCCTCCAGCAGCTGCTGGTAGGCGGCCGCTTCTTCAAGGGGGTTCAGCTGACTGCGGTGGAGGTTTTCGAGAAGTGCGTCCCGAAGCAGGTCATCATCCGTGGTGTCGCGGACAATTGCCGGGATGGTTTCGAGTCCTGCGGCCTGTACTGCCCGCCAGCGACGTTCACCCATGACGAGCTCAAACGGTTCGCCACCCTTTTCGGTTGAAGTGCGCACCACAATTGGCTGGAGGACGCCTATTTCGCGAACCGAGTGAATCAGCTCCGCCATGTCGTCCTCATCGAAGACGGAACGGGGCTGCTTGCGGTTCGGATGAATGTCGCCGACCGGAATCTCCGCAAACCTGACGCCGGGAACTTCCACCAGTTCAGGTCCGTCGTCGGTGGCTGGGGCCGGAGTCGTCCCGGCCCCGTTACCTACGGCAGCATCGTCGGTGGCTTGCGCTGCGGCACCCGTCCTGGCAGCGGTCTTCCTCGCAGGGGCCTTCGAACCAGACGGTGCTGCGCTGCCCGCTGCTTTCTCCGATGCCGGCGAGGCAGCCTCGTCCGCAGGCGTGGCTGAAGCTGACCGGTCGTCGGAGGATAGGTCTGTCGGGGTACTCTGAGCAGGCGTCTTCCCGGCACGAGACTTTACGTCCGCCGAAGCAGCAGCGTCTTCTTCAATGAGAACGCCGGCAGCCGTTGTCGGCTTCTTCCTTGCCTCAGGGAAAAACAGGTCAACAGGGCGCGAAGGTGCTGCGCCATTGCCGGAAGCGTTAGCCGGAGCGGAACTTGGAATGAGTGCGCCAAGACCACGACCGAGGCCGCGTCGCTTATCGCTCATGGGTAAATCCCTCCAATGGAAGAGCTCGGCAGGCCCGGCTCTGGCTAGTGCAATTGTTGAAAATTCTAACGTTCAGCGATTTCCGCTGCGGCTTCCAAGTAGGAGAGTGCACCGCTGGAGGACGGATCGTAGGTCATCACAGTCTGCTGGTAACTGGGTGCCTCCGAGATCCTGACGGATCGCGGGACTACAGCACCGAGGACCTGGTCAGGGAAGTGCTGACGTACCTCGGCAGCCACCTGTGCCGCAAGATTGGTACGGCCGTCGTACATGGTGAGGAGGATCGTCGAAACAACCAGATCGGCATTGAGGTGCTTCTGGATCATCTCGATATTCTTCAGGAGCTGGCTGAGTCCTTCCAGGGCGTAATACTCGCACTGGATGGGGATCAGAACCTCACTGGCGGCGCAGAAGGCATTGACGGTCAGAAGGCCCAGACTCGGCGGGCAGTCGATGAAGATGTAGTCAAGACGTGCCTCGCCGGCCTTTTGGCGTTCCTTGGCGTAGACATCGATCGCGCGGCGGAGCCGCTGTTCCCGCGCAACGAGGGAGACGAGTTCAATTTCAGCACCGGCCAAGTGAATAGTGGCGGGAGCACAAATCAGGTTGGAAATGTCCGGGCATGGCGCCACAACGTCCTTGAGGGGCACGTCGTTGATCAGGACGTCATAGATGCTGTCCACGTCAGCATGGTGTTCTATCCCAAGGGCTGTGGACGCGTTGCCCTGGGGATCAATGTCAATGACGAGGACATTCAGTCCTGCAGCCGCAAGGGCAGCTGCGATATTCACCGTCGTGGTGGTCTTGCCAACTCCGCCCTTCTGGTTTGAAACCGTGAAGATGCGGGTTTTCTCCGGCTTGGGAAGCTGACGTCCGATCAACCGCTCCCGGCGCTTGTTTTCATGGGCCAGGTCCCGGGCAATGGGGCTCGAGTCATCGATGGAGTCCATGATGTTCCCGCCGATCGACTCGACGGTTTCACGTGAAACTGCTGCCGATTTGGAGCGGTTTGAAACCGAATTCAGATGGTTCCACGAGTCACTCTGCGCTATGGAGGGCGCAACAATGGCCCGTGCGGACCCCAGGGACACGAACGGTGGTATCCGCTGTGTGGAGGCTTCGCTACTGGTCACTGTGACACACTCACTCTCATTCGGCTTTTTCTGCCGTTCACTAGCCTAACCGCTTCCCCCTAAAGTCCTGCGGCACCGGGCCAGCGGCTAGGCAATCTTTTGCGTCTTATTAACGATGATTCGGACCACAGTGGTGGGTTCCTCGAGGAGGTCCTCACCGACTACAACGACGGATGTCTGCACGCCGCCGAGTTTCCGGATGGCCTTGGCTGCCTTCTCGATTTCTTCACCTGCGCTGCGTCCCTTGATGGCTACGACCTCCCCCTTGCCCGCGAGCAGGGGGATGGTGAGCCCGGCGAGGTTGGACAGCGCGGAAACGGCCCGCGCCGTGACGACGTCGGCATTCACCATGCCGACAGCCAGTTCGGCGCGGGTGCGCATGACGGTCACGTTGGTCAGCCCGAGATCGTCGACGACTTCCTGGAGCCAAATCACTCGGCGTTCCAGCGGTTCGATCAGGGTCAGTTCCAGATCGGGGCGGGCAATGGCCAGGCATAGCCCCGGCAGTCCCGCACCGCTCCCCACATCCGCAACGTGGCTGCCTTCGGCGATTTCCCGCTCAATAACGGCGCAATTCAGTACGTGCCGGCTCCAGAGCCGGGGAACTTCACGGGGGCCGATCAGCCCCCGTTCAGTGCCGGATGTGGCGAGGTGTTCCACATAACGTTTGGCCAGGTCCAGGCGGTCGCCAAAAATCGCCTCGGCCGCCTTGAGCTCCTCGTCCGTGATGTCAACCATTGTCAGGGTCCCGGCGTCTTCAGTCTGCGGAAACAACGATGTGCCTCCCGGCACCTTCGCCTTCGGATTCGCTCACGAATCCAAGATCAGCCACAGCGTCGTGGACGATCTTCCGCTCGTAAGCGCTCATCGGCTCCAGCGCTACAGCATTCCCGGATTCCTTCACGGAGGCCACGGCGTCCTCTGCAATCTTCTGCAGGTGGCCGGCCCGCTCCTGCCGGTACCCGTTGATGTCGAGCACCAGCCGGGACCGGTTTTCGGTGGCGGAAAGCACGGAGAGGCGGGTCAGCTCCTGCAGGGCTTCCAGCACTTCGCCGTCACGGCCTACGAGGCTGTCCAGCCCTGCTGACTCTTCCTCGGCCACGATGGAAATGTAGGTCCGTCCGTTCCGGACCTCGATGTCGATGTCGCCGTCAATGTCGGCGATGTCCAGCAGCTCTTCGAGATAGTCAGCTGCTACGTCGCCCTCTTCTTCCAGCCGGCTTGCGGAAGAACCCTTGCCCGAATCCTGGCTCTCGTCGCGGGCGTCGTCCTGGTCTTCAGTGGCCTCGGCGGTAACGGCGTTTTCGGTGCTATCGACAGACATTACTTCTTCTTCCTGTTCTTACGTTGTGGCTGGATGCGCTGGCCTTTGGCCTCGGCGACGGCGGCTGCAGCGGCGGCTTCAGCCTCGACGTCGGCCTTTTTGCCTCCCAGGATGGGCAGGGCAGGAAGGCCCTTGGCGGCGCGGCGCTCGGCGAGGGCCTTGGCGGCGGGGGATCCCGGCGTCGGCATACGGCGGATCACGAAGAACTGCTGCCCCATGGTCCAGAGGTTGGTGGTGGTCCAGTAGATCAGCACACCGATGGGGAAGTTGATGCCGCCCACTCCGAACACAATCGGCAGGATGTAGAGCATCATTTTCTGCTGGCGCATGAACGGGCTGGCCATGGCCTCTTCGGACATGTTCTTGGCCATGATCTGCTTCTGGGTGATGAACTGGGACGCCGTCATCGCGAGGATCATCAGGATCGAGAGGATCCACACTGCCACCTCGTTGCCGCCCGGCGGCGTGCCATGAAGCAGGGTTGCGGACAGCGGAGCGCCGAAGATGCTGGACTGATCGAACTGCACCACCTGCTCGTGGCTCATCGCACCCACACCCTCACCCTCGCGGGCGTTCGTGCTGATGCCTGAAAGCACCTGGAACAGGGCGAAGAAGAACGGCATCTGGATCAGCATCGGAAGGCAGGCCGAGAACGGGTTAGTGCCGTGCTTCTTGTACATGGCCATCTGCTCTTGCGCCATGGCCTGGCGGGAGAGCTGATCGGTCTTGCCCTTGTACTTGTCCTGGAGCTTCTTCAGGTCCGGCTGCAGCAGCTGCATGCCGCGCTGCGCCTTGATCTGCTTGACGAACACGGGGATCAGGGCGGCACGGATAACCAGCACCAGCCCGATGATGGACAGAGTCCACGTCCAGCCGGACGCCTCAGGCAGCCCGATGGCAGTCAGGCCCTCGTGGAAGCCCACCATGATGATGGAAACCAGCCACTTGAACGGAAACATGATTGTTTCAAAGAAGTCCATACGATATCCCTATTCGTCAGGCCGCAGTGCGGCCTTCTCCATCAGACTGCGCAGCCAGGTACTTGTCCGGGTTGTTCAGTACAACAATTGTGGGGGTCCGGTGATCGGGCCAGTGGCGATGGCCGGCGGGGACATGGTCCACGCCGCCGGCGTTCCAGGGGTGGCAGCGCGCCAGGCGCCGGGCCGCCAGCCAGCTTCCCTTCACGGCACCGTGCACCGTGATTGCTTCGAGGGCGTAGGCCGAGCACGAAGGGAAGAAGCGGCAAACCTGGCCGTACAAGGGTGAAATCACCTTGCGGTAGGTCATCAGCAGCAGGATAAGAAAGTTGCGGGGCAGGTTCCAGAGCGTCGTGCCCACAAGCAGCGCTGCTGGTTTGAAGAAACGGACGACGGCGGCAATGGCGTTACGCACGCGGTGTCCCTTCCTGTGTTGTTTCCCGTGAAACCGCTGACGCGGCCCGAGGAAGGCGGCCGCCCAGCCGTTTCATGGTCGTTTCCAGAGCGGCGTTGTAGTCTGCCAGCAGTTGGTCCCAGCTGGCAGCCGCGGCCGCAGGCAGTGCCCGGACCACAATGGCGAACCCGGTACCGTACTCCTGCAACGACAAAGCACCGGCTTCCCTCAGTCTCCTCTTAACGAGGTTCCTGACAACAGCGTTCCCAACACTCTTGGAAACGATGAATCCGATCCGGCTTGGTTCGTCAGCAGCAATAGCTACCGTATATAACACTACGTTCCGGCGTCCATTGCGGACGCCGGAACGTACAGTTTTTGAAAAATCGGTTGATGTCCTCAGACGGTTCCTGGTGGCTAGCACCGTTAAACTCGCAAAGGGATGGTGACCGACGAGTCAGTGTATTTAGGCCGACAGTTCGGTGCGGCCCTTGCCACGACGGGCTGCCAGGATGGCACGGCCGGCACGGGTACGCATACGAAGGCGGAAGCCGTGCTTCTTGGCTCGACGGCGGTTATTCGGCTGAAAAGTCCGCTTGCTCACGTTAGTTACTCCAGTGGATCAAAGGTGCGCCCACCCGATCAAAAAGGGGAAGAACTGGCCGACGCTAAGTTTTGTATGTGCACACGCTGACCTCGGCTCGTAGGACGCAGAACGTCAGAGAGATTCAAATGAGGTAGAAAAGCGGACACAAAGGACTTCACAACGTTAGGCCAAAAAGCGTGCCCTAGTCAAACCGGGCCACGGGTCACTGACCTGCAGCCGCTGTGGTTAACCTCTGCCCACAGCCTGTGGATGAAGTGGCTCACAGGCCGTGTTTTCGAACCACAGCCGTGTAATTATCCACAACCCTCAACCCAGCTATCTTCTAGGCTTTTCATCCCCTAGAGTGGCTCAGTAGCCGATTATCCACGCTCTGTGCATAACCCTGTGGATTAAGCCGGAATCAGCCCGCTGGTTCAGGACTTGTGGCTGCAGGTAATGCAGGCAAGCAAGTTTGAGGAACTGATTGATGACAGTAGACGAAGCCAACCACGCGAATACTGTCGGAAGTTCCTGGCGGCGGGTTGTGAGCCTCCTGGAGCAGGACCACCGGGTTTCACCCCGGCAGCGCGGCTTCGTAATCCTCGCTCAGGCACAGGGACTGATCGGGTCCACCCTTCTGGTAGCGGTGCCCAACGAACTCACCCGCGAAGTCCTCCAGACCCAGGTCAAGGAAGCCCTCGACGACGCCCTGCACAACGTCTTCTCCGATGACATCCGCTGCGCCATCGATGTCGACACCGATCTGGTGCCCCTCCACACGGAGCCGGAACCCGCCGTCGAGCTCGCCCTCGCAACCGATCCCACCGTGGAACAGAAGCCGCAGCCCATGCTGCCGAGCACGTCCCACGAATTCGGCCGGCTCAACCCGAAGTACGTCTTCGACACGTTCGTGATCGGTTCCTCGAACCGGTTCGCGCATGCAGCCGCCGTCGCGGTCGCCGAGGCGCCGGCCAAGGCCTACAACCCGCTGTTCATCTACGGTGATTCCGGCCTGGGCAAGACCCACCTGCTGCACGCGATCGGTCACTACGCCCGCCGCCTCTACAGCGGCATCCGGGTCCGCTACGTGAACTCGGAAGAATTCACCAACGACTTCATCAACTCCATCCGGGACGATGAGGGCACCAGCTTCAAGACCACCTACCGCAACGTGGATGTACTGCTGATCGATGACATCCAGTTCCTGGCCGGCAAGGACCGCACGCTGGAGGAGTTCTTCCACACCTTCAACGCGCTGCACAACAACAACAAGCAGGTTGTCATCACCTCGGACCAGCCGCCCAAGCTGCTCGCTGGGTTCGAGGACAGGATGAAGTCCCGCTTCGAGTGGGGCCTGCTGACCGACATCCAGCCGCCCGAACTGGAGACCCGAATCGCGATCCTCCGCAAGAAGGCCCTCAGCGAAGGCCTTTCCGCGCCGGACGACGCCCTGGAATACATCGCGTCCAAGATCTCCAGCAACATCCGCGAACTCGAGGGCGCCCTGATCCGGGTAACCGCCTTCGCCAGCCTGAACCGGCAGCCGGTGGATGTTGCCCTGGCCGAAATGGTGCTCAAGGACCTCATCACGGACGACGGTGCCCAGGAGATCACCTCGGCTCAGATCCTGACCCAGACGGCCGACTACTTCAAGCTCAGCATGGAGGAGCTCTGCAGCAAGTCCCGCACCCGCACCCTGGTGACTGCACGCCAGATCGCCATGTACCTCTGCCGCGAGCTGACCGACATGTCGCTTCCCAAGATCGGGCAGGAACTCGGCGGCCGCGACCACACCACCGTGATCCACGCGGACCGGAAGATCCGCGAACTGATGGCCGAGCGGCGTGTGATCTACAACCAGGTTACGGAGCTGACCAACCGCATCAAGCAGCAGCAGCGGGATTCCTGAGCTAGGGTTCCGGCCCGCATCCTTACCTTATTAACAGGGACATGTGGATAAGCCTGTGGATAGTTAAGGGGACAACCGCGGTTAATGGGCTTAAAACCCTTAAGGCATCTGTGGATCAGCGAAACGGCCAAAAAAGTTGTCCCCATCCACACCCTGTTTAAAACCTGCTTCGCCCACAACGGATGAACAGGGCTTAACCGCGGAATCGCGCCGTGAAACCGAGTTATCCACAGTTTCCACAGCAGTTATTAACACTACTAATCCCAAAAAATTGAAATTCCCTCAAACAACAATCTCGTTCCCTGCCCCGCACAGCCTCGTGGCCTCGGCCCGGAAGGGCCGGCGTCCCAGACGGGGATGGGGAAATCCCGAGTGTTCCGGCTAAGCTGTCAGCAGCGCTCCCATCCTTGGGTCTGTTTGTGGTTCAGCAAGCGCGGACCATGCAGGTTCCGGTGTTTGGGAGCAAGGTTCTTTTGAACTCCCTGAGGAGTTCCCGTTGAGAAAATGGCAGCAGCAATGAAAGGCGGCACCCTTCCGTGAAGTTCAGAGTCGAACGGGACGTCCTGGCAGAAGCCGTCACATGGACCGCCCGGTCGTTGTCTCCGCGGCCGCCGGTTCCGGTGCTTTCAGGGCTCCTCCTCAAGGCCGAATCCGGCACCGTGAGCCTCTCGAGTTTTGACTACGAAACGTCGGCCCGCCTCGAAATCCCGGCTGACATCAGCGTTGAAGGCACCATCCTGGTCTCCGGCCGCCTCCTTGCGGACATCTGCCGCAGCCTGCCGTCTGCCCCCGTTGACGTCGAAACCGATGGCAACAAGGTCACGCTCACCTGCCGCCGCAGCAGCTTCCACCTCGCCACCATGCCCGAGGCCGAATACCCACCGCTGCCTGCGCTGCCCACCATCAGCGGAACCGTGCCCGGGGATTCCTTCGCCCAGGCCGTTTCCCAGGTGATCATCGCCGCCAGCAAGGACGACACCCTGCCGATCCTCACCGGCGTCCGCATGGAGATCGAGGACGACCTGATCACCCTGCTGGCAACCGACCGCTACCGTCTGGCCATGCGCGAAGTACCCTGGAAGCCTGTCACTCCGGGAATTTCCACCAGCGCCCTGGTCAAGGCGAAAACCCTCAACGAGGTCGCCAAAACACTCGGCAACAGCGGGGACATCAACCTCGCCCTGGCCGACGACGACAGCCGGCTGATCGGCTTCGAAAGCGGCGGTCGAACCACCACCTCGCTCCTGGTGGACGGCGACTACCCCAAAATCCGCTCGCTCTTCCCGGACACCACGCCCATTCACGCAACGGTGCAGACCCAGGAACTGGTCGAAGCCGTAAGGCGCGTCTCCCTGGTTGCCGAACGCAACACCCCGGTCCGGCTTGCCTTCACCGAAGGCCAGCTCCACCTCGACGCCGGCACAGGCGAGGACGCCCAGGCTTCCGAGGAACTCGAAGCACAGCTGACCGGTGACGAAATTACTGTTGCCTTCAACCCGCACTACCTCATTGAGGGCCTCAGCGTGATCGAAACCAAGTACGTTCGGTTCTCCTTCACCACGGCCCCCAAGCCGGCCATGATCACGGCACAGGTCGACGCCGACGGCGAAGACCAGGACGATTACCGCTACCTGGTCATGCCGGTGCGCCTGCCCAACTAGTCCCCACCGCCACCCTCGCCTCGCAAGCTCGGCCAGGGAACCCTGGCGGCGTGGGCCCAGACGGTTGGTGTCGTTCTGGGCCCCAAAACGACAACCGACAACCAATGCAGAAAGAGAACCCGCATCGTGCACATCGGACTGATCGGCCTTGGCAAAATGGGTTTCAACATGCGCGAACGGCTGCGCAAGGGCGGCGTCGAGGTCACCGGCTTCGACCGCAACCCGGATGTCACCGATGTGGCCACCGTTGACGAGCTCATTGCGGCCGTTCCGGCGCCGCGCGTCATCTGGGTTATGGTCCCTGCAGGTGAAATCACCGATGCCGTGATCACGGAGCTCGGTTCCAAGCTCGACGCCGGTGACCTGGTGATTGACGGCGGCAACTCCCGCTTTACCGAGGACCAGAAACATGGTGCCGCGCTGGCTGAGAAGGGCATCCGCTTCGCTGACTGCGGCGTGTCCGGCGGCGTGTGGGGACTGGAGAACGGCTACGGTCTCATGGCCGGCGGCGATGCTGCCGACATCGAACGGGCCATGCCGGCTTTTGATGCGCTCCGTCCCGAGGGTGACCGGGCAGACAGCTTTGTCCACGTCGGCGGAATTGGTGCGGGACACTACGCCAAGATGGTGCACAACGGCATCGAGTACGGACTCATGCAGGCTTATGCCGAAGGTTATGAACTGCTGGCCGCCAAGGACATCGTCACCGATCTGCCGGGAACGTTCCGCGCCTGGCAGAAGGGCACGGTTGTCCGTTCGTGGCTGCTGGACCTCATGGTCAAGGCACTGGACGAAGATCCGGGCCTGGCCTCCATTGATGACTACGTCGAAGATTCCGGCGAAGGCCGCTGGACCGTTGAAGAAGCAATCGCCAACGCGGTTCCTGCGCCGGCCATCACTGCTGCCTTGTTTGCGCGTTTTTCCTCCCGTGAGGACAACTCGCCGGCCATGAAGATGGTCTCTGCACTGCGGCATCAGTTCGGCGGGCACGCCACCCGTCCGGCCAAGTAGCGGCAGTCCGAGCAGTCCGGGAATCCTGAAGACGGCGTGTACCTAGAAAAGCTTTCGCTGACCGATTTTCGCAGTTATGCCCAGGTGGATCTCACCTTCGAACCCGGGGTGACTGTGCTCGTGGGGTACAACGGCATCGGGAAAACCAACCTCATGGAAGCCATCGGCTACCTGGCCAACCTGAGTTCGCACCGGGTCAGTACAGACGCTCCGCTGCTGCGGTTCGGTACCGAACGTGCCCTCATCAGGGCCAAACTGGTCCGGGGTGAGCAATCCACCGTACTGGAACTCGAAATCAATGGAAGCCGTGCCAACCGGGGGCGCATCAACCGCAGCAACCCGGTGCGTGCCCGCGACATCCTTGGTATCTGCCAGACGGTGCTTTTTGCCCCGGAAGACCTTGCCTTGGTGAAGGGGGATCCTTCCAACCGGCGGCGCTTCCTCGACGAGTTGCTGGTCAGCCTCATGCCGCGCCATTCCGCCACGCGCAGCGACTACGACCGCGTCCTCAAACAGCGCAACGCCCTCCTGAAATCCGGCCGTGCCGGAAAATTCACGGCAGGTCATGAGGCAACCCTTGATGTGTGGGACCAGCACATGGCCCGGGCCGGCGCCGAACTGCTGCACGCCCGGCTTGAACTGGTGGAACGGCTCAGGCCCCATCTCAACAAGGCCTATGCGCAGTTGACCGACGGGTCCAAGGAGGCGGACGCGATTTACCGGTCCACGCTCCAGGACCTGCTGGACGACGACGGCGCGGGCGCGGGCTACGCTGCCGAACCGTCCGCCGTCGGCCGCGTTGAGGACCTGCGGGTGCTGTCCGTCGATGAGCTGACCGAACGTTACGTTCAGGCGTTCGCGGCGTCCCGCCGCAAGGAACTGGAACGCGGCGTTTCCCTCGTGGGGCCACACCGCGACGACGTCGAACTCATCCTCGGCGAGGCACCGGCAAAAGGGTACGCATCCCACGGCGAAACGTGGTCCATGTGCCTTTCCCTGCGGCTGGCGTCCTACTACGTGATGCTGGACGATGCGCGCACCGGCGGGTCTGCGCCGATCCTCATACTCGACGATGTGTTTGCCGAACTCGACGTCCAGCGGCGGCGTAAACTGGCGGCAATAGTATCCGGCGCCGAACAGGTGCTGGTGACTGCCGCCGTCGATGCCGACATTCCGGAGGAACTGACCGGGCGGCGGGTGAAGGTCATCCCGGGAGGAATCGATGAGTCGGAATCCCCATGAATAAGGACACCGGAGGTCTGCAGCCTGGCCGCGACCCCGACGACATCGATGCTCCCCAGGCAGCCCTCAACCGCATGCGCGAAGCGGCGGCCGCCCGCGGTGAAATCCGCCGCAAGCACCCGCTGCCCGCAAACGGAGCCAAAAAGCCGGGGCGCAGCGCGGGAACCCGCGGCTTCACCCAGTTCCACGGCACCGGCCGCGATCCGCTCGGTCTGGGCAAGGTGGTGGGACGGTTGGTGGCAGAACGCGGCTGGACCTCCCCGGTGGCGGTCGGCTCGGTCATGGCGGAGTGGAACACCCTGGTGGGTCCGGAGATCTCGGCGCACTGCACCCCGGAAAGCTTCACCGACACCACGCTCCACGTCCGGTGCGATTCCACGGCGTGGGCCACCCAGCTCCGCCTCCTCAGCTTCAGCCTCCTGGAGAAGTTCCGCACGGAACTGGGTGAAGGCGTTGTCACCAAAATCCAGGTCCTGGGACCGGCGGCACCCAGTTGGCGGAAGGGCGGCCGGACAGTCAACGGCCGCGGTCCGCGGGACACCTACGGATAGTCGGACACCACGACGGCGGGTGCGATGCCTGCTGCCGGCACTCCTCACCCTTGAAAAATGGCCAAATGGCGTGTAGGGCGCTCAAACGACCCTGAGCTGTATAGGAACCCAGAGACCGGACCCCTGGAGCCTTGCAGGCAGAGCCAATGGCCTGCCAGCGCCACTTTCCGCCGCGTTTGCGGCCCTGGAATGCGGGATTACGCCTTCCCGCACGGTAGAATCGGGGTAGATAACTGGGCGCCGGTGAAACGTTGACTGAGTCCGTTTTTCGGCGCATTTCCTGCGGCCGGGGTACGGTTCCGCCAGTCACCGAAGTAATCGGCGTGTACAGTCACGTGCCTGTTGGCGGGAACCTCTTCTATTGGAGACGGTGACGGCCGGCCATACGAATACAGAGGAGTCGAAAGCGCCTGTGGCTAACGACAATGCAGATATCCCGGCAGTGGAACCCGCAGCTGAGGATGCCCGTGCAACTGACGCGCCGGCGAAGGCAGCCGAGCGCAAGGGATACGGTGCCAGCGACATCACCGTCCTTGAAGGACTTGAAGCCGTCCGCAAACGCCCCGGCATGTACATCGGTTCCACCGGACCCCGTGGCCTCCACCACCTGGTGTACGAAGTGGTGGACAACTCCGTAGATGAAGCCCTGGCGGGGTACTGTACCCACATCGAGATTGTTCTCCAGGCCGACGGCGGCGTCAAGGTGATTGACGACGGCCGAGGCATCCCCGTGGACATGCACCCGACCGAGCACAAGCCCACGGTTGAGGTTGTCATGACCATCCTGCACGCCGGCGGAAAGTTCGGCGGCGGCGGTTACGCCGTATCCGGCGGCCTCCACGGTGTTGGCATTTCGGTGGTCAACGCCCTTTCCAGCCGGGTGGACACCGAGGTGCGGCGCCAAGGCCACGTCTGGCGGATGTCATTCGCCGACGGCGGCAAGCCCCAGGGCAGCCTCGTCCAGGGTGAAGAGACGGACCAGACCGGTACCACGCAGACCTTCTACCCCGATGACAGCATCTTTGAGAGCACAGAATTCGATTTCGAGACGCTCCGCGCCCGCTTCCAGCAGATGGCGTTCCTGAACAAGGGCCTGCGCATCACGCTGACGGACGAACGTCGCGGCACGCTCGAAAATTCTGAGGACGGGGACCTGGATCTCGACACCGTTCCCACCGAAGGCGAAGTCGCCGCCGAATACCGGACGGTTGTCTATCAGTACGACGACGGCCTGCTGGACTACGTGAAGCACCTGAACTCCGGCAAGAAGGTTGACGTGGTCCACGAGGACGTCATCGCCTTCGAAACCGAGGACAAGGATCGGAAAATCGCCCTGGAAATGGCGATGCAGTGGACCAACGCCTACTCGGAAAGCGTCCACACTTACGCAAACACCATCAACACGCATGAGGGCGGTACCCACGAAGAGGGTTTCCGTGCCGCCATGACCTCGCTCATCAACCGCTATGCGCGCGAGAAAAACATCATCAAGGAAAAAGACGACAACCTTACGGGTGATGACATCCGTGAAGGCCTCACCGCCGTCATTTCCGTGAAGCTGGCCGAACCGCAGTTTGAAGGCCAGACCAAGACCAAACTTGGTAACTCCGAGGTCAAGGGCTTCGTCCAGCGCGTGGTCACCGACGGCCTCGGTGACTGGCTGGAACGCAACCCCGGGCCTGCCCGCGATGTCATCCGCAAGGCTATTTCGGCTGCCCAGGCTCGCATGGCCGCCCGTAAGGCCCGTGACAACGCCCGGCGCAAGAGCCCGTTGGAATCCTTCGGCATGCCGGGCAAACTGTCCGACTGCTCCTCCAAGGACCCGGCCAAGTGCGAGGTCTACATCGTGGAGGGTGACTCCGCCGGCGGTTCCGCCAAGCGCGGACGCAACCCGGAAACGCAGGCAATCCTGCCCCTTCGCGGCAAAATCCTGAACGTGGAACGGGCACGGCTGGACAAGGCCCTGGGCAACAACGAGGTCCAGTCCATGATCACCGCCTTCGGCACGGGCATCGGTGAGGACTTCGACCTCAGCAAACTCCGGTACCACAAGATCGTGCTCATGGCCGATGCAGACGTTGACGGCCAGCACATCACCACGCTCCTGATGACGCTCCTGTTCCGCTACATGCGCCCGCTGATTGAAAACGGGTACGTGTATCTGGCCCAGCCGCCGCTGTACCGGATCAAGTGGTCAAACGCTCCACACGACTACGTCTACAGTGACCGCGAACGCGACGCCCGGCTTGTGGCCGGCCAGGCTGCAGGGCGCCGAATTCCGAAGGACAACGGAATCCAGCGCTACAAGGGCCTTGGTGAGATGGACTACACGGAATTGTGGGACACCACCATGGACCCGGACAACCGGACCCTGCTTCAGGTCACCATGGATGACGCCCTCGCGGCAGACCAGATCTTCACCGTGCTGATGGGCGAGGATGTTGAGTCCCGCCGAAACTTCATTCAGCAGAACGCCAAGGACGTCAGGTTCCTGGACATCTAGGAAGCCCAAAAGGGCCTAGATATTCCTGATCCGACATATACCTGAAACGGAAAACATAGACTATGAGTGACGAAACACCCGAGGTTCCGGCCGAATCCGCCGGCCCCGTCGAGCCCGTCCTGGAAGGCGACGTGCTGGTCGACCGCGTGGAACAGGTGGACCTGCAGACGGAAATGCAGCGCTCCTACCTCGACTACGCCATGGCCGTTATCGTTGGCCGTGCCCTGCCGGACGTCCGTGACGGCCTCAAGCCCGTCCACCGCCGGGTTCTCTACGCGATGTTCGACGGCGGCTACCGTCCGGACCGCTCCTTCAACAAGTGCGCCCGCGTGGTGGGCGAGGTCATGGGCCAGTACCACCCGCACGGCGATACGGCCATCTACGACGCCCTGGTGCGCCTGATCCAGGACTGGACCATGCGCTACCCGCTGGCGCTCGGCCAAGGCAACTTCGGTTCGCCGGGCAACGACGGCGCTGCGGCTCCGCGGTATACCGAAACGAAGATGGCTCCGCTTGCCATGGAGATGGTCCGCGACATCGACGAGGAAACCGTCGACTTCCAGGACAACTACGACGGCAAGAACCAGGAACCCACCATCCTGCCGGCGCGTTTCCCCAACCTGCTGGTCAACGGCTCCTCGGGCATCGCCGTCGGCATGGCCACCAACATTCCGCCGCACAACCTCCGCGAGGTTGCCGATGGCGTGCAGTGGTACCTGGCCAACCCGACTGCAAGCCGCGAAGAGCTGCTGGAAGAGCTCCTGCTGCGCATCAAGGGACCTGATTTTCCCACGGGTGCCACCATCCTGGGCCACAAAGGCATTGAAGATGCCTACCGCACCGGGCGTGGGTCCATCACCATGCGTGCCGTGGTCAATGTGGAGGAACTCCAGGGCCGCACCTGCCTGGTGGTCACCGAATTGCCGTACCAGGCCAACCCGGACAACCTGGCCATCAAGATCGCCGAACTCGTCAAGGACGGGAAGATCTCGGGCATCGCCGACCTCCGCGACGAGACGTCGGGCCGCACCGGCCAGCGCCTGGTGATCGTGCTCAAGCGCGACGCCGTGGCCAAGGTGGTGCTGAACAACCTCTACAAGCACACTCAGCTGCAGGACAACTTCGCGGCCAACATGCTGGCGATCGTTGACGGTGTCCCGCGGACCCTCAGCCTGGATGCCTTCATCCGGCACTGGGTCACCCACCAGATGGACGTCATCGCACGCCGGACCCGTTACCGCCTGCGCAAGGCCGAAGAGGAAGCACACATCCTGCGTGCACTCCTCAAGGCTTTGGACATGTTGGACGAGGTCATTGCCCTCATCCGCGCGTCCAACACCACGGAAGCGGCCCGTGACGGCCTGATGCAACTGCTGGACATCGATGAACTGCAGGCCCGGGCCATCCTGGACATGCAGCTGCGCCGGCTTGCCGCCCTGGAACGCCAGAAGATCCAGGACCGCCACGCCGAACTGGAAGCCCTGATCGCCGAGTACAACTCGATCCTGGCCTCCGAAGAACGCCAGCGCGAGATCATCAGCACCGAACTTGCCGAAATCGTGGCCAAGCACGGGGATGACCGCCGCACCAAGATCCTGATGGGCTTCGACGGTGACATGTCCATGGAGGACCTGATCCCCGAAGAGGAAATGGTGGTCACCATCACCCGCGGCGGGTACGTCAAGCGCACGCGCAGTGACAACTACCGCTCACAGCAGCGCGGCGGCAAGGGCATCAAGGGTGCCCAGCTGCGCGGGGACGACGTCGTGGAGCATTTCTTCGTCACAACCACGCACCATTGGCTGCTGTTCTTCACCAACCTGGGACGCGTCTACCGGGCCAAGGCCTACGAACTCGTGGAAGCGGGTCGTGACGCCAAGGGCCAGCACGTCGCGAACCTGCTGGCGTTCCAGCCGGACGAGCACATCGCCCAGGTTTTGGATCTCCGCGATTACCAGCACGCCCCCTACCTGGTGCTGGCCACCAAGCGGGGCCTGGTCAAAAAGACCCGCCTGGAGGACTACGACACCAACCGGTCCGCGGGTGTCATCGCGATCAACCTGCGCGACGGCGACGAACTCGTCTCCGCGCAGCTCGTCTCGGAAACGGACGACCTCATGCTGGTTTCCCGCATGGGCCAGTCCATCCGCTTCACGGCAACGGACGATGCACTGCGCCCCATGGGCCGTGCGACCTCCGGCGTGACGGGCATGAAGTTCCGCGAGGACGATGAACTCCTTGCCGCGGACGTCGTCAAGGACGGCTCGTTCGTCTTCATCGTCACCGAAGGCGGGTACGCCAAGCGTACGGCCGTGGAGGAATACCGCCTCCAGGGCCGCGGCGGCTTGGGAATCAAGGTCGGTAAGTACCAGGAAGAGCGGGGCCATCTCGTGGGTGCCCTGATTGTCCAGGAAGAGGACGAAGTCCTGGTGGTTATGGAAGGCGGCAAGGTGGTCCGGTCATCGGTGGCCGGCGTGCCTGCCAAGGGCCGCGACACCATGGGTGTCATCTTCGCCAAGCCGGACAAAAACGACCGCATTATCGAGGTTGCGCGCAACAGTGAACGCGGCCTGGAAGGTGACGAGACCGAAACCGCCGACCCGGAAAACCCGGGCGAAAGCCCGGCTGCGGCCGGGGATGACGTAACGTTGGCTGAAGGTGCCGGATCACATGACGGGTCCGCAGAGGCAGATTCAGCACCGGCCGTGGAGTCCGAAGAGTCATCGGACGACGCTGAGCTGGACGAAGAAATTACCGGAGGTAACGAGTGAGTAATTCCGACTCATATCCCAAGCCGAACAGCAACACTCCCGGCGGGATCAGGCAGCCGGCGTCCGCTCCGCGCGTGAACGCCCCCGTACGCCCCCAGCAGCGGCCTTCGACGCCTGGCGCCCCGGCGCAGCGTCCGGTGGTCCCCGGCCAGCGCCCTGCACAGGGACAACGTCCCGCCCAGGCGCCCCAGGGACAGCGCCCCGGCGTTCCCGGGCAGCGCCCGGCGCAGGCAGCCGCCCAGGGCGCCCCTGGGCTGGTCAAGCCGGCCCCGAAGGCCAAGGTCCGCCGTGCCCGGCTCCTCGTCAGCAAGGTGGACCCCTGGTCCGTGCTGAAGATGGCCTTCCTGCTCTCAGTGGCGCTCGGCATCGTTACGGTTGTCGCCGCGATCGTCCTCTGGACGGTCCTGGACCTGACCGGCATCTTTGACCAGGTGGACAGCCTGCTTGGAACGCTGGCGGGTTCCGAAGGTGGCGGATTCGAACTGAAGAAGGTCGCCTCCCTCGGCCAGGTGGCTTCCTTTGCGGTCATCATCGCCGTCGTGAATGTTGTGCTGCTGACTGCCCTGTCGATGCTCTCAGCCGTGCTTTACAACATCTCCGCCACCCTCGTAGGCGGCATCGGCGTGACCCTGACGGACGACTAAGTCCGCGGATTTTCGCCGGAATTCGACCGGCGAAATGCCTCGATTTGAGATCGGGCCGGGATGTGCTGTAAAGTCATGTCTCGGCCCGATGAGGCATCGGGGCGTATAGCTCAGGCGGTTAGAGCGCTTCGCTGATAACGAAGAGGTCCCAGGTTCAAGTCCTGGTACGCCCACGGAACCTGCACAGGTTTTGGAAATGGTTCGGGTAAAACCGGGCCGGAACGGGGTGCATGTGAAGAAGTTGCTGTTTGTCGCAGTTGCTATCGCAGGCGCCCTGCTCGTCAGGAAAGTGCAGGAATCCGAAGCCCGGAAAACGGTCTGGAGCGATTCGACTGACACAGTCGAATAGTCCGGATTCCCGGTCCCGACGCTGGTAAGAACGGCTCCGGAACTAGGGTATGATTGACGGGTTGCTTCTTATGGGGGCATGGCGCAATTGGTAGCGCACCTGCTTTGCAAGCAGGGGGTTCGGGGTTCGAGTCCCCGTGCCTCCACCATAAGGAAAGGCCCCGGAATGCGGAAACGCACTCCGGGGCCTTTTGCTTTGCCTCAGTCCTTGCGCTTGGCGTAATCGTCCATGCCCTGCCAGTCGATGACCACGTAGGGCTCATCACCGACCACCCAGGCGTCGTGTCCGGGCGGGATGATGCCAAAGTCACCGGGGCCGTACTCCATCTCTTCGCCGTCGTCCATGACAACCTTCAGCCGACCCGAAATTGTGTAGCCCATATGGCTCGCCATGCAGCTGTCCGTTTTAGCGATGGGCTTGACGTGCTTGGACCACTGCCAGCCCGGCAGGAAGGTCGCGCGTCCAACGGCTCCTGCATCGATATTGACGAGGTCCAGCTGACCCATTCCTTCTTCGAAGGGGCGGGTTTCCTCTGGTTTATCCAGGCTCTTGCGGATCATTTGCGCCATGATGGTCTCCTTCGCGGATAACAGTGAGACCGGGACTTAAGACTGGCACCGCGGTATTCCACCGTCAAGGACAGATATCACCGGGACTTTGGAGCCAGCACTACTGTTGGAACAGTGAACCTCTTCCTCGCCGCTTTGGGCGTGCTCGGCGTGGCCTCCTCAGGGCCGCTCATCGCCGCCACGCTGGGAGCCACCACCGTTAGCGCCTTTGCCATTGCGTTCTGGCGCAACGCCATCGGAGCCGCAGTTATGGCCTCCCCGGTCCTGGTGACCGATGCCAGGCAGTTCGGGAAGGTGACAGCTCGCGAGTTCCGTTGGTCGACCCTTGCCGCCGTGGCCTTGGCACTGCACTTCGCCTGCTTCATCACCTCCCTCCAGCTCACATCCGTCGCCGCCGCTACGGCGCTGGTCTGCCTTCAGTCCGGTTGGATCGCAGTTTTCCAGCTGTTTCGGGGCGTCCGCCATCGCTGGCAAGTCTTGGTTGGCCTGGGAATGGCGTTCTGTGGCGTTGTGGCCATCACCGGCTTCGATATGGGCACCTCGCCGGAAGCGCTGCTGGGTGACCTGCTGGCGGTGGCAGGAGGCGCCCTTGCCGGCCTCTACACGCTTGCAGGCGGTAAAGCGCGTGAGACCATGCGCACCGGTACTTATACGACGCTCTGCTACGGGATGTGCGCCGCATTGGTTGCGTTGATGGCCCTATTCGCCAAGCAGCCGCTGGTGGGATTCGACAGCGCAGGCTGGATAGGCATCCTTGCGATCACTGTGTGCGCCCAGCTGGTGGGACACACCGCGTTCAACCATCTGCTGGCCACCATGAGCCCGCTGCTGGTGTCCATGATCATTCTGCTGGAGATTCCCGGTGCCGCGCTGCTGGCAGCCGTGTTCCTGGGTGAGACGCTCCCGGCCGGCACCTACGCAGGACTGGCGCTGATTCTGGTTGGGCTCGCCGTCGTCGTCGCCGGTCAACGGCGCAGGAGGCCCGCACCGCCCGAGCCAACCCGCGTGGCCGAGCTGGGAACGGACTGACACCCGTTGTCGGGTGTACGACAGCAGGTCCCGCGAGGGCGCGGCTAAAGACTACTGCCCGCCGCGGCGCGCCGGCTGGGCGGAGTTCACAGTGTGGATGGCGCGCAGGAGCTTGGCCGGGAAATACACGGAGAAGAACACCACCATGGGCGCCTTGAGGGCCATCTTCTTGACGTTGTGGGCCTTGTATGTCCGGTCGAACCTGGTGACGTAGTACCGGTAGTCGCGGGGGGAATCCTCGAGCCGGCGGGCGGACATTCCGGACACCATCTGGGGCCAGTACTGCACCCTGAGGTCATGGTCGGCGAGGTGAAGGGAGAGGTCGATGTCCTCGTGCATCTCGTCCTTCTCATCCCGGCAGGTCTCGTCGCGGATGGTTTCCCAAGCCGAGCGGCGGAGTGCCATGTTGGACCCGAAAAGGAAGTGGTACTGGTGTTTGGCCAGTTTGAGCATCAGCTGCCGCATCTTATCGTCGGCTTTGAGCCCGAAACGGCGCATCGGCATGTCGTAGTACACCACGGGGCCGGTGGCAGCCTGGACCGTCGGGTCAAGGAAGGCCTTCTGAACCTGTTCCACCCAGTCCGGTTCCACCACGGAGTCCGCATCGATCCGGCCCAGCACGTCACCCGTGGCGTGGTTGAGGCCGAAGTTGCGGGTCGGGATGAGGCCCTGGTCCCGGTCCTGGCTGAGCAGGATGATGGGGCTCTCGGGGTATTCCTGCTGCATCTGGCGCACGATGTCCGCTGTGCGGTCCTTGGACATATTGTCCACAACGATGATCTCCGCGGCAGGCACGGACTGGTACACAGCCGCGATAAGGCACTGCCGGATGACGCTTTCTTCGTTATATGCCGGTATGACGATGGATACGCCCGGCATAAGCGCAGCGTCGTGCGAGGCATCCTCGGCGGATCTATCGGGTGACATCACCACAAATTTAGCACCCTTGTGTGTTGCTGCCCGGGACGCCGGGTGAAGGTCGGGCAAACAACTGAGGGGCCCCGCACTGCGGGACCCCTCAGATATGCTGCCGTCCGATAACGGCCGGGATTACTTGTCGGCGGGCTTTGCGGCACCGTTGTTCATGCTGGAAGCGATGTTCTTCACAGCAGTCTTGGCGTCCGTGGCAACCCTGGCGGCCTCGTCCTTGGCGTCCTCGACCGCATCCGCGGCCTTCTCGGCGGCGTCCTCGGAGGAGTCAGCAGCAGCGTCCGCCGCGTCGACAGCCTTCTCACCGACGGTAGCCGCAGGGCCAGCCTCAGCGGAGGATGTCGCAGTGACGTCATTGACGGTGGTGGCGCTGTCGGCGGGGACGGGGGCAGGCGTGACCGGAGCCGGAGTCTTCCAGGGATCCTCCACCGGCTTGGAAGCTTTCCAAGCGGCCACACCGGCGGCAACCGCGGCAGCGATCACGCCGAAGATCAGCAGTCCGCGGTGCTTGGGCTTCTGCGGCTTGGCCACTTCTCCGGTAACAACGCGGGTCGCTTCGGCTGCAGCGGCCTTGAGCTGGTGGCTCGCGGCCTGGGCCTGGTCCTGGATGGAATGCACAACGCCGGAATCAGCAAGCCTCTGGGCGACGGCATCAACATGGGCCGGTGCGCTTTCGAGCGTACGGTGCACGGCCTCCGAAGCGTAGCCAATCTGGTCCGAAAGCCTGGGCAGGTATTCCACCACTACGCGGTCGCGGGCCTGGGAGATGACCGGGGTGGCCTTGTCCAGTGCCTCGTGCAGGCGTGGCGTGGCGTTATCCACAACGTCATGGATCTTGGGCGCGAGGTGGGCCAGTCCGTCCTGGATGCGCGGCGTCACGGTGGCAACGCCGTCGGCCAGGTTGTGGGCTGCCGATTTGAGCCCTTCCTGAATCTTCGGGGAAGCGGTGTCGATGCCGTGCTGCAGGCGGGGAACCGCCCAGTCCACGGCTGCTTCTACGCGGGGGGCTGCCCAATCCTTGGCGTTCTCTACCGCGCTGCTGACTGACTGCTCCAGGTCACGGGCAATACGATCCGATTTCTTCACAACTACCTCCCGATTAATGTGACGGTTCTTTTGTTAGCCTACGTGGATTGGTAGTCACCGGCTATTCTTCAGGTGCATTTCAGGCCGATTTCACCGAGCGCGGAACTGTCCGGCAGGCCTGCAGCTCGATAGCCCGACGTGGAACAATGGGCCTATGACTGCCATCGCAACTGCAAAAGCAACCATCCACACCAGCCTCGGCGACATCGTCGTCAACCTCTTCGGCAACCACGCGCCCAAGACGGTCAAGAACTTCGTCGGCCTGGCCACCGGCGAGCAGGCCTGGACCCACCCGGAGACCGGTGAGGACAAGACCGGAACGCCCCTTTACAACGGCACCATCTTCCACCGGATCATCAAGGACTTCATGATCCAGGCCGGAGATCCCTTGGGCCGCGGCGTTGGCGGACCGGGCTACAAGTTCGACGACGAGATCCACCCGGAACTGACCTTTAACCAGCCGTACAAGCTGGCGATGGCCAACGCCGGCATCCAGATGGGCAAGGGCACCAACGGCTCGCAGTTCTTCATCACCACCATCCCCACCGACTGGCTGCAGGGCAAGCACAGCATCTTCGGTGAAGTTGCCGATGAGGAATCCAAGAAGGTCGTTGACGCCATCGAAGGTGTCCGCACCGGCATGGGTGACCGCCCCGTCGAGGACGTCGTTATTAACAGCATCGATGTTGAGCAGCTCTAACACTCCATGAGTTACGGAATTCCGGCGGCTGAGCCGTCCGCGCAGATTCCGGTGTGCCCCCGGCACCCGGATAGGCCTTCCTATGTCCGGTGCCAGCGTTGCGGGCGTCCGGCATGCCCGGAATGCCAGCGGGCGGCCGCCGTCGGATTCCAATGCATTGACTGCGTCAACGAAACAAAACGTACGACGCCGGCGGCCAGGTCCGTTTACGGCGGCACCGCCGTTACCGGGCGGCCCCTGGTGACGTTCGGAATCATTGCCGCGTGTGCACTCCTTTACGTGCTCCAGTGGCTGATCCCGGGGCGGTCGGTCGAGGAGAACCTCGCGTTCGCCTCCGTGTATGCCACGCCCGAGTTCGGCTACTTTGAACCGTGGCGGATGCTGACCTCGGCTTTCCTGCATTCGCAGGGATTCATCCTCCACATTGCCCTCAACATGTACATGCTGTGGATGTTCGGCCAAGCGCTGGAGCCGCTCCTCGGCAGGCTCCGCTTCCTGGCTCTGTACCTCATCTCTGCCATCGGCGGCTCGGTAGGATTCCTCCTGCTCACCCCCGTCCTCCCTCCTTCCGGAGTTGTGGGCGCCTCCGGCGCCATCTTCGGACTGTTCGGCGCCATGCTGGTGGTCCAACGACATCGCGGCGGCGATACGAAGCAGCTCTGGGTGCTGATCGCCATAAACGGTGCCATTGGCTTCATCGTTCCCCAGATTGCCTGGCAGGCCCATCTTGGCGGCCTGATTACCGGGGCCGCGTGTGCGGCAGCTATTGCCTACGCACCGCACGGTCCGCGGCGATTGCTGTGGCAGTCGGCCGGGCTGGTGCTGGTCCTGGGCCTGCTCATTGGCGCCACCTGGTTGAGAATGGCCGGCGTCTAAGCTTCCGCTTTCGCCGCGGAGTCTTTGATACTCCGGTCCTCCCGGTCCTCCCGGTCCTCCCGGTCCTCCCGGTCCTCCCGGTCCTCCCGGTCCGCAGGACTGCCACGCCGCATCTCCCGGGGCGCACACGACGGTCCACGCACCCACGCCAGCCCGGGGAACCCGCCCCGCACCCACGACCCTGCACGCGTGTCCCTGACAGCCTTGCGAGCATGCTCCGGCGCGCACAACCTGGCACCGGCCGCGCCCCGACGCGGGACTGCCACCTACACCGGCCGGGCAGGCACCCTGGCGCTGGACTGCCACGCACACCAGCCACTCACCCGTGCACCCTTTAACCCCTTTGCGGACTGGTTCCCGGCCTCAGTGTGGCCCAGCGCTGTACCATGCAGGCGACGTCATGCCGGTGCGTATCTCCCACCAGTCCCTGACCGTGAAAGTTTTCCACAGGTGTTATCCACATTGTTGGTAACTTACACGCTTGTAGTTCAATGGCTCTCCCCCGTTCTGCCCTTGCCAGCTGGCGATTATCGACAGCTGGCCTACTTTTTGTCCACATCTGTGGATAAAGATGTTCCTAGCGGCTGTGGTTAAGTGGACAACTTAGCGGCACGCTCCTGGGCTCGCCCACTCAGTCAGCGGCGCAGAAGACGCCCCGACGGAAGCGCGAGGCCGCCGTGACGATGAAAACCACCATGTGGCAGTCCCGCCCAGCGGGCGTAAAACTCCGGATGCTGGGGAAAATTGGACAGAGGGGCTTACTCGTCAACAGGTTATGCACACTGTTAATAACCCGGCGCACCTGTGCATCTCGCTCGAATTTACCGGCATGGAGCTTGATCCGGCCCCGGCCGGCAGATTATCCCCCGCGTTATCCCCACTTGTGGATAACTTCTGGGGATAGTGCTGTTCTTAAGTGGATAAGGAGGCCCCTTACATTGGAGAACGAGGGGACAGGGCGTATCGCAGGATGGGATAGCAGGTCAGTCCCTGAACGGCGGGTTGTCCGGCCAATCCGGTGAGTGGCCGGTTATCCACAGTGAATCCACAGTGTTAATAACTTACGAGGATGTGGTTCACGCTCGACGTGTGTCGTTGAGGAGCCATGCCTTGCGGAACGATGGACTGGGGAGCAAATTTTTATCCACACTGTGGATAACTTTCCCCACAGGGATGGGAAAACCTCAGGCCGGATCCGCCCACACACCGGACGAGCCCCGGCGATGGCTATCCGCCAGGTGGGTGTCAATCATGCCGATCGCCTCCATGAGGGCGTACATCGTGGTGGGGCCAACGAATGCGAAACCTTTACTGCGCAGCGCTTTGGAAAGGGCGACGGACTCAGGGGACGTTGTGGGTATTTCTGCGTGCGTCAGGGGGTTGGGGGTTGCCGCCGGTTGGAAGCTCCAGACAAAATCCACCAGGCCGCCTTCACTCCGCAGGGCGATGGTGGCTCGGGCATTGGTGATGGCGGCTCTGATCTTGAGCCTGTTCCGGATGATGCCGGCGTCGAGCATCAGCCGTTCGACGTCCTCTTCGGTGAAGGCGGCAACGATATCGGGTTGGAAATTGTGGAAGGCCAGCCGGAAGGCCGGCCGTTTCCGCAGGATGGTGGCCCAGGACAGGCCAGCCTGGAAAGCCTCAAGGCTGATGCGTTCGTACAATCCCTGCTCATCGCGGACAGGCATGCCCCATTCGGTGTCGTAGTACTCCTGAAGCAGGGGGTCCGTGGCGGCCCACGGCGGGCGGGCAAGGCCATCGCTGCCGACTATGGTGCCGCGTTCATCCGGGATCATCTGGGTTCCTTAACATTGCTGCGCCGTGGTGCTGCTTACAGCATATTCAGCGGCAAGCAGCCGACATGACTCCGCCTTGGCGAAGTTCATAGCCGAAGGCGGACTCTCACATTATGCTGTGGCTCTGATCACAAAATACTGGGAGGTACGTGTGAGGAAAAACAGAATTACCGCGGCCGGGGTCGCGGGGGTCGTTCTCGGGATGCTCAGCATCCACGCCCCGGCCGTAGCCGCACCACCTGTCGACGACGCGGCGACGGGGTCAGGTGCAGCGGTCCGGCAAGACAACCGTCCCGGACCGCGGACGAAGGAACTCGTTGAAAAGCGCAAGGCGGCTATCGAGAAGGTGGCAAGGGGCCAGACGAAAGCCAACGACGACGGCGTAGTGCAGCTGTCGGAGGACAAGTTCGCCGAAATCGAAACCACCAAACAGGACAGGATCTTCACCGTCCTCGCCGAATTTGGTGACCAAGGCTCAGGGAGGTTAGGAACCGCACCGGGTCCGCTGCATAATTCGATCGCTGAACCGGACCGTTCCGTGGACAACACCACCCTGTGGACACGGGACTTCAGCCCCGCCCACTACGAAGAACTTTTCAACGGCAACGGCGAATCGATGAAGGGTTACTACGAGGCAGTTTCAAACGGCAAGTATTCCGTGACCAATACTGTGACGGACTGGGTGAAGGTCCCCAACAACGGATCGTTCTATGGCGACAACGCCACGGAGGACACCGGCGGCTCGTGGGCCTTCATCAGGGACTCCGGAAACGCGTGGTGGAATTCCCAGGTTGCCGCGGGCAAAACACCGGCGGAAATCGACGCGTATCTGGCACAGTTCGATGTCTGGGACCGCTATGACTTCGACAACGACGGCAACTTCGATGAGTCCGACGGGTACATCGACCACTTTCAGGCAGTGCACGCCGGTGAAGGCGAGGAAGCCGGCGGCGGCGCCCTGGGCGAGGACGCGATCTGGTCCCACCGCTGGTATGCCTTCGGTAACGAATTCGGCTCCGCAGGCCCCGAAGGGAACCTTTCCGGCGGAACCAGGATCGGGTCTTCCAAATATTGGCTGGGCGACTACACCACGGAACCTGAAAACGGTGGAGTGGGTGTGTTTGCACACGAGTTCGGCCATGACCTTGGCCTGCCGGACTTCTATGACACCTCCGGGGCGGCAACCAACAGCACCGCCTTCTGGACGCTCATGAGCTCGGGATCCTGGCTTGGCCACGGGTCGGCGGCCAACGAAGGGATCGGCACCACTCCGGGCCTGATGGGACCCGAAGAGAAGCTCTTCCTCGGCTGGCTGGACCACAGCACCGTGCAGGCACGCACCAGCGGTGACTTTGTCCTGAATCCGGCCCAGCTCCAGGTGGAGGGCAAGGACCAGGCCGTCCGGGTCAACCTTCCGGATAAGACAACCACCAGTGACTACGCCACCCCGGCGTCAGGAACCAATGCATGGTGGACCGGCAGCGCAGACAACCTCAATGAATCCCTGACCCATGCCGTCCCGGCGCAGACGAGGGTGAGCGTCACGGCCAACGCCTGGTACGACATCGAGGCCGATTACGACTTCCTCTACGGTGAATACTCCACCGATGGCGGCACAACCTGGCAGTCCGCAGGACGTCCGCTTAGCAGCGCCGCCGGATGGGGGCAGGTTCGCTACTCCTACGACGCCGGCGGCGTCGCCTCGCTGTTCCGCTTCAGGTACCAGACCGACGGCGGCGTGCACGCCCCGGGCGCCTTCATTGACGACGTGAAGATTTCGGCCGGAAAGACCGTAATTCTTAGCGACGACGCCGAGCACGGCCAGGGACAGTGGCTGGCCGACGGCCAGTGGCAGCTGAGCACCGGCTCGGTGACCCGTACCACTGAACAGTATTACCTCGTGGAAAACCGTGAATATCTGGGCTTTGACGCCACGCTGGCGGAGGGGCCGTACGTCTTCACCAAGGGTATTACCGCGCCGAACTGGGTCGATTTCTTCAAGTACCAGAACGGCATGCTGGTCTGGTACGTCGACGATTCCTACGCGGACAACAACGTTTCGGCCCACCCGGGTGCAGGCTCGGCGCTGCCGGTTGATGCCCGGCCCGCTCCGCTGAAATGGTCCGACGGCACGATGCCCGGCAACAGCCGGCAGCCGTTCGATGCAACGTTCGGGCTGGAAGCCACGGACACGCTGTGCATCGCCAAGGAAGTGCAGACGGGTACCAAACGCAATCCGGCTGTTGCCTCGCTGGACGCCTGTGCCTTGAGCAGCGCGCCGATCGGAGTCTTCAGGGACATCGATCCGCTGGCCTACTACAGCGCGGAGAACCCGTACGGAAGCGTCAAGGTTGCGGGGCACGGCGTGGAGATTTCCGTAACGTCCGACGCCGGTTCAGACCTCGCGATTCACGTGGTGAATCCCGGTTCGTAGTTTCCAGAGACAAAAGAGTCGGACCGGCACATGTTGTGCCGGTCCGACTTTTTGCTGGAAGAGGGGTGTCTGTAAAGGTAGTCCGCCCGTGGACGCGTGTGGTCAGGAACGCCAGCGTGTGGTCATCAGGAACCCGGCGATGGCAATACCGAACCCGGCCACGATGTTCCAGGACTCCCAGGCCCTGACAGGCAGGGCGCCTTCACTGATGTAGAAGGTGATGATCCACAGCAGCCCGATGATCATCAGGCCGAACATGACAGGCTTGAACCACACCGCGTTGGGCTTGTATGCCTGCGATGCAGAAGCCGGCTTTTCCGCAGCGGCGGTCTTCTTTCGTGGCTTTGACTCGGGCACGGGTCCTCCTTGTCGGGCTGAATCAAGGGCGGAGCCTCCGGCTTGGTATCCTGCAAGGAGGAAGATGCCGGCGGTGTTGGCGCCTTTGGTCAGGTCTGAATTCTTACTAGCAGCCAATTCTAGCTGTAGTTCAGAACACGGCGGCGCCCGCCCGCGCTGCCAATTGAGGAGATCACGTGGTGTTGCTGGAGAAGGGGACGGCCTCCGCCGTGCCGGCACGCGGCGTCGGGGTTCTCCGAAAACTCATTCAGATCGCTGGCGAGCTGCTGATCACGGTGGGGGTGGTCCTGCTCCTGTTCGTTGCATGGCAGTTGTGGTGGACCAACGTTGAGTCCGATGCCAGGCAGAGTGAGACAATCCGGAATTTCGCCCAGGAACTGGGCGGTTCCGAGGGGCCTGTGGCTTCCGCCCCGCCGGGCGGGACTGCTGCCGCGCCTGCCGACTACGGTCCGCCGAAGGTTGCCGAGGCGCCCGGACACGGCGGAACCATCGGCATCATGTATATTCCCCGGTTCGGGGCGGACTACACCCGGCCGATCGTGCAGGGAACGTCCATGGATGTCCTGGATACGCTCGGCCTGGGCCACTACAGCAATACGGCGATGCCGGGGGCAACGGGCAACTTCGCGGTGGCAGGTCATCGCCAGACGCACGGGGCTGTCCTGGACAATATCCACACCTTGGTTCCGGGCGACAAGATCTACGTCCAGACCAAGGACGGATTCTATGTCTACGTCTTCCGCAACAACCAGATTGTGCTTCCCTCAGCCACAGACGTGCTGCTGCCGGTACCCACCCAGCCCGCAGCACGGCCCACGGAGGCCTATCTCACCATGACAAGTTGCAATCCGCGCTTCGGCTCGCAGGAACGCATCATTGCGTATTCCATCCTGGATCACTGGCAGCCGGCGTCTGCCGGGCCGCCGGCGGAAATAGCGGCCCAGGTGGCCAAGGCGCTCGGGAAGGGCTGACGTTTATGTACGGATGGATATTCCGCCACTTGCCGGGCCCGCTATGGCTCAGGATCGTCACATCGCTGGTGCTGCTGGCCGGCGTGCTGGTATTGATGGTTCAGTTCCTCTTTCCCTGGATGTCACAGTTCACCCAGTTCACCGACTCAACGATTGGTTTAGTAACTCGACAATGAGCACCACCAAGATCCTGGTCGTAGACAACTACGACAGCTTTGTTTACACCCTGGTGGGGTACCTCCAGGAGCTCGGCGCCGAGACAACGGTGGTCCGCAACGACGACGTCACCTTGGCCGAGGCAATCGAGATGGTGGACGCCCGCGATGGCGTCCTCATCTCGCCGGGGCCAGGCACACCTGCAGAGGCGGGCGTCTGCATTGACCTGATCAAATGGTGCGGCGGCAACGACAAGCCGATGTTCGGCGTCTGCCTGGGACACCAGGCGTTGGCGGAAGCCTACGGTGCCACTGTGACGCACGCGCCCGAGCTGATGCACGGCAAAACGTCCCTGGTGGAACACGAGGGAACAAGCGTCTTCGCCGGGCTCCCCTCCCCTGTCACGGCCACCCGGTACCACTCCCTGGCTGCGGTACGCGAGACCATCCCGGACGTCCTGGAAATCACCGCGCAGACGGCCAACGGCGTGATCATGGGCCTCAAGCACCGGACGGCGCCGCTTTGCGGCGTGCAGTTCCACCCGGAATCGGTCCTCACTGAGGGCGGCTACCAGATGCTGGGCAACTGGCTGGAATCACTGGGCATGGTGGGCGCAGCCGAACGGGCCGCCAAGCTGAGCCCGCTCATCCAGCACTGATTCTTCTACCCGCGGTCCCGATCCCTGTCGGTCCCGGTGGGTGTGGGGGTGGGCGTCGGAGTCGGCTTGGGGGCCGGCGCCTTGGCCACGATCACGCTGATGGTCTTGCCCTGTTCCACCAACGCGTTGGCCGGATCGCTCTGCTCAGTCACTTTCCCCGGTTCAACTTCGGAGTTTTCGACTTCCCGTACGGCGATGCTGAGGCCGAGGTTCTTGAGGGCCGCCTCCGCCTCCGGCTGGGGCAGGCCGCGGAGTTCCGGCATGGCCACCTTGCCGGTGGACACCACAATTTCCACGGTGGTTCCGATCGCGACGGTGTCGCCCGGAGCGGGCTTGGTGGTGATCACGAGTCCCGCGGGCACCGACGGGCTGTTTGCCATGGTGGTGCCGGGGGCGCCGGCAAGGCCGATCTGCCGCAGGACATCCCGGGCAGCGGCCTCCGTCCGGCCGGGCAGGTCATCCGGGATCTTAACGGCGCTCGGACCGTCCGAAATGTTCAATGTGACCCTGGAGTCCGGTTCCATCGATGTTCCCGCCGCCGGAACCGTGCCGATGGCCGTGCCTTTGGTGATGGTGTCGTGCTGGAGCCGGTTGATCTGCGGACTGAGCCGGGCGTTGTACAGGCGCTGCAGAGCCTCGGATTCGGTGAGCGCCGATACTGAGGGAACCTGGATCTTGGCCACCGGAGGGGGCGGTTGGTTCATCATGTTGTAGAGCCAAAGGCCACCCCCGGCAAGGACCAGCAGGGTGAAGATCACAAGGGTGGCAATCCAGGTCCGACGGCGGGACTTCTGCCGCGGGGTACGCTCGCGTTCCGGCGGAAGACCGAGCGGAAGGTCGCTCGCCTCCGAGGGTTCGTAAACTTGGGCGGGAAGCGCCCGGTCATCGCCGAGGGTGTCCTGGACTGGCCGGAGCCGCCCGCCCGGCGAATCATCAAGGAAGCTTGCCCCCGTGACCGAATACGGCGCGGTCCGGGCTGTCCGTTCCGCTGCCGGCACCGTATTGTTGGGATCCGTCGCTGCCTCGCCAGCCGCCTCGTCCGGCACAGGGATTCCGTTGCGTGCCGCTCGGAGGGCACGCTGGAACGCGGCCGCATCCTGGAAACGGTCTGCCCGGTTCTTTTGGAGGGCCTTGGCCAGGACAGTGTCCAGAGCCTCCGAAACCTCGGGGTTCAGGCTGCTGGCAGGTTCCGGAATCTCGCGGACGTGCTGGTAGGCAACGGACACCGGACTGTCCCCAACAAAGGGCGGCCGTCCGGTTAGCATTTCGTACAGCAGGCATGCCGCGGAATACAGATCACTTCGGGCGTCCACAGTCTCGCCGCGGGCCTGTTCCGGCGAAAGATACTGCGCGGTGCCCACAACGGCCTGGGTCTGGGTCATGGTGGCGGAGGAATCGGCCATAGCCCGGGCGATGCCGAAATCCATCACCTTGATGGTGTCCGAGTCTTCACAGAACATCACGTTTGCCGGCTTGATGTCCCGGTGCACAATGCCTGCCTTGTGACTGTACTCAAGGGCAGAGAGCACGCCAAGGGTGAAGTCGATCGCATGGTCGATGCTGACTTCCTTCGCGCGGATAAGGTCCCTGAGGGTCTTGCCGGACACGAACTCCATCACAATGTAGGGCACCCGGACGGTGTCCTCCGGGCCTCCCGGAACAGCGTGGTCCCCGGTGTCGTAGATGGCGACGATCGAGGGATGGTTCAACGCGGCCACGGCCTGCGCTTCACGCTTGAACCGGGCCTGGAACTGCGGGTCCCGGGCGAGGTCAGGCCGCAGCAGTTTGATGGCCACTGTCCGGCCCAGCCGGGTATCAACGCCACGGTGCACGTCAGCCATGCCTCCACGGCCAATAAGCTCACCAAGCTCGTACCGCCCGTTGAGGACGCGCTGGGTATTCACTGGGAGGCTGTCCTCTCTGTGCGACGGGATACGGGGTGAGTCGGGCACGATGCGTCCTAGTTCGACGTCGAGTTGCTGGGCGTGGGCAGGATTTCCCGGGCAAGGTGGTACGTCACAACGGAACCGGCGGGTACCCTGCTGCCGGCGCCAGGCTCTGAACTGACGAACGTGCCGGGTTCCTGGCCGGCGCTGCCTGCAACATCCTCGCCCTTCTGCCAGCGGAGCCCGGCATCCTCTATGGCGCGCTGCGTCTGTGATTCAGAGCTGCCAACGCCAATTGCCGGCACTGACGACTCCTTGCTGGGGTCGGGTCCCTTCGAATAGGTGACGGTGATGGACTGCCCGGGGTTTACCGGACCCGACGGCTCGATATTGGTGACGGTCCCTGCCGGAGCATCGTTGAAGACCTGCTCGCCGATGACCTGTAGTCCCATGCCAACGAGCGCGCTGCGGACCTCGTTGTACGGCCGGCCCAAGTAGGCGTCCGGGATCAGGTTGATGGTCTCCGGGGTGCTCTGCGTTGGGGTAGGCGTCGGGGTCGCGCTGGTGGCCGTGGGGCTGGCCGACGTGGACGTCGGCGACGCGCTGCTGGGCTTGGTGCTGGTTGACGTCGACGAGGACTCTGCCGGAGCGGACGGGGAAAAGATCCCTGTCTGGGTCAGCAGGACACCGGCCAGTGCGAAAAGGACCAGCACGATCAGGGCGATGAGCGGCCACGTCCACGGGCTGCGGCCCTTGCGCGGAGGCTCATCCACGGGTTCGTCGTAGCGGTCCTGCTCCTCCTCCTGCTCCCAACTGCGTTCGGCGGCAAGGGCGTCGGCGCGTGACAGGGTGCTGCGCGGACCGGTCGCGCCGGCAGCACCGGCGGCCAGCCCTGCGGCTGCCCCGGCGCCTGCGGCGCCGACCACCGGAAGGGCGGAAGTCGCCGTCGTCGATTTATCCTTCTCCGGACTGGATTCGATGACGCCGGTCGCCGCGGTGGGGATGTCCACGGGTGCGGTGATTGGTCCGGTGGCAGCCTCGAAGAGCAGCATTCCGGGAACGGCGGCGTGTGCAGCGGCGATGTCGCCGTTGCGGATGGCTTCGGCTGCCTCGGACAGCTTGATGGCGTTGGCCGGGCGGTTCTTGGGATCCTTGGCAAGCATGGACATCAGGAGTGCCCGTACCGGGGTCGGCAGCGTTTCCGGCAGCGGCGGCGGAGCGTCATTCACCTGGGCAAGCGCGATGGCGATCTGCGATTCACCGGAGAACGGACGGTGACCGGTGAGGCATTCGTAGCCGATGACGCCGAGCGAGTAGATGTCCGAGGCGCCAGTGGCGGTCTGGCCGGTGGCCTGTTCCGGGGCGAGGTACTGGGCCGTGCCCATGACCTGTCCGGTCTGGGTCAGCGGGACCTGGTCCGCCAGCCGGGCGATGCCGAAGTCGGTCACCTTGACCCGGCCTTCAGGGGTGATCAGCAGGTTGCCCGGCTTGATATCGCGGTGCACCAGGCCCTGGGAGTGGGCCACGGACAGGGCGCGGGCCGTCTGGGCGATCATGGAAAGCGTACGGTCCGGAGACAGCACCTGTTCGCGTTCGATGATGCTGCTCAGCGGATGTCCCGGTACCAGCTCCATCACCAGGTAGGCCGAGCCTTCTTCTTCGCCGTAATCGAAGACGTTGGCGATGCCCACGTGGTTCAGCAGTGCCGTGTGGCGCGCCTCGGCACGGAAGCGCTGGAGGAACCCGGGGTCGCCCGTGTACTCCTCTTTGAGCACCTTGATGGCGACAATCCTGCCAAGGATGAGGTCCTTGGCTTTCCAGACTTCACCCATCCCGCCAATCGCAATACGCGTGGTCAGCTGGAATCTCCCGCCGAGGGTGATTCCCGATGTAGGCCTCACTTATTCAACACCGCCTCAAAAATCTTCTTCGCGTTCGGACTGGTTAGCTGTGCGCCGGTGGTGATGTCCACGCCCTGCATGACGATGGTCACCGACACCTGCGGATCGTTGGCCGGGGCGAACCCGGTAAACCATGAATTGTTCAAGCCGTCTGTTCCCAGCTCGGCGGTGCCGGTCTTGCCGGCTACCTGGACGCCCGGCACGGCCGCCCCGCGGCCGATGCCCTGGCTGACCACGCTGGTCATCCATCCGGTGATCTGCTGGGAAATCTCGGGGCTGGTGGAGGTCCGGAGGACTTCCGGTTTCGGTTCGCTGATGATCCGGAGGTCCGGGGACCGCAACGTCTTGATCAGGTTGGGCCGCATCTGGACGCCGCCGTTGGCGATGGCTGACGTCATCAGCGCAATCTGCAGCGGCGTGGCCCGGACATCGCGCTGGCCGATGGCGGACTGGGCCAGCCCTGCCGGGTCAAGCTCTTCTTCCGGGAAGGCCTTCCTGGCGTAGTCCAGCTTCAGCTGGTCACCGAGGTCCTCGCCGAAGCCGAACTTCGCGGCCTGCTCTGCGATCGCTTCCTGGCCCAGGTCCCGGGCAATCTCCGCGAACGGAGTGTTGCAGGACTGCTGGAGTGCGAAGGCGAAGTCCGCCGTGTTCTGGGTGTAGCAGTTGCCGCCCGCGTAGTTTGGCAGCTTGTACTGGATGCCCGGGAAGCTCATCTCGGCAGGGTTGGGCAGGACACTGTCCTTGTTGTACTTGCCCGAGCTGAGCGCCGCGGCCGTGTCCACGAGCTTGAACACGGAACCCGGCGCCAGCAGCGCACCGGTGGGGCCGCTGACGTTCTGGTTCAGGTTGATCCCGGGGATCTTGTTCAGCTCGTTGTAGTTGGCCGCCTCGGCCACCGGGTCCTGGGTTGCGATCAGGTTGGGGTCGTAGGACGGCTTGGACACCATAGCGAGGATGTCGCCCGTCTTCGGGTTCGTCACGACAATGGAGCCCCGCTGGCCGTCCGGAATCAGGTCGTAGGCGAGCTTCTGGATCTCCGGGTCCAGCGTGAGTTCAACGGATGCGCCCTTGGGCTGGTTACCGAGGAACAGCTGGCCCACCCGGTCCAGGAAGAGCTGGTCCGAGCTGCCGGCCAGTTGCTGATTGAGGGCGCTTTCCAGGCCCGTGACGCCGAAACTCCGGGAGAAGTACCCCGTGATGCCCGCGTACAGTTCCGGCTCCGTGTACGTCCGCTGGAACTTACAGCTTTCGGAGGCGGCAACGGACTGGGCGATGGGCTTTCCGCCGACAATGATGGCGCCGCGGTCGTTGCAGTAGTTCTGCAGAATGGCGCGCTTGTTCCAAGGGTTCGCCTGCAGTTCGTCCGCGCCAACCACCTGGACATAGCTGAGGGCCCCGAAGATGAGCGCGAACATGGCTACCGCGGCAATCCATGAATTCCGGATGGCATGGTTCACAGCTGTTTCACCGCTTCAGTTGGCGCGTCGGGATGGGCGGAGGAAGGTTGCCGGCCGGGCTGTTTGGCCGGACGCGGCGGGGAGGGTGGAGCGGGCTTGTTCTCACCGGGCTCCGCACTGTGCGGCATGGGCGTGGTGTCCACGGGACCGCGTGCGGTGTGCGAAATCATCAGCAGGAGGCCAACAATGATCCAGTTGGCCAGCAGCGAGGAACCGCCCGCTGCCAGGAACGGAGTGGTGAGTCCGGTCAGCGGAATCAGGCGTGTGACGCCGCCGATCACCACGAAGCACTGCAGGGCGATGGCGAATGACAGCCCGCAGGCAAGCAGTTTCCCGAAAGCATCCCGTGTGCCCAGGGCAGCGCGGAAACCCCGAGTGAACAGCAGCAGGTACATCAGCACGATGGCAAAGAGGCCGATCAGGCCGAGTTCCTCGCCGAAGGAGGCGATGATCATGTCGCTGTTGGCAAACGGGACCAGGTTGGGCCGTCCCTGACCAAGGCCCGTGCCCACAAGGCCACCGTTGGCCATGCCAAACAGGCCCTCAACGATCTGCAGGCTGCCGCCGTACTGCCGTCCGTAAACTTCGTCCGTGAAGGCGTTGAGCCAGCCGTCGATGCGCAGGCCCACGTGCGAGAAAACCCGGGAGGCTACAAAACCGCCGCCCAGCAGCAGGCCCACGCCGATGATTACCCAGCTGATGCGGCTCGTGGCCACGTAGATCATCACGATGAACAGGCCGAAGAACAGCACAGAGGAGCCAAGGTCGCGCTGGAAGATCAGGACGCCGATGCTCACGAGCCAGGCCGTGATCATGGGACCCATGTCCTTGAAGCGCGGGAACTGGAGCGGGCCGATCTTGCGGCCGGCCAGCAGGATGAGGTCGCGGTTGGAGGAAAGGTACCCTGCGAAGAATATAGCCAGCGTGATCTTGGCGACCTCACCCGGCTGGAACGTCATGGGACCAATCTTGATCCAGACGCTGGCGCCGAGAATTTCGCCCGCGGAGACGCCGGGCACCAGAGGCAGAATGAGCAGCAGGGCACTCACTGCCAAGGAAATGTACGTGAACCGGCGCAGGATCCGGTGGTCCTTCAGGAACCAGATGACGGCGATGGCGACGCCCATGGCAACCAGGGTCCAGCGCAGCTGGTTGTTGCCGGTGTCCTCGCCCACCCGATCCAGGCGGTGGATCATGGCGAGGCCCAGGCCGTTCAGGGCGACCACCAAGGGAAGAATAACCGGATCGGCATACTTTGCCCGGATGCGCAGGACGACGTGGAACACCAGGGCGGCAATTGCCAGCAGGCTGGACTGGAACCAGAAATCCGTGTCAAACGCCTTTTCCTGGTCAACGCCCACCAGGGCATTGGCACCGATGCCGACGGCAAGGGCCAGGAGCAGGAGGGCCAGCTCGGTATTCCTGCGCGGCTTGGGGACGGCCTCAATCTGTGTCACTTGGCCTCCTCACAAACGTTGGCGGACGGGCTGGTTGTTGCGGTGGGCGACGACGTTCCAGGCGGCGCCGCGGTGCCGGTTGGTGCCGGCGCGGTTCCGGAGGCCGACGGGCCGGCGGTGGAGGTAGGGGACGGGGACACGCACTCGTCCGACGGGGAGGTTGTGCCGGTCAGGTCGAGATTCTTCACGATCCGCTGAGCATCGTACAGGTCGCGGGCCGGAACCGTCTGGCGGACCCGTTGCTGCGAAAACTCAGGAAGATCGGACATGCGGATTTCAGTCACTGTCTCCAGGGTGGACAGCTGGATGGGGCCCAGCCGCTGTGAAACACCGTTGAAGATGGCAACACGCTGGTCGTATTCCCCGATGTAATAACGGGTTTGAGTCCACGCATAGCCGAGCCACAGTCCGACGCTCAGGATGACAAGGAGGGCGGCTGCCGTGGCGATGGTCACCCAGCGCCGAGGTTTGGCCGCGGGCTTGTATTCGTCGGTTTCCTCGCGGCCCTGGTCAGATTTGTGCGTGAGGACGGTTGCGGCGCGGCGGGCGACGGTCCGTCCGGCAATTGTGGGGATGGAGCCGGACTCGGCTGCGGCTACCGCGGCGCCTACCAGTTCATGCGGACGAGTGGAAAGTTCCTCGCGGAGGACGGCGGCCGAAAGGTGCTCGCCCAGGTGCGGGTCCGTGGTGGCGGAGGGTTCACCCGGCTTTGGCGAAGGCTCAGGGGTGCTGTCCGGGGCGTTCCCGGCAGGCTTCGGTTCGGGGCCATCTCCGGCTTTGGAGGCGGCCTCCGGGGGCTTTTCCGCGCCCGTCCCGCCCGGAAGCTGTGCGTTCTCGTCGGGGGCTTGTGTCGGGGGCGTCGGGGTACTTGCCAAGGCGGCCGCGCCGGTGCTGCCCGCCTGGGGCTGAACGATGTCGACGGCGGCCGTGCGGACGTCGTCGGGAGTCTGTTCCGCTATTTCCAGCATGACAACAGTGACGTTGTCCGGGGCGCCTGCTTCAAGGGTGAGGTCCACCAGCGTTTCGACGCATTCCCGCAGGTCCTTGGTTTCGCGGACCGTGCGTTCCACCACGTGCCCCGCAACGTAGTTCAAACCGTCGGAGCAAAGCAGCCACCGTTCGCCGGGTTCGACGTCCAGGGTGGCCAGATCGAGCTCAGGGCTGGCATCGACGTCGCCCAGGACCCGCATCAGCACATTCTTATGCGGATGTGTCTCCGCTTCCTCGGGCCGAAGCCTGCCTTCGTCGATGAGCCTTTGGACGAACGTGTGGTCCACGCTGATCTGCTTGAATTCGCCGTTGCGCAGCCGGTAGGCCCGGGAGTCGCCAATATGGGCGAAGTGCAGTTTGCCTTCTGCCAGCAGCAGGGCGGTGACGGTGGTGCCCATTCCGGCAAGCTTGGGATTGATGTGGACCAGTTCGGACAGCAGTGAGTTGGCGGTCTGGATCTCATCCGCCAGTACCGTTCCGGCGTCTCCGCTGTAATGTCCGTGGTCCAGATGGAGCATGTCCAGCACAGTCGCCGCGGAGGCCACGTCACCCCCGGCGTGTCCGCCCATGCCGTCTGCCACAACGGCCAGGTGCCGGCCGACGTAGGCGGAGTCGTCATTTTTGGCGCGGATGCGTCCTACATCCGAGCGGGCGGCATAACGCATGATGAGCGGCCGCATCGGGGCGGGGCCCTTTTCAGCGGGAATCTCCGGGACGGCCACGGCTATGGCCTCAATTCGATGACCGTCTTGCCGATTCTCACGGGGACACCGAGCTCCACCGGGAGGGCGCGGGTGAGCTGCTGGTTGTTCAGATACGTGCCGTTGGTCGAGCCAAGATCCTCGATGAACCAGCGGCTGCCCTGCGGGAACAGCCGGGCATGCCGGCCCGAGGCATAGTCGTCCTCAAGGACCAGGGTGGCCTCCTGGGCGCGGCCCAGGAGGATGGGACTCTCTGCGAGCGGGATGGTATGGCCTTTGAGCGGCCCCTCTGTGACAACCAGCTGGCGTGCCTGCTGTTTCGCAGGCGGCGGAGCAGCTTCAGCCAGCTCGGGGTGTTTGCGTACCTGGCGGGCTGTGGGGGCACCCATGGCGGCCTTGCGACCGATCATCAGGTCCCGGCGCATGGCGGACACGATGCTGAAGATGAGGACCCACAGCAACAGGAGGAAGCCGAAGCGCAGGGCCGTAATGGTCAGTTCGCTCACGGGCGGCCACCGGAGTTGGCGGGCAAAAGGCGGAAGATGATTTTGGTCCGTCCCATCGTGATGGTGGAGCCGTCAGTAAGGTCTACGCTGCCTACGACCTTGTGTCCGTTGACGTAACTGCCGTTGGTGGATCCGAGGTCGACGGCCTCCGTAGTGCCGTTGGCGGTGCGGATTTCGAGGTGGCGGCGGGAAACCCCCGTGTCGTCCACCAGGATGTCCGCTTCCGACGACCGGCCCAGGACGATGGACGCGGCATTCAGCGAATAACGCTGGCCGTCGATGTCCAGGACAGGCTGGAGCCGCACCGGCTGCCTGCTCGGAGCAGCCGGGACGTTGTTCCGCGGCGCGGGCGGTGCCGCGGGGGTGCCGGAAGCCTTCTCTGTCTTCGAGTCAATTTCGAAATCGCCCGCGCGGATTTCCCCGTCGCGCCGGAAGGAGATTCGGACCGAACCACGGAGCGTGTAGCCCTGGCTCCGGACGTGGTTGATCACCACGTCGCATAGTTCCTCGGCCAGGGGCGTGCCCCATTCCTGTGCGCGCTTGAAGTCGTCGTCGCTGAGGCGGACATCAAAAACGTTGGGGGCAAGGGTGCGTCCGGCGGCGATGGTGATGGCCTTGTGGTCCACTTCCCGGCGAAGCCGGCTGGCGATTTCCACAGGCTCAACCTGGGCGCGCGAACCGGTGGAGAAGACACCGCGGACGGCCTTTTCGATGCCGCGCTCGACCTTGTCCAGCATTCCCATGGCATCTCTCCTCTCCTGACGGCTGCGTTGCAGCGCACGTTTCGGAACTCAGTTCACAACATTGCCGTGAGCGTGCCGGGGACGGCCGCTCCTACATCTGATACTACTGGGCAGGGCTGTGAATGACCTTAATGCACAACGCCGGGGCGCGGAGAATACTTCGTTTAGGCCCGCCCCGGCGCGGTTCGGGCGGGGTCACCCGGCGGGCGGATTCCAAGGCGAATTCCCGGCCGGAGGGACGCACAAAGGACCCGATTGGTGTTTTTCCGTGGTTGTCCGTTATGCTTGATCTCGCTGCTTTTACGAGGTTGGAAGTCCGGAAATCGGAAGTCCGGCCGGGTGAAAGAAGTTGCGCGCGAGTGGCGGAACGGCAGACGCGCTGGCTTCAGGTGCCAGTGTCCGAAAGGGCGTGGGGGTTCAAATCCCCCCTCGCGCACGCAAATGAAGGAACCCCGGTCTTAGGACCGGGGTTCCTTTGCTTTAACTGCCTTTAGACGACTTCTCCCCGCCTCGCGGTCCGTTCCCCCTGGCGTTGCCGGGGGATTGCGCCGCGGGGCGGGAAGGAGTCGTGGAGGGGCCTTTGCCTAGCGGGCTGCGGCAGACGCCAGGGTTTCCGCAGGGCCCGCGGCTGGTGCGGCTTCAGCGGCGGGCGGTGCCGCCGTCGTCGTCCGTTCCTTGAGGAAGTACACCAGGCCGGCGGCGAGCGTGGAAGCCGCTGCCAGCGCGAACAGGCCAGGAACCACGCTTCCGGTCTGCTCCTTGATGAGGCCGAATCCGAACGGAGCCACGAAGCCGCCGAGGTTGCCCAGCGAGTTGATGATGGCAATGGCCGGCGCGAGCACCAGGGGGTGCAGGCCCGACTGGGGGATGGTCCAGAACAGCGGCGACGCGCTCTTGAAGCCCATCGCGGCGACGGCGAGGAAAACGAGAGCCAGGACCGGGGTGGCGACGGCCGCCGCGAACGTTCCCACTGCAGCGACGAGCAGGGCGACCACCAGCAGCGGGCGCTTGGATTTTGCTCGGTCCTGCCACTTGGCCGCAAAATACATCGCGACGACGGCGCAGACCCACGGAATGGCGGACAGGAAGCCGACGCTCAGGTCCGTGGTGCCGGGGATCTGCTTGACGATGCTGGGCAGCCAGAAGGTGTTGGCGTAGATGGACAGCTGGACTGAGAAGTAGATGCCGCACAGCAGGAGGATCTGTGGGTTCAGCAGCATCTTCCAGCGGTTGACCTTCCGGTCGTTGCCGGTAGCGTCCTTGCCGGCGGTGGCGTGCTCGGCGTCCTCGCCGGCAATGGCGCCGATGAGGGCCGTCTTCTCCCTGCCGGTCAGCCATTTGGCGTCCTCGATCCGCGCATCCAGGAGGAAGTACACCGTGATGCCTACGACCACTGAGAGCAGCCCTTCGAAGCCAAAGAGCCACTGCCAGCCGCGGAAACCGAGGGCGCCCTGGAGGCTGAGCAGCATTCCTGCGATGGGCCCGGACAGTGCAGCGGCAACCGAGGAACCGGCGATGAAGATGGCGGTGGCTTTGCCTCGCTGGCCGGCCGGAACCCATCGGGCGAAGTAGAAGATGACCGCGGGGAAGAACCCGGCCTCAGCCGCACCCAGCAGGAACCGCAGGACGTAGAACATCATTTCGTTCTGCACGAAGGCCATCAGGAAGGAGACGATGCCCCAGCTGACCATGATCCTGGTGAGCCAGACCCTCGCGCCGAACTTCTCCATCATCACGTTGCTGGGCAGTTCAAAGATTGCGTACGCAATGAAGAACAGGCCCGCGCCGAAACCGTAGGCCGCGGCGCCGATTCCGACATCCGCCTCCAGATGCTCGTGGGCGTAACCGATGTTAGATCGGTTCAGCTGGTTGCAGACGAGCATAACCAGCATGATGGGCAGGACGCGCCGGAAGAACTTCCTGGTGGCAGACGCCAGATCCGTGACAGCGATGTCTACAGACTGCATGGGGAAAAATCCTCTGTATAGATGAATAGAGCTCACGCTGCGGGGGATCGGGAGGCCAGCCCTTGTGGTCCCCACCACAGCTACCCATCGACTTTATTCACCCGCAGTAATGCACGTCCAACACATATTTTGCATGGCTTGATACCTCCCGGGCAACGCCGGTGTCCCCCTAACTCAGTTCCGTGGGCCGACGTCTGCCTTTACTGCCGTCACCGGGCAGCCGGCCTCGAGGATGACCCGCTGGGCAGTGCTGCCCAAAAAGAGCTTTCCCACCGGGGAGCGCCGACGGACTCCGATCACAATCAGTTCAACATCCTCCTCATAGGAGGCATCGATCATGAAGTCGGCTGCATCAGTGCCTTCGTTGGGGCGGAGCGAGGCCTGCACGCCAGCCGCCGCTGCAGCGGCTATGGCGTCGCGGATGTCCGAATCCGCCTCGGCGGACGCTTCGCCCGCAATGGGGCCCATGATCTGCAGGGCGGTCTTGCGCAGTACCGCCTCGTCAATGGCGGCACTCAGGGCGGCACGGCCCTCCTGGCTGGCAACGTATCCTACGGCCACACTCATGGCTGTACCGCCGTCAGGACAGAACCGGTGGCCACGAACTGCCGCAGGTTGGCGAGCGTAAGTTCCGCCATAGCCGCCCTCGTTTCGTGTGTCCCGCTCCCCAGGTGCGGCAGGAGGACTACATTGTCCAGGGCGAGGAGGTCCTCCGGAACCTTCGGCTCCTCCGCAAACACGTCCAGCCCGGCCCCGGCCAGGCGACCGGCCAGCAGGGCGGCCACGAGGGCGTCCTCATCCACCACGGATCCCCGGGCGATGTTGATCAGATAGCCGTCGGGACCGATTGCTTTGATGACGTCGGCGTCAACGAGCCTGGCCGAGCCGGACCCGCCGGCCGCGGCGACGATCAGCACGTCGCAACCGGCAGCAAGTTCGCGCGGTGAGGCCTTGTACTCATAGCTGACCCCCTCCACCGGATTGCGGCTGTGGTAGCTGATGCTGCAGTCGAAGCCTTCCAGCCGCCGGGCAATGACCCGCCCGATCCTGCCGAGTCCGAGGATGCCCACCCTCTTTCCGCTGGCTTTGGTGGCCAGCGGGAAGTTGCCTTTGCTGAGCCAGTCACCGCGGCGGACGAAGCGGTCCGCGGCGCTTACCCTGCGCAGGACGTCCAGGTACAGGGCGATGGCCGTGTCCGCCACGCAGTCATTGAGGACGTCGGGGGTGTTGCTGACCGTGATGCCGCGCTCGGCGGCCTGGGCCACGTCCGTGGTGTCATAGCCTACGCCGAAATTGATGACTGCCCGAAGGTTGGGCAGCGCGCGCATCAGGTCCGGGCCGACGCCGAACTTCCCGGAGGTCACGGCAACTTCGAAAGCCCCGCCGTGGTGGCGCAGGAATTCGTCACGCTCAGGGGCGGTGTCGGGGAGCCGCACGGCATCGTACTCGCTCCTGATGGATTCTTGGACGGTTGGCATGAGTGGCCCTACCTGCAGGACGGCGGTGTTCTTCATATCTGCACCCTAGGTTTCCGATCCATACGCGTCCAACATGTAAATGGCATAGTTCGATGCCCGAACTGAATTGATTGGACAACTCCGGCGGAACTACGCGGGTTTCCGGGATTAGTGGTGCCCGTCACAGGGTGTCGGCGCCCGGAGCGGGCCCCGCCGCACGCTCCCGGCGGCCGGCAAAAACCTTGTGGAGCCTTTTGACCTCAACTAGCTTGAGTCCAGCGCGGTCCGAAACACCTGATCTGTTGCCCGGTTCCACTTGGTGCAAGAGCGCCCCCTGCCGCAAACACCCGACCCGGAGGAATCCAATGATGTCTTCTTCAAAGCCCCGATTTACCGCCGCCTTGCTCAGATGGCCGGCCCTGGCATCCGTCGCGGTGCTTGGTCTCAGCGGCTGTTCAGTAGCCAATTCCGACGCCGGCACGGCCACCTCGGATACGGTGCGCGTGGTGCTCGGCCAGGAACCGCCCACCCTGGAAGCCTGTGAGTCGAACCTGACGTCCACCGGTGTTGTGGTGCGCTCGAATGTCACCGAACCCCTGATCGAACGCAACCCGCAGAGCGGCGAACTCGAGCCCAAGCTGGCCACTGAATGGAAAGCCACCTCGGATACCGAGTGGACCCTGAAGCTGCGCGAAGGCGTGACCTTCCAGGACGGCACGCCGTTCAATGCCGAAGCCGCAGCATTCACCATCGAAAGGGCGGTCAACTCCAAGCTTGGCTGCAACGTGGAGGGCTACGTCTTCGGCGACGCGGACCTCGCCGTGAAGGCCGTGGATGCCACCACCCTGACCGTCACCACTCCCGAACCTGATCCCATCCTGCCGCTGCGCCTTTCGTTCCTTGAAGTGGTTCCGACATCCACGAGTGCCACGGAGAAAGTCCGCGAGCCGATCGGCACGGGTCCGTACAAGATCGAGAAGTGGGACGCCGGCCAGAAGATCACACTGGCCAGCTGGGACGGCTACTGGGGAGACAAGCCCGCATACGCCAAGACTGAGTACCAGTGGCGTTCCGAGAGTTCGGTGCGCGCGGCCATGATCACCAGCGGCGAGGCTGATATTGCCATGGGACTGAGCCCGGACGACAACATCGGAGACCTCGGCGTCGACTACCCCAACAACGAGACGGTTGCCCTGCGGCTCGACGCCAACGAGGCACCGCTCAACGACATCCGCGTCCGCCAGGCAGTCAATTACGCCATCGACAAGGAGGGAATCGTCAACTCGCTGTACCAGGGCAAGCACCAGGTGGCTGCCCAGTTGGTTCCCGAAGGCATTGTGGGGCACAACGCGGAACTGAAAGGCTGGCCGTTCGACCTGGACAAGGCGAAGTCCCTCGTTGCCGAGGCCAAGGCCGCCGGCGTTGACACCTCCAAGCAGATCTCGCTGGTGGTCCGCAGCGCCCAGTTCCCGAAGATCACTGAACTGGGCCAGGTCCTCCAGGAGCAGCTGAGCCAGGCCGGCCTGAACGTCAAGCTCAAGATGCTCGAAACCAGCCAGCACCTGACCTACCAGGTCCGTCCCTTCCCCGACGATGAAGGCGCGGTGGCATTGATGACCCAGCACGGCAACCAGGCCGGCGATGCTGCCTTCACCGTGGATCAGTACATGCTGTCCAACGGAGCCCAAAGCTACTTCGGCACCCCCGAGTTCGACGCCATGATCAAGAAAGCTGATGCGGCTTCCGGCGAGGAGCGGAAGAAAGCCTTCGAGGAGATCTTCGCCTACCAGAACGACGAGGTGGTCCAGTTTGCCCATATCTCGCACCAGACCGGCATCATCGGCAAGGCCAAATCCGTGCAGTACACGCCCAATTCGTCCAGTGGGGACGAGCTCCGTATTTCGGAAATGACCCCGGCAAGCTAGCACGGACCTCCGGGAGAAAAGGACAGCCATGCTGATCTACTTGAGAAAGCGGATTGTCTCCAGCGCACTGCCGCTGGTGGTGGTGATTGTCGGTGTGTTCGCACTGGCCAGGATGACGGGAAATCCCGCCAGCCTGTACCTGCCGCTGAATGCGACCCAACAGATGCGCGACGACTTCACCGCGCGCAACGGACTGGACCAGCCGCTGCTGGTACAGATGGCCGACTACTTCGGCGGAGTGCTGCGGCTCGACTTCGGGCAGTCACTGCGCACGGGGCAGGATGCCGCAGCCATGGCGCTGCGTGCCTTCCCGGCCACGCTGCAGCTGGCGGCCACCACCATGGTGCTGGCCGTGCTGCTGGCCTTGGTGGTCGGTTGCTGGGCGGCGCTGAAGCCGAACGGCATTGCGGACCGCATCTCAAGTTTCGTCTCCATGGCTGCCGCTTCGATCCCGGATTTCTGGCTGGCGATTGTTGGCATCTGGGTCTTCGCCATCACCCTGGGCTGGCTCCCGACATCAGGTGTGTCGGGAGCCGGTGCCTGGGTACTGCCCATCGCCACGCTGCTCCTGCGACCGTTCGGCGTGCTGGTCCAGATTGTCCGCGGCTCCATGGTCTCCGCCCTCTCGGAGCCCTACATCAAACTGGCCCGCAGCCGCGGAGCAGGCGAACTCCGGGTGGTCACCCACCACGCGCTGCGCAATGCGGCCGCCCCCGCGCTGACGGTGGCCGGCGACCTGACCGTGGGCCTGGTCAACGGCGCCGTGGTGGTGGAGACCATCTTCGGCTGGCCCGGCATTGGCAAGCTCATGATCGATTCGATCCTGCAACGGGATTTCGCGGTCCTGCAGGCAGCCGTGCTGCTCACCGCCGTCGCGATCTTTGCCCTGAACATCCTCATCGACATGGGATACGCGCTGCTGGACGCGCGCGTCCGTCCCGTCACGGTTAAGGCTTAGGAGTAGCCATGAAGAGTTCACTGACCGAGGGTGCGGTGCCGGAGCAGCTGCCGGCGGCCCACGAACACCAGAACGATATGAAGGCCGGAAACCAGGATGGAAAGCTGAGCCTCTTCCGTCTCCTGCTCAAGGATCGCTTTGCCACCGTCTCTGCGCTGGTCCTGATCATCGTTGGCCTGACCGCCCTGGTGGGCCCTTCGCTCATGGGCGATTTGGCCACCAAACAGAACCTGCTGTTCGCCAACAAGGCTCCCTTTACGCTCGCCCACGGCTGGGAGTACTTCCTCGGCAGCGATTCCCTGGGCCGCAGCATGCTGGCGCGGCTGGTCGTGGCGAGCCGAACAACCCTGTCTGTCGCTTTGCCTGCTGTGGCCGTTGCGCTCGTCGTCGGTTCCCTCTGGGGTGTGTGGGCAGGCTATCACCGTGGCTGGCGGGAAAACGTATCCATGCGCATCGCCGACGTGATCATGAGTTTCCCGTCGCTGCTGCTCGCCGTCGTCGTGCTTTACGTGTTCAGCCCGAGCGCAGCGAACATCGTCCTGATCCTGGCGCTGACCCGAATCCCTATCTACCTGCGCACCGCGCGCGCCGAATCGGCGGAGCTCCAGAGCCGGACCTTCGTGGATGCGGCGCGGACGTTTGGTGCCACACCGAACGCGATCATCGGCCGGCATGTCATCCCCGTGGTGCTGCCGACGCTGCTGACGCTGGCTACGCTCGAATTTTGCTACGTGATGCTCGCCGAGTCCTCCCTGAGTTTCCTCGGGATCGGGATCCAGCCGCCGGACGTCAGCTGGGGCCTGATGGTCTCCCAGGGCCGGCAGTACCTGCAGACCGCCTGGTGGCTGTCCATCTTCCCCGGCGTCGCAATCGTAGTCACCACCATCGCCGCCAACGTCCTCGCCGCGTGGCTGCGGATCGCCACCGATCCCGCCCAGCGCTGGCGCCTGGCACTTCCCCGCAAGCGGCTGATTGTCCGCATCCCAGCCAAGGAGGCACAGCCATGAGAACAGCTACCGACCAAGCGCCCGCCAAAGGCTCGCGTGGCGCAGCCACAGCCGCCGCAGGCACAGCAACAGCGCAGGCGAAGGCGCACGACGTCGTCCTGCGGGTCCGCGACCTTGCGGTGGACATCCGCACGCACCGCGGCACCGTGCGCGCTGTCAACAGCGTCGCCTTCGAAGCCCGCGCCGGTGAGACACTGGCGCTGCTCGGGGAATCAGGCTGCGGAAAATCCATGACGGCGAAGGCACTCGCCGGGATCATGGATCCCGTCTGCGATCTCGCTGACGGGGAGATCCTTCTAAACGGCACCGATCTCGCGGTACTCAGCCCCAAGGAGCGGCTGAAACTTGCCGGGCCTGAGTTGGGCATCGTGTTCCAGGACGCCCTGACTGCCCTGAACCCCGTCTATACGGTGGGCACGCAGCTGGGTGAGGCCTTCCGCATCCACCGCGGCCTCAGTGCCAAGGAAGCGCGGGTTGAGGCGATTGACCTGATGAAGCGCGTTGGCATCCCCGAGCCGGAATCCAGGGTCAATTCGTACCCGCACCAGTTCTCCGGAGGGATGCGCCAGCGCATCCTCATCGCCATGGCGGTGGCCCTCAATCCGCGCCTGCTGATTGCCGACGAACCCACTACCGCGCTGGACGTCACTGTCCAGGCGCAGATCATGCAGCTTCTGCGGAAGCTCCGCGAGGAGGGCCAGATGGCCGTCATCCTTATTACCCACGACCTTGCCGTGGTAGCGGAAGAAGCGGACTCAGTGGCCGTGATGTACGCCGGCAACGTGGTGGAGAGCGGACCCGTATCCCAGGTTTTCGCCGACCCGCGCCATCCTTACACCAAAGGACTGCTGGAATCGGTGCCGGTCCACCTGGAAAGGGGCGCCCAGCTGAAGTCCATTGCCGGGAGCCCGCCGGAGCTCCACGATATTCCGGCCGGCTGCGTCTACCAGTCCCGCTGCCCCCTGGTGCAGGACATCTGCCGCGCGGAGCGGCCCGTGCTCCGCCCGGTCACCGGAACCGCCGGCACACCGGTCACTGGAACCGCCGTCACACCGGTCACCGGTACCGCATCGAACGTCCCTTCCGGACAGGATCCGCGGCCTGCCCGCACGGCGGCCTGCCACTTCAGCGAGGAGATCAACAATGTCTGAGCCGCTTCTGAGAATCGACGGCCTGACCAAGACGTTCCACGTGGCCAAGAGCGCCAGCGGCAACACCCGGCTCAAGGCCCTGGACGGAATCAGCCTCACCGTAGGCCGTGGGGAGACCCTTGGGCTCGTAGGCGAGTCCGGCTGCGGCAAGTCCACCCTGGCGCGGACCCTGATGATGCTGGAAACACCGGATGAAGGGACCGTGAGCTTTGAGGGGACCAACCCCTTCGGGCTTCGCGGCAAGGAACTGCTGAGCTGGCGGCGGCGCGTGCAGATGGTCTTCCAGGACCCGTTTGCCTCCCTGAACGCCCGGATGAACGCGGGCGACATCATCGCCGAGCCGTGGGCCACGCACCGTGGCCTCTACCCGTCGTCCAGGGAACGCGAAGCCCGGGTCCGCGAACTGCTGCACATGGTGGGGCTGCGTCCCTCCGACGCACGCAAGTCGCCGCAGGAGTTCTCCGGCGGCCAGCGCCAGCGTATCGGCATTGCCCGCGCCCTCGCGCTTAACCCGGACGTCATCATCCTCGACGAGCCGGTGTCGGCCCTGGACCTTTCCGTCCAGGCGCAGGTCCTGAACCTGCTCAACGAGCTTCAGCAGGAGCTCGGGGTGTCCTACATCTTCATCTCCCATGACCTGACCGTGGTCCGTCATGTGGCGGACAGGGTAGCCGTGATGTACCTCGGCCGGATCATCGAGACGGGGGCCACCGAGGAAGTCTTTGATCATCCCCGGCACCCGTACACGGCGGCCCTGATGTCGGCGTCCCCGAAGCTGGACGTCAGCGGAACCAGGCGCGACAGGATTGTCCTGCAAGGAGAGCTGCCCTCTCCGCTGGATCCGCCGTCGGGCTGCCGGTTCCGTACGCGGTGCTGGAAAGCCCAGGACATCTGCGCTGATGTGTCGCCGGAACCGCAGGTCCTGGCGGCCCCCGACGGCACGAAGCACGTTGCAGAATGCCATTTCCCGCTTGAGTCCATCAAAGGCCTGACTGCCGCCGTTGCCTCGGCCCAGTGACTGGTGCAGAGTATGCCGTCATCGCCGGAGTGATCTTCCTGGCTGCCTGCCTGCAGGCATCCAGCGGGTTCGGCATGGGCATGCTCGCAGCGCCGGTGATCGCGATGGTGGATCGGGCGCTGCTCCCGGCCACGCTGATCCTGCTGGCCTTCCTGGTCACGGTAATGGTGACGGTTCGGGAACGGCAAAGCCTGGACCTGCGGGGCACGGGCTGGGCACTTGTGGGCCGGGTTCCCGGGAGCTTCCTCGGCGCGTGGCTGGTGACGGCACTGTCCAGGGAAGGGCTGGCGTGGGTGGTGGTGGCCGTGGTGCTGACAGGCCTGGTGCTCGCGGGCCGGGGCTGGGCGCCCCGGCCGGTCCGCGCCAACCTGATCGCTGCGGGCGCAGCCTCCGGAATCATGGGTACGGCCACCTCCATCGGCGGCCCGCCGATGGCCCTGATCTGGCAAGGACACAACGGCCCCCGGCTGCGGGGCACCATGAGCGCCTTCTTTATGGTGGGATCGTCGATTTCGATGGTGATGCTGTGGATGACCGGCGCGGTCACCGCAGAAGTGCTTTCCCTTGCAGCTTGGATGGTTCCGGCGGCAGTTGGCGGCTACGCGGCATCCCGGTTCGTTAATCGCTTCCTCAACGCAGCACGGCTGAAGTCTCTGGCCCTGGGGGCGTCGGCGCTGGGAAGCGCCCTGCTGATCGTGCAGTTGGTTCTGACGGCCGCGTAGCGGGAACGGGCCGCGGCACCAGGTTGATGAGTTCCACCCCCCGTGCAAGCCGGCCGATGTTGGCGGCAATGTCCGCCGCCCTTCGGTCAAAGGTGATGCGTGCATGTCCGGAATGGTGCGGGGTCAGCACGGTGTTCTGCAGGGATGCGAAGGGCAGCTCCGCGGGCGGAACCACACCGTCCGCGGGCGACCCCCACCAGACGTCGAGCCCGGCCCCGGCGATGCGCCGCTCCGTCAGGGCCGCATACAGCGCGGCCTGATCAACCACCGGTCCGCGCGCCACGTTAATAAGGAGCGCCGAGGGTTTCATGCAGGCCAGTTCCGCCGCCCCGATCAACCCCTTTGTGCCGGAATCCAGCGGTACGGACACCACTACGACGTCGGACGTGGCCAGGAGCCCGTGGAGCTCATGGTTTCCCCCCACCCAGTCGAGGTTGACGCCTTGCGGGAGGGCGGCCGAAGGGTTGCGCCGCACAGCGCGGACCGTCATGCCCAGCGCTCCGGCCACGCGGGCCACCTCGGCGCCGATGGAACCCAGTCCCACCAACCCCAGCGTCAGGTCGGCGAGAACGGGATGGAACGGCACGTCGTCGTCCGTTGCGATGGTCCGCCACTTCCCCCGGCGGACCTCGCGGTCGGCGGCGGCAACATTGCGCGAAAGCATCAGCATGACCATCAGGACGTGCTCGGCGATGGGCCGTGCGTGGTGGAAGGTGTTGGCCACCTGGGCCGACGGCGCCAGATCCGGGAAGGAAATCCTGTCGTAGCCTGCACCCGTGACGTGGACCAGCCGCACGCGGCCGGCAGCCCGCGCTTCCGCAGGGCCCAGGGAAGAGCAAACCACGACGTCGGCGCCAGCCAGGGCGTCAAGCCGGCGTTCGGGAGTCCGGGCCGCAGCCATGTCCCACTGGTGGGCGCCGCCGTCGGCCCTCAATCGTTCCTCGAAGCGGCTGATGATGGGGTCCGTGACCACGATCTTCAGGGACTGCAGGCGGCGCGGAGCCGCAGGCTCCCCGGCGTCTACCACCGGGGGCTCTGGAGCTCATAGGAGGGGCGGAGCCGCTGCATGTAGCCGGTGTCGTCCCGGCTCCTGATCCCGCAGTCCAGGTACTGGCGGTGCAGGCGTTCCAGGGCGTCGCGGTCCACCTCGATCCCCAGGCCCGGTCCGGTGGGCACGTGGACTGCCCCGTCCTGGAACGTGAAAACGCCGCCGGCGATGACGTCCTCGGACGGGTCCTTCCACGGCCAGTGCGTGTCGCACGCGTAGTCAAGGTTAGGGGTGGCGGCCGCCAGGTGGACCATGGCCGCGAGGCTGATACCCAGATGGGAATTGGAGTGCATCGACAGCCCCAGGCCGAACGTCTCGCTGATGCCGGCCAGGAACTGGGTCCGGCGGAGCCCGCCCCAGAAGTGATGGTCGGAGAGAATGACATCCACTGCGCCGGCCGCAACGGCAGGTGCGACGTCCGCGAAGCTGACCACACACATGTTCGTTGCCAAAGGCATAGCCACTTCACGGCGGACGGCCGCCATGCCTTCGATGCCCGGGGTGGGGTCCTCGAGGTACTCCAGGACGCCGTCCAGTTCCTTGCCCACGCGGATTGAGGTCTCCACTGTCCAGGCGCCGTTGGGATCGATGCGGAGGGGAAGGTCGGGGAATTCCGAGCGGAGGGCCTGGATGGCTGCGATTTCCTCTTCCGGTGCGAAGACACCGGCCTTGAGTTTGAGCGCGCTGAAACCGTAGTTGTCCACCATGGTCCGGGCCTGCTTCACAATGCCGGCAGGATCCAGGGCGGCACCCCAGGCATCGTCGTCCTGGCCGGGGTGGCCCGCCCATTTGTAGAACAGGTACCCGCTGAACTGCACCGATTCCCGGACGGCGCCGCCGAGGAGGTCGCTGACCGGCCGGCCGAGGAGCTTGCCCTGGATATCCAGGGCTGCGACGTCAAACGCTGACAGCACGCGGTCGGCTGTGCTCGAACCGGTGACCATGCCGCTCATGCCGTGGCCGCCCTGGATATTGTCCTGCTGCAGTGCCCGGGCGATCCGGCTTCGCAGCCCGTTGATGTTGAAAACGTCCGTCCCGTGCACGGCCGCGGCCGCGAGCTGCAGCCGGGCAAGATGGCCGGCATCGCCGTAGGTTTCACCGAACCCAGATACCCCGGCGTCCGTCTGGACCTCCACGATGGCCCGCAGTGCGAAGGGTTCGTGGACGCCGACGGTGTTCAGGAGCGGCGGGTCCTTGAAGGCCACCGGCGTGATGGAAACGCCCGTAATCCTGGCACGGTTGAGGTACTGGAAGGGATCGTATGCCTGCTCCACTGCGCTGTGCTCCTTGGTTGGCTAGGGGTTGATTTACCTGCCCCGTTCACCGACCATAAGGGGAGTCATCGATCCAAGTCCAAGCTAATTTGTGCACTCAAGAATTCAGTAAAGGTATGAATGTTCTCCCTAGCCCAGTTAGAAGCGTTCGTGGCCGTAGCTGAAGAACTTCACTTCGGCGCTGCGGCTGAGCGGCTCAACATGACCCAGCCGCCGTTGAGCCGCCAGATTCAGATGCTTGAGAAGAAGCTGGGCACCCAGCTCTTTGGCCGCACCAGTAGGAAGGTGGAGCTGACAGCCGCAGGCGCAACCCTGCTTCCGAGGGCACGGCAGATCCTGGACATGTGTATCAAGACGGACCTCGATGTCCGCCGGGTGTCCTCCGGCGAAGCCGGTGCCATCACGGTGGGGTACACCGCCATAGCCGGGCAGAGTGCACTGCCGGTGATGCTGCGTCGCGCTGCGGAGGGGATGCCGGGGGTGTCCTTTGTCCTCCGGGAGCTGGTATCAACGGACCAAATGGACGGGTTGGTGAAGGGAAGCGTGGACATCGGCCTGCTGCGGCCCATCGTGGCCCGCCCGGGCGTCGTGTCCAGACCGCTTATGCAGGACCGGCTGGTGGTGGCGTTGCCCGAGGGGAGTTCGCTGTTGGGAAACATGGCGGCGCCGCCGGGGGAGCCGCTGCCGCTTGGATCCCTGGACAGGCTGCCGTTGCTGATGTACTCCACCAAGGAGGCCCGGTACTTCCACGACCTGGTGCTCCGGCTGTTCGCCAGCGCCGGCGCCCATGCGAACATCACCCAGTACGCAAGTCAGGTTCCGGCCCTTCTCGCCTTCGTCCAGGCCGGCCTGGGGGTGACGCTTGTCCCCGCCTCGGCCATGGCCTTCGCGCCCGCAGGCGTGGAATTCCACGAGATCGACGGGCGGCACGGCATCCGGGAACTAAACAGGGTGGACCTGGAGTTGGCGTGGAATGAGGAAACAGCCAACCCTGCTGTCCTGCGCCTTCTCCGGCTGATCGACACGCCTGAGCAGCAGGCTGACCTTCAGGCCTGAGCCCCGACGGCAAGACGCCGGCAGCGGTGGGCGGTTTGTCCCGGGACTATTGGCGTCCGGCCCGGAGCCGCCGCCTCGAGTTGGCCAGGTGGCTGCGCATTGCAGCCGACGACGACGGTTCGTCGCCTTCCGCGATGGCCGCATAGATGGACTTGTGCTCATGGACCACCTGTTCGAAGTGGTCGCGGGCGTAGTGTTCGACGCCGGTCATCAGTCGCGTGCGGGGCATGGCGATCATGGTCTGGCCCAGTGACGCCAGACAGTCCGAGTAGAAGGGGTTCCCCGACGCCGCGGCGATGGCCTTGTGGAATTCGTAGTCGGACTTCATGGCATGCGCCGGGTGCTCGCCGCTGGCAGTGAACTCCTCCAAGGCGTTAAGCACGGCTTTCAGCTGCCGGTCCGTGCGGTTCCGGGCAGCCAGGGCGGCGGCCTCGGTCTCGACGCCGATGCGGAACTCCAGCAGGTGGAGCCGGTCCTCCATGCTGGCCACCGGCCGGCCACCCGGTGCAGGCGGATCGCCGTGCGGGGGCGGGGTCAGCGCGAAACTGCCCCGCCCCCGTTCGGTTTCCACCAGGCCTTCGGCCTGCAACCGGGTCAGGGCTGCCCGGACCACCGTGCGGCTGACGCCGAACTCACCGATCAGCGTATTTTCGCTGGGAAGCTTCTCGCCGGGCTGGATGGCGCCGTCAACGATGCGCGTGCGAAGATCGGCGGCGAGGTCCGCGGTCAGGTTCCGGCTCATGCGTTCAAGGTTACGCGCCGAACTCCACGGACTCGGTGGTCCAGGCGCGGGCCTGGTCGCTGAGGGTCACGCCGAGGCCCGGGCGGTCCGGAACGAGCATGCGGCCGTTCTTGGTTTCAAGGCGTTCGTTGAACAGGGGGTCCAGCCAGTCGAAGTGCTCCACCCACGGCTCGCGAGGGTAGGCGGCGGCGAGGTGAAGGTGGATCTCCATGGCGAAGTGCGGGGCGAGTCCAAGACCCCGCTCGTCCGCCAGTCCGGCGAGCCGCAGGAACTGGGTGATGCCGCCGACGCGGGGAGCGTCGGGCTGGATGATGTCGCAGCCGTTGGCGTTGATCAGGCCCTTGTGCTCGGCCACGGAGGCCAGCATCTCGCCGGTGGCGATTGGGGTGTCCAGGACGTTGGCCAGATGGGCGTGACCCTCGAAGTCGTAGGCGTCCAGCGGCTCCTCGATCCAGATGAGGTTGAATTCCTCCAGCTGCCGGCCCATGCGCAGGGCAGTGGCACGGTCCCACTGCTGGTTGGCATCCACCATGAGCGGCACGTCCCAGCCGATGTGTTCCCGGATCCCGGCGACACGCCGCAGGTCCTCTTTGCTGTCGGGGAGGCCCACCTTGATCTTGATGCCGCCTATTCCGTCGTCGATGGATTGGGTGGCGCGTGCCTTGACCTCGTCCAGGGTGGCGTTGAGGAAGCCTCCGGACGTGTTGTAGGTCTGGACGGAGCCACGGTACGAGCCCAGGAGCTTGGCCAGTGGCAGGCCGGCGCGCTTGGCTTTGAGGTCGTAGAGGGCGATGTCGATGGCGGCAAGGGCCTGGGTGGCTACGCCCGAGCGGCCCACGGAAGCGCCGGCCCAGAGGAGCTTCGTGTAGAGCTTGCCGATGTCGTTGGGGTCCTCGCCAATGATTCCCTCGGCGACTTCCTTGGCGTGCGCGTACTGGGCGGGCCCGCCTGCGCGCTTGGAGTAGCTGAAGCCGATGCCGCTGTGTCCCTGCTCGGTGGTGATTTCGGCGAACAGAAAGACTACCTCGGTCATGGGCTTCTGGCGGCCCGTGAACACTTTGGCGTCGCTGATCGGCACGGCCAGGGGAAGTCTCGCGGTGGAAAGTTTTACGTGGCGGATGAGGTCTACGGTGCTCATGGGTGCTCCTTGAAGGCAGGATGTCCGGGCTACATTGCCCTCCTAGTTAGGATATAAGTTTCTAACTTGTATTACAAGTATAGTTTGGTGGGGGTAGCGGGGTTCGGATGATGCAGGACAGGGTAGTTCACATGCTGAGATCAGCATCTCATTATGTGGTGGTGCCTTTTAGAATCCAACGTATGAGCAACGGCCATCCCAACCTGCAGCCCTTTGTCGACTGGAGCTGGTGCGCCAGCAATCCAAGGGGGTACGTCCTCGTTGACACGCGATGGTATCTCGATGGTTCCTCGGGTAGGGACGCTTACCGTGCGGGCCATATCCCCGGTGCCGTGTTCGTCGACATGGATAAGTGGCTTTCCGGCCCGGCCTCCAGAGAGGCAGGTCGGAACCCGCTGCCCGACCCCGAAGTGTTTGCACAAGGGATGCGGGAAAGCGGCATAGCTGACTCCGATGTCGTCGTTGCATATGACGACGCTGGTGGCGTCATAGCGGCGAGAATCGTATGGATGCTTCGGTCGGTAGGGAGAAGTGCTGCAGTCCTCGACGGTGGTATTGGCAGTTACCCAGGGGAGCTCGATACAAATGAGCCGAAAAGATCGGCCAGCGAATTTACAGTTCGAGGATGGCCCACGGCTCTGCAAGCGGACATTGCAGAAGCGTCTTCGGGTCAATACAGGGTCGTGGACGCGAGGAACCGTGACCGCTTTGAGGGACATCAAGACCCTGTCGACCCTCGCCCCGGCCACATACCAGGAGCAGTAAATGTGCCTTGCCGAGAGAACCTCGACTCATCGGGAAGACTATTCGCGGCCGAGCGCCTGCGCGCGAATTTTGAACGTGCAGGAATTGCCGCGGCCGAGAACACAATTGCATATTGCGGATCGGGTGTCACTGCGTGCCACAACCTCCTTGTAATGGAGCAGGTGGGACTGGGCCGCGGCAGGCTGTTCGTCGGCGGCTGGTCCCAATACGGGCACGCTATTGATAGGCCCGTCGAAACGGCCTGACGCGGCTGGCCGCTGAACAGCAGGCACCGGAGCTAGTGAACCAGCCAAGCGACAACCAGCAGCGCGCCGACACTCAACAACGTGGTGCAGAGGATTACGTCTCGTGCCACGGTCATTCCGCGGCCGTACGGGGAGGCGAAGAGAAACACATTCTGGGCGGTGGGCAGCGCAGCCATGATGACGCTCGCCAGCAGGTGCTGCCCCTCCAGCCCGAAGACAAAGCGGCCCAGGACCCACACAACCAGCGGCATCCCGGCAATCTTCAGGAATGTTGCCACGAGCGTCTCAGTGCGGCCATCGCCCTTCTGCAGCGGAGCCCGGCCGGCGAGCGAAAGCCCGAAGGCCAGCAGCACCATCGGTACCGCGCCGCCGGCGAGCATGTCGATGGGTTTTTGCAGCAGCTCGGGGGCGGCCCAGCCGGTCAGTGCGACGGCGGCGCCCAGTCCGGAGGCGATGATCATCGGGTTGGCGAAGGGCTGAAGAAGCAGCTTCTTCCAGGAGATTTTGGAGCCGGAGGCCACGCCCAGCACAGTGAGGTAGAACGGCGCCATCACCAGGATCTGCACCAGGAGCACGGGGGCAACGTGCTGTGCGGTGCCCACGGCGTAGAGGGAGACCGGTATGCCGATGTTGTTTGCATTCGCATAGCTGCTGGCCATGGCGCCCACCGCGGTTTCGGCTGCCGGGCGGCGGAAGAACAGGAAACTAGCCAGGCAATAAAGGAGCCCCACTATCGCTGCCGAGAGCAGCGCCAGAGGGGCGTCCGTGCCGAGCGCGGCCCGGATATCGCTGCCGGCAACAACTGTGAACAGCAACGCCGGGTTGGTGACGTAATAGGCGGTGCGGGTCAGGGCACCCTGGACTTCGGGCCCCAGGATCCGGAGCCGGGCAGCGAAATAGCCCACGGCAATGACGGCGGAGATGATCAGTATTCCGGAGACAACGCCGCCCAAAATGCGCCCTTCTATTTAGCTGTCCAATAGTTCCTGCAAATAACCGTGAGCGTCGCCGGGCGCGGTTCCGCACGGCCGCCTCCCCGTTGCGAAGGGAGGGCCGGCCGTGCGGAAACTGAGTCCGGCGTCTGCCGGGTCCGGCGCGAATCCGGGGACCCGTCGCCAGTAACTCCTAGCGCACCAGGCAGGGGCGCTTCGGATCGAACGCCCAGCCGTCGATGTAGTACTGCATGCCAATGCTGTCGTCGCGGGCATCCAGTCCGTGCTCCAGGTACAGCTGGTGCGCCTTGTCCAGGGCATCGCGGTCCAGTTCGATGCCCAGCCCGGGAGCTGCAGGAACCTCGATGGCACCGTCCTTGATCTGCAGCGGTTCCTTGGTGACCCCCTGGCCGTCCTGCCAGATCCAGTGCGTGTCCAAAGCGGTGATCTCGCCGGGGGCTGCTGCGCCGGTGTGCGTGAACATGGCCAGCGAGATATCGAAGTGGTTGTTCGAGTGCGAGCCCCAGGTGAGGCCGAATTCATGGCAGAGCTGCGCCACCCGGACGGAGCCGTGCATGGTCCAGAAGTGCGGATCCGCCAGCGGAATGTCCACAGCGTTGCTGCGGATGGCATGGGACATTTCCCGCCAGTCCGTGGCGATCATGTTGGTGGCAGTCTTCAGCCCGGTGGCACGGCGGAATTCCGCCATGACCTCGCGCCCGGAGAAGCGGCCTTCCGCACCGCACGGGTCCTCGGCATAGGCAACAACGCCCTGCATCCGCTTGCCGAGGCGGATGGCTTCCTCGAGGAGCCAGCCGCCGTTCGGGTCCAGCGTGACCCGGGCATCGGGGAAACGCTTGGCCAGGGCGGTGACTACATCGACTTCGTCGTCGCCGGACAGGACGCCGCCCTTGAGCTTGAAGTCACTGAAGCCGTAGCGTTCCTGCGCGGCTTCGGCCAGCGCAACCACCGCTGCGGGGGTCATGGCCTCCTGCCGGCGCAGCCGTTCCCAGCGGTCTGCCGGGGCGTCCTCCACGAGGTACGGCAGATCGGTCCGGCGGCGGTCGCCGATGAAGAAGAGGTAACCAAGCATCGGCACCGAGGTGCGCTGCTGCCCGTCGCCGAGCAGTTCCGCGACGGGGACGCCGAGGAACTGGCCGTGGAGGTCCAGCAGAGCCGATTCGACGGCGGTGACGGCGTGGACGGTGGTCCGGAGGTCGAAGGTCTGCAGTCCGCGGCCGCCGGCGTCGCGGTCCGCGAACTCGGCCGCGATCTCGCGCAGCAGGGAACGGTAGCGGGCCACCGGCTTGCCGGAGATGAATGCCCCGGCCTCCTCGATGGTGGTGCGGATCTTCTCGCCGCCGGGGACCTCGCCGAGGCCGGAGCGGCCTTCCGAGTCGGTAATGATCACCACATTGCGCGTGAAGAAGGGTCCGTGCGCGCCGCTGAGGTTCATCAGCATGCTGTCGTAGCCCGCGACGGGAACTACCTCAACCTTGGCGATCGTGGGCTGGGTGCTCATGCGTTGACCTCATCCTTGGCCTCGGCTGCGGCTTCAACCGTTCCATCGATCCGCCGGTTGAGGTGCCAGGGGTTGTCGTCCTGCAGCGGTGCCGGAAGCAGCTCTTGGGGCAGGTTCTGGTACGCGACGGGCCGCAGGAAGCGGTTGATCGCCAGTGTTCCCACCGAGGTGGTCTTGGTGTCGGAGGTTGCGGGGAAGGGGCCGCCGTGGACCATGGCGTGGCCCACTTCGACGCCGGTGGGCCAGCCGTTGACGATGATCCGCCCCACCTTCTGCTCGAGTGCGGGGATCAGACGGGCCGCGGTCGGGTAGTCCTCTGCGGTGAGCTGCAGGGAAGCGGTGAGCTGACCCTCAAGCCGGTTGATGGCGTCGATCAGTTCATCGGTAGTGGTGTAGCGGATCACCAGGCTGGCGGCGCCGAAGATCTCTTCGTGCAGCACGTGGTTGGAGACGAAGTCTCTGACCTGGGTTCCGAAAATCGTGGGAGCCGGCGCATTTTTCGTAGCACCTTCGGTTCCGCGGCCGACGACGTCGACGCCGGCTGCGCTGCCCAGTGCCTCGGTGCCGGCGTTCCACGAGCCGGCGATGCCTTCGGTCAGCATGGTCTGGCCGGCACACGCGGATACGGCGCGTCCGACGGCGGCAGCGAGTTTGTCGCCTGCCTCACCGGCCGGGGCGAACAGCAGGCCGGGAGAGGTGCAGAGCTGGCCTGAGCTGCCGGTGACGGCGGTGACGTACTGCTGGGCCAGTGCATCGATTTGTTCGGCGGAGCCGTTCAGGGCGCCGGGGAAGACGAAGACAGGGTTGAGCGAGGACATTTCCGCATAGACCGGGATGGGCTCGGGGCGGGCGGCGGCGGTGCGCATCAGGGCGATGCCGGCTGCCCGGGAACCGGTGAAGCCTACGGCCTTGATGGCCGGATCGGCCACGAGGGCCTGGCCGATGCTGGCACCGGGGCCATAGATCAGCGAGAAGACCCCGGGGTGGAGCCCCGAGTCGCGCACGGCCTTGACCACGGCCTGACCGACGAGCTCGCCCGTGCCGGGGTGGGCGTTGTGGGCCTTGAAAATTACGGGGCAGCCGGCGGCGAGGGCCGAGGCGGTGTCTCCTCCCGCCGTCGAGAAGGCCAGCGGGAAGTTGCTGGCACCGAACACGGCGACGGGGCCGAGCGGGATCTGGCGCTGGCGGATGTCGGCGCGGGGCAGCGGGGTGCGCTCGGGCAGTGCCGGGTCGATGCGGACGCCGCGGAAGTCGCCCTGGCGGACCACGGAGGCGAACAGGCGGAGCTGGCCGGTGGTGCGGGCGCGTTCGCCCTGCAACCGGGCGGCCGGCAGACCGGTCTCCTGGCCTGCCCGGATGATCAGCTCCTCGCCGATGGCTTCAATGTTGTCCGCGATGGCATCCAGGAAGCCGGCGTGCGTCTCGGGGTCGAGGGTGCTGAAGGAGGCATACGCCTCTGCAGCCGCGCCGGTGGCTGCCTTGAGCTGCTCTTCGGTGATCAGGGAGTAGGCAGGTTCAAGCTGTTCGTTGCTCGCAGGGTTGAAGCCAAAGGCGGTCTTGCCTGCGCCTACGACGGGCTGCCCGGCGATCAGGGAATGTCCGGTGAGTGTCATGGTGCTGACTCCTTAGGAGAGACGTTGATCAGGAGACGGTGGCGATGAGCGCTTTGAGGTCCGCCAGGTCCTGCGGTGCGAGGTTCTGCAGCGGCGGGCGGACTCCGCCGGCCGAACGGCCGATGGCGTCCAGGCCGCCCTTGACGATGGAAACAGAGTAGCCCTTGACCCGGTCGCGAATGTCCAGGTACGGGATGACGAAGTCGTTGAGCTTCCTGTTGACGGCGACGCGGTCCTGGTTGCGCACGTCCCGGTAGAAGTCGAGGGCGAACTGGGGGACGAAGTTGTACATGGCGCTGGAGTAAGTGCTCATGCCCAGCTGCAGCAGCGGGAGGGCGAAGGTTTCCGCCGTTGGCAGGCCGCCGAGGTAGAACAGGCGGTCGCCGAGCTTCGCGTAAACGCGGGCGTCGTGTTCGAGGTCGCCCACACCGTCCTTGAAGCCGATCAGGTTCTTGTGGCGGTCGGCCAGCGTGGCCACGGTGGTGTCCTTGTAGATGGCGTTGGCGCGGTTGTAGATGATGACGCCGAGCGAAGTTGACCTGCAGACCGCGCTGACGTGGTCAACCAGGCCGCCCTGATCCGCTTCGGTCAGGTACGGCGGCAGGAGCAGGATGCCGTCGGCGCCGGCTGCTTCGGCGGCCTGGGCGTTTTCAATGGCCTGGGCGGTGGAGCCGCCCGCCGAGGCCAGGACGGGAACGGTGCTGCCGACTTCCTCGACGGCGGCGCGGACCACGCGGGCCGATTCGGTGGGGGTGAGCGAGAAGCCCTCGCCGGTGCCGCCCGCGGCGAAGAGGCCTGCCACCGGGAAGCTTGCCTGCCAGGCCAGATGCTTGCGGTAGTTCTCCTCGTCGAACTGCAACTGGGCGTCGAACGACGTCACGGGGAACGACAGCAGGCCGTCCTTAAGGGTGTTTGCCAGTTCCTGGGGGGTGTACTTTGCCACGATGTCGTCCTCCGTGTGAGCGCCTTGAGGGGCGGCTGGTGTTGTGGGTTCCTGTTCAGGTTAGGCAGAGGACGTTATGCCTGTCTAAGTGTATTTGTGTATGCATTGATGCCAAAGATGCATCGTGGTGCCTGCCGGGCAGAGCGCTACTCCGTTCGGAACTCCAGGTCTTGGAGAAGCCGCCGCAGGGCGGGGTTTTCAATCTTGCGGTTCCAGATCGCGTGGAGCTCCACGGGCTGTTCGCTTTCCATGCCGGCAAGGGGCAGGAACTCCACCCCCTTGATTGCCAGCAGTGTTGCCGAGTGCGGGACGAACGCTACGCCGCGCCGGGCTGCGACCAAGGAGACCATGGTCAGGATCTGGCTTACGGTGTGGATCACGTTTGAGTGCTGGATGGGGAACATCCTGACCACGAGGTCGTAGAAGTAGGTCGCCTTGGTGGGCGAATGCATGATGAGCGGTTCGTCCTTCAGGTCCGAGTCCGCGATGGGACGGGAAAGCTCCGCGAGTCTGTGGTCCGACGGCACGGCGAGCACCATTGCTTCGCGGTAAAGAAGGTGGGAATCGAAGATGTCCCGGTCAAACGGAGGCCGGGCGAGGCCCAGGTCGAGCCCTCCGGTCAGCAGGCCCTGGATCTGCTCACCGGTGACGAGCTCCTGCAGATCGATGTCGACGTCCGGGACGATCTCGGCGATCTCCTCCAGCAGCGGCCCCAGAATGCTGAAGCCGCTGGCAGCCGTGAAGCCGATCCGCAGGAGTCCCGAGCGGCCGGTGGCGATGCGCCGCGCCGTGACCGGCGCCCGGTCAGCCAGAGCCATCAGCCGGCGGGCCTCGTCCAGGAAGGCCCGCCCTGCCGCCGTCAGCTGGACCTTTCGGTTGTCCCGCTCAAGCAGTTCCGTTCCGATGCTTTTTTCAAGCTTCTGGATCTGGCGGCTCAGGGGCGGCTGCGTCATGTTGAGGCGTTCCGCCGCCCTGCCGAAGTGCAGCTCCTCGGCAACGGCGATGAAGCCCGCCAGTTGGTCAAACGTAAACATGATGCCTTTCGGGTATCACCTGATGCTCATATGGGCTTAGACATGCATCATAGCGCGTCCCTAAACTCGTCCTAGCGAACGCGAAGTGATTCGGTTCACAACATTCTCCCGGGCCACCCCGGAGTCATTATGAGGAGTTCCAATGAAGTACTTCCCCACCCGCCGCACCGTGCTCGGCGCAGCATCAGCGATCACTCTGCTGGCCATGACCGCCTGCGGCAACGTCGCCGGAGGAAAAAGCGAATCAGCCAACTACCCCAGCGGGCCCGTCAACCTCACAGTTGGCCAGGCGGCCGGCGGCAGCACCGACCTGATTGCCCGCGCCATCGCCGAAGGTGCTTCCAAGAGCCTTGGCCAGCCGATGCCCGTGGTGAACAAGCCCGGTGCCAATGGCGCCCTCGCCACCAAGGAAGTAGCCGGCAAGCCCGCCGATGGCCAGGAGCTGGTTCTGCTGACCGCCTCGCTGATCACCATCACACCGTTGGCGGTTTCCGCTGATGAAGCCGTCAACATCGACGACCTGGACATCATTGCGGGCCTGTCGCAGGACGACTACGTCCTGGTGGCCAGCCCGCAGTCCGGTTTCAAGAGCTTCAAGGATGTGACCGACGCCGGCCGCAACGTCACCTTCGGCACCACCGGTGTTGGCACCGGAAGCCAGCTGGCCCAGACTGTGCTCTTCAAACAGGCTGAAGTCACCGGCACCGACATTCCCTTTGACAGCGGCAAGCCTGCCCTCACGGCAGTCCTGGGCAATCAGGTGGAGCTCGCCACCATCCAGCTCGGTGAAGCGATGCCGCAGATCCAGGCAGGAAAGGTGGCTCCGCTCCTGGTCTTCTCCGAAGAGCGCAACAGCTTCCTGCCGGACACCCCCACTGCCAAGGAAGCCGGCTATGACGTTCCGGTAGCGCAGTACCGGGCAGTCGCCGCCCCCAAGGGCACGCTCCAGAACGTGAAGGACAAGCTGCTCGCGGCCTTCAAGGAGACCTTCAAGTCGGATGCCTACAAGGAGTTCAACAAGAAGAACATGCTGACGCCCAAAGAGATTTCCGGTGAGGAAGTGGTCACCGAATGGAAGGGATACGCAGCAAAGTACAAGGAACTGGTGGAGAAGTACGACATCAGCCTGAGCGGAAATAAGTGATTCCTGTGAAAGGAACTCCCGCAGTGCCCGCCGGAGGAAGCCGCGAGAGCGCTTCCTCCGGCGGGGACGCCCGCAGCCCGCTCGACGACGCTCCAGGCGACGTCCTTGATGACCTGACGCCGGAACAGCTTGCAGCGCAATGGGAAGAGGAAAAGCCCCCCGCTGCCGGTGCCCTCGCCAACGTGGCGTCCTCACTGGTGGTTCTCGGAGTGGGGGTCGGCGCCGTCGTCCTGTCCGTGGCCATGGGCCTTGGCACCCCGGCGAGCCCGCAGCCTGGCCTCTGGCCGTTCATCATCAGCTGCGTGATGGTGGCGCTCGGCCTGTTCCAGCTCGTCCTTGGCCGGCACAACCGGGATGCGGAAAAGTTCACCCGCATGTCCACCGCCCCGCTCACCGGACTCGTGACGCTGGCGGCAATGGTCGCCCTCATGCCGCTCATCGGTTTTGAACTGCCGGCCCTGGTGCTGTGCGTCATCTGGATGCGTTTCCTCGGTGGAGAAACCTGGCGCTCCACCCTCCTGGTCAGTGCCGTCGTCGTCATCGCCTTCTACGGCATCTTCGTCCTGGCGCTCCACACTTCCATTCCCCATCTCTTCTAGGAGACCCCCGTGGATTTTCTGAATCCCGTCATCAACGGATTTGCGGTTGTCCTGGAGCCGACCAACCTCCTCTACTGCCTGATCGGCGTCGTCATCGGCATGCTGATCGGCGTCCTGCCCGGACTGGGGCCCGCGGCAACCATCGCAATCCTTCTTCCGCTTACCTACAACGTCGAGCCGGTGACGGCCATCATCATGCTGGCCGGTATTTTCTACGGCGCGCAGTACGGCGGCACCATCACCTCCGTGCTCCTCCGGCTTCCCGGTGAAGCGTCCTCGGTTGTCACTGTCTTCGACGGCTACCAGATGGCCAAACAGGGCAGGGCGGGCACGGCACTGGGCCTTGCGTCCATCGGATCATTTATCGGCGGCACCGCAGCCATCATCGGGCTGACGTTCCTGGCGCCCGTCGTCGCCAGCTTCGCGCTGGATTTCGGGCCGCCGGAGTACACCGCCCTGGCGATGCTGGGCATCCTCCTGGTGGCCACCATCAGCAGCGGCTCCAAAACCAAGGCCCTCATCGCCGCGGCGCTTGGACTGCTGCTCGCCACGGTGGGCCGGGATATCTTCACCGGCGAAAGCCGCTTCACGTTCGGCAGCCTCCAGCTCGCCGACGGCATCGACTTCGTGCCGATTGCAATGGGCATCTTCGGGCTGGGTGAAATCCTCTACAACCTGGAGGAACGCCACCGGGCCGCGAAGGCGCCGTCAAAGGTGGCAAACGTCTGGCCTTCACGCCAGGACCTGAAGCAGGCATCCGGTGCGATCGGGCGCGGCTCCGTCCTGGGCTTCTTCCTCGGCATCCTCCCGGGTGGCGGCGCTACCATTGCGTCGATGGCCTCCTACGCCATGGAGAAAAAGCGCGCCAAGCATCCTGAGCGCTTCGGCAAGGGAGCCCCGGAAGGCGTCGCAGGCCCGGAAACGGCCAACAATGCGGCCGCAACCTCGTCCTTTATCCCCCTGCTGACGCTCGGTATCCCGGCCAACGCAACCATGGCGCTGATGTTCGGAGCGCTGCTCATCCAGGGCGTTACTCCCGGGCCGCAGCTGGTGGAGCAGAACCCGGAGCTGTTCTGGGGCGTGGTGAACTCCATGTACATCGGCAACATCCTGCTGCTGATCATGAGCCTTCCGCTGGTGGGCATCTTCGTGAAGATCCTCCGCGTCCGCGCCGCGATACTGGCACCGGTGACGGCTCTCATCACCCTCCTGGGTGCGTACACCATCAACAACAGCATGTTCGACGTGACGCTGGTGGTCGTGTTCGGCATCATCGGCTACCTGATGAAGAAGTTCGGCTTTGAGCCGGGTCCGCTGGTGCTGGCCTTTGTCCTGGGTGAACTGCTGGAAAGCTCCATGCGCCGTTCACTGCTGGTCTTCGGCGGCGATCCGCTGGGCTTCTTTGGCCGGCCAATCTCGGCGACGCTGCTGGCCGTTTTTGTCCTCGTGGCAGTACTGCCGATCATCCGAAGCACCATCGCAAAGCGCAAGTCCCCCGCTGCCACGTCAGCCGCCAGGGCCGAGATCAAGGAGAAGGTATGAGCATCATCGTCGGATTCGTCCCCACACCCGCAGGGGAGGCCGCGCTTGTGGCCGGCATCGCCGAAGCACGCCTCAGGAATGAGGACCTCCTCATTGTGAACTCCGCCAGGGAAGGCGCGCTGGTGGACAAGTCCGTGGCCCCCGAGGATCTGCTGGAGCAGGCAGCCCGCCGCGCCGCGGATGCCGGCGTGAAAGCAACCGTCATTCAGCCGCCCTATCAGCATGACCTGGCGGATGAATTCCTGGAAGTTGCCCGCGAGGCGAATGCGTCCCTGATCGTCATCGGCCTGCGCCATCGGTCGCAGGTGGGCAAGTTCATCCTGGGCAGCCACGCCCAGCGCATCCTGATGCAGGCTGACCGTCCGGTCCTTGCAGTCAAAGCAGACGGGGCCAACTTCTAACGCGGATCCATGGCCGGGCGCCGCTCAACACCGCGGCCGGCCGGCAAGCGGCCCGTCCGGCAGGCAGCCCGCATTCAAGGGGCGGCACGCGACCTTCACAGGTAGGCGGCCGCCCCTTCCCGTACGTACTACAACAGGCCCGCCTACGCCCGCAAGGCCCCCAGCCCGGAGATCAGCGCTTCCAGGCCCAGGCTGAAGGCGACATCGGCGGGCTTTTCGTAGCCCTGATCGGCGAGGCTGCGCACTGCTGCGGTGAAACTGGGCGTGGATTCCGCCATGCTGCCCGGATCGAAGATGTCTGCAGGCGCTGTCACATCGTAGGCCGAACCGAAGATGAACGACTCCAAAGCCACGATCGAGGAGACGATGCGCTCCTGCGGGAACCCGGCCTGGCGCAGTCCCTCGCTGACGGTCTCGTACATGGCCAGGGTCTGGGGTGCGTCCGTAACCGGCAGGACGGCGATGACCGGGATCAGCGGAGTGTGCTGGGAAAAAACGTCCCGGTAGCTCCATGCCCACTGCCGCACGGCCTCGTCCCACGGTTCCGCACCGAAGGCGGACACATCCACCAGCGATGCGAGGTGGTCCTCCACCAGGACCAGGACGTCCCGTTTGGACGTCACGTGGTTGTAAAGGGCCGACGGCGCCACGTGCAGGGAGCGTGCCAGTGCGGCCATCGTGAGGCCGTCGTAGCCGCTCTTGCCGATCAGCTCCAGCGCGGCAGACGTAATAACCGCCTGGTCCAGCACTGCCGAGGACGGCCTTCCCGCGCGGCGCTTCGCGGGGATTTCGGAGTGGCGGGAGTCCGTGGCTGGGCGTGCGGCTGCCGGCATCGTCGGCCTTTCTGCTGGCGGGGTCCCCAGCATTATTCCATCGACCCCTTCCGGTACGTCGGGTGAACCGCTATAGTTTCATAAATGAATGGCATTCATTTAGTGGTTCGCATCACTCCGGCGGCCACAGAGAGGACATCATGCTGGAACTTGACCGCGACGTCGTTGTCGTAGGAGCCGGCCCCTCGGGCCTCACGGCAGCCCGCGAACTGAAGAAGGCGGGCCTCAGCGTCGCCGTGCTGGAAGCACGGGACCGCGTGGGCGGCCGCACCTGGACCGACACCGTTGACGGCGCCATGCTGGAAATCGGCGGCCAGTGGGTGTCGCCGGACCAGACGGTACTCCTGGAACTCCTGGACGAACTCGGCTTGGAGACCTACTCCCGCTACCGTGACGGTGAGTCCATCTACGTGGGCACCGACGGGAGGAAGACCCGCTACACCGGGGGCTCCTTCCCGGTCAGTGAGACCACCGCGGCCGAAATGGACAAGCTGATTGGCCTGCTGGACGGGCTGGCGGCGGAAATCGGCCCCACGGAGCCCTGGGCCCACCCCAAGGCGCGCGAGCTGGACACCATTTCCTTCCACCACTGGCTCCGCCAGAACTCCCCGGATGAAGAGGCATGCAACAACATCGGCCTGTTCATTGCCGGCGGCATGCTGACCAAGCCCGCGCACGCATTCTCCGCGCTGCAGGCCGTCCTGATGGCGGCTTCCGCGGGATCGTTCACGCACCTGACCGATGAAGACTTCATTCTGGACAAGCGTGTGGTGGGCGGAATGCAACAGGTCTCGCTGCTGCAGGCACGGGAACTGGGTGACGACGTCGTGCTGGACAGCCCGGTGCGCACCATCAACTGGACGGAAGAGCACGACGGCGGCCCACGCGTCACCGTCGTGTCGGAACGGGCGACTGTCAACGCCCGCTACGTGATCATGGCCGTACCGCCGAACCTGTATTCGCGCGTCTCCTTCAACCCGCCGCTGCCGCGCCGCCAGCACCAGATGCACCAGCACCAGTCCCTGGGCCTGGTCATCAAGGTGCACGCCGTCTACAAGACGCCGTTCTGGCGCGAAGACGGGCTGTCCGGGACCTGTTTTAGTGCCGGCTCGCTGGTGCAGGAGGTCTACGACAACACCAACCACGGCGATTCCCGCGGCACCCTGGTGGGCTTTATCTCCGACGAGAAGGCCGACGCCGTCTTTGAGCTCAGTGCCGAAGACCGCCGCCGCGCCATCCTCGAATCCATCGCGGCCTTCCTGGGTGAGAAAGCCCTCGAGCCCGAGGTGTACTACGAATCCGACTGGGGCTCCGAGGAATGGACGCGCGGCGCCTATGCCTCCAGCTACGACCTGGGCGGCCTCCACCGCTACGGCAAGGACCAGCACCAGCCCGTCGGCCCCATTTACTGGAGCTCCTCCGACCTCGCGGCCGAGGGGTACCAGCACGTCGACGGAGCCATCCGGATGGGTCAGCAGACCGCCGCTCGCGTAGCCGCCGTCGCCAGGGTCACCGCCCCGGCCTAGGGAACGGGTTCCGGCGGTGCCTGCCGCCGGAACCGGGCGCCCTGCCATTCAACGTCGAATGAATCCTCCTGAGAGGCAACCCCCATGTCAACCGCCACCCAGCCGGGCAAGGCTGCACACAAAACCCTGAGCGAAAAGGGACTGAAGGCCGGATCGGTGGGGCTGGTCGGCGCCGTCGTCATCGGGGTGTCCTGCATTGCCCCGGCATACACCCTCACCGCGGCCCTCGGGCCCACCGTTTCCGAGGTGGGCGTGCACCTGCCGGCGATCTTCCTGGTGGGCTTCATCCCCATGCTGCTCGTTGCGCTGGGCTACCGCGAGCTCAACAACGCAATGCCCGACGCCGGAACCTCCTTCACGTGGGCAACCCGCGCCTTTGGGCCGTGGATCGGCTGGATGGGCGGCTGGGGCCTGATCGCCGCCACCATCATTGTGCTGTCCAACCTGGCTGCCGTTGCGGTGGATTTCTTCTATCTCATGCTGGCGCAGCTCTTCGGCAACCCTGAACTGGGCGAGCTGAGCAAGAACCTGCCCCTCAATATCGCCACCACCCTGGTGTTCATTGCGCTGGCCTGCTGGGTTTCCTACCGGGGCATGGAAGCCACCAAGGGCGTGCAGTATGTGCTGGTGGCGTTCCAGCTCCTGGTGCTCGGCTGGTTCGCAGTGGCGGCGTTCAGTCATGTCGCCAACGGCTCGGCCTTCGATGCCACGGCCATTTCACCGGACTGGTTCAATCCCTTCGCCGTGGACTCCTTCTCCTCATTTGCCGCCGGCGTGTCGCTGTCGATCTTCATCTACTGGGGCTGGGACGTCACGCTGACCATGAATGAGGAGACCCGGAACCCGGAAAAAACGCCGGGCCGGGCTGCGACCGCCACGGTCCTGGTGATCGTGGTCATCTATATGACGGTGGCCTTGGCCACCCTGTCCTTCGCTGGAATCGGCGAGGAGGGGCTGGGCGCGGGAAATCCGGAAAACCAGTCCAGCATCTTCGCCGTGCTCGCCGGCCCGGTCATGGGCCCGTTCGCCATCCTCATGTCACTGGCCATCCTCAGCAGCTCGGCCGCGTCGCTGCAGTCAACGTTCGTGTCGCCGGCCCGGACCCTGCTGGCCATGGGTCATTACAAGGCGCTGCCGCCGAAGTTCGGCAAGGTCAGCCCGCGCTACAAGTCACCGAGCTATGCCACAGTGGCCGCCGCGGCGGCAGCCGCCGCCTTCTACGTGATCACCCGCACCACGTCCGAGAACGCGCTGTGGGACACCATTACCGCGTTGGGCATGATGATCTGCTTCTACTACGGCATCACGGCCCTGGCCTGTGTCTGGTTCTTCCGCGCCCAGGCCTTCAGCGGAGTCCGCGCCTTCCTTTTCACGTTCCTGGCGCCCCTGCTGGGCGGGGTCATCCTGCTGGTCATGTTCGTCAAGACGGCCTACGACTCCATGGACCCCGCCTACGGTTCCGGGTCCTCCGTGGGCGGCGTGGGGCTGGTGTTCATCCTCGGCATGGGAGTGATCCTGCTGGGCGTTGTGCTCATGCTGGTGATGTCCAGGCTCCGTCCGGAGTTCTTCAAGGGGCAGGTCCTGGCGCGCGGGATCTAAGGCCGGGCGGGATCCGAGGCGCCGCTGTTTCGGGCGGCGCGCACCTTGGAAGACTTGATCATCATCGTGATGCTGATCGCTTCCAGCGCGGCAATGGCCGCTCCCATCCAGTAGAGGCCGTTCATTGCGACCAGGACAATGGCGAGCAGGCCGGTCACGACGGTCACGATGACCGGAATCAGCCAATCGGGTCGGTCTGATTTGGGAGTGGTGTGCGGGGTGGTCATGGTTCTCCTTGGCTTGGGTGCGGCGGCCAAATCAAGCCTCCGTTGAAACTAAGTACGCTTACTAATAGGCTGGGCCGGGTGGGGACGTTCCCCAGCTTGGACCAGAACGGGGTGAATAGCATGTCTGACACTGAGAACATCAGCAAAGTCACGGAAATCATCAACGATTCGCACATCGGGATGCTGACCACCATCAACGAAGAAGGCGCCCTCGTCAGCCGGCCGCTTGCGGTCCAGGAAGTAATGGACGACGGCGATATGTGGTTCTTCACGTCATCGGAAACTTCCCAGGTGGCGCACGTCCGCGCCGATCCGCGGGTGAACGTGTCCTTCGGCAAGAATACCGAATGGGTATCGGTGGCCGGTACGGCGGAAGTGGTCACGGACAGGCAGAAAATCCACGACATGTGGAACCAAGTGGTTGAAGCATGGTTCCCGGACGGACCGGACACGCCGGAGGTGGTCCTGCTGCGGGTCGACTCGGACTCGGCGGAGTACTGGACCAGCCCCGGCGGCAGGGCAGCAACGGTGCTTCAGTGGATGAAGTCCAAAGTCACGCACAGCCGCATGAGCGTCGGTGAAAGCGGAACGGTGGACCTGTAGTCCTTACTGCTGTTGCCGGAGTGCTGATATAACCTCCGGCAGCAGCACGTCGTTCCGTCCCCACAGCGGGTCCAGGACCTCCACGTACCAGGAATCGGCCAGGACCAGGGCCAGCGTTTCGTTGGTTTCGTCCGACCAGTCGCGGAGCTGGTCGTCGTCCACGGGGTTTTCACTGGACCCGAGCACCGTCACCACCTCGGCGCCGTCGAACGTAACCGGTATCGCCGCCGCGCTCGTTTCACCGGGGGCGTGGCCGATGGTGATGAGCTCGGACCGGGTGGACAGGGCCATGAGTTCAGCCGCCACCTCACCGTTGCAGAAACCGGTGACGTACTGGCGCTGGGCATGGCCGTCGTCTGAACGCACGCCGGGCTGGGATTCCTTCGTAAAGAGCCCGCTCCTGTTGATCGCCGCAAGGTCTGCGGCGATGGGCCGGGTCTCGTCGTCGAAGCTGGGTGCAAAGGTGCCGGGCTGGTATTCGCTCCGGGATTCAAGCCACCGGGCGGTGAGTTCTCCGGCCGCCGCGAGCGTGATGGCCTGCCGCCAGACTCCCCGGTCCGATCGCAACCTGCCGTGCTGGTCTCGTGTGTCCGTGACTAAAGGCTCCATTATGGGATGCTACCGCCGCCGGCTCAGGCCGTCCCAATGTCACCGACACACCGGTTAACGTCCGGGGCGGCGAATGTCCTCCCTGGGCGAGGCGACTCAGGGTGAAGGGACCCCGGCTGCGGCTTCCGCCCGGCCCAGGGCATGTTCCAGCCGGGCGACGGCGGGAAGGTACCCCGCGGCCTCGGCGGCGCGGAGGCGTTCGGCCTCTTTCATGGCTTTGATGAGGGCGGCCGTTTCGGGTCTGCGCACGTCGGTCATGTCGGGGAAGTCGATGCAGAAGGCGGGATCGAGCTCGTAACGTCGCCATCGGGCAAGCACCGTCCGGTGCCGCGCGGCCGCCGCCTCGAGGTCCTGGTGGGTGGCTGCCCGGTCCAGCCGTGTTTCCTGCCAGGTCAGCACCCGGGGACTCCACACGAACGATGCCACGGCCGTGAACGCGGCGAGGGAACCCGTTGCCAAGCCAAGCCATGGTGACGCGAGCGACGGGATGAGGACAGCAGGGAACACTATGACCAGCCCGGCGAAGGCGTCCCAGAAGACGGCGTCCAGCTGCCCCGCGTCGCGCCTGGCATGGTACCGCGCCGAAAAGACCGCACCGGCCACGCCGCACACCACCACGACGGCACAGACGGCCAGCTGCAGGGGCCCCATGGGGACCGATTCCGTGATGACAGACACCGCTCCACCTCCAACGGAACCTGACCGGAGTGGCTGGGTTCCGCTAATTCCATTGGAATCCCGGAGGGCGCGGCCGTCAATGGGCAGATCTCCGGACGGGTCCTGCCGCCGGTCTCTTGCGGACCGTAGCCGTTCCGGCACGGCGGGCGCCCGGGTAGCCTAGGCAGCATGCGACTGAAAATGTGCAGCATTCACGTCAAGGACCCGGCCGCGGCCCACCAGTTCTATACGGAGACCCTGGGTTTCGAGACCCTCATGGTCATGCCCGAATACAACCTGTACATCGTGAAGGACCCCGGCTCCGACGGGGGCAGTTCCGCGTCCGTGGGGCTGCTGCTGGAACCCAGCGACAATCCGCTTGGTGCCAATTACATGAATGGCCTCCACGACGCCGGGATGCCGGCGGTCGTGTTCGGCGTCCCCGATGTCCGGGCCGAGTACAAGCGTCTTACTGCCTTGGGCGTTATCTTCCAGGCGGAACCGACCGAAGACCCCACGGGCATCTCGGCGGTGCTGGACGACGGTTGCGGGAATTTCGTGCAGCTGCACCAGGACTGACGGCGGGATGAACGGCGCCGGGCTCTGGACCCGCCCCCGGGGCCGGCGTACTGTGGCCGCATGACTGCAGCTTTGGTTCGGCCCAGGAATGGCAAGATGATCGCCGGCGTCTGCGCCGGCCTCGCAGCCAGGTTTGGTATTTCAAAAGCCCTCGTCCGCATCGGCTTTGTGCTGTTCGGACTGTTCGGCGTGGGTGAATTGGTTTACATCGCGTTGTGGATCGTTATGCCTAAGGAGTGACTCCCCGTATTGAGCATGGTGCCGCCACCGAATCCCGCACCACCAGGGGGCATTCCAAGACGGTGGGGTGGGCTGCGAAGGGCCCCAGATCAGACTTGCCTTCAATGGCGTTAATCAGGTTTTCAGTGGCCCAGACGCCCATTTCGTAGTGCGGCAATGCCACGGTGGTGAGGGCCGGATGGAGGTTCTCGGCAATGAGTTCCTGGTTGTCGAAGCCAACCACCGAGAGCTCGTCCGGAATCCTGATGCCAAGTTCGCCGGCAGCCCGGTACAGGCCCATGGCCATGCGGTCGTTATAGCAGAACACGGCCGTTGGTCGGTCCTCCGACTGCAGCAGGCGCAGTGCCGCCTGGTAGCCACCGGGAACTTCGGAGTGCTCGGACTGGACCAGTCGGGGGTGGAACTCCAGGCCGGCATCCGCGAGGGTCTCCTTGAAGGCCCTGAGCCGGGAGTGCGTGGCGGGGACGTCATCGGTGTTGTTGATCATCCCGATCCTGGTGTGCCCGGCGTCGATCAGGGTCTGGACCGCCGCCCGCGCCCCGCCCTCCTCATCAGGGATCACCGACGGGACGGTGTGGCCCACGTCTTCGGAATCGACCAGAACGGACGGAAGCCCGGCCAGGCTTTTCGGCACGCTGAACCGGCGGTGGTACATCGTGGCGTACAGGATGCCGTCGACCTGGCGGTCCAGCAATGCGGCAACATCGTTCTCCCTTGAATCCGCCGATCCGGTGCTGGTGGAGTTGATGATCATGATGTTGTAGCCGCGGCGCTTGGCGGTTTCTTCCGAGCCCAGGATGATCCTGCCGGCGTGCGGAGTAGTGGCGATTTCCTCGCTGATGAACCCGATCATCCCGGAGCGCTGGGTCCGCAGCGCCTGCGCCAGCCGGTTCGGGCCGTACCCGAGCCGGCGGGCAGCCTCGTGGACCCGTTCCCGGGTTTCAGCCCCCACCCGCGCGTAGGCAACATGGTTAAGGACGTGGGAGACGGTGGTGACGGACACGCCGGCCGCGGCTGCTACGTCCTTGATTCCCACTGACTTGCTCATGCGTCTCCCACGTCCTTATGTTGTTGCTGATTCTACGTGCGGCTCACACGGGCCGCGGTCAGCCTCCCCACATGGCCCGGTTCAGGGGAGTCACCGTCATGCTTTCGAGCCGGGCAGTTCCGCCTTCGGAGAAGAGCGAAATGTTGGTCGCGCCAGCGTCCGGAAAGACCTGGTCCGTGATAGTCGTCAGGCCGTCCTGGGCGAAGAGCTCCACGGATGCACGGTCGACGTACAGGCGCAGGCGGAGCCGGCCATTGATCAACTCGACCCGCGGGTCCTCTACTGAACTGAAGGCTGGATGAAACCCCTCGTTGCCGGAGCTGGTCCTGTCGATGGAGAGCCGTTTCGTGGACGGAGCGTAGCCGATCCGGGTGGCTTCGGTTCCGTTGCCAAGGACCTTCAGGCCAAACGACGACGCCGTGCCGGGGGAGAACTCGGCATCGATCTGTACCACGTCCCCTGCGACCGGAAGCGTGGTGGTTCCCGGCACGATGTCCTGGGCCGGCGCCGTGTACGTGGCTGCCGTGTTCTTCAACCCATCGGCCTGGGACACCACCTGCTGCCGCAGCCGCGGGCCCATGGACGTCTGGGTCAGTACGACTTCACGCGGCAAGGCCATCGTTCCGCGCCAGGTGGTGGTTGGGGTGTCCTGGCCGTAGTCCCAGTTGTTCATCCAGCCCACCATGATGCGCTTGCCGCCGGGAGCATTGTTGAAGGACACCGTGGCGTAGTAGTCCCTGCCCCAGTCCAGCCAGTCGTGCTGCTCGAGGTGGGAGGCGTCCGAGGAAACAAACTCATCCGCCAGGAGGTGTCCCCAGCCGCCGCGGTTGTTGTCCACGATCCTGATGGTGGCCTGACTGCCCTTGTAGGCGCTGACGTCCCAGGCTTTCCACTCCAGGTGTTCGGAGTCGTTGCCGGTGGCGGTCCGGACGGTCTGGCCGTTCACCACCAGGTTCACCGTGGTTTCGTTGCTCCGGGGCTTCGCCTGCTCCGACCCCAGCACCATGTGGTCAAGCGTCAGATGGCCCCATGGCCCCGTTGCGTTGTCCACAACCCGGATGCGCGCGATCTGGCCGAAGTACTGGGCAACGTCCCAGTTCTGCCAGTTCAGGTCGCCGGAATTCGTGCCGGTTGCGGTACGTACCGGCACGCCGCCCACCAGCAGTTCGACCTGGAGCTGACCGTCAGGGCGGTGGCCACCGCCAAGAAGGAAACCGATATTGGTATTGGTGAGGTAGAACTCCGGGGACGTTATGGTGCCCACATTGTTGTCCTGATACGGCCCGCCTTCGAAGGTGTTGATCCGTTTTCCGATGGCGAATTCACCGCCCGACGCCGAGGGGTTGACTGCCGCCTGAAAGTCGCCGGCGAGCTGCCAGCCGGCTTGGGTGAGCGTCCCGGGGTAGTCGAAGCCGTCGAACAGCAGATAGCCCGGAGGGGCCTGGTTTCCCGACTGCTTGCCGGGTTCCTGCGGGTGCTTTCCGCCGCCGGCAAGGAAGTTGAGGTAGTCCTTGTCCAGCGTGAAAGGTGCTGATTCCATGGTGCCAACCGGGTTGTCGCCGCCGTGGAAGCCGTTCACCAGCCCGCCTCCAATGTTGCCGGTGACCGCCATTTGTCCTGAAAGACTTCCGGGGGCGGGGGCGCTTCCCCAGGGGCCGGAACTGTTTGACGGATCGTTCTGGACGTTCCAGCCGCTGTAGTTGCCGCCGTTGAAGCCGGCATGGACGTTCCCGGCTGGAAGCTGGTCGGCGGGATCGATGTTGTCGGCGGTGAACGTTGTGCCGTTGAAGGATCCGACGAAGTATTGTCCGCCGCTGCCGCCCGCGACGGCGCCGGGGTTGATGTTCACGGCGAGGACCCACTTGACGTTATTAGGGTCTCCGTCGACGGCAAGGGGGAAAAGGTCCGGGCATTCCCACTGCCCGCCCGTCGCATTTGCCGGACCGAAGTCGTCCAGATAGTTCCATTGCAACAGGTCGTTGCTCTTGTAGAAGAGGACCCGGTGCTCGTCTGCTTCAACGGCGGCCATCACCCAGTAGTCCGGACCGGTCGGGTTGTCGTACCAGAAGACCTTGGGGTCGCGGAAGCTGGACGTGTTCCTGTTGAGGACCGGGTTGTTGCCGTACTTCGTCCAGGTCTGCCCGTCGTCTGTGCTGAACGCCAGTGACTGCGCTTGTTTGCCGGCGAGGGTGGGATGGGCGGCAGTGTAATTGCTCGTGTAGGTGGCCACCAGTGGCGGATTTTGGAGAGTCCCCAGTCCGCTGGTGTTCTGGGTGTCCACTACTACGGACCCGGAGAAGATTTCCTCGATGACCTGGCCGGATCCGTTGAAACCCCGCGGAATGGCGAGCGGCTGTTCCTCCCAGTGGATCAGGTCGGTGGAGGAAGCATGGCCCCAGCTCATGTCCCCCCAGCGTGTCCCGTTGGGGTTGTACTGGTAATACATGTGGTATTTCCCGTTGTGGTAGACGAGCCCGTTGGGGTCGTTCATCCAGTTCGCTTCCGGCGTGTAGTGCACGTACGGCCGGTATTGCTGGGTGGCCGGGTCCGGGTCGATGGCCTGGGCGGTACTGGCGGCAACGGTGAATGAGGCGGCGCTGAGCGCCACCGCCGCCCCGATCGACATGAAGGCTTTGATGCGACTTGTCATCTTTGACAGACCTTTCGTCTAAGGCTTGCGTTGCAGTACGACGGCGGACCCACCCTTGGGGCGGCGTCCGCCGTCGTCCGTATTCATGCCGTGCGGTTAGGGCGTGGGCCTGAACGCGTAGTTGGAGGCGTACCGCACCACCTGGTTGCTATCGCCGCTGTCCAGCACCTTCGACCCGGAAGTTGACGCGTCCAGCACAACGGTGTGCACGGTGATGGCTGACACCGTGTTGTTGGTGGCGATGTAGTTGTTGTTTCCGGAAGCCACCAGGATGATGGTGGGCGTCTGCCCCGACGGGGTGACGGACCCGGAGGCCACGTCGAAGCTGAAGTGGTTTCCCGTGACGGTGTTGTTGCTTCCCGCGATGTGCACCAGTCCGAAGAGATCGTCCAGCCCGTTGTTGTAGGGCTTGAGGGGATCGAAAGGTTCCATCTGGCGCAGGAAGTGATTGGCCCCCACGAGGTTTTCCGTGCAGCTTCCTTCAAAATTCACCATGCCGGGGTAGAACGCATGGAAACGGTTGGACGTGATGGAGGAACGCATGCAGTCCTTGAAGTGCACGCTGCTCTTGCCCCTCGGGAAGACGTTGTTGCCCGTGACCAGCAGGCCCATGTGTCCCTCGGCGAAGATCGAGAATCCCACGAAGCCGGCCCCAATGAGGTTGTCCGTGACCTTCGAGGCCTGGCCCGATCCGGCCAGCTCCACGCATGATCCGCATTCGGCCAGGAAGTTGCCGCTGACGCTCAGGGCGTCCGTATCCCTCACCACGAGGCCATGCTCGAGATACACCATTCCCATGCCTTCGACGCGGCAGGAATCGTTGGCAGAATCGAAGCGGATGCCCGTTTTGCCATTGGTGTAGTCGTTCTCGTTGGACCCGAAGGACACTCCGTCGAGGCAGAAGTTTTCGAATACCACCGCGCTGAGCCGTGGATCCCCGGTGCGGTAGACCCGGAAGGCGTCGGTGTTCCCGTCGGTGTTTTCCACCCGGACGCGGCTGCCGCCGGGATTGATCTCGTGCCAGCCTGAGGTGCTGCCGGCGTTGTAGCGGATGCTCAGGGAGTTGAAGCCGTGGCCCGATCCGCGGATGGTCAGGAAGCTGATGTCCACGTTGACGCGGGTTTTGAGGGAGTAGTCTCCCGGGGGGATGTAGATGACGGCGCCGGGCTTGGACGCCTGGCTGGTCTGCTGGCTCTTGATGTCCGCGATGATGCTGTTGATGATGAGCCCGATGTCGTTGTACGGGGTGGCGGACGGGTTCCCTGGCACGCTCCAGGTGGTGACGTCATAGACGGTGGTCAAAGCTGGTTCTCCTCACATCGTTGGGGGACTGAACGTTGGTGCTTTTCGGTGGTGGGCCCACGCTGCCCGGGTTCCCTGGCCGAGCGTCAGCGAGGTCAGGAATGCAGTGGTGGGCCCACGCTGCCCGGGTTCCCTGGCCGAGCGTCAGCGAGGTCAGGGAGGCAGTGGGGACTAGAGGACGCCGATCAGGTGGCGGTGTCCCGACGGCGGTACGCCTGCCTCGGCCGTTTCTGTCACCTGACCGGGTGCTGCGGCTGCAGCACTGCCGGTCGCTGCCAAGGTGAAGGCAGCGCCTGCCACTGCTGCCGACGCCGTGAGGGCGCGCAGCACGCTCCGGCGGCTGATGTCCGGCATGGGTTTCATACGTTCTCCTTTGAATGGGGTCCCCGGCTGAGCCGTACGACAGTTTGGGAAGGGGTCCGAACGCTAAGAGCGGTTTGCCGGCGGACGGGAGGGTGCGCCGTCCGGCGGGAAGCGGAGGCAGACGGCGAATGCCAAAACTTGCCAAATCAGCCAAAATATGCCAAAACGGTTTGTCTGCCTGCGCCGATGACTCTAGGGCCGCACCGGGCCGTCCGTCAAGGGCCAAAATATTTCGCGTTGTGACGCTTGACACCCTCCAATCGGCACCCCTAAAGTGATGCCAAGTCGTTTTGGCAAAACGATTCTCCACCCCTAAACATTCTTGCCATCCCGTTCCGAGAGAAAGTCGACAGCGATGTCCACTCGAAAGACCATCTCCAGGCTCGCCTCCATCGGCGGCCTTTGCACCGCAGTCGCCCTTGTGGCCACGGGCTGCGGCGCTGGCGGCCCGGCGTCGTCGGGTAGCTCCGGTAGCACCGTGAACGTCCTGGTTGAAGCCGGCGGCCACGCCGAGCTGGCCGGCGTTGCCGAACAATGCAAGAAGGACACCGGACTCAACGTCAACTTCGTCGAGCTCCCGTACGACGGCCTGTTCAACAGGCTCTCCAGCGAGTTCTCCTCCGGCACCGTCTCCTTCGACGTCGCTGCCCTGGACTCCGTCTGGATCCCCAGCTTCAAGGACGCCGTCCAGCCCATTGATGAACTGTTCACTGACGAAGCCAAGAAGGACATCTTCCCGGCCCTGGTGAAGGAAGCCGAAGTGGACGGGCACTTCATCGGCATGCCGGCGTGGACCAACGCCGAGATCATCCTCTATCGCAAAGACCTCTTCGAGGATGCCAAGAACAAGGCCGAGTTCAAAGCCAAGTACGGCTACGACCTGGCGGCGCCCACCACTTGGAAGCAGTACCAGGACATTTCCGAGTTCTTCACCAAGGACGGCATGTACGGCACCGACGTCAAGGGTGCCGTGGAGACCGAATGGCTCGCCCACGTCCTGCAGGCAGGATCCGCCATGGTCCTGGACGAAAACAACAACGTAGTCGTGGACAACGCCGCCCATAAGGAAGCCCTCGACTTCTACGTCAGCATGACAAAGTCGGCTCCCCCGGGCGCCGCGCAGGTGGACTGGGCCGCCGCCCAGAACCTCTTCAACCAGGGCAAGACCGCCATGACCCGCTTCTGGGCCCACGCCTACCGGCAGATCCCCACGGACTCCCCGGTCGCAGGCAAGGTGGGCACCGCGGCGATGATCGGCGGCTCCGCCGGGGTGGCAGGCGTCCCCGGACCGTGGTACCTCTCTGTTCCCAAGGCAACCAAGAACACGGACAACGCCAAAAAGTTCATCAAGTGCGCCTACGACAACAACAGCCTCGGTATTGAATCCAGCCTGGGCCTTGCTTCCCGGATCTCGGCCTTCGAAAAGTACCAGGACAAGGCCGGCTACGAAAGCTTCAAGCCGCTCATCGAAACCCTGAACGGGGACGCTACGGCCACCCGGCCCGCCACCGAAAAGTGGCAGCAGATCGTGGACACCGTGCTGATTCCCGTCCTGCAGAAGGCCGTGGCCGGCGGCGACACCGCAGCCCTCCTGGCGGACGCCAAGAAGCAGATCCAGGACCTCCTCAAGTAAGACTCCGCGGCCGGCACCAGCCAGCGCGGCACCGCTCGCAAGTGCGGTGCCGGCCGTGGCCCCAACCAACAGAAGAGAAAACCGTGCGCATCTCCGATCGCCGCTTCGCCCTTTACCTCATGACCCCGGCGGCCCTGTTCCTGGCAGTGTTCGTGGCCTATCCGCTGTTCCGGCTCATCGCGGACAGCTTCTACAAGATCTCACCCATGGCCGGCGGCCCCCGCGACTTCGTCGGCCTGGACAACTACGTCAGAGCATTCACCTCGGAGGCCTTCATGGGGGCAGGCTGGCGCACGCTGGCCTACACCCTGGTGGTGGTCACCCTCGAGTTCGCCCTCGGCCTGGGCATGGCCCTGCTGTTCACCACCCTGGGACGCAAATCCGAGATCTGGCGGACCGTGTTCCTGTACCCGCTGATGATTGCCCCGATCGTCGCCGGCCTCCTGTGGAAGTTCCTGATGATCGACAACTTCGGCCTGATCGGCACCCTCCTGCACCAGGCCGGCATCCTGCAGAACCCTAACCAGATCGGCTGGCTCTCCAACCCGGACATCGTGCTGTTCTCAGTGGCCGTTCCGGATATCTGGCTGACCACGTCCTTCATGTGCCTGGTCCTCTTCGCCGGACTCCAGAACATTCCCGGAGACCTCATTGAGGCTGCCCGCCTCGACGGTGCAAGGGCTCCGGCGCTTCTGTTCCGGATCATCCTGCCGCTGCTCCGCCCGGTGATCGCCGTTGCACTGGTGGTCCGGGGCATCGACGCCGCCCGGGCCTTCGACACCATCCTCATCCAGACCAACGGCGGTCCGCAGTCCGCCTCCGAAACCATGAGCCTGCTGATCTACCGGACCATGATCCGCTTCGGCGATCCGGGCCTGGCCAGCGCTATGGGCACCATCTATCTGCTGGCGATGCTCGCCGTCGCCTTCTTCGCGGTGGCAACCATCTGGCGGCCAGGAAAGGACAACTGATGAGCATCGCCAAAACACGCCAAGCCGGCGAAGGAACCACCAGCGGAAACGCCGCCGGGGAGGTGGCCTACCGTCCCCGGCGCGACGGTGTTGTGCACTCCGGCTCCAGCCCGAACAACGGCCCGGAGGTTTCGACGACGGCAGGCAACAAGCGCCGTCCGCGCCGGCACCACGCCGAAGGCCTCGAGGCCGGAAAGCGCAGCACGCGGACCCTGCTGTGGATCCTCCTGGCGGCAGCCATGGTGCTCTACGGTTTTCCGTTCCTGTACCTGCTGTTCACGTCCTTCAAGACCCCGATCGACACCATCGCCGTGCCGCCCACCATCCTGCCCCGGGAATGGACACTGGAGAACTACACCAGCGCCCTCGGCCGGAGCGGGGTTCTGGCCTCGTTCATCAACAGCACGCAGACCGCCATCATCAGCACCCTGCTGTCCCTGGTCCTGGCGGTTCCCGCGGCATATGGGATCACCCGCTACAAAACACCGAGCGGCCGCGTGTTTATCATGGCCGCACTGGTCACGAGGATGGTGCCGCCTGTAGCCATCGGCATTCCGTTGGCATCGATGATGTCCTCCGTGGGACTTTCGGACACCCCGATTGCCCTCTCCATCGCCCACACCACCATCTCGCTGCCGCTGTCCATCTGGCTGATGTCCAGCTTCTTCGAAGCCGTGCCCAAGGACCTGGAGGAAGCGGCCACCGTGGATGGCTGCAGCCGGCTCGGCGCCCTGTGGCGGGTGGTCATCCCGGTGGTCTCCGGCGGCATCGCCGTCACCGCGATCTTCGCATTCCTGGCCTCCTGGAACGAGTTCCTCTTCGCCCTCCTCATGACGGCGATCCGCTCCCAGACCACCCCCGTGGTCATCGCGAATTTCCAGACCCAGTTCGGCCTCGACTGGGGATCCATGACGGCACTGGCTGCCGTCTACTCGATCCCGGTCATCCTCCTCACCCTTCTCCTGCAGCGCAAGATCGTCGCAGGCATGACGCTCGGCGCCGTCAAGGGCTGAGAAACCACAGCACAAAGGGAAGAACCTATGTCAAGCAACAACTGCTACGACGTGACTACGTGGCCCGTCGGCAATCCGTCCGAGGACGTCGGTGAAGTAATCAACAGCATCATCGCCGACATCAAGGACCGGCAGACGGTCGGCGATGCGAACGATGGAGGAAAGCCAGGCGCGGTGATCTACATTCCGCCCGGGGATTACCACCTCCGCACGCAGGTTGTCATCGACGTCAGCTTCCTCAGGATCCATGGCTCGGGTCATGGCTTTACGTCGTCGAGCATCCGGTTCAACGTTCCCGAAGACGAATGGCCCGACCTGCATGAGCTGTGGCCCGGCGGGAGTCGCGTTATCGTCGACATTCCCCTCGATGGAGAAGGAGGTGGAGCCGGGGAGGAATCCAAGGGAGCCGCCTTCTACGTTGAGCGAAACGGGAGCCCGCGGATCAGCTCGGTCGAGTTCTCCAACTTCTGCATCGACGGGTTGCACTTCAACCCGGATGGTTCGGGGATGCATCCGGAGAACACCTACGTCAACGGTAAGACCGGGATCTATGTCGCGAACGCCAATGACTCATTCCGGGTGAACGGCATGGGCTTTGTCTATCTTGAGAACGCGCTCACCATCTACAACGCGGACGCGCTTTCAATCCACGACAACTTCATCGCTGAATGCGGAAGCTGCATCGAGCTGCGCGGGTGGGGACAGGCATCAAAGATCACCGACAACCTGGTCGGAGCAGGCCCTAAGGGTCACTCGATCTACGCCGAGAACCATGGCGGGCTCCTGATAACCGCGAACAACGTCTTCCCCCGTGGTGCGAGCAGCGTCCATTTCAACGGCGTCACGCGGTCAAGCGTCACCAACAACCGTCTGCATTCGTTCTACCCCGGAATGCTGATTCTCGCGAACAGTTCGGAAAACCTCGTGGCCACGAATCACTTCCTGCGTGACCACGAACCCTGGACGCCCTTCCTGGGAGTGGACAACGGACTGGACGACCTCAACGGACTTCTCTCTGTCAGCGGCAGCAACAACTCTGTCGTAGGCAACCACTTCTCCCAGATCATCGACGGACAGAGCATCCGGCCAGCGGGTGCGACGCCTGTCATCATCCGGCTCATGGCGGGGGTTGGCAACTTCGTCTCCAACAACCACGTGGTGGCGATGGACGTTCACTCCACGTCAAGTGACTCCTGCTTCGAGGCCCAAGTGGGCGCTCTGTTGACCACCGAGGCTGCCAACGGCCTCGCCGTTACGGCCGTCATGGTCGATTCCGAATCAGCCCGGAATACGATCCTTGATTCCGGAAGTGACGCCCAAGTTATCGCAGACAGGGCTGTTAACGCCTTGAGGGCCACACCCACGGTCGGTTTCCAGACGGCACCTGCGCTATCAGCGCCAACACCATGAGGACGTAGGAGACCAAATGACCAATAGATCAGTCGGCATCAAGGATGTGGCGGCCGCGGCCGGGGTCTCTGTCACGACCGTCTCCCACGTCCTCAATGACGTTGCCTACGCCCGGGTGGGCGCGGGAACAAGAGAGCGGGTCCACGAAGCGGCCCAACGGCTGGGGTACGGGCCCAACCGGCTCGCCCAGGCCCTGCGCACTCAACGCTCCGGGATGATCGGGTTCATCAGCGAGGAAATTGCCACCACCCCGCACGCAGGCAGGATCATCCTCGGGGCCGAGGAAACGGCTCGGGCCCGCGGGTACCGCATCATGATCATCAACTCCACCAGCACCAGCTCCCAGGATTCCAAGGAGAGCCAGGTGGCGGATCTGCTGGACCGGCAGGTGGACGGCATCCTGTACGCCACGATGTATCACCGGAAGCTGGCTGTCCCTAAGAACCTGGCCGGACTTCCGGCGGTCCTGGTGGACTCCGAAGACATCAGCCACACCGTTTCCTGCGTCATCCCCGACGAAATGGGCGGCGCAAGGTCGGCCGTGCAAACCCTGATCGACGCCGGGCACACCCGGATCGGGATGCTCAACAACACTGACGACGTGCCGGCAACGTACTCCCGGCTCAGGGCCTTCAAGGACACGCTGGCAGATGCCGGGCTACCGTTTCACGAAGAACTGGTCCAGTCGGAGCTTTCGGAGGTGCCTGGCGGCCACCAGGCGGCCCTGCGCCTGCTAAGACCTGAAAGCCGGCCCACGGCCGTGTTCTGCTACAACGACCGCATGGCCATGGGCGCCTACCGGGCGGCCCGGGAACTTGGTCTTACGATTCCGGACGACATTTCCGTTGTCGGTTTCGACAACCAACAACTGATCGCTGAAAATCTCTACCCCGCGCTGACAACCGTCACCCTGCCCCACTACGAAATGGGTGCATGGGCAACCGAAAACCTGATCGACGCCATCGAGGGAAAAACGGACCTGCAGCTGTTCGCCGCTCATCCGACAGCTCTTCCCTGTCCCATGGTTCTTCGCGATTCCGTCAGCTCCCCAAGACACAAGGGCGCCTCGAATGGAGAACTCCGATGACTGAAACAACAACGCACCGTGCCGGCCCCGCCGAAGACACAGCCCCCGCCTTACGGCCAGTAATTCATTACACGGCCAAAAACACCTGGCTGAACGACCCCAACGGACTCGTGTGGCACCAGGGTGTCTACCACCTCTTCTACCAAAACAACCCCTTCGGCAATGTCTGGGGCAATATGTCCTGGGGACATGCCACCTCAACCGATCTCCTGCACTGGACCGAACACCCGGTTGCCATCGCCTGCGATGAGGAAGAAGACGTCTTTTCAGGCAGCATCGTGGTGGACCACGGCAATACCTCGGGATTCGGCACAGTGAAGCATCCGGCCCTGGTGGCCATCTACACGAGCGCCTTCAAGGAAGGCTCGGTGCGCCAAGGGACCCAAGCCCAGTCCCTGGCGTTCTCCACGGACGCCGGCATGACGTGGACCAAATACTCAGGCAGCCCGGTGCTTGGCCGCGGCTCGGCCCACTTCCGGGATCCCAAGGTGTTCCGCCACGAGGGGCCGGCCGGTTCCTGGTGGGTCATGGTGGCGGTGGAGGCCCAGCAGCAGCAGGTTGTGGTGTACCGCTCGGCCAACCTCAAGGATTGGGAATACCTGAGCACCTTCGGCCCGGCCAACGCCGCAGACGGCGAATGGGAATGCCCCGACCTGTTCCCGCTCCCCGTCGACGGAGACCCGGGCAACGTCAAGTGGGTCCTGGTGGTCAACATCAACCCGGGTGCCGTGGCGGGCGGCTCGGGAGGGCAGTACTTCGTCGGCGATTTCGACGGGGTGCAGTTCACCGCTGACCCTGATTCCCTCGTTCCGGCGGATTCGCAGGGGACCACGGATCTCAGACACTGTCTGTGGCTCGACTGGGGACGTGACTACTACGCCGCTGTTTCTTTCAGCAATGCGCCGGAGAACCGCCGCATCATGATCGGCTGGATGAACAACTGGGACTATGCCAACTCCCTGCCCACGTCTCCGTGGCGCTCCGGGATGTCTCTTGCCCGCGAGGTCCAGCTCGTGACGGTGGACGGTTTGCCGCGCCTGGTGCAGCGCCCGGTGCTGCCGTTGGGCTGTGGGGAGCCGGCCCGCATCATCCGGGACCTGGAACTTCACGACTCCACTTTGGAACTGCCGGACGCGGTGCCCGGATCAGCCCAGCTGATCGAGGCCGAGATCCTGCCCGGCACGGCCCGGACCGTCACTTTCAGGCTTCTCGCCGCAGCGGGCGGGAGCGCCGCAACGGTTCTCAGCTTTGATGCCGTGACGAGCCGGCTCAGCCTGGATCGCCGCAACTCCGGAAACACCGCCTTCCACGCAAAGTTTGCGTCGGCTGAGTCGGCACCCGTGAAGCTCGACGGCGGCGTGCTGAGGCTGCGTGTGATCGTCGACCAGTGCTCGGTGGAGGTCTTCGCCCAGGGCGGCAGGGTTGTCCTGAGCGATCTGGTGTTCCCACTGTCCGGGAACCGGGGCACCGACTTGCGCGTGGTAGGCGGCACGGCCATTGTGCGGAAACTGGCCGTCACGGCCTTGTCCTAAAGACAGCACCGCTTACGGCTCCCGCCCACGACCTGTTCAACGCTCCGCAACGGGGGCACAATGAATCCACCTTTACCTTGGTGGTGGACGCGTGGCGGTGGCAATCGTGGTCGTTTGCACGTTTATGCTGCTGGCTGCCCTGGCAATGGTGATCGCCTGGGGTGGGCGCTCCGTAAGAGAGCCCTTGCAGGCCGTCCCGACGGCCGATCCGGTTCCTTTGTCGGTGCCCGCACAGGATGTTGCGGCGAGTGCCCAGGTTTCCGCGATGCGCCGCTACCTGTGGTGGGCCAACGTGGCAACGGTGGCTGCAGTCGCGTCCGGGCTGCTGGTGGCATGGGCCGGCGGCAGGCTGGTGATGCGGGTCCTGGCCGTCACCTCACCGGCGTCAGCCCAGGGCCGCCTGACCGAGGCCCAGGCCAACGTCGGTTTTCCCACTGTCGAGGGCAGCATTGCCCTGCTGTTCTTTGGGGGACTCCCGGCAGGTTTCGCCGCGGCGTTCATCTATGTCCTGCTCCATCGCTGGTTCCCGGCCGGAAGGTGGGCTGGCCCGCTGCTTGGAACGCTGTTGCTTCTGGTCTTCGGCGCCTCTGTGGAACCGTTCCGGTCCGACAACATCGACTTCGGGATCGTAGGACCGGGCTGGCTGTCAGTGGTGCTCTTCTCCGCACTGGCCGTCCTGCATGGTGCCGTCGTGGCCGCAGTGGCCGGCGCCTTCAGCGGACGCCTTCCGCTGCCGTTCGGACAAAACTGGAAATACTACTTGCCCCTGCTGGCGGCCGTCATCTTCCTGCCTGCGGGTGTGCTGCTCGGAGCCGGCGCGCTGGCAGTTATGGTGTGGACCCGGCTGGATGACTTTGTCCGGTCCAGGCGGCGGCCGGGTGCCGGCGAGGGGGTACCTGCAGCCAAGCCGCCAAGTGCCGACCGTCGCAGAGCGGTCATTGACTGGGCGGGGCGCGGAGTTCTCGGCGTGGCGGCAGTGGCGGCCTTGCCTCCCTTTGTCAGCGCAGTTGCGTCGATTGTTTCGCGCTAATCCGACCGGCGCCGGCAGCTGCCCCTCCGGAACCAGCCCCCGTGGCTGCCCCGTTGATCGCGTCAGTGAGGGCGTGCAGGACCTCGTCCGGGGCGCCGCCGGCATCGATCCGGAGGAATCCGGGGAACTCCGGAAGGGTCCGGTAGCCCTCGCTGAGCGCTGTCAGTTCCTCGAGAGTTTCGGTGTCGGTGCCACGCAGGAGGATGCGTTCCAGTGCCTGCTCCGGGGCAATGTCGAAGTGGATCACGAGGTCAGGCTTAGGCAGGCGCCGCAGCAGCCACGGAAGGAACCGGCCGTGCGGAAGCCCCCGGACGCTGCGCAGCCCCAGCTGGCAGTACAGGTGCCGGTCCATCACCACCAGGCCGGGAAAGCTGTGGGCGCGGGCGTGGGAAACCAGCACATTGATCGTCCGGATCACGGTCTCCAAGGCATCCGCCAGGCGGGGGCTGAGGGGAACTCCGGTGCGGGCCGACCACTGCGTCAGGTTCCGGCGTCCGGCATGGTTGCGCAGGAGCAGCGCCTTGCCTCCGGCCAGACGCGCGGCTTCCACGGCTCCACGGGCGGCAGTGGTTTTTCCGGCACCGTCGATTCCGGTCAGGACAATCAGCAGGATGGCTCGTTTCGTCGGGCGGCAGCTGGTGCGCCGCAGTTTGGGTGCGGTTTGCAGGTTCGGGAGCCGGGGCGGCGGGCCGCCGGGTCTAAAGACTCAACGAGGGACCGTCCCCGGTTGTCCCCGACCAACACCGCGGGCTATCGGGTTTGGGCTTTGACGGCGGCTCCGGGAGCGCCCCGGGTGGGGATGGATTCAACGGTGGCGGCCGAACTTGTTCGCTGTTCGCCGTCCGGATTTCATCCGCCGTTAATGGCGGACTTCTAGGGTGATTCCTCAGGCACTATCCGCTAGAAGGGAACCATCATGGCCGATATCGCTGCTGTGCTGGGACGGCTCACCCCGGAAGAGCTCGACGAGCTCCGGGCCATTGGTCCCCAGGGGCACCTGACCAGGCAACTCGTCGACGCCCTAGACAGGGCGGCTGGTGGGTCAGGTTCCGGCCGAGGCTATTACGTGCCCACCGGGAGCGTGAGTGCAACGGGCGGACCCCATCTTGTGCTGCGCAGCGACGTTTCCGCGTGGCTCTTCGGGGCAGCTCCGCAGATTCCGCACGGAGAGGCCGCGGACTCCGCATCCGGGGCGTCGGCCGGAACCGACTGGTCCGAGCTGCGCCCCGGCGACAGGGTGTCAATTGTGCGCGGCAACCGCGTCACGGCGTCGGGCATCGTGGACGCCATGACAGAGGATGCCTCCACCGTATGGGTTCTCTTCGAGGGCGTCGCACCCCGGCGCATGTTCCACCGGGACGACCCGGACGAACTGCGCCCCGTGCGCTAGTTTCCGCAAGATGAGCCTGTCGGCGGATCATGGCCGTCAAGCCGCGGATCCGCGGACAAGCCCGGGAGTTTCCGGGGACGTTGCCCTACTCGGCCTTGGCGCGGGCCTTCTTGGCGTCCTTCTTGGCGGCTTCGTCCTTCACGCGCTGGGCTTCGGCGCGGACTGCCGCGTGCGTAGAGCGCTCGGCGACCAGCCAGGCCGGGGGCGCCTGGAGCAGCGCGGTGATTTCCGCCGTCGTGAGTGCTTCTTCGACGCCGCCGCGGGCCAGGCCGCTGATGGAAACGTTCAGTTTCTGTGCCACGACCGGGCGGGGGTGCGGGCCGTTGCGGCGGAGTTCGGCCAGCCACTCCGGCGGGTTGGCCTGGAGCTCGGCGAAATCGGCGCGGGTGATAACCGAATCCTGGAACTCCTGGGGTGTTGCGGGCAGGTAGATGCCAAGCTTCTTGGCAACGGTGGCCGGCTTCATGGACTGGGAGTTTGCAGAGGTCATGGTTCAAGGGTATCCGGCGGGTGGCCTGCAGGGCACCATCCACCGGCTCTGGCGGTACTGTGAACGTGTGTCCGCTGAAGAAGAATTCCCGCAAGCCCCCGCACCTTCGGAGCCGGAAGGCCGGGTGCTGCGCTTCGCGTACGTTGCCGGCGTGACGCCGGGGAAATGGATCCGGCGCTGGGAAGAGCGGATGCCGGACGTTCCGCTGCACTCTTTTATGTCCGACGACGGCGCGCAGCTTGCGGTTCTCCGCGACGGCGCCGCGGACCTCAGCTTTGTCCGCCTGCCGGTGGAGCGCGAGGGCCTGAACGTGATTCCCCTGTATGAAGAGCAGCCCGTGGTGGTTGCCCCTAAGGGCCACGAAATTTCGGTGTTCGAAGAGGTGGCGCTGGCGGACCTTGCCGCGGAAACGTTCCTGGATGTGGCTGAACTCGGCGGGCCGGAAATGGCCCTTCAAGTGGTGGCCTCCGGTGCAGGCCTCGCCATCCTGCCGATGTCCGTTGCCCGCCACTTCAATGTGAAGGACACCGTTGCCCGGAAACTCACCGGCGCCCCAAGCACGCAGATCGCGCTGGCCTGGCCCCAGGCAGCCCCGCAGGATGACGTGGACGAGGTCATTGAGGAGTTCATCGGGATTGTCCGCGGGCGGACAGCCCAGAGCTCCCGCCAGCCGTCGGCGCAGCTTGAGAAACCCAAGAAGGAGCCGAAGCCGGACCGGCGCGGGACCGGCGTCAAGAAGCCGAAGGTTGCCCAGCGCTATGCCCCCAATCCGGACAAGGGCCGCGGAAAGGGTTCACGCAAAAAGGGCAAACGCTAAGGCTTTGATGTCTGAGTAAAGTCGGGGCTCGAACTGACCCGGTTATATGCTGACTCAGTTATATTGAGCCGGCCCTAGGCCGTGCAGGCGTCCTTAAGGGCCGTGACGGACTCAGCGGGAACCTGGTCGCCGGCTTCGGCGATCTGCCGCAGGGGAGTGGTGATCTCCGAGGGCACACCCGCGGTCTCCGCGCCGGCCACCAGGCCGCCCAGCAGTTCCTTGTCTTTGACGCTGACAAGCCCGTCCTCAACGAGTGCGCAGATCTGGCCCTTGACCTGGTCGGCGGCCGCGGTGGCCACCTGGGATGCGCCGTCGCTCACCGCTTTTTCGGCTGCTTCCTGGACCTGGCCGCAACCGGTCAGGAGAACGATGAGGGCGGCAGCGGACAGGGCGGCGAGGCTTGATTTCATGCTTCCACCCTAGCAAGCGACGGCTGGAGTCGGACCCGGCGGAACGTTGCGTGAAGCGCGAAGTCGCCGCAAAGCGGGTGGGGTCGCCGGAACCTTACGGCGACTTCACGCGCTTCCGGCGACTTGGCGGCAAGCTCAGAAAGAGGGTGTCTAGTTGCGTTTGTTGAAGATGACGTCGACTGCCACGGCGAGGATGATGACCGCGCCCTTGACCATGCCTTGCCAGTAGGCGGCGACGCCGAGGAGGACCAGGCCGCTGGAGAGGGAGGCGAGGATGAGAACTCCGACGATGGTGCGCGGGACGGATCCGAAACCGCCGCTGAGCCGGGTGCCGCCGATGATCACGGCCGCGATGGCGTCCAGTTCGGCTCCGGGGAGGGCAACGGGGGAAGCCGTCTGGAGCCGGGCGGTCAGCAGGATGCCGGCGATGCCGGCGCAGACCGCGCAGACGATGTAGGCAATGGTCAGCACCCGGTTGACCTTGATGCCGGCCAGGCGGCTGGCTTCGAAGTTTCCGCCGATGGCGTAGATGTGGCGGCCGAAGCGCGTGTGGGCCAGGACGATGTGGGCGGCAATTGCGATACCCACGAACCAGAACACGATGCTGGAGACGCCCATGATCTTCAGGGATGTCAGGCCGGTGAGCCAGCCCGGGAGGTTGCTGACGGAACCGCCGTCGTTAATCAGCAGTGCCACGGACGTGAGGATCGTGTACATGCCCAGGGTCACGACGAACGGGTTGACCTTGGCTTTCGAGATGAGTGTGCCGCTGACCAGGCCGACGATGATGGAGGACAGTACGGCCAGGGCGATGGCGGGGAACATGCCCAGGGGACTGACCAGGCCTACCACCATTCCGGCGACGACGGCGGTGCGTGCTACGGCGAGGTCGAACCCGCCCGTGAGCATCACTACGGTCTGGCCGATGGCGAGGATGCCGATCACCGAGGCGCTCAGGAGGATGTTGCGGATGTTGCCCTCGGACAGGAACTCCGGCCGCACCGCCGCGAAGACCAGCAGCAGGACGCCGAAGAAGATGATGAGGCCGTTGCGCCGAAGAACCGGTCGAAGCTGCTTGGTCCAGTCGGCCCGGGATGGTGCCTTGGGCAGCTGCACACCATCCGGTGTGGCCGTGGGTGCCGTGGATTGGATCGTCATTGCTTTGCTCCCTGCTTGAGGTGTTCCTCGGAGGCCATGCGGGCCCGGAGAACGGCTTCTTCGGTGGCGTCCTTGCCACTCATTTCGGCCACAACGCGGCCCTCGTCAAAGACGAGGACGCGGTGGCTCATACCCTGTAGTTCGGCCTGATCCGCCGAGACGATGATGACGGCCATGCCCGTTGCGGTCAGCTCCACGATCTGGTCGTAGATTTCGCGCCGTGCGCCGACGTCGACGCCGAGCGTGGGCTCGTCCAGGATCAGCAGCTTCGGGGAAACCGCGGCCCAGCGTGCCAGCAGGGCCTTTTGCTGGTTGCCGCCGCTGAGGGTGACAATCTCCTGGTTCGGGCTGGCCGAGCGGACGTCGAATTTGCTGATCAGGTCCAGGCCGATCCTCTTCTCGGCCCGGGGGTTCAGGACTCCCAGGCGGCCCAGCCGGTGGGATTTGACCAGGGTGGCATTCCGCCAGACTGACAGGGACGGGATCAGGCCGTCCGTTTTCCGGTCGCCGGAGACGTACCCGATTCCGGCCGCTGTGGCCAGGTCGGGCCGGCCGTGCGGGAGCGGTTTGCCGTTCAGAGTCATAGTCCCGCGGCCGGTGTCGGCGCCGAAGATGATGCGTGCGATGTTCCGCTGGCCGGCGCCGATGGCTCCGGTGATGCCAAGGATTTCACCGGTATGGACGGTGAAGCTGACATCGCGTGCCCGCTTTCCGGACACGCGGTCGACGTCCAGGACGGCGTCGGCGCCGACGGCGGGCAGCTCCGGGTACAGGTCGGTGATCTGTCGGCCCACCAGGAGCGGGATGATCTCGTCCGGCACGGAGTGTTCCTTGTCCAGCTCGCCGGCGTAGGAGCCGTCACGCAGGACCACCACGCGGTCACAGATCCGCGGGATTTCGTCCAGGCGATGGCTGACGTAGAGAACCGGGATGCCCTGGGCCTTGAGTTTGCGGATGACGTCGAACAGTTCGTCCACTTCGTCCGGGTTCAGGGCCGCGGTAGGTTCATCCAGGATGATCAGGGTTCCGGCCTCGCTGGAGGCCTTGAGGATCTCCACCCGCTGGCGTTGGGCCACCGTGAGGTCGCCGGCCAAGGTCCTGAGGGGGAGCTCGATACCGGAACGGTCCACCAGTTCCTGGGCCCGCCGTAGGGTCTCGCGCTTACGGATCCAGAACTTTGCGGCCTTGGTGCCCGGCTCCTTGCCCAGCACCAGGTTTTCGGCGACCGTCAGGTTGTCGGCCAGCATGGAGTGCTGGTGGACGGTGGCGATCCCGGCGGCCAGGGCCTCGGAAGGTTCCTTGAAGTGCGTGTCCGTGCCGTTGATGACAATGGTGCCGCCGTCCGGCCGGTAGACACCGGACAGGACCTTGATCAGCGTTGACTTGCCCGCGCCGTTTTCGCCGAGCAGCCCCACCACTTCGCCGGCATACAGGTCGAGGTCGATTCCCTTGAGGGCCGGCACGCCGGCGAAGAGCTTGCGGATGCCCTTCGCCGACACACGGGGTGTTTCAGTGGCGGCAGACACAGGTCTCACCACTCGCCGGGGTACTGGCCAACGTTTTCCTTCGTCACCTTGACGGCGGAAACCTCAACCGTGGGACGGTCGCTGAGGGTAGTCGTGGTGACGGATTCCTTGCGCATGATTTTGACCAGCGTTTCGACGGCGGCCGTGGCGTCCTGTTTCGCGGACACCCAGACGGTGCCGTACAGCTCGCCGGATGCGACGGCGGCCGTGCCTTCCATGCTGCCGCCGATGCCGATCACCTTGATGCCGTCCTGGCGGCCCTGCTCCTTGATGACGCGGGCGGCGGCGACGGCCTCAGGATCTGTCTGAGTCAGCATGATGTCCACCTTGGGGTGTTTCTGCAGGAGGGTCTGGGTGACTTCAACTGCCTTGGTGGGGTCGAAGTCATTGGACTGCTTGTCGATGATCTTGATGTTGGAAGCCTCCTTGATCCCCTCCATGAGGCCGGCCGACCGTTCGATCTGCGGGGTGGACCCGAGGGTCCCTTCCTGTAGGACCACCTGGCAGGGGTTGATGTCCTTGCAGGCTCGAACCACCAGTTCGCCCTGCATCTTGCCGATGGCTACATCGTTGAAGCCGACGTGCACGCGTGGATTGGCGCCCTCCAGCCCGCCGTAGGGAACCTCCAGGGTCCGGTTGCCGGTGATCAGGATGGCGTCCGCGTCGGACGCAGCCTGGGCCACCGAACCGTTGGCCTTGGGGTCAACGGACGCGATGATGATGCCCTTGGCGCCGCCCACGAGGAGACTGTTGACCTGGTCGTTCTGGGTGTTTGCATCGCCTTTCGCGTCGGAGAAGGAGGCGTCGACGCCGAGTTTCGCGGCGGCGTCGCGCGCGGCGTTCTGCCAGCCAGTCCAGAACGTCTGGTTGCCGGCGGGAAGGGCGATGCCGATCTTTTCCTTGGTTCCGCTTCCTGATTCGGTGCCGGCGCCGGCTGCGGAGCAGCCGGCGAGGGCGAGGGCAGCCACTGCGCTCAGGGCAGCGGCCTTGGTGATTTTGTGCATGGGGTTCTCCTGGGAGTTCTTCGTTGGACTGGCACAGGGGGAGGGTGCTTGGAACCGCGATGTCGTTACGTTCTAATGTCAGGACAAATGCGGGATGAAGAAACTGTAGCGCTCCAATAATGAAGATCACAAGAGATTTGGAAGAAAATTGTTGCGCTCCAATTTTTCGGCGGCGCACGAAGTCGCCGCAACGCCGCGGGGCCGCCGGAAAGCTACGGCGACTTCACACGCTTCCGGCGGCCCGGCCGCAGGCTCAGCTGGACAGGCGTGCCGTGGTGCCCCGCACGATGAGGGCGGGCTCGATCAGCTTGCGCCTGGGCTTGAGGGCTGGGTCCTGGATCCGTGCCAGCAGGGTGTTCGCGACATCGACGCCGACGAGGTCGCTGCGGTTGTCCACGGATGTCATGTCGAGGTAGCGCGACTTGGCCAGCGGGGAGTTGTCGTAGCCGATCACGGACAGGTCGTCCGGAACGGACAGGCCGCGTGCCTTGGCCGCTGCGAAGGCGCCCAGGGCCATGGTGTCATTGGCGGCGAACAGGGCAGTTGTGTCGGGGTGGTGGTCCAGCAGCCAGCAGGCGGCCGCGTAGCCGTCCTCCTCGGAAGTCCCCTGGGACTCGCCGGCGATCCGCACCTCGACGCCGGCCTCAAGGATGCGGCTGCGGAAGCCTTCGCGGCGGTGGGACGCGGCACCCCCGGAGCCCGTGAGGTGCCCGATGCGGCTGTGGCCGAGGCTGAGCAGGTGCTCGGCAGCCATGCGGCCGCCGCCGGCGTCGTCGTTGGTGATGAGGTCGGCGCCGGCCGGGACGTCGTTCCGCCAGCCGGCCACGACGGCGGGAATCCACGTTCCGGCCAGCATGGATTCACTGGGTTCGGCCGCGATGACGAGCCCCTCTACGTGCATGCCCAGCAGGCCGTCCGTAGCTTCTGTGATGCGGTTCTCCCCGGGCCGTGAATCCGCCAAAGTCACTTGGTAGCCATGCGGCGAAAGGGCGGATTCCATGCCACGGAGGAGGTCCACGAACCATAGGTTCCGGTAGTCGTCAATGACCAGCCCGATGCTTTTGGTCTGGCTGCTCGCGAGCGTGGTCGCGGCCCGACTGGGGCGGTATCCTAGCTCCGACATCGCCGCCTGGACTGCCTTCCGGCGCTTCTCGCTGACCTTGGACGGGTTTTGAAGCACAAGCGAAACCAGGGACGGAGAGACGCCTGCGGTGGTGGCGACGTCGTAGATCGTCGGTCGGCGCGACCTGGGAGTGTTCTGCGTCATCTGTAGAGCCTTTCACATCTGCTCCGAGGATAACCGTCCGGGGTATTGACAGGACATATGTACATGACTACGCTTTTTCCAGCGATGATTTTTGTAGCGCTACAATTTTCCGGACAGGCTAGGAGCCTGGCCGAATTTCAAAGGAGAAATCAATGGCTGAAAGCCTCGGCGTCGCCGTCATCGGTGCAGGCATGGCGGGCAAAGCCCACGCCGCCGCGTACCGCACGGCATCCGCCCTCTACAGCCCCGTGCTTCCGCCGGTTCGGCTGGTCTCGATCGGCGACGTCAACGCCGAGTTCGGCTCGCTGGCCGCCCGCCGCTTTGGCTTCGAACGCAACGACACCTCGTGGCAGGCAATCGCCGAGGCCGATGACATCGACGTCGTCAGCGTGGTCATCGCCAACTCCCTCCACCGCGAAGTGGTGGAAGGCCTGCTCGCCGCCGGCAAGCACGTGCTCTGCGAGAAGCCGCTGAGCGACTCACTTGAAGACGCCCGCGCCATGGCCGATGCGGCCCGCAGCGCCGCCGGCATCGCCCGTATTGGCTTCACCTTCCGCCGCACTCCCGGCATCGCCTACATCCGGGACCTCATCCGCACCGGTGTGCTCGGCAAGGTTCTCCACTTCAGCGGACGCTACTGGACCGACTACGGCTTTAGCCCGTCAGCGCCCATGAGCTGGCGCTACAAGGGCGGTCCCGGCTCGGGTGCGCTGGCCGACGTCGGAAGCCACCTGGCCTACGTTTCCGAATTCCTCTGCGGCGACATTACGTCCATCAGCGGTGGCCGCCTCAGCACGGCGATCGACAAGCGGCCCCTGCCGCTGGGCGCAGTCATCGGGCATGACCACGCTGCTGTCAGCGACACCTTCGAGGCCGTAGAGAACGACGACTACGCAGCCTTCAACGCAGAGTTCGAAAACGGCGCCGGAAGCTTCGAAGTTTCCCGTGTTGCAGCCGGCCACGCCAACAGCCTCAACTTCGAAGTGTTCTGCGAGAACGGTGCCGCCAAGTTCGACCAGCGCCGCCCCTCCGAAATCCAGCTCTTCCTCAACGACGGATCCGGCAACGAGAACGGCTATCGCCAGGTTATCCTCGGTCCGGGCCACCCGTACATCGCCGGCGGCCTCGCCATGGACGCCCCCGAAGTTGGCTTCGGCCAGAACGACGCGTTCGGCTACCAGGCGCGCGCGTTCCTCGAAGAGGTTGCAGGCCTCAGCGAAGAAGAATCCCTGCCCCGGTGCGCCAGCTTCGATGAAGGCGTGCGCAACATGGAGCTGCTCGGCGCCGTCACGGAATCCGCGCTGAACAACGGAAAGAAGATCACGCTATGAGACTCGGCGTCTACAATGCGATCCTGCACGACCGGCCGCTTCCCGAGGCCCTCAAGGTCATCGCGGACCTCGGGCTGACCGGCATCGAAATCAACACCGGCGGATTCCTGCCTGCCGTCCATGTTCCCAACATGGAGCAGATCCTGGAAAGCGACGCGGCCCGCGACGACTACCTGGCGATCTTCGACGGGACCGGCGTTTCGATCGCAGGGCTGAACTGCAACGGCAACCCGCTGCACCCGAAGCGTGAGATCGGCGAGAAGCAGGCCGAGGACATCCGCCGCTCCATCCGGCTGGCACACCGGCTGGGACAGGACCGCGTGGTGACCATGTCCGGCCTGCCCGGCGGTGAGCCCGGAGCCACGACGGTCAACTGGGTGGTCAACGCCTGGAACTCCGCTGCCCTGGACGTGCTCGACTACCAGTGGGGCATCGCCGCCGATTTCTGGAAGGAAACCGACCGCCTCGCAGCCGACCACGGCGTCAAGGTCGCGCTTGAACTGCACCCTCAGAACATCGTGTTCAATACCGCCGATGTCCACAAGCTGATCGAGCTCACCGGCGCCACCCATGTGGGCGTCGAGCTGGACGCCTCGCACCTGTTCTGGCAGCAGATGGATCCGGTCGCGGTTGTCCGTGAACTCGGCCCGCTGGTCTTCCAGGCTGCCGCGAAGGACGTCCGGGTCAACACCGGGAACGCCGCGCTCTACGGCGTCCTCGACAACAGCTTCCGCCGGCTCGCACCGGAGGAAAACCGTACCAACCTCGGCGGCGACGAGTGGGCCAACGAGTGGCCCAAGAACTCCGCCTGGGATTTCGTGGCACTCGGCCGCGGGCACGACACCGCCTACTGGACCGAGTTCCTGCGCGCGCTGTATGAGGTGGACCCCAACATGCTCGTCAACATTGAGCACGAGGACACCTCCCTTGGCCGGATCGAAGGCCTCCAGGTGGCGGCCAAGGTCCTGCGGGATGCTGACGCGGCGCTGACTGCGTCGCATGCAGCGGCGCTGCACCTCACGTCGTAAGGCCTGTTGGAACGGGCCCGGCGTGAGCCGGCCTGCACCCGCGGCGGTTGTGGTCTTCAACGTCCGCAACCGCCGCTCGGCGCTGATCCGTTTTTCGCTATCCGGCGGCTAAGGCCGGGCCGTGAGCCCTGACCTGCTGCACAATGGTTCGGCCGGCCAGTTTCAGGGCTTCCGTCGCCAGGTCGGGGTCCTTGGAGGTGTCCAGGGGAGTGATGTCCGTGAGCGCCACAACCCCGGACAGGCCCAGACTGCGGGCGGCTTCCTGATCGAGCATCGACGTGCCGACAGCGGCCCAAACCGGAGTGCCCGCGGCGCGTGCGCAGACGGCGGAAATGAGCTTGCCGTCGGACGTCTGGGCGTCGAGCCGGCCCTCCCCGGTCACCACCAGATCGGCCCGGATTGCAAGGTCATCGAAGCGCAGGAGGTCCAGGAAGTAGTCCGCCCCGGAGACAAGTGATCCGCCCAGAAGCAGCAGTCCGAAGCCGATGCCTCCGGCGCTGCCTGCACCGGGTGTCTCGGCGAGGGCATCGGCGTCGGTCTCCGGAAGCGGCCTGCAGGCATTGACCAGGCCGTCCAGTCCGCGGTCCAGCAGCGCGACCTGGGCAGCATCCGCCCCCTTCTGCGGCCCGAAAACGTGTGCTGCCCCCTGCAGCCCGCGGAGCGGGTTGGTGACGTCGCTGGCACCAACAATTGGGATTCCGTTGAAATCGAAAATGCCGCTGAGGTCTACCTGGGCGATCCGGCCCAGCGAACCGCCGTCAGGTTCCACAGTGTTCCCGGGGGCATCCCGGAACACCGCACCCAGCGCGGCCAGCATTCCGGCGCCGCCATCGGTGCTGGCACTCCCGCCCAGAGCCGCCACGATGCGCTCCGGCTTAAGTCGGGCGGCGGCCAGGATCGCCTCACCCAGCCCGCGGCTGGACGCCGACAGCGGGCGCAACGGGCCCCGAAGAGTGCCGAGGCCGCATGTCCCGGCCACCTCGACGACGGCGGTGGTCCCGTCAAATGCGATCTGCGCCGTCGTCAATTCTCCGTTAGCACCGGTCACCTCCACTGTCCGCGGCCGGGAGCCGGCGTAGACCGCCGCTTCGACACTGCCGTCCCCGCCGTCGGCCAGTGGCAGGACGGTGACCTCCAGTCGGGTGCCGCCCGCCGCGGACTCGATGCCTGAACGGACGGCTTCGGCAACGCCGATCGCGGTCAGGCAGCCCTTGAATTTGTCCGGTGCGATGAGGACACGAAGAGGCTGCGTCGCGTCCGGCAGGCCCTCGGCCCGGGGATCGTCGGTTCCGTGAGTGGTGTTGGCGGATTCAAGCATGCTCAAGCCTCCGGTGGGGTCGTTGGATTGGATTTTGGCCCTTGTCGGCCCTGGATTGTCTAACAAGTACACATGGTCTCATGAGTATTGTCTAGCAAGTACACATGCTTAGCGGGTAGTCTTGTGCTTCGGGGCGGCATAGCGGTTGCTCCGAACGTGAGGAGAGTGCCGTGGCAGTGCAGTTGATGACCGTATCCGCCGTGCAGGCGATTGCCGACGATATCCGTTCAAAGATCCTGCGCGGGGAGTATCCGGCGGACACAGCGTTTACCGAGACGGATGTGGCCGCCCGGTACGAAGTGGCACGGCCCACCGCAAAGGCGGCAATAGAAAAGCTGGTCGCAGAGTCGATGCTGGAACGTCGGACGAACAAGACCGCAAAAGTCATCACGCTGGGGTCGGATGACGTGAGGGACATCTACCTCACCCGGGCGCGGCTGGAGAAGGCTGTGCTGCTCGAGCTGGCAGAGTCGCGCAGCGTGCCGCCGGCCGCCGTCGCAGCCCAGCAGGACCTGGAGCGGATTGACTCCGGCTCCGGCCTGGACACAGTCGAGCCGGACATGCGGTTCCACATGGCGCTCGTGGACAGTATCGGCAGCCCGCGGACCAGCCGCATGTATGAATCGCTCGTCTCCCAGGTGAGGCTCTGCATGGCGCAGGTGCAGGGTTTGGAGCTGGTGCAGCCCGAACGCATTGTCCGGGAGCACCAGCACCTGCTCGACCTCATCGGGGCCGGTGATGGGGCGGCTGCCAGCGCCTTCCTGGATGAGCACCTGAGCCGGCCCCGGGAACGCCTGGTTGCGGCCGTGGGCGGCGTGCCCGGTCCCGAGGCCGAGCTCGGGTCGTCGCTGGACACCTGAGGGCGGCGGCCGGCAGCCGGGCGGACCTAGCCTTGGCGGGCCTTCATCCGGGGATTCTTCTTATTGATGACGAAGGTCCTGCCGCGGCGCCGCACGATCTGCGCGCCGGGTAGTTTCTTCAGTGCCCGCAGTGAGTTTCGTACTTTCATGGGTTTCTCCTACTTGGTTGGGTGCTGTGATGGGGGCGGTTTGCCTCGGTTACGAGGTCAGGCTGAAGTCGAACGGGTCAGGGAGGTCGGCGGGGCAGGCGTCCATTTCGGCGTCGGTGAGCTGGCAGTCCTCGAGCAGCCTGGCTATTTCCGCCGGGTCGAGGTGCTCACCGGTTGCAGCGATTACGGTTCCGCGATCGCCGAATTCGGGGTGCCAGTCAAGGTAGGCGTCACTGTCAGTTGCCCGGCCGGCGCAGGGCTGGGACGTCTGGTCGGCCAGCCAGGGCCCGGTGTTCTCGAGCCAGACGCGCGGCCCGATTCCCTGGATGGCAATCCTGCAGCCGGGGGCTGTGGCGATCCACAGCCGGCCGCGCAGCCAGCAGCACCCTTCGGCCAGGGCTGCCAGTGCGTCCCGGAACCTTTCCGCGTGGAGAGGGCGCCGGACTCTCTGGGTGACAGTGACGAAGGGCGACGCCGAGGCCCCGGCCGGGATGCGCACGGAACCCGGGACGGTCCTCCCCACCGCCTCGGCATAGTCGTGGTTGCCGCAACGTTCGACGTCGGCGCCGTCAGTGAGGCGCGCATGCGGTGCCAGCTCACCAAGGAGCTGCTCGCCGCGGGCGCGCTGGTCCGGGTCAACCGGAAAGAGCAGCGGATCGGCCAGCAGGACAGTGTCGCTGAAGGCAAGTTCACCAATGAGGAACTCCCCGGGCGTGCGCTGGTCCTCCGGCGTCGGGGTGAATCCGGATTCGAACAGGGTGTGATGGTCCCAGATCTGGTCCTCGAAGGTGTCCGGAGCGCATGCCAGCATCACTGAACCGACGGTGAAGCGGCTGTTCAGACCCTGCTTCAGCGCGTTGACCGCTGCCGCGGCGGGGACGGCCGGAGGCAGCGCGATGATGATGTGCCCGGCACCGCGGGCCAGCAGGCGTTCAACTGTCGGGACCACGTCGAGGCGTACGGTGCAGCTGAGGCATCCGTGCTCCAAGCTGTTCTCTTCCCGGTCCATCGGCGTGTCGGGGCCGAAGACGCGGCGGACAACGACGCCGTCGTCCAGCAGGTCATGCACAACGAGAAGTGCCGCCGGGTGCGCGGCGGTCAACATCTCGCAGGCGCGCTGGCGGCAGAGGGTGTCGAGGGAACTGACGACTGTTAGAAGCATTCCATCACTCTAAATGAGAATGGTTCGCATTTACAAGTGGCCTGCGACGGTCCTCCGATACCCGGCCGTGGTTGTTATCTGCACCAGCTCGGGAGGAATCCCGCGAGGGTGCGGGTGTGCCTGCCGGTATCCAGCTCAATGATCTCGGTCCGCATGGGTGAATGGGCAGGCAGGACCGGGTAGCGGTCGGCGGTACCTTCGGGCGCTGTGGCTTCCACCGCCATGAACTTTCCGTCCGGCGAGAGGCAGTAGCCATCGATCCGTGACCAGGCGGGGTCGGGCTGGAAGAGTGTCTCTGAGCCCGTTGCGTCGGTCGCTGTGAGGACGGATGTCACCTTGCCTGCGGTGTTCTCGCTGATGCTTTGGGCGTACCGTCCGCTTCCGTTGAGGAGCACCGTGGCGCCCGGCCACGACCTGTCGCTTCGGACGACTGCCTTGAGGTCGAGCGGGCGGACGGTCCCGTTGCTCAGATCGATGCTTAGGTTCTTTGCGAGCTTGTCCGTGGGGTCCGATGATGCGTCAACGACGTAAATTTCCCGGGTTCCCGGAATGAAGCCGCGAAACTCGGCATGCAGGCCCAGCGGCGCGGGTTTTCCGGTGCGGAGGGCATCAACGAGGAACATGGCTCCGGAAGCGTTCTGCACCACGAGTGAGAAAGTGTCCGGAACGAAGTCCCACTCCAGGACGGATACGGGCTTTCCATCGGGGCCGTGGATTTCCCGCGGCGGGGTGGAAGGGTCCGTAGTGTCGTAGACGAACAGGGTCTTCCAGTGCTGCTGTGACGGCGGAGCGCTGGAGAAGGCGAAGCCGATGAGGTTCTTGGACGCCGCGTGCAGGAGCTCAACCTTGCCGGCTCCAGGAAGCGGCACCAGGGTTTCCTGTCCGCCGGAGAGGTGAACGATTTCAAGGGAGCTGGTGTCGTCGTCATTGATCGTGACGGCGGCGAGGACGGTGGGGAGCGCGGCATATTCCTGGATACGGGGGGCGGTTAGGATGACGGCGCCGTCGCCCGAATCGGCGATGTTGGTTCCCCGGACGGCGTCCGGCTTTTTCTTCCCGGCGTTGTCGAACCCTGTGTCGCGTTCGAGCGTGTAGAGCTCGAAACCGGCTGTGCCGGCCGTTCCTTCCAGCGCCGACACGGCGTTCGGGCGTGGTTCCGAGACGATATTCGCGGCCGTGAGGGCCGCGCAGAGTCCGAGGAGAAGCGCGATCGTGCCACGGAGGCGGACGGCGAACGGGAGCCCGCGCCGCCGTCGGACAGGTGCCGGGGGGCGTTTGACCGGAAGGGGGCGTTTGCGCTGGGCCGCGGAGCGCTTAGTAGACATACGGCGAGTCCGGTTCCGGAACAGGGGTGATGGAGTCGGGGACCATCACCAGAGCCTGATCGCTGGCCTGGCTGGGGTTGGTCCGAAAGCCGCCGGATACGGTGACCCAGCTGTCCGTTTCGAACCGGTCCTGCCAGCCCGGGGCGTAAACGGGCAGGCCGATCGGTTGGGCGTCCACAGCGCAGCATGTCACGACGAAGCGGGCCGCGAAGAACACGTTCTCCGGGTCGCTCTTGTCCGGTGTGACGAACCCGGTGACGGTTGCCGTCTTGCCGGCCAGAAATTCCTCGCCAACTCCCTGTCGCAGCAGCGATATCCAGTCCTTCATCGTGAACGCTGCGTAATCGGCACCCATGAGTTCCGCCGCTGCGTTTCCCGAGAGCGTCGATGCGGAACCATTGAGGTCGCGCTGGGTGACCGTCGCGCTGCTGAGCGTGGACGGTGGCAGGACCAGGAGTCCTACGACGGCGGCGGCCGCGATCAGTGTGCTCCCTGCCGTTCCGAGCCGCCTCCAGTGGCGGTTGCCGGGTCGGGCGTCCCCGTCGGCGTGCCCGTGCGCGTCCCCGTGAGCGTGCGGGCCGTCGGCGTGCGCGTGGCCGTTCGTGTGCGGGCCGTCGGGAACCAGGGCGAACGCGGCCAGCGCCAGTAGCCCCGCGACCACGGCCATGACGATGGTGAACACGAAGTACCGCGGATGGATGTAAAGTGCCAGCTGCCCGGTGAAGCCCAGCCACAGGGTGGCAACCACCCCGATGATGCTCAGCAGCACGCCCAGCCATCGGTCAAGAAGCCGCCTATAGAACATAGTTGACCCCCAATCCCAGGGCGGCGGAGCACAGCGCCACTACCACGGTGAGCTGCAGGAGTGTCTTCGCCGTGAAGGTGGTGCGAAGGAGGGCCAGCATCTTCACATCGATCATCGGTCCGAAAACCAGGAACGCCACGATGGAGCCCGGCATGAACGTTGCGCCGAAGGACAGGATGAAGAAGGCGTCCACGTTGGAGCACACCGCCACAACAAACGCGAGGACCATCAGCGCCGCGACGGACCAGACCGGGCTGTTCCCCACCGAGACCAGTACGTCGCGCGGAACCCCCACTTGGATCAGGCCCGCGATGCCGGCACCGATGAATAGCGCCGGCAGCATGGCGCCGGTCTCCCGGACGAACAGTTGGATGCTGCGTCCCACCCTTCCCGTGGCCTGCCCGGCATGGTCCTCGAGGGAACACTCCTCCTGGAACCGGGACGTCAACAGGGCCTCGGGTCGGGGATGGCGGCTATAGATCCATCCGATCAGGTTGGCGATGAGGAAGCCGCCCGCAATCCGGGAAATGAGGATCCCGTTGTCCCAGCCAAATGCCTGCTGGGTGGTGATGATGGTGATCGGATTCAGGATCGGCGCAGCAAACAGAAACGTCATGGATTCGGGCACGGTCAGTCCCCGGACGATCAGCCCCCGGGCCAGCGGAACATTCCCGCATTCACACACCGGAAGCAGCATGCCCAGCAGGGAAAGGATCGGCCGCCGCAGAGCCGGACTCGCAGGGAGCCGACGGAGAAGGAACCCATCCGGCAACCAGATCTGCACTCCGATCGAGAGCACGATGCCAAGGAAAACGAACGGGAGGGATTCGATAACCACGCTGATCGACAGTGAAACAAAATCGCGGGCAGCATCCGCCAGGCGGGTGCTTCCCCCTCCCGCCGGTGCCAGCATCCGCAGCGCCATCAGGGCCGCAAAAACCGCCGCCCCGATCATCAGCCCCACGGCTGCCCGCCGCCGACCCGGAGGAGGCGGATGAGAGTGCGCGTCGCGTGATGCCTGGACGCGTTGATCTGTCGCTGGCAGCGGCACAGGTACCCCCTACGACTGAATCGGCTCCGCCTTGCGCAGCACTGGACGGGGTGGGACTGACTCGGCCTGTTGTCAGCGCCACCCGATCCGGCGCGATGGGCCTAGTCTAGGCAGCGGGCTCCCGGGGCTCCTGAGTGGCCACTACCTGAGTTAGCACGCGGCACCACTCGTAGCAGCAGCCTCATACGTATCAGGACGTGGCGTTCTGTGCTGATTCGGCTCAGGCGTGCCTTGGTGCGCCGCTGGATTCGCGCGGAATGAGTGTGGGCATGGCCCGGCGTATCCGAGGCTCCTTGCCGGGGTTGACGATGAGATCAATGGCGGTTCCGGCAATCTGGTCCAAGGGGACGCGAACGGAGGACAGGGGAGTGGGGAGCATCGCCGCGAGCGGTATGTCGTTGTAGCCGACGAGCGCGAGGTCTGCTCCGACGGTGACGTGGCATCGGTGGGCAGCTGCCATGATCCCCATGGCAATGTTGTCGTTCGCAGCGAATATGGCGGACGGACGCCTTCCGGTGGTTTCCGCCAGCAGGTTTTGCCCTGCCGTATATCCGTTTTCAATGCCGTAGCCGGCGGCGATCAGCCACTCGTCCCGCGCCGCGATTCCTGCTTCTTCCATTGCCCGGCGGGCGCCGGCGAGCCGGGCGATGCCGGTGGAGGTGAAGGCGGGACCGGTGACGACGGCGATATCGCGGTGTCCCAGGTCGGTGAGGTGGCGTACGGCCAGGTAACCGCCCACTTCGTCGTCCCCGAGCGCCGATGGGCTCTCCCCGTCGGTGCGCAGCACCAGGGCATGGGCCACGCCGCGCTTCCGCAGCAGCCGCGGGAGCTCGTCGTCGAGCCGGGCCGTGGCCAGAATGAGGCCGTCCACATTCCGGTCGAGGAGGGTTTCCGCCGCGCGGCGTTCGTCGTCCGGATCGTCCCCGCTGGTAGCCACCATGGCAAAGTAGCCGCGGGCCGCTGCAGCGCGTTCCAATTCCTCGAACATCAATGCCATCACCGTGTCGCTCAGGCGCGGCACAAGCACTCCGAGCGTCCGGGTTTCACCCCTGCGCAGGCTGGAAGCGAAGGAGTTCCGGCGGTATCCGAGCTCCTCGGCCACCTTCCGTACGTGGGCAGCTGCCGCGGACCGCGATCCTGTGCCCCGCTCGTCCAGCGCGCGGCTGGCGGTGGAAAGACTCACTCCGCTGGCGGCCGCGACGTCCCGGAGGGTGACGTTCGTGCCTGGGGAAGCCGGTTCCATGCGCATTCTCCTGTTCGGGATGGTCTTAGTAGACACTCTATTTCCTCCTCGTTCGGAACTTGCCCCTTGACAGTGAGCTGGACCACGTCGCAGAATGAAAACGTTCCCGCAAACGTTCTCACATCCTGCCGGGACTACCGATCCACAAGACAGAGGAAGCTCTCATGACCATCGATCTTCGCGGGCTCGTTCCCGCACCTGTAACCCCGTTCAACCGTGACGGCAGCGTCGACGTCGACGCGATCCACCGCCTCGGCGGCTGGCTGGCCAGCGTTGAAGGAGTCAAGGGCCTCGTGGTCCTGGGCCACGCCGGCGAGGGGACCTTCCTGACCCAGGACGAGCAGGCACTCGTCATCCGGGAGTTCAAGAACGCCGTCAACGGCGAACTGCCGATCATCGCGGGCATCACCGGTGAGGGCAACACTGTCGCTGCCCTGGAAGCGAAGCGCGCGGTCGAGGCGGGTGCCGAGGCCGGCCTGGTCTACCCGTCACACGGGTGGCTCCGCTTCGGCTACCAGAAGGGCGCACCCCAGACCCGTTACAAGGAAATCTACGAAACGTCCGGCCTTCCGCTGATCCTGTTCCAGTACCCGGACGCCACCAAGGCCACCTACGACCTGGAAACCCAGCTGGAAATCGCAGGCCAGGAAGGCGTGTTCGCCACCAAGAATGGCGTCCGGAACATGAAGCGCTGGGACACCGAAATTCCCGTCCTGCGGGCAACATTCCCTGACCTGCAGATCCTCACCTGCCACGACGAGTACCTGCTGCACACCATGTTCGACGTCGACGGGGCGCTCGTGGGCTACGGCGGACTCGCCCCCGAGCCCCTGGTGGAGCTCATCGCCGCCGGCAAGGCCAAGGACTACGCGGCCGCCCGTGCCATCCACGACCGCCTCCTGCCGGTGACCAAGAACGTCTACCACCGCGGCTCCCACATGGAAGGCACCGTGGCCCTCAAGGAGGGATTGGTCGCCCGCGGCATCCTCGAGCACGCCACTGTCCGGCCCCCGCTCCTGCCCCTGGCCGAAGGCGCCGGCGATGAAATCGCCCTTGCCCTGAAATCCGCGAACCTGGGCAGCGTCACCGTTCCCGCCTGATTGTCCGGACCTCTCAAGACCCGAATCTCAAGACCCGGATCTCCCAAGGATGGCGGGCACCCGCCCGCCATCCTTATCCAAATGCTTTATTCTCCAATAAGGTCAACGACGACCCCCAGCACCGCAGCTGGAGAAGGAGGACTCGCCATGCGCGAGCCGAACAAGACCGCCTCTGCAGTAAGGGAACAACCAATGCAGACGGCCACCCCCGACGGCGCATCACATTCCGCGCCACCGTCCAGGCGCCGTACCTTCCTTGGCTACCTCGCCCTCATGGGCCCGGCCTTCGTGGTGGGAGCCTGGCAATTCGGCCCCGGTAACCTCACCACCGCCGTGCAGGCCGGCAGCCGATACGACTACACCCTGGTCTGGGTCATCGCCGTCTCCACCGTCCTCATGATCTTCTTTACTGACATGAGCGTCCGGCTCGGCATCGTCACCCCCACATCCCTGATCACATCCATCAAAGACCACCTCGGCAAATGGGTAGGTGTGCTGGCCGGATTCGGTGTCTTTGGGATCACCCTGATGTTCTCGGTAGGCAACGCTGTTGGCTCCGGTCTCGGACTGTCACTGGTCTTCGGCGGATCTCCGGTCCTGTGGACGGTCGTCTGCACGGCAGCTGTTGCCTTCGTCCTGGCCTTCCGCAACGTTTACGGCATCGTCGAAAAAGCCCTGCTGGCCATCGTCGCCCTCATGGCGGTCGCCTTCGTCGCCAGTGCAGTCGTCGCCCAGCCGGACTGGTACCGCTCCCTCGAAGGAATGGTCCCCACCCTGCCGGCAGGCAGCGAAATCCTCATTGTGGCCCTGGTGGGAACGAACTTCTCCATCAACGCCGCGTTCTACACCTCCTACGGCATCAAGGAAAACGGCCGCACCCGCGCCGACTACCGGGACATCACGCTCGTCGATACCATTCCCGGCATCGTCGCCCCCGGCATCATGACAGCCTTGGTGATTATGGTGGCCGCCGCAGTCCTCGGCCAGACAGGAGGGGAAGCCACGTCAATCGGTGCCCTCGCCTCGATCTTCGCACCGCTGGCAGGACCCGTCGGCTCCATGCTCTTCGCCCTTGGCCTCTCCGGCGCGGCCTTCTCATCCATGATTGCCAATGCCACCGCGGGCGGCACCATGCTGTCCGACGGCCTCGGCCGGGGCGCCAGGGCAGGATCGCCCACCGCCCGCATCTTCACCGGCATCATCCTGGCCTTCGGCCTGATCATTACCATCTCTTTCCAGGCCTCACCCGTCGGACTCATCGTCATCGCCCAGTCCCTGACGGTGCTCATCGCCCCCCTGCTGGGCATCCTGATCCTGATCATGGCCAACAAAACCGCAGTCATGGGCGGGCTGCGTAACAAGTGGTGGCACAACCTCTTCGGCGCCATCGGACTGATCACCATCATCGCCTCATCACTCAGGCTCATCAGCACCCTCCTCGGCTAGGGCCTGGAGGCACCAACCAAAAACAGGCAGCGCCCTCGCCCAGGCCGGCGAGGGCGCTGCCTCGGTGTTTTCTGGTCCCTCGCCGCCTAAGAGCGCCCTTCCGTGGGCCGCCGGCCGTTGGCAGTCGCAGGGGACAGGCCGAGACTCGGCCCACAACCCCTCTCGGGGAGAACTCCAGAACCCTTCACTCTTCCGATGTTCTGGGCGTGCGGATTGGTTCGTGTTCTGGGCATAAGCAGAGCAGAAGTCAGCCATGTCCAAGTATTTCTTCCAAGCAAACTATGTGGGCCAGGGCATCAAAGGCCTGATACAGGAGGGTGGGTCAAAGCGTCGGGATGCAGTCGTCAAGGCCCTGGATTCCGTGTAGGCAAAACACCCGCCTACCGGGCACCCGGTCAGTAGCGACGGCTACGAGGGACCTTAGACCCTACTTCGGCTCCCGCTCAGGCAGTCGCCGGGTAGCTGGACAGAATGTAGTCAGCGGCGGCGGGTCCAATCATCCGCCGTCGGCTGTTCTGCAGGTCGATTCCCCGGCGCTGCATGGCGGACCGGAAGGTGATGTCGCCAACCGGGGTGATGCTGTGCAACAGGCACCAGCTTGTGTACAGGCCGTAGAGACAGTCCGCTCCCAGGGGGCAGTGGGTGTCATCCGGAACAGTGGCATCGAGAAGGAATCGATCGAAGTGCGAGATGGCCATGACGGGCCCTTTCCGCGGGTGCATCAATGTGCCACCGTTCGGCTACAGCGGCGCTCTTTGCCGCCGTGCACCCGGCGCCAAAGGGTCCCCACCAAAGATGTGGGACTGTTAAGAATTTACGAAGTTTGGCCGCTGCTGTCCAGAGCCCGGGCTGCCGGCGTCGTTCGAGGCTGGAAAAGCCCCCTCGGCGAGGGGCTTTTCCACTGCGCTGCCGGAATAACGCTCAAATCCACTTCGGGGCGGCCGGAACCTCGTTTGTGGCTGCGCCGCCGTGGGCGGCGACGCCTGTTGCCGTCACGCCGTGGGCGCCGCGGCCTGCGGCCCACTCGACGACGGCGGCCAGGGGGCCGGAAACCACCACGGGGGAGGCCGACGTCGTGTCCCCGAAGGTGAGGTCGGTGCCCGTCACCTTGATGAGGAGGCCCGCATCGGTGCCGCGGGCCTTCCAGGCGCCGGTGATGTCCTCGAGGAGCCGCTCCAGCACAGGCGCGGGGATGTCGTTGAAGGTGGCGCCGTTGGCGAGGTCGACGGCGTGCATCCAGACTTCGCGGGTGCGCATCCACACGGTTTCCGTGGCGGGGACTTCCCGGCCCTGGATGGTCCGCACTTTGTGGTGCCAGCCGTCCTCGGGCAGGTCGCGCCATTCGACGTTCAGGTGCACGGCGGAGTGGTCGAAGAGGTGCCGCAGCGCGATCGGGGACAGTGTGGCGCCGAAGTTGATTTCATGGTCCCGCACTGATGTGGAGGCGTACATGGGTGTCTCCACTCCGGTTGCCGCCCACTCAACCAGCCGCGCGATGGCCCGTGCGTTATAGCCGATGTGGGCCGTGATGTGGCGGCGGGTCCAGCCCGGCAGCAGTGACTCGCCGTCGAGCTGGGCGTCGGAGAGTTCGTTGAGCTTGCGGGCGAAGAACGCCGTCCCCCGGCGCGCCTGCAGCAGTGCCTGCAGGAGCTCCGGGTCAGTCGTCCGGTCGGTGCGGGCAACCATCAGGCTTCCTTGACCACGCGGTTCTTCAGCTGACCCAGGCCCTCGATGGTGGTGACCAGGAGCTGGCCTTCCTGAAGGTAGCGCTTGGGGTCCTGGGCGTGGCCCACACCTCCCGGGGTGCCGGTGGCGATCACATCGCCGGGGTTCAGGGTGATGATGGTGGAGATGTAGGAGACCAGGAATTCCGGGGTGAAGACGAGGTCGCCGGTGGGGGTGCTCTGCTGGATCTCGCCGTCCACCTCGGAGGTCATCAGGGGGCCGGCGCTGAATTCGTCCGTGGTGACCAGGGCGGGCCCGAACGGGGTGGAGTTCTCCCAGGTCTTGCCCTGCAGCCACTGGATGGTGCGGAACTGGTAGTCGCGCATGGACACGTCGTTCAGCACGGAGTACCCGGCGATGTGGTCCTTGGCGTCGGCTTCGCTGATCCGGCGGCCCTTTTTGCCGATCACGACGGCGAGTTCGGCTTCCCAGTCCACGGTGTCCGATTCCTGCGGCAGGGCCAGGTCGTCGTTCGGGCCGGTCAGGGATTCCTGGTACTTGGCGAACAGGGTGGGGTATTCCGGGATTTCCCGGCCCATTTCCTTGATGTGGTTGCGGTAGTTGTGGCCCACGCAGATGATCTTGCCCGGGGAGGGCACGACGGCGGCGAGGTCCGCGCCCTCGAGCGGATGGGTTGCGCCGTCGGCGGCCTTCGCGGTCGCTTCCCAGCCGGGGGTGCGCAGGAGTTCGCCGACGTCGGCGAAGCCGGTGATCTCGGTGAGCCTGTCACCGTCCTGGCGGACGGCCCTGGTGACTGTTGTTCCCTCATTCGAGAGGCGGAGTGTCAGGAGTTTCATTACTTGTTGCGTCCTTCGGTGTAGGTGCGGTTGAAGTTCAGCCGCTCGAAAATGGGGGCGTCACTGAAGCGGAACAGGTCAAACTGGCTTGCTGCCTGCAGCGACCATTCCTGCCAGGACGGGACGACGAACAGGTCGCCCTTGGCCAGCGTCTTCGTTTCGCCGTTCAGGACGGCGGTGCCGGTGCCTTCGAAGACCTGCCACACACTGGAACCAACCTCGCGGACGGCTTCGGTGGGGGCTCCGGCGCGCAGGCGGTGGAATTCTGCCCGGATGGTGGGCATTACGTCCCCGCCGGTGGTCGGGTTCGAGTACCGGACGGCCGCGTGGCCCTGGGAGACGGTGGCCGGGTGGCCCTCGTCCTCGAGCAAAAGCTGCTCGGTCAGCGCCCGGTCGGTGTGTTCCCAGCGGTACGCGGCGATCGGGGAGCTGGTGGTGTCATCCAGCCCCGAGAGCGGGCGCAGGCCAGGGTGGGCCCAGAGCCGTTCGGAGCGGGAGATGTCCGGGGTGGCCTCGTCTGTGACGCGCTCGGTGCCGAACTCGAAGAACCCGGCATCGGCGTAGTGCACGAACGGAATGTCCAGCCCGTCGATCCAGGCCATCGGCTCATCGCTGTCGTTGTGGTGGCCGTGGAAGTTCCAGCCCGGGGTCAGCAGGAAGTCCCCGCGGGACATCCGTACCGGGTCCCCGTTCACCACGGTCCAGACCCCCTCGCCCTCGACCACGAAGCGGAACGCGTTCTGCGAGTGGCGGTGCTCCGGCGCGGTTTCACGGGCGCCCAGGTACTGGATCGCTGCCCACAGCGTCGGTGTGGCATACGGGGTACCAGCCAGGCCGGGGTTGGCGAGGGCTATGGCCCGCCGCTCGCCACCCCGGCCCACCGGAACCAGGTCGCCGGCACGCGCTGCCAGCGGATACAGGTCGCTCCATCGCCAGACATGCGGGACGGCCTTCGGTGTGGGCACCATCGGCATCAGGTCGCCGATCTCGGTCCAGAGCGGGATCAGGTTCTCTTTGTTGAAGTCCTTGTACAGCTGCTCCAGCTGGGCAGCCTCTTCCGGAGTCGGTTCCGGCAAGGCGTGGCTGGCGGCCACAGATTCATGAGTCGTGTTCTCGGCGCTGATGGACACGTAGGCCTCCTCGATAGGTTCGAACAGTTTTGGCGTAGTTCGACCCTACGGATGCGCGGGTGTGAGCCCCAGCATATTCTGCTGGTCAGAATTATCCCCGACGACGGTCCGGGCCCTGCCGGTGGGTGGCTTAGTCCGGCTCGGCCGGGTTGGCCGCGATGTCGATCTCCAGCTGCCGGCAGGTCTCGCGCAGGGCGGCGACCAGACCGTCGTCGAACACCCGCCGGAACCGGGTGGCGGGCGTGGCGACGCTGAGCGCCCCGACTACCGTGCCGTGCCGGTTGTGCAGCGCGATGCCCAGGGCGCTCACGCCCTCTTCGGTGCCCTCGAAGTTGGCTGCGAAGCCGTTGTTCCTGATGGCCTCGAGTTCGCGGCTGAAGGCGGCGTACTCGGTGTCCGGAATGGTGTCGCCGCCGATTTCTGCGTTGTGGCTGCGGAACAGTTGCTCGATCATCGGAGGTTCCAGCTCGGCGAGCATGGCTTTTCCGCCGGAGGTTTTGTTCGCCGGCATGACCGTTCCCTGCCGGTCGCCGACGCGCAGTACGCTGCCGCCCTCCACCGTGGCAAGGAAGCGGACCTTGGTGCCCACCCGGACCATGAGGTTGACGGTTTCGTTGAGCTGCGCGGAGAGGAGCTCCATGTGTGGTTGTGCCAGGTCGCGCAGCAGCCTGGTCCAGCTGAGCCCGGCCGGCCCGACCCCCATTGCGGGACCGGGTACGTAGCGGCGGTTTTCATCCTGCACTGCGAAGCCCCGGTAGACCAGCATGGCGAGGAGGCGGTGGGCCGTGGAGGGGGCGACGCCCAACTCCGCTGCAGCGTCCTTAAGCCGAAGCGCCCCGCCGTCACGAAGCAGTTGAAGGAGCTGCAGGGCGTTGTCCACTGCCTCGATGGAATACGTTGGCCGCTTCTGCACGGGTTTTGGGCGTGAGGTCGACGCCGGCTTCTTCTGCACAACAGAATTGTATGGTGCTTCGCCTGGCGTTCACCTGAAAGTGGTGGGATGAATCACACACTTCCCGCTGCAGTGCTGCGGCGGTCATCACCCGGGGCCGTCGCCGCCGACACTCCCGGCACCGCGCCGCGGTTCTCCAAAGGCTCGGCCTTGGCCGTCCTGGTCTGCTGGCTGTTGGTGGTCTTCGACGGCTACGACCTCATCGTTTACGGCACGGTGCAGTCTTCCCTGATTTCGGAGGCCGGCTGGGGCCTGACAAAGGCGACCGCCGGAACCATCGGTTCCATGGCTTTCCTTGGCATGATGATCGGTGCCGTCTTCGCGGGCCGGATGGCCGACTCGTGGGGCAGGCGCCGCACCATCCTGGGCTGCGCCGTCATCTTCTCGATTTTCACCATCCTGTGCGCCTTCGCTCCCAACGCCGCCGTCTTCGGCGCGTTGCGGCTTCTCGCCGGCATCGGTCTCGGCGGCCTGGTGCCGTCGGCGAACGCCCTCGTTGCCGAGCTGGTGCCCGCCAAATGGCGTTCCACCGTTGCCACCCTGATGATGTCCGGCGTCCCGATCGGCGGATCCCTCGCTGCTCTCGTGGGCATTCAGATGATCCCCGCCTTCGGTTGGGAGTCAATGTTCCTGGTGGCAGTGCTCGCCCTGGTGATCGTGGTGCCGCTCGGACTCAAGTGCCTTCCGGAAACGCTGGCCCCGGTGGGCGGCCCGGACAAAGCCGCCACGGTCAAGGAACCGTCCGGCTTCAGTTCCCTGCTCCGTGCCCCGTACCTGGGGGTCAGCGTGCTGTTCGCCGTGGCGACGATTGCCACCCTTTTCGCCTGGTACGGGTTGGGCACCTGGCTGCCCAACCTGATGCAGCTGGCCGGCTACAACCTGGGCTCCGCCCTGACCTTTGCCCTGGCCCTCAACCTCGGGGCTGTGGCCGGTTCGGTCATCACGGCCTGGGCAGGCACCCGCTTCGGACCGATCCCGACGGCGATCGCGGCCGCCGCTGTCGCCGCAGGAGCGCTGGTGGTCCTCGTGATCGGGCCGCCTGTCGGCGTCGTGTACTTCATGCTGGTCCTCGCCGGGGTCGGTACGCATGGCACGCAGTGCCTCATCATCGCCGCCGTCGCCAGCCACTATCCGGACCATCTGCGGGGGACTGCGCTGGGCTGGGCGCTCGGCACTGGCCGGATTGGCGCCGTTGTCGCACCGCAGGTGGGCGGCCTCCTGCTGGCCGCCGGACTGGGCGTCAATTCCAATTTCCTGGCCTTCGCCGGAGCAGCTGCCATCGCGGCGGTGCTGCTGGCCGCCGTCGGCCTCAAACTCAAGTCAAAACTCTCTATTTCACCTTCACCAACAGGAGCAAGCAATGTCTGAGCACGCCCCGTCTGCCGATGTACCGTCCACCGATGTCCTCGTCATCGGAGGGGGTATGGCCGGACTGGCCGGTGCCCTCGCGCTGCGTGAAAACGGCGCCAACGTCACGCTCGTGGAGCGGGCCCCCGAATTCGGCGAGGTGGGCGCGGGGCTGCAGATGGCCCCCAACGCCTCCCGCGTCCTCAGGCGCTGGGGCCTGCTGGAAAAAGCACTGGAGATCGGCGTCCAGCCCAAGCACCTCGTTTTCCGTGACGCCGTGACCGGCGAGGAGCTTACCCGCCAGACGCTCGGCGGGGAATTTGCCGAACGCTACGGCGCGCCGTACGTCGTGATCCACCGCAGCGACCTGCACCGGGTCCTGCTCGAGGGCTGTGAAGCCGCGGGCGTCAAGCTGGTCAACGACGTTATGGTCGAGAGCGTGGAAACCGTCAACGGCCGGGGCGTTGCCCACACCGCGGCAGGCGTGGACTTCGATGCCGACGTCGTGATCGGTGCCGATGGGCTCAAGTCCACCCTGCGTCCGCTCGTGGCCAGCGACGAGCCGGTGCCGTCCGCCTACGTGGCCTACCGCGGCACTGTACCCATCACCGAAAACACGCCCAAGGCCGACCTCGAGGACGTCATCGTCTACCTCGGTCCGAACTGCCACCTGGTGCAGTACCCGCTGCGCAAGGGCGAGCTGCTGAACACGGTGGCCGTCTTCAAGTCCGCCTCCTTTGAGCGCGGCGAGGAGCAGTACGGGGGAGTGGACGAGCTTGAGGCTGCCTACAAGGACTGTGTCCCGGCCGTCCGGGATGCGCTGAAGAACCTGGGCACCAGCATGCGCTGGCCCATGTACGACCGCGATCCCATCGAAAACTGGGTCGCCGGCCGGATGGTGCTGATGGGCGACGCTGCCCACCCGATGCTCCAGTACCTTGCCCAGGGCGCCTGCCAGGCTCTCGAAGACGCGGCAGTGCTGCAGGACGCCAGCAACGGCACGGTATTCACCCCGGATGGCGTCAATCCGGCAGGCTGGGACGACGCCATCCGGGAATTCAACAACCTCCGCGTCGGCCGCACTGCCCGGGTCCAGCGCACGGCCCGCATCTGGGGCGAATCCTGGCACGTCTCGGGACTGGCCCGGACGCTGCGCAACCTGCTCTTCAAGAGCCGGAAGGACAACGACTTCCAGTACAACGACTGGCTGTACGGCCAGGACGGCGACGGCGTTCCGGCAGCTCGCGCCGCCCAGCCCAGGCTGGCGGACCGGATTTCTGCCTAGGCCAGGTTTTCCTTGAGCAGGGCGCGGTGTTCGACGGCGGCCTCGCCGTGCAGGGCGCGGCCGGCGTCGGTGAGCTCCAGGAACAGTGAGCGCCGGTCATCTTCGCAGGAATGACGGGCGATGAGGCCGGCTTTCTCAAGCCTGTCCACCACCTTGGACATGGCGCTCTGGGTCATGGGGGTGCGTTCACCGAGCTGCTTCATCCGGCAGGCCGCGTCCGTGCTATCGGCCACCAAATCCAGAATCTCGAACTCGGTCAGGCCAATGCTGAACCTCGCTTCCAGGGCGCGATCTATTGCGCCGGCTGTGCGGAAATAGGTGTTCTGGATGCTGCGCCATTGCTCAACCAGCTGTTGGTCCTGCGGTGTTGCCATGCTGCGATTCTAGTTGATGACGAATTAAAAGTCCATGTCATAATATTCCTTGTCATTCAATGACGCGTCATATAAGTTGTTGCCATGACTTCAACTTCCACCCTTGAAAGATCGGCCGGAGAACGGCTTGCCCCTGTGCGCTGGACCCGTGCTCAATGGATGCTCCTCCTGGTCCTGTGCACCGTTCTGGCACTCGACGCACTGGACGTATCAATGGTCGGCGTGGCGCTGCCCTCGATCGGAACCGAACTCAACCTCGGAACCGAATCCCTCCAATGGATCGTCTCCGCCTACGTGCTCGGCTACGGAAGCCTGCTCCTGCTGGGCGGGCGGATGGCGGACCTGCTTGGCCGGCGGCGCATCTTCCTTATTGCGCTCAGCGTCTTCGCGGCGGCATCCCTCCTCGGCGGTCTGGTGGATGACCCCGCCCTCCTCATCGCCACCCGATTCATCAAGGGGCTGGCCGCCGCATTTACGGCTCCGGCCGGCTTCTCGATCATCACCACCAACTTTGCGGAAGGCCGCGAACGCAATCGCGCCGTGTCCATCTTCACGACGTTCGGTGCAAGCGGTTTCTCCCTCGGCCTGGTGGTCGGAGGGCTCATGACTGCCCTGAGCTGGCGCTGGACCTTCCTGGTCTCGGTGCCTGTGGCGGTCGCCGTCGTGATTCTTGGCCTCAAGTACATCCCCCGGGACTCCGTCGGCAAGACAACAGGCGAAGCTGAAGACAGCGGTCACGATGTCTGGGGCGCCGTGACCCTCGCTGCCGGCATGCTGGGGCTCGTGTACACGCTGGTTTCGGCACCCGCGAACGGCTGGGGATCTGTGGCAACCATCGCCGGATTCGTGGCCTCCGCAGCCGTGCTGGCAGCATTCGCCGTGATCGAAAACCGCGTCAAACACCCCCTGATCCGGTTCGGCATCCTCAAGGAAGGCTGGGTGGCCCGGGCCAACCTCAGTGCCGTAGGGCTGTTCGGCTCGTATCTGAGCTTCCAGTTCATCCTGACGCTCTACCTGCAGTCCGTGCTGGGATGGAGCCCCCTCGGCATGGCCCTGGCGCTGCTTCCGACCGGCCTGCTGGTGGCCTCGAGCGCACCCTTCGCGGACCGGCTCATCGACAGGTTTGGCGCTCCGAGGCTGATCCTCACGGGATTGGCGTCCTTGACGCTCGGCTACGTGCTGTTCCTGCGCGTGGGCACCTCGCCCAATTACGTGACGGACATCCTGCCGTCGGTCCTGTTGCTGGGCGTTGGTTTCGCCCTGGCCTTCCCGTCCATCAACGTCCAGGCCACTGCAGGGATTCGGAATGCTGAGCAGGGGCTCGCCGCCGGACTGATCCAGACCAGCACGCAAGTGGGTGCCGCCCTGGTGCTGGCCGTCACCACAGCCTTGGTCAGCGGCCACGGCACTGCGCCCGGCCACGGTGCCGCCGCGGATGCGGCAGCGATGCTGGAACAGTACCGCCCGGGCCTGATCCTGAGCGCAGCGGTGGCCGTGACCGCCCTCCTCATTGCAGCGGCGCCGTCACGTCAGCGAAAGCGGCGGACTGCCCCGCAACCGGCGGCGTGAGCCGAACGGCCCCCGTCCTGCCCCCGGAACAGGGTCACCAGGGCAGGGGCCAGAGGCCCTACTGGAGAGCTCGCCTAAGGCGTAATAGCCCCAAAGCGGTCTGGGGCAGGGTGTCGAACCGCACCGGTGTCGGTGCCCTGCCGTAAGCTCTCCCAGTGGCAGATTCAAGCACCGAAGGCAGTGCGAACACGGTGGTGATCCCCGTCCTGGAGGGTCAGACCTGCATCGGCGACCTGCTTCCGGGCTTCAGGGACGTACTGGCAATGACCCCGCCGCAGTGGGGCTCGCCCGACGCCGACGGATCAGCGGACGGCCAGCAGCGTCTTTTCTGATCGCACTGACCACGCCCATCGCACTGCTCGCGCCCGCGCCGTCACGGCTGCAGCGGCAGGAACAGCACGGTGTAGATTCCCAACGCGGCGAGGATGACCACGCTGGCGGCGACGGCCGCCGTCGACCTGATATTCGGCGGCATGGTTTCCTGGGCTATCCCGCGCACGGCCCGGCGGAACCGGCGTTTTTGGGTGAGGTTGATGGCCAGGGCAGCGATGACGGCGCCTCCGACGAGCGTCCCGACGAACCAGCCGTGATGCGGCAGCCAGCGCAGGAAGACTGCTGCTGAGACGACCAAAGCCATGGTGGTGCGGCTCCAGGCAAGGTCCGTGCGTTCAGGCTGGAGTCCGGAATCGCCGTGCCGGTCGGCATCGGGCCGGGCAGCCACGCTCAGGCCGGCCGGGCGATGACGAACACCACCATGATGGCCGCCACGAGGGCACCGCCGATGGCCAGTACCGGGGCGATGAGGGGGAGCGGCAGCGGCGTCTTTGACCGCATGGCACGTTCCACGTTCAGCCACCGGAAGAAGGAACCGCCGCCGATGACCAGAGCCAGGACCAGCAGCAGCACCGCAATGGTCTTGCGCAGTTCGGGCCCCAGGAGGTCTGCCATAAACGCCTCGACGGCGACACCGCCGGCAAGCAGCGCCAGCGACGTCCGGATCCAGGCAAGGAACGTGCGCTCGTTCGCCAGGGTGAAGCGCGGATCAGGCTCGGTGCCGCCGCGCAGGATCCGGGACGTCAGGCGGTGCCTCGCGTCCGGCTCGCCGCTGTTCGGATGTTCTGTCAAGGTGGCCCTTCCGTGCACGGCGGTCTGCCGCTGACCCCTCCTGCCTACCACGTTTCCCGCCTCCGGTCAGGTGCGCCCAGGTGGTGCAGCCGTCAGGAGGCCACGGCCGACGGTCCCCGGGTTTCCTGCGTCTGTTGGGTAGCGTTGTACGGCGTGGGCACCCGACGGAAAGTTTTGGGCATTCTGGCGCTGTGGTCCGCCGTCGTCATCAGTGTGCTGACGATCGCGGCGACGGCAGCGGCGGAGCCGTGCCCGGCCGGCCAGGTTCCGGTGGGCGGAGGCGGGGTCTGCGTCCCCCTGACACCTTTGATTCCCCGCCCGACGACGCCGCCACCGTCGCCTACAGTGTCGCCGACGGCGGCCCCTTCGCCAACGGAAACGCCGACGGCGGCCCCCGCACCAGGCGGAGCTGTTTCGGGCCCGCCCGGCCCAGGCACTACGACGGTGGAGGTGGTGCCAACGGCACCCGGACTCCAGACACCGGAAGTAAGCACAGAACATCCGGGCGACGCTGCAGTCACGCCGTCGTCGTCCGCTTCTCCTGCAGAGCCGGCATCACAACTCCCCGCAATACCAGCCGACGCCTCCTCCGGGCGCCCGGCGCAGGGGATGGCGGCAGGCCAACAAACGCCGCCGGCGTCGACGACAGGCTTCGCGGGATACCTGCTGGCGTTCGCCGGGATCATGCTCCTGGCGTCATCGGGCGTCGGAATGCTGCGGCAGCGGCCCGGAATCCCTTAGGCGGGATTTCTTAAAGGAGCCACTCGGGCTGCACTTCCTAGGCTGCGCCTGACCAGTGCGGCATGGCCACGGCGCGGCGTGCCGTGGCGTGCTTGCGGAAGCCGTCAACCGGCACGCGTCGCGGTTCGCAGGCCGCGGGGACCGGGGCCGGTGTTGCAGCAGCCGGCGCCGGAACAGGGGCAGACCCGGCGGGGCAGAGATCACTGATCAGCCCCATGCCTGCGCATTCGCGCACTGCCTCGATGCCGGCCACCGCCGCCGCTTTGTCGCTGAAAGCACCTGACACTGCAAGTTCTGCTCCGTCCGGGGCGGTGAGCCGGAAACGGTACTGGGCCTCTGCGTCAACGAAAACTTCAAACTTGCCGGCCATTACTAATCCTTCCGGTCTGCGGAGCCTGTCCGCCGGCGGCTTCGCCGCAAACAGGCCGGACGCATCTCTGCGAACGTCATCCGCTGGTCTGGTCGAACGATCAGAATTGATCGGTTCATCGAGTGCTTTAAGTCTGTCGCGGGTCCCTGTGGCCTCACAAGACCGATCAAGTTAAGCCCACGTAAAATGCGTGCAACGGGATGCTGTACCGGCGGGCAACCGGGCCCCCGGACCCCGGCCACTGTTGAAATTGGCAGAATAGGTACCGGCAACAGGCCTCAAGAGGAGGCTTCGGGACTGAGTTGGGTGGAGCTGTGGTGGAAGTTGACGTCGTCGTAGTCGGCGGAGGGGCGATGGGATCCGCTGCCGCATGGCAGCTTTCCCGGCGCGGCCGGTCTGTTGTCCTGCTGGAGCAGTTCGAGCAGGGGCACCACATCGGCGCATCCCACGGTGCTACCCGCAATTTCAACATGGCGTACGCGGAGGCAGACTACCTCGACCTGGTCACCGAGGCCAAGGACCTCTGGGACGAACTCGCAGGTGAATCGGGCAGGCAGTTCCTGGACCTCGTGGGCCTGGTGAACCATGGCAACGCAGGCCAGCTGAAGGCCGTCCGCTCCGCGCACGCCGAACGGGGCATCGAAAGCCATTTCATGACGGCGTCCGAGGCGGCGAACCGCTGGCAGGGGATGAACTTCCGGGGCGACGTCCTGGTGGTGCCTGGCTCGGGGCGGGTCCGCGCCGCCGAAGCCCTGGCGGCGCTGCGCGAGGCCGCAGAGGCACACGGCGCACGCTTTGAGTATTCGACGCCGGTCCGCGACATCCGCGTTGCCGGTGACCACCGTGCGGTCGTCGTGACGGACTCCGCCGAGATTACCGCGCGCCGCGTTGTAGTCACCGCGGGTGCGTGGACCAGCAAGCTGCTTGGGAACCTGGTCCGGCTTCCCAGGCTCGTGGTGACGCAGGAGCAACCCGCGCACTTCACGCCGCTGGATGACTCGCTGGCCTGGCCAAGCTTCAATCACAACCCCGACCCGGACGATCCCCGGGATGACTACTGGTACAGCCCGGTCTACGGAATGCTCACTCCGGGCGAGGGGATCAAGGCCGGCTGGCACGGCGTGGGGCCGGTGACCGACCCCGACGCCCGCAGTTTCACGCCCGAACCTGTCCAGCTGGATGCCTTGGTGCGGTACGTCCGCGAGTGGCTCCCGGGCGTTGATCCCGCGTCGGCTGTGCCGATCAGCTGCACGTACACCAGCACCGCCAACGAGGATTTCGTGCTGGACCGTTTTGGTCCCATCGTGGTCGGCGCCGGCTTTTCCGGGCACGGTTTCAAGTTCACTCCGGCCGTGGGCCGGGTGCTCGCGGACCTTGCCGACGGCGGCGCCGCACCAGCGCGCTTCACCGCCCGCCGGTAGGGCCTGGCTGCCGGTCAGCAGGCCGGCGGCCCGCTCCACAGGGTAGCGTTGGATGACATGTGCAACGGTCGACTGGTTCTCTGCGTCCTCGCGGTGCTGTCCCTCGTCGCCGCCGGTGTCCTGTCTTTGGCGGGGCCGGCAAGCGCCGCACCGTGTCCGGACAAGCAGGTTCCGGCCGCCGCAGGCGGGTTCTGCGTGAAAGGCGGCCCGCCTTCTCCGGCGCCCACATCGTCGGCGCCTTCCCCTGCTGATCCTGACAACCCCGGGTCCGGGCAGGGGGGCGCCCGTCCCGCTGAAACCCAGCCCGCAGCCACCGGTTCCGACGTGGAAAGTGTGCCGTCCCGGGAAGCCGTGTCCGGCCTGGGATCTTCGCCGACCCCCATAGCGTCTCCGCGATCGCCCTCGGCCGCGGCCTTTGCGGCCCCTCCGGCGGCGGCGCCCACCCCGTCCCGGTCAACGCGAATGCTGACGGCGGCCCTGCCCGATTCCGGCAGGGCCGAGGCAGGGTCCATTCCCGTGGCCGGATACCTGGTTGCCATCGGCGGCGGGATGCTGGTGCTCTCCTCGGCTTTCGGTTTCATGAGGTTCCGTCCTGCCGCCCGGGCCCGGTCATGATGACCGGAAGCGCCGCAGATGACCTCACCGGGATTACCGGCTTCGCTGCGCGCGGCATCGACGCCATGGGCGAGTGGGGCGTGGGCCTCTTCACCCTTGCCGAAACAGTCGTTCCGCCCATCCCCAGCGAGGTCATCCTCCCGCTGGCGGGGTTCCTCACCAGGCAGGGGACCATGAGCCTGGTCCTCGTGTTTGTCACGAGCACACTTGGCGCCTACGCCGGTGCGTTGCTTCTCTACTGGCTGGGCGCCAGGCTGGGCCTGGAGCGGGCGATCAGCGGGTTGTCCAGGCTTCCCCTGGTGGACCGGGAGGACTTCGAAAAGGCAGCCGACTGGTTCCAACGCCACGGCAGGTCGGCGGTATTTTTCGGCAGGTTCTTCCCGGGCGTGCGCAGCCTGATTTCCGTCCCCGCCGGTGCCGGGAAGATGAATCTGGCCACCTTCAGCATTTTCACGATAGCCGGGAGCGGGCTGTGGAACGCCCTGCTGATCGGCCTCGGCGTGCTGTTGGGCGCGCAGTACCACCTCATCGACCAGTACTCCAAGTACCTCAACTACGCCGTGTATGCCGGCGTCGCAGCCACCGTTGCCTGGCTCCTGGTCAGGGCCTACAGGCGCAAGCGGGAGCGCGTGGGCCAGGACCAGCGCTAGCGGCGGTTCAGGCGGTGGAGCCGCGCACAACCAGTGAACTCTCCAGCGTCAGCTGGGGCTGGTCCAAGGGGCGGCCCTCCATGAGGGAACGCAGCTGCTGCCCCGCCTTAAGTCCCAGGGGCGTGGCCGGCAGGTGCACGCTGGTCAGGCCGGGATTGCTGGTTGCGGAGTACGGAAGGTCGTCGAAGCCTGCCACCGCCAGTTCGTCCGGGATGCGGACCCCGGCGACGCGGGCTTCCTGCAGCACGCCGTAGGCGTGCGTGTCGGTGCCGCAGACGACGGCGGTGACACCGTGACGCTGCCACTGCGGCCAGGCGAGGGCGAAGGCCGCGGCAGCAGCCCCGACGTCGATGGTGGTGCTGAGCATGCATTCGGGCGGCACTGAAATCCCGCGCGCCGCGGCCTCCTCCAGGAACGCCCGGCGCCGCACATCGAAGGTGGCCGTGCCGGTCACGCTGTCCACGTAGGCCACGCACTTGTGCCCGGCTTCGGCCAGGTGTGCGGCCAGCTCGCGGGCGCCGTACGCCACGTCAAGATTCACCGACGGGGCATAGCCCTCCAGCCCCGGGGCGTCGAGCAGCACCAGCGGCCCGGCGGCGGACAGCTCTTCCAGGAATTCGGCGTTGGGGGCATCCACCAGCAGGCCCGCCGGCCGGAGCGCCATCAGCCTCCGGACGTCGTCGGCCTGGGGAAACTCGCCTGCGTCGGTGACCGAGAGCAGCAGCTGATAATCGGAACCAAGGGATTCCCGTACGCCGGCGATCACCTTGGCGAAGAACGGATTGGAGATGTCCGGCGCCACCAGGATGACGATCGAGCTCACGCCCTTGGCCAGGGAGCTGCCAATGCCGTCCACCACGTATCCCAGCTCGGCGATGGCATCCCGCACCCGCGAAATGTTGTCCTCGGACACCCGGCCCCGTGTCTTGCCGTTGGCCACCAGGGAAACGGTGGCCGTGGACACCCCGGCGCGCGCGGCAACCATCGCCGCCGTGACGCGCGGTGTTGCGGCCCGGGTAGGTAAGGCCCGCAGGCCGGTGCCGGCCTGGTCCTCTGTGCGGTGCGCGGATTCCATACCCTCGATCGTAGTAGGCGGAGCCCGCCCTTGTGCTGTTCGCTGCCCCGCATGGCATCAAGCGCTTAACGCATCGAACGTTAAGCGCTTGACGTAAACGGTGCCGGGATGCCATGATCACCCTGATTGCTTTAGTTCCCCGCCTCCCGGCGGGCCCCCAACGACGTGGAGATAGACGTGGACCCCAACCCCGTGAACCCTGCCCGCAAGAAGATCATCCTGGACTGCGACCCCGGGCATGACGACGCCGTGGCACTGCTGCTTGCGCACGGCAACCCCGACATCGAACTGCTTGCCGTGACCACCGTGGTGGGCAACCAGACACTCGAAAAAGTCACCCGCAACGCCCTGTCCGTCGGCACGATCGCCGGCATCACGGGCGTCCCGTTCGCCGCCGGCTGCGACCGCCCCCTGGTGCGCACCATCGAAACCGCACCGGACATCCACGGCGAAACCGGCATGGACGGGCCCGCCCAGCCCGAGTCGGCCATCAGGCTGGACCCGCGCCACGCCGTCGACCTCATCATTGACACGGTCATGGCGCACGAACCCGGCACCGTGACCCTGGTCCCCACCGCAGGCCTCACCAACATTGCGATGGCCGCCCGCAAGGAGCCGCGCATCGTCGAACGCGTCAAGGAAGTCGTCCTCATGGGCGGTGGCTACCACGTGGGCAACTGGAGCGCCGTGGCTGAGTTCAACATCATCATCGACCCCGAAGCCGCGCACATCGTGTTCAACGAGAAGTGGCCCGTGGTGATGGTGGGCCTGGACCTCACGCACCAGGCGCTGGCCACTCCCGAGGTGGTAGGGAAGATCGCCGCTGTGGGAACCAAGCCCGCCAAGTTCGTGATGGAACTGATGGAGTTCTTCACCAAGACCTACAAGGACGCCCAGGGCTTCGACTACCCGCCGGTTCACGACCCCTGCGCCGTGGCCTACGTCATTGACCCCAGCATCGTCACCACCCGCAAGGTGCCCGTGGACATCGAACTCCAAGGCAGGCTGACGCTCGGCATGACCGTGGCCGACTTCCGTGCCCCGGCGCCGGCGGACTGCCACACCAGCGTTGCTGTCGACCTGGACCACGAAAGGTTCTGGGACCTCGTCACGGACGCACTCATCCGCATCGGCGAACCGGGCGAACCGTCCGACGGCGAACGTCCCGAAGGCGCGGCCCTCACCGCCGGAGGGGTCAAGTAAATGACTGCCACCATCACAGCCGCCAAGACCACCCGCAGCAACGTGACCGCCCTGATGGTCGCCCTGCTTGCCGCCTGCGTGGCGTTCCAGCTCAACGCCTCGATGCTCAGCCCTGCCCTGGTGACCATGGGCAATGAACTCAACACCGACCAGGCCGTCATCGGCCTGTCCCAGACCTGGTTCTTCACTGCAGCCGCGCTGTTCTCCCTCTTCCTGCCCCGCCTGAGCGACATCATCGGCCGGAAGAAGATCCTGATCGGCATGATGCTGCTCATGGCCGTCGGCTCGGTCATCGCCGCCCTGGCCCCGGACGTTACCTGGCTCTTTGTCGGGCGCATCATCCAGGGCGTCAGCGGGCCCACCGTGCCGCTGTGCCTGATCATGCTGCGCTCCGCCGTCAGCAACCCGCGCAAGTACGGCACGCTCATGGGCCTCATCACGGCGGTCAACGGCGGCGTTGCCGGCGTGGACTCCTTTGTGGGGGGCTACTTCGCCGAACACTTCGGCTTCCGCAGCATCTTCTGGCTGATGGTGGTTCTGGCACTTGTGGCTACGGCCTTGGTTGCGTTCCTGGCTGGCGAAAGCAAGCCTGCGGCCGGCACCAGCATGGACTGGCTCGGCGTGTTCTTCATCGTGGTGGCCGTCGGCGCACTGCTCACGGCCCTCAACGAGGGCTCCAAGCTTGTCGGCGGCTTCTCGCCGGGCACCCTGATGCTGGCCGTCGGGCTGGTGGCGGTGTCCGCCGTCGCGTTCTTCGCGTTCTGGACAGTGGAGAAGCGGTCCAAGCAGCCCATGGTCGAAACAGTCCATCTGCGCCAGCGCGCCACCTGGGCTCCCTTGCTGACCACCACGCTGACCATGACCGGCATCTTCGCCGTCATCAACGGGATCGTGCCCGCCTACGTGCAGGCTGCCTCGCCCGGGTTCGGCGTCGGCCCCACCGAGATGTCGCTGATCATCCTGACACCGTACGCGCTGCTCGGCTGGGTGGTGGGTCCGCTCAGCGGCAGGCTCGCGCCGGTGCTGGGCTACACCAAAGTGCTGCGCATCGGGCTGCTGGGCAGCATCGCCGCCCTTGCCCTGATTGCGTTCTTCGGCCTGAGCAGCCTGCCTATGATGATTGCCGGAACAGCGTTGCTGGGCATCATGTACGCCGGTACCGTCAACATCATGCTGAATGGACTCGGAGTTGTGCTCTCTCCCGCCGGAAACCCGGGCTTCCTGCCCGGCATGAACGCCGGTGCTTTCAACCTGGGCGCCGGGCTGAGCTTCCTGGTGCTGCCCGCCGTGCTTGTGGCGACGTCGGCGCTCGGCGATACCCAGGCGTCGTACCTGACCGTCGTGGTTACCGGCCTGGTCATCACCGTTGCGGCCTTCGGCGCCTCGCTGCTGATCCCCAAGCCGGTTGAGGCCGAGGTGGCCGAGTGAGCGCGGGGACAGCCGGCACGCACGGCCGGGTCGTCGTCGTCGGGTCCCTTAACGCCGACCTGACCATCTACTGCGAACGCCTCCCGCTGCCGGGCGAGACGGTCCACGGCACCGGGTTCGCCGTCAACCCCGGCGGCAAGAGCGCCAACCAGGCCGTGGCCGCCAGCCTATTGGGCGGGGCAGTCAGCCTCATCGGCGCCGTGGGGGACGACCCCAACGGCGAGATGCTCCAGGCCTCCACCGCGGGAGCCGGCGTGGACATCTCGCACGTTCGAACCTCCCAGTCCGCCGCCACGGGAGTGGCAGTAATCGCCGTGGACGCGCGCGGCGAGAACAACATCATCATCTCCGCCGGGGCCAACGGCACCCTCACCCCTGCCGACGTCGCGGCGGCCGCGGACGCGTTCGACGGCGCCTCCGTGGTGTGCCTCTGCCTTGAGGTCAGCGTCGAAACCGTGGAAGCCGCCGCCCGGAAGGGGCGCGACGCCGGCGCAACAGTGCTGCTGAACCTCTCGCCGTACGGCGAAATCCCGCAAAGCCTGGCGGACCTGACCGACGTGCTGCTGGTCAACGCCCATGAGGCGTCGCTGTTCCTGGGCAGCCGCAACATGGGCAGCCGTTTAGTGGCCGAAGCTGACATGCCTGGTCCGGACGCGGATGACGCCGCCTGGGACACGGTCCGCCGGCGTTTCGCCGACCGCGGACTGCAGCGGGTTCTGGTCACGCTCGGCGCCAACGGTTCGGTGGTCCTCGATTCCGAGGCCGCCGGGGCAGGGCAGGTCACCCGGATCGCGCCGGTCCGGGTTAATGCTGTGGACACCACGGGCGCCGGTGACGCCTTCACCGGTGCCGTGGCCGCCCGCCTGGCCGCCGGTGAACCGCTGGCCGAAGCTGCAGCCTTTGCCTCCGTGGCTGCGGCGCTTGCCGCCACCCGCAAGGGCACGCAGGCCGCCTACGCCGGAGTCACGGACGTGGAACGGATGCGGGGCCGCGGTCATATTTAGCACGGAGGTCTTCCTGTAACCCAGGCGGCCAGGAACGGGGCTGCCGCCGAAGCAGGAAGGCACAGTCCCGGTCACGGCACGTTGATCCTCAGCGGGAGGGTGAGGCGTCGGCGTCGCCGTCCGTTGACGGAGCCTCCGCCGCTGCCCGCGCGTACGACGCCGACACCCGGCGGTAGACCGGGGTCAGGAAGGCCAGCAAGGCGGCCGCGATCATGATAATCCCGGCGACCAGGAAGACGAGGGCGATGCCGCGGGACGTGCCCTCTCCCAGCAGGGGTTCCAGTTGGGCGGCGCCCTCCGCGGACCGCGCGTACGGGATGATCCAGACCTGGGCGATCGGCGCGATGAGGAATGCGGTGATCGGTGCGGCCGCTGACTCGAACGCCATGGCGAATCCGAACACCCGGCCCTGCCGATGCAGAGGCACCACCTGCTGGATGACGGTCTGCTCTGCAGCCTCCACGAAAGGAATCAGGACCAGGTACAGCCAGATGCCGGCGATGTACAGCCATGCCCACTCGCGCAGGGTGAACACCGCGCCAAGGGCCCCCATCACTACCACCGCGATGAGCATGGTGCGCAGCGGATTGGCCCCGAGGCCGAACTTACCGATCAACGCGCCGCCCACGAGGAACCCGGTGGAACCGACCGCGAAGAAGGTTCCCCACAGCTCAACGGGGAACATCTCCAGGCCATAGGGATCCATGAGCGCCATATAGACGCCGCCGATGAAGTTGTTGAACGTCGAAAACAGGATCAGCGCGAACAGTCCGGAGATGGCCAGCACGGCGGCAATGGAGCCGCGCAGGTCGAATGCGCCGTGGGCGTCCGTGGCGGCCACCCGCACTTCTTCCGGCATGCGGAGCGTGAGCAGGTGCGCGAAGGCCAGCACCGTAAGGACGATGGCGACGACCACCGTCCAGCCCATGCCCAGCAGCCCGACCGACAGTCCGGAGAGCACCGAAGTGACGATGAACGCCAGCCCCTGCACCATGCCCACCATCCCGTTGGCATTGGCCCGCCGGTCCGGCTCGATGAGGATGGTGACGATGGTGGAGAGCGCGACGTTGCGCATGTTCTCCACCACCGCGCCCACCAGGATGATCACTGCAAAGATCCAGAACCACGGCAGCGTCAGGTCCAGCAAGCTGGTGGCGGGCGTCAGCAGGAACATAACTCCGGCCAGCACGAACATCACCAGCGTGAACGCGGCAGCGAAGCGCATCACCGCCAGCTTGCGGTACCGGTCCACGAACGTGCCGAAGCTGATGCTCGAAAGGGCGATCAACAGCATGTACGCGCCGCCGATCACCCCGGTGGCGATGACATTGCGCGTCTCCAGGTACACCCAGAACGTCAAGGCAAACCAGAGGTAGCTGGTGGTGATGTTGGCCAGCGCGGTGTTCACCAGAATCCCGGCAAAGGTGCGGGACCGCTGTGTCGGACTGCGCAAGGACGTGTCGATAGCGTCGGGATCGGCCAGGCGCGGCTCCTGCTCCGTCATGCGCCCCAGTCTACTGAGAACTGACCGATGCGGACACGGCCGCTGCCCGTCCTACTCGCCGTGGACTTCGGCCTGCTTCTCCTCGGACCGGTCCAGGTAGGCCAGCAGCAGCTCGGCGGCGTGGTCCAGTTCGCCGGCTTCCAAGGCCATGCAGATCTCCTCGTTGTCCTTGAGGTACCCGCTGTAGAAGTGCCCATCCATCGTTGCCTTGTGGAAGAACAGCCGCATCTCCGCCAGCACCTGGGCCATGATCGTGTTCAACCGGCGGCTTCCCGCCAAGGCAACGATCGCCTTGTGGAAGTGCTGGTTCGCCGTGCCCAGCCCTTCATCGTCGTTCTCGGCGGCCGCGAGCTTGCCTTCCTCCACGGCCGCGCGCACGGCTGCCACGGCCTCCGGGCTGCCTCCGCCGTGGATGGCGCTGACTTCGATGGCCCGGCGGACTGTGTAAACGTCATGGATATCGCCGGCTTCCAGGCTTGCCACAAAGACCCCGCGGTTTGGGTGCCGGACCACGAGCCGCTCGCTGGCAAGCTCGGCGAAGGCCTCGCGCACGGTATTGCGCGAGACGCCAAGGTCCTCCGCGATGGTGGATTCGGTCAGGCGTGCGCCCGGAAGCAGAACCCCTTCAGCCAGTTGTGACCTGAGTTCATCAGCCACCCTGTCGGCGACGGAGGGCACGGCGACGCGCAGCCTTGCCGCCGCGGGGGAGATGCCTCGGGTTGCTGCTTCTGAAAGGGCCATACTCCAGAATTTACACGATCGTCACATCGTTGAATCGAAGGATCGTTGAACAATCGCTAAATTTAGTGCATCCTAGTAGGAGTAAATCGATGAGACGAGGATCACAATGGTTAGCATGGACCTGAACAGCGACGTAGGAGAATCCTTCGGCCGCTGGAATCTGGGAGACGACACGGCAATGTTCCAGTCCGTGTCCAGCGCCAACGTGGCCTGCGGTTTCCACGCAGGTGACCCCACAGTTATCCGCCGCACCTGCCGCGAAGCCGTGGCAGCCGGCATCACAATCGGTGCCCACGTGGGCTACCGCGACCTTGCCGGCTTCGGCCGCCGCTTCATGGATGTGGATCCGAACGAGCTGGCGGACGAGGTGGTCTACCAGATCGGCGCGCTGCAGGCGCTGGCTGCGACCGAGGGCGGCCGCGTCCGCTACGTCAAGCCGCACGGCGGCCTGTACAACGCGATCGTCTCCCACACCGCCCAGGCGCGTGCCGTCGTCGACGCCGTCAAGTCGGTGGACCCCGGACTGCCGATCCTTGGACTGCCCGGCTCGGAGGTGTTGCGCCTCGCGGAGGCCGCAGGGCTCCGCGGCGTTTCGGAAGCCTTCGCGGACCGCGCTTACAACCCGGACGGCTCCCTCGTCTCCCGCTCGCTCCCCGGAGCCGTTCTGCATGACCCGGCCGAAGTGGCCGAACATGTCCTGCGCATGGCCACCGACTCCGCCATCCGCGCCGTGGACGGCTCCATCCTGAAAATCGACGCAGACAGCATCTGCGTCCATGGCGATTCCCCCGGAGCAGTCGCCATGGCCGTCTCAGTCAAGACTGCACTTTCCGACGCCGGCATCAGTATCAAGCCGTTCGTCTGACCCGCTTTCGCCTAAGCCGCGTTCGCCCAGCCCCGTTAGCGCTCCGCGGAGCGGACAACTCCGCCGGGCAGCCGCGTTCCCGCAACGCCACCCCCAGTCAGCGCACAGGCAGCACCCGCCGCATACCTGAAGGAAAGACCATGACCACACACCACACGGCCGCCCGCACCGGCCGGAAAATCCCGCCCGGAGCCCTGAAGGCCTACATCGCCAGCCTCACCGGCACGTCGCTGGAGTACTACGACTTCGCCATCTACTCGGTGGCGTCGGCCCTGGTCTTCCCCAAGATCTTCTTCCCGGGCAATGACGAATTCGTCGGCCTCCTGCTCTCCTTCTCCGCCTTCGCGGTGGGCTACCTGGCACGTCCCATCGGCGGCGTAATCTTCGGCCGGCTCGGAGACAAGATTGGCCGCAAGCACGTCCTGGTGGTCACGCTCCTGCTCATCGGCATCGCCACGGTCCTGATCGGCCTGCTTCCCGACTACTCGGTGATCGGCGTCGCTGCCCCCACCATCCTGGTGCTCCTGCGCCTGGCCCAGGGCATCGGCGTCGGCGGCGAATGGGGCGGAGCCGTCCTGCTCTCCAGCGAATTCGGCGATGCCCGGAAGCGGGGCTTCTGGTCCTCCGCGGCCCAGATCGGCCCGCCGGCCGGCAACCTGATGGCCAACGGCGTCCTGGCCGTGCTGGCTGCATCCCTCAGCACCGAAGCCTTCCTCTCCTGGGGCTGGCGTGTAGCGTTCCTCGCCTCCGCACTGCTGGTGGTCTTCGGGCTGGTCATCCGCCTCAAGCTTGAGGAAACCCCGGTGTTCAAGGCGATCAAGGCCCACGGCGAACAGCCCAAGGCCCCCATCACCGAGGTGTTCCGCAAGGAACCCCGCGCCCTCGTGGCCGCGGCCCTCTCCCGCGTCTGCCCCGACGTCCTCTACGCCCTGTTCACCGTCTTCGTGGCCGTCTACGCCACCAAGGAACTCGGCATGACCACGGGCAACGTCCTCACTGCAATCCTCATCGGTTCGGCGTTCCAGCTGTTCCTGATCCCGCTGGCCGGCGCCCTCACGGACCGCTTCAACCGCCGCCTCGTGTACGGCATCGCGGCTTTGGGCACCGCCCTCTACATCCCGCTGTTCTTCCTCATGATCGAAGGCAAGTCGGTACTGATGCTGACCATCGGCGTGGTGATCGGCCTGGCCTTCCACGCCTTTATGTACGGCCCGCAGGCCGCTTACATCACCGAGCAGTTCCCGGCCCGGCTGCGCTACGCCGGCAGCTCGCTGGCCTACACGCTGGCCGGCGTGATCGGCGGCGCCGTGGCTCCGCTCATCTTCACCGCGCTCTACGCTGCCTCCGGCGACTGGTTCCTGATCGCGGCGTACCTCCTGGTGGCCTCCGCCGTGACGGTTGTGGGCCTTGCGCTCGGCCGGAACCCGCAGACCGCCGAAGAAGAGCGCCTCCTGGCGGACGCCGCCTCCCTCGCCTAAGCGGCACATAAACCCCAGCACAGAAACCCAGTTCAAGTACTGCCAACGATGGAAGCGGTAGCAATGGAAACCCTGACCGTGCACAAGGTCCTCTCGGTGCGGCCCGTGGGAACGCGGGCGGTGCTCGCGGAGCTTTCCGGAACCCAGGACGTCCTCGCCCTGCAGACCTTGCTCCTCGAATCGCCGCTGCCGGGCCAGCAGGACGTGCTGGCGGCAGCGCAGACCGTTATGGTCCGCGCGGAGTCGCCGGCGGCGGCCCGCCGCATGGGCGCACTCCTGATGGAGCTGGACCTCACGGCTCCGGTCCGGCAGGACGGCGGCCTGGTGTACATCGATACCGTGTACGACGGCGAGGACCTCGCCGAAGTGGGACGGCTCACCGGATTGGGAACGGACGGTGTCATTGAAGCCCATACCGGTCAGGTCTGGACAGTGGCTTTCGCCGGGTTCGCGCCGGGGTTCGGCTACATGGTGGGGGAGAACCAGGTGCTGGAAGTGCCGCGCCGGAGCTCACCGCGCACCGCCGTGCCCGCCGGATCGGTGGCGCTGGCAGGCAACTATTCCGCGGTGTACCCGCGGAAGTCCCCGGGCGGCTGGCAGCTGATCGGCCGCACCGGGGCCCGCATGTGGGATCTCGACCGGGCCGAGCCGGCGCTGGCCAGCCCGGGCCACCGCGTCCGGTTCCGTGCCGTCCGCGATGTGGTGACCGTGTCGCCGGAGCGCCCGGCGTCCGAGGCGGCAGCGGCCGTCGGGGCGGGCCGGGAACCCGCTTCCGGGCTGCGGATCGTTTCCCCCGGGCTGCAAAGCCTCATCCAGGACCTCGGCCGGCACGGTCATTCCGCCCTGGGCGTGTCCGCCGCCGGTGCGCTGGACCGCGCCTCGCTGCGCCGGGCCAACCGGCTCGTGGGCAACGCACCCTCGGCCGCAGCCATCGAAAGCGTGGCAGGCGGACTCAGGGTGCAGGCGGTCGGAGACCAGGTCCTGGCCGTCGCGGGGGCGCCGTCGGCGCTCACCGTCGACTCGCCGTTGGACGCTGAATCCGACGCCGACGCTGACCAGCCGCGTCAGCGTAACGTTCCCATGGCCACGCCGTTCGCCCTGCTCGACGGCGAAATCCTGACCCTGGGTGCTCCCGAGGCCGGCTTCCGCAGCTACCTTGCGGTGCGCGGCGGGGTGGACACCGCGCCGGTGCTGGGCAGCAGGTCCACGGACACCATGTCCGGTATCGGGCCGGCGCCGCTTGCTGCCGGCCAGGTCCTCGCCTCCGGCGACGTCACCGACTCCGGCGTCGTTGGCAATCCCGAAATCCAGCCGGACTTTCCCCGGGACGGTGTGACGGTGCTGGACATCGTGCCCGGTCCGCGCGCCGACTGGTTCGACGAGGCTGCCCTCAAGTCCCTGTGCGGGCAGGACTGGGTGGTGAAACCGCAGTCCAACCGCGTGGGCATGCGGCTGGACGGCACGCCCCTGGAACGCAGCCGGCAAGGCGAACTGCCCAGTGAAGGCACCGTAGCCGGAGCCATCCAGGTCCCGCCCGAAGGCCTCCCGGTGCTCTTCCTGGCCGACCATCCCATCACGGGCGGGTACCCGGTGATCGGTGTGGTGGTGGACCACCAGCTTGACCTGGCCGCCCAGGTGCCGATCGGCGGCAGCATCCGCTTCCGCCGCGTGCCCGACCGGAACTCTACTGACCAGACTTCTCCTGACCAGGCTTCCCCCGACAAGACGTCCCCTGACCATACTTCCCAAGAAAAGTGAGTAACTGATGCGCAAGGTCCTGATCGCCAACCGTGGTGAAATCGCCGTCCGGATTGCCCGAGCCTGCGAGGACGCCCGGCTGGAATCCGTCGCCGTGTACGCAGACATCGACGCCGATGCCATCCACGTCGGCGCCGCCAGCGAAGCCTTCAGCCTGGACGGGAACTCCCCGGCCGACACGTACCTAAACATCCCCAAGCTGCTGGACGTGGCGGAAAGGGCAGGAGCGGACGCCGTCCATCCCGGTTACGGCTTCCTGTCCGAGAACGCCGATTTTGCCCAGGCTGTGCTGGACGCCGGACTCGCCTGGATCGGTCCTACCCCTGAGGCCATCAGGCAGCTCGGCAACAAGATCACCGCCCGCGAGATCGCGGTCCGCGCCGGAGCCCCGCTCGTGGCCGGCAGCGACGGTCCGGTGGATTCGGCGGCGGAGGCCCGCGCCTTCGCCGAGCAGCACGGCCTGCCCATCGCCATCAAGGCAGCTTTTGGCGGCGGCGGCCGCGGGCTGAAGGTGGTCCGGAACATGGACCAGATCGAGGAAGCCTTCGACTCCGCCGTCCGCGAGGCCGTGGCAGCCTTCGGACGCGGCGAATGCTTCGTGGAACGGTACCTGGACCGCCCGCGGCACGTCGAGGCCCAGGTCCTGGCAGACACGCACGGCAACGTCGTGGTCGTCGGAACCCGCGACTGCTCCCTCCAGCGCCGGCACCAGAAGCTCGTCGAGGAAGCGCCTGCACCGTTCCTCAGCGACGACCAGCGGCAGCAGATCTACGACGCCGCCAAGGCAGTCTGCCGGGAAGCAGGCTATTCCGGCGCCGGCACCGTGGAATTCCTGGTCGCCGCCGACGGCACGGTGGCGTTCCTGGAGGTGAACACCCGGCTGCAGGTGGAGCACCCCATCACCGAGGAAACCACCGGGATCGACCTGGTCCAGGAGCAGTTCCGGATTGCCGCCGGGGAACACCTGCGCATCACTGCGGACCCGGTGCCCCGCGGCCACTCCTTCGAGTTCCGGCTCAACGCCGAGGATGTGGGGCGCGGCTTCCTGCCCTCGCCGGGCACCATCGCAGAGTTCCGCGGCCCCACCGGACCGGGCATCCGCCTGGACACGGGCGTCCGTTCCGGTTCCTTCGTGGCACCGCAGTTCGACTCCCTCCTGGCCAAGCTGATCGTCACCGGCGCGGACCGGCAACAGGCACTGCGCCGGGCACGCCGCGCCCTCGCCGAAATGGAGATCACCGGCGTGGCCACCGTGCTGCCGTTCCACCGGGCCGTGCTTGAGTCCCCGGATTTCACCTCCGAGACCGCGCTGGGGATCCACACCCGCTGGATCGAAACCGACTTCGCGGACCGGATCCCGGCGGACCCCGGCTACAGCACCGACGTGCCCGACGGCGAACGCCGCACCATCACGGTCGACGTGGACGGCCGCCGCCTGGCCGTCGGCCTTCCCGCGGACCTGCTGGACGGCTGGGCAAGCTCCGGCGCGGCCCTCCCCGCCGGCGTCTCGCTGGATTCCGACGGCGGCACCATCTCATCCGGCGCGGCCGCCGCCGATCCGGAGGAGCTGCGTGCCGACATGGCCGGAACGGTAGTGAAGTGGCTCGTGGAGCCGGGCGCCGAAGTGGCGGCGGGGGACGCCGTCGTCGTTTTGGAAGCGATGAAGATGGAGACGCAGGTTGCGGCGCACCGCGACGGAACGGTGACCGGCATCCGTACCAAAGCCGGCGGCGTGGTTGCTGCCGGGGCGGTGCTGGCGCTGATCGGGTAGTTCCTGCTCGCACGCCGCTGCGCGCGCCACCTGGATCCGGGTTCCTGTTCCGCCTAGTTTGTTTCCCGCCATTCGTGGGCGGTGATGTGGGAGCCGGCCTGCGGCCCCATCTGCAGCATGCCGCCGTCCACGGCCCAGGAGGCACCGGTGACATAACTCGAAGCGGGGGATGCAAGGAACACCACAACGGCGGCCACCTCCCGGGCATCGCCCGGCCGTCCCAGGGGGATGCCCGGCCGGTCAGTCGCCGTGGGGTCCTGGTCGGTTTGTCCCGTCATCGGGGTGGCGATCTCACCCGGAGCGACGCTGTTGGCCGTGATGCCGAACCTGGCAAGTTCCAGTGCCATCGTTTTCACCAGCCCGCCGAGTCCATGCTTGGACGCATCGTAGGCCGCAGCGCCCACCCGGGGCTGCGATTCGTGGACGCTTGTCACGGCGATGATGCGGCCGCCGTGACCCGCCAGGACCATGCGGCGGGCCGCGGCCTGCATACACACGAATGCACCGTTCAGGTTCGTGTTCAATGTCCTCATCCAAGTGTCCACGTCAAGGTCCAGAAACATCACGCCGTCGCCTGTGCCGGCGTTGTTGACGAAGACATCCACTCCGCCCAGATCGTCCGCGAGGGCGTCGATGACAGCAGCAGAGCCGGCGATGTCCGTGGTGTCTAATTGCCGGATCGCGGTGCCCCGGCCGAGGGCGCGGATCTCTTCCGCTGTGTCCTGGGCGCCCTGCTGGTCGGAGTGCCAGGTGATGCCGACGTCCAGCCCGGCGCGGGCCAGTGCGACCGCGATGGCCCGCCCGATTCCAGAGTCCGAACCCGTGACGATCGCGGTGGCCGGCGTAAATCCGACGGTGTCTTCCATAGTGCCGCCCTTCGTTGGGTGATCTGTTCCGGAAGCTTATATAGTAAGCATGCTTTCCAATTATCTGAAATGGGTTTGGCCAATACCGTGGTGCGGGCCGGGGGTTCAGGAGGACAATGCGAGGCGTTAGCAGCACGTAAAATCCTGCAGGAATCGGGGCCAGGCTGTGGATGAAACCAGCACCAACGAGAAGGTAGTCAACCGGCTGATCGGCTGCATCAACGACCGGCACATCGAGGTCATGGACGAGCTGTTCCATGACGACGCGGTGATGCACTGGCCGCAATCCGGCGAACTGGTGCGCGGCGCGGAAAACCGCCGGAGAATCTACAACGCCTTCCCGCAGCTGCCTATTATCACCCCACACCGCCTGCTCAGCGGCGGGAACATGGTGGTTGCGGAGGCCACTCTGGACTACGACGGACCGCAGTATGAAACAGTGTTCATTTTCGAATTTCGGGACGGCCGCATCGCCAAGGAAACCGCCTACTGGAGCGAGGCCTTCGAAGCGCCCGAATGGCGTGCCCAGTGGGTGGAGAAGGGTCAGGCGAAGTAGACGCCGATCCGTTTTCCCTCAGGCGGACTCGCGGACCACCAGTTCCGTGGGAATGGTCATCGCCGCCGGCCGCTCGCCGTCAATCACGGCAAGGAGCAGCCGGACCATCTCCGCGCTGATCCGTTCGAAGGGCTGCCGGACCGTAGTCAGCGTGGGCACGGTGGTGGCGGAGACCTTGATGTCGTCAAACCCGGCAACGGCCACGTCCGCCGGAATGCGGCGGCCGGCCTCCTTGAGCACCTCGATTGCGCCGAGCGCCATGAGGTCGTTCGCCGCGAAGACGGCGTCTACGTCGGGAGCACGGTTGAGGATGTCCCGCATGCCTTTCGCGCCGCTTTCCCTGCTGTAGTCCCCGAAGGCAATCAGGTTCTCGTCGGCGTCGGCGCCCTGGTGGTTACGGTACGCATCCAGGCGCCGGATGCCGCCGGAAGTGTCCTGCGGCCCCGCAATGGTGGCGATCCGCTTGCGGCCGCCGTCGCTCAGGTGGCGGAGAACGTCGAGGGCACCTTCGTAATCGTCGGCGGCCACGTATCCCATCTTCTTTTCGAAGCCGAGGGGCACACCACACGCGATGGCGGGGATGTTGGCGCTGACGATCTCGGAGATGATGCCCTTCCGGGTGGCGTGCGAGGACACCAGCAGGACGCCGTCCACATGCCCGGCGGTGAGGAACTCGGTGGCCCGGCGCTGCTCGTCGTCGGTGCCGGCCATGATCAGCACCAGCGGGATGTCGTGCACGGCCAGGGCATCGGCCGCCCCGCGCATCAGGACCGCGAAGTTCGGGTCCTCAAACAGGCGGTCGTGCGACTCGGTGAGCAGGAACGCCACCGAATTTGCCCGGTTGGTGGCGAGGCTCCTGGCATGCGGATTGACCCGGTACCCGGTCTTCTTGATGGCGGCATTCACGGCCGCCAAAGCCGGAGGACTGACCCAGTGCCCGCCGTTGAGAACCCGGGAAACCGTGCCACGTGAGACGCCCGCTTCCCTGGCGACGTCGTCGATCTTGGGGCGGTTCTTGGCGGGAGGCTGAGACATGGCTAAAGCCTATCCGGGGCTAAGCCTTCACCGCACCGGCGGCCAGGTCGACCCGCCAGTAGCGCTGAAGGAGAAGGAACATGATGACGAGCGGAACGATGGACAGCAGGGCGCCCGTGAGCACCAGCGTGTACAGGGCGGGGGCGGAGGCGCCCTGGTTGAGCAGGCCATTCAGGCCCACCGTGATGGGGAACAGGTGGTCGTCGCCGAGCATGATGTACGGCAGCATGAAGTTGTTCCAGATGGCCACGAACTGGAACAGGAAAATGGTCACCAGTCCCGGCAGCATCATGGGCATCGCAATGCGGTTGAAGATGTACATTTCCTTGGCGCCTTCGGTGCGGGCCGCCTCGATGACATCGCCGGGCACGGAGGCTGCGGCGTAGATCCGGGCCAGGTAGATGCCGTACGGGCTGATGATCTGGGGGAGCAGCACGGACCAGTACGTGTTGGTCAGTCCGGCCTGGGCGAGCATCAGGTACTGCGGGATGGCCAGGATGACGCCGGGCACCAGCACACCCATGAGCAGGATCTTGAAGATTCCGGCCTTGCCGGGGAAATCGAACTTGGCCAGGACATAGCCGGACAGTGCCGAGATCCAGGTGGAGACCACGGCGCCGACGCCGGCATAGAGAGCCGTGTTGAGCATCCAGCGCCAGAACAGTCCGTCGCGGTAGGCGGTGAGTTCCACGATGTTGTCCCACAGGTGCGTGCTGGGCGCGAGCGTGAACGTGGAGAAGAGCTCCGTGCCGCTCTTGCTGGCCGCGGCGAGGACCCACAGGACAGGGAACAGGCAGTACAGGGCGCCGAGGATCAGGATGCCGGTGGAGAGGAAGCTGGGCTTTTCGCGAAGCTCGTTGGCGCCGGCGGCGCTGGCCTTGGTGGGATTGCCCCGGGCTGTCTTGCGGATGGCAGTGGTGGTCACGGTCAGTTCTCCTGTCCGAAGGCCCGCTTCTGCACCACGCGCAGGAACAGGAAGGAAATGATGAAGGTGGCGGCGGCGATCACGATGCTGGTCGCGGCGGCCGAAAAGACGTCGTTGCGGGTGAACGCATCGCGGTACACGAGCATGAGCGGGGACCAGCTTGTGGAGAGGCTGTTGGCCAGCGGACGCAGCGTGGTGGGTTCGGCGAAGACCTGGAGGGTGGCGATCATCGAGAACAGGGCGGTCATCACGAGCGCCGGGGCGATGATCGGGATCTTGATCCGCAGGGCCGTCTGCACTTCGGAGCAGCCGTCCAGCTTGGCCGCCTCGTAGATCTCGGTGGGAACCGCCTTGAGCGACGTGTACATCACGATCATGTTGAAGCCGACGCCGCCCCAGAGCGCGATGTTGCAGATGGCGAAGGTCACCAGGTTGGGGTCCAGCAGGGACGGGAGCTCCACGCCCAGCTGGCGCGCCACGAAATGGAACGGGCTGACGCCGGGCAGGTAGAGGAAGCCCCAGAGCAGCGAGCTGATCACGGCCGGAACGGCGTAGGGCAGGAAGATGGCGGTCCGGGAGAAGTTCCCTGCCCGGGTGCGCCGGGAGTCCAGCAGCAAGGCGAACAGCAGGGCGAAGCCAAGCATGAGGGGGATGAGGATGACGCCGTACAGCAGCACGCGGAGGACGCTGGCCGTGAATTCGGGATCGGTGAGGGCGCTGACGTAGTTGTCCAGGCCGGCGAAGACCTGGCTCTGCGAGTTCTTGCCGAGGCCCAGCCCGCTGACCTTCTTCTTCTGGAAGCTCAGGAACAGGGTATAGACGATCGGGGCCGCCATAAAGACGAGGAACAGGATGATGCCCGGGGCGAGCATCGCGTAGGGGACGAGCACCCGGGACTTGAAGTTCTTCGCCCGCCGGGGGGAGCCGGGCGCTGCGGTTTTCGCCGCCGGGCCGGTCCTGGTCACGGTCATTGCCACGGGTGCACTTCCTTGCGTAGTTTTCGGTGGGGCTGGGTTGTTGCGTTGGGAGGTCCTTTGGGAGGGCGCAGGGACGCCCTCCCAAAGGAAATGAACACGTTGACTGGCTACTTGACCGTGAAGCCGGTCTTCTTCAGGTCATCGACCGTCACCTGCTGCATGCTCTTCACGGCATCCAGGAAGGTGCTCTTCTGCTTCGACTGGGCGGCCTTCGCGAACTGGTCATTGTAGGCGTTGAACGTGACGTTGACGTTGGGGCCGTAGGTGAAGGAACCGACGTTCTGCGCCGCCTCGCCCACTACCTTGTAGAAGTCGGGCTGGTTGCTGAAGAACTCAGGGGCCTCGGTCAGGGCGGATTCCGCGCCGGCGGAGTCTGCCGGATAGATTCCGGTCTCGGTGACCAGGGCCTTGACGGCCTCCGGGTCCGTGTTCAGCCAGGTGGCGAACTTCGCTGCGGCATCCACGTTCTTGGACTGTGACGTCACGGCGGTGGAGGACCCGCCCCAGTTGCCCGTGGCGGGGTTGGCGGCGTCCCACTGCGGCATGGGCGCGGCCTTCCACCGGCCGGCGGTGGCGCCGGCGTTGCCAGCCAGCACGCCCGGACCCCACGCGGCGCTGAGCCAGCCCACCTGCTTGCCGGTGTTCAGCGCGGTGTTCCACTCGGGCGTGTACATCGGCTTGTTGTCGATGACGCCGTCCTGGACCAGGCCGCCCCAGTACCCGGCCACCTTCTGCGTGGGATCTTCGTCCACCTTGACGCTCCAGGCCTCGCCGTCGATGCCCCACCAGGAGGCTCCGGCCTGCTGGGCCATGCCGGTGAACCAGCCGGCGTCATTGGAGGAGAACGTCCCCAGGTACGCTTCGGGGTCGGAAGCGTGGACGGCCTTGGCCGCCTCCGCGTATTCATCCCAGGTCCTGGGAACGGATAGGCCCAGCTTCTCGAACACGTCAGCGCGGTAGTAGAACACCATGGGACCGGTGTCCTGCGGTACCGAGTACAGCGCTTCGCCGCCCAGGGTCACGGAGTTCCACACGCCGTCGGGGAAGTGGCTCTTGGTTTCGTTGGCTTCCGTGCCGGACAGATCCGCCAGTGCATCAGCTGCGACCAGGGTGGGGATCTTCTGGTATTCGGCCTGGATGAGGTCGGGGGCGCCGCTGCCGGCCTTCACTGCGGTGAGCAGCTTGGTGACTGCGGGATCTCCGCCATCCTGCTTGTTAACGGTGACGTGGATGTTCGGGTTCTTTTGGTTCCAAAGGTCCACCACCTTGTCCAGGTTCGGCGCCCAGGCCCAGTAAGTGAGTTCCACTTTCTGGTTGGGGTTGCTTGCGGCTGACTCCGCCGCGGAACCTGTTCCCGCTCCGCCCGAGCATCCTGCGGTGAGCATGGCGGCCGCTGCGAGCATGGCTACGGCGCCTGCACGAAATGACTTGCGCATTCCGTCCTCCTTGTCGAAAAGCTTGATGGTCTGTCTGAATTATCACTGCTCATCCGAACCAAGGCCGCATGACTGTGAGCGGTTCCAGTTATCCACACAACTGTGATGTGTGTCAATGGTGAATCCCCCCTAGCTTCCAAACTTTCCACTGTGATAGAACTGGGACCGCACACAGTTCTAAGGAGACCAGGAAATGACAGACGTCCTTCAGCGCACCGCTCCCCGGAGCGCGCCGGCCCCGTGGCTGCAGCGTCCGGCCGGGCTCTGCTATGGCGGGGACTACAACCCCGAACAGTGGCCGCGGGAGGTCTGGGTCGAAGACATCGCGCTGATGAAGGAGGCCGGGATCAACCTGGTCAGCGTCGGCATCTTCTCGTGGGTCCTGCTGGAGCCCCGCGAGGGCGAATATGACTTCGAATGGCTTGATCACCTGATGGACCTGCTCGCCGGCGCCGGAATCAGCGTGGACCTGGGCACGCCCACGGCAGCGCCGCCCGCCTGGTTCTGGAAAAAATATCCGCAGGGACGGCCCGTCACCCGCGAGGGTGTACCGCTGGGCAGCGGATCCCGCGGCATGGCCAGCCCCAGTTCGCCTGAATACCTGCGCGCGGCCACCAACATCACCGAACAGCTCGCCCGGCGCTACGGATCCCATCCCGCGCTGGTGCTGTGGCACGTGCACAACGAGTATGGCGCCCCGGTCAGCGACTCCTACGACGAGTACTCCGTGGCGGCCTTCCGTGAGTGGTTGCAGGAACGATACGGCAGCCTTGATGCCCTCAACCAGGCCTGGGGAACCCTGTTCTGGGGCCAGAAATACGGCGAATGGGACGAAATCGACGCTCCCCGGATCGCCGCCAGTGTCAGCAACCAGGCCCAGCGCCTGGACTTCCGCCGGTTCACCTCGGACGCGCTGCTCAAATGCTTCATCGCCGAACGGGACGTGATCCGCCAATACACGCCGGAGCTGCCGGTCACCACCAACTTCATGGCCACCAACTGCCTCGCCGCGGACTACTGGAAGTGGAGCCGCGAGGTGGACATCGTCTCCAACGACCACTACCTGGCGGCCGAACGCACGGACAACCACATCCTGCTCTCCATGGACGCCGACCTCACCCGATCGCTGGCCGGCAACCGGCCCTGGATGCTCATGGAGCACTCCACCGGGGCCGTGAACTGGCAGGGACGCAACATCGCCAAGCGCCCCGGCGAACTGGCCCGCAACAGCATCTCCCACCTGGCCCGCGGTGCTGATGCCGTGATGTTCTTCCAGTTCCGGGCTTCCCGGTTCGGGGCCGAGAAGTTCCACTCCGCGATGCTTCCGCACGCAGGAACCGGTACCCGGATCTGGCGCGAAGTCCTGGAACTCGGCGATGACCTGAAGAAGCTGTCGGCCGTGAAAGGCTCCACCGTCCAGGCCCGGGTGGCGATCCTCTGGGACGTGGAATCGTTCTGGGCCCAGGACCTGGAATGGCGCCCCAGCAGCGACCTGAACCACCGCGAACGCATCGAGGCCTATTACTCGGTGCTGTGGGAACACGGGATCACCGCCGACTTTGCCCACCCCGAAGCCGACCTCTCCGGCTACGACCTGGTCCTCGCCCCCGCCCTGTACCTGGTCGGAGACACAGCGGCGGCGAACCTGCGGGACTATGTCGACGGCGGCGGGCACCTGCTGGTCTCCTACTTCTCCGGCATCGTCGACTTCAACGACACCGTTCCAGACGGCGCGTCACCCGGCGGGCTCCGCGACGTCCTGGGACTGGAAATCCACGAGTTCCTGCCTCTCCGCGCCGGAGAGACGGCCAACCTCAGCAACGGGAGTGCCGGCGTCGTGTGGGCGGAAGACATCCATCCCGCCACGGCAACCGTGGTGGCCAGCTATCTGGACGGCCCGGCCGCCTCAGGTCCGGCCATCACGCGCAACGCCTTCGGCGCCGGTACCGCCTGGTACGTCTCCACCAAGCTCGACGGCGGCGACCTCACCGCCGTCGTACTGGACGCTGTCCGGGCCGCCGGACTGGAAGCTGCCCCCAAGCTGCCCGCAGGCCTGGAAGTGATCACCCGCAGCAACTCGACGGACAGCTTCACTTTCCTCATCAACCACTCCGACGCGGAGGTCGAATACCCGGCCAGGGGACGCGACCTGCTCACCGGAGAACCGTCCGCCCCCGTGGCCGTCATCCCCGGCGGCACCGTGCGCGTCATCCACTCGCAGGAAGGAAGGCACACCTCATGAACACCACCACTGAAGTACTCGAAGTGAAAGTGGACACGGCCCGGCACCTCGAGGAACGGCTCAATGACGCCGTCCGGAACCTGCAGGACGTGGCCGTCCGTACCCGTAAACATGGAATCCTGGTTACCCGGCTCAACCCGGGCCACTACACGGTGTCGCTCAGCGACAAGGTGCCATTCGGGATCACCCGCGAACAGAGCCGCTAGGCGGGGAGGCGAAAAAGCCCCCCAAGGCTGGCCGGAGGCAGAACGGGGCAAAACAAAAGGACGAAGGGTGGGCCGCGGCCCACCCTTCGCCCTTCAATGCAGTCTTAGCGGACGGCCGCTTCCCTGGCGGGTTCGTCCAGCGCCATCAGGGTCAGGCGCGTCGATTGCAGCACCGTTCCCAGCAGCGAGCGGGCCGCCAGGAGCAGCATGCTTACTTCGGGGCAGGACAGTTCGTAGAACAGCCTGCCTTCCTGGCGTGAAGCGGTGATCAGCCGCTGGCGGCGGAGCACGCCGAGGTGCTGGGACAGATTCGAGGCCTCGAGGCCGGTGTCGTCGCGGAGCCGGCTCACGGCCACCGGGCCGTCGACAAGCATTTCCAGGACCTGCACCCGGGCAGGGTGCCCCATGGATTTAAAAAGTTCGGCCTTAACGTCACTCGGGACCAGAGCTACGGGCAGATCGTCCTTCATCGGGCCTCCCTCCTTACATCCAATGTGCGGCATAAGCCGTGGTCCAACGGTTAAAAGACTAGGACAGACAGAAAAGTCTGTCTTGCAACCGGCCCTACTAACTCGATTTCCCATGTACATCGTAGCCCTCGGAGATCCTCCGCGCGGCGGGCTTTCGGTTAGTGGCCACCCCTTGCGCGCACGGGTGGAGTAGTTCAGACTTTCATGAATTCATCAATTCGCTCCGGCAGATCACAGTTCGCCGGCAACCCATGGATGGATTCAGGCTGCTTCCGCTGACAACGAGGTCACGGAAGTCGGCATGATCCCAAGCTCAGGAGGGCTCAATGGCAGGCATGTTCGAAATATTCGCCGACTCAGATTCTTCCTTCAGGTTTCAACTGACAGCTCCGGACGGAACAGTCATGGCGCTCTCCAAGCCCTTCCCGGACAAGCGGGCAGCGGTGGCTGGCATTGCCGAGGTGCGGGAGTACGCCGGGATGGGCTTCGTCACCGAAATTCCGGCTCCGGCCACGGAAATCATTTCCGAAAACACGACGGCGCCGGGAGGCGAAGCTGCGGACAGGCGGAAAGCCATTCCCGCGGGGTCGTTTAACCCGGCCAGGCTTCCGCGGGCACGGGTTTCCTCCGCAGCGCGCGCCCTCGGCGGGCGGGCGGCGAGCCGGAAACAGCAGATCCTGGTCCGATGGGGGCAATCCCTGGGATCGGGAGGCGGCGTAGCCGAGTTCCGTACGTGTTGAGATCCATGGCCGCGCGGGACACCCCGGAGGCGTATCCCACGGCCCTTGCGGGCGCGGATTGCATCGTCGGAACGTTCCGCTTCGACGCGGCCAGCGGCAAGGTGGACTGGTCCGAGGAGGTTTACCTCATCCACGGCTATTGCCGCGGCGAAATTGTGCCCACCCTCGATCTTTTCCTCTCCCACAAGCACCCGGACGACCGGACGCGCAGCCGTGAGATCTTCGCCCGGGCACGAAAGACCGGTGGCACTTTCTACAGTTACGACCGGCTCATCGACGCGCGCCTCCGCGAGCACAGGATCCTGACCACAGGTGAAGCCGTGCTCGACGAGTTGGGCAGATTAAGCCACATCGACGCATTTGTCATTGACCTCACCAGGACGCTGCAGAAGGAGACCGAAGCATTCGCCAGGGCGGCTGTCGCCGCGGCCAACGCGAGCCGCAGCACCATAGAACAGGCCAAAGGCATCCTGATGGGCGCCCTGCATATCGGTTTGGAGGAGGCATTCAAGCTGCTCGTCAGCCACAGCCAGCACAGCAATACCAAGCTGGCCAGGACGGCCGCTGAGCTTGTGGACCTTGCCAACAGCGCCAAGGATCCTGCCCTGCTGGACTGCTTTATCCAGGCGCTCCACCGCGGCCCTGTGCGGCACCGGTCCAGGATTATCGGCACGAACCGGCACCATGTGAAGCGCTCGCAGCGTTCCATGTAGCGTTTAGGTAGACCGCGAACAGATACCACAGCGCACAACGGACTCGTTGGGGCCGCAGCAACATCATGCGCCTCTCCGGCCGCATGTAAAATTCCTTCTACAATGACTGCCGAAGATGCCAACCGTTCCACCCTGTTGCCCGCCGCGGCAATGGCGGGCCGAGACGACCCAGTGGACCGCATTCTTTCCACCGCTTATGAGCTGTTCTCCCGTCGCGGGATCCGCGATGTGGGGACCAACGAACTCATTAGCCGTTCCGGCGTGGCCAAGGCAACGTTTTACCGGCATTTCCCGTCGAAGGATGCCCTTGTCCTGGCCTTCCTGGCCCTCCGGGACCAGGTATGGACCGTGGACCTCATCGTCTCTGAAGCCCGAAGGCGCGGAAACACCCCCGAAGAGCGGCTCCTGGCCGTTTTCGATGTGTTTGGCGACTGGTTCCACCGCGATGACTTCGAGGCCTGCACGTTCATCAACGTCCTGCTTGAGATGGGCCCGGAGCATCCGCTGGGTAAGGCGAGCATCGGCTACCTCAGCAGGATCCGCGGCCACATCGAGGCGCTGGCGGAGGAGGCCGGGCTGCGTCGCACCGAGGAATTCGCGCGCTCCTGGCACATCCTGATGAAAGGTTCCATCATCTCGGCAACCGAGGGGGACTTCCTCGCTTCGAAGCGGGCGCAGCAGATGGCCGGTTGGCTCATCGAGCACCACCGCAACTGACAAACACCGCAACCGACGGGCACAAAAAAGCTGACGGGCGCAGGGAGGTCCCGGAGCCCGTCAGCGTTGCTTTTGGTGTGAACGCTCAGGAGTCCTGTGTTGCTGCGCTGGGCACAGGGCTTTCGCGCAGCGGGCGCCGGGCCAGCCACGCGGCAACGATCGCGCCTGAGATGTTGTGCCACAGCGAGAACACCGCCGAGGGCAAAGCAGCCAACGGGCTGAAGTGTGCGGTTGCCAGGGTGGCGGCCAGTCCGGAGTTTTGCATGCCGACTTCAAAGGCCAGCGCCCGGCGGGCTTTGTCGTCCAGGCGGCCCAGCTTCCCGGCCAGGTAGCCGAGGCCAAGGCCGAAGCCGTTATGCAGCACCACGGCGAGGAAAACAATGCCGCCGGCGGCCACAATCTTGCTGGCGCTGCCGGCCACCACGATCGCAACAATCAGGGAAATGACGACGGCGGACGCCCAAGGAAGGGCCGGCAGCACCTTCGCGACGAGCTTCTTGAGGAAAAGACGGGCAAGAAGGCCCGCAACCACAGGCACGAGAACGGTCTTCACGATATCCAGGACCATGGCACCGGCATCGATGTGGAGGAAGGACCCGGCCAGGAACAGGATCAACAGGGGCGTGACGATGGGGGCGATCAGTGTGGAGACTGACGCCACGGCCACAGAGAGCGCTACGTCGCCCTTCGCCAGGAAAGCCATGACGTTGGAGGCGGTTCCGGACGGTGCGCAGCCCACGAGGATGAGTCCCACGGCAAGTTCGGGCGGGAGGTTGAGCGCCACGGCGATCAGCCAGCCGGCGCCGGGCATGATCACATAGTGGGCCACAATGCCCAGCACCACGGCCCAGGGCCGCTTGACCACGGATGCAAAGTCCGGAGGGGTGAGCGTCAGGCCCATGCAGAACATGATGATCCCCAGCAGGTAAGGGACGCTGGGGCCCATGGGCTGGAAGGCACCGGGCAGCAGGAAGCCTGCAATGCCCGCGATTACTACCAAAATGGGGAAGACAGTCACCGCAATCCGTGCGATTTTTGCCTCTGCGGCCAAAGCCGGATTGAGCGGGCCGGCGTCAGCTTCGGCGCCGGCAGCTGTTTTTTCGTTGGTTTTTGTTGCCTCGAGCATCCAATAATGCTCACACTCTGGCACTTGGTCGGGCCAGTTCGTGAACAGACGTCTGACATTTGTGTCAGGTGCTGGTGCCCGGATTGCCTGCCTTGCGGCCGGGCAGGGCTGCTTTAGGGCCTATTGAGATGGCGGCGTGCTGTAATCGGCAATGTGCGCCGTGGCCGCGTGCTCGCGGATTTCGGTGACGCCGGACGCCGCTGCGGCGCTGTCCCGGTAGATTCCCGAAACAGCCAGGACGTTGCCGGCGCCGTTGACGAGCCGGATGCGGACGCCGCCGTGCTCCGCTGCGATCAGTTCGAACTTGCCTGCCATGCTGGACCTCCCCCAAGGTTGTGCGCCTGCGGTCTGGCCGCACGCTGCTATCTTCTCCAACCATAGATGACAATTCTTGTCACATGAACTACACAACGCTATGTGTCGGGGGAAACACGGCGAGCGTCAGTGCCCGGCGTTGAGCTTTCCGGCCAGTTTTTCCCGCATTTGGACGCTGGCCGAGTTCAGCCCGATTAGCTCGACCTCCCTGCCGTGCCGGCGGTACTTCTCGGTGACAGCGTCCAGGACAGCGATGGTGGAGGCGTCCCACAGGTGCGAGGCGTGGAGATCAATGATGACGCGATCAACGGTCGGCGCGGAATCGCGGGCGTATTCGAACTGGGTGTAGAGGTCGTTGGAGGAGGCGAAGAACAGCTCACCGTCCACCGTGTAGGTCGCGACGGTCTCCCCGTTGAGCTCGATTTCCGTACGTTCAACGGTGGCGAAGTGGGCAACCCGCCGGGCGAACATGGCCATGGCTGCCAGCACGCCGACTCCCACGCCGATCGCCAGGTTGTGCGTGGCCACCACCGTGCCGACGGTTATGAGCATGACAGCGGTCTCGGACTTGGGCATCCGCTTGAGCGTCTTCGGGGCGATCGAGTGCCAGTCGAAGGTAATGGCGGAGACGAAAATCATCACCGCCACGAGCGCGGCCATGGGGATCAGGCCCACCACGTCGCCCAACGTCACCACCAGGACCAGCAGGAAGACCCCGGCGAGGAAGGTTGAGACCCGGCTGCGGGCGCCGGATCCCTTGACGTTGATCATGGTCTGGCCTATCACTGCGCAGCCGCCCATCCCGCCCAGGAATCCCGTGACGATGTTGGCCACCCCCTGGCCCCAGGATTCGCGGGTCTTGTTGGAGCGCGTGTCCGTGATGTCGTCCACCAGCTTGGCAGTCAGTAGCGATTCCAGCAGTCCCACCAGCGCCATGGACAGCGCGAACGGGGCGATGATCTGCAGTGTTTCCAACGTCAGGGGCACATTGGGAATGAAGAGTGTAGGGAGGCTCTCGGGAAGTTGACCCTTGTCCTGCACGGCGGGAACATCAACGTTGGCCAGCACCGCGAACAGGGTGAGGGCGACGATCGCCACGAGCGGGGACGGCACGGCGGAGGTCAGCCGCGGGAGCCCCACGACGATCACCAGGCCAACGGCCACGAGCGGATACACCAGCCACGGAACGTTGATCAGCTCCGGCAACTGCGCCATGAACACCAGGATGGCCAGCGCGTTCACGAACCCCACCATCACGGAGCGGGGTATGAAGCGCATCAGCCGGGTGACACCAAGGAGTGCCAGGAGAATCTGGAACACCCCGGCCAGGATCACCGCGGCGATCAGGTAGTCCAGGCCGTGGCTCCTCATCAGCGGGGCGATCACCAGGGCGACCGCGCCGGTGGCTGCGGAGATCATGGCGGGCCGGCCGCCCACGAAGGAGATGGTGACGGCCATGGTGAAGGACGCGAACAGCCCAATCCGGGGATCCACGCCGGCGATGACGGAGAAGGCAATGGCCTCCGGGATCAGCGCCAGCGCCACCACCAGTCCGGCGAGGGCCTCAGTCTTCAGGCGGCGCGGGGAACGGAGCGTAGCCCGGACGGATTGGAGTTGTTCGGGCTTCATCTGTTCCTATGATTTGGTCTGGCGGTAGCGCTCGATCTGCTTCAGCCGCCGCAGGAGGCTGTCGCGCCGGGGGTGAGGAACGGCGTCGGGCGCCTCCGCGGTGAGGTCAATGTGTTTGGTGCCGTACTGCCACAGCAGCAGGTCATCCAGCAGCCGGTCCGGGCCGGGGGAGTACCTGTGGTCCAGGGCTTTGCGGACTTCGGTGATCCGGTTGGCACTGAGTAGCCCTGCAAGCTGCACGGTCTGGTTGAGGCCGTGGGCCGCCATGAGTTCTGCTGCCCAGCCCCAGTCATCATCCACTTTACGGTCCACGTGGGGCAGGAGCGTGCGCCAGACGTCGCGGATCCGGTTGGGCGTGAGCTGCGCGGCGCCGTCTCCGTCCATGTCCCAGTAGGCGCGAACCTCTTCGTAGCGCTCGTGCAGGTCCGCGAAGGCACCCTCCACTGTTTCCAGCATCGCGGCCGTGGCGGTGAACTGGCGGTCAAAGTGCGGCGTCCAGGCGCGCGGGTCCTCGGCCTTGAAGCGGATATCGTGCTCGATCTCGCTCCAGGCGTGGGCAAAAACGGTACGGATCTGGCATTCGAAAAAGTAGCTGCCGTTGGGCTGGAGGTCCGGGTTGAACACCTGCTGGTACTCCTTGACCGCCTCGTTCTGGATGGTCCGCAGGATCAGGTGGCGGCTGGAGTAGCCGTAGGTGCCGGACTCGATGGAACCGATGTCCTTCTCGCGGTCCCCCCGGCAGTCGAAGAGCTGGCGCTGGCGTTTGATGAGGTTGGCCACCACCGCATTCTCCGCCGGCAGCTTGGTGATGACACGGACGCCCACCATGTCATTGAGGGTCCGGAACGGATCCGGGAACTTCAGGACCCGCGGGCCGCCCGGTTCCAGCGGCTCTTCCGTCCGGGAGATCTTTTCCTTGAACGACTCCACTGTTTTGGTGCGGCCGGTGACGAACAACGGCGTCACCTCGGTGTCCTTGAGCATGCTCCGAAGCGTGAGCAGGACTTCCCGCGTGACCAGCTTCAGGGCAGGCCGGACCCGCTCATAGAGCTCAACGTTTTCCTGCACGGACTCGCGCAGGCCTGCGTCCAGGCGGTCCCAGTTGGTAGCCATGTTTCCAGCTTACGGGGGGCATACGACAGCCAGGCGGGGTGACACTCGCAGCCGGCCGCCCAAGGTAGGCTCGGCACATGAAGCGGCACAAGTACCAGTACGGCGGTGATCCCAGCCAATGGGGTGAGCTCTTCCTGCCGGAGAGCCTCGGAACCCGGGGTGTGGTGGTGATCATCCACGGCGGGTACTGGCGCTCGCAGTACGGCGCCGAACTGGGCGAGCCGCTGGCACGGGACCTTGCTATGCACGGCATTCCGGCCTGGAACCTGGAGTACCGCCGCGCCGGTAACGGCGGCGGCTGGCCGCACACCTTCGAGGACGTGCTGGCCGGAATCGACAAGCTCAGGGACGTCGCCGGGATCCACGGACTTGGCCTCGACAAGGTGGTTGCACTGGGCCACTCTGCGGGCGGGCACCTCGCCGTCTGGGCAGCCGGCCGGACCAGGCTCGGGCAGCTCGGTGCGCCTGACGCGGACCGCCAGCTGCAGCGGAAAAATGACGACGACGGCGCCGTGCAGCTCACTGGCGTGGTCAGCCAGGCGGGGCTGCTCAACCTGGCCGCCGCCGAAAAACTCAACCTCAGCAACGGCGCCGTCTGCAACCTGCTGGGCGGATCGTCGGGGAAGTACCCGAAGCGGCACAAATTCGCCGATCCCATGAGCGCTGTCCCGCTGTGCGTCCCCGTTTATGCTGTCCACGGCAGCGACGACGACGATGTTCCCGCCAGCCAGTCCGAGTCCTACGCCGGCGCGGCCAAGGCCGCAGGCGGACCCGTCCAGCTGCTGAAGGTGCCAGGCGACCATTTCGCGCTGATTGACCCCAAGGCACCTGCGTACCGGAAGTGCCGGGATTTGCTCCAGGAGCTCCTGTGCTGAACCGGGTCCCTTAGACTGGACGAAGGTGCGCCGGGAAGTCTGGTCGGCATGACTTTGTCGACTCAACTTTTAGGACTCCCTATGAGCCAAGCACCCTTGCCCACGCCCGGCGCCAAGCCGCGCACCGTCCTCGGCTACGGCAGCTACGCGGAATCGCTGCGCATCGGCGAGATCCTGCGCAAGGAAACGGTGGGCGGAGCCCTGCTGGTGGCCGCGGCCGTCATCGCGCTGATCTGGGCAAACTCACCGGTCTCCGACAGCTACTTCGCGCTGCGGGACTTCCGGATTGGCTACGAGCCCTGGCACCTCGAACTGAGCCTGGGCGCCTGGGCCGCCGATGGTCTGCTGGCCATCTTCTTCTTCCTGGTGGGCCTCGAACTCAAGCGGGAATTCGTGGCGGGTGACCTCCGCCAGCTGAACAAATCAATCGTGCCCGTGGCGGCCGCGGCGGGCGGCGTTCTGGTCCCGGCCCTGATCTATGCCGCAGTGAACATATACAGCCCGGAAACCCTGCGAGGGTGGGCGATTCCCACCGCAACGGACATCGCGTTCGCCGTCGCGGTGCTGGCGATCATCGGCTCGCACCTGCCCAGCGCCCTGCGCATCTTCCTGCTCACCCTGGCAGTGGTGGATGATCTTATTGCCATCAGCATCATCGCGTTCTTCTACTCCAGCGACATCCAGGCGGCTCCGCTCCTCCTCGCCCTCATCCCGCTGGCGCTCTACGCCTTCCTGGCCCAGAAGTACCGCCGCTTTTTCGGCACCCACTTCATGGCTGCCTGGGCCATCCTTCTCCCGCTCGGCATTGCCACGTGGGCGCTGGTGCACGCCTCCGGCATCCATGCCACGGTGGCCGGAGTGCTGCTCGGGTTCGCCGTGCCGGTACTCCGCTCGAAGGCCAGCGGAGGTCCGGAAGCCGGCCCCGGCCTCGCGGAGATCTTCGAACACCGGTTCCGTCCCATCTCCGCCGGCGTGGCCGTTCCCATCTTCGCCTTCTTCTCCGCCGGTGTTGCCGTGGGCGGCTGGGAAGGCCTGGGGTCTGCCTTGGCCGACCCCGTGGCCATCGGCATCATCATGGCGCTTGTCCTGGGCAAGCCGGTCGGCATCATGGGCACCACCTGGATCCTTACCAAGGCCACCAGGGCGCGGCTGGACGCGTCCTTCAAATGGATCGACGTTTTTGGCGTCTCGCTGCTGGCCGGAATCGGCTTCACCGTGTCCCTGCTGGTCGCGGAACTCAGCTTCGGCCACGGTAGCCTGCATGACGACCACGCCAAGGTGGGCATCCTGGCGGCGTCGCTTCTTGCAGCAATCCTGGCCACTGTGGTGCTGCGGACCAGGAACCGCCAGTACCGCCTGGCCGAGGAGCGGGAGAAAGTCGACTCGGACCAGGATGGAATTCCGGACGTCTACGAGCACGGAAGCCGCTGACGCTCCAGAGATCCCTTGAAACGGCATACCCCTAGGGGTATGCTTTCGGTATGGCCGGGGGTTTGCCGTGCCCGCCGAGGAGGATGCCGTGGACGTCGTTGTCATCGATACCCCGCAGCTGGGGGACCGGAGCTACCTGGTGCACGACGGCACGGTGGGCCTTGTTATCGATCCGCAGCGGGATACGGACCGCGTGGAAGCTGCCGCCCGTGACGCGGGGGTGGTCATCACCCACGTCGCTGAAACCCACCTGCACAACGACTACCTCACCGGCGGCCTGGAGCTCGCCAAAGCCCACGGTGCGAAGTACCTGGTGAACGCCGCGGACGCGGTCCACTTCGAGCGCGAAGCCATCACCGACGGCCAGTCCGTCCGCGTGGGATCCCTCATCGTGAAGGCCGTCGCCACGCCGGGGCATACCCACACGCACCTGTCGTTCATCGTGGACGACGGCGAACGGCAGGCGGTCTTCTCCGGCGGCAGCCTGCTCTACGGCTCGGTGGGCCGGACGGACCTTGTGGCCGGGGCGGACACCGTCGGCCTGACCCATGACCAGTACGCTTCCGTGCGCCGGCTCGTGGCCGAGGCCCGCGCGGACGCCGCACTCTTTCCCACGCACGGCTTCGGCTCCTTCTGTTCATCAGGCCCGGCCTCCGGTGCCGGTTCCTCCACGGTGGGCGAGCAGCTCAGCGCCAACCACGCACTGACCGACCCGGATGAGGACCACTTCGTCCAGGAGCTCATCGCCAACCTCTCCGCGTACCCGTCCTACTACGCGCACATGGGCGCCCGGAACGCGAAGGGACCCGGCCCTGCAGACCTCGCCGTCCCGGAGTCCGTGAACCCCGCTGAGCTCACCAGGCGGCTGGCCGACGGCGAATGGGTGGTTGACCTCCGCCGCCGCATGGCCTTCGCCAGCAGCCACCTCAAAGGCAGCGTCAGCTTCGAATACGGCCGCGGCTCCAACTTCACCGCCTACCTAGGCTGGGTCCTGCCATGGGATGAGAAGCTCACGCTGGTGGGCTCGCGGGACGACGTCGAAAAGGCCATCCGGGACCTCTCCCGGATAGGCATCGATTCACCGGACGCTGCGGTCGGAACCGAACCGCAGGCGCTGGCGCCGGAGGCCGCCGTCGACTCCTACCCGCGCGTGGGCTGGGAGGCCCTGCTGGCAGGCCGCGCCGAAAGCGACACGGTGCTGGATGTGAGGCGCCCGGACGAGTTCGCGGCCTCCCACGTAGCCGGGGCCGTCAACGTCCCCGTGCACCAGCTCCTGGCTCGGCTGGAGGAAGTGCCTGCCGGCAAACTGTGGGTCCACTGCGGCTCCGGTTACCGCGCCGGCGTCGCGGCCAGCCTGCTGCAGCGTGCGGGCAGGGACGTGGTCCACGTGGACGCAAGGTTCGGCGACGCCGAAGCGGCCGGGGTCGAGCTGGCCCGACTGCAGCGGGATGGTGTCCGGCTGGAGAACGCCAAAACGGGAGAGCGTGGAGCCCCGTTCTCTGGCAGAGTATGAGCATGCTCACAGTTATTGGCGAAGGTCTGGTCGACGTTGTCCAACGCTCCTCGGGAATCGAGGCCCACGTGGGCGGCAGCCCGCTCAACGTGGCAGTGGGGCTGGCCCGGCTGGACCATCCGGTGCAGTTCATCGGCAGGTTCGGGCGCGACGCCTACGGCGAGTCCGTGGCCGCCCACCTGAAATCCAGTTCGGTGATGGTGCCGCAGGGCCCGGATGCCCTGCCAACCAGCGTGGCCACCGCATTAATCGACGACGACGGCGCCGCCACCTACACCTTCGACCTCGCCTGGGAGCTCCCCGGACTCAGCAATCGGCTGCCGTTCATGCTGCAGGGAACAACCCTGGTGCACACCGGTTCCATTGCCACCATGCTGGCGCCGGGCGCAGCGGACGTGCTTGCCGCCGTCGAGCACGCCCACCCGTCCGCCACCATCAGCTTCGACCCCAACTGCCGCCCCAGCATCATCACCGATGTGGACTATGCCCGCCGACAGGCGGAAAAGTTCGTATCGCTCGCCGATGTGGTGAAGGCCTCCGACGAGGACCTCGAGTGGCTCTACCCCGGCGTGGACGTCCTGGATTCGGCCCGGCGGTGGCTCTCCCTGGGCGGATCCGAAGGCCCTGCCCTGGTGGTGGTGACCCGCGGCGCCGCCGGCCCGTGGGGCATTACTGCCGCCGGTGAAGCCGAGTTCCCTGCGCCCAAGGTTGATGTGGCGGACACCGTCGGTGCGGGGGATTCCTTTATGGCCGCGCTGATTTCCGGGCTGGTGGACAGAGGCCTGGACGGTGCACAGAACCGGCAGGAGCTGCGGGAATTCCCGGCCGAATCGCTCCGCGACCTGCTGGCCCATGCCGCCTGGGCCGCGGCCGTAACGGTATCCCGGCCCGGGGCCAACCCGCCCACCAGGGCCGAGCTCAACCACCTCGAGCTTGAAAGCCTGGAACGCGACGGCTTGGAACGCAATGCCGCGGAGCTCGCCGACGACGACCTGAGGAATGCCGACTCCACCAGCAACTGAAAGGCAGCAGATGTCTCCCCACGATTCCCCATCCCTGAGTGTCAGCAGCGAGTCCTTCCACGACGGCCAGACGCTGCCGCCCGCCCAGCGCAGCGGCAAGATGCGCGCCGGCGGGAAGGACGAGTCGCCGCAACTGAGCTGGAGCGGCGCTCCGGGCGGCACCATGGCCTATGCGGTCACCATGTTCGATCCCGATGCTCCGGGCCGTGGCGGCTTCTGGCACTGGGCCGTGCTGGACCTCCCCGCCGGCGTCACCTCCCTTCCCGCCGGAGCAGGCGCCGAGGGCGGCGGGCAGCTTCCGGCCGGTGCGCTGCAGCTGAAGAACGACGGCGGCTTCCACGGCTACCTGGGCGCCGCGCCCCCGCCCGGCCACGGGCCGCACCGCTATGTCGTCACTGTCTATGCCCTGGACGTGGAGCACCTCGGGCTGGACGCCGGTTTCAGCCCGGCCAAGCTGGAGCCGAAGCTGGCCCCGCACGTCCTGGGCCGCGGGACTATCACGGGCATCTTCGAGCGCTGAGCCCGCCGCCACCCAACCTTCGCGCTACCGGGCCCGCGACTTGGACCCGGGACGGAGCTGCTGCCGGCCCAACGTAGACTGGCAGTATGCGGCTGGTAGCAAGTGACATTGACGGAACGATCCTCGGGCATGACGGCAAGATCAGCGACCGCACCATCCGCGCCTTTCACGCCTGCCGTGCGGCCGGCGTCGAACTGGTGTTTGTGACCGGACGTCCGCCCCGGTGGCTGCACCCGCTGGAGGACCAGCTGGGGCACGCCGGAACGGTGATCTGCTCCAATGGCGCCGTGGTGTGGGACCTGGAAGAAGGCTGCCTGGTTTCCGCCCGGCCCCTGGCGCTCGACGCGGTCTTCGAAACGCGCCGCATCATCAAGGAGCTGCGGCCCTCCGCACTGTTCGCCGCGGAAACCCTCACCGGATTCCACCTCGAACCGGGCTTCATCGAGAACGACTCCAGCGAACTGCTGTCCGAGTTCACGCCGGCCCCGCTGGCCAGCACACTCACGGCGGACGATGCCGTGGTGAAATTCCTGGCAATTGTCCGGGAAGGCACGGCCGACGAATTCCTGGCCGAGGTGGCACCGGCCGTGGCCCACCTCGCGTCCGCCACCCACTCGGCACCCACGGTGGCCATGTTGGAGCTCGCCGTGCCGGGTATCAACAAGGCCGTGACCCTTGCCGAGTATGCCGCCACCCTCGGGATTGACGCTGCTGACGTGGTGGCCTTCGGCGACATGCCCAACGACATCGAGATGCTGCGCTGGGCCGGCGACGGGTACGCGATGGCCAGCGGCCACCCGGAGGCCATCCGCGCCGCAGGGCAGCAGGCACCCCATTTCGACGACGACGGCGTGGCCCAGATCCTCGAGGCCAAACTCGCCGAACTTGGCGTCAAGCCACTCTAGGCGGGCGTCCGGGCGTGACTGAGTCCCACCCCTTCTTCGCGGCCGGAAGTCCCTCGGCGCAGATTGCGATGGCACACCGCGGATTCTCCCCGGACGGACTGGAAAACTCGATGGCGGCGTTCCGCGCCGCCGTCGAACTCGGCTACCGGTACCTGGAAACGGATGTCCACACAACCTCCGACGGCGTGCTGCTGGTGTTCCACGACCCCTCGCTGGACCGCGTCACGGACGGGGAAGGACGCATCTCCCGCCTTCCTGCCGCGACGGTTGCCAAGGCAAGGATCGGCGGCGTGGAGCCCATCCCGCTGTTCGAGGAACTCGTTTCGGCCTTCCCGGGCGTCCGGCTGAACCTCGACGTCAAGGACTGGAGCTCCGTTCCCAGCCTCGCCGCGGCCATTGAGCAGTACGGCGTCCACGACCGCGTCCTGGTGGCCAGCTTCTCCGACCGCCGGCGGCGGGCCGTCGTCAGGCGCCTGAGCAGGCCCGTGGCGGGCTCGGCCGGGATCGTGTCCAACGCGCTCTTCACCGTGCTGGGGCCGGTGCTTCCGGTGCGCATCCTCCGGCGGGCGCTGCGGGGCGTGCACGCGCTCCAGGTGCCGGTCACCTACGGGGCAATCCGGGTGGTGACTCCTGGCTTTGTCCGCCGCGCCCACCGGCACGGACTGCAGGTCCATGTCTGGACCATCAACGATCCCGCGGAAATGCACCGGCTCCTGGACCTGGGCGTTGACGGAATCGTCACCGACCGGGCGGATCTCCTCAAGCAGGTGCTGAAGGACCGGGGCCAGTGGGACCAGGGGGACCGGCCGGACTAGCCGCCGTGGTGTGAGGCCCGCTGCGCATCCAGCACGGCGGCGAACTCGTCCGCGGGAACCGGCCGCCCGAAGTAGTACCCCTGGGCGCTGACGCAGCCAATGCCGGTCAGGTGCTGCGCCTGTTCCGCCGTCTCCACGCCTTCCCAGACTGCCTCCAGGCCGCAGGCCCGGATCAGCTGGAGGATCGCGGCAATCAGGGCCGGCTGGGCCGGGTCGGTGCCCAGGTCCTTCAGGAGGGAGCGGTCCACCTTGACCTTGTCCACGGGCAGCCGGCGCAGGTAGCTGATGGACGAGTAGCCCGTGCCGAAATCGTCGATTTCCAGCCCCACACCCAGCTTTCGCAGGCTATTCAGGGAGTACCGGTCCAGTTCGTTGCCGCTGACGATGGCGCCCTCCGTCAGCTCAAGCACAAGCAGCTCCGGGCTGAGTTCCGCCCCGCTGAGGGCATCGCGGACCTCCTCGATGAACTCGAGGCGCTGAAGGTCCGTGGGTGAGATGTTGATGCGCATGGAGAAGTCGTCACCGGCACGGCCCGCGGCCCGCCAGTCCCGGAGCTGTCCGACGGCGGTGCGCAGCACCCAGCCGCCGAGCTCGGAAATGAGCCCGGCGTCCTCCGCGAGCGGAATGAATTCGTCCGGCATCACCATTCCGCGGGCAGGGTGCTTCCAGCGGACCAGGGCCTCAGCACCCTCGATCCTGCCCGTGGCGAGCTCCACCACGGGCTGGTAATAAAGCACCAGCTGTGATTCGGTAATTGCCGTTCGCAGGTCTTCAATGAGCTGGCTTCGCAGCTGGCGCGCATGCAGCATGGCCGGTTCGAAGACCTTGAGCCTGTTTCGGCCGCCGGCCTTGGACGCGTACATGGCCACGTCGGCTTCCATCAGCAGCTGTTCGGCGCTTTGGCCGGCTCCGCCGATGCACAGCCCCATGCTGGCTCCGCAGCGGACGGCGTCGTTTTCGAGCTCCACCTGCTCATCCATGGCCGAGAGGATCCGGTTGCCCACGGCCGCTGCACGCGCCAGCGTAGTGGCCGGCATCAGCACGGCAAATTCGTCGCCGCCCAGGCGGGCCACTGTGTCCGAGTCGCGGACTGAGCTCCTGATGCGTTCGCCGACGGCGGCCAGCACCTGATCCCCGGCGGCGTGGCCGAGAGTGTCGTTGATGCCCTTGAAGGCGTCCAGGTCCAGCAGGAGGACGGCGGGGGGCAGGCCGTCCTGCTCCGTCTCGGCCAGTGCTTCGTTGAGGGCGCTGACCAGGGCGGCGCGGTTCGAAAGGCCCGTGAGCGAGTCCGTGAGCGCCATCTTCTGCATTTCCAGGTGGGCTTCGTTGAGCAGCCGGGTGCGCAGTTCCACACGCTGTTCAAGTTCCTGGTACATGATCTCCAGATCTTCGGCCAGGAGGTTGGTGCCCATGATCACGGCATCCAGTTCATCCCTCGCGGACGAAACTTCGATTCTGGAGTGGAGTTCTCCCGCGGCCAGGCGGACTATGCCGTCCAGCAGCTTGCCCAGGCGCGGATCACCTTCAGTGAACATAGGCATGTTCCTTCAACCAGGTGACCGCCTCGGCTTCTGACGTGAAGTAGCTGGCGGGCCCTGACTTGAAGCCGCCGCCGAGAATGAAATGGGCCAGGATCCTGTCCACCGGTGTCTGGCCCAGCAGCGCCCACGCCGCCACTGTGGTCAGGCTGGCGAATACGGCCCGGGCCCCCCGGCTGACGGACGCGACATTTGTCAGGTCCATCAGCACAGCCACCGGCGAGCCGACTGGCGGGAATTGAAGCTTCGCGGCCAGCAGGCGGGCTGACTGCTCATCCAGGTGTTCGCCCCGGGGGAGCACGATCCTGACGATGTGATTTTGCATCAATCCAAGCGGCTGAGACATTCTTCCCCCGACTAAATGAGAGGAGGCTTTTGGCCTCTCTGGCACCTCCAGGACTTCGATGATGCCGTGTGACTAAAAATACACTGTCAATCCGCGTCCGGAGCCCATTAGCTCACGCCTGCCGCGAAGGCGCGGACCTGGGCGCTCCGTTCCGAGGCCGCCGCATCGTCAAAGAGCGCGGCCGCATCCTCCAGCCGCTGCAGCCCTTCGTTGTTTTCACCGTTGGCAAGAAGGGCCTTCCCGAGGAGGAACGAGGCCTCGCCGGCGGTTTGGGTGGCCAGGATACCGGACTCGGAGCACAGTGGCCTGAGCATGCTGATTGCGTTGGCCATGTCGCCGGTAAGGAAGTGCCAGTGCGCGCGGGCGAAGGACATTTCAAGGAGGTCCCGGTCGCTGCCGCCCACCACCTCGGTGGCCAGCTCGGCCCGCTCGATGCACCGGAGGGTGGCAGGCTCCGTCAGCTCCGCCTCCAGGCGCATCACCGCTGAGGCGCGGTTGAACCTGGCCCAGAGATCCACGTCCTTCGACGGCGAGAGGCTCTCGGCCGCCATATCGTGGTAGCGGCCGCCATCCGTAAGCCTGCCACTGAGGAACGCCACGTTGCCGATCACCCAATACGCCTTGCCGGCAGTGTCCTCGTCAACGAGTTCCGTCAGCAGGCCTTCCAGCAGGAGGCACTGGTCCCACGCTTCCTCGAGCCGGCGGCTTTCGGCCAAGGCGGCAATGAGGGCACGTTGCGCTTCCACGTGGAGGTAGACATACTCGGCGTTGCCGGCCACCAGGTTCGCGGCAGTTGCCGCCGCCGACACGGCGTCCGGCAGCCTCCCGAGGCCCTGCTGCGCCACCGCCAGCAGCGTGTATGCGCGGGCGGCCAAGAGCGGATGGTCCGAGGATAGCGGAGCCTCCGCCAGGGATTTGGCCACCTCCAGGCACTCGGCGATCGATCCCTCGTCGCGGAGGCATTCGGCTTTCAGGTAGATCATGTTCCACCAGCCGGACTGGTCACCGGTTTCAAGGGCCAGCCCCGCGGCTGCGGAGGCCTGGGCCTTGGCTGCGGCGTAGTCGCGATTTCTTGCGCTTTCGCGTGCCTGCAGCTCGGCCACTACGTAGGGAGTCAATTTCCGGGGAGTCGGCATTTGCCAATTATCCACCCGGGCGGCGTCTTCGGCAGTCCTGCCGGCAACTATTCACTCCGTATTACTTTGCTTTAATGTTGAGGATTTGACCGTATAATGACGCACGCAATGCAAGTCACCTAATTGATTGAAAGGACCAACGGATGAAGAAGATTGCCGCAACATTCTTGCTCACCGGCGTTTTGGCTGTCGCAGGATTCGCTGCACCCGCCAATGCCGCTCCGAAGTCGGACACTGCAAGCACCTCCAGCAAGACTGTGACCACCCAGTCTTCCATCGGTTGGTGGCCTAACTAGTCCGACACGCAGGCTGCCCCCCGGATTCAGATCCGGGGGGCAGTTCCGTTTAAGGACCGGAAATAGGCAGCTGCACGGTAATGGTGGTGCCCGCGCCGAGTTCCGAGCTGACCGCCAAATACCCTCGGTGCGCCTTTACAATGTCGTACGCAATCGCGAGCCCCAGACCGCTGCCCGGGACTGCGGTGGACGTAGCGTTGGACGCCCGGAAAAAGCGGGTAAAGAGATGCGGGATTTCTTCGGCCGGGATTCCGACGCCTGTGTCGCGCACATGAACATTTACTCCGGGCTCTCCATCTGTCATTGCGTCAATACGGCAACTGACAACAATCCTGCCCCCGCTCGGGGTGAATTTGATGGCATTTGAAACCAAGTTAGTGAAAACCTGTTCCAGCTGGACTTCATCGGCGACGATCACCGGGTCGCCGTCGTCGAGCTCCAGCGAGATGGAGACATCGCCCAGCTCCGCCAGCGGACGCAGCGCTACCGTCACGATCTGCAAGGTGTGCCCCAGCTGGACAGGTGCCAGATGCAGGTTGGCGCCCTCGTAGTCCTGCCGCGAAACAGTGAGCATATCCTCGATCAGCCGCCGGAGCCGCTCGGAATTCCTGACAATAATGTCCAGCATCCGGTCCACTTCGGGAGGAACCGGCCCTCCCACGCCGTCCTGGATCATGTCCAAATAGGCGGAGATGGAAGTGAGCGGTGTCCGCAATTCATGGTTGACGGTCGCCAGGAAGTCGGTTTTCGCCTGGTCAAGCTGGCGCAGCTGCTTGACCACCTGCTGCTGAGCGCTCATCAGGTGGCTTTGGATCAGCCCGTATGCCACGTTGCCGGCGACATGCTGAATCAGGGAGATTTCGGTGCGTGTCCAGACCCGCGGCTCGTCGAGCTGCGCGATCCAGATGACGCCGAGGGATGATTTTCCTTCGCCTACGGGAACAAACGCGGAAGCCCACGGACGCATATGTTCAGTCCACGCTTCCAGGCCCTGATCCTCCGGCGCCCACTCATGGATGTGGTGGTCGTCCACGGCAAGCACCTCGGCCTCCGACCACAGCCGGTCCGCAACGCGGTGGGCAGAGGATTCATGGATGCCCAGTCCGTCCTTGATCGGGGCAAGGCCGGGACGGTGCCACTGGGCAGCAATCCGGGGTACGCGGTCGTCGTCGAAGGTGGAGAACAGAACGCGGTCGGCGCCGAACGTTTCCCCGAAACCCTTTACCAGGTGGTCGGAAATTACGTGGGGATCGTGCGTCGCCCGCACGGCGGAAGACACCTTCCGGAGCTTCTCGCGCAGCCGTTCGGCGCTTTCCCGCGCCTCGGAGCGCTGCGCGGCACGGCTGATCAGGACATCGGCCCGGTGGACAAGCTCGGTCGGTTTGGCGGGCTTTGCAATGTAGTCCGCCATCCCCAGGGTCCGGACGCTTTCGGCCTCGGACTCGTCTTCCAGGTCGATCAAAAGAAGCAGCGGTGCAGTCACAGGAAGGCCGGCAAAAGCATGATCCGCGACGACGATGCTGGGGTTGTGCTGTTCCAGCAGCCCGGCAAGGCTTTCCTGGCTCGAGGCCCTGGCCACCTCGAAACCTGCGGCGGCCAAGACGTCCGCCGTGGCGGACAAGCGGCCGCGGTCAAGATCCGCCACGATAGCCATGCGTGGTACGAGTGATTTTTCCGCCGCCTGTGCAACCACACTGCCCCCTTCGGTCCCGGTTGAGTACATTGTAGGGTGACATGGGTCGCACTTATTCCGTGCGGGCGAACCCTGGCGGGAGGAAGGGTAAATATGTCCGGATATCGCGAGGAGGGCGCAGAGGCCGGTTTGACGCTGGGAGCCGATGGAATGCTCCGGCTGAAGTGGCCCAGGGGCGCCGTGATAACGGCGGCGGATGCGGAGCGCGCGATGCTCCGGGTGAATCAGCTTTGCGGCGAGAACAGGCATCCCATGCTGGTTGACATGGCCACCACCGCGGATGTCAGCCGCGGTGCCCGCGCCGTGTTCGGCCGCCCCTGCCAGGCATCCCGGATCGCACTGCTGGGATCCTCGCCGGTTGACCGGGTTCTGGCCAATTTTTTCCTGGGCATCAACGCGGTGCCTTGTCCCACAAAGTTCTTCACATCCGAGCGCGACGCCCTTGCGTGGCTCGCGGTGACCTGAACCCGGAGACGCGACGGTTCCAACGGCTTCTGCAGGTCCACCTATATTGGGACAATGCTGTCCGCCCTAAAAAAATATCTGATGGTTCCCAAGCTCGTGCGGTTGTCTGCGGGCGCGCCCCGGGACCCGCACGTGGCCTGGGACGTGTTCTGGTCCAACGTGAAGTCCACCGGAACTTCGGGTGACGTACTTTGGGACGCCGGCACCGAGGACGAGATGCTGGGGTACGTGGACATGCTGCGCCGCCACCTGGACACCAGGCTGCCTGTGGTGGACATCGGCTGCGGCAACGGCAGTTTCACCCGTCGGCTGGCCGGGCACTTCCCGCATGCCGTCGGCGTCGACGTCTCCGCCAATGCCGTCCGGCGCGCCCGCGCCGAGTCTGCCGGGCTGCCGAACGTTTCGTACGACGTCCGGGACATGACGGCACCCGGTTCCGGAAGCGGCCTGGGCGGGGAGCTTCCCGTTCTTGGCGCGGAGGGCCGGGCGAATGTTTTCGTCCGCGGCGTCCTCCACGTCCTGAGGGAACGTGAACGGTACGCTTTGGCCGAAAATATTCGCGCCATAACGGGAGCAAGCGGCCGGGTGTTCCTTGCCGAAACGGACTTCCGGGGAAATGCAGTCGACTACGTGTCGCATCTGGGCGCAACGCTCCGGTCCATCCCCGCACCGCTCGAAGGTGCCATCCGCGGACTGCCGATGCCCGGACACTTTGGCCCCAAGGAGCGCAGCCTGGCTTTTCCCGCCGACCGCTGGGAGCTGATCGAGGACGGTCCCACGACGATCGAGACGGTGCCCTTGTCCAGTCCCACCCGGGCTGATCTCATCCCCGGCTACTTTGCGGTGCTGAAAGCCCGCGGCTAAGGCAAAACCCGGACCCGTCCGCGGGTGCTAGCCGCGGCCCATGCTGGCCGACGGGTCTCCGTCTGCCTCGGATGGATCCGCACGAAGCTCCCCGGGGTCAGGGGCGGGAAGGCCTCCGGGGCCAGGTACGTCCTGCCGGGCGGCGCCGGTTGTCCCCAGACCCGGGGTCTCGCCAGGTCCGGGGTTTTCGCCCGGAGCGGGGGTCCCCTGCGGGTCATCGAGCGGCGGAACGTCGTTCGGTCGGGCAGGAGGCTGCTCCGGCGGCGCGCCCGGCGGGTTCTCCGTGGGATCCACCGAATCCGTGGCGTTCGAACCCTCGCTGATGGAGGAATGGACCCGGATTTTTTCATTCGGATCGCCGGGATCCGGCACGTGGCCGTCGTCGGTCCTGTCGGCCGTGCCTGCCAAGTCCTCCACTGCATTCTTGGCAGCTTCTTCGATGCTGTCTCCGATGCCCATCGACGTACTCCTCCCTTTCGCCTCCGGCGCAAGCCTGAGGGCGCCAGTCGTTAATCCAGATTTATCAGCATGCTTACGATTAGTCCAGAGTCCGACGGCGAGTCGGGAGTGCAACTGTCGGCTGAGTTATTCGGCAGCGACGATTGTGGCCAATAGCCGGGGCCGGTCAGTGCCCGCGGTGGAAAAGGTCCGAAATCCTGCTGTGCTTCTGATGCGGGGTCCGGGCGTGGACCCGCGGAACAGAATTCCGGGCAGTCCGGCCGTGCATACCGGCCGCGCGGGTGGTTTTGGGCCCGGCCGCCTTGGCGTTCATCCGGGTTTCTCTTTCCGACTTGTTCGGCGTCAGATCAATGTGCTTCATGAACTTTTGCATGACGCGGTCCAGAAGATTTGCCATGACAAGAACCTCCAACTCGTACCGGCGGGTCCGGGTGGCCCCGTTCCCTCAGCTTTGCACTGCGGCTAAGGCGCCCGCAAGGGTTCCAAGGCGTGCGCAGGCGGCCACGCCATGAGCCGCCTCTCCGCAGGCGCCCCCTACGTTCCGAGTTCCACCATGAGCGCCGGCAGTTCGTCGGCAAGTTCCCGGGCCAGGTACCCGAGGCTCCCGAGACGGCTCGCCAGCCGGTCACCGGCGGCAGCGTGGAGGTGTGTGCCCCAGCAGGTGGCCTGCGCATCCGAGATGCCCCTGGCGCGCAGTCCTGCGATGGCGCCGGCCAGGATGTCCCCGCTGCCGGACGTGCCCAGGCCGCCGTATCCGGTGGTGATTTCCCACAGGCCGCCGTTCGCCTGGCCGCCGTCGTCTTTCGGATCGCCGGTGCCGTGTCCGGCGGGGACGGCGATGACGCCCTGGCAACTCACCACAGCACCGTAGCGCTCGGCTATTTCAGCAGCGTCCTGGTGCAGGTCCTTGACGTCCCGCCCCAACAGGACTCCGGACTCGGTGATGTTCGGCGTCAGGATGAGCCGCCCGGCCCAAGCGCCGAGCTCGTCGAGGAGATCAGGCAGGCAGCCCAATGCGTAGGCATCGAGAACCACAGCCGGCCTGCCGGCCGTGTCGCCGGTCCCGGAATCCAGTTTCAGGAGCTCCCTGAGGAGGGACGCGGCCTCGTCCATGTCGTCCAGGCCAGGTCCCACCAGGACCGCCGCTGCTTTTTCCAGTTCTTGAGCCAGGACGGACACCCCGGAGCCCCGGACGGCGCCGTCGTCCGTCTCCTCGAGGCCCACCACTCCCGACTCGGGCAGTGCCACCGCTACCTGCACCGCCGTCGAAGCCGCCACCGCCAGCGTTATCCGCCCGGCACCTGCGCGCAGGGCCGCGGTGCCGGCCAGCAGTGCGGCGCCCGGCGTCTTCCGGGCGCCCCCGATCACCAGCACTGAGCCGCGATCGTCCTTGCCGGACCCGCCGCCCGGGAGCGGCCAGTCCCGCAGCAGGGTAGGGGTAACGGGAATGGCTGCCTCGGTCCTACCTGGGGTGGACATTGGCGTCCCCTGCATGTTCGGTCACCGGAACGCCCTCGCTCACCAGATGGTCGGCCATGTTGAAGCTCTCCAGGATCCACGGACCTGCTCCGTCCGGCCGCACGAACCGCGTGAGCGAGGCGTTGAGGACCGTAGAAGTGGCGGCAATATCCAGGATCTCCGGCTCGGTGAGCCCTTCGAGAATGTAGCGGAACAGCAGGATGAGTGCGTCGTGGCACACCAAGGTGACCCGGTCGGCGCCCGGCTGCCGCTCGAGGTCCAGCAGCAGGGAGCGAAGCCGAAGCACGACGTCGGCCCAGGACTCACCGCCCGGCGGCCGGTAATAGAATTTTCCCAGCCACCGCCGTCGCGCCGCTTCCTCGGGAAGCCGGGCTTCCACGCCCGCGGAGGTCAACATGTCCAGGATGCCCAGTTCCCTGTCGCGAAGCCGTTCATCGATGAGGATCCCTGCCTGCCAGCCGCCGGTTTTTACGGCGAGCTCGGCTGTCTGCCGGGCGCGGACGTAGGGCGACGACCAGACAGCGGCGGACCGCTGTTCCTCGGGATAATCAGCAAAGAGCCGCCCGAGGGCCAGCGCCTGTTCGCGGCCGGTGGCGGACAGCTCCACATCAGCATCCCGGGCCGGGACTTCTATGACATGCGCTCCGGCCTGTCTGGCCATTGTGGCGGCCACGTTGCCCTGGCTCTCGCCGTGGCGCACCAGCAAAAGCTCGGTCAATCCCATGCGGACGGGACTTTGGTCATCGGATTGCGGCATTGCTACCCCCTTGGTACGGGTCCGTTCCCCGGCTAATTCGTGAACGCGTTGACGGCCGATAGCTCAGGAAGGTCCACGTTACTACTGCTCGCGCGTCCTTGTCGCGGCAAACGGGGAAGGCTAGGCTGGCCACCCATCAGCTTGTACGTCTCCCCATTCCCCAACGAACGGAGAAAGCCATGAGCAGCTATCACCCGGAGAACGACCCCTCAAATCCGGACAAACCCCACACAGCGGGAGAAGCGTCCGGCCAGCCAGACGGGGAGGAAACGGACGAACAGCGCAGGACGTCCAAGGATTCTGCGGCCACAGCGAACCCTGACCCATTGGAAGGCAACGTCACCGGATTGGAGCCTGGCGGCGGTGTTCCCCCCGGCGAAACACCGCCGGCTGAAGACTCGATGAGCCGGGACCAGGGTCACGAGGAATAGCTGAATCGGCGCCAGGGAGGGCTATCCTCAACGGATGAAAGGTGCCGTAGCAACAGACGTCGAGGCGGGAGGCCTCCATGGGCGGATGTATACCTCGCGTGCAGGCACAGCAGGACCCCCTGAGGCCGGCTCAGCCGTTCCGCCGGGCGCCGCCGAAGGTCTCCCCGCAACGGTTGTCCTCATTCATGGAATTGGCGTCTCCCACCGGTACCTTGCCCGGCTGCACCGGGTCCTCGCCAGGACGGTGGATACGGTTTCGCTGGACCTTCCCGGCTTTGGCTCCACGCCGCACCCGGACCGCCAGCTCACGGTGGCGGACCACGGAGCGTTCATCCATGACGTGCTCGACCGCGCCGGGGTGGGACGCCGGGTCCTGGTTGGGCATTCGATGGGGGCGCAATTCGTTCTGGAAGCAGCTCTGCAGAGGCCGGACCAGGTGCCGCATGTGGTGCTGATGGGTCCTGTGGTGGACGTCAGGAACCGCACCGTGCTGCGCCAGATGCTCGCCCTGAGCAAGGACGCGCTCATGTTCGAAACTCCGGGGTCCAACGCGGTGGTCTTCAGCGATTACCTGCGCTGCGGCCCGGGGTGGTACCTCAAGCAGCTTCGGGTCATGATGAATTACCGGACCGAGGACAATATCCGCAGGCTGAACACGCCCGTGATGATCCTTCGCGGCGAATCGGACCCCATCGCCACGGGCGAATGGTGCCGGATCCTTGCCCGCAGGGCACCGGCAGGCAAGCTCGTGGAGATCCCCGGCTGCGGGCACGTGGTCCAGCACACCGGCACGGCGCAGGTGGCGGATGCCATCAGCGCCTTCACGGGACTTCCCGGCTCGGATGCTACGCAGCAGACCCTCAACCGCGGCTAGTCCCGGCCCGCGCCAGGCCCGCTCCCGGGACGCAGGCCCAAGGTGAGAGGCTGCCCGTCAGTTCCGGACCTGCAGCCCTCACAGCAAGCACCGCTGTCATCGTCGGCTGTCGCCGCGCCGGGAATGGCGCAGCATACGTCGCCCTTCCAAGCGTTGATACCTTCCCGGACGGCGATGGCAGCTATCACCAGGGCCGCGCCAGCATCGGCCCACCACCAGCCCATGATGCTGTTCAGCAGCAACCCGACTAGCAGAACAGCGGAGAGGTAGGTGCAAAGCAAAGTCTGCTTCGAATCGGCTACTGCAGTGCGGGAATTCAGTTCCCGTCCGGCTCGGCGCTGCAGCCACGACAGAACCGGCATTACCGCCAGGCTCAGCGCAGCGATGATGATGCCTGGCGTGGAATGGTGCGCTTCGCCGGCTCCAGTCAGCGACCGGATTGAGTCCACCGTAACGAACGCGGCCAAGGCGAAGAAGGAAATCGCGATGAGCCGCAGGGTCAGATGCTCGCGCCGCTCTGGATCCTTGGCTGAGAACTGCCAGGACAACGCGAGAGCGGACGCCACTTCAATAACTGAATCGAGGCCGAAGCCGATCAAAGCAGACGAGTCCGCGACGTTGCCCGCCCATAAGGCGACGACGGCCTCGACCGTGTTGTATGTGATCGTCGCGGCAGCGAAGAAGCGGATGCGTCGGGTCAAAACAGTCCGGCGAGAAGGATCCGGAGCGATACGGGCGGTCGTCATGCCATGCACGTCCCGTCCGAGGCGCAGCAATCCGGGTCCACGGCCAGCACGACGCCGAGGAGATCGTTAATCGCGTGGCCTAGCCTCACATCAGCCAGCTCGTAGCGTGTCCGTCGGCCATCGGGCACGGCAACCACCAGGCCGCATCCGCGAAGGCAGGTCAGGTGGTTGGACATGCTCTGGCGGGAAACTCCCAGAGAGTCGGCCAGGTCAGACGGATAGGCCGCCTTCGTGGCCAACATCAGCAGGATCCGGGCGCGGGTTGGGTCGGATACGGCATAGCCAAACCGGGCCAACACCGGCGCATGCATCAGCAGTTCCATGCAGCCAGAGTACAGTGCTCGATGTATTCATACCATCCTGTATCAATGAGGGTCGATCGCCCCTGGTGCGGGCACCGGCCGCTTTACTGATGCTGCCCCGCCCTAGGATCCCTGCAGGGGCAAACGCTTTCCGGCAGATGCTGGCAGGATGGACCCATGCGCATTCTCATTGCTCCGGACAAGTTCAAAGGGTCACTGACCGCGGCCCAGGCCGCCAGCGCCATCGCAGAAGGGGCGCTGCGCGTCTACCCGGACGCCGTGGCCACCCAGTTCCCCGTAGCCGACGGCGGGGAAGGCACCCTCGAGGCCGCCGTCGCCGCCGGTTACGAGGAGCGCCTGAATGCCGTCGTCGGTCCCATCCTGGCGCCGATCGGTGCGGCCTGGGCCATCCGCAAGGACGCCTTCGGCGGCGCAACCGCCGTGATTGAAACTGCCCAAGCCTCCGGCCTGGCACACATGGAGCCGACGCCCGCGAACGCGCTGCGCGCGCACAGCTACGGCTGCGGACAGCTGATCGCAGCCGCACTGGACGCAGGGGCCACGGAAATCGTGCTGGGCGTGGGCGGATCGGCCATGACCGACGGCGGCAGCGGCGCCCTGCGTGCCCTCGGCCTGAAGCCTGTGGACGCTGCCGGAAACGTGGTCCCCCTGGGCGGCGGATCCCTTACGGACGTTGTGGCCGTTGACATTTCCGGACTGGATCCCCGGCTCGCCGCCGTCAAGGTCCGGATTGCCGTGGACGTCCAAAACCCGCTGTTCGGAAGCGACGGCGCAGCGCACGTCTTCGGCCAGCAGAAAGGAGCTGATGCGGACGCCGCGGAACTGCTCGACGCGGGGCTGCGCAATTGGGCATCCGTGCTCCGGCAGGCCACGGGACGCGACGTCAACGTTCCCGGAGCCGGCGCGGCCGGTGGGTTCCCGGCGTCGTTCCTGGCATTCAGTGGCGCCACGCTGGAAGGCGGCTTTGCCCTGGTGGCCGGCCTGACGGGTCTGGCCGCTCAGCTGGCGGAGGCCGATCTGGTGATCACGGGCGAGGGCTCCATGGATTCGCAGTCGCTGACGGGGAAGGCCCCGATTGCGCTGGCGGACGCGGCACGCGAACGCGGCATCCCGGTGATTGTGGTGGCCGGGCGCATCCTGGTCACTCCGGAGGACCTCGCCAAGCACGGTGTGGTGGCCGCAGCGCAGCTGCTGGACGTCGCAGCCAGCCCGGAGGACGCCGTCGCCAACGCGGCCAAGTACCTCGCCTGGGCTACAAGCCAGGTCCTCGAAGGCGCCTGACGGTGCTGTGCCGCTAGGCTCCGGTCTCGTAGTGCGGTTCTGCCACGGGCTTTGACTCGGGTGAGCCCCGTTCGCGCAGGTAGACGGACGCGCCAACCAGGACTGCCACGGCCAGGAATTCGCTTTGCCAGTTCTGGAATGACTCAAACCAGAAGCGGCTGGTGCCGAGAAATTGGAGCAGGGTGACTGCCGGCTGGCCGTGGCTCTGCTGTTCCTCGCTGTATTCTTCCCTGCCGCCAATGGCATGGATGGCGAAGGACGCGAGGAACAACAGGAGAAACAGGATGGATAGCGAGTGCTCATAGAGCTTGAGCACCAGTCCTCCGCGTCGCACCGGCCAGGGAGTGGCGGCTTTCACCGTGGCATCCCGCGGATCCTGGTCCTGCGGTGCCGTGCGGCCCATCGGTTTTGACTCGGAAGAGCCTTTTTGAAACAGGAACACGGTCAAAATGACGTACATGCCCATCTGCAGGAATTCCGATTCCCAGTTCTCAAACGTGGCTTCGAGGAAGGCTCCGGTGGCCAGATAACCCGCGATGTCCACCGCAGGCTGTCCGTGGGCTACCTGGTCTTCGCTGTAGTCGCTGGCGCCGCTGATAATCATGCCGCCAAAAAACGCAAGGAACAGCCCGACGTTGGCCAGCAGCAGTCCGTGTTCCTTAGCCCATTTCTTCATGGCACCTCCTGGTGGAATCAGTGGAACTCCCGCGGATTTCGGGCTTTTAAACCCGGGCTACTTCCGCATAGCCCGCTTGTGAAGCCAGATTGGAACGAAAACGAGCAGAAGGATCATGACCGCGAGGAGTCCGCCTCCTGCGAGGAACCCCGCATCCCGCCCGGCGGCCACGTCGAAAACGAGCGACGCCGTCCCCGCGCTAAGGAGCGCGACGCCGCCTAGTGCGACCTTCGCAATCCGGTCCGCACTCGCCACAAGCGTTGACTTCAGCTGCTTCCGAAAGAGCCGGCGGTGCACGCTGACCGGGAGGAGGATGACGGCGGTGATGAGCGCGGCAAGCACCACGTTGGACAGGTACAACCCCACTTGGTAGTCGTCCAGCGTCTCGAACCGTTCCTGGAAAGGAATGGTCAGGAGGAAACCCGCCAGGATCTGCACTCCTGTTTGCAGCACCCGGAGTTCCTGCAGCAACTCACCCCAGTTGCGGTCCATCTGCTGATTGACGGACTCGTTCCTGCCGTCCCCTGCTACTGCGTCACCGTTTGACATCAGTTCACCTCCGGGCCTTGCGCGCCACGACGCGCAAACTAACTCTCAACCTAGGCTTGAAGCCTAATAATAAGCAATACTAAGGTTGCTGACTAAGTTGTGCGAATCGGTGGACTTGTCCACTTGGCTGGGATAGTTTCGAAGAGCCGGTTGCACCGGAAGCGCTAGAAAACCGCGATACAAGCGAGGTGGACTATGACTGATTCTGACAAGGAGCAAGACCAGCCGAAGGACCCCCGGGAGGGATACCACTCGGGCCCGTTCCCGGAGCAGGTGCAGGAGCAGCCGGGCCTTACGGCGCCCATGGAGCCGCAGCCGGACCACGGCGAAGAAAGCTACGAGGGGAGCAACGCGCTCGCGGGCAAGGCGGCGCTGATAACCGGCGGAGACTCCGGCATCGGCAAGGCTGTAGCCATTGCCTTCGCCCGTGAAGGCGCCGACGTCGCAATCTCCTACCTCCCCGAAGAGGAAGACGACGCCCAGGACACCGCGGCATGGATCCGCAAAGCCGGGCAGAAGGCGTTGCTGCTTCCGGGCGACGGCCGCTCCGAAGAGTTCAGCACCAAAATCGTGGAAGACGCGCTCGCGGAGTTCGGCCGGCTCGACGTCGTTGTGCTGAACGCGGCGTACCAAAAGAACCGGGACAGCTTTGAGTCCCTTCCCACCGAGGAGTTCGACCGGGTTTTCAAGACCAATCTGTACTCCCTGCTGTGGACGGCGAGGGCTGCAGTACCGCATCTGAAGGCCGGCGCGTCGATCATCACCACCGCCTCCATCCAGGCATTCAACCCCTCCCCGGGACTGATCGACTACGCCATGACCAAGGGTGCGCAGGTTGCCTTCACCAAGGCTTTGGCCCAGGAGTTGGGACCCAAGGGCATCCGGGTCAACGCCGTTGCCCCCGGCCCTATCTGGACGCCGCTGATTCCCGCCACGGAGTGGCCGGAGAAGTTGCCGAAGTTCGGCCAGGACACTCCGTTGGGACGTGCCGGGCAGCCCGCGGAGCTCGCGGCGGCATATGTCCTGCTCGCCTCAGACCACGGCTCCTACATATCCGGGGCTGTACTTCCGGTGACCGGCGGCAAAGGCCTCTGACGCGCTGGCGCAGCAGGGCAATCTGCCCTGGGCGCCGCTGACTTTCCATCCAGATTCAACCAGCCAGGAGGAATGAGATGACCAACGACAGCCAGGGAACTCCCATCGAGGAGGAAGGCGGTTACGGCACGCCAACAGTCGAGCAGGAAATGGGCGGTGCGGACTCGAAGAAGTTCGCCCAGCCCCGCGAGGAAGAGGCCTTCGATGCGGCTGGCCTGAGCCAGGACAGCCCGGACGGCGAAACCTATCCGGCCGGCGCGCCGGACCTCAGCCAGTTCGGCGACGAGGACCAGGACAGTGCAGGCGAACCCGGAGCAGGACGCTTCGGAGGTACGGAGGATCAGTTGAAGGCAGAAAACGAAAGCACCGAGCCCGGCTTCGAGGACAATGCGGAAACAGCTGGCGGCGACGCTGCCGTGCCCTCCGCGGAGGCGGAAATGGACGAGTCCAACACCGAGGACCCGGACGCGGGGCGCCCGTTCTCCTCGGAACCGAACCAGGACGCGGCAGGAATCCCGGACGGCAGCGGCACCGACCTGCCGGACAGCAAGGCACCTAAGGACCGCGACGAGGACACGTTCGACGCCGGGTAACGGCCGCCGTCGTCCACGAGGCATGGGCCACGCGGCGTGCGCCCCCGCGGCGGCGCTGCAGCCGACGCTGCTGCAGCGCCGCCGTCGTGGGGCCCTTTGACCCGGGTTTTCCGTGGAAACTGGCTCAGCCGGCCGCGTGTCCGTGTCGAAGTGCCCCCGGTTGGCCGCGGGCCGGCACTGTTCCGATGACTGTTCCTACGGGCGCTTTTTCGGTGTCCGCTTGGCAGCGGCGTTCATCGCGGCCTTGACCGCAGGCTGCAGTCCGGCCTGCTCGGTCTCCGGCTCCGCAACGCTGCCGCGGGCCTTCGCGATCGCCTTCATGCCGTGGTAAATCACGAGTGCGGCGGCGGATCCCAGGGCGATGCCGGTGAACGTCAGCTCGCCGATGGTCCAGGTGTAGTCGGCGATGCCGATGATCAGGGCCACCGCGGCCGTGGTCAGGTTGACCGGATTGGAGAAGTTGACCTTGTTCTGGACCCAGATCTTCACGCCCAGGATGCCGATCATGCCGTAGAGCATGGTGGCGGCACCGCCCAGCACCCCGGCGGGAACCGTAGCGATCAGTTCGCCGAACTTCGGAGAGAAGCTCAGGATGATCGCGAAGAGGCCCGCTACCCAGTAGGCCGCCGTCGAGTACACCTTCGTGGCTGCCATGACACCAATGTTTTCGGCATACGTGGTGGTTCCCGAACCGCCGCCGAAGCCGGCCAGCACGGTTGCGGCGCCGTCGGCCATCAGGGCCCGGCCGGAAACGCCGTCCAGGTTCTGGCCCGTCATGGCGGACACGGACTTTACGTGGCCGATGTTCTCGGCAACCAGCACCAGGACCACGGGAACGAAGAGGCCCACCACGCCGAGGTGGAACTCCGGGGTCTGGAAATGGGGGAGGCCCACCCACGCTGCCGCGTCCATTTTTGCGTAGTTCACTTCACCCCGGACCATGGCGACGAAGTAGCCCACCACCACGCCAACCAGGATGCTCAAACGGCCCAGGATCCCCTTGAACAGCACGCTGACCAGGATGATGGTGGCCAGCGTGATCACGGCAGTGACGGGGGCGGCGTCGAAGTTGTTCTTGGCGGCGGGGGCAAGGTTCAGCCCGATCAGGGCCACAATGGCGCCGGTGACGATGGGCGGCATGAGCCGGTTGATCCACCCCGCCCCGAACTTCTGGACCACCGCGCCGATGACGGCCAAGCCGGCGCCGGCGAGTACTACGCCGCCCAAGGCGCCGGGGACCCCGAACTGCTGCTGGGACGCCATGATCGGGGCTATGAACGCAAAACTCGAGCCGAGATAGCTGGGCACCCTGCCCTGCGTAATCACCAGGAACAGCAGGGTTCCGATGCCGGAGAAAAACAGCGTGGTGGCCGGCGGCATGCCGGTGATGATGGGCACCAGGAACGTGGCGCCGAACATGGCCACCACGTGCTGCATTCCCACTCCGATGGTCAGCGGCCAGGTGAGCCGTTCGCCGGGGGCCACCACCTCGCCTGGCCGCACCGACTTTCCATTGCCGTGGAGCTTCCATTTGGTGCCGAGCATGCTCATGGCCGGGAGCCTTTCCAGAGAAGGTATCGCGGGAGGAGGAAGGAATCTTCCGGAGCAACATTACCGCGCAGGGCGCCCCGGGGAACCGCTGTGCGGAAGGTCACGCGCAGTCACAGGAAGAGGAAAGGCTCGCTTGAAGTTGCAACTATTGATAGCAGAACCGCCGGCCACCTGGATGGGCGGGCTCCAGCGAAAGGTATGAACATGACAATCGCACATGAAGAAGCAGTGATCGACGCAGCCGCGGTGGACGCGATTTTCGCCGAAGCCCGTACGGCCAACGCCTTTACCGGCGAGGTCACTGATGAGCAGGCCCGTGCTATTTACGAACTCACCAAGTTCGGTCCCACAGCTTTCAACTCCCAGCCGCTGCGCGTAACGTACGTTCGCTCCGATGAGGCCCGCGCCCGGCTCGTGGACACCCTCTCGAACGGCAACAAGGCCAAGACGGCGTCCGCCCCGCTGGTTGCCGTGCTCAGCTATGACACCGCGTGGCAGGAGCAGTGGGACAACTTCCTGCCCGGCTACAACGCGCCCAAGGCCATGTACGATTCCGCGCCCGAACTCGCGGCCGCCACGGGAAACAACAACGCCCACCTGCAGGCCGGATACTTCATCCTCGCGGTCCGCTCGCTGGGCTTCGCGGCCGGCCCCATGACCGGCGCTGACTTCGCTGCCATCGATGCAGCGTTCTTCCCCGCGGGGGACCAGAAGAGCTTCCTGGTGGTGAACATCGGCCAGCCCGGTCCCGAGGCATGGGGCGAAGCGAAGCCCAAGTTCGCTTACGAAGACGTAGTGCGCACCGTCTAGCGGCTGCGAATCCGCACACATAGAGGCCCCCGGCACGATGGGGGACACGCCGGAGGCACTCTGGGCAACATTTCTGCAGGTAAATGCATGGCATGTGTCCGGGGCCACTTCCCATTTTAGTCGAAATTGCCAGTCTGGCTACTGTGCCAGTGTGCCGCCGCGCGGACCTGCGCGGTGGCACACTGGCCCTATGCGGAACCTGATTCTGGTGGCCTTTACCGAGCCCGTCGCGGAGGGGCTGGTGTTTCCCCGCGACGACTGGCCCCTGCACATCACCCTCCTGCGGTTCGACGTCGATGTGAAGCACGATGACGGAATGAAGCCCGACGACGGCGGCACCGACGCCAGCCTGGCCGACCGTATTGCCGGGCTGATCGACCGGTCCGTGCGGGCGGCCCTCGGCACCCGGCTCACCATCGGTGACGACGCCGGCTTCGGCCGGCTGGAATCCGTTCCGGTCAGTCTCGTCGAGCCGAGCCCGGCCCTGCAGGAACTTCACGTGTCACTGGTAGGGACCGTGACGGAGCTGCCGGGACGGGTGCCCACGCCGAACCACACCCTGGACAACTACCGTCCCCACGTCTCGCACCGCGGTGACAAGCGCACCCGCCCCGGGGACGTCGTCGTGCTTGACCGCGTGGCGCTCGTGGACATGGCGCCGGACGGAAACCATTCCGTCCGGCGCATCCTCCACCTGTGGGAACTTACGAAATAACCCCGTCAACCAGTGCCTTGGCCTCAGCCTGCACCTGCTTCAGGTGATCGGCGCCCTTGAACGACTCGGCGTAGATCTTGTAGACGTCCTCGGTGCCGGAGGGCCGGGCCGCGAACCAGGCGTTCTCGGTGACAACCTTGAGGCCGCCGATCGAAGCGCCGTTCCCCGGAGCCTCAGTGAGCTTTGCCGTGATCGTTTCGCCGGCCAGGTCCGTGGCGGTGACATCGGAGGATGAAAGCTTGCCCAGGGCGGCCTTCTGCTCGCGGGTGGCGGCGGCGTCGATGCGGGCGTAGACGGGGTCGCCGAACTGGTCCGTGAGTCCCTTGTACAGCTGGGAGGGCGACTTTCCGGTGACCGCGGTGATTTCCGAGGCGAGCAGTGCCAGCAGGATGCCGTCCTTGTCGGTGGTCCAGACGCTGCCGTCCTTTTTGTTGAAGGAGGCGCCGGCGGATTCCTCGCCGCCGAACGCGCCCTCGCCGGACAGCAGCCCGGGGACGAACCACTTGAAGCCGACCGGCACCTCGACGAGCTTGCGGCCCAGGCTCTCGGCCACCCGATCGATGATGGAGGAGGAGACGAGTGTCTTGCCGATCACCGACTCCGGGTTCCAGCCGGTGCGGTGGCGGTAGAGGTAGTCGATGGCGACTGCGAGGTAGTGGTTCGGGTTCATCAGTCCGCCGTCGGGCGTCACGATGCCGTGGCGGTCGGCGTCGGCGTCGTTGCCTGTGGCGACGTCGTACGCGGCTTTGCCGGAACCGGAGTCGGCCATCCGGTTGATGAGTGAGGCCATGGCGGACGGCGAGGAGCAGTCCATCCGGATCTTTTCGTCCCAGTCCAGCGTCATGAACGCCCACTGCGGGTCAACCGTGGGGTTGACCACCGTGAGGTTCAGGTGGTGCCGTTCGCCGATCTCGCCCCAGTAGTCAACGGACGCGCCGCCCATGGGGTCGGCGCCGATGCGGACGCCGGCTTCGCGGATGGCATTCAGGTCCAGTACGGAGGGAAGATCGTCCACGTAGCTGCTGAGGAAGTCGAATTTGCCGGTGGTGTCCGCGGCCAGGGCGTCGGCCACAGGGATGCGCTTGACGCCGCGGAGCCCGTTCTCGAGGAGCTCGTTGGCACGGTTTGCGATCCAGCCGGTGGCGTCGGTGTCTGCGGGGCCGCCGTGCGGCGGGTTGTACTTGAAGCCGCCGTCACCCGGCGGGTTGTGGCTGGGCGTAACCACGATGCCGTCGGCCTGCGGGGCGCCGGCCGGGGCGTTGTTGTTGTGCGTCAGGATGGCGTGGCTGAGGGCCGGGGTGGGCGTGTACCCATGGCGGGCGTCGATGAGGACGTTCACGCCGTTGGCTGCCAGCACCTCCAGGGCGGAGTTCTGCGCCGGCTCGCTGAGGGCATGCGTGTCCTTTGCCATGTACAGCGGGCCGGTGATCCCTTGGCCGGCACGGTATTCAACGATGGCCTGGGTAATGGCCACAATATGGGGCTCATTGAATGAAGCCTTCAGGCTGGACCCCCGGTGGCCGGACGTGCCGAACGCAACGCGCTGGCCCGGATCGCTCAGATCGGGAGAAACATCGTAGTACGCATCCAGGAGCGCAGTGAGGTCAACAAGGTCTTGGGGTTGGGCAACTGTGCCCGCGCGGCTAGCCATGGCACCAGCATGCCAGACGACGGCGGGCCGCAACACGGTTTGTCCGCAATCCGGCCCCTATGACGCCGAATTTCACCGGGCATTTACCAATTCTTCCTATTCACATTAAATTCGGGGCAGTATTTGGCCGCGAAAAAGCGAGTAGTGGCGCCAAAAGTACCTATATACCGGCCGTCGCAGGGCTGCTAATTTCTAAACAAATTACGACGGCGGGCCCTCCGCCGCCGTCAGTGTTGCGGCGAGTCCAAGGGGACGATCAATGGCGGCAGGGGACGGAGCGGCGGAACAGTCACGGCTGGCGGCCGAGCGGATTGCCCGGCTGAAGCGCCAGCTGGCCCACTCCGAACGCGCAGCGGAGACCTGGGGCGCGGGTGCGGACGGGGAACGCCGCACGGCCGGCCGGCTCAGCCAGCTGACCTCGGACGGTTGGTTCCTGCTGCATGATGTCCATTGGCCCGGCCGCCCGCTGGCCAACCTGGACCACGTCCTGGTGGGGCCGGGCGGCGTCGTTGTGGTGGATGCCAAGACCTGGTCCGGCAACGTTGAGGTCGTAGCCGGCGAGCTCAGGCAGAACGGCTACACGAGGAACCCTGCTGTGGATTCTGCCCTGGGGCAGGCGGCTGCCGTGGCTGCCCTGCTCAGTGCACCCCACCGGCACCTGGTCCGGTCCCTGATCTGCCTGACCGGCCAGCCCGACCTCGCCGCGGTGACTGGCTCCGGCGTCGAGGTACTGGGTATCAACTGTGTTGTTGCCCGGATTGCTGCGCTCCCGCCAGTGCTGGATCCGCAGACGGTTGTCGGCGTCTACTCCCATCTGGGGCAGCAGCTGACGCAGCCCCAGCCGCCCGCAGCCCATACCTACCGTGGGCTGCCCACGCAGAGCCCGGCGCGTCGGCCGGGGCCGAAGCCGGTGCACCGCCCCTATCCGGCGCAGTCCCCGAACCCGGAGCAGCGCCCGAACCCGGAGGCGAGGTATCCGTCACCGCTTCCCAGCCGCTATCACGGCCCCGTTGCCGGCGGCACAACTGGCTGGCCATCCCCACCTAACACGCGGCAGCCTTCTCAGTACCCCAGTGGCCAGTTCGGCAGGAACCAATACCGCGGAAGCCGGTACCGCAAAAGCCGTATAGCCGGCGGCTTGTGGGGTCTGCTGATTCTCGGGATTGTGGCGTTGTCGCTCTCCGCACCGCTTTGGGTGCGGTAGCAGCATTGTCATGCAGGCCGGAGGAAGCCGGCTGCATCACAGGTGCATTACGGGTGCTGACGGGAACCCTCGTCGGCGCGGCACGTTGGTAGGCTGGTCATAGCCACTCAAAAGGGGATTCCATGACCAACCAGCCTGCCCCCGGCGATGAGGGGACACCGGAGGGCTACCAGCCCCCGCACTACATTCCGCCGCAGCACATTCCGCCACAGGGGCCACCGCCCACATCACCAAATAGCCCTTATGGCCAGCCGTCGGGACCATACGGCGTAACCTACGGCCAGCCGTCCTACTACGGGATGCCGCCCGAGCCGAAGAACCTGAGCATTGCCAGCCTGTGCTGCGGGATTGCGGTGTTCCTGGGGCTCGGCATCTTCATCCTGCCGCAGATTGCAGCCGTTATCCTGGGCCACATGGGATACCTTCGGGAACCCGCCGGCAGGGGACTGGCCATTGCCGGGCTGGTCCTTGGCTACCTCGGCCTTGCCCTGACGGCCATCGTGCTGACGTTTATCGTGGTGGCAATTTTCGCCGCCGCCAACGCCGGGTACGGCTTCTGACCGCCGGCAGGCCAGCAAGCAAACAGCCCTCAATCCGGCAGCGCCGGTCAGCCCGTCAGTGCCCGCACTGGGTAGCGCCCGGTCAGTCCGTCAGTGCCCGCACCAGTCGGGTGGCGTTTTCTTCCAGCCAGGCGGCCCGTCGCTCAATGACTCCGCCCACGCCGTCGTCCCACATCCGCGCCCAGCCGCCGCCCAGCGTGCGGGCGTTGTGTTCCATCCGCTCGTAAGACAGGCGGACGGCGTCCACGCCGAAGCCCGGCAGCCGCCGTCGTTCGTCTCCGGTCCAGCCGTAGGCGTCAGCGAAAATCCGGAGCCGCCGGAACGGATCCAACTCCTCCCAGCCCGGCCACGCGTCTGCAGGGTCCCGGAGCGCCACCCAGTGCATGGCGGTGTTAAAAGAGTCCTTAAGTGCCGTGCTTGGCCCCGCGAGGTCGAAGTCCACCAGCCCGGCCGCCAGGCCGTCCCGGACCACCACATTCTGCGGAGTCACGTCCAGGTGGCAGACCAGCACTGCGGGGTCACCCTTCGCAGTGTCCTGCCGGACCGGCCGGGGCGGAAACGGATGTACCGCCGGCACGAACCCCGCGGAGGCGGCGTGCAGCCGGCGGACCAAACGGCCCACGGACGCCAGGAGGGCCTCCGACTGCACCCAGGGCTCGGGCACGGGACCGGCGCAGTCGCCCGGCACAAAGGTGAGCACATCGCGGCCCTCCGCATCCCGCCCCAGGAACCGGGGTGCGGCCTCGAAACCGGCATTTTCCAGCCAGTCGAGGTAGTCGGCCACCGCGAAACTCTGCGGCTGGTGCGGGCGGCGGACGGTTCCGCCCACCCGCACCACGCCCTCGGTGACGTCGCCCGCGGGCATGAGTTCGACGTCGGACGCCTCGCCTCCGGCGGGCCGGTAGAGGCGGGAATCCACTGGACTCTGCGTAGCCGGCGGGAGCTGCTTGCTCATGGGGTCAGCGTACGCCGCCCATGAGTTTCCTGATCGCCGGCGAGGCCGCAGCAAGGCCAACGGCGAGCATCATGGCCGTGCCGCCGATTCCCGTGAAGTACGGCAGTTCATCGGCGGGGTTGTACAGGCCGGCGAGGATGCCGGCCAGGGTGGTGCCGAGCGAAACGGACAGGAAGAACAAGGCCACCATCTGCGTGTGGAAGGCCTGGGGTGCCAGCTTGGTTGTCACGGAGAGCCCGATCGGGGAGAGGAAGAGCTCAGCGAGCGTGAACAGGAGCAGGATGCCCACGAGGGCCAGGAGCGGTGTCTTGCCTCCGCCCGCCAACGGGATAAAGGCAAGGAATGCCAGGCCCATCACGAACAGGCCGATGGAGAATTTCAAGGCGGAACCCGGTTGCCTGTGGCCGAGACGGGTCCACAGTGCGGCCATGACGCCGGCGAAGATGATGATGAATACGGGGTTGATGGACTGCACCCAGGCAGCGGGCATCTCCCAGCCAAACAGGTTCCGGTCCAGCTTTTCCTCCGAGTAGACGGCTATGAAGGTGAATTGCTGCTGGAAAAGTGCCCAGAACGCCGCCGAGGCTATGTACAGCGGGATGAACGCCACCACGCGCCTGCGCTCCATTCCTGTGACTTTCCTGCTGCGGAAGATCAGGCCGAAGTACAGTACGGAGGCGCCAATCGCCGCGTAGGCCATGGACATCGCCAGGTTTTCGGCGTTCACGGCACCGGTGGCCAGGAGCACGGCCACTGCGGCGGCGATCCCGGCGAAGATCAGCCCGTACCGGGTCCGCTGCGCGGCCGGCAGCGGATTCGGCACGTGGTGCGCCGCCTCGGGGAGCCTCTTGCGTCCCATTGCGTAGATGCCCAGCCCCAGTGCCATGCCGACGGCGGCGGCGCCGAAGCCCCAGTGGAACCCCTGGCTTTCCTGCAGCCAGCCGGTGACCAGCGGGCCGATCAGCCCGCCTGCGTTGATACCCATGTAGAAGATGGAGAAGCCGGCGTCGCGGCGTTCGTCCTTCTCCCCGTACAGGGTGCCCACCAGCGCGGTCGCGTTGGCCTTGAGCCCGCCTGAACCGACGCCCACCAGGACCAGGCCGGCGATGAGGCCGGGAATGCCCGGCACAAGCGCCAGGGCAATGTGGCCGGCCATGATCAGGACGGCCGAGCCGAACAGGACCCGCTCCGATCCGAACAGGCGGTCGGCCAGCCAGGCGCCAAGAATGGTGGAGAGATACACTCCGCCGCCGTAGGCGCCCACCAGTCCGGCGGCCAGGCCCTGCTCGATTTCGAGGCCGCCCTGTGCGGCGGTGAAGTACATGTAGTAGAGGAGGATGCCCTGCATGCCGTAGAAGGAGAAGCGCTCCCACATTTCTACGGAGAAGAGGCTGGCCAGCATCTTTGGGTGGCCAAAGAAGGACGTATCGCCCGGCGTTGTAGCGGGGCGATCGGATAAATGAGTTGTGCTCATTTACTTAAGGGTGGCACCGCGGCGCGCGATTGTCACATTCCAGGGGACAGGAAGCAAGGCGGACACGCGGTGCAGCCGCCTACGGCGGGTGTTGCCCGTGCCCGCGGGCCTCGCTGCCCCCGTGTCATTGCCCATGCCGCGCCAGGTTTAGAAGCCGATCTGGGCCGCCACTTGAAGCAGCAGGGCTTCGGACCCGCTGGGTCCTACCAGTTGGATTCCCATCGGCAGGCCGGCACCGGGTGAGCCTCCGGTCCAGTGCACGGGAATGCTGATGGCGGGCAGGCCGCACACGTTGACCATGGAGGACCACGGCGCATACTCGCACTGCTTCCGATAGTCACCGTCGGCGTCGCCGGCCCATTCCGCCGCAGGCCAGTAGCCGTCGCCGTGGGAGGAACCCGTAAACCAGCCCACCGGCCGCGGTGCCTGCGCCAGTGCCGGCATCAGGATCAGGTCCCACGCGGCGTACTGCGCAATCGTGTCCCGCTCGAACTGCCGCAGGAAACCCAGGGCCTCGTTCAGTTTGGACACACTCCGCTGCTGCGCCCGCCGCCGGAAGGTGCGGGTCAGCGGGGTCAGGAGTGCCTCGCGCTGCGGCGCTATTCGCGCATTTCCCACCCCGGCAGTCCACGCCGTGGTGAAGGCGTCCGGGTATCGGTTGTCATACCGGACCTCGGTTTCCGCCGTGGTGTGGCCCGCCGCTTCGAGCAGGCGGATGCCTGCGTTGAGGGCGTCGATGGCTTCGGCGTCAGGAGTGAACGGGAAGATGGCCTGCCAGGGGCTGTCCAGGGTCACGCCGATCCGCAGGCGCCGCGGGGGCGCCGCCAAGGACGAGACGTACGTGGTGCTGGGGAGAGTCGCCGGTGCTGCCACGAGTGCGTCGAGCATCAGAGCGGCATCCTCCGCGGACCGGGTCAGCGGACCGGCCACCACCAGCCTGGCCGGATCACCGGTGCTTTCACCGGCCGGGACAAGTCCGCGCCCAGGTTTCAGGCCCACCAGTCCGCAGGCCGCCGCAGGGATCCGGACTGAGCCGCCGCCGTCGGACCCGGGCGCGAACGGCACAAGGCCCGCGGCAACCGCGGCAGCGCTGCCGCCCGATGATCCCCCGGAGCTGCGGCTCAGTGCATGGGGATTGCGCGACGGCGGAGCGATCAGGTTCTCGCTGTAGGCGGTCAGCCCGAACTCCGGAACCTGGGTCTTCCCCAGCGAGACGACTCCCGCCTTCTTCAGCACCGCTGCCAGCGCGCCGTCCACGGGTGCAGGTTTGTGCTCCAGGGCCGCGCTGCCGTGGGTCGTCACCACCCCGGCGACGTCGGTCAGGTCCTTGAAAGCCACCGGCATGCCGTGCAGGAGCGGAAGCTCTTCCGGCGAACGGGAGCGCGGTGATCGGGCGTACAGCGCATCGGCACGTGCGGCGTCGGCCAGCGCCTGCTCCGCGGTTACCGTAATGAAAGCCCCAAGGCCGGGATTCCGCGCGTGGATCCGGGCCAGGAAATGCTCAGTCGCCTCCCTGGCGGAGAGCTTTCCCGAATGCAGAGCGTCACGGAGTCCCACCGCGGAGAGTTCGTGGATTTCAGCCAAGGAAACGTGGCTCCAGCCGCTCTTCCGCCGCAATGGCGGTGTCCCCGGAGGTCTGTCGGGTGACGCGGTATGCCGCCTTGCTGCGCACCTCGCTGACCGCCTCCACAAGGTCAGTGCCGAAATAGACCAGCCCCACGCCGTCGTCCGTGCAGTGCGTTTCGCCGAGCGTGCCGTCGGCCACCAGCCGGTGCACCAGCGGCCGGCGCTGGTCCTCGGAGTCGTAGTGCACGCCGTTGGCGTAGGGCAGGAAGCCCAATGCACTCGTCACCGGACGCAGCTGCGGGCCGAACGAATCCGTGGTGCCGCCCTGATACCAGCAGATGGACCCCGCCGAGACGCCCGCGAGGACCACGCCGCCTTCCCAGGCCCGCCGCAGGATTCCGTCGAGGCCATGGGCCCGCCAGACGGCGAGGAGGTTCACTACCGAGCCGCCGTTGACCCACACGACGTCCTGCGCCATGAGGTGGGCCTCCGGATCCTCGACGCTGGGCATCGTGAACAGGTTCAGGTGGCTGAATTCGAAGCCGGCGATCTTCGCGGCCTGGTCCATTTCCGCATTGAACCAGCGCTGGTCGCCCGCTGCCGTGCCGATGTGGGTGACGCGCGGGGCGCGCCCGGTAACGCCGGAGAGCTCGACGGCGTGATGCAGCAGTGCGTCGAACTCCAGCCGCGAACGCCGGCCGGCCTTGTATCCGCCGGACGTAGCCAGAATGGTGGGCTGTTGGGCTGCCATCGAAGTTTCTCCTTTGCGGTCCCTTTGAAGCGTAACGTGCCTCCGGATTCGGAGCCGCCGCCTCCGGCGAGGGATACGCTGGAGACAGACCTTCATTCTCCGGAGAGGACCTACATGAGCGACTTCGAAACCGTGACCGTCACCGATATTCCCGCCGACGCCAAAATCCTCGATGTGCGCGAGGACTACGAGTGGTCGGCGGGGCATGCCGAAGGTGCCCTGCACGTTCCGCTGGACCAGCTGCCGGCCCGGATCGGCGAACTGGACCCGGACCAGGACCTGTATGTCATCTGCCGCACCGGCGGACGGTCCTTCCGTGCGGCCAAGTGGCTGGTGGGGCAGGGATACTCCGCTTTCAATGTGGCCGGCGGAATGGACCAATGGCTCGAGTCGGGGCTGCCGCTCGTCTCGGACAACGGCCTCAAACCGGTGATCCTCTAGTATTCGCGGCTGCCGCCCGCCGTTTCCAGTGCCGCCCGCCGGGCGGCACTGACCTGATCAATCAAGGACAGTCCATGCCCGCGTTGCCCGTCACGTACACCTTCCTCGGCCCGGAGGGCACGTTCACCGAGGCTGCGCTGATGCAGGTTCCGGGCGCCGTCGAGGCTGTCCGCATTCCCTCCTCCAACGTGAACACCGCGCTGGACAAGGTCCGTGACGGAACCGCAGATGCGGCCATGGTGCCCATCGAGAATTCCGTTGAGGGCGGCGTGACGGCAACGCTGGATGCCATCGCGTCCGGCCAGGAGTTGAGAATCATCCGCGAGGCGCTGGTGCCCATCAGCTTTGTCCTGGTTGCCCGTCCGGGGGTGCAGATTGCCGATATCCGCAAGATTTCCACTCACGGCCATGCCTGGGCACAGTGCCGGCTTTGGGTCGAAGCGAACATGCCCGATGTGGAATACATTCCGGCCTCCTCCACCGCCGCGGGTGCCATGGGCCTGCTGAATGAGGAGGGTGTGCATTACGACGCTGCTATCTGCGCTCCGATCGTGGCCACTGAACAGCCCGGATTGCACGTCCTCGCGGAGAACATCGGGGACAACCCCGGTGCGGTGACCCGGTTTGTCCTGGTCAGCCGCCCCGGAGCACTGCCGCACCGCACCGGAGCGGACAAGACCACGGTGGTGGTTCCGCTCCCGGAGGACCGCCCCGGCGCACTGATGGAGATCCTGGACCAGTTCGCCACCCGCGGCGTGAACCTCAGCCGCATCGAATCACGGCCCACCGGGCAGTATCTGGGCCACTACTTCTTCAGCATCGACGCCGACGGCCACGTGGAGGACGCTCGCGTGGCGGACGCCCTGGCCGGGCTGCACCGGATCAGCTCCGGCACGCGCTTTCTGGGTTCCTATCCCAAGGCTGACGCGCAGAGCCCGGAAGTGGAACCCCACACCTCCGACGAAGCATTCCAGGCTGCACATGAATGGGTTGCGGGGATACTCAAAGGGGCATCCATCGAGCCCGTCCAGGCGCCGCACGGTTCGCCAACAGCTTAGACAAATGCCCGTTCGGGTACTTCCCCGCCTGCAGCGCAGTGCGTATGCTTGCCTGATCCATTGCGGGAAGACCTCTACCGGAAGGAGCGGGTCATGTCAGGATCCAGTACCGACAACGACGGCCAGGGAATGATTGTCAATCCCAAACCGACTGCCGATAACCAGGACTGGGACGGTGACGATGCGGACAGGGCGGATCGCCTGCGCTTCGAAGAGGAACAGGCCATGATCCGCGAACAGTCCGAAGCCCGCGCGGCGGCAAAGGCCGCGGCGGAAGCTGAACAGAAGAAGGCCAGCGCCTGAATCCGGAACCTCCGGGCAGGCTGCCTTCCCGGAGGCCTACGGGGTTGATTCCCCTGCGGCCGTTTCGCCGCCCTTGCTTTCCGTAACCCGAACCAATAGCGATCTCGGCTCCACCCGGACGGTCACGTCGGTGGCTTCTCCGCAAGGGTCGCCGTCGATCTGCGTGGCTACCGGCTCGGCACATTTGATCACGATCTTGCCCGAGCGGTAGTAGCTCATGACCGGCAGGTTCCTTTTGTGCTTGAACATGATCTTCGTGTACATCGCGATCCACCCGATGGCACTGCGCGGGCTCATCACCACCACGTCCAGCATTCCGTCGTCGATCATTGCCTGCGGGATGAAGTCGATGCCGCCCGGGATCAGGCCGCAATTGGCGAACAGCACGCTGCGGATCTTCCGGGATTGTTCGGGCTGGTCGTCCAAGGCGATGGACACCTTCTTGCGCCGTCCGGGCAGGTGCCGGACGCCGGCCTCGGTGTACGCAAGCCAGCCCACTGCCTTCTTCAGCCCGTCGTTGGTATCACCTACCACCTCGGCATCCATGCCCATCCCGGCAATTACCAAAAACGCATGCTCGGACGAGGTACCCGTCCGCGAGTTCCTGATGCCCATGCGGGCCATGTCAATGTGCCGCTGGTGGCCGAACAGGGCGGTCTGGACGTTCCCGTTCAGGTCGTAGACATCCAGGTCGATGTTCCTTGCCAGCAGGTTTCCGGTGCCCAGCGGGATCAGGCCCATGGGCACGTTGGTACGGGCCAGCTTCTCAGCCACCACGCGTACCGTGCCGTCCCCGCCGCCCACGAGGACGACGTCGGCCCCGCTCGCAAGCGCCGCCTCGGCCTGCGAATATCCGGGGTCCTCCGCTGTTGTTTCGAAAAAGACCGGGGCGTCCCAGCCCGCCAAGAGGCAGGCACGCTTAATCAGCGCGGTGGCTTCCGCGGACTTCGCCTTGATCGGGTTCATCACCACGGCCACCGACTGCCGGGACAGGCCCGGATGGTAGGTGTCCTCCTGGACCGCGCTGCGCGTATGGAGCGCCTTGAGGCTCCGCACTCCCCACCAGCTGGAGACCGCGAAAGCCAGGGCCGCAATGATGATGAGGTACAGCAGCCAATCGTTCATGGTGCTCCAACACTATCCCGCGCCGCAGCCCGCACGGCCCACCGCGCCATGGCTGCCGGATTCGATACTCTTGTCTGGTGATCGACGTAAAAGACCTCAGCGAAAATCCGGACAAGTTCCGTGCCAGCCAGCGCGCCCGCGGCGCCGACGAGTCCGTAGTGGATGCGATCATCTCGGCGGATGCGGCCAGGCGCGCAGCATTGATCCGCTTCGAAAACCTCCGCGCCGAACAGAATGTGTTCGGCAAGAAGGTGGCGCAGGCCAAGGGTGAGGAAAAGCAGGCGCTGCTGGCTGAGGTCAAGGTTTTGGCCGCGTCGGTCAAGGAGGCCTCGGCCGAAGCTGACGTTGCCCAGGCCCAGCAGGAAGAGCTGCTGCGAGCCATCCCCAACCTGATCGTGGACGGCGTCCCGGAAGGCGGCGAGGATGACTACATCGTGGTCAAGACCGTCGGCGAACCCCGGGAATTCCCCGATTTTGAGCCGAAAGACCACCTGGAAATCGGCGAACTGATCGGCGCCATCGACATGGAGCGCGGCGCCAAGGTGTCCGGTTCACGCTTCTACTTCCTCCGTGGCGTGGGCGCCCGGCTCGAAATGGCGCTTCTGCAGATGGCCATGGAGCAGGCCATAGATGCAGGATTCATTCCCATGATCACTCCCACCCTGGTCCGCCCGGAGACAATGCAGGGCACCGGTTTCGACGTGAAGCACGACGCCGAGATCTACCGGCTCGCCGAAGACGACCTGTACCTGGTGGGCACCTCGGAGGTGGCCCTCGCCGGGTATCACGCGGACGAGATCCTGGACCTCTCCGCCGGTCCCATTCGCTATGCGGGCCAGAGCTCCTGCTACCGCCGCGAGGCCGGCTCGCACGGCAAGGACACCCGCGGGATCATCCGCGTCCACCAGTTCAACAAGGTGGAAATGTTCATTTACACCACGGTGGAGGAAGCTGCGGGCGAGCACGAGCGCCTGCTGGCCTGGGAAGAGGAGATGCTGGCCAAGTGCGAGCTCCCGTACCGGGTGATCGACACCGCCGCCGGCGACCTCGGCAACTCCGCCGCGCGCAAGTTCGACTGCGAAGCCTGGGTGCCCACGCAGGGCGCCTATCGCGAACTGACCTCCACCTCGAACTGCACTACGTTCCAGGCACGCCGCCTGAACATCCGTGAGCGCGTGCTGAACGAGGACGGGGCGCCGAAGGGAACCCGCGCCGTCGCCACCCTGAACGGGACGCTGGCAACTACCCGCTGGATCGTGGCCATCCTGGAGCACCACCAGAACGAGGACGGCTCGGTTAACGTCCCCCGGGCGCTGCAGAAGTACCTCGGCGGCCTGGAAGTCCTGCCGGTCCTCTCCTGATCCCCTGAGAAATCCCCGTCACGTGGTCGGTTCCCCGGGTGACGCCTGGGGGATTGGTCCATGCGGCGGGGATTTCCGGGGCGGGCGGGCCGCCAACCGCCTCCTGACGGCTACATGACGCGGCGGTAAACACTCACAGTGTGGACAACGCTGTGGGTGTTTACCGGAAGTTAACAGCCGGCTGTGGCATATGTCCTAGCGGCCATCCGGGGCTGTCTGCTCTACTAGGTGAATGACAACATTGACTGAAACCTCAGTCGCTGGCAACGACGACCAGCGAAATAACCGAAACAACAACTCGACCCAGAAGCTGATGGTTGCCCTGGATGTCGACGGCACCCTGGTCAACCACGACGGCCACATGTCGGCCCCCGTCCGTGAGGCCGCCCAGGCGGTGGTCGCGGCGGGCCACGAGGTCATGATCGCCACCGGCCGTTCCCTGAATGCCACCCTGCCCATCATTGAGCAGATCGGGATCGAAACCGGCTACGCCGTCTGCTGCAACGGCGGCGTGACCCTTCGCCTCGATCCGGCGCATCCCGATGGCTACGAAGTCATCCGGAAGGCCACATTCGACCCCGGGCCCGCCCTCCGTGCCCTCCGCAAGCGGCTCCCCTTGGCCAAGTACGCGCTGGAGGACGAGGACGGCAACTTCCTGTCCACCGAACGTTTCCAGGACGCCAGCTTCGGTGTGGAGGCCATCGGTGTGGACTTCCAGACCATGCTTGATGCCACTGCCGTGCGCGTGGTGGTCTTCAGTTCCGAAAACACCTCTGAAGACTTCAACGAGGCCATCAAACACATCGGCCTGGCGGGCGTCACCTATTCGGTGGGCTGGACTGCCTGGCTGGACATCGCCGCCGAAGGGGTGACCAAGGCCAGTGCCCTGGAACACCTCCGCGGCCACCTGAGCATCGGGTCCCACCTCACGGTGGCCATCGGCGACGGCCGCAACGACATCGAGATGCTCACCTGGGCCGCCCGCGGCGTTGCCATGGGGCAGGCCCCGGAAGAAGTGGTTGCCGCGGCGAATGAGGTGACCCTGTCCGTCCACGACGACGGCGCCGCCCACGTCCTGCGCAGCCTCCTTTCGTAGGGGCTGCTTCTTGTTCATCCACAGCGGACCGAACAGTGGCTAGTGGACCTCGAGGATCAGCCGGAGCAGCCGGGCCGCTGCCGGGCGGGCAGCGTGCTCCTCGTTCCATTGCGCTCGCGCCACAGCCTTGCTGACTGCCTGAGTGGTGATCCCAAGTTCCTGGGCAACGGCTTTTTGCTGTCCGCGCACGCCTGGCGTCAGCAGATCGAGGACACGCCACTCTGCCGCGCTGCGGCCATGGACAATGTGGCCGAGCAGCTTCAGTACGGCTTCCGCTTCCGCGGCGAGATCGGCCAACGGGCCGTCGACCGCCACAGGGATGCGTTCCTTGCTGTTGTGCAGCCGGTCCACAGCCCGGCGCGCGTAGATCAGGCCGTGACCCGTGGCGTCTTTGATCTGGTTGGGCAACGGCTCATTAACCGGCCCCACACCAATCCCGACAAACCAGCTGCCTGAGCGGAGAGCCACCAGGGCGGCATCCACGGCCTGGTGCGGACAGTCGACGATGCCCTGGACTTCGTCCTCCACGGACCGGTCAAAATCGAGGCGCGCAGGTATGTGCCGCAGAGCCTTGAGCAACTGCGGTACCCGGTCGCCGTCGCGCCGGCTGTCCGTTTGGTTGATGGTCAGCGTGAACATTCTGGATACACACTACCCGGTGGTACGGATCACTCAAGTGCCCGGAATCGGCGCCTAATCAAGGCGGGTCGCCGAGCTGATCGGGACAGGCGGCAGCGCCTCCGGCTCTGGAGATCCAGCCCGGTGGATGCCGGATTCCGCCATGGCCCGCTGGATTTCAGTGACCAGCCGGTCCGGGGTCCGGTCCGTACTGAAGGTGAAAAACCCCGGCCCTGAGGCGCCGACTCCTGCCGCGAGTGCCGTCGGCGCACCATGGAACACCACGGCGTAACGCCCACTTACGCCCAGCGAAGTCTTGCCGCCTTTCTCCAGGGTCTTAAGCAGGCCGTCCGCTGCGATGCCGACCGGGGCCTCGACGGTCCGCAGCGACCCGGGGTCGATGTCGTGCCAGAAGATGGCGCGGGCTGTGTGCTTCTGCGCGTACCCGTACAACAGCCCGCGGTCGAATACCAGCACCCTGCGGAAGCTCCAGAAAAGGGTGATGCTCCACAGGACCAGTCCGGTCAGGGCGCTCGTCGTGAGGAAGAGCAGAATGTCCGAGAAGAGGGCCGGGTCACGTCCGGTTTGTGGCCGCCCGGTGAGTTCCGCTATGGCGCCGTAAACGAATCCCACGAGCAACAGGGCAGGCAGCCACTTCCACGCGATATGCCAGGAAAGCTCGCTGTGCCTCAGCCGCCCAAGCCTGTCCCCGTAGAGCTTTTCGGCGCGGCGGGTCGGCCAGGTGGTCCCTGTGTCAGCCACGCTGGCCCCCTTGGCCATACAGGCCCGGAAGCCGGGAATGACGTGCAGCGGCATCATCTGCTGCGGTCCGGGCGATGTCCGGATGGACGGGAAGAGGCGGCACGGGAAACCTCCGGTCAAGGGTGAGATGGCGGGTTTTCGGACCGTCCCCGCCGGGGCTGGAGCCGCCGGCCGCGGCGAGGAGTATGAGCAGGATGACCACAGGGAACAGCACCATCCTGGCAAACATGACCCACCCGGCACGCCGGAATCCCGGGCGGCCACCGGCGTCGAAGCGAACCAGCACCGTACCGGTGGCCAGCGATCCGATGGAGAGTCCGCCGGCGCAGCAGAACCCGTACAGCCAGGGCGCCGCGATCCACGCTGAGGCGGCTGCAGCTGCCACCTGGCCTGCGGTGGCCATAACGGAACCTGCCGCGGCTGCGGACGCCACGGCCGCGAGGACGGCAATCAGGCTGAAATCCACTGCCCATGCGCCGAACGTCTGCCAGCCGGTGGCTTCGACCACGGGGATGCCGTTCCCCAGGTTTTTCGTCCGTTTTCGCGCACTCTCCAGGAGTGCAGGGTCTGCGTAGGGTCCCGCTCCTGGCGCTCCCTGGGTTCCTGCCACGGTGGTCTCCCTCTTCCTGCTTCGAATCAACCCTAAGAACTTACCCGCTGCCGAACCACTGCCGCGATGGGCAGGGCAGCCCATTGGATTCGGCCCGCTTTTTGGGCGGGCGCCTGGGATCAGGCGGCAAAGGTTGCCTGTGCCGCCGCCATCTGTTGCGATGGAGCAAGGGCCGCCGCCGCCGCGGCGGCGAACGCGACGTGAGGATGATGATGGCCAGCAGCGTGCAGGACGAACTTGAACTCGTGGACCGCTGGTGGCGGGCGGCCAACTACCTCTCCGTGGGCCAGATTTACCTTCGCTCCAACCCGCTGCTGCGTGAGCCGCTCCGCGCTGAAGACACCAAGTCCCGGCTCCTGGGTCACTGGGGCACCACGCCCGGGCTGAATTTCGTCTATGCCCACCTCAACCGGGTGATCCGCAGGGACCGGCAGCCGATGCTGTTCATCGCAGGTCCCGGCCACGGCGGCCCGGCGGTGGTGGCCAATGCCTGGCTCGAGGGCACCTACTCGGAGATCTACAGCAATGTGGGCGACGACGAGCCAGGGTTGGCAGAGCTCTTCCGACAGTTTTCCTATCCGGGCGGCATTCCCAGCCACGCGGCCCCCGAGACACCCGGCTCCATCAGCGAGGGCGGAGAGCTCGGGTACTCGCTGGCCCACGCCTACGGATCCGTCTTCGATAATCCGAAGCTGATTACCGCCGTCGTGGTCGGTGACGGCGAGGCGGAAACCGGGCCTTTGGCCGCCAGCTGGCATTCACACAACTTCCTGGACCCGGTGGCGGACGGCGCAGTGCTGCCCATCCTGCACCTGAACGGCTACAAGATCGCCAACCCCACGGTCCTGGCCCGGATGCCCGAAGCCCAGCTTGAACAGTTGCTCCGCGGATACGGCCACGAACCGCATTTCGTGACGGTCGACGATCCTGAGGACACGGCCTCCGCACACCGGAACTTCGCCGCGGCGCTCGACACCTGCCTCGCGGAGATCCGCGCCATCCAGGCGGAGCGACGCGGCAGCGCCGCGTCGCCGGACGGCCCGCGTGCCGACGCCGGTGCCGACGCCGACGCCGGTGCCGCCCGGTGGCCCATGATTGTGCTGCGTTCGCCGAAGGGCTGGACCGGCCCCGGGCGTGTTGACGGCAAGCAAGTGGAGGGCACCTGGCGGAGTCATCAGGTGCCGCTGTCCGAGGTCCGCACCAATCCTGAGCACCTTGCCCAGCTGGAACAGTGGCTGGAATCCTACCGGCCGGCAGAACTCTTCGACCACGACGGCCGGCTCCGGTCCACCGTCGCGGAGAACGCTCCCGCGGGGGAGCTGCGGATGAGTGCCACGCCCCACGCCAACGGCGGCATCCTCCTGCGCGACCTGAAGCTGCCGGACTACCGCAAGCACGCCGTCGAGGTGCCCCGGCCCGGTGTGGACCGCGTCAGCGCCATGATCGCCCTCGGCTCCTGGATGCGGGACGTTATTTCGCAAAATCCGGAGACTTTCCGGCTTTTCGGCCCCGACGAGACCGCCTCCAACCGCCTGCAGGACGTCTACGAGGTCACTGACAAGGTGTGGCAATACCGGATCGACGACGTCGACGAGCACCTCGCGCGGGCCGGCCGGGTGATGGAGGTGCTCAGCGAACACCTGTGCCAGGGCTGGCTGGAAGGCTATCTCCTGACCGGGCGGCACGGAGTGTTCAGCTGCTACGAGGCCTTCATCCACATTGTCGACTCCATGTTCAACCAGCACGCCAAATGGCTCAAGGTCCATCGCGGGCTCACCTGGCGCCAGCCCGTGGCGTCGCTGAATTACGTGCTGTCCTCGCACGTCTGGCAGCAGGACCACAACGGTTTCTCGCATCAGGATCCGGGCTTCATCGACCACGCGGTGAACAAGAAGGCCGAGGTCATCCGCGTGTACCTGCCCCCGGACGCCAACACGCTGCTTTCCGTGATGGAGCATTGCCTGGAGTCCCGGGATTACGTCAACATCGTGGTCAGCGGCAAGCAGCCCTCACCCACGTGGCTGGGGCCGGCTGATGCCGCCCACCATTGCCAGCGGGGGCTGGGCATCTGGGAATTCGCGGGATCCGAGGTGCCGGGTGAGGAACCGGACGTGGTGCTGGCCTGCGCCGGCGACGTTCCCACCGTGGAGACGGTTGCAGCCGCCGAGCTGCTCAAGGAAGGGGTGCCGGGGCTGAAGATCCGCGTGGTCAACGTGGTGGACCTGATGCGGCTCCAGGATGCCAGCGAGCACCCACACGGACTGACGTCCAGGGACTTCAACGGCATTTTCACCGCGGACAGGCCGATCATTTTCGCCTACCACGGGTACCCGTCGCTAATTCACCGGCTGACCTACCGGCGCAGCAACCAGGAAGGCCTGCACGTCCGCGGCTACAAGGAAGAGGGGACCACCACCACGCCGTTCGACATGGCCATGCTCAACGGAATCGACCGCTTCCAGCTGGCCATCGACGCCATCGACCGGGTGCCCGGCCTGGCGGAGCGGCACTCCCTGTTCCGCCAGTCGCTGCAGGACCGGCGCATGGGGGCCCACAACCACACCCGCAGCCACGGCGAGGATCTGGAGGAGATCCGCGGTTGGTCGCTCGGCGGCTAGCCGACGAGGTCAGTCAGCTGGTGGGACGGCACATGGATCCAGCCCTCGGTGCGGGCTGCCGCGGCGTGTTCCCCGGCGGGCCGCAGCGTTTGGCCGAGGCTGACGGCCCGGGCCGTGAGGGAGGCGATGACGGCGTCGAACCTGTCGTCCGAGGCTGCCAGGTCATCACGGTGCCCGGAAAGGTCCAGCCAGGGCGCCGCAGCCTCGAGGTTGTCCAGAATGAGGCCCAGCCGCTCTGATTCCGCCGTGCCCCGCCCCTTGTAACCGCGGGCGCTGATTCCCCAGAGCTTCAGTGAGGCGGCGGGGTAGACCTCCGCCAGCCGGCCGGAGCCGTCCCTGGCCTGCGGGCCGTGGTCCCGGGCGATTTTGGCCTGGATAACGGCGCAGCGCATTGCCGGGTGTGCCAGCCGGTCCGCGGAGACGCTGAGCGGGATCAGCCCGGTCCTGCCGGTAACGAACCGATCAGTGTCCCGGTACGCCAGCAGCCGCCGGCCTTCGATCCCGTCGTAATCCAGCACCGGGTGAGCCTCGAAATTCAGGTGCCCCGCAAGGAAGGGAAGGAAAGCGTCCGGCCAGCCCACCGGGCAGTCGATGCCGGTGGCGTCGGCGCTGCCGAACAGGTCCACGATCTCCTCGTCGGTGACATCCAGAGAGAGGTGGACGAGCCGGGCACCGCCGCCGGTCCAGTCGATCACCGCAGCCGCCGTTTTCCTGGTGGCGGCCGCGAGGTCCACGCCCAGCGTCCTCACGGGCGCGCCGGGGTGGAGGTCAGCTGGCTCGGGCGCATGCGAACAATCTATTGGACGCAGGCCATTGGAACACCGGCTCAGACCGCGCGGTAGCGGAGCGTACCGGAAAGCTCTCCCCGGCTTTCGAGGCCCTGGCCGGAGGCGAACCGGGCCCAGGTGGCGCGGAGGGCGCGGCCCTGGGAATTGATCTCGTCCCAGGTGGCACCCTCGAGCAGCCCGGCGCCCTCCCAGGTCCGTCGGTTTCCGAACAGCAGCGGCAGGTCAACGGTGTGCGCGGCGCCGTAGAAGTTCCCCGGCGCGGCCCAGTGCAACACATAGCTGTACGCCTTGCCTCCCGCCCGGGCGTGCCGGCGGGCAAACCTCCGGGCCGGCCGGCCATACACCGCTTCGGTCACGGCGCAGCTGATGCCCTTAACCACCGCGTCGCCCAGGACCGGGATCTTCGCCAGCCGGCTGGCTACGGGACTGCTCGGCAGGAACAGGCGCGCCTCGTCGGAGGTGTGGCCGATCAGGACCTCGATGTGCGGCGCGGTGGTGTTCCACGCGGCCTCGATGCCGTATTCCGGCGGCAGCGGGGCATGCCCATACTGGGTGCCGAACGGCATGGCGGCCATCAGCCCGTACTTCCGGGCCACTTGGGAGACATGGTCCTCGATGGCGACGACATCCATGGCCGGGGTGTCCTCGGTGACGGCTTCCGCTGCGACGCCCATGGCGGCGTTCATTTTCGCCCGGCCCCTGGCAATTCCCAAGGGTGCGCTTTGGATGATGGCGCGCTGGAACAGCGACGGTGCTTCCGGCGTCGCCATAAGGTGGGCGACGGCGTCGCCTCCTGCTGACTGGCCGAAGGCGGTCACGCGTTCCGGGTCACCGCCGAAGGAAACGATATTGCGCTGCACCCACCGGAACGCCTCAAGCTGGTCCAACAACCCCAGGTTTGCGGGCCGGCCCGTGCCGGTGGCCAGGTATCCGAACAGGCCCAGGCGGTAGGTGACGGAGACGACGATGACCCGGTTCTCCGCCACCAGGGACTTGGCGTCGAAGATCGCCAGATCCCCGGAACCGGAAGTGTAGGACCCGCCGTGGAGCCACACCATGACGGGGACCCGCTCGCCGTCGGAAAGGTCGGCTGGAATGGTGATCGAGAGGCGCTGGCAGTCCTCGCTGCCGGGCAGCTCGCCGTAACGGGTGCCAAGGATGTCGTCCAGGAACGGCACTGGACCCTGCGGACACGCGGGGGAGAGCGACGTCGCTGCCCGGACCTCGGTCCAATCCGGAGCACTTACGGGCGGCTGGAACCGGCCCGCGGTGGCGTAGGGGATGCCCGTCGCCCGCACTACGTCGCCGTCCCGCCATCCGGTGACGGGACCGCAGGGAGGATCAAAAGCGGGGGCGGCGTTCATGAGTCAACAATTTCACAAATTCCTGATACACCCCTGGAAACGGCCGAGCGGACACTTGGGGCCTGGACCCGCGCGGGGCGGTTCCGGGTCTCAAGTGTCCGTTCGCGCTCGGAGGGGACAGATTAAACGACGACGGCGGGTGCGGGCTCTCGCGAACCCGGCACCCGCCGTCGAACTGGGCCCACGCCGTCAGGGACGGTGTTTAGCCCACGTCTGTGGGGACTAGTGTGCTGCCGGAACGTAGCGCTTGATGGATGCTTCCAGCTCGGCTTCGGCTGCGGCGCGGTCGCCCCAGCCCTCGGCCTTGACCCACTTGCCCGGCTCCAGGTCCTTGTAGCGCGTGAAGAAGTGCTCGATTTCCTTGATCAGGAATTCGCTGACGTCGCTGACCTCTTTGATGTGGTCGAAACGGGCGTCGGTGGGCACGCAGAGAACCTTGGCGTCGCCGCCGCCGTCGTCCGTCATGTTGAAGACGCCGATGGGGCGGGCTTCAACAATGACACCCGGGTGCAGATCGAAGTCCTGCAGGAGCACCAGTGCATCCAGCGGGTCGCCGTCTTCGCCAAGGGTGTTCTCGAAGAAACCGTAGTGGGTGGGGTACTGCATGGAGGTGAACAGGACGCGGTCCAGGCGGACGCGGCCGGTCTCGTGATCGACTTCGTACTTGACGCGTGATCCCTTGGGGATCTCGATTGTCACGTCATGCTTCATGGAATGCTCCTCGACTTCAGGGTGTTCGCGGCACACAGGACGGACAACAAAAGGGGTGTCGGTGCCGCCGACTACTATTGAGGATATAGCGATAGGCCCAGGTTTCATGAACTAGTGGGGACATTTCAGGACTAAAGGACCAACAGCAGCATGAAACGCATGATGAGCCGCGCGGCCAGCCTTCCCTGGTTCGCCGCCATCAGGCGGCACCTGCCCCTGGCAATGCTGTCCATCCTGATCGTGGCGCTCGCCGTGCCGGCGGCCATGCTTGTCGCGCCCTCCTTCGCCGGCTTTGGCCCGAAGCCCGAGGCCACGGAGTCAGCTGTACCCGCCTGGCAGCAGGTTCCGAGGGACCTGTCCCTCCCGCAGGGCATCTCGCCCCTCAAGGATTCGGCCCCCGTTCCCTGGCCGGACACGCTCGCCGCCCAGCTCAACGCCACCCTGAAGACCGACGGCGGCGGAACGTTTACGGGCGTGGTGCAGGACGCCGCCACCGGCCAGGTGCTCTTTGACCGCGGCGGGGCGGACAGCAGGGTTCCGGCGTCGAACATGAAGCTCCTGACAGCCGCCGCAGCGGTCCGCGCCCTCGGGCCGGACCACCGCTTCACTACCAAGGTGATAGCCGGCACCGAAACCGGATCAGTGGTCCTCACCGGCGGCGGAGACGTGCTGCTCGGCGCGGGGGAGTCCGCGCCGGACAACGTCATGGGCCACGCCGGGCTGGCCACCCTCGCCCAGCTCACGATTAAATCGCTGCAGGAAAAAGGCATCAAGGGTCCGGTGCAGGTGCGGCTGGGCGACTCCCTTTTCACCGGTCCGGCCCTAAACCCGACCTGGAGCCCGGACGACGTGGCTGCCGGCGAGACCGCCCCGCTGTTCCCGCTGGCTCTCAATTCCGCCCGGTACGACCCCTCCGTCACCACCGGACCCCGCCCGCAGGACGCGGCAATGAACGCGGGCGAGGCGTTCTCCGCCCAGCTCACGGCGGCCGGTGCCGCCGCCGGCCTGACTGTCACTCCCGGCGTCGTACGCGGCCAGGCCCCGCAAGGCGCGGACGCGGACGCAAAACCGGTAACGTCAAAAACGGCAGCCTCAAAAACGGCCGACGGCGATGCGGCTGACAAAGATCCGACCGACGGCGGCGCCAAGGCCGATGCGGCTGACAAAGCCGCTGCCGCCCGCCCGGGCCAGGTGCTGGCCGAAATCCAGTCAGCCACGGTGCGCCAGCAGGTGGACCTCATGCTGCAGACCTCGGACAACTACCTGGCCGAAGTACTGGGCCGGATGGCTGCCGTCGCCGCGGGGCAGCCCGGCAGTAACGACGGCGCCACCGCCACCGTGTACAAGCAGGTCCAGGACCTGGGCATCTCCACGGACGGCCTCCGCGTGGCCGATGTCTCGGGCCTGTCGCTGGGCAACCAGGTGTCGGCCCGGCAGCTGTCCGACGTCGTCCGGGCCATTACCTCCGGCGCCGAGCCCAGCCTGCGGGCCGTAATCGGCGGCTTTCCGGTGGCAGGACTCACCGGCACGCTTGGCAGCAGGTACACGGACGCGTCCACAGAGGGCGGTGCCGGACTGGTGCGGGCCAAGACCGGGACCCTGAACTCCGTGATCGCCCTGAGCGGCTATGTTGTGGACGCCGACGGACGCCTCCTGGTGTTCTCCTTTATAGGGAACGGACTGGCACCGGGCGCTGCCGGAAACAAAGCGGCGCTGGACCGCACGGCGACGGTCCTGGCTTCCTGCGGATGCCGCTAGCTGTCTGAAGCGGAGCCCAGCTGCACGGTTGCTTCATGCGCCGCCTGCGTTCCATCCGGGCTGCGGACGGTTCGCCGGACAGCGAACTTAAGGCGCAACCCCAGGGTGCTGTGATCTGATGGGGGCTATGGAGTCAACTGGCGATTCATCAGCACAGGCCCAGGCACTGATCAACTGGGAGCTCGCAGCCTCAACAGCCGCCCGCCTGGCTCCGGCGGGCCCCTCGCTGGGGTCCTCCGAAATCGGGGCGGCCGTGGAGAACCTGCGCCTCATGGCGGACATTTCCGTACCCCACGTCCACGACATCACCGGACTGGAAGCGGCGCGCGACCTCCGTGATTCCTCGGTGCTGGTGGTGGACCGCGCCTCCTGGGCCAGGGCCAACACCCAAAGCTTCGCCGTCATGCTCAAACCCGCCATGGAAAAGATGCTGGAAAGCCGCCGCGGCTCCATGAGCCCGGGCGCGCTGGCAGTCAGCGGAGCCATCACCGGAAGCCAGCTGGGCGCCGTGCTCGCCTTCCTTTCCAGCAAGGTCCTGGGCCAGTACGATCCCTTTGCAGCCCTGGCCGAGGGGTCCACTGCCCCCGCCGCCGGCCGCCTCCTGCTGGTGGCACCGAACATCATCCACGTGGAGCGCGAACTCAATGTGGCCCCCGAGGACTTCCGGCTCTGGGTCTGCCTGCACGAACAGACCCACCGGGTGCAGTTCGCCGCCGCACCCTGGCTGCGCCACCACATGCTGAACGAAATCGACAACCTCAGCGAACACCTGCTGGGCAACGTCGACTCACTCCTCGAGCGTGCGTCGGCTGCGGCACGGTCGCTGAAGGACCGCACGGCCGCCGGAGCAGCTCCGGGGCGCGGCGCCATTCTGGACCTGCTGCAGGACCCCGAGGAAAAGGCCTCCCTCTCGCACCTGACAGCCGTGATGAGCCTCCTGGAAGGCCACGCCAACGTGGTGATGGACGCCGTGGACGCCAGCATTGTTCCGTCCGTCAAGACCATCCGGCAGCGCTTCAACGCCCGCGGCAAGGACCGCGGTGTCGTGGAGAAGTTCATCCGCAGCCTGCTGGGCCTCGATGCCAAGATGCGCCAGTACACCGACGGCGCCAAGTTTGTCCGCGCCGTAGTGGACGTGGCCGGCATGGAAGGCTTCAACCGGGTCTGGGAATCGGCCGGGAACCTCCCCACCGAGCCGGAGATCCATGACGCCAAGCTCTGGCTCGAACGGATGGGGCTCTAGTCACAGTGCCGAGCGTCCCAGAAGCTGCCGCCGGCGCCTCCCCGTCCAGCGCAACAACCACCGCAAAAACCGGACGACGGCGGCCCGGCCGGCTGTCGCCCGTCGTCGGCAAGGCGCGCAAGATGCTGCAGAACGCCCTGGCCGACGCCGGCTACCCTGAACGCGTGCTCGTCGCCTGCAGCGGCGGCCCGGATTCCCTGGCCCTCGCGGCCATCGCGTCCTACTTCGGCCGCCGCGGCCACGTGGACGGCCACCCCGTTTCGGTGGGCGCCGTCGTCGTGGACCACCAGCTGCAGCCCGGCTCCGCCGGCGTGGCCGACCAAACGGCCGGCGTCCTCCGGGACCTTGGGCTCTCTCCCGTGGAAGTGCGGCAGGTTGACGTCGCATCCACCGGGATTGGCCCCGAGGCTGCGGCCCGGGACGCACGGCACGCCGCCCTGGAAGACGCCGCCGCCGAGGCCGGAGCCGGCGTGATCCTCCTCGGCCACACCCTGGACGACCAGGCGGAACAGGTGCTGCTGGGCCTTGCCCGCGGCTCCGGAACGCGCTCGCTGGCGGGAATGCGGCCGGTCCGCGGGCTTCTGCTGCGTCCTTTCCTGGGCCTCCGCCGTGCCGACACCCTGGAGATCTGCGCCGTCGAGGGCCTGGATCCGTGGCACGACCCCAGCAACACCGACCCGTCCTTCGCGAGGTCCCGCACCCGGGTGGAGGTCCTGCCCCTGCTGGAGGAGAAGCTCGGACCCGGTGTCGCCGAATCCCTCGCCAGGACGGCAGCCATCCTGCAGCTGGACGCTGATTACCTCGACGACGTGGCGAACAGCACTTACGAGCAGTTGGCTGAGCAGTCGGGGGCCGAAATCAGCCTGCCCGAAACGGCGCTGGGCGAACTTGCCCCCGCCATCCGGTTCCGGGTCATCGCCAAGGCGGCCGCCGCCGTCGGAGGCCAGCAACCGAGCTATCAGCGGCTGCTTGCAGCGGAGGCGCTCCTGCGCCGGCAAGGTTCCGCCGGCCCAGTGGAGCTTCCCGGCGGCGTAAGAGCCTACCGGTTGTCGCTGGCGCAGATCCTCGCCGGCGAAGGGCAGAATCAGGCCGGCCCTGCGCAGGATGCTGCCACCGGCGGTCCCCGCGAGGCCGCGCGCTGTGGGAAGCTAGTATTCCGGCCTCAAAGGCCGCCCCAAAAATAGTCGCACCCGCATCTACACAGGAGCCATTGGTGGATTCAAACGACGTCCAGGCAGACCTTAAGCACGTTCTCTACACCAAGGATCAGATCCAGCAGCGGATTACCGAGCTCGCTGCACAGATCGACAAGGACTACGAGGGCCGGGAGCTCCTCATCGTCGGCGTTCTGAAGGGCGCAGTCATGGTCATGGCAGATCTGGCACGGGCACTTCACAGCCACGTTTCCATGGACTGGATGGCAGTGTCCTCCTACGGTTCCGGGACCCAGTCCTCCGGTGTTGTGCGCATCCTCAAGGACCTCGACACGGACCTCATGGGCAAGGATGTGCTGATCGTTGAGGACATCATCGACTCCGGCCTGACCCTGTCCTGGCTCAAGACCAACCTTGAATCCCGCGGCACCGCCTCGGTGGAAATCTGCACCGCCTTCCGCAAGCCCACGGCTGCCAAGGTTCAGATCGACGTCAAGTACGTCGGCTACGACATCCCGAACGAATTCGTCGTCGGCTACGGCCTGGACTACGCCGAAAAGTACCGCAACCTGGATTTCGTGGGCACCCTGGCGCCCCACGTCTACGAATAGGTTCACCATCGGGGCACCCTCCCGGTCCCGGCCGGGTCCTGTAATGGGTCCCGGCCCTGCCCCGCTACGCCTAGAGGGAACTTTTGCCCTGCATCGTGCGTGAATCACTCCGAACGGTGTATAGCTAGAAGCTGACGCAGCACCACACGCGCGCAGACCAGTCGCCGTGCAGCACTACCAGGAGGGACGGGGCCAGCCCCCGATCAGATGAAAGCTAAGAGTTTCTTCAAGGGCCCGGGCATCTGGATCGTAGTTGTGGTCGGAATGCTCCTGCTGGCCTTTGCCACGCTCGCTCCCGGCGGGTCGACCCGGATCGATACGAAACCGGGCCTCGAGCTCCTCGCGGACAGCGGCAAGGTGGAACAGGCCAAGATCTTCGACGCGGAGAACCGCGTGGACCTGGTCCTCAAGGACAACCTGGTAATCGACGGGCAGGACAAGGGCAAGAACGTCCAGTTCTTCTTCGTCAATGCCCGCGCTGCCGATGTGGTCAAGGCTGTCACGGATGCCAACCCCTCCAGCGGCTTCACGGACCAGCCGATTGAAAACAACTGGTTCTCCGGGTTGTTCTCCCTGCTGGTGCCCGTCCTCCTGCTGGGCGTCCTCTTCTGGTTCCTGCTCTCCCGCATGCAGGGCGGCGGATCCAAGATCATGCAGTTCGGCAAGTCCAAGGCCAAGCTGGTCAACAAGGACATGCCCCAGGTGACGTTCAACGACGTCGCCGGCGCAGACGAAGCCGTGGAAGAGCTCCAGGAAATCAAGGAATTCCTCCAGGAACCGGCCAAGTTCCAGGCCGTCGGCGCCAAGATCCCCAAGGGCGTGCTGCTCTATGGCCCTCCGGGCACCGGCAAGACCCTGCTGGCCCGCGCCGTCGCCGGTGAAGCGGGCGTGCCGTTCTTCTCGATCTCGGGCTCCGACTTCGTCGAAATGTTTGTCGGGGTGGGTGCGTCCCGTGTCCGCGACCTCTTCGAGCAGGCCAAGGCCAGCTCGCCGGCCATCATCTTCGTGGACGAGATCGACGCCGTCGGCCGTCACCGCGGTGCCGGCATCGGCGGCGGGAACGACGAACGCGAGCAGACCCTCAACCAGCTCCTGGTTGAGATGGACGGCTTCGACGTCAAGACCAACGTCATCCTGATCGCCGCCACCAACCGTCCTGACGTCCTGGACCCGGCGCTCCTGCGCCCGGGCCGCTTCGACCGCCAGATCACTGTTGAAGCGCCGGACCTCGTGGGCCGCGACCAGATCCTGCAGGTCCACGCCAAGGGCAAGCCGATGGCTCCCGGCGTCGACCTGAAGGCTGTTGCCAAGAAGACACCCGGCTACACCGGCGCGGACCTGGCGAACGTCCTCAACGAGGCCGCACTGCTGACAGCCCGCTCCAACGCCAACCTGATTGACGACCGCGCCCTCGACGAAGCAATCGACCGCGTGATGGCCGGCCCGCAGAAGCGCAGCCGGGTCATGAAGGAACACGAGCGCAAGATCACGGCTTACCACGAAGGCGGACACGCCCTGGTGGCTGCCGCCCTGCGGAACTCCGCCCCGGTCACCAAGATCACCATCCTGCCCCGCGGCCGCGCCCTGGGCTACACCATGGTGGTTCCGGAGAACGACAAGTACTCCATCACCCGCAACGAACTGCTCGACCAGATGGCGTACGCCATGGGCGGCCGCGTGGCCGAGGAAATCGTGTTCCACGACCCCTCCACCGGAGCCTCCAACGACATCGAGAAGGCCACCGCGACCGCCCGCAAGATGGTCACGGAATTCGGCATGAGCGAACGCGTCGGCGCCGTGCGCCTCGGCCAGGGCGGCGGCGAGCCGTTCCTGGGCCGCGACGCCGGCCACGAGCGCAACTACTCCGACCAGATCGCCTACATTGTGGACGAGGAAGTGCGCCGCCTGATCGACCAGGCCCATGACGAGGCGTACGCGATCCTCACCGAAAACCGCGACATCCTGGACTCGTTGGCCCTTGAGCTCCTTGAGCGGGAAACCCTGAACCAGGCCGAGATTGCGCACGTCTTCCGGGACATCCGCAAGCGGGACTTCCGTGAAGTGTGGCTGTCCAAGGAAACCCGTCCGGTGCAGAGTGCCGGGCCGGTGGAATCCCGCCAGGAGCGGGCCGAGCGCGAGGCCCAGGAGGAAGCCAAGGAAGCCCGGCTGGAGGAGCCGCTGGACGCGGAGCCGCCGCACCCGCAGGGCGTCGCAGGACAGGAGACCTTCGGGGGCGGTGTTACGGACGTCGGCGCCGGCGGACCGCATCCCGGCTAAGCTTCTGCTGTGAATCATTTCGACGACGACGACGTTTCCGCCACCGCAGATCCCTCAACCGGCAGTTCATCCCGCAGCTCCGCGCGGCGCTCGGACAACAAGGTGGACCGCCGGCGGATCGAGGCGGCAGTGCGGGAAATCCTGCTGGCCATCGGTGAAGACCCGGACCGCGGCGGGCTCTTGGACACCCCCAAAAGGGTGGCCAAAGCCTACGCGGAGGTCTTCGCCGGCCTGCACCACGACCCCGCGGAAATTCTGGCCACCACCTTTGACCTGGACCACGAAGAACTGGTCCTGGTCAAGGACATTCCGTTCTATTCCACCTGCGAGCATCACCTGGTGCCGTTCCACGGCGTGGCGCACGTTGGCTACATCCCGTCCCATGACGGCAGAGTCACCGGCCTGAGCAAACTGGCCAGGCTGGTGGACATGTTCGCCAAGCGGCCGCAGGTGCAGGAACGCCTCACCACCCAGATCGTTGAAGCCCTCGTAACGCACCTCAAGCCGCGCGGTGCGATCGTGGTGGTCGAATGCGAGCATCTGTGCATGTCCATGCGCGGTATCCGCAAGCCCGGCGCCAAGACCGTCACCAGTGCCGTGCGCGGTCAACTCCATGACCCGGCCACCCGCGCCGAAGCCATGAGCCTCATACTCGGAAGGTAATAAAACAGACTATGGATTCCCTAGCTGCAGCCCCTGGAACCGGACCCGCAACAAGCCCATTGCCAATCCTGCGTAAACCGCGGCCGGCAGCCAAGTTTGAAGATCTCCCCACGGACCGCACGCTGGTGATGGGCATCCTGAACGTCACCCCGGATTCCTTCAGCGACGGCGGCAAGCACCCGACGCCGGACACAGCCATCGCGGCCGGCCTCCGGATGTTCTACGCCGGCGCCGACATCATCGACGTCGGCGGTGAATCCACGCGTCCCGGCGCGGAGGAAGTCAGCCCTGAAGAGGAACAGCGGCGTGTACTGCCGGTGGTCGCTGCCCTGGTCAAGGCCGGCGCCCTGGTCAGCATCGACACCACGCACGCGGCAACCGCGGCCGCCGCCCTCAAGGCCGGCGCTACCATCATCAACGACGTGTCCGGGCTGACGGTTGAGCCCGAGATGGCGGAACTGGCAGCGCGAACGGGCGCGCCGTACGTCCTGACCCACCGCCGCGGCGACGCCAAGACCATGAACTCGCTCTCCGACTACGGCAACGTGGCGGAGGAAGTCGCCGCCGAACTGGTGGGTGTGCGCGACAAGCTGTACGCGGCCGGTGTGGCACCGGAACAGATCATCGTGGACCCGGGCCTGGGTTTCTCCAAGAACGATGCCCAGAACTGGGAACTGCTGCGCAACATGGGGCCGCTGGAAGGCCTTGGCCACAGGATCCTGGTGGGCGCGTCCCGCAAACGCTTCCTCGGGACGCTCCTGTCCGTGGCGGGCAAAGCCGCCGCTCCCGAGGAACGGGACTACGCAACCGCCGCCATCACGTCCATCAGCGCCGTCCGTGGCGCGTGGGCGGTGCGGGTGCACGACGTCGGACCCAGCCTTGACGCGGTGAAGGTTGCCGCACGGATGTCGCCCGGACCGCTCGGCGACCCCAGTCCCACCAACTAGGCAGGCAGCCACGATGGACACAATCACGCTGAGCGGTGTTACCGCCGTCGGCCATCACGGGGTGTTCGATTTCGAACGCCGCAACGGCCAGCCGTTCATCGTTGATGCAGTGCTGCACCTGGATTTCACCAAGGCCGCCGCATCGGATGACGTATTGGACACCGCGCACTACGGCGAGGTGGCCGAACGCATCAAGCACTGGATCACGGGCGAGCCGCTGAACCTGATCGAAGCCCTTGCCGTGCGCATCGCCGACGACCTCCTGCAGGAGTTCCCGCTGGCCGCCGTGGACATCACGGTGCACAAACCCAAGGCGCCCATCGAGGTTGAGTTCGGCGACGTATCCGTCAGCGTGCATCGGCGGCGGTCATGAACCCTCCGTATTCGAACAACCCGTACGTCCGTGCCGTCCTGGCGCTCGGCAGCAACCTGGGGGAGCGGAACGACACTCTCTCCAGCGCCGTCGCCGACCTCGTGGACCGCCCGGAAGTGCGGCTGACGGCGGTGTCCCCGGTGGTCCAGACCAAGGCCGTGGGCGGACCCGAGGGGCAGCCGGATTTCCTGAACATGGTGATCACGGTGGAGACCTCGCTGCCGCCGTTGGAGCTGCTGCGCCATTGCCAGGCTGTTGAAAACAAGCACCACAGGGTCCGTGAGGTGCGGTGGGGTCCGAGGACCCTGGACGTGGACATCATCACCTACGCGGATGTGGTGAGCGCTGACCCTGTGCTGACGCTGCCGCATCCGCGCGCCGCGGAACGGGCGTTCGTGCTGTACCCCTGGTCGCTCATCGACCCCGCGGCCGAGCTCAACGGCGTACGTGTTGGGGAACTGGCGGCCAGGGCCGCCGATTTCCCTGACCTGGCTCCGTTTGACGGCTTCGGGGACTTCGACGGCATGCCCACTGCCGGAGCGGTGGAGTAGCCCGTGAAACCAGTCAATCCGTTCCTGCTGATCGTTGTGGGGCTGGTCCTGGCCATTGCCGGCTGGTTCGCGGCGGTGATGACCACCCGCTACGGCCTGGCCACACCGGTGCTGCCCCAGACCGGCCTGGTGACCATGGGAGTGATTGTGGCGCTCACGCTGGTGCTGGGGATCCGAGTGCTGCGTTGGCGGAACGGCAAGAAAAAGAAAATGCTCAACCCCATCCTGGCCGCGTGGACCCTGGTCCTCGCCCAGGCCTGCGCCTACACCGGGACTGTGCTGCTGGGCTGGCATGCGGGAATCTTCCTGGACCTGCTGCGGCTCTGGAACCTGCGCAGCGACCAGGGAATCACCTGGCTGGCCCTGTCCATGGGCGGCGGGGGACTGGCCATGATCATCGTGGGACTCGTGGTGGAACGTTTCTGCCGGATCCCGCCGGAGGACGGCGACGCCGACGGCGCCACGGGAATGCCCGGCCGGGGCGCACGTAAACCCAAGGGGGAAGGCGAATATGCCTACAGAGGCGATTGATCCGCCGGGGATCTCCTGGCTCCGGGTTTCGCCCAAATACGTAACCGTCCGCCTGGTCGAATGGGCTATCGGGAACTTGATCGCAGTGGGGCTGCTGTCCCTGCCGCTGGTGTTCACGCTGATTGGCTGGTGGTACTGGCCGCCGCTCTGGCTGGCCATCGCGGTCCCCGCGTTCATGCTGCTCCTGGCTGTCTGGCGGCTGCTGCTGATTCCGAGGCAGGTGCGGGCCATCGGCTACGCCGAGCGCGACGACGACCTCCTGATCCGCGGCGGCATCTTCTTCCAGCGCACCCTGGTTGTTCCCTACGGCCGGATGCAGTACGTGGACATCGGCGTGGGCCCGGTGGAACGCGGCCTTGGTCTGTGCACGCTGAAGCTGCACACCGCCTCAGCCGGCACCAACGCGGAGATCCCCGGCCTGCCGGCTGAAGAAGGGGCACGGCTCCGCGAACAGCTGTCCGCCCGGGGCGCGGCACGGCTGGCCGGCCTGTGACCTCCGGGCCCGCTGTGACTTCTGACGACGCAGGGCCGGCGGGCGGGCAGGCTGCCGTCAAGCCCGACGGCGAGTGGCTGCGCGTGCATCCGGCGTCACCGTTCATCCGGGGCTGGGTGGCGCTGGCCGCCATCGGCTTCTTCTTCGGCCGCGACTTTTTCGAACGGATGCTGCAGGGTCGGCCCCTCATGGACGAGATGTATTCGGGCCGGGTGCCTTTCCTGATCGCCGGCGGCGGGCTGGTGCTGGTGCTGTCCGTGCTGGGATTCATCCTGACGTGGTATTTCACCCGCTACCAGGTCGCCGAGGGCTACGTCAGGGTGAACACGGGCTTCCTGTTTAAACAGCAGCGCCAGGCCCGGTTGGACCGCGTGCAGGCCATCGACATCGTCCAGCCGCTGCTGGCCAGGATCTTCGGCCTGGCCGAACTCAAGTTCGAAGTGGCCGACGCCGGCGAATCAGCCGTGCGCCTGGCCTACCTCCGCATCGACGACGCCCGCCAGCTCCGGGCCACCATCCTGGCCCGCGCGGCCGGCCTGGAGCCCGATCCGGAGCGCCCCGAAGAAGCCCTGCCCGAGGCACCGGAATTCCCGGTCCTGTCCGTCCCGCCGTCGCGCCTGGTCGGTTCGCTGCTCCTCAGCGAGCAAAGCTTCTTTGTGGTGCTCGGCGCGGTGGCGTCCGTGGTGCTGTCCGCCATCACCGAAAACCGCGGCTTCTTCCTCTACCTGATCCCGGCCGCGCTCGGCCTGGCCGCCGCGTACTGGGGATCGTTCAACAAGGGCTACAACTTCACCGCCGCCATTTCGCCGGACGGCATCCGGCTCCGCTACGGGCTGCTGGACACGCAGGCACAGACCCTCCCACCCGGCCGGATCCAGGCCCTGAAGGTGACGCAGCCGCCGCTGTGGCGGATCTTCGGGTGGTACCGGATGCAGGTGAACGTGGCCGGGTACGGCGGTCCCGGCAGCAATGGCGAGGGTGCCTCACGCACCACGCTTCTCCCGGTGGGCCTCCTGGCCGACGTTATGAGGATGCTGTCGCTGGTGCTCCCGGACCCGGGAACGCAGGATCCGGCACGCGTCTTTACCGCCGGCCTGGCCGGCCTGGCTCCTGCCGGAGGGACTTCCGCCGGGGGCGCTTCGTCCGGAGAGTCCGACGGCGGGTTCGTCACCAGTCCCCGGCGCGTGCGGCTGCTGGCTCCGCTGGGCTGGCGCCGCAACGGCTTCGCCGCCACCGATACGGCGCTGCTGATCCGTTCCGGCCGGCTGTGGCGCGAGCTGGTGGTGGTTCCGCATCAGCGTACCCAGTCGATGGCCCTGCACCAGGGGCCGCTGGCACGCCGCTTCCGTGTGGCGGACCTGGTCCTGCACACCACAGCCGGCCCGGTGTCGCCGCGACTCATCCAGGCCGGCCTGGACGAAGCCCGTGCACTGTTCGACGCCCAGGCCGCCCGCGCCAGGGAAGCCCGAAAACGCCAAACCAGCGAGCAGTGGCTGGCGCAGGTCGCGCCGGAGGCGGTTGAGCATCCTGACCGAGCTCGCGAGGCGAGGGAGCAGCCGGGGAGCGAAACCCCGGAACCGGACTCCGAAATCGACCGCCAGGGCGAACCGCAATTCCCACAGAAACACCAGGAGGGCCCGCAGCATGGCTAAGCCAGGACGCCTTGGCGTCGGAATCATCGGTGCCGGCAAAGTGGGCGCAGTCCTCGGTGCGGCGCTCCGCGCTGCCGAGCACGCCGTCGTCGGGGTTTCCGCCGTCTCGGACGAGAGCAAGGAACGCGCCGAAACCCTGCTGCCCGGCGTTCCGGTCCTCGACGTGCAGGACATTGTGGAACGGTCCGAGCTGGTGCTGCTGGCCGTGCCGGACGACGCCCTCGGCGGACTGGTGCAGGGCCTCGCCAAGCTCGGGGCCTGGCAGCCCGGACAGCTTGTGGCGCATACGTCGGGCCGCTTCGGCGTGGGCATCCTGCATCCGGTGCGGGCCGCCGGCGCCGTCCCGCTCGCACTGCACCCTGCCATGACATTCACCGGCATGAGCCTTGATCTCACCCGGCTGCTGGACTGCACGTTCGGCGTTACGGCGGATGCCGCCATGCTGCCCATCGCCCAGGCGCTGGTGGTGGAGATGGGCGCGGAGCCGGTGGCCATCGCCGAAGGTGACAGAACGCAGTACCACGCAGCCCTGGCGCACGGCTCGAACCACCTGGTAACCCTCGTGGCCCAGGCCTCGCAGCTGCTCCGCGAAGTGGGCGTGGACAACCCCGAACGCATGCTGGGGCCGTTGCTCCGGGCCACGCTGGAGAATGCCCTTGCTTCCGGCGAAAGTGCCCTGACTGGCCCCGTGGCCCGCGGCGATGTAGGCACGGTTGCCGCGCACGCCGAGGCCCTGCGGGAACAGGACGCCGGTGCCGGCGGCGATATTCTGGAGGCCTACCTTTCCATGGCACGGGCCACCGCACGCCGCGCCGCGAGCCGGGGGCTGCTGAAGCCGGACCAGCTGGATGCCATCCGGGCTGTCCTGGACGGAACGGACAACGACGGGCCGCAGGCCACTGGAGGAAACTGACTTGGCGATCAAACTCGTGACCACCGCGGCGCAGCTGCGGGCCGAAAGCGCACGGCTGCTGACGGAAAAACAGGGTTCGTCGCAGGGCCTCGTACCCACCATGGGCGCCCTGCATGAGGGCCACGCCAGGCTGGCAGGCACCGCAGTCGAACAAAACGATGTTGTGGTGGCCAGCATCTTCGTCAATCCGCTGCAATTCGGCGAGGCCGTGGACCTGGACCGGTACCCCCGGACCCTCGAGGCGGACATGGAGCTCCTAGACGCCGAAGGGGTGGACCTGGTGTTCGCGCCGTCTGTGGAGGAGGTCTATCCGGGCGGCGAACCCCTGGTGCGTGTCACCGCGGGCCGCCTTGCTGAAAAATGGGAGGGGGCTTCCCGTCCCGGCCACTTCGACGGTGCGCTCACCGTGGTGGCCAAGCTGCTGCATTACGGGTTTCCTGGCAGCGGCCTGCCCGGCGGGGGCGCCTTCGTGACCGGCGCGGGTGCCGGCCTGCCCGCGTATCGCGCCTACTTTGGCCAGAAGGACGCCCAGCAGCTGACCCTGGTTCGTCGAATGGTGGCCGACCTGAACTTCCCCGTGGAGATCGTCGCGGTTCCCACGGTCCGGTCCGCCGACGGCCTGGCCCTGAGCAGCCGGAACAGGTTCCTTTCCGCGGAGGAACGCGAGGCCGCCCTGGTCCTGTCCCGGGCGCTGCGGCTCCTCGAGGAACGCGCCAATGCCCACGAACCGCTTGACCTGGAATCAGCCCAGGCGCTGGTGGAATCCCAGCCGCTGGTGGGACTGGAATACTTCGACGTGGTGGACCAAGCCACCCTGGAACCCCTGGCCGAGAACTGCAAGGAGACGCCGTTCCGCGGCGAAGGCCTGGCGATCATCGCGGCAAAGGTGGGGCCGGTCCGGCTGATTGACAACGTGCCGCTGAACTCCTGACCTGCTGCATTTCCGGAACCGTCTGAATCATCGAATGCATTTTTTCTAATGACGGGAATTACCCCGGGGGATACACTGTTGCAATCTGCAGCGACGACGCTCGCCGGAAACCACACTACGCAGCTCCCTAAGGGGAATCCCCATGTCTACAGACGTCTCTTCCAACGCCCACGGCGATCCCGTGGCCCCTGCAACCGCAACAGGGCAGGCCGCGGGCCCGGTGAAGATGTCCCGTGAGTCCGTCACCATCATCGTCACCCTGCTGGTTGCCACCTTCGTGGTCATCCTGAACGAAACCATCATGAACGTCGCCCTCCAGCGGCTCATGGTGGACCTCGGGGTTGACGCTCCCACAGTGCAGTGGCTCTCCACGGGCTTTATGCTCACCATGGCCGTGGTCATCCCCACCACGGGCTTCATCCTGCAGACCCTGTCCACCCGGGCTGTGTTCATGCTGGCCATGGGGCTCTTCTCCGGCGGTACACTCCTGGCCGCGCTGGCGCCCGGATTCGAAGTGCTGCTGCTTGCGCGCATTGTCCAGGCCGGCGGTACGGCCATCATGCTTCCGCTCCTGATGACCACCATCCTCACCCTGGTCCCGATCGAACGGCGCGGGGCCGTCATGGGCAACGTGAGCATCGCCATCTCGGTGGCGCCGGCCATGGGACCCACCGTTTCCGGGCTGATCCTCGAGCACTTCACCTGGCGTTTTATGTTCGTCTTCGTCCTGCCGGTTGCCCTCGCGGCCTTCGCCATCGGCGCCCGCTTCCTGACAAACATCGGCGAATCCGAGAAGACCAAACTGGACTTCCTGTCCGTGCTGCTGACCGTTCCGGCCTTCGGCGGAGTCGTCTATGGCCTCAGCCAGATCGGCGGAGGCCACGGCGGACAGAGTGGACCCGGCACCGCCGCAATCGTGGCGCTGGCCGTGGGCGTGGTGGCAATGCTGGCCTTCGTGTTCCGCCAGCTGAAGCTGCAGAAGAAGGACGCCCCGCTGTTGGACCTGCGGGCGTTCAACTTCCGCATGTTCACGGTGTCGGTGCTGCTGATGGTGGTGGCCATGATCGCCCTGTTCGGCGCCGTCATCCTGCTGCCGCTGTACCTGCAGGAAATCCGCGGCCTGAAATCCCTCGAAACCGGCCTGGCGCTGCTTCCGGGCGGCCTGGCGATGGGTCTCCTGGGACCTGTCATCGGCCGCTGGTTCGACAAGGTGGGCCCGCTGCCCCTGACCGTCACCGGTTCCGTCATGATGGTGCTTTCCCTCTGGCAGTTCTCCATGCTGGATGCCGGAACAGCCGTCTGGTGGATCGTGACGCTGCACGTGGTGCTGAGCCTCGGCCTGGCGCTCCTGTTCACTCCCGCGTTCACCACCGGACTCAATCCGCTGCCGCCGCACCTTTACTCGCACGGATCAGCCATCATGAGCACGCTGCAGCAGGTGGCCGGTGCCGCCGGAACGGCGCTGCTGGTGTCGATCTACGCCGTAGTGGCCGCAGGATCGGGCATCGTCGCCGGCATGCACGCCGCTTTCCTGACGGCGGCCGTCATAGCCGTCGCCGCCGTCGTGCTGTCCGCGATGATGCGCAAGACCGCCGGGGCCGGGCACCCGGCACCCGCAGCCCACTAACCTCCCAACCAGCGCGCTACTAAGCGTGCCATTAAGCGCGAACGGACACTTGAGGCCCCAAAAAAGCGGGGCCTCAAGTGTCCGTTCGCGCTTAGAGCGGGACTGGGCCCGAGGGAACGTCAGCCGGCGAAGAACTCGCTGAGTTCGGTGATCAGCTTGTCCGGCGCCCGATTGACGCCGTCGTGGCCGGCGCCGGGCAGGATGGTGTAGCTGGAACCGGAAAGGACATCGTGGATCTGGCCGCACGCGATGCCGAAGTAGGCCGGGCTCTTTTCGCCCACGATGATGAGGGTCTCGAGCGGCAGGGCCAGGAACGGCTCGGCCGGCATATCCGCGGCGATGATCGCCTTGATCTCGCGGACACCGGCCTTCATCAGCTCACGCAGCTGCTTGCCCACCGGCGTCCCGGCCGTGAGTTTGTTGGCGAGCGTGAGCATCGACAGCGGCATCCGTGAGGACAGGGCGCCGCCCGTCTCGAGCCCCCGGACCAGCACGGCGAGGGCCCGGTCGTCATCGCCGGCCGCCGTCGCGCGTTCGTATTCGGAAATCCAGTCCGCCTTGACGCTGTGGTTCACGGACACGGCGGGATCGTAAACCGCCAACCGTTCCACCGGGAGGGTGCGGGCCGCGTGCAGCGCCACGGCGCCGCCGAAGCTGTGGCCGAACACGTCCGTGCTGTCCGTGTGCTTCATCACCGTGTCAAGGTCGCGGATGTCCACATCCAGCGTGTAGTCCTCCGGCTGCGGCGACGATTCGCCGCGCCCGCGCCGGTTGAACGTGTGCACCGGCCGGCCCAGCGAGGCGCTCAGCTTCTGGGCAAACCGCGTGTAGTCCGCGGCGGTAACCATTGAGGCCTGAACGACGACGACGCCCGAGCCTGCGGAGGCCAGCTCGGCTCCCGTGGTGTAAAGCTCCAGCGTTCCGCCGTCGGGTGTTTTGATGTTCTCGCGCGTCATGTTCCGAGCCTACCCGGGGCGGCAGGAACCGCACAGCAGCGGGGCGGGGGCACACAGGAAAGCAGCAGGAAATACGCGGCGGACGGTCAGCCCTTGAAGTATTCGGAGATGTCCGAGACGAGTTCCTTCACAGCGGCGGGGATGGAGCCGTGGAAGCACTTGGGCGACAGCTCGTAGGTGCTTCCCGGCACGGCGGCGTGGAGGCGCTGGGCGGTCACCTTGTAATAGCTCGGGCTCTTGCCGCCCGCCATGAAGTGGGTGGAGGCGGGGAGCACGCTGAAGTCCCGGGCGTGGTCGGCCTCGTTGTATGCGGCCCGCAGCTCGCCCACTGCGCTGGGCATGACTTCGCTGAACATCCTGTTCAGCCTGGTGCGGGACACCAGCGCCATCAAACCGGCAAGCAGAGGTTCCGGGATCCTGGCCATCGCGGTGCCTGGTTTCGTGGCTTTCTTCATGTGGGCCAGGGCATGGCCTATGTTGCCGCTGTTGACCGCCCGTTCGAAACCGTTCAGCCAGCCGGTGTCGATGCTGCCGTCGATGTTCACGGCGGCGTCGTACACGGCGAGCTTGTCGGGGACATAGGGGGTGCCCGTGAACTCCTGGACCGCGTTGAGTGCCACGGAGCCGCCCAGGCTATGTCCGAACAGGTTGCGGGCTCCGGTAGCGTCCATGATGGTCCCGACGTCGGCAATTTCGGTGGCCATCGAGTAGTCCGCCGGTTGTGGCGTGGAATCGCCGCGGCCGCGCCGGTCATAGACGTCCACGGCCCAGCCCTCGCCGAGGCCTTTGGACAGCGCCTCGGAAAACGGCCGGTAGATCAGCGCCGTCAGGAAGGCGCCGCCGATCACCACCACGCGGCGCTCGCCGGGCGCATCCACAGTGCCGTAGCTGTACAAAGCCAGCCTGCCGCCGTCGTGCGTGGCGACCACCTGCTGCGCCACTGATTCCTTGTCCTTGAAGGCTTCCTTCACGGACCAATCCTAAAGCGGCTGCCCAGCGGGTGCCGCGCGGCGCGGATCCGCTGGAGCCGCAGGCCGACGTCGTTTGCCAGGAACCGTGCCGTAGTGAGGGCCAGGCGGTGGCCCGGTCGGAGTGGCCCCTCGTGGAGCTGACCGGGGACCAGCGCAAAGTCAATGGCCGGCACGGCAGCCGCGAGCTGGCGGCCGGTCTCGGCGAAGTATGCCGGGCTCCATCCGCCACTGAGCATCAGGGTGGGTGTGGTGACGGCGGCGAACTCCGCAAGCTCGGCGTCTGCGTTGAGTACGGCCCGCATCTCGGCGACGGCGGTGGGCAGCAGCTGCCGCATCTCTCCTCCGAGCCGCGTCCGGGCGGACAGGATGCTCAGCATGCGCAGTGCGCCGAGCGGAAGTTTGGATACCGGGCCGGCCGTTTCCAGACCCTGCACCAGGTGTGCCCAGGCGTGATCGAGCTGGCCGGCTGCCATGGAGTGCTCCAGTTCCGGCCGCCACCGGCGTTCCAGGCTGCCGGACAGGGAAACTGCAGCGTCGTAGGTCACGAGCCGGCCGATGTGCTCGGTCCGGGCAGCCTGCAGCGCCACAAAACCGCCGTAGCTGTGGGCCACCACGTCCGCGGAACCGGTAGCCCGCATGACGGACGCCAGGTCGCGGACCTCGGTTGCCACTGAATAGTCGTCGCCTTGGCCGGAGGACCCGGCGCGGCCGCGGCGGTTGTAGGTATGGACCGGCCGGCCCAGCAGGCGGGCAATCTTCATGGCAAAAGGGCGGTAGAGCGCGTCGGTCACCAGGGTCCCGTGGATGACGACGACGCCGGGTTGCCCCGCGCTGTCCCGGTCACCGTCCGGGCTGCCGTTCGGGCGGCCGTCCGCTGCCGGCAAGGCGGGGGACACCGCCGGCCTGAAGGAGTGCACTTCAAGGTGACTGTCGCCGTCGTCCGTCCTGATCGTCCGAGTCTCCACAGCCCCGAGTCTATGCCTCTCCCCGCAGCAGCCTCATCCCCTCCTCCTCCGGAGTTTTTTGTCCGGAAAATGAGGGATAAACGGGCCGTAGCGGGCATTATCCGGCCAAAAACCCGGCGGTGAGGGGAATCATGGTCCGCCGGAAAAACATGCCGCGGAACTCCCGGTAAACTTAGGGATTGTGACTTCCCAAAACACCCCCACTCCGACCAATGCTGCCGAACCGGCGGACGCCAGCGAGCAGATGCGCATCCGCATGGAGAAGCGCGCCAAGCTGATTGAACGCGGCGAGGCGTACCCGGTGGGTGTGGAGCGCACGCATTCCCTGAGCGAGATCCGCGAGAAGTACGCCCACCTCGAGGCCGATGAGACCACCGGGGACGTTGTTGGCGTCAGCGGCCGCATCGTGTTCATCCGCAACACCGGCAAGCTGTGCTTCGCGACGCTCCAGGAGGGCGGTACGGACGGTAAGGGCACCCGCCTCCAGGCCATGCTGAGCCTTGCCAACGTCGGTGAGGAATCCCTGGCCGAATGGAAGGCCCTGGTGGACCTGGGCGACCACGTCTTTATCAAGGGCGAGGTCATCTCCTCCCGCCGCGGCGAACTGTCCGTGATGGCCGATTCCTGGTCTATGGCATCGAAGGCCCTGCGCCCGCTGCCTGTGCTGCACGCCGGCCTGAACGAGGAAACCCGCGTCCGCCAGCGCTACGTGGACCTGATGGTCCGCGATGAGGCCCGCGAGATGGTGTACACCCGAGCCGCGATCACCCGCTCAATCCGGGAGAGCCTGCACCGCCGCAACTACGTCGAGGTGGAAACCCCGATGCTCCAGCTGGTCCATGGCGGCGCCCTGGCCCGGCCGTTCGAGACCCACATGAATGCCTTCGACCAGAAGATGACCCTGCGCATCGCCACCGAGCTGTACCTCAAGCGCGCAGTGGTGGGCGGGATCGACCGTGTCTACGACATGGGACGGGTGTTCCGCAACGAGGGCGTGGACTCCACGCACAGCCCGGAATTCACCACACTGGAGTGCTACGAGGCCTGGGCCGACCAGTTCGTCATGGCAGACCGCATCAAGGAGATCATCCTCGACGCCGCTGACGCGGCCGGTGTGGGCCGCACCATCCAGACCGAAGCCGGGGAAATCAACCTCGACGGCGAATGGGCCTGGCTTGCTGTATACCCCGGACTTTCCGACGCCGTGGGTCAGGAAATCACGCCTGACACCACCGTGGAGGAACTGCGGGCCCTGGCGGCCAAGCACGACGTCAAGGTCGATCCCAGATGGGATGCCGAGAAGCTGGCCGTTGAACTGTTCGGCGAAATTGTGGAACCCACCCTGCTGAACCCCACGTTCGTGTACAACTACCCGCCGTCCGCGCAGCCCCTTGCGCGCCAGCACCGCGACGACGACCGCCTGATCGAAGCCTGGGACCTGATCATCGGCGGCATGGAGCGTGGCACGGCCTTCTCCGAGCTCATCGACCCCGTGATCCAGCGGGAACGCCTTACCGAGCAGTCCATGCACGCCGCTGCAGGTGACGTGGAGGCCATGCAGCTCGATGAGGACTTCCTCCGCGCGCTCGAGTACGGCGCCCCGCCCATGGGCGGCATCGGCCTGGGCATCGACCGCCTGGTGATGCTGTTTACCGGAGCCGGCATCCGCGAAACCATCCTCTTCCCGCTCCTTAAGCCTGAAGGGCACTGACCGTGGAGTACGTTGCCGTCCTTCTGCCGTCCCTCGTGGTGGGCCTCCTGTTCTGGTTTGCCATGAAGTCGATCTTCAACGCGGACAAATCGGAGCGCCAGGCTGAGGCGCAGGCCCACGCCGAGGCGGCCGCCCGCGACGCTGAATCCAAGCGGGGAACGAATGGTGCGCCGAATACGGACACCAATGCCGGCAACGGGAACAGCACAAACTAATACTTCCTGCTTATTCCTGCCCACCATTCACAGGAACCTTTTGGCGCTTTGACGCGTTGCCATAAAGCGGGGGATACTTTATACAGATACATCCTGCTTTTCTGCATACCCGTCCTTTCCAAAAGAGAGAATTTATATGGCACAGAAAGTGAAAATCATCCTTGTAGATGATCTGGATGGGGGAACCGCGGACGAAACTGTCCGATTTGGCCTTGACGGCGTCAGCTATGAAATTGACCTGTCCGGTGCCAATGCTGCAGAACTACGCTCCTCCTTGGAGCGGTTTGTTTCAAGCGCACGCAAGACGTCCACCGGCCGCGCCACCCGCACCAAGGTCTCAAGCGGTCGGAACCAGGACTCTGCACAGATTCGCCAGTGGGCCAGGGAGAATGGCTATGCGGTGAACAGCCGCGGCCGCATCCAGGCTGAAATTCAGGAAGCCTACCAGAAGGCAAATTCCTAGCACTGCCGCCGTTTTGCGTGGAAAAGCAATGCCCCTGCCAAACGGTGGGGGCATTGCCTTTTGAATGCGCTGCCGGCGGAGGAGGCATGTGGCGGTAAAAGTGCGCCCGGCTATTCCGGGTTATTGCGGCCGGGATAGCCTGCGGGCAAGTGCGGCGCAAATGGGGTCCCCGTGACGTGCGGATTCCGGACGGACAACAAAAGCCATTGTTTGTGGGGATTCCGGTGTTGTTCCACCTTCTCCGGGAGGGCGTATTCGGGCCCGGAAACCGGTCAGCAGACACGGAGACGCTCTTCCGGAAGGCGGGAACGGCCGGTGGCGTCAACCGGGGAATCTGATCCCCGGTTTCCCCCGTGGCGAACACGCTCCACAAGTCCGGGTCCGGCACGTAGCATCAAAGTACGTCGTAGCTAGGAGTGTGGCGAAATGTTTGAGCGATTTACGGACCGTGCCCGTCGCGTAGTTGTGCTTGCCCAAGAAGAGGCACGCATGCTGAACCACAATTACATCGGTACCGAACACATCCTCTTGGGTCTGATCCATGAGGGTGAGGGCGTTGCCGCCAAAGCTCTGGAGTCCTTGAGCATTTCGCTCGACGGCGTACGCGAGCAGGTGCAGGAGATCATCGGTCAGGGCCAGCAAGCCCCGTCCGGCCACATCCCCTTCACTCCCCGCGCCAAGAAGGTGCTGGAGCTCTCGCTCCGCGAGGCGCTGCAGCTGGGCCACAACTACATCGGCACGGAGCACATCCTGCTGGGACTCATCCGCGAGGGTGAAGGTGTGGCTGCCCAGGTGCTGGTGAAGCTCGGAGCTGACCTCAACCGGGTCCGTCAGCAGGTGATCCAGCTGCTCTCGGGCTACCAGGGCAAGGAGACCACCGGCGCGGGCGTCGGTGCCGGCCAGCCGGAGGGCACCCCCGCCGGCTCCGTGGTCCTGGACCAGTTCGGCCGCAACCTCACCCAGGCTGCGCGCGAGAACAAACTGGACCCGGTCATCGGGCGCGAGCAGGAAATGGAACGCGTCATGCAGGTCCTTTCCCGGCGCACCAAGAACAACCCCGTCCTCATCGGCGAACCCGGCGTCGGCAAGACCGCCGTCGTCGAGGGCCTCGCCCAGGCGATTGTCCGCGGAGACGTCCCGGAAACCATCAAGGACAAGCAGCTCTACACGCTGGACCTTGGTTCCCTGGTGGCAGGCTCCCGCTACCGCGGTGACTTCGAAGAGCGCCTGAAGAAGGTCCTCAAGGAGATCCGCACCCGTGGCGACATCATCCTGTTCATCGACGAAATCCACACCCTGGTGGGTGCCGGTGCCGCCGAAGGTGCAATCGATGCCGCTTCCATCCTGAAGCCAATGCTGGCCCGCGGTGAGCTCCAGACCATCGGTGCCACCACGCTGGACGAATACCGCAAGCACATCGAGAAGGACGCCGCGCTGGAGCGCCGTTTCCAGCCGATCCAGGTCAAGGAGCCCTCGGTTGCGCACGCGATCGAGATCCTCAAGGGCCTGCGTGACCGCTACGAGGCACACCACCGCGTAACCATCACCGACGGCGCCCTCGCCTCGGCAGCCAACCTGTCCGAACGCTACATCTCGGACCGCTTCCTGCCGGACAAGGCGATCGACCTCATCGACGAAGCCGGCGCACGGCTGCGCATCCGCCGCATGACGGCTCCGCCGGAGCTCAAGGCGATGGACGAGCGCATCGCCGAGCTCAAGATGGAGAAGGAGTCCGCGATTGACGCGCAGGACTTCGAAGGCGCCGCCTCGCTGCGCGACAAGGAGCAGAAGCTCATTGCCGAGCGGGCCGAGAAGGAACGCCACTGGAAGACCGGCGGCATGGACGACATCTCCGAGGTGGATGAGGATCTCATCGCCGAGGTGCTGGCGAACTCCACCGGCATTCCGGTCTTCAAGCTGACCGAGGAAGAGTCCTCGCGCCTGCTGAAGATGGAAGACGAACTGCACAAGCGCGTCGTCGGCCAGAACGAGGCCATCAGGTCCCTGTCCCAGGCCATCCGCCGTACCCGTGCAGGCCTGAAGGACCCCAAGCGCCCGGGTGGCTCGTTCATCTTCGCCGGCCCCACCGGCGTCGGCAAGACCGAGCTCGCCAAGGCCCTCGCGGAGTTCCTGTTCGGTGAAGAGGACGCCCTCATCACGCTGGACATGTCCGAGTACTCCGAGAAGCACACGGTTTCGCGCCTCTTCGGTGCCCCTCCGGGCTACGTCGGATACGAGGAAGGCGGCCAGCTGACCGAAAAGGTCCGCCGCCGTCCGTTCTCCGTGGTGCTGTTCGATGAAGTGGAAAAGGCCCACGCGGACCTCTTCAACTCACTGCTGCAGATTCTGGAAGACGGCCGCCTGACCGACTCCCAGGGCCGGGTGGTGGACTTCAAGAACACCGTGATCATCATGACCACCAACCTTGGAACGCGGGACATTTCCAAGAGCGTTGCCACGGGCTTCCAGTCCGGCACGGACACGCAGACCGGCTACAACCGGATGCGCGCCCGGGTCACTGAGGAACTCAAGCAGCACTTCCGCCCCGAGTTCCTGAACCGTGTTGACGACGTTGTGGTGTTCCCGCAGCTGACCCAGGACGAGATCATCGAGATCGTGGACATGTTCGTGGCCCGCCTCGAGAAGCGCCTCAAGGACAAGGACATGGGCATCGAGCTCACCAAGGCCGCCAAGGTGCTCCTGGCCACCCGTGGCTACGACCCCGCCATGGGTGCACGGCCGCTGCGCCGTACCATCCAGCGCGAGATCGAGGACCAGCTCTCCGAGAAGATCCTGTTCGGCGAGATCCACGCCGGCGACATCGTTGTGGTGGATGTGGACGGCGAAGGCGACGACGCCAAGTTCACCTTCGAAGGGAACGCCAAGCCGCGGATTCCCGAGATCGCTCCGAGCGTCTAAGCACCAACCCAAAGGCCCGCCTGCTCCGAAGGGAGTGGGCGGGCCTTTGTCATGTCCGGCGCTGCCTGGGCGGTGGGTCCGGGAGGAAAGCACTGTTTCACCGGTAGTGAACCTGCTGTGATCCACGGCACAGTCGGTGTTGAATCTCCTCATGGCTTCTGAAGACTCAGCGATCCTGAGCGAACACCCTGCGACCCCCTTCCACGACGTGGACCACTACCTCGCCATCCCGCGGGTGAGTGGTCTCGCGCTGAGTCCGGACGGAAAGCGCCTGGTGACCACTGTCTCCACGCTCAACGGCAAGGGCACCGAATACGTGACCGCGCTGTGGGAACTGGACCCCGCGGGGGAGAAGCACGCGCGCCGCATCACGCGCAGCGCGAAGGGCGAGGCCGGAGCTGCCTTTGCCTCCAACGGGGACCTGTACTTCACGTCGGCGCGCCCTGATCCCGAAAGCCCCGAGGGCGATCCCGTCAATGCGCTCTGGCAACTGCCGGCCGACGGCGGTGAAGCCCGGGTGGTCCTTTCGCGGGCCGGCGGGATCAGCCAGGTGATGTCGGCCAGGGATACCGGTGCCACCTTCGTCACCGCGTCCATCCTGGCCGGTTCCCCGGATGAGGAAGCCGACGAGGAACGGCGGAAGAGCCGCAAGGAGCACAAGGTATCCGCAATCCTCCACAGCGGGTACCCGGTGCGCTACTGGGATGCAGACCTGGGTCCCGACCAGCCGCGAATTTTCGCTGTGGAACCGGGGGAGGAGAAGGAGCCCGGCAAGCCGGCGACGGTTGACGCCTCCGCCCCGCTCAAGCTCCGCAACCTGACGCCGGACGCGGCCGGCCTTTTGCGCGACTCCGACTCGGTGGTCAGCCCCGACGGCAAGACCATCTACACAAGCTTCAACAAGCCCCTCGCCAAGGCCGACTCACGTTCCGTCTTGGTGGCCATCGACGTTGCCACCGCCACGCACCGGATCCTGCTGGACCGTGAAGGCATGAGCTACTTCGCGGGCCCGGTGAGCCCTGACAACCGCACGCTCGTGGTGCTGAGCGAATCCGATTCCACTCCCCATCAGGCGCCGCAGGTCAAGCTCAACCTTCTTGATGTCAGCTCCGGCGAGGAGCCGGAAGCCGGGCTCCGGCCGCTGGCCCACGACTGGGACCGCTGGGCCATCAGGGCGGCGTGGTTGCCGGACGGCTCCGGCCTCCTGGTCACAGCCGACGACGACGGCGCCTCCCCGGTTTTCCGGATCAGTTCCGCGGGGACTGGGCTCGGGGCCGGAAGCGCGGAAGTCGCCCGGGTGACGCGGGACGCGGCGGCCTACACCGACGTCGTGGTTTCACCGGACGGCCTGACCGCCTACGCGCTGCGGAGCTCCTATGAATTTCCGCCGGAAGTGGTCAGGATCGACTTGCCGAGCGGCGACGTTACCAGGCTTCCGGCGCCGGCGGAGCGGCCCCGCATCCACGGCCGCCTGGAGCGCCTGGAGACCGCCGCTGCCGACGGTTCCCGGGTTCCCGCGTACCTGGCCCTGCCGGACGGGGCCTCCGCACATAGTCCGGCACCGCTGCTGTTGTGGATCCACGGCGGCCCCCTCGGCTCATGGAACGCCTGGACGTGGCGTTGGAACCCGTGGCTGCTCGTGGCCAAAGGCTATGCCGTGCTCCTGCCCGATCCGGCGCTGTCAACGGGCTACGGCCAGTCCTACATCCAGCGCGGCTGGGGCGGGTGGGGCAGCGCGCCGTACACCGACCTCATGGAGATCACTGATGCCGCGGCGGAACGCCCGGACATTGATGCATCCCGGACTGCTGCGATGGGCGGCTCCTTTGGCGGCTACATGGCCAACTGGGTGGCTGGCCAGACGGACCGCTTTAACGCGATCGTCACCCATGCCAGCCTGTGGGCACTGGATCAGTTCGGACCCACTACCGATGCGTCGCAGTACTGGCTGAAGGAAATGACGGCAGAGATGGCCCTGGCGAACTCACCGCACCTGCACGTGGAGAAAATCAGCACGCCCATGCTGGTGATTCATGGCGACAAGGACTACCGCGTGCCCATCGGTGAAGGCCTCCGGCTCTGGTACGAACTGCTGTCCAAATCGCAGCTGGCCGCCGATGACAACGGCCAGACGCCACACCGCTTCCTGTATTACCCGGACGAGAATCACTGGATACTCCAGCCGCAGCACGCCAAGGTCTGGTACGGCGTAGTCGAACACTTCCTGGCAAAGAACGTGCTGGATCAGGAGCTGCCCCTGCCCGCTGACCTCGGGCTTTAGGCGCCTGAGGCTCGGAGGCTGGCCGTAAGATTGGGGCTGTGACTGAGACCTTCCGCATCCGCCCTGCCCGCACCAGCGACGTAGCTGCCATCAAGGGGCTTGTGGCTCCGCTGGCGGACAAGAGGATCCTGATGGCCAAGGAGACGGTGGCCTACTACGAAAGCCTGCAGGAGTTCAGGATCGCGGAATCGGCCGACGGCGAGGTCATCGGCTGCGGTGCGCTGCACGTCATGTGGGAGGACCTGGCCGAGGTGCGGACCCTGGCTGCATCAGACGCGTGGCGCGGCAAGGGCGTGGGCCATGTGTTGGTGGAAAGCCTCCTCGAGGAAGCCCGGGCGCTGGGTGTCTCACGCGTGTTCTGCCTGACCTTCGAGGTGGACTTCTTCAAGAAGCACGGCTTCGACGTCATGGCCGACCAGACCGCGGTGGACCCCGAGGTCTATTCCGAGCTGCTGCGTTCCCATGACGAGGGCGTTGCGGAGTTCCTGGACCTCGCCCGCGTTAAGCCGAACACGCTGGGAAACACGCGCATGATCAAGTTCCTCTAGAGCCCTTCCGGCGTTTCCGGATTATGTCTGACTTCAAGGTCTTCCCATATATCGAATCGATGTATAAAATTGCAAGAGCTTGCTTTGTAGCACCCGAATCCCGAACCACATCAAAGGACAGAAATGCGCGAGCACGCCATTTTTCCGGATTTTTCGGCGTTTCAAATGGATCTGCCTTCAGCGATGAACTGCAGCGATCCGCTAAGCCGGCCCCGCGAGGCGTCGGCATTCCACATAGGCGCCGCGGCGTGGCCGGATTTCCTCCCGGTCGCCTGGGGAAAGCACTGACGCTGGCCGGGGGGCCCGGGCCTGGGATTGGAAAGGGACAGTCAATTGGGGGCTGTCCCTTTTCTCTTGCCCTGGTAGACAGGCGTTAGCGGGACGTTGGCCGGGCGATGCGACACGGCGCTACCGTAGCCGGGACGGCGGTAGTAGGGTCAAGACAAAGCCGCCAGGACACTCCAGGGAGTACTCCAATGAAGAAGCTGATCAATGATCCCCGCGCTGTTGTGGACGAGTCCGTGGAAGGCTTCGGCCTTGCGCATGCGGACCTCGTGACCGTCAGTTCCGAGCCGAAATTCATCACCCGAAAGGACGCTCCGGTAGCCGGGAAGGTCGGACTGGTCAGCGGCGGCGGCAGCGGACACGAGCCGCTCCACGGCGGATTCGTGGGGATGGGGATGCTCGACGCCGCGGTGCCGGGGGCTGTTTTCACCTCGCCGACGCCTGACCAGATCATTCCGGCGACGCTTGCCGTGAACTCGGGCGCCGGCGTCGTGCATATCGTCAAGAACTACACCGGCGACGTGCTCAACTTCGAAACGGCCGCGGAGATGGCTGAGGCCGAAGGCGTCCAGGTCCGGACCGTCCTGGTCAACGACGACGTCGCCGTGGAAGACTCGCTCTACACGGCCGGCCGTCGTGGCGTGGGCGGCACCGTCCTCGTGGAGAAGATCGCCGGCGCGGCCGCTGAGCGCGGTGACGACCTGGACGCGGTGGCCGCCATCGGGGACCGGGTGAACCGGAACGTCCGCAGCATGGGCGTCGCATTGTCGGCCTGCACGGTTCCGCATGCCGGCGTGCCCAGCTTTGACCTGGAAGAGAACGAAATCGAGATCGGCATCGGGATCCACGGCGAGCCCGGGCGGCACCGGATCCCCATGGAGAATGCCGATGCCATTACCGACCGCCTCCTTGAGCCCATCCTGGGCGACCTGGGTGTTGCCTCCGGTGACAAGGTGCTGTTGTTCGTCAACGGCATGGGCGGGACGCCGCAAAGCGAGCTGTACATCGTGTACCGCCGTGCAGCGCAGCTGCTCGCGGACAAGGGCGTCACGGTGGAACGCTCCCTGGTGGGCAACTACATCACATCACTCGAGATGCAGGGGTGCTCAGTAACCGTCCTGCGTCTCGACGACGAACTCACCGGCCTCTGGGACGCCCCGGTCCACACCGCCGCGCTGCGATGGGGCATCTGATCGTGGGGCTTGATGTTGAGTGGGCCGTGCGGTGGCTTACCCTGTCCGCGCAGGCCATGGCGGACCACCGGGTGGAGCTGATTGACCTGGACCGGGCCATCGGGGATTCGGATCACGGTGAAAACATGGATCGCGGCTTCAAAGCGGTTATGGACAAGCTCGCTGAGGTGCCGCCCGCCACGCCGGGAGCGGCCCTGAAACTTACGGCCATGGCGCTGATGTCCAAGGTGGGCGGCGCGGCAGGACCCCTTTACGGCACGGCCTTCCTGCGGGCCTCCACGTCGCTGGGCGACGTGCCTGACATCGATCCCGCGGCCCTGGCCGCTGCACTCCAGGCCGCGCGCGACGGTGTGGTGGCCCGCGGCAAGGCCGAACCCGGCGACAAGACCATGGTGGACGCTTGGACCCCGGCCGTGGAGGCTGCGGCTGCGGCTGCGGCGGAAGGGGGCGGCGATGTCCTCAAGGTCCTCCTCGCAGCTGCCGAAGCTGCCGAGGCCGGTGCCGTCGCCACCGATCCGCTCATCGCCCGCAAGGGGCGTGCCAGCTACCTGGGGGAGCGCAGCGCGGGACACCGGGACCCCGGCGCAGTCTCCACCGCCCTCATCCTGCGCGCCGCGGCCGGGGCGGCCGAATGACGGTCCGCCTGGTGGTGGTGTCCCACAGCGAAAAGATCGCCGAAGGTGCTGTGGAGCTGGCCGCCCAAATGGCGCCCGACGTCGTGATCCTCCCGGCAGGCGGCACTGACGACGGACGGATAGGCACCAGCCTCGAAAAGGTCATGGCCGCGCTGGAACAGGCCGCCGGCGAAGACGGCACTGTGGTGCTCACCGACCTCGGCTCTGCCGTGATGACTGCCGAGTCAGCCGTCGAGTTCCTGCCGGACCCGAGCTTGGTCCTGTTGGCCGATGCGCCGCTGGTTGAGGGGCTGGTGGCTGCCGCCGTCGCGGCGCAGGCGGGGGCGGACGCGGTGGGGGTGAAACAGGCGGCCGAGGCAGTCGGCCGCGCTCCCGCACTCCCGGCGCCAGGGGCCGCCGCTGAGGAGGAAGCGCAGGGGCCGCCGGAAGCTATGGGCGATTTCGAGCTGGTAAACCAGGCGGGCATGCACGCCCGGCCCGCAGCGAAGATCGCCGGGGGACTCTCGGCCCTGGACGCGGAGGTGACGGTCAACGGCGTGGACGGGGCCTCGATGACGGGCCTGATGACCTTGGGGGCGGGGCAGGGATCGGTCCTTCATGTAAAGGCCTGGGGGCCGGACGCGGCCAGGGCGGTCAAGTACGTCGGCGGGCTGGTGGAAGCGGGGTTCGGGGAGCCCTGACGGGCTCAGCCGGCCTGCCGAAGGCCGTCGGCGTCCAGCAGCAGGCTGGCTGTGACGAACTTTCCGCACTGCTCGCCGTACGGGTATTCCGCCTTCGGCATGAAGCTCACCTGGCGCTCGGGCAACGGCGCCCCCGCCGTGGAGGTGCCGGCGGCGGTCGCATCGATGCGCGATTCGGTCAAAGCATCCATCATCAGCATGCCCGTGAGGGTGCCGTCAGGCGACGACGTCGCGGAGCAGGTGCCGTCAGGGCCTGCCGCGGGTTCGCAGCCCAGATCGACTGTGGTGCTGCCCGGCATCAGCTCCAGGTCGGCTTCCCGGCACGTGCCGTCCTGGCAGGCCTTCAAGTGGATGGCTTTGACTGTGGGCGCATAGCTGGCCGCCACGGTCAGCGATACTACGGGAGCCTGCGCGATGGCCGGGCAAGGCACTGCCTCGGGCAGGCATGCGGACGGGATGAGGGACGTCGTAACCACTGCCAGAAGCACGCCCAAGCTGCGCATGCTTCAGCCTAGATCTGCCAGGTGGGGCGGCGCCAGCACAGGGTGGTTTCAGTCCCGGAACGAATGGGTAACGGGCGTCAGGCAGGGAGCCTGAGGCCGCCCAGGTGCAGCTCCGCCAGGCCGTCGCTGACCAGCCCTGCCAGCGCGCGCTCGAGCTGCTCGGGCGCGGAATTAAGGCGGTGCAGGGCAGCAAGCGGGACGCCGATGCCGTCCGCTCCGAAGCCGAGGTCCGCAGGGGGCTGGTGGAACATTTCCGGCGCCACCGGGGAGTCCGCGAGGCGGAGGACCGCCATCACGGCACCCCGGACCTGCCGGTCGGTGCCGTGCCACGACTGGCCCTTCGGGGTGTACGACGGCGGCGGCTCGCCTGCCGCCAGCCACGCACACTCCGCGCGCACCGGGCAATCAGTGCATTTTGGCGCCCGTGCCGTGCATACCAGCGCCCCCAGTTCCATGACTGCAGCATTCCAGCGGACCGAGAGGCCGACGTCGGCCGGCAGCAGTTCGGCGGCAAGCCGCATCTCCGCGGCTGTCAGCGACTGCGACGGCAATGCCGTGCCGGAAAAAAGCCTCGCGTGGACGCGGCGGATGTTTGTGTCCACCACTGTCTCGCGGCGGCCAAAGGCGAACGCCGCGACGGCGGCTGCCGTGTAGCTGCCCACGCCGGGAAGTTCCAGCAGCCCGGCATAATCTCCGGGGACCTCGCCGTCGTGCCGTTCCACTATGGCGACGGCGGCGGCGTGGAGGCGCAGTGCCCGGCGCGGGTAGCCAAGCCTGCCCCAGTGCCGGACGGCCTCGCCGGAGGCTTCGGCGGCCAGGTGTGCCGGCGAGGGCCAGCGGCGCAGCCAGTCTTCCCAGACGGGAAGAACCCGGACCACAGGGGTTTGCTGCAGCATGATCTCGCTGACCAGGACACCCCAAGCGGAGCATTCAGGTTCCCGCCACGGCAGGTCCCTGGCGGCGCTCCCGAACCAGGTGTCAAGGGTTTCGTGGAGTGCGGCCAGCGACGGCGGAGTGGGGCGACTCGCCGGGGACATGGCAGTGGGCAGGGCTAAGGCTTCGATGCAAATACTGTAGTGGATACTGGCCGGGCGTCCGCCTTCCCGGCGTGGTGGTGCGCCAATGTGCCCGGGGTTCTCTAGCCTAGAAGGATGGTCAGGCAAGGCACTTCAGGAAAGAGCGGTTCGAAACCGAAGGGCACCGCCGGCCGGCAGACGGGGCGGCCGCCGCTCAAAGCCGTGTACCGCCGTCGCAGGCTGTTCGTTGGCTTGGTGCTGCTTCTCATCGTTTCGGTGTCACTGGGCGGTTTCGCCGCCGTGTCCGGCGCCATGCGGGCGTCCGAACAGGCCTCCTCCACGGACAGGAACGGGTCGGATGGCGGGGCTGCCAAAGCAACACCGTCAGCTTCGGCAACCCCGAGCATCCCGGCGACACCCACCTGCGACCAGAGCCTGGTGACGGTGTCCGCCTCGACCGACAAGGCATCCTACGCCGCCGGCGAGAATCCGCTGCTCACCCTGAAGGTCACCAACGGCGGGAAAGTGGCCTGTGAGGTAAACCTGGGCACGTCCCAAATGGAGTACACGGTGACCAGCGGCTCGGACCGGATCTTCTCCTCCGTCGACTGCCAGGCGGAGAGCAGCGACCTCGTGAAGACCCTCGCCCCGGGACAGAGCGAAACCGCCAATTTCCCGTGGCAGCGCAACAGGACCGTGCCCGGTTGCGGAGCGGTGTCCGCCAAACCGGGGGCCGGCGGCGCCTACTACATGTTCGTCGCGAGGCTGGGGACCAAATCCAGCACCAAGGCCGTCTTCCAGCTCAACTGAGCACTCTGTGCTGCACCGATTGCTCCGTCGGAGCCCTTATGGACGCCCAAAACGGCAGTTGTGGAGCAGTCGGCAAGGGATTAGAGGAACCGGTCCAGCAGGCTGGCTTCGGCCATCCGGCTCAGGCCCTCGCGGACGGTCCGGGCGCGCTGGTCGCCGATGCCGTCGACGGTCATGAGGTCATCGATGGTGGCCGCCATCAGGTACTGGAGGCCGCCGAAGTGGTCAACGAGCCTGTCCGCCACGGCCTTGGGCACTGCCTTCAGTCCGGACAGCAGCCGGTACCCGCGCGGCTGCACCACGGCGTCGAGCGTGTCCACGCCTCCCGCGAAGCCGATGATGCCGGCGATCCTGCTGAGGTCGATCAGCTCGGTGGGACCCAGGTTGAGCAGGGCGCTGACCGCGCCGTCAATGTCCTCCGGGGAGGCGTTCGGGCCGGCATAGTCGCGGATGATCACATCGCTGCCGGGTCCGCGGCCCACCGTGAGCTCATCCAGCTGAAGCGAAAGCAGGCGCCCGTCCTCGCCGAGTTCAAGGACGTACTGGGAGATTTCCTCGGAGATTCGGCGCACCATTTCCTGCCGCTGGAGCGTGACGGCGACGTCGCGGACGGTCACCATGGCTTCAATTTCCAGCGCCGAGAGCGAGCTGGTGACCTGGTCGAGGCGGGAACGGTAGCGTTCGAGGGTGGCCAGCGCCTGGTTTGCGCGTGCAAGGACCTTTTCGGAACCTTCCAGGACGTGCCGCAGACCGTTTACGTAGAGGGCGATGATCTGCATGGACTGGCTGACCGAGATCACCGGGACGCCGGTCTGGATGGCGACCCGTTCGGCGGTGCGGTGCCTGGTGCCGGATTCCTGGGTTTCGATGCTCGAGTCCGGAACCAGCTGTACGGCGGCCCGGAGGATGTTGCCGGCGTCCTTGTCGCAAATGATGGCGCCGTCCATCTTGGCGAGTTCGCGGAGACGTGTGGGAGAGAAGTCGATCCCTATATCGAATCCGCCGGAGCAGATGGACTCAATGGTGCGGTCCGATCCCAGGACGATCAGCGCGCCCGTGCGCCCGCGGAGGATACGTTCCAGGCCGTCGCGCAGAGCGGTGCCTGGAGCCACTCTGCCCAGAGTCGCCTTAAGCGAATCTTCAGGGCTCCGAGCCATAGGTTTTCCCTTCAAAGGTGCGGACTGCCGCCCGCAGGTACGCCGGTTTGCACCCCGGCGGCGGGTCCCGAAAGTGCGCAGATTCCCGCAAGCTCAATGATAGAGGTAAGAAACCGCAACTTCCGCACGGACAAGCCCTAAAGTGCCCCTTTAGGTGGCACCGCGCGGTGGCAGGCAAAGCCGCTGATCAGCTGGTGCAGGAAGGGGTACTTAGGAGGTTCTAGCCGTCGCGGCGTTTGAAGACTGCCAGTGACAGTGAGCCCAGCACCGTTGCCCAGGCCAGGAGGCCAAGTTGAGCGGTAATCATGGGTTGGAATCCCAGTTGAGCAGTAGCCGTTATTCCAATGGCGCGAAAGAACAGTGGGGCCGGTGAACACTCGACTGCGGTCCCAACCACGTTGCCCACGCTAGGGGGAAGGCTCAGCTGGACAGCCGAAAGAGCCAGCGGTGCCACCACCAGCAGTCCAAGCACTATGAGCACTGTCGGAACAGGGCGGTTTGCGAGCGTGGCTACGAAGAATGAAATGGATATGAGGAGTCCCACCGCGAGAGCCGAGGCCGCAAAACCCACTGAAGCGGAAGCCAGTGCGCCGGTTGACGGGTTGCCGGCGATGCCAGCTACCGCAGTCAGCACGGTGCTCACCAGCGCCGCGCATACCCCCATCAGGGCCACCGCTGCTCCCCTCGCGGCCAGCAGGCGCGACCTTCGCGGTACCAACGTGAGGGCGGTGGATACCAGGCCGGAGGGGGCGTCTCTCGCCACGTAACTGGCAACGAGTATGGCCAGCAGGATGCCAATTACGCCGGCAGACGTTTCCACCGCGAGCGTCACCGGGAGGGCGCTGTCAGCTGAAACGCCGGTGGTCGCGCCCTGTTCGAGGTATCGGATCAGGAGCCCCGACCCCACGCCCAGGAGAACGCTGCAGCACAGTGCCACCGCAACCCCCGGCCGGAACCCGCCGGCTCGGAACCCCCGCCGAAGTTCTGCCATGAGAACAACTCGGAAGGACTGGGCGGGCATTGTCCGGGCTGGACTGATTGCTGAAATCATCGGGTGTTCCCTTCGGAGAAGATGTCCCTGGGCGAGACGGTGTCGAAATAGGTTTCCTCAAGGGAGCGCGTCAGAAGGCTCAGATGCGTAAGCCCGTAAGCTGCCCCATAAACGGCACGCCCTATCTCAGCCGGTTCCGCGTTCTGAACCAGAAAGCCATTCCCATGGGGCTCGACGGCGTAGCCCGCGCTTCTCAGCAGAGCGGCAACGTCAGCCGGTGTGCCGGACTCGATGTAGACGTTGGATTCGGTTGGTGCCACAAAGGATGCAAGCGGACCTTGCCGCGCCACGACCCCGTGGTCGATCAGGACTATATGGTCCGCAACTTTTGCCAGTTCACCCATGTGATGGGACGAAAGAAGCACAGCCTTCCCGTCGTCAGCAGCTTGCCGGAGGAGCCGCCTGATCCACTGGATGGCGTCCGGATCCAGGCCGTTGATTGGTTCATCCAGCACTACGTTCCGGGGGTTCCCCGCGAAAGCTGCGGCGATGCCCAGCCGCTGCCTCATACCCAGGGAAAAGTTCTTGACTTTACGGTGTGCAACATCGGACAGGCCGACGAGGTCCAGCAGCTCAGTCACCCGCTGCCGCCGAAGTCCCTGCGTTTCACATACATAGGACAGGAACGACGCCGCCGTCATGGATCCGGGAATCCACTCGGCCGACAGAAATACTCCCAGGTTTGCAGCTGGATGGGTTGCCAGATGATGGCTAACCCCGCCCACCCTCACGGAGCCGGAAGACGGCGCCGTTATTCCTGCGATCATTCGCAACACAGTTGATTTTCCCGCCCCGTTGGGACCGACGAAGCCCGTAACTTCTCCGGCATTGGCGACGAGGGAAACATCCGAAACCACCCTCTTGCCCGCATATTCCTTACTCAGGTTGAATGCTTCAATCACGTCCCCTGGTCCTTTCACGCTTTGTGAGGGCGACTGACGGAGACAACTCCACCAGTCGCCGCTGTATCTTGAGCACATCTTCAGTGGTGAAAAATACGCAGGTCAGCCGGCGCGACATGCCCGCATAGAAATAGATCCGGACCATCCTGGCAATCCCCGGGACGCTTGACGTGGTCACCAGGTGGATTGCAGGCATGCTGACACTGGTCCGGCGCTCCGAGATATGGGTTGTTGCGACAGTGACCAATCCAGGCCGGTCATGCACCGCGAGACGGGACGTGAGAGTGCGGCCCAACCCGTATACCGCAGCCAGCATGAGTGCACCGCATGCGAGCACTACATATGCCGGATAGTCAGCCGTCCCGGCCACTGCCAGCATCACTATCGCCGGGATGCCAAAGGTTGCGGTGATCCAAAGAACGCTTGACAGGACGACCGGAAACCGGGAGTCGGCTTCCGCGGCTGAGGGGGTGCGGTCGCCGAATGCTGCGGTGGAAACATGCGCCACCACCCTCAGCGGCAATGACGGCAACACGAGATTGGAACCGAGCTGGGCCGTCGAATCAGCAGTCAGGAGCGATAGCCGGATCCGCCCCAACAGCATTTCCGCGAGATTCCTCTGGAGCACAACTCCCGCGATGGATTCCCGGTCAAGAAAGCGCTCGTGCCTGCTCAGGAGGCCGTACCGAATGACAACTCCGCCTTGGAGGTGCGTCCGGGCTTCGAATCCGGAATAGCGCACGAACGTGAGCACGAAGCCAAACAGAATGGTGGCTATGAGGGCTGCCGTTCCAAGGAAGACAGGTCCCAGGGATGACAGTGTGGCCACGGAGTTTGTCCCCAACGCGTCCAGCATGTCGATAAGTCCCAGGACGCCGCTGGCGCCGACAACGGCAAATTGCCCGTAGGCGAAACTGGCGATGAAGAGATCCTTGGCGCTGCTCCTGTAAATCAGGGTTCCATCGGGTCGAGCAAGCGGAACCTGGTGAACCGCCGACGGCGCTGGCCGAGTTCCTGCCTGCCAGAGCCGTGAGAGTGTTATCAGTTCCTCCCCGTTCACTGCAGGCAGTGCGATCCGTGTATTTTCTTCGCCGGCCTGCAGCGCTTCGACCCTTGAGAGGCCAAAAAGCCGGAAGGACCACGGAGCCTTTGCATCTATCGTGCGGACGCTGGCCCACGGCATTGACCTGAACCGCTTTTGGAAGAGGCCTGTACCAACGCGAAGTTCCCCAGCCGAGTATTCCCAGCGAAAGGTCATTCGCGTGACGACGGGGGCAAGAATTCTTGCCAACAGAAGGGGGCCAATCAGGAGCCATGCCCACGCGCCTGGCCAAAGTTCGGGCCGGACCGTGAGAACGGTCCCGCTCCCTACCAGGCCGGCAATGCTCGGAAGCTTCTCCAGATAGGAGGCCGGGTAGAATTTCCAGGAAATACGGTGCCCGTACGTTCCGCTGACGGGTTTATGCATCTGCAGCCACAGCAAGTGGACGGAGAATTGTGGTGCGGATTCCTTCGGCGGCTGTAATGGTCACCGGGCCCAGCGTCTCCACGTCGGCAATGCAGATGAATTTCACTTTCACGAGTCCAAAGTGACGCAGCAAAGGCCCCTGCCGGATCTCTATGTTAAGAATCTGCGCTGTCGAGATTGTGACCGCGCGGCGGAACACCTTTCCGCGGGCTATGTGTACGTGACTGGCTTCCACCGAATAAGTGGTGTATTGCATGCGCAGACGGTTTATCACCAAGAATTCATAAACCGTCAGAATGCCAAAGAAGACCAACTCGGCTGTGAGTGCAATTGCACGGATTTCAAGCGGCAAAAGGATGAAGCTGACGGCGCCGAGCATGCCGGCAATAACAATGGCGTCAATGAACGTACGAAGATTCAGGTAGCCCCGCGCCTCGCTGGGCAAGCTTTCGCTTCCGGAACTTTGGAACGAAGGGATCCGTCCGGACGCATCTGTGCCGGTCATTGTTTTCCCTCCAAAATTACGCTTCCCCCGCGGAAGAGCCTACACCAGCGGACTGTTGAGCATGGCGTGCGGCCCGAATGTGCCGCACGCCACGCTTCAAATCTGGTTATGCAAGACCGAGAGCCTGCAGAATCCACTGCACGATGGTTCCCCACGCAATGCCGCTTTCAACCCAGCGCTGTACAGTTCCCCAGTTTCGCTGGATCCAGCCGGTAATGGCGGCAACAACCTGCGCGCCGTACTTCCACACAAGCCCGGCGACGTACCTAAGAAAAGCGAACATTCAAACTCCTTCGTAACCTTACTAATTGAACCGCGGCCATGCGGCTGCCGGCAATATTCAAGCTATTAGTAAAGCGTCTTTAGCAACATTGGCTATTTGACTACGATGCATTCATACTTTTGGTCAGGTTGGTCATTCGCCGTGTAATGTTGGGTTCAGAGATGCCGTTGTTTGGAGGTGCGCCGCCGCGTTGGGGCACACGTCCGAACCTGCTGTCCTGGCAGTCAAAGCACGGCATCATCGAACTTGCGAATTGGGGACGCGTTGTTTGAAAGTAGTAAAATCCGGGTACTGGTGGCCGATGAGGAGGCCCTGGTGCTGCGTGCCCTCTCGGGGATCATTAGCGGCGCCACGGATATGACTGTGGTTGGGGAAGCCGGTAGTGGGTGCGAGGCGCTTCAGATGTACCGCGTCCTGCGGCCCGACGTCACGCTGATGGACATCCGGCTGCGGTGTACAGACGGTTCGCTGGCAATAGCTGCAGTCCTGGACTTTGACCCAGCCGCCATGTTGCTGGCTGTCGCCAGGTCGTCCTCCCGGGGAGCGGCCGTGGCTGCGGTCCGCGCAGGTGCCAGCGGGCTCTTGTTCAAGAGCGACAATCCGCATGACTTCCTTAGGGCAATCCGAAAAGTGCACGGCGGCCAGTATGTGTTGTCGCCCCTGGCCTCGCGTGACGTCATCAACTTCGTGCGCAGCATTCCGACTGTCTACTCGGTGCTTCGTGAAAGCGGAGGTGCTGCGTTGTCTCCCCGTGAGGAAGCCGTGGTCAAAATGCTGATGCAGGGCATGTCCAACGCAGAGATGTCCCGGGCGCTCTTCGTCTCGGAGTCAACCGTGAAAGCGCACCTGAGCAGTGTGATGACTAAATGGGGCGCCAGGGACAGGACCCAGGTTGTCATCCGGGCATTGGAGTCCGGCATGGCTGTCGTCCATACGCATTAGCGGGGTGACGGCTGCATTCTTCGGCGGTGTGCGGTCTACCCGCACATCAGATTATTGGTTCATTCAACGTACGTAAGGTGAATAGCGTGTCTGCGGAACAGAAGAGCAAACTTCCCAAGGTTGTATCCAACATCGTCCTCCTGGTGGTGATTCTTGCCGTCAGCATCGTCCTGGCAGCCGCCACGGACATGGGGGCAGTGCTGCGGGGGGTGATAGCGGTCGGCTCTGGAATCGCCGCCGCTGCCATCTCGCACATCATCACGGCACGGATTGCCGGGCGCTGATGGCGGCGGGTACCCGTGCGCGGCCTTGACGCGGGTCATTCGCGGGCGTAAGGCGGACTGCTGCCAGTTGCGGCCTTGCGATAAACTGGGGACTTGGCTGCCCGCCAGCCTGTTTCCCGGCACCAGGGCTTCAATGCCCCGGTGCGCAGTGCCCGGAACGGCGCCGTCAGCGCCCGGGCAGCCCAAACCGCAGCGAAAGTAGCACCGTGTCTCAAGAAGTCCTTAGCCCCGCCCGAGTCCACGAGATTCACAAACAGGCGGCCCGGCGTCGGACTTTCGCGGTCATTTCCCACCCTGACGCCGGCAAGTCCACGCTCACTGAGGCCTTGGCGCTGCACGCCAAGGTGATCGGCACGGCCGGTGCCTCCAGCGGCAAGGCCAACCGCAAGGAAACTGTCTCCGACTGGATGCAGATGGAAAAGGACCGCGGCATCTCCATCAGCTCCGCCGCCCTGCAGTTCGCGTACCGGGACACGGTGATCAACCTGCTGGACACTCCGGGCCACGCGGACTTCTCCGAAGACACCTACCGCGTCCTCGCCGCCGTCGACTGCGCCGTGATGCTGGTTGACGCCGCCAAGGGCCTCGAAACGCAGACCATGAAGCTCTTCGAGGTCTGCAAGCAGCGCAACCTGCCCATCATCACCGTGATCAACAAGTGGGACCGGCCGGGCCTGGATGCGTTGGCGCTCATGGACGAAATCACCGAGCGCACCGGCCTCCAGCCCATGCCGCTGACCTGGGCCGTGGGTATCTCGGGAGACTTCCGCGGCGTGTGGGACCTGCGCAACGACCGCTTTGCCCGGTTCCAGCGCAACAACGCCGGCGCCAACATTGCCCTCACCGAATACTTCACCCCGGAAGAGGCGGCCGCCAGCCAGGGCGACGACTGGTCCAACGCCGTGGACGAAGCCGGACTCGTCATCGAATCCAACCTCGAGTTCGACGTCGACGCCTTCCACGCGGGCAAGGCCACTCCTATTCTCTTCAGCTCGGCCGCCCTCAACTTCGGCGTCAAGGAAATCCTGGACGCCCTGGTGGACTTCGCCCCTCCGGCGGCTCCCCGGCCCGACGTCGACGGCGATCCCCGCCCGGTGGACGCACCGTTCGCCGGCTTCGTCTTCAAGGTGCAGGCCGGCATGAACAAGGCGCACCGCGACCACGTGGCCTTCATCCGGGTCTGCTCCGGCGTGTTCGAGCGCGGGATGGTGGTCACGCAGACCCGCACCGGCAAGTCGTTCGCCACCAAGTACGCCCAGCAGGTGTTCGGCCGTGAGCGCGAGGTTATTGACGAAGCGTTCCCGGGCGACGTCGTTGGCCTGGTCAACGCGTCCTCGCTCCGGGTGGGCGACAGCCTGTTCCTGGAGGAACCCGTGGAGTTCCCCGCGATTCCGCTGTTCGCGCCGGAACACTTCCAGGTGGCCCGCTCCAAGGACCCCAGCCGCTTCAAGCAGTTCCGCCGCGGCATCGAGCAGCTCGAGCACGAAGGCGTCATTCAGGTGCTCCGCTCCGACATCCGCGGAGACCAGGCGCCGGTGCTTGCCGCCGTCGGCCCCATGCAGTTCGAAGTGGTGGAGGACCGCATGGCGCACGACTTCAGTGCGCCCATGCGCCTGGAACGGCTCCCGTACTCGCTGGCAAGAATTTCGACGGCGGATGCCATGCCCGCGCTGGCCAACGTGCCGGGCGCCGAGGTGCTGCTGCGCTCCGACGGCGAATACCTCGCGCTGTTTAACGACGTCTGGGCGTTGCGCCGGATCGAGAAGAACCACCCGGACCTGACCCTGGTGCCGATCGGAACCCACAACCCCGCGAAATAGCGGACCATTCGCCACTCGCCCTCGGTCACTTGCCATTCGTATCTGGCGCCTTGTAGCCGTCACCGCGCCTGCCGGGATATCATAAGCTTGCTTATGAAACTAACAGCTGAGAGGGCGATCGTGGCTGCGAGCATGGAACCCGGTTACCTCCTCAGCGGCCGGTACCGGATTGACGCCCTCATTGGTCGGGGGAGCCAGTCCGGCGTCTACCGGGCCTTCGATGAACTCCTGCAGCGCGAAGTCGCGGTAAAGCTATTCCGCGACGACCCCGGCAACCTGGACCACACGCGCCGCCAAGGCGGGGAAGTGCGTATCCTCGCGGGAATGAGCCACCACGCCCTGGTGACCTTGCTGGACGCGGGCGCGGACCTCAGTGATCCCCGGCACCGCCGCACGTATCTGGTCATGGAACTGGTCCGCGGTCCGGACCTGCGCGAACGCACGGCTCAGGGGCCCATCCCGCCGGCACACCTGGCGCTGATCGGCCATGACCTTGCGGACGGACTCGCGTACATTCACCACCACGGCATCGTCCACCGCGACGTCAAGCCCGCCAACATCCTCCTGGTGGACTACAACAGCAATGACCGCCGGGCGCGCGCCAAGCTCAGTGACTTTGGCGTGGCCATGATCCTCGGGGACGGCCAGCTAAGCGGGTCGGCGGAAAGCTCCGGGACCCCTCAGTACCTCAGCCCCGAACAGGCCGCCGGAAAACCGGTGGGCCCGGCTAGCGATGTCTACTCCTTGGGGCTGGTCCTGCTGGAAGGACTGACCGGCAAGCCGGCCTACCCAGGGGCGCCGATTGCCTCAGCCATGGCGCGGCTACTGCGGGATCCGCACATTCCCGACGGCGTCGCGCCCGAATGGGCTGCCCTGCTGACGTCCATGCTGTCGCGTGAGCCGACAGCCCGGCCCGGTGCCCGGGAAGTCTCACTCGCCCTCCGGCAGGAGGTCATCAGCGCCGCCGGGCGCCGCCGCGGCATCCGGGCTCCCGCGGAAGCGCCGCCGTCGGACGTCTCTACGGCGAATGAAGAGGCGCGGATGCGCGCCGTCAAGCGATACCGGATCCTTGATACGCCCCCGGACGGCACGTTCGACCGGATTGCAGGCCTGGCCGCCCGGATGTTCTCCGTGCCCGTAGCCATCGTCAGTGTGGTGGACCATGACCGGATCTGGTTCAAGGCCCATCACGGCACCGACGTGGGGGAGATCGGGCGGGACCCCGGGTTGTGCGCTTCCGCCATCCTCCAGGACGACGCCTGGGTGGTCCGGGACGCAGTCTCGGACCCGCGCACCTTGGCAAATCCGCTGGTGGCAGGCGAGTTCGGCCTGCAGTTCTACGCGGGGGTGCCGCTGCGCACCCCCGACGGCTACAACCTCGGGACCTTCTGCATCCTGGACCGGGAACCGCGGGAGTTCACCGCAGAGGATGCCCGCACGCTGGAGGATCTGGCCGCCATCGTGATGAACGATCTTGAACTGCGGCTGCAAAGCCGGAGCGCGGTGGAGGCAGGCAGGTGACCGGGCTCCTAGCGCCGCCCCGCGTGCAAGGCGAGCTCCAGCTCGAACCGGGCCCGCGGATCTTCCAGCGCATCGCCGAAAAGCTCGCGCAGCTGCGCCGCCCGGTAACCAACGGTCTGCGGGTGGATGCCGAGTTCGGCGGCCACCGGAGTCCGCTGCCCCCAGTGCCGCAGCCAGGAGAGGAGAGTCTCCGCCAGCCTCTCGCGCTGTGCCGGACGCAGTCCTTCCAGCGGCGCAAGCCTGCGCTCCGCCAGTTCCGTGATGGCCGACGGTTCGGAGCCGAGGATTATCTGCGCCAGGTGGTCATCGGCCCAGATGGGCGGGGCGTCGGGGTCCTCCCGTGGCGGCAGTACGGAGGCTGCCACCACAGCGAGCCGCAGGGAATCGGGCACCTTTTCCCAGCTGCCTGCCGGACCTACGGCCGCGGATCTGCCCTTCAATGCTTTGTCCAGTGCTGCCCGGCCCCCGTCGGATTCGCGGGCGGGCACCAGCGCTACGGCGTCGGTTTCGCGTTCAACCACCAGCGTTCCGGGTCCCAGCTGCAGCCGAAGTCCGGCTGCGCGCTCCAGCGGCAGGGTCACCACAACCATCCGCGCCGGGAGGGACCAGTCGGCCATGGAGGCTGCCTGCCGCAGGGCGGCCTCGTCCGCCTGGCCCATCAGCAGCAGCTCCAGGAGTTCGGTCCGGCGCCGGTCAACGGCACCGGCTCGCTCGGACTGTTCAAAGGCGTAGGCCTCTGCGCTCACAGCGGACAGTTCGTCGATGTAGGCCAGGATCGATTCGCCCAGATCCACCACCACGCCTTGGCCCAGGTCCTTGTCCATGGAGATCCGCGACATCTCCCGGAACGTCACGCGCGCGCCCATGCGATAGGCACTCAGCAGCGCATCCATGCTGCGCCCTTGGCGGAATTCGCCGCTGCCCAGGCCGGCCACGAGCTCACGGCTCTCCTCCGACAGTGCAGGAAGCCGGGTGCCCGGCAGCTGGAGGAAACGCTCCAGTGCGGCGGCTACCCCGCGCCGCAGCCCGCGGCCGAAGCGGCCCTCGATGGGCCTGGCGTATGCCGGAACCAGCTGCGGCACCGCATCGATGATGGCCTCCACAATGCCGGGCATCATCGGACGGAGCAGGTCACTGACCTCCCGGGGCAGGGCGAGCCACGGCGGGTCGTACGCGGGGGCGGCTGGACTCTTCGAGGCCGGAGGGTTCATGAGAGACTTCCATAAGTTGTTTCGGGGGAACAGTTTAGAACGTTCGATCGTATGCCTTGGGAGAAGAAATATGCCTCGATCCAACATAAGGTTAATAACATGATCCGGCTCCGTAAGCTGGCGCGCGCCGCATCTGTACTGACCACCCCGCTAGCTCCAGAAGACATTCTGTCGCTGTTCAATCCTGTGTTTTCCGCCCGCCAGTTGCGCGGCGTGGTCACCAGGGTGGTTGCCGAGACGGCCGATTCCGCCACCATCTTCTTCCGCCCAGGCCGTGGCTGGAAGGCCCACCAGGCAGGCCAGTGGGCCCGCATCGGCGTCGAACTGGACGGCGTGCGGCACTGGCGTTCCTACTCGCTGAGCGCTCCCGCCGGCCAGGATCCCGCCATCACCGTGACCGACGTCGGCGCCGTGTCCGGTGTCCTGGTCCGCAACACCCGCCCGGGCGACGTGCTGTTCCTGGCCCCGCCGCAGGGCGACTTCGTCCTCCCTGAGCACCCCCGCCCGCTGCTGATGCTCACCGCAGGCAGCGGCATCACCCCCGTCATGTCCATGGTCCGCACGCTGGTGCCGCACCGCCCGGACGCCGACGTCGTACTGATCCATTCGGCCCGGACCCCGGAGGACAGCATCTTCCGTGAGGAACTCTCCGAGCTTGCCGACCAGTTCCCCAACTTCAAGGTCACGCACTGGTTCACCGGCGAACGCGGGCGGGTGGACTTCTCGTCGCCGGCGGCGCTCGACGACCTTTGCCCGGACTGGCGGCACCGCGCAGCCTACGCCTGCGGTCCCGAAGGTTTCCTGGACGACGCCGAAGCGCTGTGGTCCGCCGAGGCCGCAGTTGCCGGTGACTCAGACCAGCCCGAGGGGCCGTTCGCGGCCGACCCGATCAACCTGATCATTGAACGCTTCACCACCAGCCTGGCCGCGGGTGCCGGGCACGACGGCGGACTGGTCACCTTTGAGGCCTCCGACCGCGAGGTGGAGGCGGACGGAAGCACTCCGCTCCTGGACGTCGGCGAAGATGCCGGCGTGCTGATGCCCAGTGGCTGCCGCATGGGCATCTGCCACAGTTGCCTTACCCCCCTGCGGGCAGGACATGTCCGCGACCTCCGCACCGGTGAAGTCCATGGCGAGCCGGGCCAACTAATCCAGACGTGTGTTTCGGCAGCCGCCGGACCCGTTAACCTCGACATTTGAGGAGCACCACCGCATGGCAATAGTTACTAACCACGAAGCCGAGACCACGGAAGACGCCGTTGTGCCGTCCTCGCGCGACGCCGCAGCCCTGAAAGCGGACGGTGCAGCTGCGGCTGCCACCGGCGCGCAAGCTGCAAAAACGCGCCGCGGGGCGCTGGCTACGTCCGGCAGCCCGCTGGTGCGTCCTCCTGCCGCTGCGCATCTCTCCGACGAGCAGGTGGCCGAGCTGGGCCGGGAGCTTGATGCCATCAAGGACGACATCCTGGCCAAGCGCGGAGCCTCGGACGCCGCGTACATCCGCCGCATGATCAAGATCCAGCGCGCTCTGGAGATCTCCGGCCGCGCCACGCTGCTGGTGAGCCGGAACAAGGGCGCCTGGGTTGCCGGCACCACGCTGCTCAGCCTGGCCAAGATCCTGGAAAACATGGAGATCGGGCACAACGTGCTGCACGGCCAGTGGGACTGGATGCGGGACCCGGACATCCACTCCACCACCTGGGAATGGGACTTCGTCACCCCGGCCCGCGCCTGGCAGCACACCCACAACGACCTGCACCACCGCTGGACCAACGTGGTGGGCAAGGACAACGACGTCGGATACAATCTCCTGCGTATGGACCCCAGCCAGGAATGGAAGCCCTTCAACCTGGGCAACCCGCTCTATAACGCCATCCTGGCCCCGGTCTTCGAATGGGGCATTGCGATCTACGACCTTGAGCTGCAGGACTTCAAGGAGGGCAACAAGTCCAAGGAAGCCCTGGTCAAGGACCTCAAGGCCCTCGGGGTCAAGGCCCTCAAGCAGTTCACCAAGGACTACGCCGCAACCCCGGCCGTGGCAATGCTGACCGGTTCCGGCAAGCAGGCGCTGTACGGCACCCTGACCGCGAATGCTGTCCGCAACGTCTGGGCGCACGCGGTGATCTTCTGCGGCCACTTCCCCGACGGGACAGACACCTTCACAGAGGAAATGGTCGAAGGGGAGACCCGCGGTGACTGGTACGTCCGGCAGATGATCGGCTCGGCCAACATCTCCGGTTCAAAGTTCATGCACCTCATGACCGGTAACCTTTCGCACCAGATCGAGCACCACCTCTTCCCGGACATTCCGTCCAACCGCTATGCCGAGGTGGCACCCAAGGTGCGGGAGATCTGCAAGCGTTATGGCCTGCCGTACACCACCGGACCGATGTGGAAGCAGGTCGGCTCCACCTGGGCCAAGGTCTTCAAGCTGGCGCTTCCGCCCAAGAAGGCCTAGCAGGCCCAACCTGCTGTGAATGATTGACAACAAGGGGCGCCTGCCAATGCGGCAGGCGCCCCTTGTTGTGGCTAGGCGATCCCTAGGAGAATCGCCCCGGCCGGAAGGTGGCCAGCATGGGGTGCTTGTTCCCTGTCATGATCTCGCCCGACAGGAGTTCGCCGGCGATGAGCCCGAGTGTAGCCCCGGAGTGCGTGAATGCGACGAAGCAACCGGGTACCTGGCCCAGTTCGCCAAAGACAGGTTCGCCGTCACCGGGAATCGGCTTGTAGCCGATCTTCCATGATGCAGGCTTCAGATCGGGGTTGCCGTCGATGAGTTTGGAGGCTTCGTCGGCCAGTTCCTGGACCACATCGTCGGGGACGCTGAACGAGCCGTCCGCGTGCTCGGTGATGTGCTCCTCGTACCAGTCGTGATCCAGCGCGAAGGTGCTGCCGGGGTTGGGACGGACCGCGGCCCGCGGGGTGTTCATAACGGCCTGGACTTCGTGGTCAACCGGCTTTGTCAGCACCAGCATGGAGACGGGGGACCCGTTGGGGATCTGGACGCCGAGCGGTGCCACGACGGCTGGCGTTGCGGCGCCGCAGGCCACCAGTACCGCATCAGCCGCGTAGGTCTCGCCGGCCACTGTCTCGACACCGGTAGCCCGCCCGCCGTCGACCGTTACGGAGACTTTTCCTGCGTTGAGGACCAGTTGTCCGCCGCGGGCGTGGAATTCCTCCATGAGGAATTCCACCAGGTCCGGGAGGCTGACCCAGCCTTCCCCGGGATTGAAGATGGCGTTTTCCGGTATTGCACTGGAATCGATGCCGGGGGTGACGGCGGCGATATCCTCGGGTGCGAGCAGCCTGGAGTCGTAGCCGACGGACTTTTCGTAGGCGTGGCGGGCTTCGGTTTCGTCCCGCTGTCCGGCCGCATTCCACATCAGGCCTCCGCCGAACTGGAGCCATTCCCTGCCGGGATCCGAGGCGAAGAGTGTGCGGTACCGGTCCACCCCGGCGAGGCGCAGCAGGTGGTACGGGGTTGACCGCTCACCGGCGGAGTTGAGCCAGGAGAGCGAGCGGCCGGTGGCTTCACTGGCAAGGCCGCGTTCGGTCAGCAGGACCACGGATGCGCCTTGGCGGAGCAAATGGACGGCGGTGGAGACTCCGAGGATGCCGCCGCCGATGACGGCGACGCGTTTGGATGAGGGTGTGGAGGACATACGTCTTCCCTTTCTTCGGTGGTTGGCGGTTGGTTCGCGCGGGTTGGTCCCGCAGCTACGCGAAGGCGTGGATTTTTTCGATGATCCTGAGGACTTCGAGGGATTCGGCGGGTTGCACCGGCAATGGCCCGTGTCCGGCGAGGGCCGCGGCGAGCTGTACGTAGAAGCGGGGGTAGTCACCCCGCTCGGCAGGTACGGGTGCAGCATCTCCGTCAATGCCCAGGATCCCCCAAGAATCCTGGGGGTCAACGCCGTAGCAGGGATCCGACGGCGTCATTCCGGCTGCGAGTGCCGGCTCCTGGCTGTCCAGGCCCCATTTGGTGTAGCCGGCACTTGAGCCAAGCACGTGAAAGCGCGGTCCTACTCGGGCGGCCATGCCGTTCATCCACAGCCTTGTCCGGACCCCGGATACGTGGAACAGGGACACGAACGCTTCGGTATCGGCGCCCTCCGGATGGGAACTGTGGCTCGCTGTTTCCCCGTAGCTGTCCTGCACGGGACCGAACAGCTGGATGGCCTGGTCTATCAGGTGGGCGCCGAGGTCGTGGAGGATGCCGCCACCCTCTGTCAGCGTGGCGGTATCGCGCCAGTTCCCGAATCCTTCCGGCCGCCACCATTCAAAGCGCGACTCGAAGGTGCGGATGTCACCCAGGGCACCCTCCCGCACAAGCTTTTGGAGCGTCAGGAAGTCGGCGTCCCACCGGCGGTTCTGGAACACCGTCAGCTGCACACCGGCGTCGGCCGCCCGGGAGATGAGTTCTTCGCCGTGAGCCGATGTGGTGACGAACGGCTTGTCCACCACCACATGGAGACCGTGCGCTACGGCCGTAGCGGCCAGGTCCAGGTGCGTGAGCGGGGGAGTGCCGAGGACCACAAGGTCAAGGTCAGCGGCGAGGGCGAACATGGCCTGCGGCGTCGGGACGACGCGGGCCTTCGGGTAACGCCGGGCCGCCTCGGCGGCACGGTCCGGATCCGCTGTCACGATCACGTCGAGGGAGTAGCCGCGATCAGCCTCGATCAGCGGTGCATGGAAGACCCGCCCCGAGACCCCGAAGCCGACGACGGCGGTCCGGATGGGCGCTGTTGGCGTACGAGGCATCAGAGCACCTCCGAAAGGAAGCGTTGAAGGCGCTCGCTGCGGGGGTTGTCGAACATATCTGCAGGCGTACCGGACTCCACCACTTCACCTTCATCCATGAAGACCACCTGATCGGCGACTTTGCGGGCAAAGCCCATTTCATGGGTGACCACGAGCATGGTCATTCCGCGCCGGCCGAGCCCGGCCATGAGGTTCAGTACGCCTTTGACGAGTTCGGGGTCGAGTGCGCTGGTTGCTTCGTCGAAAAGCATTACCTCGGGTTCCATGGCCAGGGCGCGTGCGATGGCGACGCGCTGCTGCTGGCCGCCGGAGAGGTCCCGGGGCCGGTGGTCGGCGCGCTCCGCGAGCCCTACCTCGGCGAGGCGGAGGCGGGCGCGTTCCCGGGCTTCGGTCTTGGACATGCCCTTCACGCTCCAGAGCGCCAGGGCAACATTCTCGAGGGCGGTGTGGTCCGGGAAAAGGTTGAAGTGCTGGAAGACCATTCCGATGCGGGCGCGCAGGAGGTCAGGTTTGACCTGGAGTGCGCTTTCGCCGGCCAGGAGCACGTCGCCGCTTTTGGGTTCATGCAGGCGGTTGACGCCGCGGAGCAGCGTGGACTTGCCCGAACCTGAGGGGCCGATGATGCAGGTCGTGGTTCCGGGGGGAACTGTCAGGCTGACGTTGCGGAGTACTTCGATGTCCCCGTAGGCCATGGTGAGGTTCTGCAGTTCCAGGCTGGAACCGTGGAATGTCTGGCTTCCCGCGGCGGCCGCGGTGTGGGCGGTGTTGCTTGCGAGGCTCATGTGTTGCTCCCGGTGATCAGCGGCGAGGCCGCGTCGAGTTCCTTGACTTCGTTCAGCCCGCTGCTGGGGGCTGACGGGCGGCGCCGGCCGGTCCTGAATCTGTTGTCGAAGTAGTTGACCAGGTGGGTCAGGGGCACCGTGATCACCAGGTAGAAGATGCCTGCCATGACCAGCGGTGAAAGGTTTCCGGAGAGTACGGCTGCATCCTGTCCCACGCGGAAGAGTTCCCGCTCTGAGACCAGCAGGCCCAGGAAGTAGACGAGGGAAGAGTCCTTGACGATGGCAATGAACTGGTTCACCAGGGCCGGAAGGACCCTGCGGATGCCCTGCGGCACCACTACCAGGGCCATCGACTTGGCATAGCTCATGCCCAGTGCGCGGCACGCTTCGCCCTGCCCCTTGTCTACGCTTTGGATGCCCGCCCGGAAGATTTCGCCGATGTAGGCACTGGCGATCAGGCTCAGCGCGATGATCCCCAGCGGGTAAGGCGAGGGCCCGAAGATCGACTGGCTGAGCCGGGCGAAGCCCTGTCCGATCAGGAGGATGGTGAGGATGGCAGGCAGGCCGCGGAAAAGATCGGTGTAGATCCGGGCCGGCACGCGCAGCCACCTGGAGGGGGAAATGCCCATGACCGCGACGATCATGCCCAGGGCAACCCCGATGATTGTCGCCGCGACCGAGATGATCAGGGTGTTGAGGAGGCCGACCCCAAGAAGCTGGGGCAGGACTTCGGCCATTGCGCCGAAGTCGAAAAATGTACGGATGATGGTGTTGAACCAGTCCATGGTTGCTCTCAGACGTAGGTAGCTTGTGAATCCCGGGCTGGCCGCGGATGGCGGCCAGCCCGGTCATTGGCAGCGGACTCTTTGCCCGGGCAGGGTGCCCGGCGATCGGCTTGTGTCGGACTACTTGCTAGGGGCGGGAGTAGCCGTCTGTTCTGCCTTGGGCAGGTACTGCTCGGGCATCGGCGATCCGGGGAACCACTTCTGGTAAAGCTTCTTCCAGGTGCCGTCTTCCATCGCTTCAGCGAGTCCCTTGTTCAGGGCCTCCTTGAAAGCGGTCTTCCCCTTGGCGACGGCGAACCCGGCCGGTGCGTCGAAGGACGGGATGTCCGCCGCGCTGACCAGGCCGTGCTGTTCCTGGTATGCCTTGGCTGCCTCGTAGTCCAGGAAGTGGGCGTCGACGGAGCCGCTGTTGACCGCGGCGATTGCGGTGTTGTTGTCCGGGAAGCGCACCAGGTTGGCCGAGGTGAAGTTCTTGACCGCGTAGGCTTCCTGAAGCGTTCCCTGCACCACGCCGAGCCGCTTGCCGGACAGGCCGTTGGCATCCGTGATGCCCGAGGTTTTGGTGGTGATGACGGTCAGGTACCCGGCGAGGTAGCCGTCAGAGAAGTCCACGGTTTCCTTGCGCTTGTCCGTAATGCCGATGGCGGCAACGCCGACGTCGAATTGGCCGTTGGCAACCGCGGCGAGCAGGCCGGAGAAGTCCTGGCCGGTGAAGACCACATTGTCTACGCCGGCGCGGTGGGCCACGTCCTTGAAAAGCTCAACATCGAAGCCGGTGAAGTTACCCTGCGCATCAGCGAAGGTGTACGGCTTCGAATCGCCCAGGCTGGCAACCCGGATGGTGCCGGGCTGGATCAGGCCGTAGGGGTTCTCGGCCGATGTGGAGGACGAAGCGGGGGTCGATCCGCCGCAGCCGGAGAGCGCAAGGAGGGTTGCAACGGCAGCTGCAACAATCACCCCGGGGCGGAAGTTCAGTCGTTTGGTCACAGCATTGTCCAATCTTGGGAGCAAGGGGCCATCGGCCCTTTTGTCGAAATCCCCTTGCTGAGTCCGGTCTCACCACTTACGATTGAGACCGGACTCACAGTGGGTTGCTAAAAATGTAACCCAAGCCACACCGGCCGTCAAGGCCCCTCCGGAAGGCGTACATGAGCAGCAATGGTTCGAGGCGACGGGACATAACAGTCGCGGATGTGGCAAAGGCCGCCAACGTGTCCAAAGCGCAGGCGGCACGCGCGCTGGGAAACTACGGGGCAGTGAGCGAAGATGTCCGGGAGCGTGTCCTGGCCGCGGCGGAGGAGCTTTCCTATCGCCCGAATGAACTCGCCCGCAGCATGAATACAGGCAAATCGAACACCATCGGCGTGGTGGTGGGGGACATCGAAAACCCGCACTTCGGGCTGGCCACGAGGGGCATCACCGACACGGCCAAGAAGAGCGGCTTCAACGTCATCCTTATCAATACCGACGAGGAACGGGCGGCCGAAGTGGACGCCGTCCAGGTGCTCCTGGACAAGCGGGTGGACGGGCTGATTGTGGCACCCGCCTCGTCAACCGAAACGCAGCACCTCCAGCGGGTCCAGGATTCCGGCCGCCCACTGGTCCTCCTCGACCGCGCCGCAGACGGTCTCCAGATTGATACCGTGACCGTGGAAATGACGGACGTGGCCTACGAATCCACGCGATACCTCATTGAAGCCGGGCACCGGAGGATCGCGTTTATCTCCACGCTTAAGTCCGCGGTCCCCTACAGCGAAGGGGTCCAGTTGGATTCATCGCAGATAGCGGAGCGCGTCAACGGCATGGACCGTGCCTTCCTGGACTCCGGCCTGACGCTTCCCGAGGACCTGGTCCGCCTCAACGCCGGGGACGCCGAATCCATCCGGAACATCACGCGGGAGGTCCTGCTTATGCCGGACCCGGCCACCGCGGTTGTCGCCTCGGACGGCCTCATTGCGCTCAGCGTCGTCGAGGCCATCCAGGAAATGGACCTGTCCATCCCCGAAGACGTGTCATTCCTCATGTACGACGATTTTGCCTGGACCCGGCTGACCAGTCCGCCGCTGACGGTCATTGCCCAGCCCGTCTACGAGATGGGCGTTGCGGCCGCGGAAGCCCTGATCCGGCAAATCGAAGGCCGCAGACCCGCAGCGGTGCCCACGTTTACTGCCCGCCTGATCAGGCGAAACTCAGTCGGAGCGCCCCGGAAGTCCGAGCTGCCCAGCGAGGCCACCCCTAGCCGATAAGCAGGCTCAGGGCCTCCGTCAGGTGCTCAACTTCCCGAACGGAGAAGCCCGCCGGGATGGGGCCGGGACCGTTGTGGCTGGCCGGGACTACGGCATGGGTGAAGCCCAGCCGGTGGGCTTCCTGGATGCGCTGGTTGATGCCAGGAACGGGACGGACCTCCCCGGCCAGGCCCACCTCGCCGAACGCGATCAGCCGGATGGGCAAGGGCTTCCGTGCCTTCGCAGAGGCCACTGCCAGCGCAACCGCAAGGTCCGTTGCGGGTTCGCTGAGCTTCACGCCCCCCACGGTCGCCACGTAGGAATCGTCCTTGTGCAGCAGGCAGCCGGCACGCTGCTGCAGCACCGCCAGCAGCATGGACACGCGCGAACTGTCCAGACCACTGGTGGCCCGGCGGGGCTGCGAATTGGGGCTTTCAGCGAGGAGCGACTGCACCTCGGCCAGCAGTGGGCGTCGCCCTTCCATCGTCACGGTGATGCACGTGCCGGAGACCGGTTCCTTGGTGCGGCTCACAAAGAGCCCGCTCGGATCCGTAAGCCCCAGGATGCCGTCCTCGTTGAGGTCGAAGCAGCCGACGTCGTCGGTGGGGCCGTACCGGTTCTTCACAGCCCGCAGGAGCCGCAGCCTGGAGTGCCGTTCGCCTTCGAACTGGCACACGACGTCCACCAGGTGCTCCAGGAGGCGCGGGCCGGCGATGGATCCGTCCTTGGTCACATGGCCCACCAGCAGCGTGGTCATATTGCGCCGTTTGGCGGCGGAAATGATGGAAGCGGCAACCTCGCGCACCTGCGACACGCCGCCGGCGCTGCCGTCCACATCCGCGCTGCTGAGGGTCTGGACGGAGTCCACAATCAGCAGCCTCGGCTCGATCTTCTCCACCTGGCCCAGGGCCTGGCCCAGGTCCGTCTCTGCCGAGAGATACAGGGAATCCGCGACGGCGTCGATCCGCTCGGCGCGGAGCTTCACCTGCGCCGCTGACTCCTCGCCCGTGATGTAGAGGACGTCCTGCGCCGTCCGGGCGAACTTGGCGGCCACGTCCAGGAGCAGGGTGGACTTGCCTACGCCGGGCTCACCGGCCAGCAGGATCACAGCGCCGGGTACCAGCCCGCCGCCCAAAACCCGGTCCAGCTCATCCACGCCGGTGGGCAAAAACGCTGCCGTGGTGGCGTCCACCTCGGCGATCCGGCGGGCCGGCTCCAGAACCGTTGTTGCCGCCGTCGTCCGCGCAACGGCGGCACCGGTTTCCTCAACAGTGCCCCAGGCCTGGCACTCACCGCAGCGGCCAACCCATTTGACGGTGGTCCAGCCGCATTCGGCGCACTTGTAGGCGGGCGCCTTGGACGCCCGGGAAGTCTTTGTTGCCATGCGTTCCACCCTATCCGGGGAGTCTGACAGTACTGGTGATCGGGCCTGTCGGGATCCCGTTTCGCCGAGCCCGGCCGCCGGTCGTTGTTACAGCGGCGGGAGGATGTCCCGGGCTTCCTTCGAGTCCATGCCGGTGGCCTCGAGCAGGTCCACCATCAGGGGGCGGAACAGCATGACCACGGTTTCGCCTTCGAGGCGCTGGACGTCCAGCAGGCGCGGATGCAGCCGCCCGGCGATCTCGGTCAGTTCCAGCCGCGACGTCCGAAGGTGCGCGCGCCGGGCGCCTTCGTGCATTTCGGCCAGTCCCAGGGACAGTTCGTCGATGGCGGCGGCGGTTTCCTGCAGGACCTCCGCGATGTTCTCCGTGGCCTCGTCGGAGAGCGCGGCGTGGTTGATGGCGCTGGTCAGGCGGCGGGCGAACACGCGACTGTTGCGGAGCGCGAGGTCGATGTAGTCCAGCGACTGCTCCAACCGGTCGATCTCGTCGCGGTGGCGCCGGTAGGCCGGGGCGAGCGTGGCCACCTCGCCGGAAGCACGCAGTGACTGGCGCATCGCATCCACCAGCGGCTGGCAGTTCCGGCCGCGGACCAGGGCATGCCAGGCCTCGGTGGAATCGCTGTTCGCCAGGGCTGACGAACAGTCACGCAGCACCTCGGCAAGCTCATGCAGCAGCTTCTGTACGTCCTTCCGCGGTTCCCGCCGGGGATCCTTGGGCACCAGGATGGTGACGAGCAGCGCGAAGATCCCGCCCACCACGGCATCAAGGCTCCGCGTGAAGGGGCCGCCGGCCGGCGCCGGCAACAGCACCACCAGCAGGGACTGCAGGCCGAGCTGGGTGGTGAAGATGGTCCCGCTGTCCAGGAAGCGGGCAAGCAGGATGGAGAACAGAAGTACGACGGCAGCCTGCCAGATCCCGGCTCCCAGCCAGTGCAGCAGGAGGTCACCCACCGCTATGCCGATGGTGCAGCCCAGGCCCACTTCAATGACCCGGCGCAGCCGCGGGTCCCGGGAAAAACCAAGGGCGATGAGTGAGGACGTGGCGGCGAAGAGCGGACCGGAATGGCCCAGGACGTATTCGGCGAACGCATACGCGCCCACAGCGCAGACCGTCATCTGAATGGCGGGCACCAGGGAGTTCCTGCTCCGGACCATACCGGTGCGGATCCTGGCTCGGAGGAATCTTCTGCTTGCGGAAATTCCTGTCGCGGGGGCCATGCGTTCCAGTCTATTCACTGGCGTTGCACTACGGCCGGAGATGTGATGTGCGCAATGGTGACGCTGCACATGTAAGCCGATGTCCCGCCGTCGTTAACCGTCCGTTCATCTTGGTCCCCACATCCCGTTACCTAGGGCCCATACCTTCAATAAAGGTACAAAAAGTACGCAACTTCTTATGTTCGGACGTCTCCGGTCCGGCACGCATCAGAAAATCCCTGGAAGGGGTACATCTAGTGAAGGCACTCCGCTTCGGCCGCCACGCGGCTCTCGCTGTCATCGCAGCCGGCGCACTCGCGCTCACCGCCTGTGGTTCCGACAACGCCACGAACACGGCCCAGACCGGTGCTCCGTCCGCCACGGGAGCCAACGTCACCGGCACGCTGACCGGCATCGGTTCGTCCGCCCAGGGCGCAGCCATGGATGTGTGGAAGACCAACTTCGCGTCCGCGAACCAGGGCGCCAACGTCCAGTACTCGCCCGACGGTTCCGGTGCAGGCCGCAAGGCCCTGCTGGACGGCTCCGCACAGTTCGGCGGCTCCGATGCCTTCCTCAAGGACGAAGAGTTCGCATCGTCCAAGGAAACCTGCGGCCCCGAGGGTGCCGTCAACATCCCGGTCTACATCTCCCCGATCGCCATTGCCTTCAACATCCCGGATGTCAAGGAACTGAAGCTTGACGCCGTCACCGTGGCCAAGATCTTCCGCGGAGAGATCGCCAACTGGAACGATCCCGCCATCGCAGCCATGAACCCTGAAGTTACGCTTCCGGACCTCAAGGTCACTCCGGTGAACCGCTCTGACGACTCCGGCACCACCACCAACTTCACCGAGTACCTGGCCGCCGCCGCTCCGGAAGCCTGGACCGACAAGGCTTCGGGCGTATGGCCTGCCTCGCTGAAGGGTGAGAACGCCAAGGGCACTTCCGGTGTGGTCAAGACCGTCACCGACACCCCCGGTGCCGTCACGTACGCCGATGATTCGGCTGTCAGCGGCAAGCTTGGCATCGCGCAGATCAAGGTGGGCGAAACCTTCACCAAGATCTCGGCCGAGGCCGCAGCCAAGGCTGTCGATGCCGGCAAGCCGGTAGAGGGCCGTTCCGCCAACGACCTGTCCATCAAGCTGGACCGCAAGACCACCATCGAAGGCGCCTACCCGGTTGTCCTGGTCTCCTTCCACGTTGTCTGCTCCACGTATGCCACCCAGGAAACCGTTGACCTGGTGAAGGCTTTCGAGACCTACGTAGTGTCCGACGCCGGCCAGCAGGCTGCAGCAGACGCCGCAAAGTCGGCTCCGCTCTCCAAGGACCTCCAGGAGAAGGCTGCCAAGGCCATCGAGACCATCAAGGTCAAGTCCTAGGGGATTCGCAGCACAGCAAGGCATAGTGGAAACACGAGCCTGAGCCAAGTTCCCTGTCCCGGACGGGACGGTCACAGACCGTCCGGCGGGGCAGGGAACTTGGGCGTTTGTCCGAAGTACAACCAGTTTCACCGCTGCTGACACCGGATCGGTCCGGATACGGCAGACGGTTCTATCCGAACCCAGAGGATCGTTTGTGACCACCACCTCCCTGACACAGTCCCGGGGCGCAGGGCGCGCCGGAGACAAGGTCTTTTCCGGAGCCGCCCTGGCCGCAGGGTGCCTGATCCTTGCCGTGCTCTTTGGCGTTGCCCTGTTCCTGGTAATCCAGGCGATCCCGGCCCTGGTGGCCTCCCCGGACCAGATCCAGGGCGGCGAGGGTTTCTTCGCCTACATCTGGCCGATTGTGATCGGTACCCTGATCGCGGCCATCATTGCCCTGGTCATCGCCACCCCCGTGGCCATCGGCGTCGCGCTCTTCATCTCGCACTTCGCACCGCGCGGCCTGGCTTCCGGCCTGGGCTACGTGATCGACCTCCTGGCCGCCATCCCGTCAGTGGTCTACGGCGCCTGGGGTGCCGCGTTCCTGGCCAAGGAAATCTCCCCGGCCTACGACTGGCTGGCCGCCAACATGGGCTGGCTGCCGATATTCCAGGGACCCGCGTCGGCCACTGGCAAGACCATCCTCACCGCCGGAATCGTGCTGTCCGTGATGGTCCTTCCCATCATCACCTCCCTGAGCCGCGAGATCTTCCTGCAGACCCCCAAGCTGCACGAGGAAGCCGCACTGGCACTCGGGTCCACCCGCTGGGAAATGATCAAGATGGCAGTCCTCCCGTTCGCCCGCCCGGGCATCGTGAGCGCCGTGATGCTCGGCCTGGGCCGCGCCCTCGGCGAAACCATGGCCGTGGCCCTGGTGCTCTCCTCCGGCGCCCTCACAACCAGCCTGATCCAGTCCGGCAACCAGACCATCGCCGCTGAAATCGCCCTGAACTTCCCGGAGGCCAGCGGCCTGAAGGTGAGCACGCTGATCGCGGCGGGCCTGGTCCTGTTCGTCATCACGCTCGGCGTCAACATGATTGCCCGCTGGATCATCAGCCGGCACAAAGAATTCTCGGGAGCCAACTAAATGACCTCCACCCTCACCCCGGTCCGCAAGCGTTCCGCGCTCACCAAGGGCCAGCTGCCCAAATTCGCCCCGTACGTGGTCCTGGGCCTCGCCCTGGTCATCGGCGCCGCCATCCTGGCCCTGATCGGCTTCAACGCGTTCGGCTGGGGCATTGTCTCCGCCATCCTGTTCACGGCCGGCCTAGTGGGCTGGAGCGCCGCTGCGGAAGGCGGGCGCAAGGCCAAGGACAAGCTGGCCACGTGCCTGGTGGTCGGGTCCTTCCTGGTGGCCCTGCTGCCGCTGATCTCGGTCATCTGGACGGTCCTGGTCAACGGGCTCCCCGGGCTCCTGGACCCCGGCTTCCTCACCACGTCCATGAACGGCGTCACCGGCGCCTTCGACAACAAGAGCGTTGAAGAGGGTGCGCCCGTTCTCGGCGGCATCTACCACGCCCTCCTCGGCACCATCCAGATCACCCTGCTGGCAACGGTCATCTCCGTACCGGTGGGCCTGCTGACCGCCGTCTACCTCGTCGAATACGGCGAGGACCGCACGCTGGCCCGGGCCATCACCTTCTTCGTTGATGTCATGACGGGCATCCCGTCGATCGTCGCCGGCCTGTTCGCGGCCGCCTTCTTCTTCGCCGTTGTGGGACCCGGGACCAAAACGGGGGCCGTTGCCGCCGTCGCGCTTTCCGTCCTGATGATCCCGGTGGTGGTGCGATCCAGCGAGGAAATGCTCAAGATCGTGCCCAACGAGCTCCGCGAGGCAGCGTACGCCCTGGGCGTCCGCAAATGGCGGACCATCCTCAAGGTGGTCATCCCGACGGCGATCTCCGGCATCGCGTCCGGCGTCACCCTGGCGATTGCCCGCGTGATCGGCGAAACCGCTCCGATTTTGGTGACCGCGGGCTTCGCCACCAGCATCAACAGCAACGTCTTCAGCGGCTGGATGGCCTCGCTGCCAACGTTCATCTACACCCAGATCCTGAACCCCACGTCGCCGTCAAACCCGGATCCCTCCTCGCAGCGGGCCTGGGGTGCCGCGCTGGTGCTGATCATCCTGGTCATGCTGCTGAACCTCGGCGCACGGCTGATTGCCAGGACCTTCGCACCCAAGACCGGCCGCTAGTCCGCCGGTACAATTCAATTCGTATCCAGCAAGTGAAGGAATACCATGTCTAAGCGCATCGACGTCAAGGATTTGAACGTCTACTACGGCAAGTTCCTGGCCGTTGAAGACGTCAACATCAACATCGAGGCCAAGTCCGTCACGGCGTTCATTGGCCCGTCGGGCTGCGGAAAGTCCACCTTCCTGCGCACCCTGAACCGCATGCACGAAGTGATTCCGGGCGCCCGCGTGGAGGGTGAAGTCCTGCTGGACGGGGACAACCTGTACGGCCCCGGCGTGGACCCCGTGACCGTCCGCTCGCAGATCGGCATGGTGTTCCAGCGCCCCAACCCGTTCCCGACCATGTCCATCCGGGACAACGTGCTGGCAGGCGTGAAGCTGAACAACCAGAAGATGTCCAAGGGCGAGGCCGATGCCCTCGTGGAACGCTCCCTGCAGGGCGCCAACCTGTGGAACGAAGTGAAGGACCGCCTCGCCAAGCCCGGTTCCGGACTCTCCGGCGGCCAGCAGCAGCGCCTGTGCATTGCCCGCGCCATCGCCGTGGAGCCGCAGGTCATCCTGATGGACGAGCCCTGCTCGGCCCTGGACCCCATCTCCACCCTGGCCATCGAGGACCTCATCAACGACCTCAAGGACCAGTACACGGTGGTCATCGTCACCCACAACATGCAGCAGGCAGCGCGCGTTTCGGACCGCACCGCGTTCTTCAACATCGCCGGAACCGGCAAGCCTGGCAAGCTGATCGAGGTGGGCGAGACCCACACCATCTTCAGCAACCCCACCCAGAAGGCCACGGAAGACTACGTCTCCGGCCGCTTCGGATAATCCCCGCCGCCACCCTAGCCTCGCAAGCTCGGCCAGGGAACCCTGGCGGCGTGGGCCCACCCGCCGCCACCCTAGCCTCGCAAGCTCGGCCAGGGAACCCTGGCGGCGTGGGCCCACCCGCGCGATCGGTTGCTCCGTAACCGCCGTTTTGGCACCTCAAAACGGCACCTGTGGAGCAACCGATGCTGCGTTAAAGGTCCTGAAGGGGAGAGAGCGAGAGCTCCAGCACGAAGGCGGCCGCCGCCGTGACCACCGGCGTGAAGACCCAGAAGGCCAGGATCCTCAACACCAGCCTGCGGTTGGTCACCGGGAAGCCCTGGTTGCTGCCGGCGCCCAGCACGGCAGCCGTAACCGTGTGCGTGGTGGACACGGGCCAGTGCAGCCCGATGGCGCCCAGCAGCAGGATGACCGAGCTGTAGAGCTGGGCTACGAAGCCGCGCAGCGGATCGATCCGGGTGAGCTTGTAGCCGATGGTGTAGGAAATGCGCCAGCCTCCGGCCAGGGTTCCGGCGGTCAGCATCGTGGCGGTGAGCAGTGCCACCCACACCGGCATGGCGGCGCCGTCGGACAGCCCCGAGGCGAGGAGGGCCAGCAGCAGCACCGCGCTGGTCCGCTGGCCGTCCTGCAGGCCGTGGCCAAAGGCCACAGCACCGGCTGCGATGGCCTGGGTCCGGCGGGAGCGGCTGTTCACCACGTTGGGCGGTGTGTAACGGGCAGCCCAGGTGGCCGGCCACACCAGCAGGTAGGCGCCCACGAACGCGATAACGGGGGAGAGCAGCAGTGGCAGCGCCACCTGGAACAACAGGGAGTTGTTGACCCCGCCTACGTAGTTCCCCCCTACCAGCACACTGGCCAGCCCGGCGCCGGCGAGCCCTCCCACCAGGGCGTGCGTAGACGAGGACGGAATGCCGCGCCACCACGTGTAGATGCCCCACAGGACGGCGCTGAGCAGGCCTGCGACCAGGATGGTCAGGCCGTTTTCGCCGTCCGGCAGCGAGATCCAGCTTCTGCTCACCTGCTGCGCCAGGCCCGCGCTGAGCGACGCGCCCACGAAGTTGAAAAGGGCGGCCAGAAGGACAGCCACGGTGGGGGTCAGCGCCCGGGTCCGTACGGCCAGGGCCACGGACGTTGACGCGTCCCTGAAGCCGTTCAGGAAGGTGAATCCCGCCGTCGCCACTACCACTACGGCAAAGAAGAACACGGTCACGTCAGGATTCCTTGACGATGATGCTGCCTACCTGGGTGGCAATGCGCCGCATGTCCTTGGTGACGTCCACCAGTTGGTTGGCGATGTCCCGGTTCCGGGCGTATGGGGCGCCCTTCATGTCCTTGAGCATGTCCGCCACCCACACCCGGTGCGTCCGCTCGGCGCGCTTGGCGAGGCGCAGGATTTCGATCCAGTAGTCCTCCAGATCGTCCAGATTGTTCAGCCGGCGCATGGCATCTACCGTGAGTTCAGCCTGCCGGGCGATGATCTCCAGCTGGTCCGCGGCACGCTTGGGGAACCGTTCGAGCTTGTACAGGGCCACCAGCTCCGCGGCGGCGTCCAGCTTCTCCATGGCCTCGTTGAGGTACCGGGACAGCGCGTACATGTCCTCGCGCGGCAGGGGATTCACGAAGCTGGTGCGCATGTGGGTCAGCAGCGCGAACTGCAGCTCAGCGGACTTGGCCTCGTGATCGTGCATGTCTTCAACGAGGCGGGTGTGCTCCGTGGCCGGGACACCGAGGATTTCAGCCAGCGTTCCGGTGGCGAGGACAATCTGGCGGGCCATCTGCGAGAGCAGGTGCAGCCCTGCGGGCTCCTGCGGGAAGAGTCGGAGCTTCACCTTCGGGTTCCGGTGGGGGAAGGCGAAGGCATGGAATGTGGCCCCTGGGCCATGTGACTTGACGTTGACCCGCACATGGGGACTACTTTACCGGCAGAAGTATCCGGGCATAAAAGTGGTGCCGAACCGGATACGCCTCTCGGCGGTAGGCCGCTCTAGGCGGCTAAATGTTGAAGCCCGGGGGTTTCGCGGTTCGGCACCAGTTTCAGTTTTCTACTTTGGCTGAACCAAGTCAACATTGACAGCCGGGCCCCTCCGTGCGTAACAGTGGTGGACTTACGAAGCCGCCGCGGCCGCGGAGCCCCGCCGTCCAGGCCGTCAGTCCAGTTCGCCCAGCCGCCAGGCGTTGGCCGCGTGCTCCAGGTCTTCCGCGGTCTTCACCAGGAGGTGGGAATTGCGGGTCAGTTTGCTCGCGTGGTTCTCGTTGCTGTGCTCCGCACCGTCGGCCAAGGTGGCCTGGCCCAGGGCCACCACCCGGCAGAAAGCAGCGGAACGTTCCAGCGCGACGTCGAACTCGCCGTCGAACGCGCCGGAGAGGATGGCATCCGCCATCGTCTTCATTTCGTCCGCCCCCGGCGGTTCGGCAGCACCGGCAACCACATTGGACACCTGCGCCGTGTCCTTGCCGGCTTTGAAGTACACGGAGATGCGCTCGGGGTCCTGGATGGTTGCCGCCCGCAGCGCGTACAGGCGCCACAACGCGCCGGGGAGGGAGCGTGCCGGGCTTTCGGCCCACATCTCGGCAATGGCTTCCAGGCCCTGCTCGTCCGCGAGCTTGACGAGGCGCCTGGTGACTTTGGGATCGTCGCTGTCGCGGCCGTGGCGGACCAGCGCCTGGGCGGCGAGATGCGCTGCCTCGGAAACGCGTGCAGGGTCCGCGCCCCCGGCGAACGGCTCAAAGTCGATGGGCGCAAAAGGTTTCGGCTTGTGATGCCGGTTTGCGCCGCCGTAGGCCCTGGATCCTGCTTGCTCGCTCATGCCCCCACGCTACTCCTGTGCTGTTCTGTTATCGAGCTTGCCGACGGGCGGCTTAAGGAGTAGTGGAGGCAGCTGCCACACGAAGCTGAATGTCCGACGGCGCCACGCGCCGAAGTGTGTAAAAGCTGCCCCCGGCGTGGGGTACAGTATTTAACGTCCAGAAATGGACTGGCTGACAGTCCGATTGCGTGCGTTCGCCGCTCGCATTCATGGCAGTCAGCTGGGGCCTTTAGCTCAGTTGGTAGAGCATCGGACTTTTAATCCGTGGGTCGTGGGTTCGATCCCCACAGGGCCCACTCTTTTAGCGAAGAGTGGAAAACCTCCGGCTTCCTGGTAACAGGAGGCCGGAGGTTTTTTGTTGTCCGGAAACAGTTTGCCTCTCGCGCTACTGGCCCGCACTAGCTGCCGATGCTATTTTCCGGTGAGCGTCCAGGAGCGCTTGGACAGGCCGAACCAGAAGCCGTCAATGGCCGTCCTGGCGTTCAGGTCTCCGGATTCGTAGGCTGCACCCAATGCCACGTAAAGCGGCGCCCAATGCTCGCTGCGCGGATGCGCTTCGCGGGCCGCCGGCGCCTTGTGCAGGAAGTCCAGGATGGAATCGACATCGCCGGCCGCCAGGGTTTCCTCGGCCCAGTGGTCAAATTCGCTGGAGACGGAAGGCGGCGCCGTGTCCGGTCCGGCCGCCGGGTTGAACCAGCGCAGGTTGTGCGTGGTGAAGCCTGAGCCGACGATGAGCGTTCCGCGGTCCCGCAGCGGAGCCAGCGTTTTGCCCAGGTTGAACAGACCCTGGGGATCCAGCGTGGGCATGGACATCTGGAGGACCGGGATATCGGCCTCCGGGTACATCTCCACGAGCGGAACGTACGCGCCGTGGTCCAGGCCCCGCTCCTCGTCACGTTCCACATGGTGGCCGTGGATGGAAACGAGCTTCTCCACTTCGGAGGCGAGTTCCGCAGCCTGGGGTGCGTCGTAGGTGACGTCGTAGTACTTCTGCGGAAAGCCCCAGAAGTCGTAGACCAGACCCGGATTCCGCGAGGTGGCGCTGAGGGTCACCGGCGCATTCTCCCAGTGCGCGGACACCATCAGGATGTCCTTGGGCTTGCCGTAGGTGCCGGACCAGGCGCTGAGCTCGCTGGTCCAGCGGGCGTCGTCAGCCAGGGGAGGGGCGCCGTGGCTCAGGAATAGTACCGGCGGGCGATCAAGTGTCTGCGTCATGACTCCAGTCTAGGAGGTTTTACTTGAAACTTCAACCAATTTTTTTGAAAGAACTAATAGACCTGCGTCGGGCAGGGGTCCCTATGTGATGCCGGACACTCACTTACGTATACTGGGACGGTTTTGCAGCCAATCTTGGGGTGCCGCTTGCGAGGGGCAGGGGCCGGCAAACACCAACCGCCCACCAGGATCCCCAGCAGTTAGGTATTGCGCCCATGTCAGGTCGCCGAGCAGCAGGCCCGCAGCGTCACGGCCGTTTGCCCCGCAAGTCACCGTTCTTCTGGCCGAGGATCCTCATGATTGTCGGCGTGGTGGCGGCCGTCGCCGTAGCCGCCGGCGCTGTCCTCTGGATCACGGGGAACCGGCCGTCCCTGGCAGGCGCTCGCTGTGACGTTCCCGTGGAAGTCCGCGTCGGAGCGGACGCCGCCCTTGCCCCGGCCCTGCAAAGCGCGGCCGCGGCGGTACCCGCCGAAGCCTGCGTCAAGTACACCTTCGAGACGCAGACGCAGCCTGAGCTCGCGGCCTCGGTGACGGCGGGGAAAGATGCCCCGGACCTGTGGGTGGCTGATTCGGCAGTCCGGGTGCAGCGCGTCGTGACCGCCGCGGCGCCTGAAATCACGGTGGACTCCATCGCCTCGACGCCCGGCGTCATTGTGGGCCGCCAGGGGGAGGTCCCCGGGTTCCCCACATGGCTCAGTGCGCTGCAGGCTCCCGGCGTCAGGTTCAGCGATCCGCTGGTGACCGGCAGTGGCGAAGTGGCGCTGCTGGGCGCACTCGCCGAAGTGGAGGCCGGCCGCGCGGACGCGAAGGCGCTCCAGGCCGCGACTGCCCAGCTCGCCCAGGGCGAGAGCCGGCGCACGGGAGAAAAGCTGACCGATGCCAAGCAGCTCGAGGCAGCGGCATCCGCCGGGGGATTCGCGATTGTCACAGAGCAGGCCTGGCTGGCGTTCGCGCAGGCGGCTCCCGGGACCGGGCTTTCAGCATCGATGCCGCACACCGGCTCCGTGTCGCTGGACTACCCGGTGGCCGTCACTGCCGCGGGCAGGGCGCGGGGCGGTGCCGCAGCCGACGCTGCCCGGGCGCTGGCGTCCGCCATGGCAACCGAGGACGGAAAAAAGGCGCTCGCCGCCGTCGGACTTCGGCCGGCCGACGGCAGCCGCACCCCGGACCGGCAAGGCGTGGGCAGCGTTGCCGCCCTCAGGCCCGTGTCAGCGGAAACTGCTCAGAGGACGCTGAAGGGCTGGTCCCTCCAGGCCGTTCCCTTCAGGTCGCTGGTGGTGATGGATGTCTCCGGCTCGATGAACTTCCCGGCAGGTGCCCAGACCCGCATGCAGCTCACGCAGCAGGCGGCCATTGCGGGCAGCAAGCTGTTTCCCGACACCGCCGCGCTGGGGATGTGGGCGTTCTCGATCGGCCTCGGCGGCGGCAGCCAGGACTATGTGGAGCTCGATCCCGTCCGGAAAATGGGGGAAGCGGTGGACGGTGTCACCCAGCGGGAGCGGCTGGTGGCGGACATCTCCGGCCTGGATAAGCGGACCGGCGGCGCCACGGGACTCTACGACTCGACCCTGGCCGCGTACCGGACGGTCAAGGCGAATTACGATGCGCGGGCTGTCAACAGCGTGATCCTGTTCACCGACGGCGCCAATGAAGACCCGGATTCCCTGAGCCTTGAGGAACTGCTGGAGGCCCTGGAGCGCGAGCGGGATCCGGCAAAGCCCGTGGTGATCGTCAGTATCGGCATCACTGACGACGCCGACGCAGGGACGCTCCGGAAGATTTCCGAGGCCACCGGCGGCACAAGTTATGTGGCGAGGAATCCGCAGGATATTCCGAACGTGTTCGTGGATGCGCTGCAGGCTCGAGCACAATAGCTTCATGGCCTACAGCAGCGAGCGGCGCCTTCCGCGACTTGAAGACGTGGCGGAACGTGCCGGCGTCTCCCACCAGACAGTGTCCCGGGTAATCAACAACCACCCCAATGTGAGCAAGGCAACCAGGGAGCGCGTCGAGGCTGCGGTCGCCGAGTTGGGGTACCGGCGGAACACCGCCGCGCGCAGCCTGGTGACCCGGCGTTCCCACACCATTGGTGTTTTGGCCAGCGAGCTGTCCCAGTACGGCCCCGCCAACACGCTGCTCGGGGTGGAGCAGGCGGCACGCGATGCCGGATATTTCGTGAGCATCGCCGCCCTCCGGGAGGTCAGCGCTGATTCGATCGCCGATGCCGCACGCCATTTCATGGACCAGGGCGTGGACGGGATCGTAGCCCTGGTGCCGCACACGGGAACGCTGCAGGCGCTGGAGGTGCTCAACCTGGACGTGCCGGTTGTGGTGGTCGGCTCGAGCGGAGAAGGCAGGTTCAGCGGGGCCATGGTGGACCAGAAGCTTGGAGCCAGGCTTGCCGTGGCCCATCTGATTGAGCAGGGCCACAAGCGCATTGGCCATATCTCCGGCCCCCAGGACTGGATCGACGCCGCGGCACGGGCCGAAGGCTGGCGCGAGGCGCTCACCGAGGCCGGGCTGGCGGACGACCTCTTCGTCGAGGGCGACTGGAGCGCCGGAAGCGGCTACGGGATCGGCCAGAAGCTCGCCGTCGAACGCAGCGCCACGGCCGTGTTCGTGGGAAACGACCAGATGGCGCTGGGCGTCCTCAGGGCCTTCGGCGAAGCGGGTGTGCGGGTGCCGCAGGACGTCTCCGTAGTGGGTTTCGACGACCAGCCGGAGGCGGGCTACTTCATGCCGCCCCTCACCACTGTCCGGCAGGACTTCGAAGAGCTGGGGCGCCGGTGCATGGACATGATGCTGGCCTTGCTCGAAGACGGCGCCGGGGCGGGAACCACCGTAGTCAACCCACGCATGGTGGTGCGGGCAAGCACGGCACCGCCGGCCTGAGCCGGCCCACGCTCCGGCCCGTCCGGCCGGGAGCTTTCCTGCCGTTGGCATTCCCTGCAGTAGAGGCCATGTCTTGACAGGTTGTTTGTTAGCGCTAACAATTGAGGTCAACCGCAGAGCAGCGGAGACTATTGGAGGAATTGATGGACGTCACAGCAGACGGTTCAGACAGCTTTGTGATCGGCGTGGACTACGGCACGCTGTCAGGTCGGGCCGTGGTGGTCCGTGTTCGGGACGGCAAGGAACTGGGCAGCGGCGTATTCGAGTACCCCCACGCCGTGGTCACCGACGCGCTCCCGGCCGACCTGGCGGACGCAACGGACGGAACAGCCGCCCGACTGCCCGGCGAATGGGCCCTGCAGGTGCCGAACGATTACCGCGACGTCCTCCGCCGGGCGGTGCCCGCGGCCGTCGCCGACGCCGGGATCGACCCTGCCGCCGTGGTGGGAATCGCCACTGACTTCACGGCCTGCACCATGGTCCCGGTCAAGGCGGACGGCACGCCGCTGAACGAACTGCCCGGATTCGCCAACCGCCCGCACGCCTATGTGAAGCTGTGGCGCCACCATGCCGCCCAGCCGCAGGCGGATCGCATCAACGCGCTGGCCGCGGAACTCGGCGAAGACTGGCTGCCGCGCTACGGCGGGCTCATCTCCTCCGAGTGGGAGTTTGCCAAGGGCCTGCAACTGCTGGAGGAAGACCCGGAAACCTATGCGGAAATGGACCACTGGGTGGAAGCAGCCGACTGGATCGTGTGGCAGCTGTGCGGCAACTACGTCCGCAACGCCTGCACTGCGGGGTACAAAGGCATCTACCAGGACGGCCGCTACCCGTCGGAGGAATTCCTGGCTGCCCTGAACCCGGACTTCAAGGATTTTGTCAGCGCCAAGCTGGCACACACCATCGGCCGGCTCGGCGATGCCGCGGGATACCTGACGGCTGAGGCCGCAGCCTGGACCGGGCTGCCCGAGGGTATTGCGGTCGCAGTGGGCAACGTGGACGCCCACGTTACAGCGCCCGCAGCCAAGGCAGTGGAGCCCGGGCAGCTGGTGGCCATCATGGGTACCTCCACCTGCCATGTCATGAACGGTGCGGAGCTGCGTGAAGTTCCGGGCATGTGCGGGGTGGTGGACGGCGGAATCGTCGACGGCCTGTGGGGCTACGAGGCGGGCCAAAGCGGCGTGGGGGATATCTTCGGCTGGTTCACCAGCAACGGCGTTCCGCCCGAATACCACCAGGCAGCGGAAGCCGCAGGCCTGGGCATCCACGAGTACCTCACGGAACTGGCCTCCCGCCAGGCCATCGGCGAACACGGGCTCATTGCCCTGGACTGGCACTCCGGCAACCGCTCGGTGCTGGTGGACCACGAACTTTCCGGTGTCGTGGTGGGCCAGACCCTGGCCACCAGGCCCGAAGACACCTACCGGGCCTTGCTGGAGGCCACCGCCTTCGGCACGCGCACCATCGTGGACGCCTTCCGCGACTCGGGCGTGCCGGTCAGGGAATTCATCGTGGCTGGCGGCCTGCTGAAGAACAGGCTGCTCATGCAGATCTACGCGGACATCACCGGTCTGCCGCTGTCCACGATCGGCTCCGCCCAGGGGCCGGCGCTTGGTTCGGCCATCCACGCCGCCGTTGCCGCCGGGGAATACGCGGATATCCGTGCCGCCGCGGCTGCCATGGGCTCGGAGCCCGGCAGCATTTATATTCCCATTCCGGAAAATGTTGCCGCCTACGAAAAGCTCTTCCAGGAGTACCGCACGCTGCACGACTATTTCGGCCGCGGCATCAACAGCGTGATGCACCGACTCAAGGCCATCCAGCGTGCGGCGCGGCCGTCGTTTGCCACCCCCGCCGGTGCCGCTTCCCCCGCCGGTGTCACCGGCGCCCAACACCAGAAGGCGGTCCCGGCAGACTCGGCCGCAGAGGAAGTGTCCGCATGAGCAACCTTTTGGAAACCATTGCAAAGGTCCGTCGCGAGGTTTGCGAACTGCACGCGGAGCTCACCCGCTATGAACTGGTGGTCTGGACGGCCGGCAACGTCTCCGCCCGTGTTCCGGACGAGGACCTGATGGTCATCAAGCCGTCCGGAGTCTCCTACGCCGACCTCACGCCCGAGAGCATGGTGGTCACCGATCTCTACGGCGTCCCCGCGGAGGGCGAGTGGGGCAACCCGCCGTTCTCGCCGTCGTCGGACACTGCGGCTCATGCATACGTCTACCGGCATATGCCGGAAGTGGGCGGAGTAGTGCACACGCACTCCACCTACGCCACGGCGTGGGCCGCCCGCGGCGAGGCGATTCCGTGCGTGCTGACCATGATGAGCGATGAGTTCGGAGGGAGCATCCCGGTTGGTCCGTTCGCACTGATCGGCGACGACTCGATCGGCCAGGGCATCGTGGAAACCCTCCGGAACTCCACGTCACCGGCGGTCCTGATGCAGAACCACGGACCGTTCACCATCGGCAAGGATGCCCGCTCCGCCGTGAAGGCCGCCGTGATGTGCGAGGAAGTGGCACGCACCGTCCATATCTCCCGCCAGCTGGGCGAACCGCTGCCCATCGACCAGGGCAGCATCGATTCCCTCTACGCCCGCTACCAGAACGTCTACGGCCAGTAGCGCCGCAGCCCACCCGCTTCCTTCAGGAGAATTCCCATGAGCAACGCCAACAACACGTCACTCGAGCAGTACGAGGTCTGGTTCCTCACCGGCAGCCAGCACCTCTACGGCGAGGACGTCCTCAAGCAGGTCGCAGCGCAGTCGCAGGAGATTGCCGCCGCGCTGAATGCGTCCTCCGATGTCCCGGTCAAGGTGGTCTGGAAGCCCGTCCTCACCGACTCGGACGCTATCCGCCGCACCGCGCTGGAAGCCAACTCTGAGGATTCCGTGATCGGCGTGACCGCCTGGATGCACACGTTCAGCCCCGCCAAGATGTGGATCCAGGGCCTGGACCTGCTGCGCAAGCCGCTGCTCCACCTGCACACCCAGGCCAACGTGGAACTGCCCTGGGCAGACATCGATTTCGACTTCATGAACCTGAACCAGGCAGCCCACGGAGACCGTGAGTTCGGCTACATCCAGTCCCGCCTTGGTATTCCCCGCAAGACCGTGGTGGGCCACGTGTCCAACCCGGAGGTCTCCCGCCAAGTAGGCGTGTGGCAACGCGCGTCGGCCGGCTGGGCCGCCGTCCGGACGCTCAAGCTGACGCGCTTCGGCGACAACATGCGCAACGTTGCCGTCACCGAGGGTGACAAGACCGAGGCCGAGCTGCGCTTCGGCGTCTCGGTCAACACCTGGTCCGTCAACGAGCTCGCCGACGCCGTGCACGGCGCCGCGGAGGCCGACGTCGACGCCCTCGTAGCGGAGTACGAACGCCTTTACGAGGTGGTGCCGGAGCTGAAGGCCGGGGGAGCGCGGCACGAATCGCTGCGCTACAGCGCACGGATCGAACTTGGCCTGCGCAGCTTCCTCGAGGCCAACGGCTCGGCCGCCTTCACCACTTCTTTTGAGGACCTCGGAGAACTGTGCCAGCTGCCCGGCATGGCCGTGCAGCGGCTGATGGCCGACGGCTACGGCTTCGGCGCCGAGGGCGACTGGAAGACCGCCATCCTGGTCCGCGCCGCCAAAGTGATGGGTTCCGGCCTGCCCGGCGGCGCCTCCCTGATGGAGGACTATACGTACCACCTCACCCCGGGCCAGGAGAAGATCCTGGGTGCGCACATGCTGGAAGTCTGCCCCTCGCTGACGGCCACGAAACCGCGCGTCGAGATCCACCCGCTGGGCATCGGCGGCAAGGAAGACCCCGTGCGCATGGTGTTCGACACCGACGCCGGCCCCGGAGTGGTGGTGGCCCTGTCCGACATGCGGGACCGCTTCCGCCTCGTGGCAAACGCGGTTGACGTGGTGGACCTGGACGAACCGCTGCCCAACCTGCCCGTGGCCCGCGCGCTGTGGTCTCCGAAGCCCGACTTCGCCACCTCCGCCGCTGCCTGGCTGACCGCCGGGGCGGCCCACCACACGGTCCTTTCCACCGCGGTGGGCATGGACGTGTTCGAGGACTTCGCCGAGATTGCACGGACCGAGCTGCTGGCCATCGACGAAGGCACCACCATCAAACAGTTCAAGAAGGAACTGAACTGGAACGCCGCGTACTACAAGCTGGCCGGCGGGCTTTAGCCTGCCGGGCCAAAAACCCACAGCAGCGACCCATTCGGCGACGGCCGGCCGCCCGGTCACTCTCGCTGCCCGCTCAGCCCTCCGCGGCCGGGCGGGCAGCGAGGGTGACTTTGGTTTCCGCGGATTCGGTGCCGCGGCGGTAGCCGACGTTCACCGTCTGGTCCGGCGTTTTGCCCCGGAGCTCGGCCAGCAGGTCCTCAGGCGAGGACAGTTCCTTGCCGTCGAGGGCGATGAGGACGTCCCCGGGCCGGAGGCCGGCGTCGTCCGCTGGACCGCCGTCGACCACCGAGAGAACCAGTGCGCCGCGCGTGTCCTGGAGCCCCAGCTGTTCGGCGATCTGGGTAGTGATCCTGCCCGGGCGGAGGCCGATGAAGGCGTGGTCCGCGGTACCGTCCTCACGCAGCTGTTCAGCCACCCGGACCGCCGTCGCGGCCGGAATCGCGAATCCCAGGGCCACCGCGCCGGACTGCGGCGGGATGTACGCCTCGCTGATGCCGATCACCTCGCCCCGGGAATTGACCACCGCGCCGCCGGAGTTCCCCGGGCTGATCGCCGCATCGGTCTGAATCAGGTCCACCAGCGACTGGCTGCTGGCTGCCGAGCCGGGGATTTCGCGGTGCAGTCCTGAGATGATGCCCGCCGTGGCGGTGTTTTCGAAGCCCAGCGGCGAGCCGATCACGATTGCCAGTTCGCCCACCCGGGGCAGGTCGGTCTGGAACCTGGCTGCGGGAAGCCCTGTGCGCTTCGCCTCAACGAGGGCCAGGTCCGAGATGGCATCCGCGGCCTTGACCGTTCCGGCGACCCGCTGGCCGTCGGCGAACGCGACCTCCACGTCCGTGTTTCCCCTGACCACGTGCTCGTTGGTGAGGATCAGTCCGTCCGCGGCGAACACCACGCCGCTGCCCACGCCGTCGTCGGTCAGGACCGTGACCACGGACGGCTGGACGTTCTCCACGATCGAGGGGATGTCGGCGGCCGTCATCGGTGTCCCCGGTTGGGCTGTTCCCGGTTGTGAGGTCTGCGCCGGGCTGCCCGCCGTGGCGGAAGTGGCGGACGGCGGAGTGGGCTGCGGACCCGCCGTGCAGGCGGACACCAGAATGACGACGGCGACGGCGACGGCGACGGCGACGGCGGCGACAGCGCCCGCGCCGGCCACTCGATGGCGGGCCAGGCGCACGGATTTGGCTGGCTGTGACTGCATGGAAGTCTCCTCTCACGGCCCCTGTTAAAAAAGTAAGCCCGGGTGCCTGAGCCCGGCCAGTGGCATCTTCCCTTGACTGCGGCGCCGTCAGCATCAACAATGGTTTCTATAACGTTGTAGAAACCAGAAACGAGGATGTTTACGTGGGCACTTCCAAACACGCCACTGCCAAGATCACCCTGGACCCGGCCTTCACCGTGGGCCCGGTTCGCCGCCGCACCTTTGGTGCGTTCGTGGAGCATCTTGGCCGCTGCGTCTACACCGGCATCTTCGAGCCGGGCCACCCCAAGGCTGACGCTGACGGCTTCCGGACCGACGTCCTGGAACTCACCCGCGAACTGGGGGTGTCCACTGTGCGCTACCCGGGCGGCAATTTTGTCTCCGGCTACCGGTGGGAGGACGGCGTAGGGCCGGTGGACCAGCGCCCGGCGCGCCTCGACCTGGCCTGGCACTCCACCGACCCCAATCATGTGGGGGTGGACGAGTTCGCCAAGTGGTCCGTCAAGGCAGGCGTCGAGCCGATGATGGCCGTGAACCTGGGCACCCGGGGGACCCAGGAAGCCTTGGACCTGCTGGAATACTGCAACATCGACGGCGGGACGGCCTTCTCGGACCAGCGCCGGGCCAACGGGGCCAACGACGGCTACGGCATCAAAATGTGGTGCCTCGGCAACGAGATGGACGGCTTCTGGCAGATCGGGCACAAGAACGCCACGGAGTATGGCCGCCTGGCGGCAGACACCGCCCGCGCCATGCGGATGGTGGAGCCGGACCTGGAGCTGGTGGCCTGCGGAAGCTCCGCCCCCACCATGGACAGTTTCGGCGAGTGGGAGCGGGTTGTGCTGACGGAAACCTATGACCTCGTAGACCTGATCTCTGCGCACCAGTATTTCGAGGATTTCGGCGACCTGCAGGAACACCTGTCATCCGGCCACCGGATGGAGGCCTTCATCAAGGACATCGTGGCGCACATCGACCACGTGAAATCGGTCAAAAAGTCCACAAAGCAGGTGAACATCTCCTTCGACGAATGGAACGTCTGGCACATGAGCCGCGACGAATCCAAGGCGCCCACCGGCAAGGACTGGCCGGTGGCCCCGGTACTGCTGGAGGACCGCTACACCGTGGCGGATGCTGTGGTGGTCGGCGACCTGCTCATCACGCTGCTCCGCAACACCGACCGCGTGCACTCCGCCAGCCTGGCGCAGCTGGTGAACGTCATCGCTCCGATCATGACTGAACCCGGCGGGCGCGCCTGGAAGCAGACCACCTTCCACCCGTTCGCCCTGACGTCACAGCACGCCAAGGGCACGGTGCTGCAGCTCGCCGTCGAATCCCCGCTGCTCAGCGGAGGCAAGACGGCGGACTTCGCCGCGCTGTCCGCCGTCGCCACGTTCGACGCGGACGCCGGCGAGGCCGTGGTGTTTGCCGTGAACCGCTCGGCCACGGAGGTCCTGACGCTGGACGCCGCCGTCGCAGGACTTGGGAACGCCAAGGTTGTGGAGGCCGTCACCTACACGAACAAGGATCCGTACTGGCAGGCGACGGCGGATGACTCCACCTCGGTGCTGCCCGGCGAGAACGTCAGTGTCAGGGCCGACGGCGGCCGACTCACCGCCGAGCTTCCCGCGGTGTCCTGGAGCATGATCCGCCTGTCGGTCGACGCGGCCGGACACTAGGCGATAGGGAAGCCAGGTCCCGGTTAGGGCGTGTCTCCGAAATCAGAGGCGCGCCGGATCCAGGTGGACGGGGGCGTCCAGGTCGCGAAGGCAGACCAGGACGTCCCCTTCCACGTGCAGCCGCGCCGCATGGATGCTGGTGCGCTGTTCACGGACCGCCTGGGCCGGGTCCTCCAAGCCGTTGGCCATCTCGGTGTCCTGCCACTCGGGATGGGTGAAATAGAAGATATAGGCATGGTCGCCCTGGGTGACCACGTCTGCATGCCTGCCGTACGTGGCGTCGTCAGCCCCGGAGCCGGGGGCGTCCAGGACAAGGCCGTTGTTGGTTTCCTGCCGGTTCCAGGCGAGGCCGTCGGCTGAGCGGTGCACGGCCTGGCCGCGCCACTCGTCAACCACCATCCAGTACCAGCCGCCCAGCCGGAACACGTTGGGACCTTCGTGGGCGGGCAGCCCGATCACCTGCCCCTCGGCGCGCCAGCTGCCGCCGTCGTCCGGCTCTTCCCCGGCCGACTCTTCCCAGACTGCCGACCAGGTGGTGGAGCCGTCCACTTCGTCCTTGAACCAGAGTCGCGGACGGCCGTCCGCCACCACGGCGAAAGCAGCGTCGATGACGTTCTCGGAGCCCACCTCCACCCGTCCGCCGGACTCCCACTGCTCCAGGTCGGTGCTGGTGAAGTGCACCAGCCGGCGCCGGGTCTGCTCGGCCCAAGTGCGCGGGGCGCCGGCACCCCAGGTCAGGAACATGTGATATCTGCCGTCATGCCACACCACCTCGGGCGCCCAGTGGGTGTTCAGGCCGGGGGAGTCCTCCGGATCGAGGCCCTCCACCACCCCGCGGTACTGCCAGCTGGCTCCTGCGTCCGAGGACACGGCGATCCCGATCCTGGTGCCGGTGATCCAGTCCACGCCATCGGTGGTGAGCGTGGCGCGGCGGGCCGTGTAGAACATCCACCACTCGCCCGTGCCGCGGCGGTGGATGACCGTGGGATCGGCGGCGCCGTCGAACACCGGGCAGCGGAAGAGGGGAGAGGATGCAAGCGGCATGGCAGTTCCTTGTTTACTGGCTGGTGCGGCGGGCTGGCGGAAGCGGACCGGCTGGCGGAAGCCGGTAGAGGCAGGCTCGAGTGGTGCGGCCGAGTCGATTCTATAACGTTGTATATTCTGCGGAAAAGGTAAAACCAAGGCCGGTCTGCAACGATGTAGCTGAAAGTGTTAACGGGGAAGGGAATCACCTGTGGCTGTGACCATGAACGATGTTGCGCGCGCTGCCGGCGTCTCGCTGAAGACGGTGTCCAATGTGCTCAACGACTACGAGTTCATCCGGCCCGCCACCAAGCAGAAGGTGCTCGATGCCATCGCTGAGCTGGGGTACGAGGCCAACCTGACTGCCCGCAGCCTGCGCTCCGGCAAAACCCGGATGCTCGGACTGGTGCTGTCCGACCTGTCCATTCCGTACTATGGGGAGCTTGCGTCCCGGCTGATGACCGTTGCGGCCAGCCGGGGCTATCGCGTCCTCGTGGAGCAGTCCGGAGCGGACGGCGTTCACGAACTGAGCGCGCTCCAGGGACCCTTCCGCCAGCTCACGGACGGGCTGCTGTTCAATCCGCTGGCCCTCGACGTCGAGACTGTTGCCGCGAATCAGGGCAGCAAGCCGATCGTGATGCTCGGGGAGCATATCGCTGATCCGCGCTTCGACCTGGTGACCATGAAGAATGCCGAGGCCGCGGAAGCGATCACCGCCCATCTCCTGGCAGGCGGCCGGCGCCGGATTGCCGTCCTGGGCGCGTCGGCAGGCGACACAACGGACAGCCCCGGCCTGCGCCTGAACGGCCACCGGAAGGCGCTGGAGGCCGCCGGGGCGCAGCTGGATCCCGCCCTCGTGGTGCCCTGCGACTGGCGCCGCGACGGCGGCGCCTCCGGCGTCGGCAGCCTGCTTGATAGTGGAATCCGGTTCGATGCCGTTTTTGGCCTCAATGACGTCATCGCACTCGGCGCCATGCACGAACTCCTGGTCCGCGGCATTAACGTGCCGGATGACGTTGCCGTGGCGGGCTTTGACAACATCGACGAGGCCCGCTTCGCGGCGCCGTCACTCACCACGGTGTCTCCCGGGATGGAGGAAATTGCCGAACGATCCATCCAGCTGCTCATCGACCGGATCGAAGGCGTCGAGGCATCGCCTGCGGGACTCCATGTCGAGGCCGGCTTCGAACTGAAAGTCCGGGACTCCGCACCCTAAGATCCGGGACTTCCCGCTCTAAGTCTGGGACCCCGGCACGGCCGTGGCGGGAATCGGAGCCGGAACCCGTTCCTGTCCAATGGCAACGGTAAGTTCAGGCTTGAAATCTTCGAACTGGCCGACATGCAGATGTAAAAGGTGCGCGGTCCGGCCGGATTACGGCTGCGCCGGAACCGGCCGAGGGGCAAGGAATGGCAATCGCCGAGTAATGAACCGCTCGTGTCAGCCGCCGTTTCAGGATTCCTCGGCCGCGGCCTTTTCCAGGGAATCCTGCGGCGCGGCGAGTGCAATGTACGCACGGTCGGCGACGTTGCCTGCGAGTGCCGAGGCGCCGGCTCTGATGAGGTCAAGGATGGTGCGGGGGCTGCTGCTGTCCATGAGATCAAGGCTAGAAGCTCTCGCACCGGTAAGGGAGGCCCTGGCAGTACGCCCCTCGGATAAGCGCGCTGGCCCGGGCCCGGCAGGCCTGCCACACTGATCCTGATGCAGGCCTTTTTCGATGGACTTCTCAACGCCAGCCCGCTGCTGGTGGCCTGTGTTGTGTTCGCCCTGGTTTTTGCCGAGGACGCGTTCTTTATCGGCTTCGTCATCCCCGGCGAAACCGCGGCCGTGGTGGCCGGCGTAATCGCGGGCAAGGGCGGCATCCCGCTGGCCGTCATGATCGCGGTGGTGGTTTCCGCCGCTATCCTGGGCGACACGGTGGGCTATGAAATCGGAAAACACCTGGGCCCCCGGCTGATTACCCGAAAGATCTTTGACCGGAAGCGCCCCCAGCTCGAGAAGGCCCGGGAGTTCCTCAGGCGTCGGGGCGGCCCTGCCATCTTCCTGGGCCGCTTCACCGCCTTCTTCCGTGCTGTGATGCCGGCACTGGCCGGACTCAGCGGTATGCCCTACCGGCGCTTCGCACTCTGGAACATCACCGGCGGCGTGCTCTGGGGGAGCCTCTTCGTTACCCTCGGGTACCTGGCCGGGAACCTCTACGACGAGGTGGCCCGCACCGCCGGAAGTGCCGCCGCCGTGGTTGTCGCCGTAGTGGCGGTGGCCGTCCTCGTCACCTGGCGGATACGACGGCACCGGCAGGCGACGGCTGCAGACAGCAGCGCGCGTCCACAAAGGTGACCCCGGGGCGGAGACTACTCACCAAGGGTGACCGGGCAGCAGAGGCACGGGTGATCCTAGGCCGCGATGACTAGTGCCCAGTCGGGGAAGGGATCTACCGGTAATGGTGGCTCGGTGTCACCGGGACCGGCGGCACCGGCAAGTGCGTCGGGCCCGTTAGGCGGTTCCCGTTCCGGATCTTCGCCCGTGTGGCCGGGGCGGTCGGGCCAGCGTGGTGGTTCCCAGTCCTGTTGTTCGCTGGGATATGAGCGTCCCGAGGGTGAGGTCCAGCCGGGCGGTTGATCCATGGTGGCGCCAACAGGTTTCCAGCGTGAACTGTGTTTCAGGCGGTGGTGTTTGCGGCATGGCTGGCCAAGGTTCGAGATTCCGGTGCCACCTCCGTTCGACCACGCCAGGAGGTGGTCCGCTTCGTTGTCCAGGGAGTGGTTGTTGCAGCCGGGGAAAGGACAGCGGCCATCCCGAAGCCGCAACCATTGGCGCATCGCTTTCGGAACCGGGTAGCTGGTGCGTCCTATCTCCAGCGGCGCTCCGCTGCGCGGATCTGTCAGGGCGCGCAGGAACGATGTGGCACCGTCCGCGACAAGCTGGCGAGCCATACTGGCAGGTATGGGTCCGTAGCCGTCCAGCACAGCCGGTTCCGTCACGACCCCCATAAGCGACAACACCGGAACGGTAACCAGGACCTGTGCTTTGGGTGAAGGGGTTCCTTCCGCTACCCCTCCGAGCAGCCAGGACGTGGCGACGTCCGCACGCAACTGGGTCAGGGTCCGTGCTTCGGCCGGCCCCTGCAGGGCGCGCGCCGCGTCCGTGGCACGGGACCAGACACCCGCCGCCACATCGGCAGTCACGTAGGCGGAGAGCCACGCCATGCCGTCCCGGTCCGGGACAACTTCCAGCCGACGCTCCTTCACACCCTTGCGGTGGCGGGCTTCGATGCTCACTGGATGGTGCCGTTCACGCCAGCTGCGCGCTTTAGCCCGGAACCTGCCCGGCACCAGCTCCCCGGCCGGGCAGCCACGAGCAGCAAAGGGTGCTTCGGGGTCCAGGAAATGAGCCTCGAGGGCGGCTGCCGCTGCGGGGTCCAGACCGGATGTTTCATCGCACATCGCCCGCGCGTGCTGCCATGAAATGGTCCCTGCCTGCAGTGCGGCGAGCGTCAGCGGCAACTCTGCGGTCAGGGTGGCTGACTCCGCCAGGAGTGCGGCTGCCGATCGTTCACTTACAGTCAGGGCACAGGCCACCTCTGCCGTTACCGCCATGTCCTGGGCGGTGCACTCCTGCGGGGAACGGGCCGGGGCCGCCATAGCTGCGGCAGCGTGGGCGTATCCGGCGGCAAAATGCACCTTCAGCGCCGCCATCCGGCCTTCCAGACTGCCCACCTCAGCCAGGCCATCCAGGCACGCGTCCGCTTCGTCGCAAAGAGGGTCAGCACCAGTCGGGGCCATGTTTCCGGCCGCGCGACTGGCGAATGCAGCCAAGGCAGAAAGGGAGGCCGCCATAACCTCCAACGTCTCCGCAACCGCACAGCTATCCATACCCACAGCATGTCAGCAGGCTCTGACAAAAACGCAGGCGTCAGGGGTGCCCAGGCCCCCACCGCCGGACGTGCCGCCGCCGACGTTGTCGCCGCAGTGGCGGTGGCCGTCCTGGTCACCTGGCGGATACGACGGCCGCTGGCGGATTCGACGGCGCCTGGCGGATTCGACGGTGCCTCGCCGGGGAGATGCCGTCCGAAGCCGCTAACCGCCGGGGCCGCTAACCACCGAGGTCGGTCAGCGGCACCGCTTCCGGCCGTTCGCAGCGGCTGGCCACTTTCACAGCCTGCCCCAGGGCCGCTGATTCGAGCACGGATTCCATCACCTCGAGCACATGGAACGCCAGCTCCCCACCGGCCCGCGGCTCGTGGCCGGCGGGGGTCACGGCAAGGTCGTGGAGCCCGTAGCCGCGGGCGGAATCCACGTAGCCGGCCGAGACGGGAAGCACCTCCCAGCCTTCGCCGTCCAGGCTCCGGAGCTTGACCTCGCCGTCGAAGTGGTTCGGATCGGGCACGATCAGCGATCCGGTTTCGCCGTGGATCTCCAGGTTGGCGGACTGCGTGGCCACCGCGTCGAAGCTCATCACCAGCGTCGAAAGCGCGCCGGACTCATGCACCAGCACCCCCGTGACATGGGTGTCCGTGCTGACCGGAACAGCCTCGCCGGCGCGCGGCCCGGTGCCGATGGTCCGGCTGCCGCGGGTGTGGCTCGCTGCGCCGATCACGGAGGCCACCGGTCCCAGCAGCGTGACCAGCGCCGAGACGTAGTAGGGACCCATGTCCAGCAGCGGGCCGCCGCCGGGCAGGTAATAGAAGTCAGGGTGCGGATGCCATCGCTCATGCCCGGGCGTCACCATGGTGGCTGTCGCAGAAATCGGCGCGCCGATCCGGCCGTCGTCGATCGCCTTGCGGGCGGTCTGGATGCCCGTCCCCAGGACCGTGTCCGGCGCGCAGCCGACGACGACGCCCGCCGCCGCTGCGGCCTCAAGCACCTTGCGAGCCTCTTCGGCCGTGGCGGCCAGCGGCTTTTCGCCGTAAACGGCCTTCCCGGCGGCGATGGCACGCAGGGCAATGTCCGCGTGGGCTGCCGGGATGGTCAGGTTCAGGACAAGGTCCACCTCCGGGTCCGCGAGCAGCTGGTCCACGCCCAGCGCCCGCACGCCCGGGTGCTCGGCAGCCACGGCCTCCGCGCGGGAGGAATCGAGGTCCGCCACAGCCACCAGCCGGACGGTCGCCAGCCGCGGGAACGTGGCCAGGTAGGCGGCAATGATGTTGCCGCAGCCCACCACGCCGACCCTCAGCGGTGACTGCACTGCGGGTGACGCCACTGCGGGTGACCCCACTGCCAGTGACTCAACCGCCGGTGACTGCACTGCGGGTGACGCCACTGCGGGTGACCCCACTGCCAGTGACTCAACCGCCGGTGACTGCAAGGATGAATCAGCTTCTGCGTTTCCTAGCGGCTGGCCCACAGCATGCCCCTTTCGATGATGGTGCGGACATTGTTGTCCTTGAGGATCTCCACGCTGTGTCCGGGCGTGGCCACGAAGATTCGGCCCTCGCCCCACGACCGCGTCCACACCGCCGGCGACACCACGTCCCGGTGCCACGCGTCCTTTTCCCGGGCGGGCAGCGTGGTGGTGGCCAGCACGTCGATGTAGTCATCGGACAGTACCCAGTACTGCTCGGTGGAGAGTTCGAAGTCGCCGATGCCCGCCGTGACCGGATGCTCCGCCGCGGCGGGAAGCATGTTCACGGTGTACGTGCGGTAATTGTCCGTGGCGTCCCCATGCAGCTCACCATGATCCTTGACCGGATGGCAGGCGAACTGCCCGCCGATCAGGTGCAGGTAGTCGGAGTTGTTCCGGTACGAATCGGCGATGCCCCCATGCCATCCCGCCATTCCGGTGCCGGCCTCGATCGCGGAGCGGAGCCCCTCAAACTCGGCCTTCTCAATGGTGGTCATGGTGTTGCACTGCACGATCAGGTCCACGCCGGCCATGTACGCGGCGTCCGCGTACACCGCCGTCGACTCTTCCACGCGCACGGTGAAGCCCTCTTCCCGGAGGAACGGGATAAACAGGTCCGTGGCTTCGACCGGCTGGTGTCCGTCCCAGCCGCCCCGCACAACCAAAGCGTTTTTTGTAGCAGTCATTGTAATGTTCCTTCTCGTCCGTCCACTGAAGTCCAGCGGGAATCCTTGTCTGCGCTGTGCTCCACTGCCGCCAGCACCCGCTGCACCTGAAGGGCGTCGGAGAACGACGGCGTGGGCTGGGTTCCGGCCCCAATGGCCGTCACGAGGTCCACCACCTGGTGCGTGAAGCCGTGCTCGTAGCCGAGCCCGTGGCCCACCGGCCACCAGTTGCCGGTGTACGGGTGGTGGGCCTCCGTGACGTTGATCCGACGGAACCCGAGCGACTCCGGGTCGGCGCCGCTGCCGCCGTCGTAATAATTCAGGTAGTTCATGTCCTCGAAATCGAAGGCGATGGACCCGCGGGAGCCGTTCACTTCCAGGCGCATGGCATTCTTCCGGCCAAGCGCAGCCCGGCTTGCCTCGAACACGCCGATGGGCCCGCCGTCGAACCGTGCGCTGAAGATCACCGCATCATCAACGGTCACCGGTCCGCGCTCGACGTCGGCACCCACCGCGCCGCTCCCGCCGAGGCCCACGAACTCGCCGCCCACGGGACGTTCCTTCGTGAAGGTCTCCATGATGGCCGAGACTCCAGTGATGCGCTGTCCGGTGACGAACTGGGCGGCATCGATGCTGTGCGCGCCGATGTCGCCGAGGGCGCCGGACCCCGATTTTGCCTTGTCCATCCGCCACGTCAGCGGGGCATTCTCATCTGACAGCCAGTCCTGCAGGTACTGCGCGCGCACCTGGCGGATGGTTCCCAATTTGCCGTCGCGCACCATGGACCGGGCCAGGGCAAGGGCCGGGGTGCGCCGGTAGGAATAGCCGCACATCGCAAAGACACCGCGGGTGGCGGCCTCGGCGGCCACCTCCGCCATCTTTTCGGCCTCCGCAACGCTGTTGGCCAGCGGCTTTTCGCAGAGGACGTGCTTTCCGGCCTGCAGTGCGGCGATGGCGATCTCCGCGTGAGTGTCGCCGGGGGTGCAGATGTCCACGAGGTCCACGTCGTCCCGTTCCACCAGTGCACGCCAGTCCGTTTCGGTTTCGGCCCAGCCCAGGCGCTGCGCGGCGGCCGCCACCCGGGCACTGTCCCGGCCGGCGAGCACGCTCAACTCGGGATTCAGCGGAAGGTCGAAGAAACGCGGCGCCGTCCGCCAGGCGTGCGAGTGGGCGGCGCCCATAAAGGCGTGGCCCACCATGCCTACACGTAGCGGCGGGACGTTGCTTTCGGGAGAAAGGTTTTGCGGCGTGCTCATGGGTATGTTCTCCATTGACGGGCTACTTGCTGAAGCCTGCGGTGAGTCCGCTCAGCAATTGCCGGCGGCCCACGACGTACAGGACCAGGATGGGCAGGGTGGTGAGGACCACGGAGGCCAGCACCGCGGGGATGTTCACGCTGTATTGGCCCTGGAAGGTCCAGAGCGCCAGCGGCAGCACGCGCAGTTCCGGGCTCTGGGTGAGGATCAGCGGGAGCAGGAAACCGTTCCACACGCCCAGGCCGTTGTAGATGGCCACGGTCACGATGGCAGGCTTCACCAGCGGCAGCGCGAGCCGCCACATGGTCTGCCATTCGTTGCAGCCGTCCAGCCGCATGGACTCGAAGAGCTCATCCGGCACGTCCCGGATGAAGTTGGCCAGGATCAGCACCGTGAGCGGGATGCCGAACGCGATGGACGGCAGGATCAGGGCCAGGAGGCTGTCGTAGAGGTTCAGCCGGATGATAAGCAGGTACACCGGAATGATGGTGGCCTGCAGCGGAATGGCCAGGCCCATAAGGAACAGGCCGTTGACCAGCTTCAGGAACCGGCCGCGGCCGCGGACAATCGCGAACGCCGCCATGAACGAAAACAGCACCGTGGGCAGGACGGCTCCGGCCGTCACCAGCGAGCTGTTCAGGAAGTACCGTGCAAAGTCGGCCTCCAGCACCATCCGGTAGTTGTCCAGCGTGGGGTTCGACGGCGGTGCCAGCGGGTTCTCGCTGAAGTATCCTGCCTGGCTCTTGAAGCTGGTGATGACGATGTAATAGATGGGGATGATGATGACGGCCAGCCAGAGCCAGCCGCCCACTCCGCCCGGAAGGTTCAGTTTCCGGATGCGGCGGACGAGGCCCCGGTTGGGCGCCGGTTCCGCGGACGTGCGGGCCGCGGGTGCTGCTTTGGTGAGGGTGACGCTCATGTTTAGAGTCCTTCCAGCTGGCTGCCGCCGGAGTTCTTGCCGCCCAGCCGCTGCAGCAGCAGGGCAAGGCCGAGTCCCACGGCCACCAGGATGACGGCGATGACGCTGGCGGGCCCCATCAGGTTGGCCCGGAACCCGGTCAGGTACATGTCCAAAGCAAGGATCCTGGTGGAGTTGCCCGGCCCGCCGGCGGTGAGCACGAAGATGAGGTCGAAGTAGGTCAGCGAGCCCACCACCATGAGGGTGGAGGACGTGATGATGGTGTATTTCAGCTGCGGCACCGTGATGTAGAAGAACTGCTTCACCCGGCCCGCGCCGTCGATCTCGGCAGCCTCGTAGAGCGACTTGGGGATCTGCCGGACACCACCCTGGTAGATCAGGGTGTGGAACGGAACGAACTGCCATGCGATCACGAAAATCACCAGGAACAGCACCAGCTGGGGCTGGCCGAGCCAGTCCTGGGCCAGGAACGGCAGCCCGAGGCCTTCCGCCAGTCCGAAGTTGGGGTCCAGCAACGCCTTGTAGGCGATCGCGATGGCCGCGGAGGAGAGCAGCAGCGGCAGGAAGTAGAGCACGGCCAGTACTGCCCGGTACTTCTGGCTGCCGGCAGTGAAAGTGCCCAGCAGAAGGCTGATGGGCGTCTGGACCAGCCAGGAGACCACCATGATCACGAAGGTCAGCCAGACCGCGTTGTACATCACGGGATCGGCCAGGACGGCGAGCCAGTTGTCCATACCGGCCACGCTGATGGCCCCGATGCCGTCCCAGTTGGTGAAGCTTAGGGCAACCACGCCCAGGAGCGGTAGGACGGCGAAAACCGCGAAAAACAGCAGCGCGGGCAGGACCATCCAGCCCAGGGATCCCCCGCGGGCGCTGCCGGCACGGGCGGCGCGGTCCCGGGCCGCAGGTTCCCGCCCTGTCCCGGCCGGCGCTACAGATTCATGCGCTGTGAGTGCTCCGGCGCTCATTTCCCAAGCGTCGCATTCATGTTCTCGGCGAACTGTGCCGGAGTGATGGACTTGAGGAACAGCTGGTCGATGTTGCTCAGCAGCGCCTCGGCGGCAGTGGGGCTCAGGGCCTGGTCCCAGGACTGCTGCAGGCTGGGCGCGTTCTTGCTCAGCGTGTACACGTACTTCAGGAAGTCCTTGTCCTCGCTGGAGGCGAGCTTGTCCTCGATGCCCTGGACAATAGGCACCGCGCCGGAAGAGATGTAGGCGGTGATCTCGTCCGTGGTCAGCAGGCCGTCCTTGAAGAACTTCTTTGCCGCATCCTTTTCCGCGTCGCTGGCCTTCGCGGAGATGGACAGGTACTGGGCGGGGTTGCCCACAGTGTTCAATGGATCGCCCTTGCCGCCGCTGATGGTGGGGAAGTCGAACCAGCCGAGCTTGCCGTCCTTCACGAACGTGCCGCCGTCGTGCTTCATGCCTCCGTAGGTCCAGGCCCCGTGCAGCATCATGGCTGCCTTGCCGGTGAACAGCAGTGCCTGGTCGGCGTTGCTGTCCGCCGTGATGGAGGAGAAGCCCTTGATGAAGCCGTTGGCGGATACCAGTTCCTGGATCTTGGCACAGGTTTCCAGCACTGCCGGATCGGACCAGGCCTTGGCCTTGCCGTCGAAGATCGCCCGGAAGACTTCCGGGCCGCCGATCCTGTCCAGCAGGTATTCCAGCCACATCATGGACGTCCAGCGCGACTGGCCCCCGAGCGACAGCGGCGCAACGCCCATGTCATTGAAGGTCCTGGTCAGGGCCATCAGCTCGTCCCAGGTCTTGGGCGGCTGGGCGTTGGCCTTCGCGAAGAGTTCCTTGTTGTAGTAGAAGACGATCGGGGCCACCGTCTGGGTGGGCAGGGCGTAGATCTTGCCGTCAACGGTTGCTGCGCCGAAGGAGGACGGGAAGAGCCTGGCCTTTACGTCCGGATTCGCGTCGAACCAGCCGGTGAGGTCCTCCACCTGGCCCGCCTGCGCGTAGGTTTTCAGCGTTCCGCCGCCCCAGCCGTAAATGATGGTGGGAGCCTGGCCCGCACCGATGGCGGTCTTGATCTTGGTCTTGTACGCGTCGTTCTGGAAGGCGGTGGCCACGATCTTGGAGTCCGGATTGGCCGCATTGAACGCGTCCAGACTCTTTTTCCGGATGGACTCGTTGGGTTCTCCGGTCAGGGACCAGAAGGTGGCGCCGCCGGCGGGGGCAGTGCCCGGGCCCGAGGTGCCGCAGGCCGTCACCGTCCAGGCTGCCAGGGGAGTGAGGGCTGCAAGGGCAAGGAATGACCTGCGTGAGGAAAGGCGTGGTTCCATTCTGATCTCCATTGAAAAGTGCCGCGGCTTTGCGGCGCTGGTTGGGGTGCCGACGGGCGGCAGCAGGGACTCGGAACGTTTTCGAAATATTTCGCAACTAATTCGTTGACTGAAATAGAAGCTAGTCCCGTTTGGGGCCCAGCGTCAAGGGTTTTTGGGCAAATCTTGACGGCGGCAGGCCGGTTGGTGCAGACTTCAGCTACCGAAATTTTTCGAGAAAGTTTGTGGAATGCCTGCAAAGACACCGAAGTCCAAGTTGAACCTGGCCGACGTCGCGGCGCTGGCTGGCGTGTCCACGCCCACCGTCTCCAAGGTCATCAATGGCCGCGACGATGTTGCGGAGGCCACCCGGGCCCGTGTCCAGAAGGCCTTAACGAAGCTGGGTTACGAGTCGCCCATGCAGCGTAGGGTCCGGTCCACCGGACCGGCGCTGGTGGACCTGGTCTTTGACGGGCTGGACAGTTCCTACTCCCTTGAAGTGATGTCAGGGATTGTCGGCTGCGCCGCAGAGGAGGGCGCGGAAGTGGTCCTGAGCAGCGTGACTCCGGACAAGCTGCAGAACACGGACCACGAGCAATGGTCCCAGCGGCTTTTTGACGCCGGCCGCAAGGGACTCATCCTGGTGACATCCGAGGTCACGCCCGGCCAGCTGGAATCCTTCCGGCGCCGGAACATCCCCGTGGTGGTCATTGACCCCCTCAATCCGCCCCGTTCCGGGTTCGTCAGCGTCGGTGCAACCAACTGGGCCGGGGGCAAGGCCGCCGCCGAGCACCTGATCTCCCTGGGACACCGGAAAATTGCGTTCCTGGGCGGCCCGGAGGCCGCAGAATGCAGTGTCGCCCGGCTGCATGGCTACCTGGCAGCCTTGCGTGCCGCCGGCATCCCGGCGAATCCCGACTACATCGTGGCAGGCCACTTCCAGCGCCCCTTTGGCGTCGCCGGTGCGCGCCAGCTGTTCGCGCTCGCAGACCGGCCCACCGCAATCTTCGCCGGCAACGATGCGATAGCGCTCGGCGTCCTGGACGAGGCCCGCCTGCAGGGAATCCACGTCCCCGAACAGCTGAGCCTGGTGGGTTTCGACGGGACGGACATCACCGAACAGTCCGTTCCCCGCCTGACGTCCGTGGCGCAGCCCCTTCAGGAAATGGGGCGTACGGCCCTCCGATCCATCCTGCGGCTGGCCAACGGCGAAAACCTGGAATCAACGCATGTTGAGCTGGCAACCGAGCTGGTGGTCCGGGACTCGACGGCGGCGCCCGCTGCCTGATTTTCCCTCCGTGGGGTTCAGCCGCCTGGGCTCCCGCTACCCGGACTTCGGGCGCCTGTACTTAACTTGCAGGAATGCACTCTAAACTTGACGGGTCCCCCGCGTATCTCCGACGCAGTCTGTCTTACTGGCAGGGAATAAGGGCGCAATGGTGTATGTTGCATTGCCGTCAGACAAGAACATTAGAAAAGAGAACCCCCTAAGTGGCAACCGATTACGACGAAGTACGATCCGACGTCAAGGAATCCCAGGACAACTCCCTGGAAGCGCTCCAGTCCGCGAACGCCCCTGACGCACGCAGCGTTGTCCGAGAGCTGGACGAGGCTGACGCACTGGACGATGGCATGGTCCCCGGCGGGGAATTCGTCGCCGAGGAACTCGTAGTCCAGGTAATCCCGCAGGCGCAGGACGAATTCACCTGCTACTCCTGTTTCCTGGTCCGGCACCGGTCCCAGATCGCCCGCGAAAAGAACGGCCACGCCTATTGCGTTGAATGTGAAGGCTAAACGCCGCCACACGGTCCCGGCCCGTCCCTGAACCGGGAGACGGGCCCCGGAAATCTCACGGAAACCTGACCGGCCTACTGTGGTCACGAACCATAGTGGTAGGTGCTCTGGCAGGAGCGCTCCGGCAGGTCTGGCAAAGCCTGGTCCTTCGGGTTTATAAACATAGGACCGAGCCGGGCTGTTGAAGGGATTTTCTGATGCATCTGATGCCCCGTGAGCAGGAAAAGCTCATGATCGTGGTCGCCGCGGACCTTGCCCGGCGCCGCCAGGCCCGCGGGCTGAAGCTGAATTTCCCTGAATCCGTAGCCATCATCAGCTACGAACTGATCGAGGGCGCCCGGGACGGCCGCACTGTCGCTGAACTTATGAGCTACGGCACCACGCTGCTGAGCCGCGACGACGTGATGGAAGGCGTGCCCGAAATGATCCACGACGTCCAGATCGAGGCCACGTTCCCGGACGGCACCAAGCTCGTCACCGTCCACGATCCGATCCGATAGGGGCGGGCCATGATTCCGGGCGAGTACGTTCTCGGCACCGCTCCTGTGGTTGTCAATGCCGGCCGCGAGGCAATCGACGTCGTCGTTGTCAACACCGGTGACCGGCCCGTTCAGGTGGGTTCGCACTACCACTTCGCCGAAGCGAACGCTGCCCTTGTGTTTGACCGCGAGGCGGCGTACGGCCGCCGGCTGGACATTCCGGCCGGCACCGCGGCCCGGTTCGAGCCGGGGGACAGCAAGACTGTCCGGCTGATCGAGGTGGCAGGCCGCCGCGAAGTCTTTGGCCTGAGTAATGCCGTCAATGGCGCGCTCGACGCCGGCAGGGCCCGGCAGGAAGCGAAGGGGGAGGCCAAATGAGTTTCGAGCTGACGCGCAGGCAGTACGCGGACCTGTACGGCCCCACGACCGGTGATGCCATCCGCCTCGCGGACACCGAACTGTTCCTCGAGATCGAGAAGGACCTCACCGTCTACGGCGAGGAAGTGGTGTTCGGCGGCGGCAAGGTGATCCGCGACGGAATGGGCCAGAACGGCCAGGTCCTGCGGGATGAGGATGTTCCGGACACCGTGATCACCAACGCCGTCATCCTTGACTACACCGGCATCTACAAGGCCGACGTTGCGCTCAGGGACGGCCACATCTTCAGGATCGGCAAAGCCGGCAACCCGCAGATCAGCGACGGCGTGGACATCGTCATCGGCGCGAGCACCGAAATCATCGCCGGAGAGCGGAAGATCCTCACCGCCGGCGGCGTGGACACCCACATCCACTTCATCTCGCCGGACCAGGTACCCACCGCCCTCGCCAGCGGCGTGACCACCATGGTGGGGGGCGGAACCGGGCCCGCCGAAGGCACCAAGGCCACCACCGTCACCCCCGGCAAATGGCACATCCAGCGGATGCTGCAGGCCACCGAAGGGATGCCCATCAACATCGGCCTGTTCGGCAAGGGGCACGCCTCCGCCGTCGAACCGCTCGCCGAGCAGATCCGGGCCGGTGCCATCGGGCTCAAGATCCACGAGGACTGGGGCTCCACCACGTCCTCGATCGACAACTCCCTGGAGGTGGCGGACGAATACGACGTCCAGGTGGCCATCCACACGGACACCCTCAACGAGTGCGGCTTCGTGGAGGACACCATCCGCGCCATCGGCGGCCGGGTCATCCACACTTTCCACACCGAGGGCGCCGGCGGCGGCCACGCCCCGGACATCATCAGGATTGCCGGGCTTCCCAACGTCCTGCCCGCCTCCACCAACCCCACGCTGCCGTACACACGCAACACCATCGAAGAGCACCTGGACATGCTCATGGTGTGCCACCACCTCAACCCGGACATCCCGGAGGACGTTGCATTCGCCGATTCCCGCATCCGCGCCGAGACCATCGCCGCCGAGGACGTACTGCAGGACATGGGTATCTTCTCGATTACTTCCTCCGACTCGCAGGCCATGGGCCGGGTGGGCGAGGTGATCACCCGCACCTGGCAGGTGGCGGACAAGATGAAGAAGCAGCGGGGCGTCCTCAAGGACCCCCGGGGAGATAGCGCGGCCGGCGAGCATGGTTCGGCTGCCGGTCTGGGCTCCGAGAGCGACAACTTCCGGATCAAGCGGTACGTGGCGAAATACACCATCAACGCCGCCATCGCGCAGGGCATGGCCGGCTCCATTGGCTCCGTCGAGGAAGGCAAGTTCGCGGACCTGGTGCTCTGGGACCCGGCGTTCTTCGGGGTCAAGCCGGAACTGGTGCTCAAGGGCGGGCAGATCGCCTACGCGCTGATGGGCGACGCCAACGCCTCCATCCCCACCCCGCAGCCGCGGACCATGCGGCCCATGTTTGCCGCATTCGGCAAGGCCGTGCAGCAATCCTCCATCACGTTCCTGTCCCAGGCCGCCATCGACGCCGGGGTGCCGGAAGAGCTGGGCCTGCAGAAGGTCATCCGGCCGGTCTCCGGGATCCGTTCGCTGACCAAGGCCGACCTCAAGTACAACGACGCCACACCGGACATCCAGGTGGACCCGGAAACGTACAAGGTGACCGTGGACGGCGAGGACGTCACCTGCGAACCGGCGGACGTGCTGCCCATGGCACAGCGTTACTTCCTCTTCTAAGTTCCCGACCCCCCGGAGCCCCACGTGATCATCGAGAAAGTCCTCGGCAACCTGCACGACCTTCCCGCCGCTGAGACCGCGGCCTTCGCCGGGCTGCATACGGAGAAGGTGGTGCTGCCCAGCGCCCAGCTGGTCAAGCGCATCCAGCGCGTCACCACGGACCACGGCAAGGAGCTCGGCATCCGGCTGCCGTCCGGTTCCGGGGACCTCCGCGACGGCGACATCCTGCACGTGGCCGAAACCAACATGATCGTGGTGTCCGTGCTCCCCACAGACGTCCTGGTGGTGGCGCCGCGGACCATCCACGAAATGGGGGTGGTGGCGCACTCGCTGGGGAACCGGCACCTGCAGGCCCAGTTCTTCGATGCCGCCTCCGAGTACGGCGCCGAAGTCATGGTGTGCCAGTACGACCACACCGTGGAGGACTACCTTAAACACGTCGGAGTGCCTTACGACCGCCAGGAACGCGTCATGCCCGTCCCCTTCCGCCATGCCGAACACTCGCACTGACCCCGAGCCCGGTGGTCGAGCCTGTCGAGACCGGATTTCGACGGGCTCAATCACCGGGGAGACGGGCTCAATCACCGTGGAGTCGGGCTCAATTGCCGGGTCCTACCAGCTGGCCCTGCAGCAGCTGACCGACTCAGCTCTTCCTACCGGGGCGTTTGCCCACTCGCTCGGGTTTGAGACGTACATTGAGCGCGGGCTGGTTCACGACGAGGGGTCTTTCGGGGTGTGGCTTTCCGCGTTTGTGGGGCAGCAGCTCAGCTACTCCGACGGGCTTGCCATCCGGTTTCTGTATGAGGGCTGGGACGTTGCCGAGCTGGATGCGCTGCTCACGGCGCAGCTCCTGCCGCGGCAGCTGCGGGAGGCGAGCATCAAGATGGGCACCAGGCTGCTGGAGATCGGCTCCGAGGTCTTCCCTTCCCCGGAACTGAACGTTTACCGGCAGCTGGTGACCACCGGCCGTGCCGCCGGCCACCAGCCGCTGGCGTTCGCCGTCGTCGCCCGCTCCCTGGCAGTGCCGCTCCCCGAAGCGCTCGCCGCGTACCTTTTCGCCGCGGTCACCTCGCTGACCCAGAACGCGGTCCGCGCCATTCCGCTCGGCCAGAACGCCGGCCAGCGGCTGCTGCGGAAAGCGGCCGACGACGTCGCTGCCGCCGTCGAACGGATCGCCCGCCTGGCGCCGGACGACTTCGGGGCCGTCAGCCCCGGACTGGAAATTTCGCAGATGCGGCACGAGCGTCAACGTGCCCGCATGTTCATGAGCTAGCAGGAGGACAGAATGGCTGAACCCATCAAGATCGGCATCGGCGGACCGGTCGGCGCCGGTAAGACCCAGCTCGTGGAGCGGCTCACCCGGCACATGAGCCGTGAGATCTCCATGGCCGCCATCACCAACGACATCTACACGATCGAGGACGCCAAGATCCTGGCCGCCAACGGCATCCTGCCCGAGGACCGGATCATCGGCGTCGAAACCGGCGGCTGCCCGCACACCGCCATCCGCGAAGACACCTCGATGAACACCGCTGCCATCGAGGAGCTGAAGAAACGCCACCCGGACCTGCAGGTGATTTTCGTGGAATCCGGCGGCGACAACCTCTCCGCCACGTTCAGCCCCGAGCTGGTCGATTTCTCGATCTACATCATCGACGTGGCGCAGGGCGAGAAGATCCCGCGCAAGGCCGGCCAGGGCATGATCAAGTCCGACCTCTTCATCATCAACAAAACCGACCTCGCCCCGCACGTCGGAGCGGACCTCGCCGTGATGGAGCGGGACTCACGCGAGTTCAGGGGCAGCAAGCCGTTCTGCTTCACCAACCTGAAGACCGACGAAGGCCTCGACGCCGTCATCGAATGGGTGCGGCGCGACGTCCTGATGCTCGACCTGGCCCAATGAGCACGACGGCGGCCCCGGTGGTCGAGCTTGTCGAGACCCAGGGATTTCGACAAGCTCAATCACCGGCGATAGGGGAGCTTGAGTTGCGGGTCGAGATGCGCGGGGGCAGGTCCGTGGCTGCCCACCAGTACCACCGCGGCGCCTTGCGGGTTCTGCGCCCGCATTACCTGGATGATTCCGGGCAGGTCTGTTTTGTGCTGGTCAACCCGGGCGGGGCCTATCTCGGGGCCGATCTTTATGTCCTTGACGTGGAGGTTGGTGAGGGTGCCAGGTTGCTGCTGACTACGCAGTCCGCCACGAAGATCTACCGGACGCCGGGGTCGTTTGCCGAGCAGCGGATGACCCTGCGGCTGGGGGAGGGGGCGCAGCTGGAGCTTGCTCCGGACCAGCTGATCGCCTACCGGGAGGCCAGCTACCGGCAGAATACGCACATCACCGTCCGCCCGTCGTCGGGCCTGGTGATGGCGGAAGTGGTCACGCCGGGGTGGTCCCCGGACGGGGCGTCCTTCCGGTACGAGGAACTGCGGCTCCGCACCGAGATCCACGTGGAAACCTCCGGTGGCACCGAGCTGCTCGCCCTGGACAACCTGCTGATCCGGCCGCCCCTCAACGACGTCACCGGAATGGGGTTCATGGAAGGCCGCAGCCACCTGGGGTCGCTGGTGGTGGTGGATCCCCGTGTGGACCAGGGCCTCGCCGACGAGTTCCATGCACTTACCGCCGGACACGACGCCTGCACCGGCGTGTCTCTGACCGCATCCATCGGCGGAACAACCGGCCTGGTGCTGCGGTCGCTGTCCGACTCCACGGAGGAACTCAACCGGCTGCTGGGTGCGTGTACTGCCCTCCTGCGTGAACGCTGGCACGGGCAGGAGCCCCTGAACCTGAGGAAGTACTGATGACCACCCTGGCCCAGTTCGCCACCATGTACCGGGAGCGTGAGCAGCTGCCGCTCCGGACCCGGATGCTTTTCGCGTATGGTGCGGTGGCCGCGCTGCATATTGCCGCCGTCGTGCTTCTCCTATCCGGAAGCCTGCGGGGCGGAAGCCTTGGGGCCGAAACGGCGGCGGGACAGCCGCTGGCCCTGGGCCTGGTGCTCACCGCCTACCTGGCGGGCATCAAACACAGCTACGACTGGGACCACATCGCCGCGATCGACAACTCGACGCGGAAGTTCGTGGCGCAGCGGAAGGACCCCGTGAGCGTCGGCTTCGCGTTCAGCCTGGGACACAGCTCGGTGGTGATCCTGGCCGGGGTCCTGGTGGTGGGCGGCGCAGCCATGGTGGGCCAGTTCATGGAGGACGGCACCACCGGGAACCTGGTGCTGGGCCTGATCGGCAGCGGTGTCTCCGGGCTGTTCCTGCTGGCCATGGGCCTGTTCAACGGCTCGGCATTCCTCCGCGCCGCACGTGCGTACCGCAACGTGCAGGGCGGCGGCGAACTGCGGGACGGGGACCTGGAAGCGACAGGATTCGTTGCGCGACTGCTGGCCAAACCGCTGGCCCGGGTCCAGCGGCCGCGGAACATCTACGTAATCGGCTTCCTGTTCGGGCTGGGTTTCGATACCGCCACCACCATCGGGCTTTTGGTGATGACGACGGCGGCCTCCCTCGCCGGAGTCTCCCCGCTGGTCCTCCTGGCGCTCCCGCTGGCATTCACCGCGGCCATGACGCTCTTCGACACCACGAACGGCGTCGCCATGATGCGCATGTACCGATCAGCCATCCACAATCCGCAACGGAAGCTCGGCTTCAACACCCTGATCACCGGCATCTCGGCTGTGTCCGCCCTGTTCGTTTCGGCCATAACCCTGGGCGGATTCTTCAACACGGCCTTTGGCCTGGAGGACCCCCTGACCACCTGGCTCGGTGCGGTGGACCTGGGCGACGCCGGCCTGCTCCTCGTCGCTGTACTGCTGGCAGTGTGGGGTGCCGTTGCCCTGTGGGGCCGGCTGAAGGGGCGTTCACAACCCGCCTAGCCGCAACCCAGGCATCCCCATGACGCCGGCCCAGGCGGATGGGAGGATAGGACGCATGGAACTGCACATCACGGGAGACCCCGCTGCCGACAAACTACTCAGCGACGACGCGTTTGCGCTGCTCACCGGAATGCTGCTTGACCAGCAGGTGACCATGGAGTCGGCCTTTGCCGGCCCTGAAAAGATCCGGACGCGCATCGGATCCATGGACCCCGCGGCGATCGCCGGGTACGACCCCCAGGGCTTTGTCGAAATGTTCAAGGAGCGGCCCGCCGTGCACCGCTTCCCCGGATCAATGGCCGGACGAGTCCAGGCCCTGGCCGAGACGGTGCACAGCGACTGGAACGGGGACGCCACGGCTATCTGGACGCAGGGCAACCCCGACGGCCGGGAGGTGCTGCGCCGGCTCAAGGCCCTGCCGGGATTCGGCGAGCAAAAGGCGAAGATCTTCCTGGCGCTTCTGGGGAAGCAATGCGGCCTCCAAGCGGAAGGCTGGCGCGAGGCCGCCGGGCACTACGGCCAGGAGGACGCCTTCCTTTCCGTCGCCGACATTGTGGATCCGGAATCGCTGAGCAAGGTGCGAGCCAGCAAGCAGGCCGCCAAGGCCGCTGCCAAGGCTGCGAAGACCGCCGGGGACTGACAGCCGGCAAAGTCAAGCACTACTGGATGGAAGGCGGATACCGTGAGTGAGCAGCCAGCAGGCAAGTTCGCCTCCCTCTGGGCGGCCACCAGCGCATCCACGGGCTACGCAGCCCTCGACGCGGACGTTGAGGTCGATGTAGCCGTGATCGGTGGCGGCATCGCGGGCCTGACCGCTGCGCTGGCCCTCAAACGCGCAGGCCAGACCGTGGCCGTGCTGGAAGCGGCCCGCGTTGGCACCGGAGTCACGGGGAACACCACCGGCAAGGTCACCTCCCTGCACCGGCTGGCCTACACGGAACTTGCCGGCCGGCACGGTGCAGGGACGGCCCGCATGTACGGAGAAGCCAACCAAGCCGCAATTCAGCACGTGGCCGCCACGGTTGCCGAAGAAGGCATCGACTGCGGCTTCCGTCGGGTATCCAACTACACGTACGCCGAATCAGAAGCCACGCTCGATCTGGTCCGGGAAGAAGCTGCGCTGGCAGCCAGCCTCGGGCTTCCTGCGTCATTCACCACCGACGTCCCCCTGCCCTTCGAGGTTAAGGGCGCGGTCCGCTTCGATGACCAGGCACAGATCCACGCGCTCAGGTACGTGCAGGGCCTGGCACGCGCCGTCGACGGGGAGGGCAGTTTTATCTTCGAGGAGTCGCCCGCCACGGGGTTCCGGGACGGTTCCCCGGCAGTGGTGGACACGGAGCGGGGCTCGGTCCGGGCCCGGGAGATCATCGTGGCGACGAATATGCCCATTGAGGACAAGGGAATCTTTGATGAGCGGTGCTACCTGCACCGCTCCTATATCGTGGCCGGACGCACGGCTCTTCCTCCTTTGGATTCCACGTTCCTCAGCGCGGACCAGCCGATGCGCTCCATCCTGACCATCGACCTCGATGGCACCAGTTACGTACTGGCCGGCGGGGAAGGCCACCCCGCGTCGGAGCGCACCGATTCCGCCGAGCGGTACCGGCGGCTCAGCGGGTTTGCCCGTGACCGCCTGGGCGTCGACGAGATCGCCTACCGCTGGTCCACCCAGGACGCCATGCCTGCTGACGGGCTGCCGTATGTCGGGCAGATGTCTCCGGAGTCCCGCCATATTCACGTGATCACAGGACTGCGCAAATGGGGCCTGACCAACGGCACGGCAGCGGCACTGATCCTCCGGGACACGCTGTGCGGCCGGCCCAACCCGTGGGCGGCAGTGTTTGACAGCACGCGAGTCTCTGAAATCACGCCGGACGCAGCTGCCACTGACGCCGCCCCGGCCGTTACGGAGGACGTCACCGAAACTGCCCCCGCGTCGAGCGGCGCCGTTCCGAGCAGGTCGGACCTTGTTCGGGGTGCAGGGAACGTGGTGGACGTGGACGGGGCGAAGACCGCCGTCTACGTCGGGCCAACGGGGAACGTCAGCGCCGTATCGGCCGTCTGCACCCACCTGGGCTGCACCGTGGAGTTCAACCCGGCGGACGTGACCTGGGACTGCCCGTGCCATGGGTCCCGGTTCAGCACAGACGGTACCGTCATCCAGGGCCCCGCCACCCGCAACCTCGCTGCCGGCACGTTACCGGCCGACCTCAGCTGAGCAGCCCGCCTGCCCGGGGCAGCGGAAACAAACCCTGAACGGGCGCTTTGAAGGGCCCTGCCCGACCAGCCCTACCCGGCCAGCTTCGCCCGAAGCCCGCCGATGATCACGTCCAGGCCGAAGTCGAAGGCGTGCCCGCCCCGTTCCTCCGACGGCCCGGCATTACCGAGGGCCCGCTTGAGTGTGGGGTAGCCCTCCGCCGGCGGGTCCCAGACAACTTCCGGAGCCGCCAGGTCCAGCGCCGCGCCCAGGGCAAAGCTGTCGATGGTGGAGATGGCCGCCACGACGTCCCGGCCGCGGAATCCTGCTGCCTCGAGGGCCAGTGCCAAGTCCTCGTACAGCCCGATGACGTCAGGATCAGTGATCGTTTGCAGGACCAGGAGCGGCGCCAGCCGCGGGTGGCGCATAAACGCGTCCCGGTAGGCGCGGATCAGGACCCGCAGGGCGGCTTCCCAATCACTGTGGTCCACCGGCGCGTACGGCTCTTCGGTGATGATCCGGTGGCGCAGGAGCTCCAGGATCTCGTCCCTGCCCTTGACATGGTTGTAAATGGAGGACTGGCTGACGCCGATCTTCTTCGCCAGCTTAGGGAAGCTGAAGTCCCCGCCCTCATCCACCAGCTCGAGTGCGGCCGTGGTGAGGGCCTCCACGGATATCAACGGGAGGAGCGGGCGCCCCATGGGTTCTCCTGACTGCAGCTTTTAAACGTCATCCCAGCCTAGTCGGGGCGCCTGCTCAGACGAGGACGTCGATGGTCTCCGTGGCGCGCTTGGGAACCTGGCGGCGCAGTTTCATGGCCTCAACGACCCGTTGCTCTGCCAACCCGTAAGCGGCCTCGTGCGGAGTGATGCCCGCGCGCCTGCTTTCGTCCAGGACTGCGCCGGTGTTCGCCCTCAGTTTGGCTGAGATCATCGTGAAAATGTGCTCGGGGTCCACCACGAAGGGGGAGTAGCGTGCGGCCATGGAATGGGCCGCCGCCACGATGCCCCCGGCATTGGCAATGAAATCGGGCACCACAGTGATTCCACGCTGGTGCAGGATCCGCCGCGACGTGGGAGACGTGGGAAGGTTGGCGCCCTCCACGATGAGTTTGGCGTTGGTGCTGGCTGCCACGACGTCGTCGATGGTGTCTTCCCGGGCGGCCGGGATGAGGACGTCGGCGTCCACGTGCAAGGCTGCCTCCGCCGGAAGTACGGCACCGTAGTGGCGCACGCACGCGTCCCCGGTGGCGGCGCGGAGTTCCACCACTTTCGGGATGTCCAGGCCGTTGGGGTCATGAACCGCCCCGTCGGCGGTAGAGACGGCAACGACGACGGCGCCCAGCTCGCTGAGGCGGGTTGCGGCCGCCTGGCCTACCGCGCCAAAGCCCTGGATCGAAACCCGAGCGCCCTGGAGGCTGATCCCGCGGTTCTGCGCCGCAGCGTCAGCCGCCTCAGCGACACCGTAGCCGGTCACGCCGAGCTGGTCGTAGGGGAGCCCGCCCAATGCGCGCGGCAGTCCGGTGGAGGCTCCCCGGTCGCCAAGCTCGTCGAGGAAGATGGCCGCGTCTTCTTCCGTGAGGCCCATGTCCAGGCCGAAGACGTATTCCGACGGGACTTCGTTGGACAGGGTCCTGGCGAAGGCCCGGAGGATGGCTTCCTTGTTCGGATCGGCCGGATCTCCGAGGATGCCGGCCTTGGCGCCGCCGTGGAACAGGTCCACAGCAGCCCACTTCCAGGTCATGGTCCGGGCGAGACGGGCGACCTCCTGCACAGTGAGGCCGGGCCTCATCCGGGTGCCGCCCTTGCCGGTTCCCCGTGCGGTGTTGTCGATGACGAGGACGCCGCGCATGCCGGTCTTCCTGTCGGAGACGACCACGATCTTCTCGGGTCCCCACTGGTCAAAGAGTGCAAAGGTGCTGTCAGTCATTTCCGCGTGCTCCATTTTCTGGATGGTTGGTGGTTGGTTTATTTCAGGCAAAATTTCAGGCAAAATCTCAGGCGGGGTCAGGCAATGCGGACTCCGGGGAGGCGCCCCGCGGCCTCCACGCTGGCAGCCTTGAGGGCTGCCACCGACCCCTCCACGGCGGGGTTGACCGTGCTGGGCGCATGGAGGGCAACCACATGCCGCCGCACGGGAAGGTCGGCGATAGTCGCCGTCGCGATCGTGCCGGGCACATGCCCCAGCGCGGGGACCAGCGCCACGCCCAATCCGGAGCTGACAAACCTCCTGATGACGTCGTAGTCATCGCTTCGGCAGTGCACGTTGGGCTCAAACCCTGCCGCTGCACAAGCCCTGCGGAGCGAGCGGGCGCCCGACGTCCGCTCCCCGGTAGCCACCCACGTTTCCTTTCCCAGATCGGCGAGGACGATCTCCGAATCGGCGAACCGGTGACCGGGCGGCAGGAGCAGGACCAGGTCCTCATGAAGGAGCGGCTCTGCTTTCAGGGCCTTCGGCCAGGTTTGGGGCACCAGGTCGTAGTGGTAGACGATGGCCAGGTCGAGGTCACGGTCCAGCAGCAGTGGAATAAGGGTGTCCGGTTCGCCCTCATCAAGGTCGATGCCCACCTCGCGGTGCGTCCGCGCGAATGTTGAGAGGGACAGCGGAAGAAGCTGCTGGCTGGCGGTGGGAAAGCTGCCGAGCCGGACCTGGCCAAAATTCCCTTCGGACATGGCCCTTACCTCTTCTTCGAAGGAGGCTAAGGTTGCCAGGACATTTTGGGCACGTTCGGCGAGGAACCCGGCCGACGGTGTGGGCCGTATGCCGTGGGCGTCACGTTCGAAGAGGGACATCTTGACGGACCGCTCCAGACTGGATATTTGCTGGGAGACGGCCGAGCCGGTGTAGCCAAGTGATCGGGCGGCCTCAGCAAACGATCCGGTCCGTAGCACGACGATGAAGGTCCGCAAATGCAGGGGGTTCAGCATGGTTGCCTCCTGTCGCTGGAACGGCGCCGCCGTTCAAACTGCCCGGCCCGGGGTGAGGATCCCCAGGGGGTCGAAAGCGGTTTTGACGAGGCGGTGAGCGGCCAGTGTTGCCGGCTCAAGTTGCTTGCTGAGCGATCCCACCTTGAGGGAGCCGATGCCGTGCTCTCCGCTGATGGTGCCGCCAAGCAGGATGGCCTGGTCCGTGATCAGGTCAAGGATGCGCTCTGCCTCTGCATAGGCCTCGGGGGTTTCGTCCCCGATGACCACGGAGGGATGCAGGTTGCCATCCCCGGCATGGGCGAAAGTGGGAATCTCCACGTTGTTGGCTGAACCGATCTGTTCCAGCGCAATGAACATCTCGGCCAGCCGCGAGATGGGGACGGCAACGTCGCACGAAGCGCGGAGCCCCCGTGCGTCGAGCGCTTTGCCGGACACCCGGCGGGCTTCCACGAGAACGTCGCCGTCTGCCTGCTCGACGCCGGTGGCACCCGCCCGGGTGCACAGCCGGGCCGCGACGGCGGCGTCCGCTTCCGACGTAGGGGAAATGAACTGGCCCACCAGGATGGCGGCTCCACCGGTTGACAGGCCCGTCGGGTGGAACTGTTCGACGATCCTGACGCTGGCACGGTCCATCAGTTCCATGACGTCAGGAACCACTGAACTGCCCATGATGGCCGTGACGGCTTTGCCGGCTGATGCCGCGGAAGGAAATGTTGCCCGGAACGTCACGGCTTTCCCCTCTGGGCGGGGATGCAGCCGCAGGGTAGCTCCGGTCACGATCCCCAGCGTCCCTTCGGAGCCGACAAAGAGGCTGGTCAGGTCGTAGCCTGCCACGTTCTTCCGTGTCTTTGCGCCGGTGGAGATTACATCTCCGTTGGCCAGGACCACTGCCAGGCCGGCCACGCTGTCAGAGGTGACCCCATACTTCACACACCGCAGGCCTCCCGCGTTGGTGGCGATGTTGCCGCCGATCGTGGACTGCCGGTAGCTCGCCGGATCCGGCGCGTACATCAGGCCGTACTCCGCGGCAGCGGCATCGAGGTCCGCCGTGACCACACCTGCTTGGACCTGGGCGAGGCGGTTGTCCGGATCGATGCTGAGGATCGCATCCATCCGGGCAAGGGAAATCACCAGCCCGCCCTTATAGGCCACGGCTCCTCCGGCCAAGCCCGTCCCGGCGCCCCGTACGGACACGGGAACCTGGTGCCGGGCGGCCCATTTAATCCCCGCAACGACGTCTTCCGTGGAACGGGCTGCCAATACCCCCGCGGGCAGGCCGTCGGGGATGGCGCGTGAGGCATCCGCGCTGTAGCGGGCCAGGTCTGCGGGATCGGTCAGCACCCGCTGCCCGAGCTGGCGGCGGAGTTCCTGGACGGTTGTCACTGGTGGTGTCCTTACTGGGGATGGGGTGGCAGGATGCGGTGCGCGCGGCAGCCGCCCCGGGGGCGGCTGCCGCGTGCATGCTTGGCTAGATGAACGTGACGCCCTGGGCGAGCGGCAGCTGCCCGGAGAAGTTGATGGTGTTGGTGGCCTGCCGCATGTAGGCCTTCCACGAGTCGGAGCCCGATTCGCGGCCGCCGCCGGTTTCCTTTTCACCTCCGAACGCGCCGCCAATTTCCGCGCCCGAGGTGCCGATGTTCACATTGGCAATGCCGCAGTCTGAACCGCCGGCCGAGAGGAACAGCTCGGCTTCGGTCTGGTCCTGGGTGAAGATCGCCGAGGACAGGCCCTGCGGAACGGCATTGTGGACCTCGATGACCTCGTCCAGGTTTTCGTACGTCATGACGTACAGGATCGGGGCGAAGGTTTCGTCATGCACGACGGCGGTCTGGGCGGGCATGCGCACGACGGCCGGTTCCACGTAGAAGGCCTCCGGGTGCTCGTCCGCCAGGACGCGGTTGCCGCCCTGCACCACTTCGCCGCCTTCGGCGACGGCCTGGGCCAGGGCATCCTGCTGCGCCTTGAAACTTCCGGCGTTGATCAGGGGTCCTACGAGCGTTCCCTCCTGGGTGGGGCTGCCGATGTTCAGCGTGCGGTAGGCCTCCACGATCCGGGGAACGAGGGTGTCGGCGATCGAGGTGTGCACAAAGAGGCGGCGCAGTGAGGTGCAGCGCTGCCCTGCGGTGCCTGCGGCGGCAAAGACGATGCCGCGAAGGGCCAGGTCCAGGTCGGCGGAGGGGGCGACGATGGCGCCGTTGTTGCCGCCGAGTTCCAGCAGCGCACGGCCGAACCGCCGGGCGATGGTGGGGGCGATCTCCTGGCCCATGCGGACGGAGCCGGTTGCGGAAACGAGGGCGATACGCGGGTCCTCGACCAGCTTCTGCCCTCCGGTGCGGTCGGTCAGCAGCAGGTGGTGGATACCGGCCGGTGCCCCGACGTCCTTGACGGCACGGGCAAGGAGGGTGTCGACGGCGAGGGCGGAGAGGCGGGTGGCGTCCGCCGGCTTCCAGACCAGGGTGTCGCCGGCCACCAGTGCCAGGGCCGCGTTCCAGGCGAAGACAGCCACGGGGAAGTTGAACGCCGAGATGATTCCGACGACGCCGAGCGGGTGCCACGTTTCGGCCAGCCGGTGCCCGGGGCGCTCGGAAGGCATGGTTTTGCCGTACAGCTGGCGGGACTGGCCAACGGCCAGGTCGGCGATGTCAATCATCTCCTGCACCTCGCCCAGGGCTTCGGAGCGGATCTTGCCCACCTCGGCGGTGATCAGCGCGGCGACGTCCTCCTTGTGCTCGGTCAGCAGCTGTCCCCAGCGCTTGACGACGGCGCCGCGGACCGGGGCGGGAACGTTTCGCCATGTTTTGAACGCCTCGGCAGCAGTGGAGACAGCTGCCTCGATGTCCTCGTCGGTGTGGACCCTGGTGGTGAGGATGACGTCACCGGTGATGGGCGTCCGGGTTTCGCGCGGACCGGCGAGCAGGGCCGGGTCCACCCCGATGGCCTGCAGGCTCTTGTGGACTTCAGCGGCGATCTCGGACGTCGCCGGCAGGGCGGGAGCAATGGTGGTCATGGTTCCTTCTTTCGGGTTGGATTTACAGGTTGGACTGGATGTCGGTGATGGTGATACCGAGGATGCGTTGCGCCTCCGCCAGGGATGCGGAACGCTGCGCGGAGTACAGTTCGTTGGGATCGAAGATCCTGCGGCCCAGGACGTCGGACAGCCGGTCGATGTCGTACGGGGTGCCGATCTGACCGTCGTCGCGGCAGCCGTCGTCAGTGAGGTTTGACTGGAAGATCCCGGCTGCCGAACGCGGCAGGAAATCCTCGTAGACTATGGGCTCGGGAACCAGGACTCCGGTTTCCACGAGGTTCCGCAGGGATGCGGATCCGGTCCGGGGGGCCGGGGCAGGATCGGCCACGCGGTAGGTGAAGTGGGCGAGGCCCTGGAGCGCCAGTTCCTGTTCAGTGCTCGGCAGGTTCCTGCGCCAGACCTGCTCGGCAATCTCGGCGCGCGGCGTCCCGGCCGGGCTCGCGGCCAGCCAGGAATCCACCTCGGCCACCATGCGGTCGTAGAGGTTCCGGCCGGTTTCGGTGAGGGCGATTCCGCGCTGTTCCACTTCCCCGAAGCGGACCCGGAGCGACCCGGGGCGAACCTCGCCATCGGCGTAGCGGAAGGACCTTTCTTCAGCGAGGGCGCGGAAGGAGGTCTGCCGGAGCAGGATGTCCGGCCCTTCCCAGTTGGGCGGGCCTTGGATCTCGTCGATCATCGTGATGCCGCGGGCTTCCATCCTGGCGTACAGGTCATCGATGTCCAGTACGCGGGGGGTGAGGTGGTTGATGTGGGTCGAGGGGACGCCGCCGATGTCGGCCGCTACCGCTGAGATGCCCTCCAGCTTGAAGTACCAGTCGTGGTCAACGGGTGCGGCGGACAGCTTGAATGCTGAGGTGGCCAGCTCCAGGAGCCGTTCGGCGTCGTGCTGGTCGAGTTCGCCTTCCCGGGCGGTCCGGTCGGCAAGCTCGAGCAGTTCGTCGGAGAACAGAGTCCGCGCGCCGATAAAGGTTTCGAGGTGCTGCTGCGTTTCCTCGTCGAAGAAGCGCCGGTCATCATGGGCCAGCATGGACGTGAAGACGCGGAACGGGTTCCTTGCCAGCTCCTCGGGGTCGATGGGGCGGAAGGCTGTGGAGACCACCGGTACCGAGCTCTTGGAAGCGTCCCGGAGGTCATAGAAGCCCACCGGGTGCATGCCAAAGGCGGCGAATATCCGCGCCACCTGGGCAAGCTCGCGGTGTGAGCCCACGCGGATGGCGCCATGGCGCTCGGCGGTGACGCGCTGGACGCTGCCCAGGCGTTCTGCGTCCTGCCCGTTCCTGCGGATGAAGTCCTCGTTCACCTCCCGTGAGACGTCCACCAGCGTGTTGTAGGCAGGGACTTCGTTGCCGTACAGGGTGGCAAGGCGCAGGGCGAATTCCGCCCTCAGTTCCCACAGTTGCAGCTTCGTTGTTGTTGGCATGGGTCTTCCTTTCAATCCTTTGGATGTTGGCGCGGGGATCATGGCGCGGAGGTTGCCGGTTCCGCGGTTCAGATGATGTGGACTTCCTTCACCCGGGAGAGCTCGCCGGCGAAGCGGGCGGCACTGAACTGTTCAGGATCCATAAAGGACTCGCGGCCCAGGTAAATGTCCCTGACGAGCTCGCCGACTGCCGGGCCCTGCAGGAACCCGTGCCCCGAGAAACCCGTGGCGTACAGGAAGCCTTCTACGGTGTCGGAGGAACCGATCATGGCGTTGTGGTCCGGCGTGTTCTCGTACAGTCCGGCCCAGCCGACCTCCAGCTCCTGCCGGGCAAGGGAGGGGGCCACGGTTTCTGCGGCACGGTTGAAGGCTGGCAGCCACTGGTAGTCGAACTCACGGCAGAAGCCCGGTTCCTGGTCCTGGTTGGAGATACCCAGCAGCATCCCGTTGAGGTAGTTGTGGAAGTACATCGTGGTGGACAGGTCCAGGGTGAACGGAACGGTGGGGTAAGGCACCATGCACTGGGGCGTCATCCCGATCTGCCGCCTGACCGGCTCAATCGGCAGGTGGACGCCCGCCATGGCGCCAAGCCTGGTGGACCAGGCGCCGGCAGCGCAGATGACAGTGCTGGTCCGGACTGGACCGCGGTTGGTATGGACCGCCCGCACCGAACCGCTGCCGGCGTCGATCTCCAGGACCTCGGTGTCCTCACAGATGGTGACGCCCAGCTCCATGGCCGCCTGGGCATAGGCGCGGACCACCTTGGAGGGCTCGGCAAAGCCGTCGCGCGGAGAATGGGAGGCGCCCAGGAGGGCTCTCGGGTCCAGGAAGGGATTGATGCGATGGGCTTCCTCGGGGGAAACCATCCGGCTGGAACCGCCCAGCGAGTTCTGGATGTGGGTGCTTGCCTCCACCTCGAACAGCTCAGCCTCGGTGCGGCACAGGAAGAGGTAGCCCACCTGCCGGAGGCCGATGTCAGCGCGGAATTTCTCGCCGAAACGCTCATAGGCCTCCAAACTGCGCTGCCCCAGGCTGATGTTCCCCGGGTCGGAGAAGGTGGCACGGACTCCTCCCAACGGCTTGGCTGAGGACCCGGAACCGAGCGAATTGCGTTCGATGATGACAATGTTCCCGACGCCCGCCTCCGCCAGGTGAAAGGCGATGCTGGCCCCCATGATCCCGCCGCCGAGAATCACCACTGCCGCCTCCGCGGGAAGCGGCGCAGTTGGTGACTTGGCCAGCGGGACGACGTTGTCCACGAGCTTGATCTGCATGTTTTCCTCCAAAAGCCTGTCTTGCAAACAAGCTTGGAGCCACCGGCCGTTTAGGTCTATCGATACATTTTCATGGTTCCATATAGATTTGCTATATGAAATGGACATTCGAACAACTCAAGACGTTCAAGGTGGTCGCCGAACTGGGGACCATGACGTCGGCAGCGGAAGCCTTGGGATTCACTCCGGGCGCGGTGTCCCAGCAGATGGCGGCGCTGCAGGGCAGCGTTCCGCGGCCGTTGTTTGCCCGTGATGGGCGCCGGGTGGCATTGACGGATGCGGGCAAGACCCTGCTCCGCCATGCCGCCGTGCTCCTCGAAGACGAACGCCGGGCCGCGGCAGCCCTCAGTGGTCCGCAGTCCGAGCAGCGAGCGGTTGTGGCAGTGGGTGTTTTCGGCTCGGCAGCCGTTTCAGCGATGCAGCCGGCCATCGGCCACCTGCGGAACTCGTCGCCGAATGTGGCCATCCAGGCCGTGGAAGTCGACGTCGAAACCATGCCACAGGCCATCCTGGAGTCCCGCATCGACATCGCTTTGGGGCTGAACTACGCTGACGCGCCGCAGCCTCCCCTGCGCGGCGTTGTGTCCCAGACGCTGCACCGGGAGCCGTTCCTCATGGTCCTGCCTCCCTCGGCGCGCGAATACCTCGCAGACCCGCCGGCGCTCGCGGACTACGCAAACAACAGCGACTGGATCCTTCCACCAGTTGATACCTACTTTGGCCGGGCCTGCCGGTTTGCCTGCGCACGGTCCGGCATCGAACCGAACGTCCAGCACCTCGTGACCGATACGGCCGTCTCCATCGCCCTCGCCGAATCGGGAATCGGGATCACCCTGGCCACGCCGCTCATGATGGGGCTGAGGCCAACGGACGCTCCGACGGCGGTCATGCCCGGCGAGTCGAGCAGGAGCATCGTGGCCATCGTGCGTTCCTCGGCCCTCGAACGGGACAGTGTCCGGGCGGTCCGGGACGCCCTGGTGCACGCCTTCAGTTCAAGCGCGGTGATCGGCTGAGGCGCTGTTCCGGGGCAGCAGACAGGGCCGGGGAGCGAAAGAGTCCCTTGCGGCAGGGCTACTTTCGCTCGCCCTCGAGTGCTTCCGGTCACAGTTCCGCTCCTCCATAGTCGTTGGAGAACAACCGGGGGAAGCAAGCCGGACATCGGCCGGACACAACGACGGAGAGATGGAAATCCATGAATCCTGCACGTCAATTGCACAGGAACCTCAAACCACGGCAGCTCACCATGATCGCCATCGGCGGTGTCATCGGGGCCGGCCTCTTCGTCGGCTCGGGAGTGGTGATCAACGACGCCGGCCCGGGCGCCTTCCTCAGTTACGGAATCACGGGCCTGCTTATGATTCTGGTAATGCGGATGCTCGGCGAAATGGCTACGTCCAACCCCTCAACGGGTTCCTTCGCCGACTATGCACGCCGGGCCCTGGGCGGCTGGGCGGGATTCTCGGTTGGCTGGCTTTACTGGTACTTCTGGGTCATCGTCGTGGGCTTTGAGGCCGTTGCCGGGGCGAAGGTGCTCTCCTACTGGATCGATGCTCCCCTATGGGTGCTCTCCTTGGGCCTGATGCTGCTGATGACCTGTACCAACCTGTTCTCCGTCGCGTCCTTTGGGGAATTCGAGTTCTGGTTTGCCGGCATCAAGGTAGCCGCGATCATCGCCTTCCTGGTCCTCGGAGGCGCCTTCGTCCTCGGCTTCTGGCCGGAGCGGACTTTGGACTTCAGTAACCTCGTTGCCCACGAGGGCTTCCTGCCGCACGGGCCGGAGGCAATCTTCTCGGCCATCGTGGTCGTGGTCTTCTCGATGGTCGGCGCGGAAGTTGCAACCATCGCCGCGGCAGAAACAGAAGATCCCGTGCGCTCGGTCACCAAGGCCATGAAGTCAGTGGTTGTCCGGATTTCGATCTTCTATGTCGGTTCGCTTTTCCTCCTGGCCGTCATCGTCCCGTGGAACTCCACCGAACTCGGCGCGTCCCCGTTCGTCACGGCCTTCACCGTAATGGGGATTCCCTTTGCGGACACCGTCATGAATGCCGTGGTGCTTACCGCCGTGCTTTCCTGCCTGAACTCGGGCCTCTACACCTCGTCAAGGATGCTCTTCGTCCTGGCGGCCCGGCGTGAAGCACCGGCTGCGCTGACCCGGGTCAGCAGGGGTGGCGTGCCGATGGTCGCAATCCTGGCTTCTTCGGTGGTCGGATTTCTCTGCGTGATCGCCGCCGCGATTTCGCCCGACGGAGTGTTCCTCTTCCTGCTGAATTCATCCGGCGCCATCATCCTCTTCGTGTATCTGCTGATTGCCCTTTCGCAGATTGTCCTGCGGAGGCGCGCCAAGGAGGAGGAGCTGACGGTGAAGATGTGGCTCTTCCCCGGACTGTCCATCCTCACGGCGGCCGCGATCGCTGCCGTGCTGCTTCAGATGGCCATGACGTCCGGCACCCAGGTTTCACTGGCGCTGAGCTGCCTGTCCTGGGCGGTGGTGCTGGGGATCTACGTCGCAGTTCGGAAGCGCGGCGGTTCGGTGGACATGCCGGACCCGGCCGCAGCAGAAGCACCCGGCCCGAGCCTGGTCATGGCGGAAAGTGCCGCGCCGGGGGATGTGCAGGCCAAGGTGTAGCCGCGCTTCAGGCGGGCGCTGGGCTGTGGTGCCGGTGGCTTATGCCGCCGGCACCGCAGCCCCTGTGCGTCCTGCCCGGTCGCCCGGGCGCGCCCGCCGGTCCATTTTGGGAAATCTATTGTGCTCTGCGCCACACGCATTCATAATAAACGAAAGCCTTTCGTTTAGCAGGGCTCCCAAGAAAGGACGGACTAGTGCCGGATACCCAAACCAGACCACCGACGTCGTCCGCTGACGGCGCCCTCAAGCGCAACGCCCTGGGAACAGGCGGAATTGCCTTCCTCGTCATCTCCGCCGCAGCCCCGCTCACCGTCATGGCAGGCGTGGCGCCCGTAGCCATCGGCGTGGGCGGCATCGGCGCCCCGGCCGGCTACCTCCTGGCCGGCATCGTGCTCACCCTCTTCGCCATCGGCTTCATGGCCATGACCCGCCACGTCAAGGCATCCGGCGGCTTCTATACCTACATTTCACTGGCCATGGGCAAGACAGTGGGGCTGGCCTCCGCCATCCTGGCGATCGTCTCCTACAACTGCCTCCAGATCGGCGTCTACGGTCTCTTCGCCGTCCAGACGCACGACATGTTCAAGGTGCTCTTCGGACTCGAGGTGCCCTGGCCGGCCATCGCGCTCGCCGCCGTTGCAGCCGTCTGGTTCCTCGGCTACCGGGGGATCGACGTCGGCGCGAAGGTGCTCGGCGTGCTCCTGGTCGCCGAGACGGGCATCCTGGCCGTGATGGGAGTGGGCATCCTCGGCAGCGGCGGAGCCCACGGGATCAGTGTGGGTTCCTTCAGCCCGGAGAACGCGTTCGGGCCGGGCGTCCTGGCGATCCTGGGCATCTGCTTCGCCGCCTTCATGGGCTTCGAGTCCACCGTGCTGTACCGTTCAGAAGCCCGCAACCCGGACAGGTCCGTGCCGCGGGCCATGTACATCGCCGTCGGCTTCATGTCCGTTTTCTATGCCTTCATCGTCTGGACGGTGGTCCAGGCCTACGGCGAAGACCGCGCAGTGGAAGCCGCCGGGGAACTGGCCGGCGGGATGTTCTTCCAGACCATCAACCACTATGTGGGCCCGTGGGCCGAAGTGGTGATGTACATCCTGATCGTCACCAGCGTCTATGCCTCGCAGCTGGCCTTCCACAACGCGATCAACCGCTACGTCTACATGCTGGCCCGCGACGGCGTGCTGCCCGCCTTCCTTGGGCGGACCCACCCCAGGTTCCAGTCACCGCACCGCGCCGGCCAGCTGCAGACAGTCCTCGCCGCCGTGGTCATCACCATCTGCGCCCTGCTCAACGCCGACCCCTACCAGCAGCTCCTGATCTGGGTGAACACCCCCGGGATCTTCGGCATCGTAGGGCTCCAGGGCCTGGTTTCGGTCGCGGCCTTCCTCTACCTGCGCCGGAACCCCGCCGCAGCCACGCACAAACTGATGGTGCCGCTCAGCCTGGCCTCGGCCATCCTGCTCTTCGGCGTGGTGCTGCTGATTGGCCTGAACATCGAGCTGCTCACCTTTGCCGACGCACTGACCAACACCATCCTCATCCTCGTGACGCCGCTCGTCTTCATCGCCGGGCTGCTGGCCGCCCATTGGGTGCGCCGCCACCGTCCCGCGATCTTCGCGCAGATTGGAAGCTTTGAAACCCATGAATCCTGATTTAGTCATCCTGGCCGACACCATCCACACGATGGAGGGCCGGTTGCCCGGGAGCACGGCTCCGCAGGCGGTGGCGGTCCAGGGCGGCGTGATTGCCGCCGTCGGAAGCCGTGACGACGCCGAAAACTGGCCCGCCGCGGAGGTCATCGACTTCGGTGCCGCAGTGCTGACCCCCGGCCTGGTGGACTGCCATATCCATCCTGTTTTCGGACTGGAGCTGACCCGCGGCCGTGACCTGTCCGGCGCCGCAGACCTTGCCGAGGTGCGCGCATTGCTGCGCGCCGAAGCGGCAGCCATCCCCGCGGGGGACTGGGTGCGGGGCTGGGGCCTGGACCCCAATGTGTTCGGTTCCGCCGCCGCCCACCGCGAGCTGATTGACGACGTCGTCTCCGGGCTGCCGTGCCTCATCCGCCTTTTCGACGGGCATTCCGCACTGGCCAGTACAAGGGCCCTCGAACTGGCGGGCGTCACCGGCCCGGGGAAGTTCGACCAGGCGTCGGAAGTGGTCTGCGACGGCAGCGGCAGGCCCACCGGACTCCTGCTGGAGGCCGCCGCAATTGAGCTCGTGGCGCGCGTAATGCCGGCCGAGCCCTTCGCGGAACGGAAGGCGAGGCTGGCCGAACTCTTCACGCAATTCTCCCGGGCCGGGCTGACCGGGGCGCACGTGATGGACTGCGGGGAGGGCTCGCTGGAGCTCTTCCGCGCCCTCGAAAACGACATGGAGGGCGGCCTGCCGCTGCGCTTGCGGATCTCCCCGTGGTGCATGCCCGGCAGCGGCGAGGAGGACTGGCACCGGCTCGCGGGGCAGATCGGGCTGGGCGGTAAGCGCTGGGAAGTGGCCGGCGTCAAGCTGTTCGTAGACGGCACGGTGGACAACGGGACCGCGTGGCTGTTCGAACCCGACGCCTACGGGGAGTCCGTGGCCCCGTTCTGGCCCCGCCCGGAGGAGTACGCGGCGGCGGTGCGCTTCTTCGCCGGCCGCGGGATTCCCACGGCCACGCACGCAATCGGGGACGCCGGAGTGGCCGCGGTCCTGGACGCTTTCGAGTCCCTGCCTCCCGCGGTGCGGTCGGGTGCACCGGCCGCCGTGCATCGGATCGAACACCTCGAAACCGTCCCGAACGCCCTCATTGAACGGTTCTCCCGCGCGGGCCTGGTGGCAAGCATGCAACCGACGCACTGCACCCACTACTCCCGCGCCGACCAGACGGACAACTGGTCCGTTCGGCTGGGGACGGAACGAGCGAACAACGCCTGGCGGTGCGCGGACCTCCGCGCGGCGGGAACCACCCTGGGGCTTGGCTCCGACTGGCCGATCGCCCCGTTCGAACCGCTGCCCATCCTGGCGGACGCGCAATTACGACGCCGGGCCGGCCATCAGGGCGAACAGCCGGTGGTTCCGGGCCAGGCCCTCACTGCCTTGCAGGCGCTCGAAGGGTACACCTCGCATGCCGCCAAGGCTGCCGGGGAATGGGCGGTTTCCGGGTCCGTCAGCGTGGGCAAGCGCGCGGACTTCACGGTGTTCGACGTCGACCCGCTGTCGGTTGCGCCGGATGACCTGGCTGATGCGCAGGTTCTGGCCACGTTCATGGACGGGCGGGTGCAGCACCTGGCGGTGGGAGCAGTCCGGTAGGACCCGGGCCCGGCACGCGGCGTCGGCTTGGGGCCGGACGCCGCGTGCCTAGTCTGTACGCATGGACAAGCCGGAGAATGGGACGAACCACACCCTGCAAAACTATTTGCCCACGAACTCTAGGGACAGGTTCACTTTCCGGCGGTAGCATGCCCGTATGGCTATCGCGCGCTTCCCCACCCTCGTTATCGACTGCCCCGACGCCGGGGCCCTTGCGGCCTTTTATGCTGCCCTCCTCGGCTGGAACGTGAAGGATGACGATGACTGGGTCGAGATCCGGCCCGATGACGGCAGCAACTGCATTTCGTTCCAGCAGGTGGACGGCTACCAGGCCCCCGCATGGCCCGGCCAGTCCCACCCACAGCAGATGCACCTGGACCTGGTGGTGCAGGACCTGGACGACGGCGAAAAGGAGGCCATCAAGCTGGGAGCCAGCAAAGCGGAGACGCAGCCCGGCACAACCTTCCGCGTGTTCCTCGACCCGGCCGGCCACCCGTTCTGCCTCTGCCTCAGCTAGGCGGTTCGAACGGGTTCACTGACTCCCTGCGTATTCCGTTCCTGACGTGCGGGGCGGCAAAGCGGCGCACAACTCTGTTTCCGGGACGCTGGGTCCTCAGCTGTCGTCGGAAGTAGTGGTGCTATGGACGCCGCCGGGTGACGGTGCCAAGGTGAATCAGCACAGGTGAACTGTCCGGCACTGAGGCAACGGAGGTTGGTCATGAATCCCGACGAACTGGTCTTCCACCCTTGGGTTGTTCAGGGGCCGCGGGAGGTGCCGACCTTCGTCGGCGGCTCCGGGAGCTACGTGGTCGACGCCCGCGGACGGCGCTACCTGGACTTCAGCTCACAGCTGGTGTTCACTAACCTCGGTCACCAACATCCGCGGATCGTAGCCGCGATCAAGGAGCAGGCCGACCGCTTGTGCACGCTCGCTCCCGCCCATGCGTCCGATGTCCGGGGTGAAGCGGCGCGGCTGATTGTAGAGGTCTCGCCGGAGCGCCTCGGGCATGTGCTGTTTACCACCGGCGGAACGGAGGCCATTGAGCATGCGGTCCGGATGGCGCGGCTTTACACGGGACGACCGAAGGTGCTCGCCGCCTACCGCTCCTACCATGGCTCGACATCGACGTCGATCCACCTCACCGGTGACCCGCGCCGCTGGGCCTCGGACACCGGCGCGGCGGGTGCTGTCCATTTCTTCGGTCCGTTCCTGTACCGCTCGGTGTTCGGATCGAGGACGCCGGAGGAAGAATGCGAGCGGGCGCTCGCCCATCTAGAGCAGGTGATCCTCCTGGAAGGCCCGTCGACGATCGCGGGGCTGGTCCTGGAATCTGTGATCGGCAGCTCGGGCGTCATCGTGCCGCCGGCTGGCTACCTGCGCGGGGTCCGCGAGCTGTGCGACCGCCATGGCATCGTCTACATCGCGGACGAGGTAATGGTCGGTTTCGGCCGCACAGGCGCCTGGTTCGGCGTCGACCACGATGGCGTCGCACCGGACCTTCTGGCGTTCGCGAAGGGCGTGAACTCCGGGTATGTGCCGCTGGGCGGTGTGCTGGTTGGGGACGCAATCTACGAGATGTTCACCAAACGCCCCTACCCGGCGGGCCTGACGTACAGCGGCCACCCGCTCGCCTGCGCAGCAGCGGTCGGCGCCATCAACGCGATGCGCGAGGAGGACACTGTCGCAGCAGCTGCCCGACTCGGCACGGACATCCTGGGTCCGGGGCTCAGGGAGCTTGCTGCTAAGCACGAGTCCATCGGGGACGTTCGCGGCACAGGCGGCCTTTGGACCCTGGAACTTGTCCGCGACCGGCTGACCAAAGAGCCGCTCGTGCCGACAGGAGCCACTGGCACGGCGAATGCGCCAATGGTCGGCTTCACTAAGGTGTGCCTGGACCGGGGATTGTTGCCGCTGACCATGGGCAACCGCGTCAATGTTGCCCCTCCACTCAACGTAAGCGACTCCGACGCCACCGCAGGCCTGGCGATCCTGGACGAGGCACTGGCCGCAGCCGACGAATTCCTGGATTAGAGCGGAAGGCCGCGAATGACGTGTGACCGTAGCCACGGCGAGCTGCGCTTGCGTGTTTCGTCTGGTGCGCAGCAGCGCCATTGTCAGCCGGTATTCACGTTTTGAAGTACATGTTTCGTCTCGGTTTTTGGCGGGGGTCGATGTGGGGTGGCGGGATGAACCAGGGGATCCCGGATTTGACCTGGATGTGCCACTGTTCCTTGTGGATCAGGTGGTGGTGATGGGAGCACAGCAGCGTGCCGTTCTCGGTGCTGGTGGATCCGCCGTGTGACCAGTAGGTGATGTGGTGGGCTTCGCACCAGGGCGCGGGGATGGTGCAGCCGGGGAATGCGCAGCCCTGGTCGCGGGCGGTGATGGCTTTGCGGATGTGGGGCGGGAAGATCCGGGTGGCGCGGCCGATATCCAGGATCGGTCCTTCGCTGCCGAGCAGGACGGGGATGATGTCGGCGTCGCAGGCGATCTTCCGGACTGTGGCGGCGTTGACCGGCCCGGTGAACGTGAACGAGCCCGTGCCCGGGAGCCTGCCTGTGCTTGTGTTTCTGGGGCTTCCGGGGCTGAGAGTGGTCTCGCTTTCTTGGTCTGTGGTGTGTTCGAGCCGGTCCAGGAGGTCGCGGTAGTCGATGGTGACCATGACCTGCGGGCGGAGGCCGCCTGACGTGGGAAGGCCGCTGGTGCTCAGGCCTGCCTTGCAGGCGCCGACCAGGCCGTCGAGGAGCCGCTGCGGCCGGGTCCGCAGGTCCAGGGCGGCACCAGCTGCGCCGCCGATCCCTTCGCCGCTGCCCGGGCTGGTGTTCGGGCTGGTGTCTGCGTCACCGGTGCCGCCATCACCGTCGCCGGTGTCCTCGGCTCGGCCGTCAGCAGCGCCGGTCCGGGTGCGGGGGTTGGTGGCGGTGTTCATCACGGTCAGAAGGGGCTCGCATTGGTCCGGGGTGGCGAAGATTTCGATGTGCTGCAGCCCGCGGCGGGCCTGCCGCAGGAACACGCCCTGGCGGCGGCGGAGCTCTTCCTCGGACGGTTCGGACCCGTCCTGGTCGATCCCCTCGATCCAGTGCCGGGCGACCCGGGACAACAGATCCGCATCACTGTCCACCGCCTGCCGGGTCAGCTGGTGCTCCATCCGGGCCAGCGTCTCTACCGGGGCGTGGTGCCCGACCCGGTCCAACGCCAGGGTGATGATCGTCGCGGCCCGGGACCCCACAGCGGCGGCCACAACGGCGGCGGCGAGTTCGGGCCGGACCGGAGGCTCGATGTGTCCGGTGATCCCGGCCCGGGGCAACACCGCGGACGAGAGGGCGATCCGGCGGCGGGCTTCGGCAATGCTGATCCGCAAACTGGTGCGGAGGAACTCGGCCGCGTTCCGGGACCCGTCATCGGCCGGATCCGGTCCAGCGGGGTTCACCGCCGGGGGCACCACATGTCCGGCAGCGGCCGGAGTTCGGGTCCCTTCATGATCCCCGGCCGTTTCCGTGCCCCAGCCCGTGACCCACCCGACGGCCGCACCCGAACCGGCTGATCCTGAGCCGACTACTGCTGACCGCGCTGCCGCCTGCGCCTCACGACGGGTCCGGTTCACCGCCCCGGCCGCAACAATCTGCAAATACTCGGCAGCCCGGGAAACTTCCTCGACGCTGGCGGCGAAGTCCGCAGCCTCACGGAAACTGAGCAGCGCCGCGTCCTCAACCGCCGTCGAACCCACAGCCTTCAGCAGCTCAAGGCACCGGGACAGCTCACCGGACGCCCCGCCGTCGGGCCCTGGAACAGGCAAATGCTGGAGCCCCGCAGGGATACTGCGCAATCCCCGGACGCGCGCCGCAGGCGATGGCACGGCGGCCGGTGGAACAGCAGAACCGGCAGCGGGCAGCGTGGCCCACCGCAACGCCACTCCTGCTGCAAGATCCCCCACGGCTTCCATGAACCAAGTCTGCCGCGACGGTGTGACAATTTAGGCCCTGCTGCAGACAGAGGAACCCGTCAGTCGCCACAGGTCCCGGAATAGGGGGACTCTTGCCCACGAAGGAGAGCGAAAAAGCCTACTCCGCGCTGTCCATGTGCTCGCCCCAGCTGGTCTCCGGGCCTTCCTGGCCTTCGCCCAGGGCTTCCCACATCGCCAGGTGGCACATGAAGTGGCCCGGGGCGGCGCCATGCCAGTGCTCTTCACCCGGCGGTGTGTAGATGGTGTCGCCGGGACGGATCTCGATGACCTCGCCGCCGCGGGACTGAACCAGGCCGCGGCCCTCGGTTACGTGCAGGGTCTGGCCGTTCGCGTGTGAGTGCCATGCGGTGTGGGCGCCGGGCGAGAAACGGACCATGTTCAAGCGCAGCTGCGAGGGATCCTCGCCTTTGGCGATCACGTCGAACCAGACGTCGCCGCGGAACATCTCCGCCGGTCCCTTGTTGCTTGGCGTCTTCGGCTGGATTTCCAACTGTTCTCCTCTGGTGCTGGGTTGGGCGTGGCTGGTTTGTGCGCCGGAGGGCGCCGGATGTCACGCCCAACGGGCTGAGCTGCACGCCGGTGGGCGCGGCAAGCACGCCTTCAACACTAGGAGGCTCCACCGGCGGCTGGGAGGCCCTGTCAGTACCTGTATCAGCAGAACCTTCCCCGCGCGGAGAGGACGCGGTTTGCTGGATAAGCGCCGAAAACCTAAGGAGCACCACCATGGCAACAGAGACCTCTTCACCGGCCCAGCGGCTCATCGGCGATGTCGCGCCCAAGCTGGCGCAGCTTACTGACGACGTGCTGTTCGGTGATGTCTGGGCGCGGCCCGGGCTCTCACCCAGGGACCGCAGCCTCATCACCGTCGCGACGCTCACCGCCCTTTACCGGACTGGACAGCTTCCCTCCCACCTGCGCCTCGCACTTTCCAACGGCCTCACGCCGGACGAGCTGGTGGAGGCCATCACCCATCTGGCCTTCTACGCAGGGTGGCCGAACGCCATGACGGCCGCCACGGCGCTCAAGGAAGTCCTTGCCGAACAGGCAACCACGGCGGAAACCCACGACGACGGCGCACGCCGGCTGACCGGCCCGGCCCGCCACTGCCTCTGCACCCTTAGACCCACACAACATCACCCTGACCGGCGGCGTTGCCCCCGCCCGGGCCTACATCGGAGAACTCATGCCGGACATCCTCGCGGGAACAATCCAGCCCGGCAAGGTGTTTGACCAGACTGTGGCCCTCGACGACGTCCCCGCCGGCTACCGGGCCATGGCCGACCGCACAGCACTCAAAGTGCTCATCCGCCCCTAAGACTTTCACCCAACCAAATGAATCCCTCACCCAACACAGGAGAGAAATTGCTTACCGCTAACGCCTACGCCGCCCCGTCCGCTGACGGAGCCCTCATTCCCACCACCATCGAACGCCGCGACGTCGGCCCGCACGATGTGCTGATCGAGATCAAGTACGCCGGCATCTGCCACTCTGACATCCACACCGTCCGCGGCGACTGGGGACCCCAGCAGTACCCGCTGGCCCCGGGCCACGAAATCGCCGGAATCGTCACCGAGGTCGGCGCCGAAGTGACGAAACACGCCGTCGGCGATCGCGTCGGCGTCGGCTGCATGGTCAACTCCTGCCGCGAGTGCGTCAACTGCCAAAAGGGCGAGGAACAGTACTGCCTTAAGGGAATGACCGGCACCTACGGCGCCGTGGATCGCGACGGCACCATCACCCAGGGCGGCTACTCCACCCACGTTGTCGTCGTTGAGGACTTCGTGGTGCGGATCCCGGAGGGCATCGAGCTCGACGTCGCCGCGCCGCTGCTCTGCGCCGGCATCACCACCTACTCGCCGCTGCGCCACTGGGGCGCGGGTCCCGGCAAGAAGGTGGCCATCGTCGGACTCGGCGGGCTCGGCCACATGGCCGTCAAGATCGCCCACGCCATGGGCGCCGAGGTCACCGTGCTGTCGCAGTCGCTGAAGAAGCAGGAGGACGGCCTGAAATTGGGTGCGGACCACTACTACGCCACCAGCGATGAGAACACCTTCAGCGACCTGGCCGGCAGCTTCGACCTGATCATCAACACCGTCAGCGCCAAGATCGACATCAGCTCCTACCTGCAGCTGCTGACCCTCGACGGCGCCCTGGTGAACGTGGGCGCCCCGGCGGAACCGCTCCCGGTGAACGTCTTCTCACTGATCATGGGCCGCCGGTCCTTCGCCGGATCGGCCATCGGCGGCATCCGCGAAACCCAGGAAATGCTCGATTTCTGCGCCGAGCACAACCTGGGCGCCGAGGTCGAGGTCATCCCGGCCGAGAAGATCAACGACGCCTACGAACGCGTTCTGGCCTCCGACGTCCGCTACCGCTTCGTCATCGACACCTCGACCCTGGTCTAACCAACGAACCAAGTAACCAAGTCACCAGGCAACAAAACTCGCGAGCCAACAAAGCAGTGCCGTCCTCAGGAGAGGGCGGCACTGCTTTCGTCCTGGGCACTGCTTTCGTAGTTAACATCCACCAGCTGGACCTCCACGCCAGTGCCACGGAAGAGTTCCACCTGCCCCGGGTCAGCCCCGGCGTCCGTCACGAGAGTCCACGGGAGCGGAATCCGCGCCCACGCATGGAACGGCCGCTTGCCGAGCTTGGTGGAATCGGCAAGGACGTACACGTTGTCCCCGCGGCGGGCCATCAGCTCCTTGAGCCGGGTCTGCGCGTGGTCCGCCTCGCACAGCCCGTCGTCGGCAGTGACCGCGTCCGCCCCGAGGAAGACGCGGTCGAAACTCATCCGCTCCAAAGCCGCCTCGGCAAGCGGCCCCACGAATGTCTGGCTGACGCCGCGAAGCCGCCCGCCCAGGCAGTCCACCTGGATGCCGGGGGAGTCTGCCAGCTCCTGGAGCGTGTTGATGCCGGGGGTAGTGACGGACAGGTTTTCCCGGCCGCGCAGGGCGTGGGCCAGGGCGCCCACAGTCGAGCCGCCGTCGAGCAGGACGATTTCGCCATCCTGCACCTTGCCGGCCGCCCACGCCGCGATGGCCTGCTTCTGTTCAAAGGCTTCGCCGGTGCGCTGCCGCAGCGAGGGCTCCGGGTGCGCCCCGAGCGCCACGGCACCGCCGTACGTGCGTGCCAGTTTCCCCTGCTCGTTGAGCTGGGCCAGGTCCCGCCGGATGGTGGAGGCCGTGACGGCAAAATGGCGGGAGAGCTCCTCCACGGAGGCGAGGCCGGTGGTCACGGCGAGGTGGTAAATCTCTTCGCGCCTGGCTTTGGCGGTGGTCATCTCTGGCTCTCCTTCGGCGGCGGCTGGTGCCACCGCAGCTTTTCCTGGCGGTCGGTCAGGCTGTCCTCATGCTATTCGGCCCGAAGCCCGGTGTGTTCACAGCGGTGGGTCTCACAGGGACGCGCCGCCGCAGATCACGTAGTTCTGGCCGGTGATCGATTTCCCGTGATCGCCCAGGAGGAAGCCCGCCAGCGCAGCAACGTCTGCCGGGTCCACCAGTTTTCCGAGTGCCGGCACCTTGGGCGGCGTTGCTGCCCGCCCCGGATCGGCCAGCATGGGGGTGTCCGTCGGCCCGGGCGAGAGGACGTTCACCGTGATGCCGCGCGGCGCCAGCTCCTGCGCCCAGGTGCGGCCCATTCCCAGCAGGGCCGCCTTGGTCGCTGCGTACTGGCTCTTGCCGGGCGATCCCGTGGACGTCCGGCTGCCGATCAGCAGGACTCGGCCGCCGTCGGGCATGTGCGGCACTACGGCGTTCGCCAGTGCACTGGCGGCGGCCACATGCACCGTGAACATCCCGGCCAGCGCCTCCGGATCCAGTTCACCCAGGACGGCGGTCCGCTGGTACCCGGCTGCGTGAACCAGGGCGTCGGCAGGTCCGACGCCGGCAATACGCTCCGTGAGCGACGCAGGATCGGACAGGTCCGCCTGCAGCCACGCAAAACCGGGCCCCAGGGCCGGTTCGCTGCGGCTCAGCCCGGTGACGGTCCAGCCGTCGGCCAGCAGCCGCTCCGTGATGGCCTTGCCGATGCCCGAGCTGCAGCCGGTCACGATCGCGTGCCGGCCACCCCGCGGTGCAGCCGACGGTTCAGCTGAGTTGCTCACGAGTCCCCGCCGGGCGTGGTGGTTCCCTGGTAGACCCACTGCGGATCCACGCGAACGAACTTGATGGCCTGCCGGAAGTAGGTGTAGGCGATGTTCAGCGCCCCGTCCGGGCCCTGATGGATGGACGGGTAGGAGTATTCGCGGTTCAGGCCGTCCCGGGAGTTGTTGGACAGGCAGTAGCCGTCGCCCACGTCCAGGTTGCGCCGGATGGGCCAGCTGCGGCCGGAGTCCTCGGAGATGGCCAGCGTCATGGGGGAGCGCGGGGTGCCCCAGAAGGCCTTCCGTTCCGCGCCGGCAGCGCTGTCGCCGGGGAATGCGCCGCCCGCCGGCAGCGCCGGTCCCACTTGTGCGTCAGCGAGTTGCCCCTGTTCCTCAGCCAGGCCGTCGTCGTCGATCTCGTCGTAGAGCGAAAGCCGCCGTTCGGTGTTCTCCTCGGCACGGCTGTGGTTGTAAACCAGCGCCAGCCGCCCGTCGGCCAGGGCCGTGAACTGGATGGAGGAGTTGTTGTTGGGCAGTTCGGTGGGGACGGGCTCGCTCCAGGTGGTGCCGTCGTCGGTGGAACGGGATTCATAGATCGAATCCGCCCAGCGGCTGCGGAACAGCGCCAGCAGGGAACCGTCAGCCACCGGCTGGACGTTCATGTGGACGCAGCCCAGGCTGCCCGGCAGGACATGTTCGCTCCAGGTGGCGCCGCCGTCGTCCGAAATCATCACGGCGCTGTCATCGCTGTTGCCTACCCACTTTTCGCCGGGCGTGGTGATGCAGCGGAAAATCGGAATGATCAGCCGGCCGGTCGGCAGGATAACGGGCAGCTGCCGGACGAACACGCCGCCGGTTTCGTTGGCTGCGAACAGCGTCTCCACCGGTCCCCACGTCCGCCCGCTGTCCGTGGAAATACGACGGCGGACCTCCGCCGTGTCCTGGTTGCCCGCCTTTTGCGCGGTGTAGAGCAGCCACAGCCGGCTGTCCTGACCGGCAGGGCCCGGTCCGGTGAACAGGATCGGGTTCTGTTCGGAGCGGGTGCCGTCGTCGGAGAGCTGCTCCGCCGGGGACCACTGCGTGCTTCCCGGCTCCAGGGTGGAGAACCAGATGGAGATGTCCGGCACGCCTTCCTGGGTACCGCCGAACCAGACGCAGCCGAGGCGCCCGTCCGGGAGGGTCAGCAGGTTCGCAGCGTGGCTCTGCACCGTGGGGGCGGGGAGGTAGGCGAAGTCCGCTCCGTCGGCGTGCTTTACGGTGCCGTCCGGGGTGATGGTGCTGTATTCGGTGCCGTGGGTTGTCTGCATGTCTCAGCCCTCCGCCTTGGCAGCGGCCAGGTGGGCCTTGGCCGCAATTTCAAGGTGGGTCAGGTCGGAGGCCACAGTGGTGAAGGTGTAGCCCTGGTGGAGCCGCTGGGCGGCGATCTCGCCGGATGCGGTGTGGATGCCCGCGGCAATGCCCGCGGCTGCGGCAGCATCCGCGACGGTCTCGAGTGCCGCGTTGAATTCGGCCTCGATGGCGGGGTCACCGGGGAAGGCGCCGCCGACGGCGATGGCGAGGTCGGAGGGGCCCACGTAGATGCCGTCGAGTCCCGGCGTCGCGCAGATCTCCTTGACGTTCGCCAGGCCGTCCGGCGTCTCGATCATCGCGAACACCAGTGTGGCGGCGTTCGCCTCTGCCGGAACGGGTCCGATCCGCAGCGCCGAGCGCATGGGCCCGTACGAGCGGCCGCCCATCGGCGGGTACTTGGCCGCGGCAACAGCGGCGGCGGCGTCGGCGGCGGTGTTCACCAGCGGCACGATCACGCCGACGGCGCCGGCATCCAGTGCCTTGCCGATGGCGGTCAGGTTGTTGTCCTCCACGCGCACCATGCCGACGGCGGTGTGCCCGGCGTCGATGGCCATGAGTCCGTTGAGCACGCCCGAGTAGCCGAGCAGGCCGTGCTGCGCGTCGAGTGCCACGTAGTCGTAGCCCAACCGGCCGATGCGTTCAGTGGCCACGGGTGCGTCAAGGACGGCCCAGTAGCCGACGGCCTGTTCGCGGGCACGGATTTTGCGGGCGAATTCGAGGGCCAGGTCCGATGTCATCTGTATCTTCTACCTTCAGTCAGTGGGTGTACTTGGAACGGTGCCGGGATCAGCCGGGGAGGCGTCAGCGGTTGTAGGCGGGCATGGGGCCACGGAGTCCGGCGCCCACGGCGTCGCAGGCCTCGGACACGTCAGCCGGCAACGGACCCTTGGCCACCGCGGCGATGTTGGCGCGGAGCTGTTCCACCATGGAACCGCCGAGCAGCATCGAGCCCACGCCGTCGCGGTACGCGAGCCAGCGGAGGGACAGTTCCGCCAGGGTGATTCCGGCGCTTTCCGCGATGCCTGCCAGTGCATCGATGGCTTCGAACAGCTGCTTGTCCCAGTAGCGCTGGGTGTACATTGCAGCAAGCTTGGAGTCGCCGAAGCGGCCTTCGGACGGCTTGGATTCGAAGCTGTGCCGGCCGGTGAGCAGCCCGCCGCCCAGGGGGTTGTAGACCATGGTGTGGACGTTGTGCGTGGCGGCGAATTCGAGGTATTCCTCCTCGACGCGCCGGGCTACCAGGTTGTACAGCTGCTGCGCCACCACCGGCCGCGGTGCGCCGACCTCGCGGGCCACGTGGATGACGTCGGCGATCTGCCAGGCCGCAAAGTTGGACACGCCCAGGGCACCGATCTTGCCCTCTTCGGCGAGCTCCGCCACCGTGCGCAGGGTGTCCTGCAGGGGTGTGGCCCGGTCAGGCTGGTGCAGGTAGAACAGGTCAATGCTGTCCACGCCGAGCCGGCGGAGGCTGCCCTCCACGCTGTTGCGCAGCCCGGCCGGGGACAGCGGCGAGTTGTCGCCGTGGTCCGCGTGCGGCATGCCCGCCTTGGAGGCCAAAACAATCTCGCCGCGCCGCTCCTTGAGGAGGCGGGAGAGCATTTCCTCGGTGGTTCCACCGACGTAGGCATTGGCGGTGTCGATGGTGGTGATGCCGGCGTCGAGCGCTTCCTCCACCATCCGCCCAGCGGTGGCCTCATCGACGGTATCGCCGAACGTCATGGTTCCCAGGACCAGCCTGGAGATGGGAAGTTTCAGGCCGTCCACCTGGGCGCCTTCGGGCTGTTTGCTCATGCGTTGATTCCTCGTGGTTGCAGTGGGGTTGCGGGTACGGATCCGGGATCGGGCCGGTTCAGCCCGGCTGATTGGCCAAGGCCAGCGACCGGACCAGATGCCGCGGCTTGAGGCCCTGCATGGTGGCGGGGTCCAGCGCGGCGCGGCGGAGTTTGCGGGTGTAGTCCTCCTTGGGCGCGGTGAGGACGGACGCGGTGGTGCCGTGTTCAACCAGCTTGCCGCGCTGCATCACCATGACCGTATCGCTGATTTCCTGCACCACGCCCAGGTTGTGCGAGATGAACACGTACGTGATGCCCGTTTCGTCCTGGATGGATTTCAGCAGCCGCAGCACCTGGGCCTGGACGGACACGTCCAGGGCGCTGGTGGCCTCGTCGCAGACCAGCAGTTCGGGTTTGGACGCCAGTGCCCGGGCAATTCCGATCCGCTGGCGCTGGCCGCCGGAGAACTCGGACGGATGCTTGTCCAGGGACCGGGCGGGCAGGCCCACCTGGTCGATCAGCTTCGCCGCAGCCTTGTGCCGTTCCGCCTTGGACCGGACGCCCTGCAGCTTCAGCGGCTCAGCCACGATCTCCTGCGCGGTCATGTGCGGGTCCAGGGAGCCGTACGGGTCCTGGAACACCATCTGGAACTTGGAACGCAACGGCCGCAGCCTGGCCTCGCTGAGCGTGGCCAGGTCCGTTCCGTCCAGATCGATGCGCCCGCTGGTTGGCGTAACCAGCCGCATCAGTGCCTTGGCGATGGTGGACTTGCCGCAGCCGGATTCACCGACGACGGCGATCGTCTTGCCTTTGTCCACGGTGAAGGACACGTCATCCACTGCCCGGAAGGTGCCGCCCGGCACGTGGTAGTCCACCACGAGGTTTTCGACGGCGAGGAACGGCTTAGTCATGGCTTGCTCCGGTCTGGGTCAGGGCGGGGTTGGTGGCGGCCGGGTAGGCAGGGGCGGCCGGGTAGGCGCCCTGGGTTGCGCCCGGGGTTTCATCCCACGGCCCGAGGACAGGCACCGCGGCCAGCAGGGCCCGGGTGTACTCGGTGGCCGGGTGGTCCACGATTTGCTGGACGTCGCCGGACTCGACGAACGAGCCGTCCTTCATCACGTGGATGCGGTCCGAGATCAGCCGGGCGACGCCGAGGTCGTGGGTGATCATCAGGATGCCGATGCCGCGCTGCTCCTGCAGTTCCAGCAGCAGGTCCAGGATGCCGCCCTGCACGGTGACGTCCAGCGCGGACGTCGGTTCGTCCGCCACGAGCAGCTGGGGTTCGCTGGCCAGTGCGATGGCAATCAGCACACGTTGCAGCATGCCGCCGGACAGCTGGTGCGGGTACTTCTTCAGCTGCACCTCCGGCGTGGGAATGTGCACCTGCTCGAGCAGCCGGATGGCGCGGGCACGGACGGCAACCTTGTCCTGGCCCGGGGCGGCACCCGCGATCCGGATGGCTTCGAAGAGCTGGTTCCCGATCGAGTGGACCGGGCTCAGGGCCGTCATGGGATCCTGCGGGATCAGCGCCAGGGCCTTGCCGCGGACCTTGTTGATGGCCTTGGGATCGGCGGTGACGTCGACGCCGTCGATCAGCACGGTGCCGGAGAGCACCGCAAGGTCCTCGGGCAGGAGCCGGAGGATGCCCATCGCCGTCGTCGATTTTCCGGAGCCGGACTCACCGATGATGGTGACGGTCTCGCCCCGGTGGATGCTGAAGCTGACGGAGTCCACCGCGCGGATGATGCCGGCGTCGGTGATCAGTTCAACCTGGAAGTCGCGGACCTCCAGGAGGGCCTGCTCCCGGTTGTTGCTGGTCAGGGGTTGTGCGCTCATGTCAGGCACCCTTCTTCTTGCGGCGGGGGCGGTCGCGGAGGCCGTCACCCAGCAGGTTCACGCCAACCACCATGAGCACGATCACCAGGCCGGGCAGGGTGACCATCCACCACGAGGTGGTGATGTAGTCCTGGCCGTCCGAGATGATGCGGCCCCAGGTGGCGAACGGACGTTGCGGGCCGGCGCCGAGGAAGCTGAGGGCTGACTCGAGCAGTACCGCCTGGGCCAGGAGGAGCAGGACCACCAGCGTGGCCTGCTTGATGACGTTCGGGATGATGTGCTGGATCAGGATCTGGATGCGGTGCAGGCCCAGGATCCGGGCCGCGGAGACGTATGGCTTTTCGCGTTCTACCAGCACCATGGACCGGGTCAGGCGGGCCACTTCGGGCCATTGGGCGATGGCGATGACGAACGTGATCACCGGAATCGAAGGGCCGAACAGTGCCACCACCAGGAGCAGCATCATCAGCAGCGGCAGGGACATCTGCGCTTCGAGGAGGCGTGAGACAACCGTGTCCACCCAGCCGCCGAAGTAGCCGGCGGCTGCGCCGAGGATGATGCCGATGGCGCCGGAGACGAGCACTGCAAGGAGGCCGATGGTGAGGGAGACCTGGCCGCCGTGCAGGACGCGGGAGAGGAGGTCGCGGCCCAGTTGGTCGGTGCCGAACAGGTGCCCGTCGGTGAACGGCGGCAGGCGCCGGGCAGCGAGGTCCTGGAAGTTGGCGTCCGGCAGGGGCAGCACCTGGGCCAGCAGGATGGGGATGATGACGAGCAGGGTGCAGACCGTGCCCGCGATGAGCTTCCACTTGGCGGCGTTCCGGCGGCGGGTGGCGCCGGCGTTGGCGATGTCCGCCTTGGTGACGGCACTGGGGCTCGGCTGCCGTGCGGGCTGCGCTGCGTTTCCGGAAGAACCTGTGGGCGTTGCGGTGTCGCTGAGGCTCATGCTGTTGCCGCCTTTCCAAGACGAACGCGGGGATCAAGTAGCGGGTAGGCGAGGTCTATGACCAGCTGGACCGCCACCGCGAGAAGGGCTGTGAGGAGGACCGTCGCCTGGATGAGGGGGTAGTCCCGGGTTTCCAGTGCCCGCACAATCAGGGAGCCGACGCCGGGCCAGGCGAACACTACCTCCACCACCACCACGCCGTTGAGCATGGCGGCGAAGCGCGTGCCGAGGGCCGTGAATACCGGGATGGCCGAGTTGCCCATGGCGTAGCGCCAGGTCAGCACCGAGTTCCGGACACCCCGGGACCGGGCCACGGTCAGGTAGGGGGCTGCGAAGTTGGTGGTCATTTCGCGCCGGACCATTCGGGAGATCAGGGCGATCTGCAGGATGGCGATGGTGATGGTGGGCAGCACCAGGCCGCCCCAGGTGGCGAAGCCGGAGGCCGGGAAGATGGGGATGAGGACGGCGAAACCGGTGAGGAGCATGATGCCGGTCCAGAAGTCGGGCATGGACTGGCCGGCGATGGTCAGCACGTTGACGCCGAGTTCCCTGCCGGTGTCCGGCCGGCGCGACATCCAGACGCCCAGCGGGATGGCCACGACGGCGGTGAGCAGGATGGACGCGGTGGCCAGCGTGAGCGTGTACGGCATCCGTTCGGCCACTACCTGGATGGCGGGGGCCTGGAACGAATAGGACGTCCCCAGGTTGCCGGTGAACAGCTGCTGCAGGAAGATCCAGTACTGCTCCAGGACCGGGCGGTCCAGGCCGAACTGTTCCCGCACCTTGGCGAGCTGTTCTGTGGTGGCCAGCGGGCCTGCATAGGAGACCGCCGGATCGCCGGGGGCCATCCGGATCAGGATGAACACGGTGGAAACCGTCAGGAAGACGGTCAGCAGGCCCTGTCCAAGGCGCTTCAGGATGTAATTGGTCATGGCTCAGGCCTCCAGCCGGACGTCAACAAGCGGGTAGGAGTTGGTGGGGGCCAGGCTGACGCCGGACACCCGCTCCCGGTGGGCCAGCACGGACTTCGGCACGAAGGCCCACGCGCACGGCCAGGTGTCCCAGATGGCCTGCTGCGCCACTGCCATCAGCTCCTGCCGGCGTACGGGATCCACTTCGGAGGACGCCGCCTGGATCTTGGCCTGCACGTCCGGGACGACGTAACCCTGGTAGGTGTCCCGGGTCTTCTCCTTTTCCGCAGTACCGGCATACATGCCCTGCATCATGGTGATGGCCAGGCCGGTGGGGCTGCTGAAGCCGTTGCCCAGCAGGTCCCAGTCGCCTTGCTTGCCCTGGCGCCAGGCGAGGATGTTGCCGCCGGGTTCGAACTGCTGGAGCTGGGTGCTCACGCCGATGGCGCCGAACATCTCCACCAGGGCCTCCATGATGGAGGTGTCGCCGGCGAACTCGCCGGTTTCCCAGATGATCTTCAGCGTCAGGTCCTTGACGCCCAGTTCTGCGAGCCGTGCCTTGGCCTTTTCCGGATCGTAGGTGTACGTCCCTGTCTTGTGGTACCCGGTCAGGCTCGAGGGCGTAACGCCATCAGCCTGGCTGACGGAGTCCACCAGGACGTCCTTGACCAGGGCCTCGCCGTCGATGGCCCAGCTGAGGGCCTCGCGGACCCGGGGGTCCGCCAATGGGTGGCCGGCGGGCTTGCGGAAGTTGTAGAAGATCTGGTTCAGCCTGAGGCTGGACGCTTCTTTGAGTTCGACGCCGGGAAGTCCGGCGAGCTGCTCCCTCGAGTCGGGCGTGATGGAGTCGATGATGTCCACCTCGCCGCTGCGCAGGGCGATGACGCGGCTGGATTCCTCGGGAAGGAACCGGACTTCCACGTTCTCCACCTCGGGCGCGGGGCCCCAGTAGTTCTCGTTCCGCTGGAGGCTGTAGGTGCCGGCTCCGCGGTTGAATTTGGTGACCACGTACGGGCCGGTGCCGACGCCTTCCTGCAGTTCCTCCGGTTTGTTCCGGGCGGCCGGAGTTATCAGGATCATGCTCATGAGTGAGTCGAGGATGGGGATGGGGTTCTTGGACTCCATCCGGAAGGTCCGGTCGTCGACAGGGACCACGGTGGGGAATTCCGGGAAGAACCCGGCCACAAAGGAGCCCTGCACCTGCTGGTACATCTTCAAAGCTGTGGCGATGTCCTCGATCAGGAGCGGCGTGCCGTCGGAGTAGCGGACGCCTTCGCGCAGCCGGACGGTCCACGCGGTGGGGGACGTCATTTCGAACCGGTCCGCAAGGACCAGTACCGGCTTGGTCTCCGGGCCGATGGCCGTGAGGCCCTGGCGGACAGCGCGCTGGACGGTGACGGCAGCGTCAAACTGGTTGAGCTTGTTGTCCAGGCTGACCAGGGACCTGTTGAGGGCCAGGGTCAAAGTGCTTGGACCCGGCAGCCCCGTGGGGCCGGCACATCCGGCGAGGCCGCCTGTGCCCAGGAGAAAACCGGCGGCTGCGCCGAACTGCAGGAGGCGGCGCCGTGAAATCTCACTTCCTTGAGGAAGAACGGTCATCGTTGACCTCTCGGTTGAACGGGACGGCTGGCGGCCGGATGGCCTGTGCCGTGTTACATGGATCACTCTGCCACTGTTGCGCGTTTCGCGCAACACCTATGGCGCATTTCGCGCAATAGTGTCATGATGGTGGCTATCGGACGTATGCCGTTCCGGCCGTTCATACATTCCAGCCGTTCATACATTCCAAGGGAGGAGGAGAACGTGACAGCAGTGCTTATTCAGGCCGATGACTTTTCCGGTGCCGCTGAAGTAGGGCAGTGCTTCGCCCGTCAGGGTCTCACCACGCAGGTCCTCCTTGCCCCCGGGCCGCAGGGGCAGACTGAACTTCCCGGCCAGGCAGCACCGCCGGCCGACGTCCCGACCGGACTTCCAGGCCCAGCAGCGCAGCCGGCCGACGTCGTGGTTGTTGACACCCACTCCCGGAACCTTTCCGGTGAGGCAGCGGCGGAAGCCGTGGCCGGGGTGTTCGGGGGCGCCGCCGCAGCGTCGGCACGGGTGCTTTTCAAAAAGATCGACTCGCTCTGGCGGGGCAATGTGGGCCCAGAAATAGGCGCGCTGACAGGGCTGGGGATGCATGTGGTGGTTGCCGGCGCGCTGCCCCAACTGGGCAGGACCGTCGTAGGGGGTAAGCCCCTGGTGGGCGGCACTCCGCTGGACCGGACCGGACTCTGGGCCGCCGAAACAGCCGCACCGCCGGCCAGCATCAGGGACGCGCTGCAGCAGGCGGAAGGCCGGGCTGCTGATCTCCTGGACCTGCACGCAGTGAGGTCCGGAAAGCTGCCCGCGCATCTGGACCGGATCCTGTCCGGGGCGGACCCGGCCGTGGTGGTGGCAGACGGAGAGACCGAGGCCGACCTGGCCGCCGTTGTTGACGCAATGGTGCGGCTGGACTTCACGGCCGGCGGCCGGCGGATCGTCCTCGTGGGGACGGGCGGGACAGCCGAACTCCTGGCGTGCAGCATCGGGACGCGGCCTGCGCGGAACGCGCAACCCGCCAAGCGCGGTGCGCCCGGGCTGCAAGGCGACGCAGACGCCGGTACACCGGCAGCGGTGCTCCGCCGGAATCCGGGGCCCGTCCTCGCCGTCGTTGGTTCCGCCTCCGGCACGGCCCGGAACCAACTGCGGGACCTCGAAGCCGCGGGTTACATGCTGTTCGGGCTCCGGCCGGAGGAACTGGCCCGCCCGGCAACGCAGCAGCCGCAGGCCCAGCGCGCCAGGGAGGCGCTCTCGGCCGGCGCAGCAGTTGCCCTGACGGTTGCGGCAGACCGGGTGGATCCGGGCGAGGCCGGCGTGATCGTCCACAACCTGGCCCGCTTTGTCTCCGGCACCCTCCACGGGGCTGGCCCGGACCTCAAGCCCGACCTCATCCTTACCGGCGGCGAAACCGCCCGGGAAGTACTCGACGCGCTCGGCATCACCGCCCTCGAACCGCTCGACGCCGTTCAGCACGGAGCCGTCGTCAGCCTGGCCGACGACGGCACGCTGGTGGGCACCAAACCCGGCAGTTTCGGTGACCGGCACGCACTGACCCAACTTCATCAAAAGATCCGAAGCCGGAGGGCTTCACCCGCTGCCGGCCTTTCCACCCAACAAACACTTGACCGCCCTTCCGAGAAATCTGGAGCAGTAATGAATTCAGCCGTAGTGAACGAAACCGAACAGGACCACCGCCCCTTCATCGCCGTCACCATGGGCGACGGCGCCGGCGTCGGTCCCGAAGTGACTGTTGGCGCGCTGCTGGCGGAAAACGCCTACCGCGACTGCCGCCCGGTGGTCATCGGCGACGTGTACCGGCTGGAACTGGGCGCCAAGGCCCTCGGCGCCACCCCCAACATCGTGGAGGTCCGGACGGTGCAGGAGGCCGTCTTTGAGCCGGGCCGCATCAACGTGATCGATCCCAAGCTGCTGTCCAGGGACCTGCCCTGGGGCCAGGAATCCGCCGAGGCCGGCAACGCCGCCTACCACTACATCCGCATCGCCTGCGAGCTCGGCATGAAGGGCGAGGTCCAGGGGATCTGCACGGCGCCGCTGAACAAGGCCGCCCTGCACAAGGCCGGGCACATCTACCCGGGCCACACCGAACTGCTGGCGCACTTCATGGGCATCGAAGAAGTGTCCATGATGCTGTCCACGCCCAAGGTCAAGGTCATTCACGTCACCACCCACATCGGCCTGATCGATGCCATCAACAGGATCGAGCCCGGCCTGGTGGAACGGACGGTCCGCCGCGGCTATGAAGCCATGCAGCGCGCGGGCATCGCGAACCCCAAGATCGGCGTCTGCGCCATCAACCCGCATGCCGGGGAGAACGGCCTGTTCGGGTACGGCGAGGAAGCCGAGAAGATCACCCCGGCCATCGAAAAGCTGCAGGCCGACGGCGTCGACGCGCGCGGCCCGCTGCCGGCCGACACCGCGTTCTTCCTGGCCGGCCGCGGCGACTACGACCTGATTGTGGCGATGTACCACGACCAGGGCCACGGGCCGATCAAGGTCCTCGGCATCGAGGCCGGCGTCAACATCACTGTGGGCCTGCCGGTCATCCGCACCTCGGTGGACCACGGCACCGCCTTCGACATCGCCGGCAAGGGCATCGTGGACGTCCGCAGCATGATCGAGGCACTCCGCCAGGCCGCGGAGATGTCACCGAGCCCGGCGCTCCGGAAGTAGGAACCCCGAGCCCGGCGCTCCCAAGCAGGAGCGCCGGGCTCGGGACCGGGTGCGGAGCACCCTGTCCGCTCTTATCCCGCCGTCATCACGTGGGTGAAGTGGTCGTACCGGAGGGTGAGTGCCCCGCCGTCGTGCGCAAGGCCGATGTTGGCGCCGTTCGGCGACCCGCCGGCACCGTAGCTCACGTTCCAGGACCGGTCCAGGGCGGCCTTGAACTCATAGGTACCGGCCGGAAGGTTAGGAACGGACAGCTTCCAGACCAGGTCGGCGGGGTCCAGCACCAGTTGGGCCTGGTCGCACGCCGGCATCCAGTCCTCAGCGCAGCCCAGCTCCGTATTCATGCTGCCGGCCGCAGCCACCGCGCCGGGCTGCTGCGAGGCGTAGACCGGGCTGAGCAGGTGCGTGGCGTGGTCGTACCGGAACGTGACGGCACCGCCCGGATGCTCCAGCACGATGTTTCCACCGTTGAAGGCGCCGCCTGCCCCGTAGTTCTCCTTCCAGTCGCCGTTGATCGCAGCCTTGAACTCGTACGTTCCGGCCGGCAAGTTCGGCGCGGTGAGTCGCCAGACCTTGTCCGCCGGGTCGAGGGTCATGAACGCGGCTTCGCAGGCCGGTTGCCAGTCGCCAGGGCAGCCCAGCTCGGAGTTAAGGCTCCCGGCCACCGTGACCGAATCCGGCTGCGGGATCTCACCGGCCACCACGGTCCGGATATCACTGAGCACGTTCTCCGCGCCGGGAACGGACATGGCTGCTCGGTAGCGGACCGGTGTGCCGTCGGCAAGGCCCAGCGCGCCCAGATCGTCGAAGACGGTGTAAGCCGGCGATGAACTGTCCGAACCGATGGCAGTCCAGTCGCCGCCGTCGACGCTCCGTTCGAAACTGACCGTGTAGTCGGACTTCTCCGGGCTGGCGGTGGCGCTGACTTCCACCTTGCCGTCCACGCTGCTGCCCTCGGCCGGTTTCTGCATCGCCAGGACAGGGGAGGGGACGGCGCCGGTCCGGGCAGCGCTCGCCGAGGTGTGCCCGCCGTTGTCGAGGACCACGGCGCGGTATTCCACGGCCGTGCCGGGCTTCAGCCCCGTGACGTCGTGGAACACCTGGTACGGGGCGGTGTCGTCCGTGCCGATCGGCTCCCACCCTCCGCCCGCCGTCCGGGCCTGGAAGGTGACCTCGTAGAACGAGGAACCGTCGACGTCGGCTGCTACTTTGATTCGTCCGCTCCTGCCGTTGTCGCCTGCCGCCGTTGCAGGCTCCTGAAGCACGACGGCGGGGGCCGCCTTGGAGTGCGGGATCCGGCCTGACGATTCGTAGACCACCGCGGAAAGCGACGGGACGGTGACGGTGAGCTTCCCGTCGTCGGCCGTCTTGGCCTCAGCCGCCGAACCGCCGGCATCTCCATAGATCCGGCTGTAGGTGCGCTTGGCGATGTAGGTGGGAACCGCTGCCGTCTGTGCCGTTTTGCTGTTGTTCACGGCCACCACGTATTCGCGCTGGTCCTTCGCATCAGTGCGGGAGAACGCGTAGATTCCGGTACCGTCCGAGGCGTACCGGTTCTGGTGGGCGCCGTCGCGCAGGGCAGGATGCTGGGCAGTCAGAGCGGCAAGCTCGCTGATCTTGCCGTAGAGGGGGTGGCCGGTGTCGAAGCTGTCCGTGGCATGCGTGGCGTCGGTGCCCAGCAGGTCATCGTCGAGGTATTCGGGGACCTGGCTGGCGAAGAGGGTCTGACGCGCATCCTGGTCGCCGCCCGGGCCGGTGAAGCCCTGCTCGTCGCCGTAATACACCACGGGGTTGCCGCGCGAGAAGTACATCAGTTCGTGGGCCAGTTGGTCGCGGGCAACGCGTTCAGCGTCATCAGCCTCCGGATTGTCCGCGGCAATGAAGCTGCCGATCCGGCCCATGTCGTGGTTGCCCAGGAACGTGGGCAGTTGGTAGACGTTGGAGTCGGCGTCGGTGTACCAGTCATCCGCGGCGAAGAATGCCTCCAGGTTCGCGGCGCCCTGGCTGCGTGAGGCGAAGTTCCTGGCGGCGTCCTGGAACGGGAAGTCCAGCACGGCCTGCATTTTGTTGCGGGTGGTGAACTGGGAGGTGAAGCTCTTGGAGGTGTCAAAGACCTCGCCGAACATAAAGAACTCGTCCTTGCCCTGTTCCTTGGCGAAGTCCAGCACCCTGGGGCCGAACTCCTGCCAGAATTCGTCGTTCACATGCTTCATGGTGTCGATCCGGAAGCCGTCAACGCCGAAGTCGCCGATCCATGTCTCGTACACGTCCGCCATGCCGTCGACCACTTTCGGGTGCTCCGTGAAGAGATCGTCCAGGCCGAAGAAGTCGCCGTAGAAGGAGTCCTCGCCCTGGAAGGTGGTGTCGCCGCGGTTGTGGTACAGCCTGGGATCGTTCAGCCATCCGGGCACCTTGAGGTTTTCTTCGCCCTCGGCCAGGAAGGGTTCGTACGGGAACGACTCTTTCGGATCCAGTGCAGGGAACGTGTCCTTGCCGGCGTAGTCCCGGTCGTCGAACTCCGCGCCGGCCGCCGTCTTGTAAGGCGTGGCGTCCTTCGAAACGTAGGGCTTCCGGGCGTCCTGGGGGTCTTCCCCGTAGCCGATCACGTCCGCGGTGTGGTTGGTGATGATGTCGAAGTACACCTTCATCCCGCGCGAGTGGGCCTCGTCGATCAGGGCCTTCAGTTCCTCGTTGGTCCCCAGGTGGGGATCGATCTGGGTGAAGTCCGTGACCCAGTAGCCGTGGTAGCCGGCCGACTTGTCCTCCGGCTGGACCGCTTTGTTCTTGAAGCTCGGCGTCAGCCAGATGGACGTGGTGCCCAGGCCCTGGATGTAGTCGATCTTGTCCAGGAGCCCTTTGAGGTCACCGCCATTGTAGAAGCCCTTTTTGGTCGGGTCGAAGCCGGAGACCATCGGATCGGAGCCGAGCCCGCCGTCGTCGTTCGCGCTGCTTCCGTTACTGAAACGGTCCGCCATCACGAAGTAGAAGTTCTCGTCCGTCACCGGTGCGCGGAGCGAGTGGGCGGCCGACGGCGCGCCGTGGCCTTTCGGCTCCGGCGTCGCGTGGGCCGGTGAAGCCAGGGCGGCTGCGGCAACTAGTGCCGTGACCGCCGCGACCGCCGCGACCGCCGCGGCGGCACGTCTGGCCGGAGGCTTGCAGGATGGACGGTTGCAAGGTGGATTCTGGTGGATTGCACTGCGGGAAAACACGATAAGGAAACCTTCCGGTAAGCGACACTGCTGCTGTGAAGGACGATGCGGGAGACCGGCTACTGAGAGCCAACTCACACTGTAAGCGCTTGCACCGACATTTTCCAGCAAATCCCAAGGTTGCTTGGTACCGTCCCCGGTTGGGTAGCATGAATTCCACCGCCCGCTGCTGAGGGAGCCTGCTCTTGCCATCAGAAAGCTCGTTGCGGACCGGCCGCACGGCATCGGCGGACGGTCCGGACCACGCCGTCCGCCGTCTTCGGGCTGCCGGCTGCGTGTTTGCCGAAGACGAGGCCCGCCTGCTCGCCGATGCGGCAGCCTCGGCCGCGGAGCTTGAAGCGATGATCGGACGGCGCATCACCGGGCTTCCCCTCGAACACATCCTTGGCTGGGCTGAATTCTGCGGGCTTCGCATCGGCGTAGCAACGGGTGTGTTCGTGCCCCGGCGCCGGACCGAGTTCCTGGTCCGGCAGGCGGAACTGCTGCTCCGCGCGGCTTCCGACGGCGGTTCCGACCGCGGGGCTTCCCACGGCGGTTCCGACCGCGGGGCTTCCCACGGCGGGCGTGCCACCGGCGTACCCGCCGGCCGACCCGTCGTCGTGGACCTGTGCTGCGGGTCCGGGGCCGTGGGGGCTGCCTTGGCAGCACGCGTGCCCGGCATTGAACTGCATGCTTCGGATTTGGACCCCGCGGCCGTACGTTGTGCCAGGCGGAACCTTGAGCCGGCCGGCGGCAGGGTCCATGGGGGCGACCTCTTCGATCCGCTGCCGGACGGTCTGCGCGGCCGCATCGGAATTCTGGTGGCCAATGCGCCTTACGTTCCCACGGCGGCGATCGGGACCATGCCCCCCGAGGCCCGCACGCACGAGCCGCGGATGTCCCTGGACGGCGGTACGGACGGTCTGGACATCCAGAGAAGGGTTATTGCCGGGGCGCCGCACTGGCTTGCTCCCGGCGGGCGCGTGCTGATCGAGACGAGCCGGGGGCAGGCCCGGCAGACTATCGGGCTGATGCGGCAGGCCGGACTGGCGGTCCGGCTGGCCAGCGACCCGCAACTGGACGCCACTGTTGCGATCGGCACTGCACGTTAGAACCCGGCTGCTGCCCCCTCTTCCGCTGCCCGCGGGGATCCCGCCAGCAAACCCGAGTAGAACCGGATGTACTCCCGGACCATACGCCCTGAACTGAAGTGCTGCTCCGCCGCCCGCCTGCAGTCACTGCGCCGCAGCCACATGCAGCCCTTGAGTGCCTCGGCGAGGCCTTGGAGGCTATCCGCGAGGAACCCTGTTTCGCCGTCGCTGATGATTTCCGGAGCCGAACCCCGCCGCGTGGCCACTACCGGAGTTCCGGCGGCCAGTGCCTCGATCATCACCATCCCGAACGGTTCCGGCCACTGGATCGGATTCAGCAGCGCGACGGATTCGCCCAGCAGTTGGTATTTTTCCGCCGTGCCCAGCTCGCCGAGGTACTCGATATCCGTGCCCAGCAGCGGTTCGATGACGTCGTGGAAGTAGTCCATTTCAAATGGCTCGCGCATCTTCGCAGCGATCCGCAGCGGAATCCCCGCCTGGCGTGCCACCATGACGGCCTGGAGGACGCCCTTGTTCGGGTGCATACGGCCCAGGAAGCAGGCACCGCCGTTGTGCGCCGGGCTGTACCGGACGGACCGGACATCGATCCCGTGGTGGATGACGGCGTCGATCTTCACGCCCCGGGCGGTTGAGGCCTGGTGGTGCGAAATGGCCACCAGGGAGGCTTCCCGGGTCATGGCGCGGTAAATCCGGGTGAGCTCGTTGTCGAAAGGCCCGTGCAGGGTGGTGACGCGGGGAACATTCGGCACCATCCCCTGGCACAGCGGGCCCAGCAGCGTGTGGTCATGGACGATGTCCACATCCTGCATGGCTTCGTAGGCACGGAGGACATGCAGGATCTCCTGTCTTCCCGAGTCCATGCAGACTTCGGACGAATTCGAGAGGCGCGGAACCCTCGGAACGGGACAGGTGCTGTCGCCCGAAGCGGCGAGCACAACATCGTGCCCCGCCTCCGCGAGCCCCACGGCAAGCGTGTGGACCACCGATTCCGTCCCGCCGTAGCAGGGCGGGGGTACAGGAATCCAGGGTGGTGCCAGGATACCGATGCGCATTGTGCCTCCTACATCAGCCAGCCTTCCGGCCGGGGTCATGGTGGACCCGGATGAGGTCCGCCAGGGGTTCCTGCGTCCCCAGATGCAGCTCAATCGACGGCGGCAATCCCGTCACGTGTGCGTTGTTTCCCGAGACCTCGATGGTCAGCCGGGAACCGGCAAACGGCACCTGTTCCGTCCGCAGGTAGCCGAATCCATCCGGGAAGGCCGGGCTCAGCCAGAGCCGGCCGGTGGAAGCGGAGGGATCAAAGCCCAGCAGGACCCGGATGAGGTGGATGGGCGTCGCCGAGGCCCAGGCCTGCGGTGAGCACGATGACGGGTAGGCAACCGGGGCCCGGGCCGGCTCGCGCGGGAAACCGCAGAAAAGCTCCGGAAGCCTGCCGCCGAAAGCCTCCGCGGCGTCGAAGATGGCCATGGCCACGCGCTGGGACTCTTCGACGAAACCGTAGCGCATCAGGCCGGCCGCAATCAGGGCGTTATCATGCGGCCAGACCGAGCCGTTGTGATAACTCACCGGGTTATAAGCGCCCATGGTTGAAGCCAGCGTACGGACGCCCCAGCCGGTGAACATGTCCGGCTCCATCAGGCGCCGCGCCACGAGGTGCGCCTTGTCATCATCCACGATGCCCGACCACAGGCAGTGCCCCATGTTCGAAGCGCAGGCATCCACGGGCCGTTTGTCCTTGTCCAGGGCCACTGCGAAGTAGCCGCGCTGAGGCAGCCAGAACCGCCGGTTGAACTCCTCCTTGAGTGCGGCAGCCCGGTCGCCCCAGGTTCGGGCAAGGGTGGCGTCTCCCGAGTCCAGGGCCAGCAGCGCCCGGGCCACGTAGGCGCTGTAGACATAACCCTGGACCTCGCACAGGGCGATGGGCGGTTCTGCGAGGGTGCCGTCCGCGAAGTTGATGCCGTCGTAGGAGTCTTTCCAGCCCTGGTTGAGGAGGCCGTGCCGGGTGGCACGCTCGTACTCCACAAAGCAGTCTCCGTCACGGTCCCCGTAGGTGGTGATCCAGTCGAGCGCACGGTCCGCGCTGGGCAGGAGTTCCTGCACGGCCCGCGGCTCCAGTCCCCAGCGGCTGACTTCCCCAAGGAGCCTGACGAACAGCGGAGTAGCATCCGCCGTCCCGTAATAGATCCCGTCCCCTCCAAGCGACAGGGCGCCGCCTGCGCCAAGGCGCACCTCATGGAGAATCCGCCCGGGCTGCTCCTCTGTGAGCTTGTTGATTGTTTGGCCCTGATGTTCGGCGAGCGTCTGCAGAGTGCCCAGCGCGATGGTGGGATCCACGGGAAGCGCCATCAGGGAGGTCAGAAGGGAGTCGCGTCCGAACAGGGCCATGAACCACGGTGCTCCTGCGGCAATCACGGTGCGGTCCGGATGCGCCGGGTCCGGGATCCGCAGCGAACCCAGATCCTGCTGGCTCAGGCGCAGGATCCTTTCGAGAGCCGGATTGTCCATGCTGATCCGGGGCGCAGCGGCCCCCCAGCGCCGGTGGCGCAGGGCGGGAACCGACTCGTGGTGCGGGACGCTGGCGGAGAACTTGCCCGGCGGTTCGCTGCCGTCGGAGCTGGGTGTGACCACAATGGTGGCGGTCCAGGATCCTTTCGCCGGCACCGTGACCTTGAACATCACGCCGTGCCGGTTCACGTCCCCTCCCGGCGCGCTGACCGTCACGCCAAGCAACCTGCCATTATGGCGGCCGCTGATGATCAGCCGGTGGCCTTCCGGCCGGTGCGAGGGACGCAACTGCCGGGTCTTCCGGCCGGCCTTGACCTCGAACAGGTCCGCAAAGTCTGCCTCCACCGCCAGTTTGATGCTGCAGGACGCGGGAGCGCTGGAGTAGTTGCGCACGGTCAGCGTCTCGCGGACTCCGTCGCCCACCTGCCGGTCACGCTCAATCACCATGGGACGGTCGGCCGCTCCGTCCGGCTGGGGCGCACGGCCGGTGAACACTGCCCGGTAGGGTTCCGGGTTCACCGCCATGAGTTCTTCCACCACGTGGTTGTTGACCATCAGGTTCCAGCGCGAGAGGATCCGGGTGTCCTGGTAGTAGGCGCCGTGCGCCAGGGCGGGGTCCAGGTCGCCATTGCCGGCCGAAATAAAGAACGAGGATCCTTCAACGATGGTCACGGCGTTGTGGCCGATCGAGCCCGTGGTTTCCAGATTCCAGCCGTTCATGGCAGCCGCCGACCAAGGGGCCGAGCCGGCATCACTGCAGCAAGTGGGGCCAGGCGTCGAAAACTCATGAATTCACTCCGGACCGAGGATTCAATGGCTGACTGCTTAGCCACCCACATTCTAAAATTCCGCCCGACTTCGGGCAAGGATCCGCGGGCCCGGGCACAGAAAAACGGGGTCCTCCCGGGCCGGACAACAATGCGTCCGGACCGGGAGGACCCCGTGCTGTTAAGCCCGTGCTGTTAAGGAAGGACCCGTGAGCTAGCTCGAAGTCCGCTCTGGGTTCGTGTTCGTGGCCGCCCCGGCGGGCGTGGCTCCGCCTTCGTCGGACCAGTCCTGGCCGGTCGTATCGTTCAGCGCCGGGTCGCTGGTGACATCCGGGGTGCCGGCGTCCGTGGTGCCAAGATTGACGGTCTCCGGGTGCGTGCTGTGCGAGGGGACGTAATCGCCCGCCGGAAGCGCGCTCTCGCTGCCCGGATCACCGGGTTTCGCCGGGCTGTCCTTGGCGCTGTTCTTGCCCGTGCCGGCGGCGTGGTCCCGATGCACGGCAGAGCTGATGACTGTCCCTGCGCGGCGGGCCGCCTCAGACAGCTGGTCCGTGACTTCAGGTGCCTTTTCCTTGACTGCTTCGGTTGCTGCAGCCACTTTGTCCTGGACTGGCTTGCTGTCCCAGAGGGCGGCAGCCCTTGCCTTGATTTTCTCGTAGGCGGCGCGGCCGGACCTGGACCCCAGGACGAACCCCGCAGCCATCCCGGTGCCAAAAAGAAGTTTTGCTTTCATGTTGTACTCCTGCTCTGTGAGAAGGTTCCGTACTCGGGCGGACCGTTTAGGGGTTGCCCACCAACAAATGGCCACAGAATAGTGGGCCCTGGATGAAAAAACGGCCCCAGGAAAAGAATCCCGGGGCCGTTTTCCAGGCCAGACTCCGCTTTAGCGGGCTGTGCGCTTAGTGACCATGCCGTAAACGAGCAGGACGATGATCGCACCGCCAATGGCCAGGAGCCATGTGGACAGCGAGAAGAACTCGTTGATGTTTACGTTGAAGAGCAGGCTGCCAATCCATCCGCCCAGGAGGGCGCCGACGACGCCCAGGATGAGCGTCATGATGATGCCGCCGCCCTGCCGGCCGGGGAGGATTGCCTTAGCGATTGCTCCGGCGATGAGGCCCAGAATCAGAAATGCGAAAAAACCCATTTTATCGTTCCTTCTTCTTTCATTGAGGAGGTGCCCGGATCCCGGACACGCTTCATCCTTCTACCCAATACTAATCATGCTTAGTATTAATCTTCCAGTCGGAGCACCTAAGAACTTCGGGGGAACCCCAACTTTCAGTGGCCTTGGACGTCAGAATTAACTCCGGACTCGTCACCTCCATCCAGCGTGGCGATCGCATTGATGTCGTCCGTGTCCAAGGCAAAGCCGAAGATGCCCAGGTTCTCTTTCATGCGTTGTGGATTGGCGGACTTTGGGATGGCCACGAGGCCCTGTTCAACGTGCCACCGGAGCACGATCTGGCCAGGGGTCTTGCCGTGTTTTTGGGCGATCCTTCCCAGTACCGGGGCGTTCAGGAGGTCGCTGCCCGCGCCCAGCGGACTGTATGACTCGGTGACGATTCCGTGCCGCCGGTTGTAGGCGATATCCACAATCCGGGTGATGGTGGGGCTGACTTGGATCTGGTTGACGGCGGGCACAATATCGCAGGCGTCCATCAGTCTTTCCAGGTGCGCCGGCTTGAAGTTGGAAACGCCGATTGACCGCACTTTGCCATCCGCCTGCAGCCGTTCAAAGGTTTTCCACGTTGAAATGAATTCGTCCCGCCGGGGGAGCGGCCAGTGGATCAGAAGCAGGTCCACGTAGTCCAGCCCGAGGCGTTCAAGCGAGCCGTCCAGCCCGGCAACCGCCCTGTCCTGCCCTTGGTACTCGCCGTCCAGTTTTGTGGTGATGAACAGCTCGGACCTGTCCAGGCCGCTGGAGCGGACGCCGTTACCCACACCCGCTTCGTTGCCGTACTTCACCGCAGTGTCGATGTGGCGGTAACCGGCTTCCACGGCCTGAACGACGGCGGCAGCCACCTGTTGGTCGTCCAACGGCCAGGTCCCCAGCCCGATCTGGGGAATCCGGTGTCCGTCATTGAGCTCAATCACTGGTGAAAGTGCCATTTACAGAGTCTTTCCTATCGGCGCCGGTTTGCACAGATGCCGCCGCAACAGTCTTCAAACGGTTCGTTTTGGCCCGTGCCCCGGCGCGACGGCGTGTTCCGCCACCGCCGCGCTGATCACGCCGGTTCCGCCGGTGAACAGGATGTCCGACGGCGCCGCAGCAGTTCCGCCGGGAGTCACCAGGCGTAGTCTTCCGGGGCTGTGCGGTGGCCGGGAAAGATGTCGTCCAGGCGCTTGAGCGCATCGTCGTCGAGCGTCACATCCAGGGCCCGGATGGCGGCGTCGAGCTGTTCCTGCGTGCGCGGCCCCACGATGGGTGCCGTGACGGCCGGCCGGTGCAGCAGCCAGGCGAGGGCAACGTCGCCGGGTTCGTGGCCCAGGTCGTCCGCGAAGTCCTCGTACTGCCGGATCTGGTCCCGGTGCTTCTTCAGGGTTTCCAGTGCGCGGCCCTCGGCGCGGCGAACGCCCTGTTCCTGTTTTTTCAGCACGCCGCCCAGGAGTCCGCCCTGCAGCGGCGACCACGGGATGAGGCCCAGGCCGTACTGCTGCGCGGCCGGGATGACTTCCAGTTCCACCTCGCGGCGGAAAAGGTTGTAGATGGACTGCTCGCTGACCAGCCCGGTGTAGTTCCGGCGGCGGGCAGCTTCCTGGGCCTGGGCGATGTGCCAGCCGGCAAAGTTGCTGCTGCCGGAGTACAGGATCTTGCCCTGCTGGACTGCAACCTCGACGGCCTGCCAGATCTCGTCCCATGGAGTGTCGCGGTCGATGTGGTGGAACTGGTAGACGTCGATGTAGTCCGTCTGCAGGCGCTTGAGGCTGGCGTCCAAAGCGCGGCGGATGTTCAATGCCGAGAGCTTGGACTCGTTGGGGCGGTCCGTCATGGTGCCGTAGAGCTTGGTGGCAAGGACGGTCCGTTCTCGGCGCTCGCCGCCCTGGGCGAACCAGCGGCCGATGATCTCTTCGGTCCAGCCGCGGTGCCCGGTGCCGCCGTAGACATTGGCGGTGTCAAAGAAGTTGATGCCGGCCCCAAGGGCGGAGTCCATGATGGAGTGCGCGGCCGCTTCTTCGGTCTGGGGTCCGAAGTTCATGGTGCCCAGGCACAGGCGGGATACTTTCAGCCCGGAACGGCCAAGGTGGGTGTACTGCATGCTGTGATCCTTTCGGTGATCGGGCCTGTCCGGTGATCGAGCCTGTCGAGATCGGTTTCGACAGGCCCAACCACCAGGGGCCGGTTACATCTGGCTGAAGGCGGCGACGGCGGGGTCGGCACCCGCCCGCGCACCGGACTCCAGCGCGGTGATTTCGGTCAGTTCTGCGGGCGAAAGTCCGACGCCGACGGCACCCAGGTTCTCCCGCATGCGGTTCGAATCGGCGGACTTGGGGATGACGATGGTGCCTTGGGCCAGGTGCCAGGCCAGTACCACCTGGGCCGGCGTGGCGCCGTATTTGCCGGCCAGCGCTTTGACGGCGGCGGCGTTCAGGTCAGCGCCTTGGCCCAGCGGGCTGTAGGCCTCAACGGCGATGCCGAGGTCCCGGCATTTGGCCGCCAGTTCCTGCTGCTGGAACGTGGGGTGGATTTCGAACTGGTTTACGGCAGGGACCACATCCGCTGCCGGGAGGAGCGTGTCCAGATGCTCCGGAAGGAAGTTGGAGACGCCGATGGCGCGGATCTGGCTGTTGGCGTACAGCTTCTCCATCGCTTTCCATGCTTCGGTGTAGAGCCCTTGGGACGGCACCGGCCAGTGGATCAGGTAAAGGTCCACGAACTCGACGCCGAGTGCTTTGCGGCTGTTCTGGAACGCCTCGTGGGCGCCGCCCTGTTCGCCGTTTCGGAGCTTGGTGGTGATGAAGATTTCCTCGCGCGGAATGCCGGAGGCGGCGATGGCAGCGCCCACGCCGGCCTCGTTGCGGTAGGCAGCAGCGGTGTCGATGTGGCGGTAACCGGCCTCCAGCGCGTCCTCGACGATGCGCTGCGTTTCTTCCGGCGGCACCTGGAAGACTCCAAAGCCGAGTTGCGGGATCTGGACGCCGTTGTTGAGGGTCAGTTGCGGGATGGTGGTCTGGTTCGTCTGGGACATCGTCAGTTCTTCCGGTCGTAGGGCTCGCGGGAAACCGCTTTCATGGAGGCTATGCATCGAGCCTATGCACTTTGCGATGCCCTGTCAGCAGGGATGCCTGTTCGTCTTTTTCCTAGGACTGACAGTCCTACCTTCGTTGTAGAAAGCGGGCTTCCCCGCCGTGCACAATGGAAGGCATGGGTCAGAGCGCCGAGTTTGGGAAATTCCTCAAAGCCATGAGGTCACGGCTGAAGCCGGAGGATGCCGGGCTGCCCGGCACAGCCGGCGCGCGGCGGGTTCCCGGGCTGCGCCGCGAGGAGATCGCCCGGCTGGCTGACGTGAGCACGGACTACTACACGCGCCTGGAACAGGGCCGCAACATCCATCCGTCCAGGGCCGTGCTCGATTCCGTGGCGCGGGCGCTGCGCCTGGACTCCAGCGAGCAGGCGCACATGATGGACCTCCTGGAGCACTGCGCCGAATCACAGCGGCCGCCCATCCCGGCCCAGGGTGTCCGTCCGGCGCTGCGCCAGCTGCTGGGTGCCGTAGGGGATGTCCCCGCGCTGGTCCTGGGCCGCAGGAGCGATGTCCTGGCCGGCAACCGCCTGGCCTTCCTGTTGTTTGCCGATTTCCCTGCCATGCCGGCGGGGGAGCGGAACCTGACGCGCTGGCTGATGCTCGAGCCGCGCGCCCGGGACCTGTTCCGGGACTGGAAGACAGTAGCGGCCGAAGCCGTCGGTGCCCTGCGCGTGGACGTGGGCCGGCACCCCAATGATGCCCAGGCCAATCAACTGGTGGGAGAACTCGCCGTGCACAGCGAACACTTCCGCCAATGGTGGGCCGGGCACAGGGTGGCAGCGCCGTCAGCCGGCAGCCTCCGGCTCCATCACCCGGTGGTCGGGGACCTGGAACTGAACTTTGAAAACCTGGTGCTGCCTGACGACCCGGACCAGGTCCTCCGGGTGTTCTCCGCAAAGCCCGGTTCGGCGTCGGCCGATTCCCTGACGCTGCTGGGCAGCTTCGGCGCCGGGGAAACCGAAGGGGCGCCGGGGACCGCGCCTGTGTTTGTGACCGGCAGCGAAGCACTCACTCCTGACGAATAGGCCCTGCAGCCAGCCCTCCGATAGGATGCAGCTACCTATGGAATGGGGGAGCTATGGGCGTTCGTTCATGGGTGGAACGGAAGAGGCGTGTCCTGGCCTCGGCAACCACATTTTCGACACTGGCTGCGGTTGCCGCAGCGGCGGTCATCTATCCGGGATTTACGGTCACGCAGGTTGACCTGAACGACGGCGGCGTCTGGGTGACCAACGCCAGCAAGAACCTGGTGGGCCACCTCAACTACCAGTCCAAGCTCCTCGACGGCGGCCTGCTTGCCGCGAGCCCTGATTTCGACGTGCTGCAGAACGCCGGCACCGTACTCCTCTCGGACCGGAGCAAATCCTCGCTCAGCCCGGTCAGCGTCACTGACGTTGCCCTCGGGCAGCCGCAAGCCCTGCCATCACCCGTGGACGTGAGCTTCGGACAGAAATCCATCGCCCTGGCCAGTCCGGACAAGGGCGCACTCTGGCTGACAAACAGCAGCGCGCTGGGATCCTTCGACGCCGCCTCCGCCGAGCCGGTCCTCACGGACGCCAAGGGCCTGGCGGCCACCGTGGGCCCTGATGACACGGTTTATGCCGCCAACCCCGCCAAGGGCGAGATCATCACACTGAAGCCGGACGCCAACGGTGCCGTCGCATCCCAGGAAGTCGAGCAGAACGCAGACCTCCGGAACATCGAAAACGCCCAGATCGCCGCAGTGGGGGACAAACCCGTCGTGCTGGATCCCGCCACCGGTTCCCTCCACCTGCCCGGCGGGAAGAGGGTGCAACTGGCAGATCCCGCCGGTGCCAAACTCCAGCAGAGCGGTCCCGGCGCTTCCTTCGTGGCCGTGGCCACCGCCGAGGCCCTGGTCAAACAGCCGCTGGACGGCTCCCCAGCCACAGTCACGGACCTTGGGGCCGCGGGAACGCCGGCTGCGCCGGTGCGCCTGGGCTCCTGCCTCTACGCGGCGTGGGCCGGTTCAGGAAAATACCTGCGGGACTGCGACAACGCCAGTGACAACACCCGCCAGGACATCCCCTCTACCGGCGCCCGTGCCGATTTTGTCTTCCGGGTCAACCGCAACGTGGTGGTCCTCAACGACGTTTACTCCGGGGACGTGTGGCTTGTGACCGAAAATATGCGCCTCGTCTCCAACTGGGACGACGTCATCCCACCGCCGGACAAATCGGACGACCAGGACGAGGACGCTGCAGAAAGCAACCCGGTGGACACCCTGCCGGACCGCACCAAGGAAAACCGTCCGCCCGCGGCGGTGGACGATCAGTTCGGCGTCCGCCCCGGCCGCACCACCCTGCTGCCGCTGCTGGACAACGACTCCGACCCCGACGGCGACGTCCTCACCGCCCGGCTGCAAGGCGAGGCGCCCGCCGTCGGAACCCTGCAGAACGTCTACAACGGCACCGGCATGCAGGTGACCGTCCCCGCGGACGCCAGCGGAACGGCGTCGTTCCAGTACCAGGCCAATGACGGCCGGGGCGGGACGGCAACCGCAAGGGTCACCCTGACCGTCAAGGACAGGGCCGGCAATGAAGGCCCCACCCAGAAGCGCGTGCCCACCATCCTGCTGGAGCAGGGAAAGAGCATCAGCCAGAACATGCTCACCGACTGGATAGACCCAGACGGCGACGACCTCCTCCTCATGGCAGCCACCACATCCAGCGAAGGGGACCAGGTCCGGATCCGCCCGGACGGCCAACTCACCTTCCAGGACGTGGGCACCAGCCTGGGAAAGAAGGAAGTGGCCCTGGTGGTGTCCGACGGCCGGGCCCAGACCGAGGGCAAACTGATCGTTGACGTCCGCGCCAAGGGCAGTCTCCCGCCCAAGGCCAACGCCGACCACGCGGCCGGCATCGCAGGGCAGGACCTGGTGGTGTCCCCGCTGGCAAATGACCTGGACCCTACCGGCAGCGGCCTGCGCCTGACCCGGGTGGACAGCCCGCCGGACCTCACCGTCACCCCCGACTACCAGTCCGGAACGTTCGGCTTCCGGGCCGCCAACCCCGGCACCTATTACCTGACGTACCTTGTCACCAACGGTCCCGCCAGCTCCGCCGGACTCATCCGGATTGAGATCAGCCCGGCCGGCGCAAGCGCCGAGCCCCCGGTGGCCGTTGCGGACCTTGCCCTGCTGCCTGTTGGCGGCGAAGTGTTCATTGACGCCCTGGCGAACGACTCGGATCCCGCCGGTGGCGTCCTGGTCATTCAGTCCGTCAGCCAGCCGAAGAACACCGCAATCAACGTGGCCGTGCTGGACCACCACATCCTGCGGATCACGGACGTCCGGGGCCTTACCGCCCCCACGAGCTTCACGTACACGGCCTCCAACGGAGCGGCCAGCGCCACCGGCGAAGTGACTGTGGTGCCCGTCCCCGCACCGAGCAAGCTGCAGCCCCCGGAAGCCACGCCGGATGAGGTCACCGTACGCGCCAACGACGTAGCCACCATCAGCGTGCTGGCCAACGACAGCCACCCCAACGGCTCAAAGCTCCGGCTGAACCCGGTCCTGATCCAAAGCGTGGATCCCGCTGACGGCCTGCTGGCAGTTTCCGGTGACCTCTTGCGGTTCAAGGCCGGCCCCAAAGCCACTACCGTCCACGCGATCTATGCCGTGGCGGGGCCGGACGGTCAGGAGGACTCCGCCCAGGTCACCATCCACATCAGGGGCGGCGGCGCCGAGCAGAACTCCCGCCCGCTGCCGCAGAAGGTCACCGCCCGCGTCATAGCCGGCAAAACCTCCCGAATCAGTATTCCGCTGGACGGAATCGATCCGGACGGGGACTCCGTCACCCTGATCGGGCTGGAGCAGGCCCCGGGCAAGGGCACGGCCGCGGTGGGCGCCAGCTGGATCGAGTACACCGCCTCGCAGAATGCCTCCGGCCAGGACATCTTCTCCTATGTGGTGGAGGACCGTTTCGGGGCACGTTCCACCGCGTCCGTGGTGGTGGGCATCGCCCCGGCACCCGGAGCCAACCAGAACCCGGTTGCGGCTGAGGACACCATCACCGTGCTTCCCGGACGCCATATCGCAGCGGACGTTCTCTCCAACGACGCCGACCCCGACGGCGATACCGTCGTCCTCGTCGGCAACGGTCTGGAAGCCGCGCCGGAACTGGCGGCAGGAGTCAAGGACGGCCGGGTCCAGCTCACCGCACCGGCCGTTCCGGGGACCGTGAATGTCCACTACGGCATCAGTGACGGACGCGGAGGCTCCGCCGTCGGAACGCTGAAAGTGGTGGTTAGCAACGACGCGCCGCAACTGCCACCGGTCGCCCGGGATGACCGCGTGACCTTTGCCGAGACCCTGGGCAAGACGGCCGTGGACGTGCCCGTCCTCAAAAACGACGAGGATGCCGACGGGGTGGCCAGCGAACTCGCCATCAGTTTTCCGCAGCCCGCTCCTTCGGCCCGCGTTACGGACGCCGGAACTGTCTCCGTAACGCTCACCGACGAATCCCAGATCATCCCGTACACCGTCACGGACGTGGACAACCTGTCCTCCACGGCTTTCATCATGCTCCCCGGGATGAAGGACCAGCGCCCGGCCCTGAAGAGCAGCGCCCCGCTGGAAGTCGTCAGCGGGCAGCAGCTCACCATGGACCTGCAACAACTGGTAGTGGTGCGTGCGGGCAAAACTCCCCGGCTCACGCAGGATGCGAAGGTCCAGGCAGTTGCCTCCAACGGTGCGCCGCTGGTCAAGGACGGGACAACACTGCTGTTCACCTCCGCGGACGACTATTCCGGACCGGCAGCCGTCACTTTCGAAGTCACGGACGGCGCAAGCATTGACGATCCCGACGGCAGGATGGCCGTGCTGACTATCGGCATCCGTGTCCTCCCGGATCCTGCCCGCAACCACCCGCCCGTGTTCGCCGGCGGGAGCCTGGAAACAGCGGCCGGTGAGGAAGCGGTCCTTGACCTCCGCCAGGTGGCGAGCGACGTGGACGAGGCGGACAAAGACAAGCTGGCCTTTGCCCTGTCCGGCTCCGCTCCGGCAGGCCTCAAGGTTTCCCTTGACGGAAGCACACTCAAGGCGACAGCCGACGGCGCCCCCCAGGGCGCCAGCCTTCCCGTGGCCGTCAGCGTCACTGACGGCCGCAGCACGCCGGTCAGCGGCACCGTCAACGTCCAGGTTGTGGCGTCCAAGCGTCCCCTTGCCGGCGTGAACGACGACGTGGTGGCCAATGCACGGGCCGGCGAGCCTGAGCGCGTGAACGTCCTGGACAACGACAGCAACCCGTTCCCGGAAACGCCCCTGAAAATCCTCAGTGCCGTCGTCGAAACGGGCACCGGCACGGCCAGTGTGGACGGGGAGGCCATAAACGTGACCCCTGCCGATAATTTCGTGGGGACACTGGTGGTTCGTTACCGGGTCCAGGACAAAACCCAGGACGCTGAACGGGAAGTGGACGGCCGCGTGCGGCTCACCGTCAAGGACAGGCCCGACGCGCCGGCCACGCCCACGGTGAGCGAAGTGCGGGACCGGACCGTAGTCCTGAACTGGTCCCCGCCGGCCAGCAACGGTTCGCCCATCACCGGCTACAAGGTCTCCGGAAGCAGCGGTTTCTCCCAGCAGTGCCCGGCAACCACCTGCACGCTCAACGGCCTGACCAACAACGTTGAATACACCTTTACGGTGATCGCCACCAACGAGGTAGGGGACTCCCCGGCGTCGCCGGCTTCCGCGCCTGCCCGCCCTGACGCCAAACCGGACGCGCCGGCCGAACCCACGTTGGTGTTCGGGGACAAGGAACTCACCGTCAACTGGGCCGCGCCCAACAGCCCCGGCTCGCCGGTTGAAAACTACAACCTGGAGATCTCGCCTGCGCCTCCGGGCGGCAACGTCCGGACCAGCAACATCGCCGGCACCTCGTACCGGTGGACAGGACTCGAAAACGGCACTCCCTACCAGGTCCGGGTCCAGGCTTCCAACAAGGCACCGGAACCGTCTGACTGGAGCGCGTATTCGGCCAGCGAAATCCCTGCTGGCCTGCCTGGGGCCCCGGGAAAGCCCGGCACCACGCGGTCCAGCTCCGGCGGATCGCAATCCATCATGGCCGTCAGCTGGCCGGCTGCGGCGGAGAACGGCGCCCCCATCGACACCTACACGGTGACTGCATTGCAGGGCGGCGCCGCCGTCACCAGCAGCACCGTCTCGGGCAGCCAGCTAAGCGTTGCCATGACAGTGGGCAACTCCGCTACGGACTATACGTTCACGGTGGTGGCCAAGAACAAAGCCGGCAGCTCTGCGGCCAGCCCGCCGTCGGATCCCAAGCGCGCCTTCGGCGCCCCGGGAGCCGTTCCCGCAGTGCAGGCAAGCCCGCTGGACAACGCCGTGCAGCTGGCCTTCCAGCCGGCCGCCGGAAACGGGGCCACGCCCACATACCAATATCAGGTCAACGGCGGCGGGTTCCTGGCCCTCCCGGCTGACAAGGTGGTGCGGAGCGGGGTGCCGAACAACGGCAACTACACCATTGGCGTGCGCGCAGTGAACAGCATGGACGGTGCCACCTTCGAAGGCCCGGTCACCAACTCCAACCAGGTGGCACCGTACGGCAAGCCCTTCGCGGCCAGCATCAACCCCGTCACCGTCACCACGACAGTCCGCTTCGACGTCGGAGCGGTGGCCAACAACGGTCGCGCCATCGTCCGGCTGGAGTACCAGACTTCGGACGGACAATCAGCGAGCCTGGGCGCAGGCGGGGGTTCAGTCACGGCAGGTAACGGCTATGACCAGTCTGTCAGCATCACTGTGACCACTGTGGACGACCTGGGGCAGCGGACCTCCGCCAGCGCCTCCGGCTCGACCGCCCCCGCGAAGTACATGACCGTGCAGAACGGTACCAAGAGCCCCGGGACCTGCGAATGGCCAACGAACCAGACCACGGCGTCCGACACGCCCGCGAACTGCGCCGCGGGCGGCGGCCAGTTCGTGGCGGAGGGAACCAGGGTGCAGCTCCAATGCGTGACGAACGGTGCCCCGTACAGGATCTATGACGGAAACACCGGCCAGGACACGGGCACTACCAGCACCATTTGGTACAAGGCCATCAACAATCTTTGGATTCGTCCCAGCGACGGTCCTGTCGACTCGGGAGTTCCGCCGTGCTGACCGCCGCCGCAGGCCTTGGCCGTACGCTTCTGGCCGCCCGGCCCGCAGCCCTTGAACTGGTCACTGTACTGGGCTGGCAGGTATTGGCCGCCGGACTGGGCTTCGGGATCACCGGTGCCGTCCTGGGCTGGGAGGAAACCATCGCCGCCGCCGCAGCTGCGCTGGCGCTGGTCCTCCTGGCTGCCGTCTTCGTGGTGGGCCGAACGTCCTACGGAGTGGCCATGGACCTCGCCAAGACCCGGGTGGAAGTGGGGGAAATGGCAGTTGGCAGCATCACGGTGTCCAACACCTCGGCACGCCCGTTGCTCCCGGCTGCCATCGAACTTCCGGTGGGCGCCGGCACTGCCTCCTTCGCCGTCCCGCGGCTCAAGCCGGAGGACATCCATGAGGACCTCTTCACCATCCCCACAGCCGTCCGCTCGGTGATCCAGGTGGGTCCGGTCCGGTCCGTCCGCGCGGACCCGCTCCGGCTGCTGAGCCGCCAGGTCACCCTCACCGACGCCGTGGATCTCTTCGTCCACCCGCGCACGGTGTCCCTGGCCGGTTCCGCCGACGGGCTCATCCGCGACCTCGAAGGCCTGCCCACCATCAACCTCACCAACGCCGATGTGTCTTTCCACGCCCTGCGCGACTACGTTCCGGGCGATGACCGGCGCCATATCCACTGGAAAACCACCGCCCGCACCGGGAAGCTCATGGTGCGCCAGTTCGAGGAGACGCGGCGGTCCCACCTGGCGATGGCCCTCTCCACCAACCTTGACGAATATGCTGCCGGCGAAGACCTGGAACTGGCCATTTCCGCTGCGGCGTCCATCGGAAAGCAGGCCATTCGTGAGCAGCGCGAGGTCAGCGTCCTGACCCAGGACGGACGGCTCCGCACCGACACTGCCCGCGTGCTGCTGGATGGCATGACCCGCCTGGTGGGCGCGGAGTCACGCATCACGGCCACCGATGTGGCCCGGCTGACCGGCGATGCCGTCCCCAACGCCTCCGTCATGTTCCTGGTAGTGGGCACGTCCGTTACTTCAGGGCAGCTCAGGACAGCGGCGGCGTCCGCTCCTCCCGGCGTGCGCTGCTTTGCCATCAGGTGCCAGGCGGGTGCGGCGCTGGACCGCCGGGCCATCGGCGACCTGACGGTCCTGACGCTCGGCGAGCTCACCGAACTTCCCCGCCTGCTCGTGAAAGCCGTGGCATGAGGCCGGGTGCCGGCGCGGACCGCTCCACGGGCCGCGCTCCGCGCACACGTCCAGCCTTCCGATCACGCACTGTGTGGCTGGACACGGCCGCGCTCGGCGCACTGCTGGCGGCCGGGATGCTCGGCTTTTACTCCACCTTTGCCGGCGATTGGCGCTTCCTGCTCGCGGGCTTCGGCGGGATTGTCCTGGGCCTGGCAATCGCCCAGCTTTCGGCACGGCACAGATTGGGGATACTGCTAACCCTGGCATTGGCTGTCCTGGCCTACCTGCTGTTCGGAAGCAGCCTCGCCGCCCCGGGCCAGGCCATCGCCGGCGTGCTGCCGTCACCTGAATCGCTGCGGACCATCATTGCCGGCGTGGTCCTCGCCTGGAAGCAGCTCCTCACCAGCGCCCCGCCGGTGGGTGTGGGGAACGGCCTGCTGGTGGTCCCGTTCCTCGGCACCTACGTGGCCGCCCTCCTTGCCGGAACCATGGCCTGGCGGCTGCGCAGGCCTGCATGGTCGGTACTTCCGGCGGCAGGACTGATCCTGCTGGCAACGGCGATGGGCACGCACGACTCCACCCTGGCTTCAGTCCGAGGCATGCTGTTCGTGGCCGTCTCGGTGGCGTGGCTGGCATACCGCCGTCGTGCAGCGGCCGCACCGGCAGCCGTCGTCCGCGGCCAGGCGTCACCGTCGGTGCTGACTGGCGCGGCCAGGCTGCGCCGGGTGCTCTTCCAGGTGGGGCTCCTTGCCATAGCGGGTGCCGTGGCGCTGGCCGCTTCCCCGACACTGGCGGCTGCCACCACCCGCCAGATCCTGCGTGACGTAGTGGTTCCCCCACTGGACCTTCGGGACTATTCCAGTCCGCTGGCCAGTTTTCGGGATTATGTAAAGAACCAGAAGGACAGCAAGCTGCTCGCCGTTACCGGCCTTCCCGAGGGCGCCCGGATCCGGGTGGCAACGCTGGACTCCTACGATGGCGTGGTGTTCGACGTGTACGGGAGCGGCTCCAGTAACTTCTCTCCCATCAGTAACGCGGACGCCATCGGTGCTGCCGGCACGCAGGCCCGCAACGGTGCCGGACAGGAAGCAGGCACAGCGGTGGGAGTCACCGTGGAAGCCTACAAGGGGGTCTGGCTGCCTTCGAGCGGGAACCTGCTGGGCGTCAGCTTCGGCGGCGCCAGGTCCAGGCAACTTGAAGACTCGCTCTTCTTCAGCGCCGCCACGGAAACTGCCATTACCACCGCCAGGCTCCAGGCCGGGGACAGCTACAGCATGGACGTTGCCTACCCCGTGCTCCCCGCTGAGTCCGAGCTGGAACAGGCAGACTTTGCCGCGGTTCCCCTTCCTCCGGCCGAAAGCGTGCCGCAGATCGTGGCGGCAAAGGCCAATGAATTCGTGGGCGATTCATCGCTGCCCATTGAGCGGGTCCGCAAGCTGGAAGCAGCGCTGTCCAAGCAGGGCGCATTCAGCCATGGACTGGACGGTGAGGCACGGAGCCTGTCCGGGCACGGTGCCCAACGCATTTCCGCCATGCTCAGCGCCAAGCAGATGGTTGGCGACGATGAGCAGTATGCGGTGGCTATGGCCCTCATGGCCCGCGAACTGGGCATCCCCGCGCGTGTGGTGATGGGCTTCTACCCGGACCCGAAGGAACCACAGGAATCCGGCACGGTGGATATTACCGGCGACGACGTCCATGCATGGGTTGAAGTGGCATTCGAAGGAGCGGGCTGGGTGCCCTTCAACCCGACGCCCTCCGAGGACAATGTGCCCATCCCTCCTGACCCGCAACCCAAGTCCAAGCCCCAGCCCCAGGTCCTGCAGCCGCCCCCGCCGCCGCAGCCGCCGGCCGAACTGCCCCCGGACTCCGCCCCCGACGCGCAGGACGCCGAACAAAAGCAGCAGGGCTTCTGGGCCTTCCTCGGACCTATCCTCATGGCGGTCGGCGTCGGGCTGATTCCTGTGGCCGTCCTCCTCCTTCCGCTGGCGCTCATTGCCTGGCTAAAGCTGCGGCGCCGCAAGCGCCGCGCCTCCGCGGGCACTGCAGCCGACCGCATCAGCGGCGGCTGGAGCGAGGTCATGAGTACGGCAACAGACCTGGGCACTCGCGTGGCCCCCGGTGCCACCAGGCGGGAAAACGCCGCAAACCTTGCGGATGCGTTCCCCGACAGCGGCTCCGCCACCGTGCTCCTGGCCCGCCGCGCGGACCAGGCCGTGTTCGCGGCGGGGGATCCCACCGACGAGGACATCCGCGCATTCTGGGCGGATGTGGACTCTTCACTGAAACAGATAACGGGCTCGGTGGGCTTCTGGCGGCGGCAGCGGGCCAGGTTCTCCCTCCGTTCCCTGGCGGAAGCCGGCTTGGGCTCGCAGCTTCGGATACTGGCAAGCCCAGTGTGGATCCGACTGGCGGCAGCCGTGCCTCGGCCGCGGAAATCGCCGCCAACGGAAGTGCCTGACGCAGGATCAACTCGGGAGGAACTGACATGAGCAGCAGACGCGGGCCCGCCGCGCCGCCGGCCATCGAGGGCTACCAGTATGTGCAGCACCTGGGATCCGGCGGTTTCGCCGATGTGTACCTCTATGAACAGGACAGGCCGCGCCGCAAGGTGGCCGTCAAAGTCCTGCTCTCCGACCTGAAGACCGACGGCGCGCGGCGCCGGTTCGAGTCCGAGGCAAACCTGATGGCGCAGCTTTCCACGCACCCGTTCATCGTCACGATCTACGAAGCGAACGTCACGGCTTCCGGGCACTCCTACCTGGCCATGGAGTACTGCTCCAAACCCAACCTGGACGTCCGGCTTCGGCGCCAGCGCTTCAGCGTGGACGACGCCCTCGCCGTGGGCATCCAGGTTGCCTCCGCCGTCGAAACCGCCCACCGGGCCGGCATCGCCCACCGCGACATCAAGCCTGCCAACATCCTGGTGACGGACTATAACCGTCCCGCGCTGACCGACTTCGGGATCTCCGGCACCACCGATGCAGCGGCAGACGACGACGGCGGGATGTCCATCCCTTGGTCCCCTCCGGAGGCCTTCCAGCGCTCCGACTCCGACGGCGTGAAGGTGGACGTGTGGGCACTGGGGGCCACGGTGTACACCCTGCTGGCCGGCCGTTCTCCGTTCGCGGTTCCGGGAGGCAACAAGTCGCCGCGGGAACTGATGTCCCGGATCGCATCCATGCCCTTGCCGGACCTCGGCCGGATCGACGTTCCGCAGTCGCTGCAGCAGATTTTGGCCACTGCCATGGCCAAGCAGCCCGGCTCCAGGTACCCGTCCGCCCACTCTTTTGCCCTCGCGCTGCAGCGCGTCCAGGCGGAACTCAGCCTGGCCGTGACACGGTTTGAAGTGCTCGACGACGGCCAGGACGCCGAACACCCGGGCGACGACTCCGCCGAGGACGCAACCCGTATTCGCGGTGTGGTCTCGATCGAGCCGCTGGCCGCACCCACCGGCTCCGCCACGGCGCCCCGGGCCACACCAGGCTCCTGGCCGAAACGACCCGGTCTTCCGGGAACGGGCGGGGACACCACGGTTGCCCGCCGGAACGACGCAAGTACTGCTACCGCCCCGCCCGCTTCGCCGGCGCCGGTCCTTCCCGCTGCGCCGATGGCCCTGCCCGCGGCGCCGCCGCCGTCGGCTGTTCCTGCTGCCGGTCCGGTGACCGCCGCCGGGACGGGATGGGACCGGCCGGCGCCCTTCACCCCTTTGCCGGTGGAGGATACGCAACTTCGGCCCGCTGAACCGGAGTCCGAGCCGGTGCCCGACTCCGATGAAGAGTCCGGGCCTGCACGCCTGCCCAGGTGGCTGCTGCCGGCCGCCGGAGGGGTCCTGGTTGCGGCCGCCGTGATCGGGGTGGTGGTTGTCAATGGCGTCCCCACGCCTCCCAGTGCGCCGGAGACCGCGGCTGTTCTTGACGGACCGCTGGACCCGGTCGCCCCGGGTAGCGCAGTTCCGGCGCCGGCCAAGCTGGCGGGAACGAAGGCAGGCGCAAGCGTGACCTTCACCTGGGAAAACCCCGCCCCAGCCGAGGGCGACGTGTACATGTGGCGGGCGGTGTCCGTGCTGAAGACGGGCGAGTACAGCAGTTCAAGCGAAGCCCGGGCGGTGCTGGCCGCCAGCCCGGACGAGCAGACCTGCCTCGAAGTGGTGATCCGCCGCAGCAACGGCCAAGCCACCCCTGAACCGGCTAAGGCCTGCGTTCCCTGACCCGTCGGCCCATCACCGCGGCGACCGCTCACCGCCGTAACTGTGCACTTGCCTGATGTGCGGCACTGATTCTGGATGAACGCCCATTGGGGGAGTGCGCGCGGTTTCCTAGCCTTGGGATAGACCTTTTTCACTACCAAGGATGGGATTCAACGATGAAGCGCATCGCACTGCTCCGAGAGCGCGTGGCCACCGCCGGCGCCACAGGAACCCACTGCCCGGTGTCCGGGCTGTGGGCTCCTGACGACGCACCGCATGACGGACAGACGTTCTTTGAAGGACACATTTTCCCGTCCTACAACGGCTCGCCCACCGTATGGCGCCGCGAGACAGCGGGCGTTACCTCCCGCTGAGGCGCTGCCGTGCCGTGATTGGCGCTGCCGCGCTGCCGCGCTGTAATCAGCGGTGTGTTGCAGTGCAGCGCTGCCCAAATCAGCGCTCCAGGCGGAAGCCCAGTTTGATGGTCACCTGCCAGTCGGCCACCTTGCCGTCTTCCAGGTGCCCGCGGATTTCCTTGACCTCGAACCAATCCAGGTTGCGGAGGGTCTTCGCGGCCTCGGCGATCCCGTTGCGGACGGCGTCGTCCACGCCCTCATTGGAAGTTCCGACAATTTCAGAAATGCTGTAGGTGTGATTCGACAACTTCGCTCCTCATAATCTCCATTGACACCCGGAACTGCGGGCCGTCCCTGCAGATTAGCGGACGGTGGGCGGAACGCCTAGGGTTTCGCCGCGGCCATCGGACATCCGGGTCGCGGGGAACCGTGCGTCAGCGCTCAGCGGTCGGGACGTCTCAGCACTCAGCGGTCGGGACCGGTCGGAAGCGGTCCGTGCGGCATCCCCGGCCCGAACACCGGGCCCGGTTCCGGGCGTTTTGCCGTCAGGCCGGGGCCGGCGGGGCGCTGCCGCACCCGGCGCAGCACCCACGGGAACAGGTAATCCCTGGCCCACACCAGGTCACTGCTTCTGGCCTGCCTCCAGCTGCCGGTCGGCAGGACCTTGGGTTGCAGGGGCTGCAGGGTGTGTGGGACGTTCAGTGTCTCCAGCACCATGGCCGCGATGGTGTGGTGGCCCAAAGGGGAGAAGTGCAGGCGGTCCGGATCCCACATTTCCGGACCGGTCAGCTGGCGCAGGCTCCACAGGTCGGCCACCACGCCGTCGTGCCTGGCTGCGATGGTGCGGAGATTTTCGTTGAAAATGGCCACCTTGCCGCGGATGTGGTTGAACACCGGGATGGTCCCCCAGTCCGGTCCGGCAAAGAGCACCACCGTTGCGCCGGTTGCACTGAGCAGTGCTATTGCCGGGTCCAGTTTCTCGGCCAGCTTGTCCGGATCGCCGCCCCGGAACACGAGGTCGTTGCCGCCCGCGGAGAGGGTGACCAGGTCCGGCCTGAGCTCAAGTGCCGGACCCACCTGGTCATCAAGAATCTGCTGGAGCAGCCGGCCCCTGACCGCCAGGTTGGCGTAGGCGAAACCCCGGTGGCCCACGCTCAGCTCTTCCGCGACCCGGTCAGCCCAGCCCCGGACACCGCCGGGGCTCCGCGGCTCCGGATCACCGTAGCCCTCGGTGAATGAATCCCCCAGTGCCACGAAGCGGTTCCACGGATGAGGCACAGGGGTGTGTGCCACGGACGGAGTCCGCGCAGGTCCGGGAATGCTGAACGTGCTCACCTTCCCATGGTGGCCCGCTGTTTCGGCGGAAAACAGGGCCGAAGGGCGCAATTCGGCGGACCCAGCTGCCGCTGTTCGTGATGCTGCATTGCCTCCCGGGAGGCCTAAGGAAATACCAAGGGGGGTATATGATGAAGGGAGTCCTGAAGCCACGGAGGAAGCAATGGAACTCGATCCCGCCGAGATGAAGCCTGTCATCAACCGGCTGCGCCGTGCGCAGGGGCAGCTCGCGGCTGTGACGCGGATGCTCGAGGAGGGCCGCGACTGCAAGAGCGTGGTCACGCAGCTGGCCGCAGTTTCCAGTGCCCTGGACCGGGCCGGATTCTCCATCATTGCCACCGGCCTGCAGCAGTGCATGCAGCAGGAGGACCCCAGCCTGGACAAGGCTGAACTGGAGAAGCTCTTCCTCTCCCTCGCCTAGCAGGCACCGGCAGCAGGCCGGCGTGAGCCTGACCCGGGCGGGCCGGCGTGAGCCCGGCCCGCACGGGTCAGGCGCTCTTCGCCTCCAGGACGTACGTCTTCAGGTCGTCCAGGGTCTGCTGCATGTGGGCGTCCATGGCCCCGCGGGAGCGCACGGCGTCGCGTGATTCAAGAGCCTCTGCAATTGCCTGGTGGTGTCCGATGGCGTGCTCCTGGATGTCCGGGAACTTGGACGTCTGCGTCCGGCGCTTCTCCAGTACCCGGTGCAGCGGTTCGAACAGGACGGCCACAAAGACGTTCTCGGAGGCTCGCAGGATTACGTCATGGAAGGCGAGGTCCGCTTCCACGAATGCGGGCAGATCGTCCGACTGGTGAGCCCTGCGCATGGCCGCCACATAGCCGTAGAGGGTCTGAATCTCGGCGTCGCTGATGCGTCCGGCCGCCAGTTCACAGGCCCCGGTCTCCAGCATCCGGCGGAGCTCAATGAGCTGGATGGCCGCGGACGCGTCATTCTTGCCCTCCGAAGCGGCGCGGAGGACTGCCTCCAGCGAGGCCCAGCGGTTGAGCGGATTGACGAAGGTGCCCCGTCCCCGCTCCACGCTCAGGATGCGCTGCGCTTCCAGGGTCTTCATCGCCTCACGCACGGTCATGCGGCTGACTTCGTGTTTCGCGCTGAGTTCAAGCTCGCCGGGGACGCTGGCTCCGGGCGGGAACTCGCCGGCAATGATCCGGTCCAGAAGTTCATCGGCCACCACGCCGACCAGTGATTTCCGTGCCAATTTTCCCCGTTCCGCGCTGAGCGACGATTTGTCCGACAAGTCTACTTGCGCGTCCCTGTGCCTTGTGCCACACTAGCATTCAAATGTTAGATGTCAGACATCTTACAAATACCTAACCGCAGTAGAGATTTCATACACAACGGAGTGCAAAGTGCCCTTTGAAGCAGATGTACTGGCCGCCTTCCCGGCAGAGGTCGAGATTCCCGCTGAGCTGGTTGCCAACGCTGTCGCGGCGTCGTCGGCAGCCTCGCCCCGAGTGCTCGTAGTGCTCGACGACGACCCCACCGGCACGCAGTCCGTTGCGGACCTGCCGGTTCTCACCCGCTGGGACGTCGCCGACTTCACCTGGGCCTTCGCCCACATCCGGGAAAACAAGACCAAGCCCGCCGTCTACGTGCTGACCAACACCCGCAGCCTGGACCCGGCAGAGGCCGCCGCCCGCAACGAGGAAATCGTCCGCAACGCCCTGGCCGCCGCCGGGGCAACCGGGGGAGAAGGCGCCGATTCCATGCTCCGCCTGGGGTTCGTCAGCCGGAGCGATTCCACCCTTCGCGGCCACTACCCGCTGGAACCTGACGTTATTGCCGCCACCATTGCCGCGGCGACCGGCGAGGTCACCGACGGCGTCGTGATCGTTCCGGCATTCCCCGACGCCGGCCGCGTCACCATCGGCGGAGTGCACTACATGCGCGGCACCGGAGCGGACACCGGCAAACTCACTCCCGTGGCCGAGACTGAATTCGCCAAGGACGCAAGCTTCGGCTTCGCCAACTCCGAGATGGCCAAGTATGTGGAGGAAAAGTCACAGGGCCGGTTCGCCGCTGGCTCCGTGATTGTCCTGGACCTCAACACCATCCGTGCCGGCGCCGCCGCAGGAGACCCCGCCATCTCTGCCAAGGCCATCGCGGATGCCATCGAATCCGCCACCGACTCCACCCCGATCGTGGCGGACATCGTCACCGAAAACGACTTCCGCGCCTTGGCGCTTGGCTTGGAAGAAGCAGAACACCGCGGCAAGAAGCTCCTCTACCGCGTGGGCCCGCCCTTCGTTCGCGGCCGCATCGGCCAGGAAATCCGCACAGCGCTTACCTCGGACGAGGCCTACGCCGGCAACACTCCCTCCACCGCCGGGGGCCTGATCGTGGTCGGCTCGCACGTCGGTGTGACCACCCGCCAACTCAAGGCCCTCACCGAACAGCACAGCGCCGCACGCATCATCGAGATCGACGTCGAACGTCTCCTGGCCGAGACCGACACAGCTGCTGAAAACGCAGCGGATGGCTACATCGGCACGGTAGTGGCCGACGTCGTCAGCGCCCTTCGCGAAGGCGACGTCATCCTGCACACCAGCCGCCTCCTGATCAGGACCGACGACGCCGCCGAAAGCCTGCGGATAGCCCGTACCGTATCCGCTGCCGTCGTCGCCGTCGTGAACCGCACGCTCAAGACCTTCCCGCCGCGCTTCGTGATCGCCAAGGGCGGCATTACGTCCTCTGACGTCGCCGCGCACGGCCTGGAAATCCGGCACGCGATTGTCCGCGGCCCCATGCTCCCGGGCATCGTCTCGCTGTGGGAGCCGGTGGACGGCCCCGCCAAGGGCATCCCGTACATCGTGTTCGCCGGCAACGTGGGCGATGACCAGTCCCTCGCCGAGGTCACCCGCAAGCTCAGCAACACCTTCTAGTCCGCACCGGCTCCCCGGGCCGGGGCCCTCGCCGGCGTGGGCCCAAATTTCACAGGAGAACATCATGACCACCAGCACCTACACCGTCACCGTCCTGGGCCTCGGCGCCATGGGACTGCCCATGGCCACCCGCCTGGCCAGCCAGCTCACCGTCCACGGCTTCGACATCGCCGAGCCGCGCCTGAAGCTCGCTGAAGAGGCCGGCATCCGAACCTTCGCCACCGCCCGCGAAGCTGCCAAGGGAGCCGACGCCGTGCTCCTGGCAGTCCGCAACGGTGAACAGCTCAACGACGTCCTCTTCGGCGAGAACGGCGTGGCCTCCGTGCTGGAGCCGGGCGCCGTCGTGATCCTGGGCAGCACAGTCGGCACCGAAGCCATCCCGGCCACCGTGGCCAAGCTCGCCGAATACGGCGTCGAGCTCGTGGACGCACCGCTGTCCGGCGGCCCCAAGCGCGCCGGCGAAGGCGACCTGCTGATCGTCGTTGGCGCTTCGCCGGAAGCCCGCGAAAAGGCGGCTCCGGCGCTGGAGCTCCTCGCCTCCACCCTCACCGTGGTGGGCGACAAGCCCGGCGACGGCCAGGCCCTCAAGACCGTCAACCAGCTCCTGTGCGGCGTCCACATCGCCGCCGCCGCCGAGGCCCTGGCCCTGGCCGACGCCCTCGGCCTGGACCAGGAAAAGACCCTCAAGGCCCTCGAAGCCGGCGCGGCCGGATCGTTCATGCTCTCCAACCGCGGCCCCCGTATCCTCGAGGCCTACACAGAGGAAGGCGCCGAGGTCCTGTCCCGGCTGGACATCTTCGTCAAGGACATGGGCATCGTGGGCAAGGCCACCCGCGCAGCCGGGCTCGCGGCTCCCGTTGCCGCCGCGGCCGAGCAGCTGTACCTCCTGGGCCAGGCACAGGGCCTCGCCGCAGCCGACGACTCCGCCGTCATCAAGGTTGTCGCCCCCACCAAGCGGACCGCCTAACCACCCGCCCCTCAGGAGTTCTTGTCCGGATAACGCGACTTCGGACGCCTTTTGGCGCCTTTATCCGGACAAAAACTCAGGACAACTAAAGCCCGACGACGGCGGTCCCCCCTCCGCCGTCGTCGTACCTCCCCAGCGTTCCCCTTCAAGAGCGTCCCCAACAGAAATAGTTAGCGCCTGATTGCCCGTCTTCTGGAAGACTGGCTCGTCAAAGGAGACACCGTCATGAACCACCTGATGAACCCCCTGATAGTGCGGGCGGCTGACACCCCCGCCATCAAACCGGCAGTAGAACTTGGCACCCCACTGCTCCTCACCATTGCTGCCATTGGCATCGCCATCCTGCTGGTGATGATCATCCGCTTCAAGATCCAGGCCTTCGTGGCCCTGCTGACAGTGAGCATCCTGGTGGCCGTGGCCTCGCAGATCCCGCTCAAGGATGTTTTCACCGTTGTGGCCAACGGTGTGGGCGGCACCATGGGCAAGGTGGCCCTGCTGATTGCGCTGGGCGCAGTGCTCGGCCGGATGATCGAAGTCTCCGGCGGCGTCCAGTCACTGGCCTCCCACTTCACCGAAAAGCTCGGCGCCAAGCGGGTGGCGGTAGCCCTCACCGCCGTCGGCTTCCTGGTGGCCATCCCGGTCTTCTTCGAGGTGGGCATCATCGTGCTGGTCCCCATCGTCTACGCCTTCGCAAAGATCGCCAACGTCCACCCGGTCAAGTTCGGCCTGCCCATGGCGGGCATCATGCTCTCCATCCACGTCGCCGTGCCGCCCCACCCGGGCATCGTCGCAGGCGCCGGTGTGTTCGGCGCAGACATCGGCCTCATCACGCTCATCTCGCTGCTGATCTGCATCCCGCTCGGTTTCCTGTCCTACTGGGTTGCCAGCATCATGAACCGCAAGGATTATGAGCTTCTCCCGTCCGTCAAGGCCCAGGTGGAAGAGTTCGGATCCGACTCCCTCGTGAAGGTCGGCCACGACGGCCCCGGCGCCGCCGCCATCGCCCCGCCGCGCCCTGCGCTGATCATCTTCCTGATCGCCGCGCCCATCGTCCAGATCCTCATCGGTACCCTCGGCACGCTCACCATTCCCAAGGACAACTCCTGGTACGGCCTCGCCGCCTTCATCGGCAACCCGTTCTTCGCCCTGCTGGTGGCAGTTGGCCTGTCCTTCTTCCTGTTGGCCGTCCGCCGCAACTGGTCCCTGCGCGAGACCGGCGAGATCTTTGAGGGCGCCCTGCCTCCCATCGCCTCGATCCTGATGGTTGTGGCCGCCGGTGGTGTCTTCGGCGAGGTCCTGCGGACCTCCGGAATCGGTGCCGCACTGTCCCAGACCCTGGACCACCTTGGGCTGCCGGTCATCGTGCTCGGCTTTGTCATCTCCCTCGCCCTGCGTGCAGCGCAGGGTTCGGCCACCGTCGCCATCGTCACCACCACCGGCCTCCTGACCTCGGCCGTGGCTGAAGGCGGCTACACACCCGCCCAGATCGCCGTGCTGGTCATCGCCATCGGCTTCGGCTCGCTCGGCCTGTCGCATGTGACCGATGCCGGCTTCTGGACCGTGGTCCGGTACTACGGGCTCACGGTGTCCGACGGCCTCCGAACCTGGACCGTCCTCACCACCATCCTGGGCCTGGCGGGTTTCGCCCTGACCTTCGTCGCCTGGATCCTGGTGGGAGGCCTGAGCGCCTGATGCGTGCCCGACTCGACCACCTGGTAGTTTCCGCCCTCCAGCAGGGTGCAGCCGTCCCGGCCTTCACCTGCTACGACTTCACCACCGCCCTGGCCGTGGTGGAGGCGGCGGAGGAGGCGGGCCGCGGCGCCATCCTGCTGGTGGCTCCCAAGACGGCCGCCACCCCTAACGGCCTGCGGCTCATTTCGGCGCTCCGCGGGCTGGCGGACTCTGCCGGTGTTTCCATCGCCGTGCAGCTGGACCACGCCTCGGACCTCCGGGTGATAGCCGACGCCGTCGCGGCGGGAGCGGATTCGGTCCTGGTGGACGGATCGTCGCTGCCGTACGAGGAAAACATCGCGCTGGTCCGCGAAGGGCGCGCCGTGCTGGCAGCGCAAGGCCACGCCGACGTCGTGATTGAAGCGGAACTGGGCGGCCTGGCCGGCGACGAGGACCGTGCGTTCGGCGTGGACGCGCCCGGGTCCGCCGTCGTCGAAGCGGGCGCAGGCGCCGCCGGGCTGACCGACTCCGCCCAGGTGGAGGACTTCGTCTCCCGCACCGGTGCGCAGCTCCTGGCCGTGGCCGTGGGCAACGTGCACGGCAAGTACAAGGGGGAGCCGCAGCTGCGCTGGGACGTGCTGCAGGACATCGCAGTGCGCACCCACATCCCGCTGGTCCTTCACGGCGCCTCCGGCATTCCGGCCGAGGAACTGGTCAAGGCCGCCGCCATGAACGTGGGCAAGGTGAACTTCAACACCGAACTCCGCACCGGCGTGCTGGCCACCTTGGAGGACCAGACGCCTTCGTACCGTGCCGACGGTGAGAACCTCCAGGGACTGCTCGCGACGTGGAACGCCTCGGCCAAGGGCTTCGCCGCCGGAGCCCTGTCCACCCTCACGAAGTAGGAGTTTTTGCCCACATAACGCGACTTCGAGGGGCATAATCCCGCGATGAATGGACAAAGACTCCGGGCGGGGGAGGCTAGGATCGAGCCATGATCCCGGCCTCCCTCGTTTTCGCGTTCATCGCTGCCCTGCTGCATGTCTACATCTTCACGATGGAGTCCCTCACCTGGACCCGGCCGGCCACCTGGAAGCGCTTCGGCGTCGCCTCGCAGGCCGACGCCGAGACCACCCGACCGCTTGCCTACAACCAGGGCTTCTACAATCTCTTCCTGGCCCTCGGCGCGCTGATCGGTGCCGGCGCGGTCCTCCTCGGCCAGCCGATGGTCGGCTGGACCCTCATCTTCACGTGTTGCGGTTCCATGCTGCTCGCTGCCGCCGTCCTGGCACTGACCGGACGGAAGTACCTCCGTGCGGCCGCCACGCAAGGCACGACGCCGCTGCTCGCCGTCGTGCTCGGCCTCCTGGGGCTCTTGCTCAGCTGATCGCCGGCGGTGCCGCGCCGTTCTGGCCCTTGGCGGACACCCGGCGGACAATGGAAGGTACGCAGAGAATCGATCCGCGTCCGTAGGGAGCGCAATGGGTGTTCCGCAGCAGCAGCCGCCGCATCCGGCATGGTCAGGGCAGGCAGGCGAAGTGCAGGACCCGCCCGCCCCGGAACGCGACCTGGTGATCGACCTCGCCCGCTTCTTCTGCCTTGCCCTGGTGGTGGTGGGACACACCATGATGGTCAGCCCCGTGCTCCACGCAGACGGGACGGTGAGCACCGAAAATACGCTCGCCCGGCAGGAGTGGTTCGAGCCGATCATCTGGATCTTCATGGTGATGCCGCTCTTCTTCGTGGCCGGCGGCATCACCGGGCTGCAATCCTGGCGGCGGCTCAGGGCGCGGGGCGGCACGGGCTTCGAGTTCGCCCAGGCCAGGCTCCTGCGCCTCATCCGCCCGGCCGCCGCCTTACTGGCTGTGATGTTCGCCGGGCTCTGGGCGGCACGGCTGTTCGGCGTGGAACCCCAGGTAGTGGAGCTGATCGTCACCGGTGCCGGGATGCCCCTCTGGTTCCTCGCCGCGTATCTGGCAGCCCAGCTGAACATCCCATTGCTGGCATCGCTCCATGACCGTTCCCCATGGCTTGCACTGGCCGGACTCACTGCGATGGTGGTGGCGGTGGACTGCCTCCGCGGAGGCCTGCCCATCCTGGCCTATGCCAACATCATCTTCCTGTGGTGCGCCGTCCAGCAGCTGGGCTTCATCCTCGCCGACGCCCCGGCACACAAACCCAGTGCCTCCACGCTGGTGGGCATCATCATCGCAAGCAACCTCCTGCTGGCGCTCGTCACGGGCCTCGGGCTGTACCGGGGCAACATGCTGGTAAACCTGAACCCGCCCAATTTGTGCCTGCTGATTCTCGGTGTGGCCCAGGGCGCGGCGCTGCAGCTCGCCCGCCCTGTCCTCACCGGTGTGGCCGCGGCCAAGTGGGTCCGGGCGGTGGTGGGGCTGGCCGGACGGCGGGCCATGACCGTCTATCTGTGGCACCTGCCGCTGCTGGCCGCCATGTCCGGGCTCCTCCTGCTCACCGGCTTCCCCAAACCGGCGGCGGGGACCGCCGGATGGTGGTGGTCACGGCCGCTGGTCCTGTTCGGCATCGTGGTGCTCCTGGTGCCCGTGCTGGCCGTCTTCGGGCGACTGGAGGAACGGCCGACGGCGTCAGCCCACTCCCGCCGCCGGCCCGCCGCCGCTGTGGTGACCGCCGTCGTCGTTGTCTTCATCCCGGTGGCTGACGCCGCGTTCAACGGGCTGACGCTTGGGCTGCTGGGAGGAGGCGCGGCATGCTTTGCCTTGGCTGTACTCCTTCTGGGCCGCATCCCGGTGGCCGCGGCGGGCGGGACCAAAGGACCATTGCCACCGCCGCCTTTAAGTGCCAATGTCGAACCATGACGGAGAACACGGTATCCACTGAAGACACGTTCAGCCCGGACGTCACCACCATCCGCAACGATGCCCTCCACCGCTACGAACTGCACGTGGGCGACAAGCTGGCGGTTCAGTCTCGCTTCATGGACAGACCGGGGCACGTGGACTTCATCCACACGGACACCGCAGAGGATTTCAAGGGACAGGGGCTGGCAAAGGTGCTGGCGCATTTCGCCCTGGACGATGTGGTGTCTTCAGGGAAGCGGATCATCCCGCATTGCCCCTTCATTTACGCCTACCTGAAGAAGCACGACGCCTACGAGCAGTTCATCGACTGGCCGGACCAGCCGCCCACGGACGAAATTACCGCTTCCTAGGCGCCGGGCTTGGCGGTCATGCGTTGGCCGCCGAACAGGCCCTCTCGTCGAACCAGTCGTCGAAGTGCGTTGCCGATCCGTCGGCAGCGAATGATCCCACCAGGTTTTCCGCCATGTCCTTGGGCCTCTGGCCCAACTGACTCGCAGATAACGCTCCTAAAACGGGTTTTGACGACGTTAACTGCGAGTCACTTGGGTAAGGGGCCGCGGACGCGCCGGCGTGACTTCGTTCATTCTGCACGCCCAAGCCTGGCCTGCGCCGATGAACCTGCGCCGATGAATCCGGGCCGACTCACCCGGGCCCAACTATCGGCTTGTGGCGTGAGCAACAATTTCGTAAGGTTTAGGTGAGTTATGAAGCTGGCTCTTGGAAGTCTCTATAGGAGAAGCCTTGAACCATAAACTGCGTGTGCTGGTCCGTGTGGACATTGATCCCGGACGGGTAATCCTCGAAGTCAGCGGCTGCCTGACGCAGGCCAACTACCCTGTTCTGCTGCACATCATGCGCCGGGGGCGCCGGCTCTCGCCGGAACAGGACATCACTGTAGACCTCCACAATGCATCACACCTGGACCCGGAAGTCCTGATGTACCTGCGCCACATTGCCGCTCGGGCGGCTGAAACCAACGGCAATTCCGAGGCCGGGGCCGGCGACTCCGAGGCATTCCGCCTCAGCCTTGCAGAGCCCGCGGAATTGCCCATTTGCCTTCAGCACGCGGGACTGGCAGGAGGCGAAGAGGCTGCCCTGGACGGGGAGATCAACGCCCTCCTGGACGGTGAAGCCGCTTCCGTGCCCGACCCCGACGGAGTCCTGGCCGCCGCGGGGGAGCAGCGCACCATCAACGGCCTGGAGCTGTCCGAATACCTTGAAGGGAACATGGACCCCGCCGCAACAGTCCGGGCCATGTCAGACAGTGCCCTCAGCAGGTTGGCCGATGCCCTGTACCGGCATTTGGATACCCGCAACCCGTCGTTTGGTGCCCACACCTGGTACGAACTGGCAGCGGAGGAGCTCCACCAGCGGCACCTCACCGAACCTGAAGGCCCGTCGCAGGAGGAAGTCGCCGCGAGCTGAGGATTGGACCCGTTTCGTCGGACCAATTTCGCCTTAGCCGTTTTCACGGCGGGCGGATAAGGTTGGACTGATTCAGGACAGTCCGTCTGGTCCGCTCCATTGGTCTCAACCCGGAGCCGGATCCCTATCGGGCGGCTGGCCGAACCGACGAGGATCCAGGGGGCAGCCGGGTTATGACATCGCGGCAGCTTGCCATCCGGCTGATTGTCCTGGCCACGGCAATCCTGGGCCTGAACTACATCATTTGGCGCTGGATGGTGTCCATCAACTGGGAAGCCTGGTGGATCGCCCTACCGCTCGTCCTTGCCGAGACGTACTCCCTGCTGGATTCCCTGCTGTTCGGCGTCACCATGTGGCGGTACCGGCAACGGGACACTCCGCCGCCACCGCCTGCCGGCCTGACTGTGGACGTGTTCATCACCACCTACAACGAGCCGCTGGACCTCGTGATGGGAACGGCGCGGGCCGCCAAAAATATCGAGTACCCGCACCGGACCTGGATCCTCGACGACGGTAACCGGGCCGAACTGCGGGCCATCGCCGAAGCGGAAGGCATCGGCTGGATCACCCGCTCGGAGGACTGGGCCAACCGGCCGCGCCACGCCAAGGCCGGCAACCTCAACAACGCGCTGCTCGCCACCGACGGCGAATTCATGCTGATCCTGGACGCCGACCAGATACCGGATCCCAGGATCCTCGACCACACGCTGGGCTATTTCAACGACCGCAGGATGGCACTGGTGCAAACGCCCCAGGTGTTCGTTAATGTCCCGCCCCACGATCCGCTGGGCAGCCAGGCGCCGCTGTTCTACGGACCCATCCAGCAGGGCAAGGACGGCTGGAACGCTGCCTTCTTCTGCGGTTCGAATGCGATCATCCGCCGGGAAGCCCTGATGCAGCTGGGCGTCATGCGCTACGTCTCGGAAACCGAGCTTGCGCTGAACAAGGCACTGCGGACGGCGGACAAGGTGGTGGCCAAAGCGAGGCGCCAGCTTGGCCCCGGGCAGGAACGGCTCGCCGCGGCGCTGTCCACGGTAGCGGCGGACCTCCGGCAGGTCCGGCGTGAGCTCAGCGAGGGGCAGGCCATTGCCGATGTGACCTACCGCTTCCAGGCGCGGGTGGATACCGTCGCGCGGAACCTGGTGGCGGAGGATTTCGCGGCACTGCACGCGGAGCTGAACTCCATCGAGGGGCTGTCCCGGACCATCGACGTGGACGGTTCACTCGCCGTCGTGGACGACGTCGCCCTGGACAGGCTGTCGCAACGGGACTGGTCCCCGCTGGGAGCGGTGGAAACCGTCCGGGTGCTGATCGATTCCGTCAACGCCGAGAAAGCCGGCGAGGCGCAGGCCGTCATGCCCCTGGCCACCATCTCTGTCACCGAGGACATGGCCACCTGCATGCGGCTGCATTCGCTCGGCTGGGAATCGGCCTACCATCACGAGAAGCTGGCTGACGGACTGGCCCCGGAGGACCTGGATTCGATGCTGACCCAGCGGCTCCGGTGGGCGCAGGGCACCATGCAGGTCATGTTCCGGGAGAACCCGCTGCTGCAAAAAGGGCTGAGCCTGGCCCAGCGGCTGATGTACCTGGCCACCATGTGGAGCTATCTCGCCGGTTTCGCCGCAGTGGCCTATATCGCCGCCCCGGTCATCTACCTCACGCTGGGAATCCTGCCCGTTCAGTCGCTGAGCAATGAGTTCTTCCTCCGGCTCATCCCCTTCCTGCTGATCAACCAGGTCCTCTTCCTCGTGGTGGGCAGGGGGGTGAAGACGTGGCGCGGCCAGCAGTATTCGCTGGCCCTGTTCCCCACGTGGATCAAGTCCGTCACCTCCGCGTTCGGGAACGTGTTCCTGGGCCGGGATCTTGATTTCCGGGTCACGCCCAAGACGCTCCAGGCACGCAAACGGCTGCCCTGGCACCTGGTCCGGCCCCAGCTGATCGCCATGGCCCTCCTGGTCCTGGCCGCCCTGGTGGGTGTCGTCCGGCTGCTGCTGGGCCAGGGCGACATCCTGGGCAGCTCCGTCAACTTTGCGTGGATTACCTTTGACCTGCTGATCTTCAGCGTGCTCATTCAGGCCGTTCGCTACCCCGGCTACGATGCCTGGCTGGACAGCAACAAAAAGAAAGAAGGAAGTCTGTGATCGAATTCAACAATGAGACCCTGGCCAATGGAGTGGGCGTGATCCGTCCTGTCGGGCGGCTCAACATGGTCTCGGCGCCGCACCTCGGTGCCAACATCGACGCGCTGATCAGCGATGGCACGGTCCGGCTGGTGGTCGACCTGGCCGGTACCGACTTCATTGACTCGTCCGGCCTGGGTGCCCTGATTACGGGCCTGAAAAAGACGCGGCAGGCCGGCGGCGACCTTCGCCTCGCCAACCCCACGGCCCAGATCACCGCGGTCCTGGAAATGACCAACCTGAACAAGGTGCTGCAGCCGGTCGCCTCCGTGGACGGGGCCTATTGATGGGCCGCGAGTTCAGCCTGCGCGCAGCAGCAGTTCCGGAGAGCCTGGAGCTCATCCATGACCTGCTCCAGGAGCTGTGGGAAGGTGAACCCGGCATCGACCTCATGGACCGAATCCGGTTCGAAACCGCCCTGATAGAAGTGGCCTCCAACATTATTGAGCATTCGCGCCCGGCGGGCACCGACCCGGTGCGCCTGGTCCTGGCCGTGGAGTGTGCGCCGGAGCGGCTCTATGCAGAATTCACGGACAACGCCAGGCCGGCCGGCATAGACCTGTCCGCCGCCGAACTGCCGGATGACCTGTCCGCGAGCGGACGCGGGCTGGCCCTTGCCAAAGTGGCCCTGGACCAGTTTTCCTACGCCAAGGAGGACGACGGGAACCGGTGGACCCTGCTCTGCCGGCGCAAGTCGGCGGCCGCCGCCCCCCAGTAGCCGCATATTCTGCCTCAACCAAGGCCCACGCGACAGTCAATGACGTTCCCTTAAGCAGCAAAAACATTGGAATTCCGCGGATTTATCAATTAGCTCACAAAAGTTTGACTAAAAGGTTCCCCTAAGTAAGGCTTGCCTTGCTACTTTAGCGCGCCCCCAACCGCCTACCTAAGGAAAACCTGTGACGCTGTTGCCCCGTGTGGATGATGAGATCCTGGACCTGCCTGCCCCGACTGCCGGGCATGATTTCGGCTCCCGGGTGGAGCTCGCCCTCGCTGCCACAAACCATCTGTTCAACTCCCGCAACGCGCCCCGCTATGTGGCGCAGGTGCTCCAGGGCGTCAATGCCGTGGCCACCAAGCTGGAGCGGACAACCAGGCCGTTTACCGGCGTCGGGCCCGAGGAACTCAAAGCACGCGTAGGCGCCGTCGACCTGGACCGGCCGCTGCCGGACACCGCAGCGGCACTGGCGGAACTCGAAGAGGTCTACCTGCAGGACGCCGTCTACTTCCACGACGCGAAGTACGCCGCCCACCTGAACTGCCCCGTGGTCATCCCGGCGCTGGTGGGGGAGAGCATCCTCTCCGCCGTGAATTCGTCCATGGATACCTGGGACCAGAGTGCCGGCGCCACCATGATCGAGCGCCGGCTCATCGATTGGACAGCGGAGCGGCTGTCCCTCGGTGACGCGGCGGACGGCGTCTTCACCTCCGGCGGCAGCCAGTCCAACTTCCAGGCGCTGCTCATTGCTCGCAACCACGCCGTCGCCGGGCTGCGGAAGCTTCCCGGCAATGAGACCCTGCGGCTGCCCGGCCTGTTGGACAAACTGCGGATTTTCGCTTCCGAGGACAGCCACTTCAGCATCCGCAAGTCCGCGTCGATGCTGGGGCTGGGATACGACGCCGTCGTGCCGGTTGCGTACGGGCCTGACCACCGCATGGACCCCGCCGCCCTGGCCGCGGCGCTCGCGGAGACCGCCAGTTCCGGGCTGGTCCCGATGGCCGTGGTGGGAACCGCCGGGACAACCGACTTCGGCGCCGTGGATCCGCTTGCCGAGCTGGCCGCGCTCGCCAAGGCCTACGGCGCATGGTTCCACGTGGACGCCGCCTACGGAGGCGGACTGATGGTCTCCAACCGCTATGGGCACCGCCTGGAGGGCATCCGGCTGGCCGACTCGGTCACGGTGGACTACCACAAGACGTTCTTCCAGCCCGTCAGCTCCAGCGCCCTGCTGGTGCGGGACAGGTCCATGCTGCGGCATGTGACCTACTACGCGGACTACCTGAACCCGGAGAGCGCTGCGCTGGCGGACATCCCCAACCAGGTGGACAAGAGCATTCAGACCACACGCCGCTTTGACGCGCTCAAGCTCTGGCTCACCCTGCGGATTATGGGAGCGGACGCGGTGGGGGCCCTGCTCGACGAAGCGATCGACCTTGCAGCTCGCACCGGGCAGGCGCTGAACGCCGACCCCGACTTTGAGCTGGCTGCCGAACCGCAGCTCAGCACGCTGGTGTTCCGCTACCGCCCGGTCCTGGCCGACGGGACCCGCCTGGACGAGGATGCGGCGGACACCCTCAACCCCGCCATCAGGGCAGCAGTCTTCGCCTCGGGAGAGGCTGTGGTGGCCGGCACCAAGGTGGCCGGACGGCACTACCTGAAGTTCACCCTGCTGAATGCCGAGGCCACACCCGAAGACATCAACGCGATCATCAGCCTGCTCCGCACCACCGGCGCAGCCCTGCTCGCCGGACAGGAGGCCGCAGCATGAGCGCCGGGTCGACTTCAGCGAACTCCGCCGCAACCGGCACGGCCAAAGGCCGGATCTACGACCTTGCCGGAATCGGCGTCGGGCCCTTCAACCTGGGGCTCGCCGCGCTGACCGCGCCCGTGGAGGGAGTGGACGCGGTGTTCCTGGAACGCCGCGAGTCGTTCGACTGGCACCCCGGAATGATGCTGGAGCCCGCCCACCTGCAGGTCCCCTTTATGGCCGACCTTGTGACGCTGGCGGATCCTACCTCCCCGTATTCATTCCTGAACTTCCTCAAGCAAACCGGCCGGCTCTACCGCTTCTACATCCGGGAAAACTTCTACCCGCTGCGCGCTGAGTACAACCAGTACTGCCAGTGGGTGGCAGGCCAGCTCGATTCGGTGCGGTTCGGCACGGACGTCCGGGAGATCACGTACGACGACGGCGTGTACACACTGTCCGTGGAGGGTCCCGCGGGGCCCGAGGTGCTGCGCGCGCGGCGGCTGGTGCTGGGCACCGGAACGTCACCGTATGTTCCGGCGGCCTGTGACGGAATATTCGACTCGGCGGCCAACGGCAGAGGGGGACTTGTCCTCCACAACGCCGACTACCTGTCGAGGAAGAGTGAGCTGCAGAAGCAGCGGAGCGTCACCATCGTGGGCAGCGGCCAGAGCGCGGCAGAGATCTATTACGAGCTGCTGCAGGAGATCGACGTCCACGGGTACCAGCTCAACTGGGTCACCCGGTCCGGCCGGTTCTTCCCGCTGGAATACACCAAGCTCACCCTGGAAATGACCTCGCCGGAGTACGTGGACTACTTCCACGGGCTTCCGCAGGAACAGCGCGACGGCCTCATCAAGAGCCAGAAGAACCTGTACAAGGGCATCAACTCCGAGCTCATCGATGCCATCTACGACCTCCTGTACACCAAGAGCCTCTCCGGAATCGTGGATACCCGGCTGCTGACGCACTCAGCGCTCACTGATGCCTCATGGGACCCGGCAGCCGGTTCGCACACCTTGCAGCTGCGGCACGAGGAACAGGGCGCTGACTACTCGCTGGACACCGAAGCCGTGGTGCTTGCCACCGGCTACGGCTACCGCGAACCGGAATTCCTCGCCGGCGTGCAGGACCGGATCGCACGGGACAGTACCGGCAGGTTCGCCGTCGAACGCAACTACAGCACCGGCGTCGAACCCGGCGAGATCTTCGTCCAGAACGCAGAGCTCCACACGCACGGCTTCGTTACGCCGGACCTTGGGATGGCGGCCTACCGCAACTCCTGCATCCTGCGCGAGATCACCGGCCGTGAGGTCTATCCCGTGGAACGCAGCATCGCGTTCCAGCAGTTCGGCGTGCAGGCGCAGCCGGAGTTCCCGGCCGGCGTCCGCGAAAGGGACGTCCGCGAAACCGGCGTCCGCCAAACTGACATCGCTGAATCAGCGGGGGTGCACGCATGAGGTTCACCTTCCGTTGCTTCGACCCGGAGGCTGACGCGCAGCTCCTCCACGGCTGGGTGTCCCAGCCATACGCCGCCTTCTGGGGGATGCAGTCTGCCACGGTGGAGGACGTTGTGGAGGAATACTCCAAGATCCAGGCAACGGGGCATCACCATGCCCTGCTGGGGCTCGACGACGGCGTCCCCGCCTTCCTCATGGAGGAATACCTTCCGGTCCTCTCGCCGCTGGCGGGCGTCTACGCCGTCCAGCCGGGGGATATCGGGATGCACCTGCTCGTCGCCCCGCCGGCCGGTCCGCCGCGCACCGGCTACACCGCCGCCGCGATGGAAGCCGTCCTGGACAGGCTCTTCGCCAAGGACAAGGTGGAGCGCGTCGTGGTTGAGCCCGACGCCCGGAACCACAAAATCCATGTCCTGAACGCGCGGCTCGGCTTCCAGCCCGCCGGCGAAGTAACCCTTTCGGACAAGCAGGCGCTCCTGAGCTTCTGCACCCGTGAGTCCTTCCACTCGGCCCGCGCCGCCCTACATTCATCCCCGATCCACCAGGGAGCAACGCTATGACCACTGCTGAACTTGAATCCGTCCTGACCGCAGGCAACGCCGCAACCCACCTGACTCCGGAACGCTGGTCTGTTGCCAACCGACACCTCGTCCGGAAGGCGCTCGCCGAGTTCTCCCACGAACGGATCCTCAGCCCTGAACGGATCAGTGCCGGGGAGCCGGCCGGGAGCGCGGGCCATTCCGATGATTACCGGGTCCTGAGCGACGACGCGTCGGTTGAATACCGGTTCTCCGCCAAGGTCCTGCAGCTTGACCACTGGTCCGTCGATGCTGCTTCGATCAGATGCAGCCGCGATGGCCAGGACGCGCCCCTGGACGCGCTCCGTTTCATCACCGAATTCCGTGACGCCCTGGGAATCCGGGAGGAGATGCTCCCGGTCTACCTCGAGGAGATCAGCAGTACGCTCTCCAGCCACGCGTACAAGCAGTGGATGGGCCAGCCGTCGTCCGCTGAACTGGCTGCCGGCGTAACCGGCGGGGCCGATGTCGCCACGGACTTCCAGACCATTGAACGCAGCATGACCGAGGGCCACCCCTGCTTCGTGGCCAATAACGGCCGGCTGGGCTTCGGCATCACCGACTACCGTGCCTTTGCGCCGGAAACCGGTGCCCCGGTGCAGCTGGAATGGATCGCGGTCCACCGGACTAAGGCTGTGTTCACCTCCAGTGACGGGCTGGACTACGCCGCCCACCTTGACACCGAACTGGGGGCCGGGACCCTGGCCTACTTCGACGCCGAACTCGGCGCGCTTGGCCTGGACCCGGCCCGGTATTTCCTGATGCCGGTGCACCCGTGGCAGTGGGAGAACAAGCTGACGGTGACTTTTGCCGCGGAAATCGCCCAGCAGCACATTGTCCACCTCGGCATCGGGGCGGACAGCTACCAGGCCCAGCAGTCCATCCGGACCTTCTTCAACACGGCCGCACCGGAAAAGGCCTACGTCAAGACCGCCATGTCCGTCCTGAACATGGGCTTCATGCGCGGGCTGTCGCCGCAATACATGAAGGCCACGCCGGCTATCAATGACTGGCTGCAGGAGCTGATCGTCGGTGACGAGGCGCTGCAAAGCCGGGGGATGGCCATGATCCGCGAAGTGGCTGCCATCGGCTACCACAACGGGTACTACGAGGAGGCCTCCGCGAAGGGCTCGCCGTACCGCAAGATGCTGTCCGCCCTGTGGAGGGAAAGCCCACTGCCGCTGCTCGAGGACGGACAGCAACTGGCCACCATGGCCTCGCTCCTGCACGTCGACGCGGCAGGCAAACCCATGGTGTCGGCTCTGATCGAACACTCCGGGCTGCAAGCGGGGGAGTGGTTGCGCCGGTATTTCGAGGCGTACCTCGTCCCGCTGGTGCACTGCCTGTACCGCTACGAGCTCGCGTTCATGCCGCACGGCGAGAACGTCATCCTGGTCCTGGAAAACGGCGTGCCGGTCCGGGCGGTCATGAAGGACATCGCCGAGGAAATCGTGGTGATGGGGGACAGGCTCGACCTGCCCGAAGAAGTGTCCCGGATCAAGGCCGACATTCCCGACGGCGAGAAGGTCCTGGCCATCTTCACCGATGTGTTCGACTGCATCTTCCGGTTCCTCGGCGCCCTCCTCGAAGAGGACGGTGTGCTCACCGGCGACGAGTTCTGGCGCATCGCAGCCGCAGCCATTCACGGCTACCACGCGGAACATCCGGAACTCGCTGACCAGTTTGCCCGCCACGACCTGTTCGCGCCGGATTTCCAGTTCTCCTGCCTGAACAGGCTGCAGCTGCGCAACAACCAGCAGATGCTGGACCTCACCGACCCGTCCGGAGGCCTGCAGATGGCCGGGCGGCTGGAGAATCCGCTGGCGAAGTTCGCCTAAGGTAGTTCCTCCTGCGGGCCCGCCAGCAGCGCGGACGGGCCCGCAGGGCTAGGATCTTGCCATGACGGAACAAGTTCCCGGACCCACGGCCCTCATAACCGGCGCCACCGCAGGCCTTGGCGCCGAGTTCGCCCGCCAGCTCGCTGAGCAGGGCCACCACGTGGTGCTGGTCGCCCGTGACAAGGAGCGGCTGCGGGCAGCCGCTCATGAACTGGAGAACAACTACAGCATCACAGCTGAGGTGCTTTCCGCGGACCTGACGGACGATGCCGGGGTGGCCGCCGTCGTCGAACGCCTCTCCGATGCCGCCCGGCCGGTGGAAATCCTGGTCAACAACGCCGGTATCGGGCTGCTCCAGCCCTTCGACAAAAACAGCCTGGAGGAGGAAAAACGGCACCTCCGGCTCCATGTCCAGACTCCCATGGAACTGTGCCATGCAGCGCTGGAAGGCATGCTGGCGCGCCGTTCAGGCAGGATCATCAATGTGGCAAGCGTCGCCGCCTTCGCCAACCGGGGGACCTACTCGGCGGCGAAGGCCTGGCAGGTGACCTTCAGCCGCTGGGCCAATCTGGCCTACGCCGGGAGCGGTATCAAAGTAACGGCAGTATGCCCGGGCTTCACCCACACCGAATTCCACGACCGCATGGGCATGGACAAAACCGTGGCCCCGCGCTGGCTCTGGCTGCACGCCGACCGGGTGGTCCGGGAGGGCCTGGAGGACAATGACCGCGGCCGGGCGGTGTCCGTCCCCACGAAGCGGTACAAGATAGTAGCCGGCGTTTCCCGCATGCTGCCCGCGCGGTTTACCTCGGGTCCCGCGAAGCGGCCCGCCAAATAGCCTTGCGTGCTCGGTGAGCCTGGCTCCGCGGCCTGACCAGCACAATAACCAAAATCCCGATAACCGCTCCGACGACCGTTTCCACGGCACGTTCCGTGATGAGGACGTACGGATCCGCCGGAGCGGCAAGCTGGGTCATCAGCAGGATCACGGGAGTGAAGGACACCATGGCCAGGCCATAATGCCGGGTCATGAACAGTTCGGTGGTGAACTGGAAGACGATCACCAGCAACGCCAGCACGGCGGCTTCCGCCCCCGGGAAAGCCTGCATCGGAGCCCACGGGACCGGAAGAAGCACGACGGCGACCAGCACCAGCCCGAGGAAAGTCCCCATGATGCGGTGGAGCCCGCGGTGCACGCTGCTGGGCAAGTCGGCCCCGGCGAGGGGAACGGCGGCCGCCGCCATGGCCCAGTGCGGGTGGCCGCTGCCGCTCAGCACGCCGATGGCGCCGGCGGCTCCAACAGCCATGACGTATCGTGCCGCATGGATGATGGCAGCCTGCCTGCGGGGTCCGCGCAGGGGCGTCGCGGAACGAACCGCACCAGGCTGCCACGCGCGGCCGCGGATCCAGCCGCCAAACCCTATCACCAGTGAAAACGCGGCGGAAGCAGCGGCGATCAGCAGCGCAGCGAACCAGGGAACAGTGGTGGGGACGGATGCGCACGCTCCCAGGGCCAGGATGCCGAAGAACGGGCCGTTGGGCTTTAGGTTCACCTTGTCCGAGAACACCGACCCGACGCCGGCCAGCGCGGCTTCCACGCCCACCAGCCACCACGAATGGAGGTGGTTGACGGACAGGAAGATGCCCACGCCCACCCCGCTGAGCAGGACCAGCGCGGCCTGTGCCTGGTGGACGAGGCGTAGCTGGTGGGGCTCGGACCGACCGTACATCCCGGTCAGGGCGCCGAAGACGGCGTAAATGATCAGCTCCGGGCGGCCCAGGAAAAGGAGGGCCAGAGACGGGACGGCGACGCTCACGGCGACGCGAAGCGCTGATAAGTGATCGTTGTTTGCCGGCCCCAGCCTGTGCAGGGCGCGGAGATGCCGCAAGAGAGCGCTACTCATGCGTACCTCCGTTTCCTTTGCGGGGACTCTTCCGACGTGGACCCTTTTGCGTGAACTGCCGTCAAAAAGTCTGCCAGACGCGCGAGAGGCCTGCTTTGCACGCTGTCACAGAGGAACATCGTGCAAAGCAGGCCTCACCGGGCGGGACTCTGGACTACAAGGCCGGTCAGACCTTGGCCGGAACCTTTTCGGGCTCCGGGGCCTGATCCTCGAAAGGCATGTCATTCAGGTCGATCAGCGGGTTCTCGTCCTGGGTGGCCACAAGCTCCTGGGCTTCAGCCTTGGTGTCCACGCTGGGCATGGAGCCCGGCAGGGGACGGTTGGCCGATTCCTTCAGGAAGTAGATCGCGACGGCGCCGACGGCTGAGGTGGCCATCAGGTAGTACGCGGGCATCATGTCGTTGCCCGTGGCCGTGATCAGTGCTGCCACGATGAACGGCGTGGTTCCGCCGAAGATTGCCACCGAGAAGTTGTAGGCGATGCCCATGGCACCGTAACGGCTGGCAGTCGGGAACTGTGCCGGGAGCGCCGAGGCCAGGTTTGCCACGTAGAACGTGACGGGGAAGGCAACGAGGGCCAAGCCAGCCAGCGTCGACCAGACGCTGCCGATCCCGATCAGGAGGAACGCAGGCGTAGCCAGCACGACTGTGCTGATGGCGCCGATCCACAGCACAGGGCGTCGGCCGATCCGGTCCGAGAGCTTGCCGGTCAGCGGGATGCAGAGGCTCATGACGACCAGCACGGGGATGGTCAGCAGAGTGCCGTGCACTTCGTCGTAGCCCTTGGACTCCGTGAGGTACGTCGGCATGTAGGAGGTCAGCGCGTAGCCGGCGGTGTTCGCGGCGGCAACCAGGATGATGGCGACGATGAGTGAACGCCAGTACGCCTTCACGATGCCGACCGGGCCCTTGGCCGCGGCGGCGTCTGAGGCAGTGGAGTCCTTGGCGAGCTCTTCCTGGGCATCCAGGGTGGCCTGGAACTGCGGGGATTCCTCGATCTTGCTACGGAAGTAGACCGCGATCAGGCCGAGCGGTCCGGCCACCAGGAACGGGATCCTCCAGCCCCACTCCTCCATGGCGCCCTGGCCAAGGGTCAGCTGCAACACGGAGACGAGGGCGGCACCGAGCGCGAAGCCGAGGTAGCTGCCCATGTCCAGGAAGCTGGCGAAGAAGCCGCGGCGCTTGTCCGGGGCGTATTCGCTCACAAAGGTGGTGGCACCGGCGTACTCGCCACCGGTGGAGAAACCCTGGACCAGCTTGAGCAGCACCAGCAGGGCCGCTGCCCACATTCCGATCTGCGCATAGCCGGGCAGCAGGCCGACGGCGAAAGTGCTCGCGGCCATCAGCATCAGCGTCGCGGCAAGGACCTTCTGGCGGCCGACCTTGTCGCCGAGCCAGCCGAAGATGACTCCGCCCAGGGGACGGGCGATAAAGGTGGCGGCAAAGGTTCCCAGCAGGAACAGGGTCTGCACGGACTTATCGGCCTCAGGCAGGAACACCGGTCCCATGGTGGTGATCAGGTAGCCGAACACGCCGACGTCGTACCACTCCATGGTGTTACCCACGATGGTTCCGCCGAGTGCCTTCTTGAGCATCGGCTTGTTGACGACGTTGATATCGGAGACTTTGAGCCTGCGGCGAGGCAAAAGCCTCGGCTTCTTGGCGCTGGAGTGCGCAATACTGTCGGTCCCGCGGGCGTTATCCACGCCTGCTGAAGAGTCGGTCATGCTTCGGTCTTTGGGCATTTGGGCTGCTCCTGTGGAGGTCATTTGCTTGCGACTTGTAGCTGCCCCGCTCCGGGCAGGCTTTCGATTTTACGCGATTTCCATGGAGTTTCCGAGTTCAGTGGCGTATGATCACGCATTTAAGGCCCGTATTTGAGGTAAAACCGGAATTTGTTTTGCGCCGTTTCACCGCGCCAGCACTGGGAATCCGGCGACGCCCGGCATCGTCACTAAAGCTTTTCGGCTGACAGGTGGCAAAACCGCCCAAAACCGCCGGGATCCGGCAGTCACCGGACCGCCGCGGGCCGCGTCCGCGGAGCTCGGCAATCCATCCGAAACGGGGGTTTCCAACGGGCCGGATCACTGTCTAAGGTTGAGCCATGGGAACACTGATCTTTGGATAGGCCGTCCTTGGACTGCTCGGCGGCCATCAGCGGCACCTGCTTGTCGGTCCTGCCCGCCGCACTCACCACAAACTCCGGCTAGTCGAGGCGTACCTCCGCGTTGATCCCCTCAGACGGCTCCCGTCGTCGTGATTTCTCCGTCGCGATCTTCCAGCGTGTGCGTCCGCGACTTATCGCCACCACCGAATCCGCACCACAAGGAGACCTTCCATGACCACCAAAGACAACAGTAAAAACACCGCCGGCGAATCAGGCACTCAGGCAGAAGCGCCGGATGGCCAGGGCATCAAGTCCCGGCTGACCGACGCCCAGCGGGAAATGCTGGCCAGCAAGTCCCGCGGTGGCGCCGGATCGCAGAGCGTTTCACACGGCCACAAACCCACACAGGCAAGCGGCAAGCAAGGCCCTGCCCAGAAGAAAGTCCGCTGGTAGCCTCTGCAGACAAGCAGTTCCTGCAGACCTAGTATTGGTGGACACTTCATTTCAACGCGGAAAGGAAGAGCACAATGGCTGAGAAAAATCCTGGGGGACGGCTCGAGCCGGAACTGGCCACGCATCTGGCGGAGTCCATGGACGAGGTGCCAGCGCCTGAGCTGACAGCACCCGCTGGCCTGGCCAACGGCGGCAGGCAGTGGCCGGACGGCAACGGCAAACGCCGCCATCCCAAAGAACGCGGCACCGCCCACGGACGGATGGGCCATGAGGCAGCAGTGACCGCGGTCCACCGGACCGGCAGGCCGCAAATGCCGCACTCCTCCTAGGACGAATCCGTCACAGGACGAATCCGTCACAGGACGAATCTGCGTCGTACAACGAATCCGTCGCCGGGTGGCACCCACAGGGTGCCGCCCGGCTTTTTCGTGGCCGTGGTGCTTTTCGTGGCGGTGGTGTCAGCCGGGCTCCGCCACAACCTCGTCCGCATTCTTGTCCAGGCGCCAGCCCCGCCACACCGGATGCCGGAGTTTCCCGGCCCCGGTCCAGTCCCCGAACGTCACCTCGCCCACCAGCCCGGGCGTCACCCAGTGCGCGTCGGAGGCATCGGCGGCAGGTACGTCGGTGAAGGGGGAGGTTTTCCTGGACAGGGAATCCATCTGCAGCCGCAGTTCCGCCAGCTCACGGTCACTGAAGCCGCTACCCACGCGTCCCACGTACCGCAGCTCGTCGCCTTCGGGAATGCCCACCAGCAACGACCCCACGGAGCTGCCCCTTGACCCCTTTCCGGGGCGCCAGCCGCCCACCACCACTTCCTGCGTGCGTTCAAACTTCAGCTTCAACCAGGACTTGGTGCGCTCGCCGCTGACATACCGGCCGTCAATGCGCTTGGCCATGATCCCTTCAAGTCCCAGTTCCTTGGCACTCGCCAGCAGGTCCTCCACCTCGTGGTCGAGCACCTCGGACAGGTGCACCGGACAGCCTGCCGGCCAGCGCAGTGCCTCCAGGCGCGCCCGACGCTTCCGCAGCTGCATCCTCCGGAGGTCCTCGCCGGCGTCGGACAGCAGGTCGAACACCATCAGCCGGACCGGCGTGGCGGCCCGCGCCTTGGCGATTTCGGCTGGCTTGGTCAGCTTCATCCGCGTTTGCAGCAGCCCGAAATCGGGCCGGCCGGAAGGCCCGACGGCGACGATCTCGCCATCGGCGATGAAATCCTGCTCCGGCCAGCACTTCCGGCCCGTCAGTTCCGGGTAGCTTGCGGACACGTCGTTTCCGTTGCGGCTGATCAGCCGGATCCTGTCCCCGTCGCCGATGATGATCGCCCGGATACCATCCCATTTCAGTTCGAACTGCCAGTCCAGGCCCCGAAGGTCTGCCGTGGTTCCGGCGCCGGCGAGCATGGGGGTGAAATCACGTGAAACCTCATGCGCGGAATCCCGGGCGGAATCCCGGGACGGAGGCGCTGCCGCAGCGGAAGCCTGCTGCGGCCGGTCCTGCTCCTTGGCTGCCGGAGCTCCGTGCCCTTTGCGGTCCATCAGGTGAATAAGCCATTGGGCCTGTTCGGGCCCCTTTGCGGGGTCGCTGTCCCGGCTGGTCCTGATCAGCGCAAACCTCCTGGTTCCGCCCAGGCCGCCGCCCTCCGCCCCGGTCAGCGTGGCGATGACTTCCTTGCCTGCAATCCACTTGTCGCATTCGTAGTAGCCGTGGTCCCAGACGGTGACGGATCCGGCGCCGTATTGGCCCTTGGGGATGGTGCCCTCGAAGTCGAGGTAGTCCATGGGGTGGTCCTCCGTCTGGACGGCCAGGTGGTTCTGCGCCCCGCTCGTGGGCACACCCTTCGGAAGCGCCCAGGACACCAGCACGCCGTCGCGCTCCAGCCGGAAGTCGTAGTGCAGCCGGCTGGCGTGGTGCTCCTGGATCACGAACCGCTCCCTGATGGTGCCGGCGTTGGGGTCGGCCCGGTGCCGGTCCGCGCTGAACGGTTCGGGGGTCCCTTCCGGGTCCCGCATGGACCGGTACTTCTCCAGCCGGGGATCCGTGCGGCCGCCGTCGGCCGCCCCGCCGCCGGGCGTTCTGCTGCCCGACCCGGACTTGCCGCTGCCGGCTCCTCCGCCGTCGTCGGATGGTCCTTGGACGTGGCCGCCGTGGGCGGACACCGCAGCGAAGGGATCCTTGCCGTCCTTCACCCGCCGCATGACCTCCCGGTAGTCCAGTTGCTTCAGGGCAGGAGAGGCCAGCTCGCGCCAGGTCCGCGGGGCAGCCACCGTGGGCTTCAGCCGGCCCCGGAGCGAGTAGGGCACGATGGTGGTCTTGGCGGAATTGTTCTGGCTCCAGTCCACCAGCACCTTGCCCGTGCGCAGCGTCTTCTTCATATCGCTGACGGCCAGGTCCGGGTGGTCCGCTTCCAGGGCGCGGGCAAGTTCGTGCGCGAAGTCGGAGATCCGGTCCGAGCTCTGCGTGCCGTCAAGGCCGGCGTAGAGGTGGATGCCCTTGCTCCCGCTGGTCACGGGAACGGGATCCAGGCCCACGTCCTGGAGGATGCTCCGGGCCAGCTTGGCCACCTCCACACATTCCGCCAGGCCGGCACCCTCCCCGGGATCCAGGTCCAGCACCAGCCGGTCCGGGAACATGGGATTTCCGTGCGGGTCGACGCGCCACTGCGGGACGTGGATTTCCAGCGAACCCATCTGGGCCAGCCAGGTGAGGGTTGCCGCATCATTGACCAGCGGGTACTGGTTGCTGCGCTCCTTATGGCGGATGGAGGCACGCGGAATCCAGCCCGGCGTGGACTCGTCCAGGTTCTTCTGGAAAAACATCTGGCCTGGCGCCTCCGCCGTGCCCACGCCGTTCACCCAGCGCTTGCGGGTGGCCGGCCTGTTGACCGCGGCGGGGATCAGGACCGGAGCCACGGCGGCGTAGTACGCAAGGACGTCCGCCTTGGTGGTGCCCGTCTCCGGATACATAACCTTGTCCAGGTTGGTGACCACCAGTTCGCGGCCCTGGACCCGGACACGTTCCCTACTGCCGGCCAAAGGTCTTCACCTCCGGGCAACTCTGATGTTCACTTGATCCATGAGAGCCATCTGGAAAGGCGCTATCGCATTTGGGCTGGTCAACGTGCCAGTGAAGGTCTACAGCGCCACCGAGGACCACGACATCGGACTGCACCAGGTCCACAATGCCGACGGCGGGCGCATCCGCTACCAGCGCCGCTGCGAGGTGTGCGGCGAAATAGTGGACTACTCGGACATCGAGAAAGCCTACGAAGAAGACGGCCGCACGGTGGTCCTCACCAAGGATGAGCTCAAGTCCATCCCTGCGGAGAACAGCCACGAGATCGAAGTGGTGCAGTTCGTCCCGTCCGAGCAGCTTGATCCAATGATGTTCGAGAAGAGCTACTACCTCGAACCCGACTCCAAGTCGCCCAAGGCGTACGTCCTCCTCCGCCGGGCACTGGAGGATACGGACCGCGTGGCCGTGGTCCAGTTCGCCCTCCGGGAGAAGACCCGGCTCGGGGCACTGCGGATCCGGGACGACGTTCTGGTGCTGCAGTCCCTGCTGTGGTCGGACGAAGTCCGGGAAGCGGCCTTTCCCGCCCTCGAGACGTCGGTCCGCATTTCCGCCCAGGAGCGCGAGATGTCCGCGGCGCTGGTGGATTCCATGGCCGGCGACTTCGATCCGGGCCAGTTCACTGACGATTACCAGGTGCAGCTCCGCAAACTCATCGACGCAAAGATCGAGCAGGGCGAGTCCCTGGACACGGAACAGACGTTTGGCGCCGAGGCCGCCGAGGCCGGAAGCGGCGAAGTGATCGACCTGATGGAAGCCCTCAAACGAAGCCTTGAAAAGAAGCGGGGTGGCGGCGCGGCCAAGGACGCGGACGACTCCGAGGACGCCGCGGGCAGCGAGGCGCCCGCGAAGGCATCGCGGGCCAAGGCCGCCCCGGCCCGGTCCACTGCCGCGAAAGGGACGGGCAGCAAGGCAACTGCGGCCAAGACGGCCAGCAAGGCGGCACCAAAGGCCGCCGCAAAGGAGCCTGCCGCCAAGGAACCGGCCAAGAGCCGGCGCAAAGGGGCCTGACCCGGCAACGGCTCCTGACCCGGCAACGGGGCCTGTCGCTGCCAGGGGACCCGCTGCTGCCACGGCTGCTGTCCCCGCCGCGGCGCCCGTCGTGGCAGCAGCACCCCAACGGCGGCCGCGCGCACCCTCGGGCATTTCACGGGAGTGGCGTGGAATTGTGCGGGGGGCGCGGCACCGGCCGGTACAGGAACCCATTGCGTCCGCGGTCAGTGGTTTCTCAGAGCCGAAATCAGCTCACTTTTCTTTTTGGAGGAGTATCCGGTGAGGCCGATTTCCTTGGCGCGGGACTTGAGCTGCGCCACGGTCCAATCCTCGTAATCGCCTGCCTTGCCGCCTTTGCGGCCCACGGCAGAGCGGCCCTTCTTGGCCGCGGCGTTGGAAACGCGCGCTGCCTTCTCCTTTGAGGCGCCGTCCTCCCGTAGTTCCTCGTACAGTTTGGGGTCCTTGACGCTGGGATTCTTCTTCTCAGGCATGATCAGCTCGGATCCGATGGTTCAGCGTCGTCAATAAAAGGGTCCACCCCTGCCGGACGCTGCGGCGAAGGTGTGGGCGCATGCGGCGGCTGCGCGTGGGATGCCTGGGCGGGGGACTGCTGGGCGTGCGGCGACGGTGCGCCGGCCGCGAAGCCGGCCTCTTCATCGGTTTCTTCAACTTCGCCGTGGTCCACGGCGGAACGCCACGCACCGGTTTCGATGCCGCGCGCTTCGATGAACTGCTTGAACCGCTTCAGGTCGGCACTGATCTGGTGGCTGTCCGCGTGAACGGCGGAGCCGGCCTTCTCCACCAATCCCTCGGGTTCCCATTCCAGGGCCACCGTGACACGCGTCTGGTCCGGGCCGAGGGGTTCGAAGGAAACCTCGCCGGAGTTCCGCGGCTTGTCCGTGCTGACCCAGGCGATGCGGCGGTCCGGCAGCTGGTCGGTGATCTGGGCGTTGTACTCGCGCCGGACTCCGGCAATATCCGTGCGGAAATGAAGAGATGTCTCGTCGATCTGCTCAACGGACTCCACACCATGCATGAACTCCGGGAAGGATTCGAACTGCGTCCATTGGTTGTAGGCGGTGGACACGGGAACATCCACCTCGATGGTTTCCTGCAGGGTAGCCACTGTCTCATCCTCTTCCAGTGCTGGAACTGCTCCGAATGCGGTCTGTTGAACGGTGTGTCGCCTCGTTTTCCACGCTAGTAGGGCCACCCGGCAAAAACAAGGAACTTACTAAGTTTGCTTAGTGACTCCCGGAGGTGAACAGGTGCTTAAATACAGCAGCCGGCCCGTGCGCCACGTGCCCGCAAAGCGGGACTTACCGTGGCGCAGCGGGCCGGCCGCCGGACGCTGACCTAAGCGGACTGTACTAGCCCGTCCTGCCTCTACTCGGCGTCGTGATCGGTTTCCAGGATCTGGACCAGGTGGTCCAGGGCGGTGTCGGCGCCGTCGCCCTCGGCACGCAGGACCACAACGTCGCCGTGTGATGCGCCCAGGCTCATGAGGGACAGGATGCTGGCGGCGTCCATGGCCTCGTCGGCCGGTTCGCCCTGGCGGGCAATGGTGATTTCGTGCGGGTACTCGCCGGCGGCCTCGGCAAAGATGGCGGCCGGGCGGGCATGCAGGCCGACGCGGCTGGCGATGGTGGCGGTGCGTTCGAACATTTGTGCTCCTTGAATATCAGGTCGAGACAGATGGTTGGGAAATACCGAACCGGGTCAGACAGTAACTGGAACCGGCTCCACGGTATCAACGGACTTGCGGACGGCCCAGCGCTTGAGGGCGATGACTGCCAGGGCAGTGATGACCGTACCGACGAGGATCGAGACAACGAACATCAGGAAGTTGTCGATGGCGAAGAAGACGAAGATGCCGCCGTGCGGCGCCTTCGAACCGACACCAGCGGCCATCGAGATGGCGCCGGTGACTGCGCCGCCCAGCATGCTGGCCGGGATGACGCGGAGCGGATCAGCAGCCGCGAACGGGATGGCGCCTTCGGAGATGAAGGATGCCCCCAGCAGCCACGCGGCCTTGCCGTTCTCGCGCTCAGCCAGGCTGAAGCGCTTCTTGTCGAGGACCGTGGACGCGAGGGCCATGGCCAGCGGCGGAACCATGCCGGAGGCCATGACTGCTGCCATGATCTGCCAGGGTGCCTGGTTGTCCAGCGTTGCTGCTCCCAGGCCGGCGACGGCGAAGGCGTAGGCCACCTTGTTGACCGGACCGCCGAGGTCGAAGCACATCATGAGGCCAAGGATGATGCCGAGGGCGATGGCGCTGGCGCCGGTGAGGCCGGAGAGCCAGCCGTTCAGGCCCACGGTGATGGCGACGATCGGGGCGCCCAGGATCAGGAACATGAGGCCGGAGGCGACCAGCGAGGCCACCAGCGGGATGATCACCACGGGCATCAGGCCGCGCAGCCAGCGGGGAACGCTGATCTTGCCGATGACGTGGGCGATGTAGCCGGCGAGGAGACCGCCGACGATGCCGCCCAGGAAGCCTGCACCCATGAACCCGGCAACGGCGCCGGCAACGAAGCCCGGCGCGATGCCCGGCCGGTCAGCGATGGCGTAGGCGATGTAGCCTGCGAGGGCCGGGACCAGGAAGCCGAGCGACAGTGCGCCGATCTTGAACAGGACGGCGCCGAGGTACGCGCCGAAGGGGCCCCACGCGTTCTCAGGGTATTCGGTGGGCAGGTTGAAGATGCTGTTGTCCACCACGATGGCGTCCGCGTACTGGGTGATCAGGTAGCCGCCCATGAGGAAGCCCAGGGCGATCAGCAGGCCGCCGCCGGCCACGAACGGGATCATGTAGCTGACGCCCGTGAGGAGTGCTTTCTTGAGCTTCTGGCCGATGTGCTCACCCTTTTCGGTGGCTTCGGTCTCGGCCTGCTCTTCGGCGCCGAAGTGCGGCACGCGGCGGGCGTGGGGGTTGTCGGCTGCGGCCAGGGCTTCCTGGACCATCTTGTCCGGCTCGTCGATGCCGCGTTTGACCGGTGCATTGATGACCGGCTTGCCGGCAAAGCGCTCCTTGCCGCGGACGTCCACGTCAACCGCGAAAATCACGGCATCAGCGGCTGCGATCACGGCCGGGTCCAGCGGCTTGGCGCCGGAGGAACCCTGGGTTTCCACTTGGAGGTCCACCCCGACCTCCTTGGCGGCTGCCACCAGCGAGTCGGCGGCCATGTAGGTGTGGGCGATGCCCGTGGGGCACGCCGTGACGGCGACGAGCCGCTTGGGTCCGCCGGAGCGGGCGCCGGTGGCGGCACCGGCGGACGGTGCTGCTGCTGCTGCGGCTGCTCCTGCGGGCTGCGGTGCGGCCGCGGGCTTGTCGGCGAGGGCGCCGTCCACGAGCTCAACGATTTCGGCTTCGGACGTGGCTGCCCGGAGGGCGGCCGTGAAGTCCTTTTTGATCAGGGAGCGGGCCAGCTTGGACAGGAGCTTCAGGTGCTCCTGGTCCGCGCCTTCGGGTGCCGCGATAAAGAAGATCAGGTCCGCCGGGCCGTCCTTGGCGCCGAAGTCCACGGACTGCGAGAGGCGGGCCATGGCCAGGGTGGGTACCGTTACCGCTGTGGAGCGGCAGTGCGGAATGGCGATGCCGCCGGGAACGCCGGTGGCCGTCTTCTGCTCGCGGGCAAAGGCGTCCGTGAAGAGGCCTTCCACTTCGGTGGCGCGGCCGGTGGCGGCAACCCTGCCGGCCAGATGGCGGATCACGTCCTCGGGCGAGTTGCCCAGGTTCTGGTCTAGCTCGACCAGATCAGTAGTAATGAGCTGAGTCACTGTCAGTCCTTCCGGAGGGCCGTGATGGTTACGGCATCGGGGGTGGTTTGGTGGACCGCCGGAACTGTGGAGCCCGGCAGGGAAGCGGCGGCGGCACCGTGTGCCACGGCCTGACGGAGGCAGTCGGCCGGGGCGGCGCCCTGGCTGGAGGCGAGCAGGTAGCCGGCGAGGGACGAATCTCCCGCGCCGACTGTGCTGACCGCCTTGACCGGCGGATGCGTGGCCAGCCACGCGCCGTCGGACGTCACAAGTACCGCACCCTTGGAACCGAGCGTTGCCAGCACGGCACCTACACCGGAACGCACGACGGCGGCGGCGGCTGCCGCGGCAGCCTCCGGATCCGCTTCCAGTTCGTCAGCGGTGGACGCCGCAGCGAAACCGGCTGCGGCAGCCAGTTCAGCCAGTTCTTCGGCGTTGGGCTTGAGGAGGTCCGGCATGCCTGCTGCGTCGCCCGAGAGGGCGGCGGCCAGCGGCGCGCCGGACGAGTCGACGGCGATGCGCGGAGCTGCCTGGTGTGCGCCGTTGCCGTCGTTGTTGGAGCGGAGCCGCCGGGTGACGGTGGCATAGAAGTCGGCCGGGACCCCGGGTGGGAGCGAGCCGGCGAGGACAACCCAGCTGGCACCGCGGGAGCGTTCCAGCAGCAGCCCGATCAGGGCCTCCTGCTGGTCTTCGCTCAATACCGGGCCGGGTTCGTTGATCTTGGTGGTTACGCCGTCCGGCTCTGTCAGCGCCACATTGGTTCGCAGCGGTTCGTGGATGGCGAGGGCGGCGAAGGGGACGCCGCTGTCACGGAGTCCCGCCAGCACGGGGTCCGAGTCGCCGCCCGGGAGGACGGCCACCGTTTCCAGGCCGGAGGCCACGAGTGCGCGGGAGACGTTGACGCCCTTCCCGCCCGACTCCTGGCTGACGGAGGTTGCGCGCTGCACTTCGCCGCGCAGCAAAGGGGAGGGCAGGGCAACGGTGCGGTCGAGACTCGGGTTTGCGGTGAGGGTGACGATCACGCGATCACCACGTCCACGCCGGCGTCAGCAAGCGCCGCTGCGAGTTCCGGGCTGGGTTCACTGTCTGTTATCAAGGTGTCCAGATCTTTCAACGAGGCGAACTGGACCAGCGTTTCGGCATCCAGTTTGGACGAGTCGGCCAGCACCACAATGCGGCGTGCCGATTGGACGAAGGCAGCCTTGACGGCGGCTTCTTCAGGATCGGGCGTGCTCAGCCCGAAGGCTGAGTGGATTCCGTTGGCGCCGATGAAGGCGATGTCCGGACGGATCCGGCGAGCCGCCTCCACGGTGGACTGCCCAACGGCGGCCTGGGTGAGTCCGCGGACCCTGCCGCCCAGGAGATGGAGGGCGATGCCCGGCTCGCCGGCGAGTTTCGCGGCGATGGGGATCGCGTGCGTAATGACGACGAGTTCGTTTTCCGAGCCGGAGTCGGGGGCCGCGGAGGGGTCGGAGAGGCGCAGTGCGATCAGGTCCGCCAGGGCTTCGGTGGTTGAACCGGCATCCACCAGGATGCTGCCGGCAGGGCTTTGCGGGATGAAAGCCAGGGCGGCCTCGGCAATGCGCAGTTTTTCCGGCTGCCGCTGCACGGTCCGTTCCAGGATGCTTTCCTCGGTGGTGCTGATCCGGTCCGGGGCGACCGCGCCGCCATGGACCCGGCGCACAGTGCCGGCTGACTCCAGTGCAGCGAGGTCGCGCCGGACGGTTTCCGTAGTGATGCTGAAGCGCTCCGCAAGGGCAGTGACGCTGGCGCGGCCGCTTTCGGCCACTAGGCCAGCGATCAGCTGTTGGCGCTCCTCGGCGAACACTTACCCTCCGTTGCGTAAAAGACTGCTGGTATTTCTGAAGCTGGCTGGGCGCCAGCTTCCGTGACTGTTATCACATGATGTTGAATTGTTTGACTTTATCTTTGTTCGTGTTGGTTTGTCAATGAAAACAACATGAACGCAGATGCGGGCGTGGGGTTTTTGTCTGGGTTTAGGGTGGGACGGCGGAAGCCGGGCCCGACCGTGATGGTCTGGCCCGGCTTCCGGGTGTTCAGTTGCGGTTCGCCGGTGTCCGTAGGGAGCGGCGGCCGGAGGCTCACGGCTAGATGCCGCCGTCCCGGCTCTCGTTTCGGACGATGCGTTCTCCCGTGTTCGGGTCCACCACCGACCGGGTTTCGCTCACCCGGCGGCTGCGCCCGGGCGAGGCCAGGACCAGTGAGGCGATCAGGCCTATGACGCCGACGGCCATCAGGATGTAACCGATCAGGGTCTGGTCCACATAGGGGATCAGGCCGGGGGTGATGGCCCACGCCAGGATGGCGCCGATGGCGATAAGGAAAATGGAGGAACCGATTCTCATGACTTGCTCCTAGCTGTCCGGGGGACTTGCGGGCAATGACGTGCGGCACAAACTTGATCAGCATGCTGTCTAGCGACAGGCTACAGCCCGCCCCCCGCTGTTTCAATGAAGCGGACAGGGCGCGGCGGGGTCGTATCCCAGTCGTTATTCCAACAGGAAATGCCCACCTGATTGCACACCTGTTTGCCCATCCGTCACGGCGGCGGTTTCGAACTGCTGTTAATGGACCGCCGTCGGGCGGTGCCCGCATTGCGGCTCCGGACGTCACACCCGGCGGCTACCGGGTTGCCCCGCGTACTCTGGAATGCGCACGCATTCCCGGCCGGCCGGGGATGCGTCCGCGGCAATCAGCGCGCAGTGTCAATGGATCCCAGGAGCGGTGTTACCCATGTCTGAAGTATTCCCCACGGTTGTTGTCACCGGCCTGGGAGCAGTGACACCCGTCGGCCCGACTGCCGGCGACACCTGGGCGGCACTGCTGGCGGGTCGCTCCGGAATTTCTGCCCTCGAAGACGACTGGGCCGGCGGGCTGCCGGTCCGGATGGCGGGACGCGTCACCGCCGATGTGCCGTCGCTGCTGTCCACACTGGAGTACAAGAGGATGGACCGTTGCGGCCACCTTGCCCTCATTGCCGCCCGGGAAGCGTGGGCACATGCCGGCCGGCCGGAAACTGACCCGGAGCGGCTCGCCGTGGTGATCGGTTCCGGCTACGGAGGGCTCGATACCACGCTGGAGCAGACCAGGACCCTGGACGGGAAGGGACCCCGCCGGGTTTCCCCACACACCCTCACACGGATCATGACCAACGGCCCCTCGGCCTGGGTCTCCATTGATGTTGGCGCGCGCGGCGGCGCACGGACCCCGGTCAGCGCCTGCGCCTCCGGGGCTGAAGCCATTTCCCAGGCGGCAGACATGATCCGCAGCGGTGCCGCCGATGTGGTGATCGCGGGCGGGGTGGACTCCTGCATCAACGGCCTGACCATCAGCGGGTTTGCGCAGATCAGGGCCCTCTCCACCCGCAACGAGAGCCCGCAGGCCGCATCCCGCCCGTTCGACCGGGACCGCGACGGCTTTGTCATGGCCGAGGGAGCCGGAATCGTGGTGCTGGAACGCGAAGACCATGCACATTCCCGCGGGGCCGAAATCCTCGGGGTTATTGCCGGGAGCGCGGTAACGTCCGACGCCGTGGACATCGTGGCGGCGGACCCCGCCATGCAGCGCCGCGTCCTGGAAAAGGCAATTGCCGCAGCCGGCCTCACCGGAGATGACATCGGCTTTGTCCACGCGCACGCCACATCCACCCCGGTGGGGGACCGGCTCGAAGCGGAGGCTATCGGCGCCGTCGTCGGGCATTCCGTTCCTGTGACGTCCACCAAGTCCCTCACCGGACACCTGCTGGGCGGCGCGGGAGCACTGGGCGCCATCGTCACCATCCAGGCGCTGCGCACAGGTTCGATCCCCGGGACCCTCAACCTTGAAAACCCGGCCCCGGACATCCATCTCAACATCGTTTCGGAGACAACCGGGGGACTGGCGGCGAAGGCCGGCATTTCCAACGCATTCGGGTTCGGCGGACACAGCGCCTCGCTGGTGATCACGGCGGGCTGAGCCCGCACTGACCATGCCGGCCGGGGGCCCGTCGCGTGAGTTGCGTCGCGGAAAGTTAGGCTGTTGCGATGGAGACAGTCGTATGGTCAAAGCCGGAGAATCAGCGCGCCGGAACGCCGCTACTGGTGATGATGCACGGCTACGGCACGGACGAGGTCCGCATGTCGGATTTGTTCGGCCAGGTGCCGCCTGAATTCACTTGCGCGGCACTGCGGGCGCCCAAGGTGATCGGCGACGACTACGGCTGGTTCCTGCTGGACTACTTCCTGACCCACGACTTCGCCGACGTCATCACGGTCAGCAACAAGGTGTTCGACTGGGTTAACTCGGTCAAGGCGCGGCACAGCAGCGTCAGCCTGCTGGGCTTCTCCCAGGGCATGGCCATGGCCAGCACGCTGCTGCGGCTGCGGCCGCATGAGTTCAGGGCCGTTGTGGGCCTTTCCGGGTTCGTCCTGGACAACGAACTGCTGGCCATGAGCGAATCGTTCGACACCAAGCCGCCGTTCTTCTGGGGCCGGGACAAAGCCGACCTTGTCATCAATGACGACGCCGTTGAGCACACCCAGGAATGGCTGGAGCGGAACACGCAACTGACGGCCCGGACCTACCCGGGAATGGGCCACACCATTTCCAAGGCCGAAATGGTGGATGTGGGCGCGTTCCTGCGCCATTACGTGCTGCGCTGAGCCTGCTGAACTGAGCGTCCTGCACTGAGCCCGAACTGCGCCACCCGTGCAGTAATTCCGTAAGAATCCGCACTGCAGAGAAAAACCAGTTGCGCGCTAAATTTGTAAGCGCTTACACTCTTCTTCGGCCATGTTCCCGGGCCCAGGACTTCAGAAGAAGAAAGGGCTGAGCCCGTGTTGCATGGCTAAAGCGCCGCGCGTGACCATTCAGGACGTTGCCGCATTGTCAGGACTGTCCATCTGTACCGTTTCCCGTGCGCTTCGCGGGCTCCCCAATGTCTCTGAAACGGCCCAGCTGAAAGTGGCGGATGCCGCCACGAAGCTCGGCTACAAAGCATCCTCAGCTGCATCGCGGCTTGCCGGCGGAACCACCGGATCCGTGGCCATCATCGCGCCCACAGCCACGTCATGGTTTTTCACCCAGGCTGTGGAGGCCGCCGAGGAGGTCTTCGCGGACAGCGGTTTCGACACCGTGCTGATCAGCCTGCGGAACACCCCCAGCGTCCACCGCAAGGTCTTCGGTGACCTGGATGCCCTATCCCAGCGGGTGGACGGAGTGCTGCTGCTCAATATCGCCCTCAGCGACGACGAAATCGACGCCCTGGCCTCGTCCGGACTCGCCGTTGCCAGCGTCGGCATGCACAACGTCCCTTGGGACAACGTTGGCATCGACAACGAGGACGCCGCCTGGAAAGCCACCAACCACCTGTTGGGGCTCGGCCACTGGGACCTGGCCATCCTGTCCGGGCGCGAACCGGGGGCACGCTCAGTGGTCACGGCCACGGAACGCCTGTCCGGGTTCCGGCGGGCACTTGCCGAGCACCACCTGACCGTGGACCCGGACCTGGTGATGGACGCCGGCTCGAGCATCGAAGGCGGCCGCCGGGCCATGACCGAGCTCATCGAAAACCGCCGAATTCCCTCCGCGATCTTCGCCGGCTGCGACGAAACCGCCTTCGGCGCGCTGATGGCTTTGCGCGACCTCGGTTTGTCAGCGCCAAAAAACGTGTCCATCATAGGAATAGACGATCATCAGATGAGCTGGTTCCTGGGCCTGAGCACAATGGCCCAGCCGGTAGCCGATCAGGGCGCCTTTGCAGCCAACCTCCTGATTGAGGGACTTCAACGTTCCGGGCCGCTGTCCGCCCCCGCCAGCCACGTGCTGGATACCAAGCTGATTGAACGCAAGACCACGCGACGAAAACGCTAACCGACGACGCGAAGCGAAACGCTGAGCGCAAGCGCAAAGCAGATGCTGGTCCCGGGCGCCGATGCCCGACTGCACGCTCGGGCCGATGCCGGGCCGTTCGCCCCGCACCAAACCCTGCACCAAACCCCGCAGTATCCATGCACGTCCCCTGCACGCCGTCTGAAAGGACATCGAGTACCGCATGACTGAGCTTTCCAACAGCACCGCCAACAGCAACGGCACCCCCGCCGACAGCGCCGCCAGCAGCAGCCGCGGCTGGACCGGCGCTTCCGCCATCCTTTTCGACCTCGACGGCGTGCTCACGCCCACGGCGATTGTGCACGAGCGCGCCTGGCAGGAGCTCTTCGACGGCTACCTGCAGGATGTTCCCGGGGCGGACGGCTACCGCGAAAGCGACTACTTCGACCACATCGACGGCAAGCCGCGGTTCGACGGCGTCCGGGACTTCCTTGCCTCTCGCAGCATCGTGCTGCCCGAGGGCCCCGCGGATGACGACCCCGCGAACGACACAGTCCATGGGCTGGGCAACCGCAAGAACAAGGTCTTCAACGACATCGTCGAATCCGGCGGCGTGGCACCCTACGAAGGCTCGGTGCGCTTCCTGGCAGCCGCGCAGGCGCTGGGGCTCAAGGTCGCCGTCGTCTCCTCCTCCCGCAACGCCCCGGCAGTTCTGCTGGCAGCGGGACTGGCCGAGCACTTCCCGGTGGTTGTGGACGGCGTAGTGGCCGCTGCCGCGGGCCTGCCCGGCAAGCCCAGCCCCGCGACGTACGAGTATGCGGCGCAACTGCTGGACCTGCCCAGCGAAGAGTGCGTGGTGGTTGAGGACGCTGTATCCGGCGTCCAGGCCGGAAGTGCCGGAAGCTTCCATTCGGTGATCGGCGTGGACAGGGGAGCCGGCCGCCAGACGCTGCTGGACGCCGGCGCCACGCTGGTGGTCGACGACCTGAACGAACTCCTCTAACCCGGCCAACCACCCCCCGAACCTGCACAACGCCAAAAGGAACCCCAACAGCCATGGCACTCATCACCTCTGACCGCGCCCGTTTTCCCAACGATCCCTGGCAGCTCGTGGAGACCGTCCACCTTCCCGGAAACGCCGGGACGCTGGAGACGCTCTTCAGCCTGGGCAACGGCCATCTCGGCATCCGCGGCGCCCACTGGGCCGCCGCGGACGCAGACCTGCCCGGCAGTTTCATCAACGGCTTCCACGAAACCTGGGACATCAAGCACGCAGAGAATGCCTTCGGCTTCGCCCGCACGGGCCAGCGGATCCTCTACATCCCGGACGTCAACAACTTCACGGTGATCATCGACGGCGAAACGCTGAGCCTCAGTGAATCAACGGTGCTGGACTACCGCCGGTCCGTGGACTTCGCCACCGGGATCTACGAATGCCGGATCACTTGGCAGTGCCGTTCCGGCGCCACCGTGACCACCACGGAGCGCCGGGCCGTGGGCTACCAGTCCCGCGGAACCCTGGGGATCAGCCTCGAAGTCGCGTCGGACCGGGACGTCTACGCGGATGTCACGTCCTCGGTGATCAACCGCCAGGACCAGCCGGTGGAGGACCACTCCACCCATGATCCGCGCCGCGCCGGACGGCACGCCGGCCGCGTCCTGCTGCCGGTCAGGCTCGACGGCGGCGACGGCTCACTGCGCCTGTCCTGGGAAGCTGCGGAGTCCCGGCAGCGCGTTGGCCTGGCCGTGGACCACTGGACCTCGGCGGAGGTCCAGCCGTTCGAGACCCAGGTGGACCAGGACGACAGCACCGTGCGGTACGTGCTGGCCGTCAGCGCAGACCAGCCGTTCCGCCTCGAGAAGAGCGCCAGCTACGCCGTGGCGCGGGCTTTCCGGGAGGGAGCCGTGGACGGCGGAACCGCCCAGGACCCGTCCGAAGCAGCGGAGAACGCCCTGCAGCCCGTGAGCGCGATCTTCGCCGAAAGCGAGGCGCACTACCGGGACTACTGGGCCACTTCGGACATCGTGGTGGGCGGACAGCCCGAACTGCAGCAGGCCATCCGCTGGAACCTCTTCCAGCTGGCCCAAGCCACGGCCCGGGCTGACGTTGCCGGCATTCCGGCCAAGGGCGTTAGCGGCTCCGGCTACGAGGGGCACTACTTCTGGGACCAGGAGGTGTACCTGCTGCCGTACATGACCTACACCAACCCGGACAACGCGCGCCAGGTCCTGGAGTTCCGGCACGAGATGCTGCCGGACGCCAAAGTCCGGGCCAAGGAGCTCAGCGTGGACGGCGCCTTGTTCCCGTGGCGGACCATCAACGGGCTTGAGGCCAGCGCCTATTACGCCGCCGGCACCGCGCAATTCCATATCGCTGCCGCGATCGCCTTCGCTACCAACAGGTACATCTGGGCCAGCGGGGATGCGGACTTCAAGCACGGCATGGGTTCGGAGCTGCTGATCGAAACCGCCCGGATGTGGGTGTCCCTCGGTTTCTTCGGCAAGGACGGCCTGTTCCACATCCACGGCGTCACGGGTCCGGACGAGTACACGGCAGTGGTCAACGACAACCTGTACACCAACGTCATGGCGCGCTTTAACCTGCGCGCGGCGGCGGCGCTTGACCACCCGGAAATCGACGACGCCGAACGCCAGCTCTGGGAACAGGCCGCCAACCGGATGCAGCTGCCCTACGACGAAGACCTCCAGGTGTACTCGCAGGACAACGACTTCATGACCCTGGAGCCGTGGGACTGGAGCACGCCCCGGTCCAAGTACCCGCTGCTGCTGAACTTCCACCCGCTGGTGATCTACCGGCACCAGGTGCTGAAGCAGGCCGACAGCGTGCTCGCGATGTTCCTGCAGTGGCAGGACTTCACGGCCGAGGAAAAGCGGCGCGCTTTCGACTTCTACGACCCGATCACCACCGGCGACTCCACCCTGTCCGCCTGCGTCCAGGGAATCATGGCCGCCGAGGTGGGTTATGAAAACGCCGCGCTGGACCACTTCACGCACGCGCTCTTCATTGACCTGGACGACACCCACGGCAACACCATCGACGGCGTGCACATCGCCTCCACCGGCGGTGTTTGGAGTTCGCTGGTCAGCGGCTTCGCCGGCCTCCGCGACCAGGGCGACGTTCCGTATTTCGACCCGAGGCTGCCGGCTGAATGGGAGGGCCTGTCCTTCCACCTCAAGGTGCAGGGCCGCCTGCTGTCCGTTGAACTGGAGCCCGGGTTCATCGGACTCAGCGTCCGGGAAGGCGCACCCCTGGACGTCAACGTCCGCGGCGAGCTGCTCACCGTGGGCAGCGACGTGGCCCGGGTGCCGCTGGCCGCCGTCGACGTTCCGGAACCCACCGTTTTCCCGAGCGGCCTTCCGACGGCGTCCATCCCGGTGGTCCGCGCCCAACACTAAGAGTGGACAGCCCTTGCGGGCTCAATGCCGACGGCGGGCAGATCCGTGGACGGCCCCGGCTAGGGGCTGTCCACGGACCTCTGGCTGTCTTCCGGCGCCGGCGTCTTCAAGCTGCTGTCCAGCGGATGCGCGAGCTCATCGGACGGCATTCGGGCAACGATCATGGCGACCACGGCCATGATCGGGCAGACGCCGCCGGCCACCAGGAAGATGACCCAGGTGGGCACCACAGCCGCCGCGGGTCCCGCCAGGGCCATGGAGATGGGCATCAGCGCCAGGGACACGAAGAAGTCCAGGCTGGAGACGCGGCCCAGCAGGTGCGGGGGGACACGGCGCTGCAGGAGGGTTCCCCAGATGACCATTCCGGTGCCTCCGGTGGCACCAAAGATGAACAGGGCTGCCGCAACCAGCCAGAAGCTGTCCATGATCCCGATGGCCGCGAGCGGCAGGCTTCCTGCACCCCACGAAACCATCATCACGGTGAGGTAGCGGCGTGGCAGCGGGAACGACGCCGTCGCCAGGGAAGCACCCGCTCCGCCCACGCCCATCACAGCCAGCAGGAAACCGAACATGCGGGAATCGCCGTCCAGCTGGTCGCGGACAACGAACGGCAACAGCACCTCGATGGGCCCGATCAGGAACAGCACCGAGATGCAGGCCCAAAGGAGCGTCCACAGCAGCCACGGCGTCCGCACGGTGTAGCTGACGCCTTCCCGGAGGTCGTGGAAGAAGGACGTCCTGGCCCGTTCCGCTGCGGGTCCGCCGTCGGCGCCGGGGGCGTCCAAGGCGTGCCGTCCCAGGAAATTGAGGATGATGAAGGCGAGAAGGTGGCACCCTGCAACCCCCGTGACGGCGTGCGAGGGGGACAGGGCTGCCACCAGGACTCCGGCCACGGCTGGACCGGCGGCCTGCTGCAGGATGGGCCGCATGGTCCCCTCCATGCCGTTGGCCGCCAGCAGGTCCTCCGGCGGCAGGATCCTGGGCAGGATGGCCGAATAAGCCGGGAAGAAGAACGCCGCGCCAACGCCGAGGACAAAAGCGCCAACCACCAGGTGCCATAGCTGCAGCACGCCGGCCATTGCCAGCCCGCTGACGGCGGCGATCACGGCGAGGTTTGTGCCTTCCACCGCGATGATCAGCAGCCGCTGGGGCACGCGGTCGGCGGCGATCCCGCCTGCCAGGACGAACGCCACCAGTCCCACGCTGCCGGCGGTGGCCACCAGGGACAGCTCCAACGGGCCGCCGCCCAAATGGATCACCTGGTAGACCATGGCAACGGCCCACATGCCGGAGCCGAAAATGGAAACGGCCAGTGCCGCGATCAGCACGCGGTACTCACGGTGCACGAAGGGCCGGAGGGCTCTGGGGGCGGGCATAGGGCCAGTCTAGGCCCGCTTCGCCCCGGCCGCGCCGCCGCGGAGGTTGGCCGCCGCCGGGCTAGGCTCTGCTTTATGGGGAACAGTCCGGCGGGCACCTGGCGCCGCAGCATGGCATTCATCGGGAACAACCCTGGGCTGGCGCTGCATCCGGTAAACCGCGACGGCGCCCACATCCCCGGCGAGCCCGCCAGCTGCTTCGCCTCCTTCTGGATGGCCGAGTGGTCCAAGTGGGGCACCGGAAACGCCCTGCTGGTCGCCACCCGGCAGGGCTGGCGAAGCTACGGCACCAACGGCTACTTCGCCGAGACCCTGGCCAATGAACTGACCCGTTACTTTCCGGAGGCCGCACGGTTTCCCCTGACCGAAATCACCCACACCCAGGACGAGTTCGACGTCGAACTGGACATCGAGCGAGGCTTCCGTGCCGTGGGGCGCAAGGCGGAGCTGGAGATCAGCGGCGTCCTGGACCGCCGCCAGTTCTCGGCGCCGGATTTCCAACTCGGCGACGGCAGCGCCGCCCTGAACAACGTGTACCTTCCCTGCAGCGGCGGCCGCCTGTCGGAGTTCGGCGTCGAATGGCCCGGTTCGCCGACGGTGTACCCCGGGCCCCGGGGCCCGTCGTCGTCCGCGTATATTGCCCTAGCCGAATCCTGGGTGATGTAGCGGTACAAGCCCGGCCGGAGATCCGCCAACTGGCCCTGCCGGGCCGCCAAGGCGGCGTGGCCTAGTGTTAAGGGTGAGAGGCAGCCGCGAGCTGTCCCTGTCCGGCTGTAACCATGGTTGCTGACCATGATTGCCAGCCATGATTACACCGGCGGCTTGTTCCCGTTCCAAGAAAGGTGACGATGGCCATGAGGAAGAACCCGGCAATGAAGATTGCCCAAAAAACCGCCCACAAGGCGGTGTTCGACTCCCAAGGCAAGCCAAAGCCAGGACTGCACAGCATGCTGCTGCGCGCCGTCGAAGTCCAGCGCCCGCTGGTTCTCGCCAACATCCGGCGGCTCCAGCGAAGGCACCCGCGGGCAACGGCAGCGCAGTTGGCGGAAAAGCTGGAGCGCGACTACCTGCTGGCCGTCACCGGCGGCGGCGCACTCGTGGGCGGCACGGCCGTCATCCCGGGCGTTGGCACGGTGGCCGCGCTGGGCCTTTCCGCGGCAGCCACCGTCGGCTTCCTCGAAGCCACTGCGCTCTACGCCACGTCCCTGGCCGAGCTGCACGGCATCCGCATGGTTGATCCCGAAAAGGCGAGCACGCTGGTCATGGCCATCATGCTGGGCGAGGAAGGAACTGCCCTGCTCGGAAGCCTCAGCGGACAGGCGGCGGGCAGGAGCAAGGGCCCCGCAGACGCCTGGGGTTCCGCGTTCGCCCGCAAGACGTCATTCCCGGGATTCGGGTCGGTGCGGGACCGCATCCAGCGGGCGTTCCTCCGCAACCTGCTGCAGCGGCAGGGAACCGCACTCCTGGGCCGCGCGCTGCCGTTCGGCGTCGGAGCAGTTGTGGGCGGCGTGGGCAACCGCGTGATGGGGCGTGCCGTCGTGGCCAGCGCCAAGGAGGCCTTTGGCCCCATGCCGGACACCATTCCAGGCGAACTGACCCCCGGCCCCAAAACCGCCGACAACACCCTCGGCACCGGCACCTCCGGCACCAATGCCTCCGGCAACACCACCCCCGGTGGAGACTCAACCATGAAAGGCGGATTCCTTGGATCTGAACGCTGACCTGGGGGAGTCCTTCGGCTCCTGGACCATGGGGGACGATGCCGCCATGTTCCCGCTCATCACCAGCGCGAGCGTGGCCTGCGGCCTGCACGCCGGGGACCCCGTCACAATGCTGGACACCTGCCGGGCGGCCTTCGAACTGGACGTCCGGGTGGGTGCCCACGTGGGGTACCCGGACCTCCCGGGCTTTGGCCTGCGGTACATCGACATGACCTTCGACGACCTCTTCGGGGCCGTGCTGTACCAGCTCGGCGCGCTCGACGGCGTGGCGCATGCCGTCGGAGCATCCGTGGACTTCGTCAAGGCGCACGGCGCGTTGTACGACCGCACGGTGCACGACGCCGAACAGGCCTCCGCCGTGATCGCCGCCGTCCAGGCCTACGATCCGGGATTGCCCATCCTGGGCCAGGAGGGGTCCGCGCTGCTGGCCCTCGCCGCGGAGGCCGGCCACCCCGTGTTCCACGAGGCGTTCGCGGACCGCGCGTACCTGCCGGACGGAACACTGGTACCCCGCTCCGAGGACGGTGCGCTGCTGCGGGACGCCAGGGAGGTTGCCGAACGCGCTGTCCGGCTCGCCATCCACGGTGAAGTAGAAGCGGTGAACGGCACCGTGATCAGGCTCCAGCCGCATTCGCTGTGTCTCAACGGCGGCACCCCCGACGCCGTGGAGACGGCAACGGCCGTCCGCAAGGCGCTGGACGCAGCAGGCGTGGAACTGGAATCCTTCGCCTAGCCCTTAAGCGCGAACGGACACTTGAGGCCCTCTTTGAAGGTGCTCAAGTGTCCGTTCGCGCTGGGGGTGAGGGTGCTCAAGTGCCCGTTCGCGCTCGGGGGTCAGCCGAAGACCAGATGCGCCACGGCAAAAATGGCCAGGCCGGCCAGGGCGCCCACCACCGTGCCGTTGATCCGGATGAACTGCAGGTCCTTGCCCACCTGCAGCTCAATTTTCTGTGACGTCTCCTCGGCATCCCAGCGGGCCACGGTGTCCGTGATGACGCCGGCGATGTCCGAGCGGTACGTCTTCACGAGGTAGCCGGCAGCGTCACCGATCCACGCATTGACCTTGCCCGCCAGCTCGGCGTCCACAACCAGCCGGGTCCCGAAGTCATGCACGGCCGCCTTGAACTTGACGGTCAGCTCGCTGTGCGGATCGTCGACGGCGCCGAGCAGCGCCGCCTTGATGGTTCCCCAGGTGCGGGATGCCAGTTCGCGGACCTCGGGGTCGCCCAACACCTGTGCCTTGATGCCCTCGGCCCGGGCGATCATCACCGGATCGTGCTGCAGGTCCTGGGCCAGGTCGGTCAGGTACTTGTCGATGGACTGCCGGACCTGGTGCTGCGGATCAGCCTGTACGGCCTTGGTGAACTTGAGGATCTCCACGTAGACCTTGTCTCCCACCAGCCCGTCCACGAATTGCGGGACCCACTGCGGGGACCGGTCCGAAACCAGCCTGCTGACTGTCTCGTGGTTGTCCCTGACCCAATCGACGGTCCTGTCCACCAGCAGGTCCACCAGCGTGTGGTGATGCCCGTCGGCGAAGATCCGCTCGGCGAGCCTGCCCACCGGCGGCCCCCACGGCGGAGTGAGGAGGTGCTTGCGGACCATGCTCTCGATCACCGCCTGGACGTCGTCGTCGTTCAGTACCTTGAACGCGCCGCGGATCACGGCGGCACCTTCCTTGGCTACGCGCTCGGGGCCGCCGGGACCGGACAGCCAGGCGCCCACTTTCCGTGCGATGTCCACGGACGCCAGCTTTTCCTTTACCACCTGTTCCGACAGGAAATTGGTCTCCACGAACTCGCCCAGCGACGCGCCGATCTGGTCCTTGCGGCGCGGGATGATGGCCGTGTGCGGGATCTTGATGCCCATTGGGTATTTGAAGAGGGCCGTTACGGCGAACCAGTCCGCCAAGGCACCCACCATGCCGCCTTCCGCCGCCGCACGGACGTATTCCAGCCACGGGTACTGTTTCTGCCAGGCGAAGGCGAAGACGAAAATAACCGCCATAATGATCAGCAGTCCCAGCGCCAGGCGTTTCATTTTGCGCAGCGCAGCAGCCTTTTCGGCGTCCCCGCCAAGGCCAGGATCGACGACGGCGGCTCCGGTGGCGCGCGAGCCGCCATGCGGCGGGCGCGTTGCCGCGGGACGGGTGGTTTGTTCACTGTTCACCTGCATGTGCCCAGCCTAGCCCCGCATCAGTGGCGGGTGTCCGCTAACGTGTCACCATGACTACCGACGAGTCCGCCTCCGTCCGGCCGCTGGTCTACGCCCACCGCGGTTCCAGTGCCGCGTTCGCCGAGCACACCCGGGCCGCTTACCTTCAGGCCATCGCGGAGGGCGCAGACGGCGTGGAATGCGACGTCCACCTCAGCCGGGACCAGCACGTAGTCCTGCTCCATGACGCGAACCTGGACCGCACCTCTGACGGCACCGGCCCGGTGGCTGACCGGACCCTGGATGAGCTGCGGCTGCTGGACTTTTCCTCGTGGAAGGGCGCCCGGATTCCGCTGGAGTACGGCGGGAGGTTCGACCAGCTGTTGACGTTGCCGGACCTGTTGGACATCCTTCGTGAAGCGGGCAGGGACATCGGGCTCGCCATTGAACTCAAGCACCCCAGCCCCTACCTGCTGCAGCTCGAGGACCGGGTGCTTGAGGTGCTGGCCGCTGAAGGCTGGGATCCGCGGACCTCGAAGGTGGACAACGTCAGTGTGTCCTTCATGAGCTTCAGCCCGGACGCCGTGAAGCACCTGCTCAGGGCCGTTCCCGCCGAGTTCGTCTGCCAGTTGGTGGACGACATCACCGTGGACGAAGTCCGCGAGGAACTGGGACTGGGGGTCATTACGGGCGGGGCCGTGGCAAACGTTATGCGGGCGGCACAGGTGGAAGGCGAACGGATCCTGAATGATTGCGAAGTCAGGCTGGCCGGACCCGGCATCGACTATGTTCGCCGGCACGCCCGGGCTGTCCAACGATGGATGGACTCCGGCCGCAGGTTCAGGGTGTGGACCGTGGATTCGGAACAGGATGTGCAGTTATGCCAGGAACTGGGGATCCACGAAATCACCACCAACCGGCCGGCGCAGGTTCTGGCCCAGTTCTCGGAAAGCAGCCACCCCGTCAGCTGAACCGGCGGTTACCGGGGGAGTCCGGGGCTGTGGTTGCATGGATCCATGCCTTTCACCTGGTCCGGCCGGGCCACCCAGACCCTCTCGGCAGCTGCCCTGAGCGCCCTCCTGCTGACGAGCGCCATGAAGCACTTCCGCGAGCCCGCGTTCTTCCACCAGGTGGTTCCCGATTTCCTGTGCCGTGACGACTCCGGCGACCGGCCCAACGGGCCGTTCGCCGTGATGACACGCGATGAATGGGTGGCGCTCAGCGGCCTGCTCGAGGCGGGCGCCGCCTTCGGGCTCCTGTTCCCGGCCACCCGCAAAGCCGCCGCGGCCGGCGTCACCGCAATGTTCATGGTGTTCCTTGCCGGCCATGCCGACGCCCTGCGCCGCGCCTACGGCCCGGCCGGAACGCCCGGGCAGCGGAAGGTGCACACCGCACGGCTCCCGCTGCAGGTCCCGCTGATCCTGTGGGCCTGGAGCCTGCGGAAACCGGCCCTGACATGGCCTGCCGGCCGACGTGTTGCCGGCCTGTGGCCATGAAACTGCTGCAGTCCCCGGCCGTACGTGTAGGCGTTTCGATCAGCATCGCCACCGGGCTGTACGGGATCTCGTTCGGGGCGCTCGGGGTCACATCCGGGCTTGATTTCTGGCAGACCATGGCCCTGAGCCTGCTTCTTTTCAGCGGCGGCTCGCAGTTCGCTTTCATCGGCGTGGTGGCCGGCGGCGGGTCCGGGGTCGCTGCGATGGGCGCGGCCACGCTTCTGGGCATGCGCAACGGCATCTACGGCATGCAGCTTAACGCACTGCTGCAGCCGCGCGGGTGGCGCAAGTTTGCCGCGGCCCACGTCACCATCGACGAATCAATCGCCACCAGCACCGGGCAGACGGATCCCGACGAGCAGAAACGGGGATTCTGGACCGCCGGAATCGGCATCTTCGTGCTCTGGAACGTGTTCACCGCCGTCGGGGCGCTTGCCGGCAGCGCCTTGGGAGACCCCAAGCAGTGGGGGCTCGACGGCGCCGCGGTGGCGGCCTTCCTCGGCCTGCTGTGGCCACGGCTCAAAGGCCGCGAACCGGTGGCCATCGCCGTGGTGTGTGCCCTGGCCACCGTCCTGGCCGTGCCGTTCGTGCCCGGCGGCGTTCCCATCCTGATCGCCGCGGTGGTGGCGGCCGCGATCGGCTGGCTCAGCCACGGCCGCAGCGACGAAGGCCTGGAGCCCGATGTGGATCCGTACGCCGAACACCATCACGCGCGCCATCCCCGTCGCAGCTATCCCCGTTCGGGGGGTGACGCAAAATGAACCTTTGGATGTGGCTGTTGCTCGCCTGCCTCCTTGGCTACGGCTGGAAGCTCCTGGGCTACCTGGTCCCGGCGAGCCTGCTCCGGAACCCCCGGATGTCCCGGATCGCCGGCACCATGACCATCGGCCTGCTGGCCTCGCTCACCATCGTGAATGCGGTGGCGTCCGGTCAGGCCCTTGCATTTGACGCGCGGATGGGGGCCCTCGCCGCGGCAGGAATCGCCCTATGGCTCCGGGCGCCCTTCCTGGTGGTGGTCCTGGCCGGGGCGGGAGCGGCGGCCGGGCTGCGGCTGCTGGGCTGGAGCTGAGCGGGCAGATGGCGACGGCGGCCGTTAGGCCCTAGTGGCGTTCATCCTGCTGTGGGAGGATTCGACTATGAGCGAAGAACAAGCGCCCGCGGTTTCTGCTGCCACCAATGAACCCCAAACCAGGACCTATCTGCCCTCGGCCGGATCCGAGTCCACCCGTGAGATGCGGGAGGTGTCCCGTCGCCGTAGGGACGCCGAGGAAAAACTTCAACAGCACCTGCAGGAAGCGGATCAGCTGCACGAGGCCCATGTGCAGGCCCACCTGAAGGAATCAGCCGCCAAGGATGAGTCGGACAGTGCGGCCCGGCAGGGCGGGGATCCTGATGAGGCTCCTCCGGCCGGAGGCGCTGCACGGAATTCCCGCGAGAAGCCGGCAGGATAGCCGGGCCAGTTAGCACTGAGGGAAGCAGCCGAGGAGTTGCTGTGCGTCAACTTCGAAACGATGCCCGGAACACCCACTTCGACGGGTGACCTGAGTCCCCTGCGGATATGCTGAGTGCAGGTCCAGTCGACGCGTGAAGGGCGGCAATAGCAGTGGAACCGGTGCAGCCATGGCGGTGAAACTTCCCCTGGCCGATGAGCTGGCGGCCATCTTTGCCCGCGCATCCGAGCTTCTGCTAACGGACGAAACAGTGTCCAAGGCCCTGGAACTGATTACCGCGGCGGCCGGAATGGCGGTGCCGGGCGCAGCGGGGGCCGGAGTCACGCTGATCGACGCTGACGGCCGCAAGCACACGGCAAATGCCTCGAACCCCCTGGTGGAGCTTGCCGATGCCCGCCAGTACGACCTTGGCCAGGGGCCCTGCCTCCAGGCCTGGGCCAGCGGCGAACCGGTGCTGGTCACTGATGCGACGCAAGATCCGCGCTGGCCGGAGTGGGCCCGCGCTGCGGCCGAGCTGGGGCTGCGCTCCTCAGTCAGCGCACCGTTGCTCGCCGGAGAGTCCGCCCTGGGCGCGGTGAAGCTGTATGCCCGCGCTGAGAACAGCTTCGACCACACCACAGTCCGCCTGCTGGAGCTTTTTGCGGCCCAGGCCACCATATTCCTGATCAATGTGCAGGCCCGCGGGAGTGCCCGGACCCTTAGCGAGGACCTTCGGGATGCTTTGGCGCACCGCGAAATCATCGCGGTGGCGAAGGGAATCCTGATGGCCCGGTACGGCTTGGATGAGGACACAGCCATGCAGGACCTCCTGATGGAGTCACGGCGTGCAAGGAAGTCGTTGCGCGACGTCTCTGCCGAGCTGGTGTCTTCCACCCAGCTACCCCGGTGAGCGGGGGTGCGTTTTGGCCCTGGGCAAAGACGAGGATGAGCAGCGGCTTCGCTTCGAAGAAATGCTCCGGAATGCCGATCTGGGCATTGAAAAGCTGTGGCTGAGGTATTTCAGCATCGGCGGCATCGCAGGACAGTTTGAAGTCGAGGCGTATATCCACGGTGCCATTGCGCTGCCGGCACTCCAGCGGGACATCCTGGCCCACGCCCTGAATGAGCGGCTGGACGAGATCAACGCGCCGGACGGCAGGGCGCCTTACAGCCGGGGCTCAGAGGACGCCGGCCGGCTGCACGACGACCGGCCGCATGAAGACACCGACCGGCCGGAGGAGGAATCAGGGCAGGACGACTGAATCGAACGCCGTCCCGGGCAGCGGCGACTGGGCAGGCAAAGGCCGGTGCGGCCGCTCGGCGCGGATGGCGTCCTCCACCAGCGCCACGGGCCGCCGCCACGCGTCCGACCCGGGTTCCATGGTGTCCACCACGCCAATGAGCATGGCCAGCAGGCGGATCACGTCCGTCATGGAGATGTCGGTGCGCAGGGTCCCCTGGCCCTGGCCGCGGCCCAGCAGGACGGCCACGGACTCAAAGAGGCTGCCGGTGATTCCGGTCAGCAGGCCGCGGCGGCCCGCTACTGCGCCGAGCAGGTTGGCATCCTCGCTCGCGGCCGCCATCAGGGCGTCGATAACGCGGAACAGTCCGGCGGCCGCATCGGCACCGGCCAGGGCATCGTCGATCACCGGGTCCACGCGCAGGCGCAGCTGGCGGTTGAGCGCGGCGAGGACCAGCTGCTCCTTGTCCGCGAAGTTCCGGAAGAGGGTGGCGGGCCCGACGCCGGCCGTGACCGCGATGGTCTGCAGCGGCACTTCCGGGCCGTACTCACGGAAGCACTTGCGGGCAGCGGTGATGATCTTGTCCACGTTGCGCGCAGCATCCGCACGGAGGGGCTTGCGTTCCACTGCGAGGTTCATTTTTCAAGGTTAGCAACGCAGCGGCTGAGCTCTCGGGTTACTCCTTGGTAGCGGCGAATGTACCCGTATATGACGAACGTCTCGAGGAATTCCGCTGTGGCAGACTGGGTCCATGTTGCTCGCATTCTCAGTTGCACCCTCCGGCCAGCCCGCTCACCTGGCAGCCGATTCTGCCGCCACGGCAGGCAGTGCGTCCGCTGACGCTTCGGTTCACGACGCCGTCGCTGCCGCCGTCAAAATCGTCCGGGACTCCGGCCTGCCCAATCACACGGATTCCATGTTCACCACCATCGAGGGTGAGTGGGATGAGGTTTTCGCCGTGGTCAAACAGGCCGCCGAGGCTGTGGGCCGCTTCGGCAGCCGCGTTTCGCTGGTCATCAAGGCTGACATCCGCCCGGGGTATACCGGTGAACTCACCGGCAAGGTGGAGCGGCTGGAAAACGCCATCACCAACGTTCCCGGCTAGCGCAGCCCGCTGCCGCGCCGCGGGAGCAACCGCCGGACACGTCCGTGACCCTTCCCAGGGTGGAGCGGCAACTGCCAGACTGGCCCCATGATTGAGCACAAGCCAGAACCGCAGTGGGTAGCTGTCGAGGAGTACCTGTCCGACGTCGTGGTCCGCCCCGGCAGCCCGCTCAAGCGGGCCGTAGCGTCCGCCGTCGAGGCCGGCATGCCGCCCATCGAAGTGGCGCCCAACGCCGGGAAGCTGCTCAAGCTGCTGGTGCAGCTCTCGGGCGCCCGGCGGGTGTTGGAGATCGGCACGCTGGCCGGTTTCAGCACCATCTGGATGGCCGAGGGACTGCCCGACGACGGCGAGCTCGTCACGTGCGAATACCTCCCCAAACATGCCCGGGTGGCTCGCGCCAACGTGGACGCCGCGGGCGTTGGCAACAAAGTGGACATCCGGGTGGGTGCCGCGCTGGACACCCTCCCGCAGCTGCTGGATGACGGCCGGGGACCCTTCGATTTTGTGTTCATCGATGCGGACAAGGAAAACGACCCCCAATACCTCGACTGGGCCGTAAGGCTGGGCCGGCCGGGCACCGCCATCGTGATGGACAACGTGGTGTGGGAGGGCGCGTTGCTCGATCCGTCCATGGACGAGATCAATGCCCCGGGAATCATCAGTGCCCTGGAAATGATGGGGGAGGATCCGCGCCTTGACGCCACGGTCATGCAGACGGTGGGATCGAAGGGCTGGGACGGCTTCGCGTTGGCCGTGGTGCGCTGACGCGCAAGCAAAGCGCAGGCAAACCACAGGCAGGAACGCCGGCAGTTTTCGCCGTAGGAGAAGCCGGCTCCGCAGAGATGCTAAGTATGCTTAGAATGAGCTAATGCTGGACGACCCCGTCCCGTAACGCCTGCAGTGGAGGAAGAAATGAAGGCATCACCGACCCTTGCCACCAATCTCCAGATGGTCCTCACCGACCTGATCGAACTTCACGTCCAGGGCAAACAGGCGCACTGGAACATCGTGGGAACCAACTTCCGGGACCTCCACCTCCAGCTCGACGAAATCGTCACCAGCGTCCGGCTCTTCGCGGACGAGACGGCCGAGCGCATGCGTGCCCTGCACGCGCTGCCCGACGGGCGCAGCGCCACGGTTTCCTCGGACACCCGGCTGGAACAGTTCCCCGAGGGGCTTACCTCCACCAAGGACGCAGTCAAGCTGATAACGGCCCGGCTGGAGCGCACCGTGAAGACCATGCGTGACGTCCATGACGAGGTTGACGAGGAAGACCCCACCAGCGCCGACCTCCTGCACGCCGGAATTGCCCGCCTGGAGCAGTTGGCCTGGATGGTGAACGCCGAAACGATGACCCCGGCGGCCTCCGTCACCACCCCGGACGAAGACTGAAACCCGTCGCGGCCCGGGGAATGGATTCCGGCAGGAACGGTGGTTCGGACGGCGCCTTGACGGGCCCGGGCGGAGTTGATGCGGGTCCGCGCGCGGTGCGCATCAGTTCCGCACCGGAGCAGCTCGACGCCATGGCACCGCTGCTTGGTTCGGTACGCGAAGCCGTAGGAGATGTTCCGGCCCTGCTGGCGCTGGCGCGCGACGCAGGGCGGACGGCACCCCGGCCGGGCGAGGGAAGCACGGCCCGGCTGTGGGAACTGCTGGCATCCGTGACCGCTGTGGACGTGGCGGCCGGCAGGGTGCTGGAACCGCACCTTGACGCCGTCGCCATCCTGGCCCAGGCCGGTGCCCTAAACCGCGAAGGCAGCAAGATATCCAGCGAGGCGCCTGAAGCCATACCGGGAGCTGCCGGCGGTGCCTGGGGTGTGTTTGCCGCCGAGGGCCCTGGGCTGCGGCTAGAGGCAGCGGCGAACGGCAGCGGGACCTATGTCCTGAACGGTTCCAAACCATGGTGCTCGCTGGCTGCCCAACTGGACGGTGCCGTCCTCACCGCCCATCTCGCCGACGGCAGGGCGGCCTTCGCCGTCAACCTGCACGCCTCCGGGGTCTCCTGCGAGACCCCGCAATGGACCAGCCGGGGCCTGCGCGAAATCCCCAGCGGCACCGTGCACTTTGACGGTGTCAGCGCCCTTCCGGTCGGCGGAACGGGCTGGTACTTCCAGCGTCCGGGTTTCGCCTGGGGCGGCATGGGCGTAGCGGCGTGCTGGTTCGGCGGAGCCGTTGCCGTGGCACGCGACTTCACCGCCGCCCTGGCCGCCGCAGCGGACAAGGGACGTGAGCCTGACCAGATCGCGCTGGCCCACCTGGGCGAAACGGACCGGATCATCACCTCCCTGTCCGCGTACCTGGCGCGCACTGCGGAGCGGATCGACGCCGGCGAACTGTCCGGCTCCGGCGCATGGAGCGAAGCCCTGCGCGTCCGCGGAACTGTTGCCGCCGCCGTCGAACGCGTCCAGTCGCTGGCGGCGCAGAATCTGGGGCCGGGCCCGCTGGCCTTCAACGAGGCGTATGGAAAGCGCATGGCGGACCTGTCGCTGTACATCCGCCAGCACCACGCCATGCGGGACGACGCACAGCTCGGTGCCCTCACACTGAAAGGGGACCGCTCATGGTGACCTTCTCGCATACGGACGCCGGCACCGCCGAGTCTGAGTGGGAGGCCAGCGGCCTTGCGGTGCTCCCCGAGCTTGCCCTCGATGCGGGCGAGCTCGCAGCCATGACTTTCATCATGCTGGCGGCGCATCCGGACGATGAAACCCTGGGCGCCGGCGGCTTCCTGTCCCGGCTGCACGCCGCCGGCGCGGCAGTCGACGTGCTGCTCTGCACGGCAGGGGAGGCATCGCACCCGGGGTCGCGGACCACGACGCCGGAACAGCTCGCCGCCGTCCGGCTCGGTGAGTTCGGCGCTGCCGTGTCCGAATTGGTCCCGGCCGCTTCCTGGCGGTTCCTGCACCTTACGGACGGGAAGGTTGCAGCCGACCGTCACCGCATCACCGCTGCCCTGCGGGAAGCGATCGCAGCGTCGGGCCGTCCCGCGGACCGGGTGGCCATCGTGGCGCCCTACCGCGCCGACGGCCACGCGGACCACGACGCCCTGGGTTCAGTGGCGGCAGAAGTGGCGGCGGAAGGCGGCCACGGGCTGCTGGAATACCCCATCTGGTACTGGCTGTGGGCATCGCCCGCCGACTCCGCCTGGCAGTCCTGGGTGCGGGTGCCGCTGACGCCCGACGAGCAGCGGGCCAAGGCAGCGGCCATGGATGCCCACACCTCGCAGACACAGCCGCTGTCCCGGCAGCCCGGTGACGGGGCGCTCCTTTCCGCGGCCTTCCTGGAGCACTTTTCCCGGCCTTGGGAAACGTTCGCCTGGCACGGACCAGCCGGCGGGACCAACAGCGCGGGTGACGCCGAGCGGATCTTCGACGCCGTGCACGGCAGGAGTACCGACCCCTGGAACTACACCGGCAGCTGGTATGAACGCCGCAAACGGGCGCTCACCCTCGCCGTCCTGCCGGAGGGTGACTACGGCGCCGGCCTCGAAATCGGCTGTTCCATCGGAACGCTCAGCGTGGAACTCGCAGCCCGCTGCCGCGAATTCGTGGCGGTTGACGCGAGCAGCGCCGCCCTGGCCCAGGCCGCGGAACGGTTGTCCGGCCATGCGTCCGCGCGGACACTGCACCTCACGGTTCCGCAGCAGTGGCCCGGCGGGACCTTTGACCTGGTCGCCGTTTCGGAGGTTGGGTACTACCTGACGCCGGCCGAACTGGCCGAACTGTTCACCCGCGTGCAGGCCGCCATGAATCCCGGGGGAACGCTGGTCCTTTGCCACTGGCGGCATCCCATTGCAGGCTGGGAGCTCGACGGCGACACTGTCCATGCCCTGGCACGCCGGCAGCTTGGCTGGCACACCAAAGGTATCTACCGGGAGAAGGACTTCGTCCTGGAAGTGCTCGTGGCCCCGGAAGAGGGCTCCGCTGCGGCCAGGAATCCCGGCCGTGAATCCGGAGGCGCCCCGGGATGACCGAGCCAGCACAGGAGTGCCCGGCGGCGGACCCTCTTTCCGCCAGTCAGGACATCAGCCGGGTGGCGGTGGTGATGCCGGCGCACAACGAGGACCAGCACATCGGCCGGGCGTTGGCGTCGCTGCGGGCCGCGGCCGACGCACTGCAGGGAGAACGTCCGGAAGTCCGGGCCACAATCACCGTGGTCCTGGACAGCTGCACAGACCGTTCTGCGGACATCACTGCGGCGTACGTCGCGGCCGACGCGCGTTTTGTGGCTGTGGACGTCCGGCTGCGCAGCACCGGGTCGAGCCGGGCGGCCGGGGTCAGGGCCGCGCTGGCCTCTGCGGATTCCGAGGCGGCCCGCACCTGGCTGGCCAATACCGACGCCGACTCTGCCGTTCCGGAGAACTGGCTGCTGCGCCAGGTGGAGCTGGCCGACGCCGGCGCCGACGCCGTCCTGGGTTCCGTGGAACCGGATCCCGCCGGCATGGACCCGGTGATTCTGCGCCGCTGGCTGGAGCGGCACCCCTTCCTGGAGGACCACCCGCACATCTACGGGGCCAACTTCGGCGTCCGCGGGTCCGCCTACCTCGCCGCCGGCGGATTTCCCCGACTGCATGTGCACGAAGACCGTGCCCTGGTGGAACGGCTGCGTCGTCGCGCCTTCGCCGTGGTGGCTACGGACACCATCCGGGTCCTTACGTCCGGGCGAACGCATGCCCGCGCGCCGCAGGGCTTCGCGGCGTACCTTCGGGCACTTGGACGTGAACTTCCCGCGCCGGCCCGGCTCCAGCCGCCGGGCTAGTCATGTCACGGGCTAGCCATATCAGGAGACGTGCAAAACCGCCGCTCCGGTGATGCGGTCCTCCGCGAGGTCCTGCAGGGCCTGGCCCGCTGCCTCCAGCCGATAGGACGCGGTGGTGGGGCGGAGCGGAATGTCAGCTGCGACGCGAAGGAACTCTTCGCCGTCGGCCCTGGTATTTGCGGTGACGCTGCGCAGCTGGCGTTCCTGGAACAGTTCGGACCCGTAATGCAAGGGTGGAATGTCGCTCAGATGGATTCCCGCCACGGCCAGCGTGCCCCCGCGGTCCAGGGCGCGCAGCGCCTGCGGCACCAGCCAGCCCGCCGGCGCGAACAGGATGGCCGAATCCAGCGGCACGGGAGGTTCGTCGTCGGCATCCCCGGCGAAAACCGCCCCGAGTTCCAGTGCCAGGCGACGGGCCTGCTTCGAGCGGGTCATGACGTACACGCTGGCCCCGCGGTGCACAGCCACCTGGGCGGCCAGGTGCGCGGAGCCGCCGAAGCCGTAGATGCCGAGGCGGCCACCCTCCGGAACCTCGGCCCGGCTCAGCGCCCGGTAGCCGATGATGCCCGCGCAAAGCAGCGGCGCGGCCTGCTCGTCCGAAAAGGCCTCCGGTATCCGGTAGGCATAGTCCTCATGCACCGTAACCCTGTCCGCGTAGCCGCCGTCCCGGTCCCAGCCGGTGAAGGTGGGGGACAGGCACAGGTTTTCCGCCGACCGCCGGCAGAAGCGGCAGCGCCCGCAGGTGCCGCCCAGCCAGGCCACGCCCACACGTTCCCCGGTCCGGAACCTGGCGGCACCGTCGCCAAGCTCCAGTACTTCCCCCACCACTTCATGGCCCGGGATGATCCCGGGCCGGCGGGGCGGGAGGTCGCCTTCGGCCAGATGGAGGTCCGTGCGGCACACACCGCAGACACGCACGGAAATCAGTACCTCGCCCGGTCCGGGGGCGGGATCTGGGCGTTCACCGAACATCAGCGGATGCCCCGCCACGGGGCCCGGTTTGCCCACCCACCAAGCACGCACGGCACACTTCCTGTTCTGCTTCCCCGGCCTGGCTGGCGGGCCCGGGAAACAAGCCGTTATCCCTGAACGCTCATCACCGCGTGATCAGCACATTGCACAGTGCCCGCTCCAAAGCAGACGACACCGTGCTTCCCGGGTGGCCCTCCCGGTGGTGCGCCCCGAGCACCAGGACGTCGGCTTGGGCGGCTGCTGCGAGGAGTTCCTTCGGGACCGGGTGGCTCTCCAGCAGGATGCCCTCCACCGGGACATCGGGGGCAAGCTCCTGAGCCTGTTCCACTGCCTGGTCCAGCAGCTCCTTGCCGCGGAGGGGTCCGTGGCGGCCGTGCGCTCCGTGGCCGTGCTCCCAGGCCACGTGGATCAGCTGCAGCGGGACGTTCAACTCTGCTGCCATGCGGGCCGCGTCCGCCACCACTATCCGGTTCCGGGGCTTTTCGTCGATTCCGGCAGCTATGGGCTGGCCCGGACGGCTCGGGTAGCGGACCACCATCAGCGGGCAGGGCGCGTGGACGGCCAGGTCAAGGCAGGCCGAACCCACCAGCTGGCCCAGCAGCCGGCCCACGCCGCGGTGGCCGACGGCGAGGATACTCGCTCCTTCTGCCGCGGGACGGAGGACCTGGCTGGGAAGACCAGGTTCGATGACGCCTTCGACGTCCAGCTCGGCGCGGAGTTCGGCCGCGACCGACCGGGCGAGGTCCAGGCCTTCCGCCAGGGTGGCTTCGGCGGCGTGGCGCAGGCCGCTGCCTGAAACCCCTTTGACAGGGCCAAGGTTCTTGGTGAAGACAGGCCATACCCAGGCGTGGATGACCTTGAGCTTCCGTTTCGTGGCGGCGGCGTATCCGGCGGCCCAGCGGACTGCCAGTTCGGACGGCTCGGACCCGTCGTAGCCCACCGCTACCGGGCCGTCCGGTTTCCCTGCTGTAGCCGGCATGGAACCTCCCCTCCTAGGCGCTGCCGGAGCAATGTCCCCTCAGTAGAGACCGGGAAGGTGGTTTGCGCTAGGGGCTTTGGTCCCTAGCCCGGCGGTCCTTGGTTCCTGGGCTACCGTTCCCGGCGCTCCTGTTCCGAGCTCTCCCGGTCGCGGCGCTCGCGGTCGTGGCGTTCACGCAGGTCGCGGCCCCGGCGGATGTCCTCTTCCTCGCGGACCTGCAGTTTGTCGCTCTGTTTGGTGTCGCGCGGGGGCAGCTGGATGGTTTCCTCCGCCTCGATGCCGGCCTGGAGCTGGCGGCCGCGCTCCATTTCGGCGTCGAATTCGGCGCCGAAGAGCAGCGACATGTTCAGGATCCAGAGCCACAGCAGCATCACAATGACGCCGCCGATCGCGCCGTAGGTCTTGTTGTAGTTGCCGAAGTTGGCCACGTAGAAACCGAAGCCCAGGGAGGCAAGTACGAAGATCATCAGGGCGATGAAGGAGCCAAGGCTCATCCACCGGAATTTAGGCTGCTTAACATTGGGCGTGGCGTAGTAGAGGATGGCGATCACCGCGATGACCAGCAGCACCACCACGGGCCATTTGAGGATGTTCCACGCCGTCAGGAAGACCCCGCCCAGGCCCATGGCATTCCCGACCGCCTCGGCCACAGGGCCGCTGAGCACCAGCATGGCCGCCGTCAGCGCCACGATGATCACGGTGGTCACGGTTACCGCCAGCATGGCACCGCGCAGCTTGATGAAGGGGCGGCCCTCATCGACTTCGTAAATACGGTTCATGGCCCGGCCGAAAGCTCCGACGTAGCCGGAGGCGGACCAGAGGGCGGTCAGGATACCGAGGATCAGGGTGAAGCCGGCGGCAGATGAGCTGGTCAGCTCCTGGATGGGCTGCTTGATCACGTCCAGCGCTGCGCCGGGAGCAACGCCTTGGGCGATTTCCAGCATTGCCTCCGTGGTCTTCTCCGCCTGCCCGAAGATACCGAGCAACGAAACGAGGGCCAGGAGCGCCGGGAACATGGACAGGACGCCGTAGTAGGTCAGGGCCGCCGCGAGGTCGGCGCATTGGTCCTTGGTGAATTCCCGGAAGGTCTTCTTGGTGATGTACTTCCAGGACGGCTTGGAGACGTCGGTGGGGCTGTCCGGTTTGCGGGAATCGTCCGGGGCCGGTGCAGTCCGCGCCTTTGCGGTGCTGCTTTCATCGGTTTCAGCGTCGGCGTTGGCGTTGGCTGCGTTGGCGGGGTTCTTGGCCATGGGAAATTTCCTCACTTCTGCCGGTCAGGCCTGCCCCGCCGCAGGGGCGGGGCAGGCCTGATGGATATCGGCGTAGTTACGCCTGCTGGACGTTGTCCTTGGCGTCCGCGGCGCGGTATTTCACGTCGTCGACGGCGGTCTGGCCTTCGGCCTTGACGTGGTCGGTGGCTTCCGCGGCGGTGGCCTTGACGTTTTCCATGGCGTCCTGCGCGGGTGCCTTCAGGCCTTCGGCCATGTCCTTGGCGGCTTCGGTCAGCTCGGTGGTGAGCGGTTCGGCCTTGACCTTCAGGGCTTCGGCGGCTTCGCGTTCCTTTTCACTGGCGGGGATCAGCGAGGAGAGCAGCATGCCGGCGCCGAACGCGATCAGTCCGGCGGCGAGCGGGTTGCCCTGGGTTTTGGCCTTGACCTGGTGCGGTGCCTCACCGATGGCGGCGCCGGCGTCGGAGAGACGCGTGCCGACGCCTGTGTCTGCTCCGGCAGGGCCGGCGTGGGCCGCTGAGTGGACCCGGTCGGTGGTGTGTTCAGCTGCTCCCATGACTTTCTCCTTTACGCCGAACACGGCGTCCTTGACGGATTCTTTGACCTTGTCACTTTGCCGGTGAACGATGTTGGACGGGGTGACTTTGTCTGCCACGGCGTCGACGTTGGTGCCGAGCCGTGCACGGGTTGCTTCGATGTCGGCGCGGATGGCGTCCGGGTTTTCAGTCATCGTGTCTGCCTTGCTCTAGTGGCTGGGTTTGAGGGTGGGCGGGATTTCCTGGAGCGTCTCGGTGGTCTGTGGCATGCCCTTGATCGCGTTGAGCTGCTTGCGGCCCAGGGCGGCCAGCACGGCGGCGACGATGCCCCAGATCACGGCGAGGACGACGGCGGACCAGCCCAGTCCCATCACTGTTCCCAGCGCCCACCAGAGCGCCAGGGACAGGAACAGGAGCACGAAGTGGCCGGCCACGCCGGCGCCGGCGAGCATGCCGCTGCCCTTTCCGGCCCGGCTGGCCGACTGCTTCAGTTCGGCCTTGGCCAGTTCCACTTCCTGGCGCATCAGCGTGGAGAGGTCACGGGTGACGTCCCCGAGCAGGTCACCGAGGGAGGTCGTGTCCGCCTTCGCGTGCGCCTCCGTGGGGGGTGTATCCGGAAACTGGCTGCTCATCGCTGACCGCCACGGAGGGGATCGTCACGGTACGGGTCGTCTTCCGCGCGGTCTGCGGAGAGCGGGGATTCCGCAACGCGGTCACCGGCCAGGGGATCGTCAGCCCACTGGTCCTGCGGCGTTCCTTCGTCCGCCAGCGGGTTGGGCGGATAGGTGTCCGCCACGCCCGTGTAGGCGTCCGTACCTGTTCCCGTACCGGCGTAGGCGGCTGCGCCAGTGCCGGCACCGGCCATGCCCGCCGTGCTGACATTCGGGGCCGGCATCTGCACCGGCGGCGGCGGAACCGCCGTACCCGTGTCGGGCACGTAGGTACCGGGCACGCTGGAAATCGGGGCAGGTGCGGCATAACGGCCAACGGAACCTGTACCGGCCTGGCTTTCCGGCACCCCGGCGGCCAGGCTGCGTGTCAGCCGGCCGGCCAGGACGCCTGCGCCGGCAGCCAGCAGCAGGAACGTCCCCGGGCGTTGCCGTGCGAATGACTTCACCTCGTTGAGCAGTGAGCCCGGATCCCTGCCTTCCAGCCACGATGCCACGGACGCGGACCGCTCGGCTGCCTGGCGGATCAGGTCACTGGCCACACCCTGCTGGTCGGACGCGTCGGCCATGGTGCGCAGTTCGCCGGAAATGGAATGAAGCCCGTGGGCTACCTTTTGCTGCTGTGCCCCGGCCTGGTCCGTGAGGTCCGTCTTCGCCTGGTAGAGCAGATCCTTGGCATTGGCCTTGACTTCACCGGCGACGTTGGCGGCCTCCGCCTTGGCGGTTTCGGCCACGTGCTGCGCGGACCCGGCAGCCTGGTGGGCGACGTCGCCGGCCTCTTGTTTGGCCGTCTCCGACTTCGAGGTTGTGCCTGTGGTTGTCGGGTAAGCGGCGTCAGTCGGGACGGCAGTGTGCTGTGTGACCCCAGCGGTGCCGTAGCTCCCGTCCTGCGGCCATTGGTTCTCTGTCATCTTCGCGCTCTCTTTCCAAGAAGGTCGGCTGCTGATCAAGAACCAGCAATTACTGGCCTTAAAATAGTAAGCATGATTACTATCAGATAGTAAGTACCCTTGCTGTATTAGTTTGGCCCGGGCCGTTTTTTCACCTTTTTTGGCGCCTGCTGCGCGGCTTGAGCGGAGGGGATCCGGTGTTGCCCCTTCCGCTTCCCAGCCCCTCCAGCACTTGCCTGATGGCATCGAGAGACGAAACGCGTGGCTCCCAGCCGAGCACTTCGCGGGCACGTCCGGTGTCCATGATGGGTGCACCTTCGGCCATGGCAATCCAGCCCGCATCCGTGGGTTGCAGGCGGAGCCTCCAGCTCAGGTCGACAGCCGCGCGGAGAAACCGCAGCGGAATGGGGAGCCAGCGCCTCGCGTGGATTAGCCTGGCCAGCTCCATCGGTGTGACCACCGGTTCGGCGGCTACGTTGAACGGGCCGGCGGCCCGGCGGTCAAGGATCCTCCAGTAGGCGTCGGCTGCGTCGTCCGCATGCACGGCCTGGAAGACCAGCTCCGCGGGGATCGGCAGGAGGGGGAGCCTGATCTGCCCCGGGAGCAGCCTGGGGATCAGCCGCCCCAGGAAGTACCGGCCGATCTCGCTCCCGGCAGAGCTTTGGAAAATGAGTGCAGGCCGCAACCGCGCGACGGCGATGGCCGGGTTCTCCGCTTCGAACCGGTCCAGGAGGTCTTCCTGTTCAGCCTTGTGCCTGCTGTAGTGCGACGCAGGGATGCCGGTGGCCGGCCATTCCTCGGTCCTCCGGGGTTCCTTGGCTGAGCTGCTGTAGGCACCCACTGACGAGGCGCACACCACCTGGCCCACGCCTGCTTCCCTGGCGGCCCGAAGGACATTGGCGGTTCCCGTGACGTTGGTCCGGTGAAGTGCCGCCAGGTCGTGGTTTGGCTGCAGAATCCAGGCCAGGTGCACCACGGCATCCACGCCGGCAAGCGCAGCGCGCAGCGGGCCGCCGTCGTCGTCGGTAATGTCCAGTGCGTGCCATTCGACGCCGCCGTAAGGCGCCGCGGACCGGTCCGGCAGGCGCCTGGAGATTCCCACGAGTTCTAGCGAATCCGGGTGCCGCTCCCGCTGTTGTTGGAGGCGCCGGAGGAGGGCAGCGCCCGCATTTCCACTTGCGCCGACGATTGCTATCCGCATGCCGGACCATCCTTCCGCGAGGCCGGAAGCGCGGCCGGCCCCGCGGTTCAGGGTTGGCATTTGGGCGGCCGGCGCGTCCGCTTTGGGCTTTAACGCTACCGGTCATTGTTTAATAAGCAAGCTTATGGTTTCCTACTGCTACAAGTCTTGCCACAGGCTTTCCGGTCGCTCCAACGTCAGAGGAACGAGCCACAATGTCGGAATCCCAGCAATTGCCACAGACTCTGCAACTGGCACAACAGAACAGGCATCCGGGCCAGATCCGGCAAGCCTTTGAAAACCAACTGGTACTTGATTACCTCGATCTGGCCGAGGCGCTGGCGGCGCGGTTTCAGGCGCTCGGGCGGGATAGGGCGGACCTGAACCAGGTCGCCTACCTGGGCCTGGTCAAGGCCGCGAGAGGCTTCGACGCCGGCCGCGGATCCAGCTTCCCGGCCTACGCGGCGCCCACCATCACCGGAGAACTCAAGAGGTACCTGCGGGACAGGTGCTGGATGGTCCGGCCGCCGCGCCATCTGCAGGATCTGCGTTCGGAGGTTCTGCGGTCTGAACCGGTGCTCGCCCAGGCCTTGGGCCATCCGCCGACTGCCGCTGAGCTGGCTGTGGAACTGGACGTCTCGCCGGACGCGGTTCGCGAGGCGATGGCCGCCGCTGCCAGCATGCATCCCGCCTCCCTGGACGCCGTTGATGCCCGGCCTGACAGCCCGCCGCTTGCCGATACCCTCGTCGCCAGGGATGACGATCCGCTGGACAGGCTCGAGGAACTGATCTGCCTTAACCAGGCCATCCGGGAGCTCAGCTCGGAGGACCAGGAGCTGTTGTACCGGCGCTATTTCTGCGAGGAAAGCCAGGCTGAGCTTGGCCGCCGGTTCGGTGTTTCGCAGATGCAGGTTTCACGGCGTCTCTCACGTGTCCTGGTGCGGCTCCAACGCCTCCTGCAGGAAGGCAACGATCAGAGCACTCCGAGCTCGCGGAGGGCTGCGAGCACATCCTGAACGCCAACCCCCAGCAACGCCGGATCCGGCTCTGCAGCGAACACGTCCCCGCGGCGCAGTTTCGGCCGGGTCAGGACCATGTGCGGTCCCGGCGGCGGCCCCCACTGCTCGGGCGGCGCGGGACCGAAAAGGACAACGGACGGCCGGGCGTAGGCGGCGGCAAGGTGCGCTGCCCCGGTGTCCGCCGAAACCACCACAGCGGCTTCGGCAACCAGCGCAGCGAACTCTGCCAGGGGCTGCGAGCCTGCCAGCACAGCTGTGTCGGGCAGGCCTGCCCGGCGGGCCACGCGGAGGGCCCGTTCGCGTTCGTCGGCACTACCGGTGAACACCACCTCATGGCCGGCCTCGTCCAGGGCTGCCGCGACGGCTGCGAATCGCGTTTCCGGCCACAGCCGGCTGCCGTAAGCTGCCCCGACATGCACCACAGCCGCCGCCGGCAGGAGGCTGGATGACTGGGGCCGGGCCAGCTGCACCTCGAGAGGGTCCGCCTCGATGCCATGCCAGTGGAGGAGCCGCGTCCACCGTTCCCGTTCGTGCATCTGCTCCACCCACGGCGGCCCTCCGCCGGCGGTGCCGTGCGTGATCAGCCGCTGCGCAGCAACGGCTTCCAGCAGTGACGTGCTTTCAGGCCCGCGGCCGTGGAAGTTGACCGCAATATCCACGGTGCCCGGCGCTACGGCCAGCGGCGCATCGAGCCCGTTGGCAGGGAGCAGCTCAAAGCCTCCCACCAGCGACAGGACGTCCGCCAGCCACGCCGGTCCGGCGTAGACCAGGCGGTGGCCGGGAAAGGCCCTGCGGAGCGCGTGGAGGGCCGGGACCGCCACCAGCAGGTCGCCGAGTTTGAGGGCCCGCAGGACCAGCAGCGTTGGCTGCTGGACGGACAGCCCAGTGGACCCCATAGGTGAAACCCTTCTGTCGTTCCGGCCCCTTGTGGACCTCCTGGTTCCGGAGTCTAATCCGGGAAGCGGCCAACAAAGCTGTTTGAGCGGCCCGTTCGGGGGGAACAGGGTGGGTATGGGAAGTTCCAGCGTTCCATTACCCAAAGCCGTGCTCTTCGACCGGGACGGCACCCTTATCCGGGATGTGCCCTACAACGGCGACCCGGGGCTGGTGGCACCGATGCCCGACGCCCGGCGGGTCCTGGCGGAGCTGCGCGGGCGGGGCATCGCCACCGGCGTGGTGAGCAACCAGTCGGGAGTGGCCCGCGGTTTGCTGTCACGCGGCCAGGTGGACCGGGTCAATGACCGCGTCGATGACCTCCTGGGTCCCTTTGATATCTGGGAAGTCTGCCCCCACGGCACGGAGGACGGCTGCGGTTGCCGTAAGCCTGCGCCCGGTATGATCCTCAGCGCCTGCCGCCGGCTCGGGATCGCGGCCGCCGAAGCCGCCTACATCGGTGACATCGGCAGCGACATGGAAGCCGCCGAGGCCGCCGGGGCGCGGGGGATACTCGTACCCACGCCGCTGACCCGGCCCGAAGAGGTGGCGGCTGCCCGGGAGGTGGCGGTGGACCTCTCCGGCGCGGTGTCGCTCCTGCTCGGCCTGGCACCGGTGGGGAGCCGTCAATGACACGGGTGCTTGCGGCCAGGCTGGACAGCGTGGGGGACGTCCTGCTGGCCGGGCCTGCCTTACGGGCCATCGCCAACGGGCGGCGGACCAACGGCGGTGCGCCGAACGACGTCGTGCTGCTGTGCGGCCCGCAGGGCGCCGCAGCGGGCTCCCTCCTGCCGGGCGTGTCCGAGGTCTACACCTGGGCCTGCCCGTGGATCGTCAACCCTGCTCCGGCGGTCACGTCCGAGACGGTGGACCGGCTGGTCACCTTCATCCGCAATTCCAGGATTACCGAGGCGGTCATCCTGACGTCTTTCCACCAATCGCCCCTGCCGCTGGCGCTGCTGCTGCGGCTGGCCGGGGTGCAGCGCATCACCGGGGCCTCCGTGGACTACGCCGGCGCCTTGCTGGATGTCCGGCTCCGGCCGGGAGAGGACTTTTCCGAGGACCAGCCGGAGGCTGAGCGCGCGCTGGGGATCGCCCGGGCCGCCGGATTCACCCTCCCGCCTGGCGACGACGGCAGGCTCCGGATCCGGGACTACCCCGATGCCCGTGATCTCGTGGGGGAGGGACCGTACGTGGTGGTGCACCCGGGATCCTCGGCGCCGTCCCGGGCGTGGCCGCCGCTGCACCACGCTGCGGCTGTGGAACTCCTCGAGGGCGCCGGACACCGTGTGGTGGTGACGGGCGGTCCATCGGAGACCACCCTGACAGCCACGGTGGCAGGCCCGTCAGGATTGGACCTTGGCGGACGGACGGACCTGCGGACCCTGGCGGGCGTCATTGCCGGGGCAAGCGCCCTGGTGACAGGAAACACCGGTCCGGCCCACCTGGCCGCCGCTGTCGGCACGCCGGTTGCCTGCCTGTTTTCCCCCGTGGTTCCGGCGGTCAGATGGGCTCCCTACGGCGTGCGGCTTGAACTGCTGGGCGACCAGAACGCGCCCTGCAAGCTGAGCCGGGCGCGCGAGTGTCCGGTGCCTGGCCATCCGTGCCTCGCGTCGGTTTCGCCCGAACAGGTGGTGGACGCCGTGGAACGGCTCCTCAGCGGAGTGTCCTCGCTGTCCACCCGGCGGAAAGTGAGGCACTAATGAGGATCCTGCTGTGGCATGTCCATGGTTCGTGGACGGACTCGTTCGTCCGCGGACCCCACGAGTATCTCCTGCCGGTCCTTCCGGGCCGCGGGCCCTGGGGGCTGGGCCGCGGGGGCAGGAACTGGCCCGAGTCCGTGCGCGAGGTTGACCTCAGCCGGCTCGCTGCGGACAGCATCGACGCCGTCGTCCTGCAGCGGCCGGAGGAGCTCGCGGAGGTTGCCCGGGCGCTCGGCCGGCAGCCGGGGGCGGGGCTCCCGGCGGTCTACCTCGAACACAACACGCCCAAAGGCGACGTTCCCTTCACCCTGCATCCGCTCGCGGACCAGCACGCCATACCCGTGGTCCATGTAACGCACTTCAACGCCCTCTTCTGGGACACCGGCTCAACCCCCACTGTAGTCATTGAGCACGGCGTGCCGGACCCGGGGCATCTCTATACCGGCGAACTTCCGAAGCTGGCCGTGGTGGTCAATGAGCCCGTCCGGCGGGGGAGGGTCACCGGCACGGACCTGCTTGCGCGGTTCGCCGCCGCCGCGCCGCTGCAGGTGTTTGGCATGGGCGGAGAGGACCTGCCCCGGTACACCGGGTTGCAGGCGTCGCACCTGACCGTCCGCGGCGACCTTGCCACGGATGCGCTGCACCGGGAACTGGCCCGCTGCCGCGTGTATGTCCATCCCCTCCGGTGGACTTCCCTGGGGCTGGCGCTGCTCGAGGCCATGCACCTTGGCATGCCGGTGGTGGCGCTTGCCACCACCGAGGCCGCCCGCGCGGTGCCGCCGGAGGCCGGTGCGATCTCGACGGACGTCGGGGAACTGGTCCGCCAGGCCGAGCTCCTGGTCCAGGAGCCGGACGAGGCCAGGGAACGGGGGCGGGCGGCCCGTCAGGCGGCCCTGGAACGCTACAGCCTGGGCCCGTTCCTCGGCGCCTGGGACGCCCTTCTCGACGAGATCGCCTCGCGGCGGTTCAGGAAATCCCGGGTGCTTATCCCCGCGCACGAAAGGAAGCTCCAGTGAGAATATCCATGGTTTCGGAACATGCCAGCCCCTTGGCGGCGTTGGGCGGCGTGGACGCGGGCGGACAGAACGTGCACGTCGCCGCCCTGTCCATAGCCCTGGCCCGAAGGGGACACCACGTCACCGTCTATACCCGGAAGGATGACGCAGCGCTTCCTCCGCGCGTGGCCATCCAGCCCCTGTTGGACGTGGTGCACGTTGAAGCGGGCCCGGCACGCCACGTCCCCAAGGACGAGCTGCTGCCCTACATGGACCGGCTCGCCGAGGGCATCGCGGAGGACTGGGGTGCCAGGCCTCCGGACCTCGTGCACGCCCATTTTTGGATGTCCGGCCTGGCCGCGCTGGACGCGGCCCGCCGCAGCGGCGGCGAAGCCGTGCCCGTGGTGCAGACCTTCCATGCGCTGGGCACCGTCAAGCGCCGCCACCAGGGCAGCGACGACACCAGCCCGCCGCAGCGGCGCTGGCTGGAGCCCTCCGTGGGCCGCGCTGCTGACCGCATCATTGCCACCTGTTCGGATGAGGTGTTCGAGCTCAAGGCGATGGGAATCGACACGGCCAAGATTTCCATCGCCCCGTGCGGGGTGGACCTGGAGCTCTTCGGGGGTACCGGCGCCGCAGAGCCGCGGGGGCGGGCCCACCGCATCCTCTCCGTGGGCCGGCTGGTTCCCCGGAAGGGCGTGGACCTCGTGATCAGGGCGCTGCCGCTGCTCCGTGAGGCGGGGTTCGACGACGTCGAACTCCTGATTGTGGGCGGCGGGGGCGGGGCAGCCGCGCTGGAAGCGGATCCCGAGGCCCGCCGGCTCACGGAGCTGGCCAGGGAACTCGGGGTGGAGCACCAGGTGACCCTCCGGGGGCAGGTGCCGCGGGAGGACATGCCCGGCATCCTGCGGAGCGCGGACGCCGTGGTGTGTACGCCCTGGTATGAGCCGTTCGGCATAGTGCCCCTGGAAGCGATGGCCTGCGGCGTTCCGGTGGTTGCGGCCGCCGTCGGCGGACTCACGGACACCGTGGTGGACCGGGCAACCGGCCTGCATGTGCCGCCCCGGGATCCGGCCGCCATCGCCGGGGCCCTTGCCGAACTCCTCGCCAATCCGGAGCTCCGTTCCGAACTCGGGCGGGCAGGGCAGCGCCGGGCGTCCTCGCGCTACTCGTGGGACCGGGTGGCCGCCGAAACGGAGAAGGCCTACCGGCAGGCACTGGCGGACCGTGCCACGTCCGGTCGGATGCAGCCAGCGGAAGGAGCAGCGCTGTGACTACCGAATGGCCGCTCCGCGAGCAGGAGCTCCCACCCGTATTGCCGCCCATACCCCGACCGCCGGGACAAACGGCAGACCGGGGACAAACAGCAGGCAGGGGGCCCGCAAATGCTGTGGAAGGATCCACGAGCCCGGATTCGGTCCACGTTGTCCAGCGGCACCTGGACAACGTGATTCCAGCGCTGGAATCGCTGCGCAGCCAGGCGTATCACCTGGCCGCCTGGGGTGAGGAGCTGGCAAGCCGGCTCCTGCGGGGGCAGCGGCTGCTCGCCGCCGGCAACGGCGGTTCCGCCGCCGAAGCCCAGCACCTGACGGCCGAACTTGTGGGCCGGTTCGACGGCGAACGGGTGCCGTTCTCGGCCATCTCCCTGCACGCCGAGACCTCCGCAGTAACGGCGATAGCGAACGACTACGGGTTCGAGGAGCTCTTTGCCCGGCAGGTTCGCGCCCACGGGCGCTCCGGGGACGTGCTGATGCTGCTGTCCACGAGCGGAAAGAGTCCTAACCTTCTCCGCGCCGTGGAGGCGGCAGCCCGGCTCAACATCACCACGTGGGCGCTCACCGGTCCCGCGCCAAATCCCCTCGCCTCCCGCTGCGACGAGGCCGTGACCATCCAAGCCCTTTCCGCCAACGCCCAGGAGGGCCACCTCATTGCGCTCCACGCCGTGTGCCGGGCCTTCGACGCGGAGGTGGGCCGCCGGGGCCAGGGCGGACCGTTTCCAGGGAGCAGGCCGTGAGGATCGTTGTAGTGGGAGATGTACTGCTGGACGTCGACGTCGACGGCGAGGCCACCCGGCTCTGCCCGGATGCCCCGGTGCCGGTGGTGGACGTGTCCAAGGTGCAGCGGCGGGCCGGAGGCGCCGGACTGGTGGCGAGGATGCTCGCCGGCGACGGGCACAACGTGACCCTTGTGACCGTACTCGCCGACGACGAAGCGGCGTTGCACCTCGAGCGCGCGCTCGAAGGCATCACTGTTGTTGCCGGCTCCTCCGGGGCTCCGACGCCCGTCAAGACCCGCGTACGGGCGGAGGGCCACCCGGTGGTCCGGTTCGACGAATCGTGCGCCCGTCCGCCCGTACCTCCCGTCACACCGGCAATGCTGCACGCGCTGGAGCGGGCAGCGGTGATCGTGGTGGCCGACTACGGCAGGGGCCTCACCGCAAACCAGGAGCTCAGGACGGTACTGGCCGGCCTGGCCGAACGCATTCCGATCATCTGGGACCCCCACCGGGCGGGGGCCGAACCTGTTCCCGGCGTCGCTGTGGTGACGCCCAACCTGGCGGAAGCCCGAAGCCTGGCGGGTGCAGGCCTTAGGCCAGCCGGAAGCGGGGCCGGCAGCGATGCCGATGACGTTGGGGCGGTGGCCGAGGCGCTCCGGCTCCGCTGGCGGAGCAAAGCGGTGATGGTCACCATGGGCGGCCAGGGCGCATTGCTCGTCTACGACGGCGGTCAGCCGGCCCTGCCCGTACCGGCGCCGAAAACCACGGTGACGGATCCCTGCGGGGCCGGAGACAGGTTGGCCGCCAGCCTTGCCGTGCACCTCCTGGAAGGCCATACCCTGGACGTCGCGGCGGTGCTGGCGGTACGGGAGGCAGCCTCCTTCCTGCGTCACGGCGGCGTTGCCGCGCTGGCGGGGGAGCCGAAACCGGTCAGGGTGCACGGGCGCAACACCGACGCGCTGGCCCTGGCCCGCAACGTGCATGAGGCGGGCGGGATCGTCGTGGCCACGGGAGGCTGCTTCGACCTCCTGCATGCCGGCCACACCCGTGCCCTGGCCGCAGCGCGCAGCCTCGGCGACTGCCTGATCGTCTGCCTGAACTCGGACGCATCCGTACGGCGGGTGAAGGGCCCGGACCGGCCCATCCTCAACCAGGAGGACAGGGCCGAACTGCTGCTGGCACTCGAGTTCGTGGATGCCGTGCTCGTGTTCGACGAGGACACACCTGAGGCCTGCCTGGCTACCTTGCGGCCGGACCTCTGGGTGAAGGGCGGCGACTACGACGTCACCGAACTGCCTGAAACGGCGCTGGTGGAGAGCTGGGGCGGACGCTGCACCACGGTTCCCTACCACCCGTCGCGCTCCACCACCGGACTCGCGGACGCACTGTCCCGCGTGAGCTGAGCTCCAACCGAATCCCCAATGAGAGGAACACCATGACTGAAGAGACCTTCCGCGAAACCTCCCGCACGACCTCCCGTGAAGCGATTGGTCCCGGGCGGGTGCTGGTGACCGGGGGAGCCTCCGGCCTCGGCGCCGCCGTCGTCGACGCAGTGCTGCAGGCGGGCGGCACGCCCGTGGTCCTGGACCGGGACATCCGGAACGTCTCGGCGGCAAAAGCCATCGAAGTGGACGTCGCGGACCGGCGAGCCGTCACCGCGGCGGTGCAGGAAGCCGCCGAAACGCTGGGCGGCCTGGACGCCGTGGTGACGGCCGCCGGGATCGACCGCTGCGGCAAGCTGGAGGACGTTCCGGCCGAGGACTGGGAGAAGGTGGTCTTCGTGAACCTGTTCGGCACTGTGGCCGTGGTGCGCGCGGCACTGCCGTACCTCAAGTCATCCCGGGGAAGGGTGGTCACCGTGGCATCAACCCTGGGTAAACGAGCCCTGCCCGAGGCGACAGCATACTGCGCCTCAAAGTTTGGTGTGGTGGGCTTCAGCCATGCTCTTGCCGCTGAAACGGGAGGGGAAATCGGGGTAACCACCATGATCCCGGGCGGCATGAAGACCAGGTTCTTCGACGACCGGGCGGAGCAGTACAAGCCGCAGGACGACTCCAGGCTGAACGACCCCGCCAACGTCGCCCAGGCAATCCTGTTCGCCCTGTCCCAGCCACGGGGCTGTGAGATCAGGGAGATGCTGATCTGCCACGAGGACGAGGGTTCATGGCCCTGAGCAGCTGAACGTCCGCATAAACGTCCTCCGGGCGGATCCCGGACACCAGCGAGCTGTCATGGCCGCATCGCGGGGCGGTCCAGCCCACCTGGGTGATATCCGCCCCGCACTCCGGGCAGCGGGTCAGCCAGGAGATGTGCAGCCGGTGCAGGCTGCGGCCCAGGGGTCCTGCGTTGAGGACGTTCCCTGCCCAGTAAATCCCCACTGTGGGCGTTCCCAGGGCCTGGGCCAGGTGCCGGGGACCGCTGTCGTTGGCCACCATGACGTCACACCGCGCGAGCAGCGCGGCCAAGGTGCCGAGATCGGCTTCGCCGGCGATGGACCTGACATTGTCCGAGCCCGAGGCCTGCACCACGTCCGCTGCAAGTTGGCGCTCGCTGGCGTCGCCCACCACGAGCACCGTGCAGCCAGCTGCGGCGCAGGCCGCGGCCACCTCGGCGAAACGGGCGGCCGGCCAGCGCCGGCGCGGATCCGTTGCCCCGGGATGGACCACCATGACGCCGGCCGGGGCGCCAGCGGATCCGGTCGCCCCGGTTCCGTCCCGGAGCAGCGCGTCGGCCCCTGCGCTGAACTTGTCCAGGGGCCGCAGCTGTGCCTCCAGCCCAACCGGGGGCGCCCCTGCGAGCCCGGCCACTTCCAGGGCCCGCAGCGGCTCGTGCTGGTAGTAGGCGTAGGGCAGCGTGCGTTCCAACGGAGCGGCGTCCGGCGTCCGTGTTCCCACCGAGTGGCGGGCGCCCAACCGGAGGAGGAACGGATTCGAGTATCGTCCTCCGCCGTGCAGCTGGAGCGCCAGGTCGAACTTCTCCCGCTTCATCGCGGCGAAGAAGTTGTTTGTCGCGTCCCGGTCCTCCGGGCCGGGACGGACTCCTTCGGCAAATGGCAGCACGAAGACGCTGTCCACCGGGCCTGCGACGCCCTCCCCCAACGCAGCATGGATCGGCGTCCCGAGCACCGTGACAGTGGACCCCGGGTAGGCGGCCTTCAACGCGGCAACAGCGGGAAGGGCAAACAGCAGGTCACCCAGGCCTCCGCCGCGGAGCACAGCGATTCGGGCCACGTCCCGGAATTTTTCCAGGACCGGGCCCACTCCCGTGCCCACCACTTCCACGCCGCCGAACTCGGCCTGGTGCGCCACGGGATGCCTGTCCGTTCCAGTTTCCGGTCTCATTCCGCCACTTTCTGCCGGTGTATCCGTCCCTGCCGTGCCGCCACCATAGTTCGGATCGGCGGTTCGTGGCTACGGCCGGTGCCGGGATGTGGACGGCGAAAAATCAGGAGGCGAGGGCAGGTGTAACTGGACGTGAACCGGGGTACGGAACTGGTCACAGGAGGCCTCAGCGTCCACGCCCCTGATCACCCGGCAACCGCTGATACCCGGCAATCGCCGGAACCCGGCAATCGCCGGAAGGGGCGCGGCCGTCTTTCGGAAGGAGTCCCATGTCCGCGATCGTCCAGCGCATCCACAACCACGCGCGGGAAATGATAGTCATACGTGATCCCCAAACAGGGGAGGACGTAGGCGCCTTGCCGGAAGCTGTGCCCCTCCACGTCCGGAAGGCGGTCAATGCCGCTCGTGCAGCCCTTCAGGGGTGGGCCGCAACGCTGCCGGCGGAGCGGGGGGCCAGCCTCCGCGTTGCCGCCCGAGCCCTTGCAGAAGCGGCACCGGAGCTTGCCCGGATGAACAACCGTGAGACCGGACGCCCCGTGGACGAGGCCCTTGCCGGGATCGCCGCGGGAGTTTCCACCCTCGAGCAGTATGCCGAGCTCGGTCCGGTGCACCGGGGGCACAGCCTGAGGGGCAACCCGCTGGCGTCTGACTACACCATTGCCGAGCCCCGCGGGGTTGCGGTGGTGCTGACGCCGTGGAACGATCCCGTGGCCGTGGCCTGCGGCCTCATCGGCGCCGCCCTGGTCACCGGAAACACGGTGGTCCACAAGCCCAGCGAGCGGTGTCCGCACCTGGGTGCGATGCTCGGGGAAATCTTGGGCGCTGCTTTCCCGCCTGATGTGCTGATTTCGCTGACCGGCGGTTCCGGCGTTGGCGCCCTGCTGACCGAACAGACCGGGGTGGATGTCGTGGCACACGTCGGCTCCAGTGCGGCAGGGGCCAGGATTGCCAGGGCCTCCAACCTGACGGGGGCGCACGTCATCCGTGAGAACGGCGGCAACGATCCGCTGGTGGTGGACGACGACGTCGACCCCGTGTGGGCGGCGGAGCAGGCGGCTGTGGGAGCGTTCAGCAACAGCGGCCAGATCTGCACCGCCGTGGAGCGCATTTATGTGCACCGGGCCATCGCCGGGCCGTTCTGCGCGGCGCTGGAAAGCCAGGCTCGGCGCCGCAACCTTGACGGAAACCTGGCACCGCTGGTGGATGTCCGCATGCGCGAGATGGTCCACCGGCAGGTTGCCGACGCCCTGGAATCCGGGGCGCGTGCCGTCGAAGGCGGATCGGTGCCGGCCGGGCCGGGGGCGTATTACCCGGCCACCGTCCTGCTCGATTGCACGGCGGACATGGACATCATGACTGAGGAGACGTTCGGCCCCGTGGCGCCGGTTCAGGTGGTGGACAGCTTCGATGAAGGGCTCAGGCTGGCGGCGGGTGGCCGCTACGGCCTGGCCGCAACCGTGCTGACCGGCCGGATCGCCCACGCACAGCAGGCCATCGCCGCGCTGCCCGTGGGCACAGTGAAAATTAACGAGGTGTTCGGCGGCGCCCCCGGTGGGGCCGCGCAGCCGCGCGGGGATAGCGGGCACGGCTTCGGCTACGGGCCCGAGCTGCTGGATGAATTCACCCGGGTCAAGGTGGTGCACCTGGCGGCCCCGCCGCCGGCCAGTACCGCGGTGGCCGCTGCGGCGGCTGATGTTGTGGAGGCGGACGCTGTGGAGCGGCGGGAGGCGTGGTGAGCGGGGATGAAGAGCGCGGACCCGCTGATCAGCGCGGACTCACCGAACAGCGCCGACTCACCGAACAGCGCGGACTGGCGGACTGGCTGCCTGCCCGACTTGCCGCCGTCGCCCCTTCTGTGACGGTCATTGGGGATGTCATGCTGGACGGCTGGTGGAGCGGATCCATCGACCGTCTGTGCCGCGAGGCTCCCGCCCCGGTGGTTGACATCACCCGGCGCATGTTCGCGCCGGGCGGGGCGGCCAACACCGCCATGAACCTGGCGGCATTGGGGGCAAAGGTGCGCGTCGCAGGCCTGGTGGGCTGCGACGACGCCGGGATGGAGCTGCGGCGGCAGCTCCGCGCCGCCGGCGTGAACACCAGCCACCTGCATGAGCATCCCGACATGGTCACCACTTCAAAGATCCGCATCAGCAGCGCGGGCCAGGTCCTGCTGAGGTTCGACGACGTGACCGGCAAGGTCCCGTCCGACGCGCTCGCGGCGCTCGCCTTGTCCTTACCGGCAGCAGTCCGGGGCCAGGACGCCGTGGTGGTGTGCGACTACGGAACGGGCGCCCTGCAAGGTCCGGTCCGGAGCGCCCTCCTTGAGATGCTCAGCTCGAGGGACGCCTCGCAGCTTGCCGTGGTGGACGCCCACGATCCCCGCCCCTGGGCCGGGATGCGGCCGGACCTGGCCACGCCGAACGCGGCGGAAGCGGCCAGGCTCCTCGGCATTCAGCTCACGTCCGGAAGCGACCGCCCGGCCGTCATGGCCGCCCGCCGGGACGAGCTCATCGACGCCACCGGGGCACGCGCCGTGGTGGTTACCCTGGACCGGGACGGCACGCTGCTGTTGCCCGGGACGGGCGATTCGCACCGGACCTGGGCCAGGCCGGCCACGGAGAAACAGGCCTCCGGCGCCGGAGATACGTTCGTGGCGGCCCTGACGCTGGCCCGCGCCGCCACGCTGCCGCTCAGCACCAGCGTGGACCTGGCCCAGGCAGCGGCCGACGTCGTGGTCCACCACCCCGGAACATCCGTCTGCAGCACCGCCGACCTCACCCGGCACCTGGCAAGTTTCGCCGATACCGCCCTCAGCGCCGACGAACTCGCCCGCCACATCCAGGCCGACCGCGCCGAGGGACGCCGGATTGTGCTCACCAACGGCTGCTTTGACGTGCTGCACCGCGGCCACACCCGGTACCTCAACCAGGCCAAGCAACTCGGGGACATCCTGGTGGTGGCGCTGAACAGTGATGCGTCAGTGCGCCGGCTGAAAGGCCCGGACCGGCCCATCAACTCGGTGGCCGACCGCGCCGGCGTGATCGCAGCGCTGAGCTGCGTGGACTACGTGACCGTGTTCGATACGCCCACGCCGATCCCGCTGATCGAGAAGCTCCGGCCGGAGATCTATGCGAAGGGCGGGGACTATACCCCGGAAATGCTGGCCGAAACGGAGGCGGTGGAACGCTTCGGCGGCACGGTGACCATCCTGGACTATGTGCCGGACCTGTCCACCACCGCCGTCGTCCAACGGATCCGGAACGGTGAAGGCGCAGAAGTCGGCGAGGCGCCGGTCAACTAGGGTTGAGGCATGAGCAATGCGGTGGCTGGCTAAGTGGGACGCAAAGGCCGGGCAGCCGGCAGGAACGCCGAACGTTCGACGCCGGGAGTGGTGGAAGTGCCGAAGGGAACCCGCCCTGACGGGCCGGTTGAGGGCGTCTATTACATCGATACCGGGGACTGCGAGCTGATCGCGGACCAGGACAATTCCAACGGCTGGCTCCTGCGCATCAACGGCGTGATGAGCTCGCACATCGATTTGGCGGACCCGCTCTTCCTCGACTTCGAGTACATGCGGTGGATCGCTGCGCTGGTGGAATCGCGGTGGCCCCCACAGACCAGGCCCAAGCTCCGCGCCCTGCATCTTGGCGGCGGAGCATGCTCGCTGGCCCGCTACTTCCACACCGCCTACCCGGAGGCGCGCCAGGTGGTGGTGGAACTTGACGGCAAGCTCGCCGAGTACGTCCGCGGCTGGTTCGACCTGCCCAAGGCCCCGCTGCTGCGGCTGCGCGTGGGGGAAGCGCGTGAGGTAACGGAGTCGCTGACCCCGCAGACCCGCGACCTGATCATCCGCGATGTGTTTGCCGGTGCGCTGACGCCCCGGCCGCTGACCACCGCTGAATTCAATGAGCATGCCAAGCGAGTGCTGGTGCCGGGCGGCATCTACGTGGTGAATTCCGGTGATGCCCCGGACCTGAAAAATGCCCGCGAGGACGCGGCCGGCATCGCGGCCACGTTCGAACACACAATCATCATCGCCGACCCCGCCATGCTCAAGGGCCGGCGCTACGGGAACATGGTGATGGCCGGTAGCGACCAGCCGTTCGATGACGACCCCCGGCTGGCTCGCAGGCTCCTGGGCGGAGGCGTTCCCGCCCACATCTGGGATGACGCCAAGGTACGGGCTTTTGCGGCGGGCGCGCCCGTCCGCCACGATCCGGCGGAGGACCATGCCCATGCCCCGGCCCAGGACCATGCCCACGCTCCGGCCCCGGCCCCGGAACACAGTTCAACGGACTAGGGCATCGCGGCCGTTCCCGCAATAATGGCTCAAGGCCACCGCAACAAAAGTCCCGGCAGAACAAAGTTGCCTCAAGAATGTGCGCTCAGGGCCGCATTTGTCCGTTCGCGCCCCGCACTGGCTGTAAGTTTGTGGAAGCTCTCCGCTTTCCCCCAAGACCGGAGGGCAAAGGAGCCCCCGCGCTTGAGTCCCCAGGACTCGCGCAGGGGCTTCTTCACTCTTACCGGACACCCTTGCCGGGAAGCTCGGCACCGGACAGGATATCCGTGGCTATGGTGTGCAGCTTCGAGTCGGTGGCGCGAGCCGCCAGGTGCAGGAGCTCCATCGCCTGATCGTGGCTGCAGCGGTTCTGGACCATGATCAGCGCAACGGCAGCGTCGATGACCGCCCTCGATTTGAGGGCTGAGCGGAGGTCTTCGGGGTAGATTTCCGGCGGATGCACACGTAATGCCAGCCGCAGGATGCGCGAAATGGAATCTGCGTGCTCTTCGATAGCCGCGATGGTGCCCGCGTCGAACGCATCGAGCCCGCGTGCGTAGCAGTTCAGTGCCGCGGCCGCCCCCGGGTCGGTCCCAATGGGAACTGCCAGGACGGAACGGATCCCCTCCCCGGAAACTGCGGCGGCATAACGATGCCAGCGGCTGTCCCTTCCGAGGTCCGGGACCACGACAGTGTGCTGCAGCCGGAGGGCTGTCAGGCACGGGCCGTCGTCGACGTCGTACTGCTTCTCATCCATCCGCAGGGCCTCCGGCTCGCTGCTCGCCACAGTGGCCGGGCTGCCGTTCCGTTCCACTGTGATGGCGCACAGCATCGGTTCCTGGCCGCCAAGGCGGGAGGCGGATATGGTGGTCAGTCCCAACAGGAACTCCGTGAAACCAGGGCTTTCAAGCAGAAGGTCCTGCAGCTGCTCCGAGTTTGGAGCCTGGCCGGTGCCGGGAACCATGACGGTCTCGATCCTTCAAAAGCCGGGTCCTAGGGACCGGGCGGGGGCCGTGGACTCTCGATCGCCCGCAGCCAAGATGGTGGACGCACACAGATTCGACGCACTCACACCGCGAAGGCTCTCCGACATCTCCTACCTCTGACACTACGCCGTATGGCCTGCCGAATATATACCCCCCGGCTATACCACCCGGCCCCCGCAGGGTCAGCACCGGCCCCCGCAGGGTCAGCACCGGCCCGCGCACGGTTCAGCGCCGGCCCAGGAGCGCCTCCCGGTATTCCACCGCCTGGTCCCGCAGGGCCTGTACGACGGCGGCCACCGCCGGCCGCCGCATCGAGTCCGGCCGCAGCACCATCCAGTAGGGGAGCCGCTCGGAGAAGGCCTCGGGAAGCAGTCGGACCAGATCGCCGTGCTGGTCGCCCATGAAACAGGGCAGGAAGCCGACTCCCGCACCGGCCCGTGTCGCCTCCACATGGACAAACACGTTGGTGGAAGTCAGGCCGTCCTTCATGGCGGGGACCAGACGGCGGGGAGCGTCAAGGTCGTCCACCTGGAGCATGGAGTCCACGAAATACACCAGCGGATGTTCCGTCAGTTCCTCCACCGTTGCCGGTGTCCCGTTTTCCGCCAGATAGGTCCGTGAGGCGTACATGCCCAGCACGTACTCGCCCAGTTTGAATGCCTCCGCGCGGTGCACTTGGGGCTCGCCCACAACTACCTCGATGTCCAGGCCGGAGCGCTGCTGCAGGGCCCGCCGGGTCACGGTCACGATCTCCACGCTGAGCCCGGGGTGCTTGCGCCGCAGCCGGGCGACGGCGGGCGCAGCGACATAGGCGCTGAAGCCGTCAGTCGCCGTCATGCGGACGACGCCCGTGATGGGGTCCGGTGCCTTGCCCGGCTGGCCCAGGCTGCGCACCGCGCTTTCCACCTGTTCGGCCACCTGCACGGCCTCCGCACCGAGTTCCGTGAGTTCCCAGCCGCCGGCCGCCCGGGAGAGGACCCGCCCGCCCAGGGTTTTCTCCAGCGCTGCTATCCGGCGCGAAACCGTGGTGTGGTTCAGGCCGAGCGCCTGCGCCGCCGTCGTGAATTTGGCTGACCGGGAGACGGCCAGCAGGACCAGCAGGTCATCGGGATTGGTATCCATATCTGCAATTCTGCACACAAGGGGTGCCGTTTTAGCCATTGAATCGCAGAGTTTGTGCAGCAATACTCATCTGAACCCATAGTGCTGTGGATCACAGCACGTGTCGACGAGGACACTAAGGAGAACCAAGATGAGCGTGGGTGCGCCGTCACCGTGGTGGCAGTGTTGAGCCTCTGATGTTGCTGGACTGATTTTCGCTGGACTTGTTGCCGGACTTCGAATTTCTGGAATGTAGGGCTGGAATTATGGAAAACACTCTGAACGGCCGCAAGGCCCTCGTAACCGGCGGCGCCAGCGGAATTGGCGCAGCGAGCGTCCGTGCCTTGGCGGCAAGGGGCGCCAAGGTGGTGGTGGCGGATGTTGACGAAGCCGGCGCCACCGCCCTTGCCGATGAAGTCGGCGGCACCGCCTGGGCCGTGGACCTGCTGGATGTCGACGCCCTGGGAACCCTCAGCCTGGACTGCGACATCCTGGTCAATAACGCCGGGATCCAGCGCATCAGCCCCATCCAGGACTTCGACCCCGCGGATTTCCGCCGCATCCTCACCCTGATGCTGGAGGCGCCGTTCCTGCTGGTCCGGGCGGCCCTGCCCCACATGTATGCCAACGGGTTCGGCCGCATCATCAACCTCTCCTCAGTGCACGGAATCCGTGCGTCCCCGTTCAAGAGCGCGTACGTATCCGCCAAGCACGGCCTGGAAGGGCTGAGCAAGGTGACGGCACTTGAGGGCGGGGAACACGGGGTTACGTCCAACTGCATCAACCCCGGCTACGTCCGCACGCCGCTGGTGGAGGCGCAAATCGCTGACCAGGCCAAAGTCCACGGCATCCCCGAGTCCGAGGTCCTGGCCAGGATCATGCTCACGGAATCCGCCATCAAGCGCCTAGTGGAGCCGGAGGAAGTCGCCTCGCTGGTCACCTGGCTCGCCTCGAACGACGCCGGCATGGTCACCGGCGCCAGCTACACCATGGACGGTGGCTGGTCGGCGCGCTAACCCGTTTTGGGACGGTCGGGGCCATGGGTGCACTCCCGCTAAGCTAGTGGCACGTTCGGCCGCCAAAGGGGGATTCATGCGTCGCCGCATCGCGTTCACTGTCATGGCCGCAGTCTGTATTGGACTGGTCGCTGCCTGTACACCCACTCTCGAACTGGACCCTGCGGAGACCACTGTGGAGTACAGCTTCCGGGACAATTCCGTCCCGCCTCGGTACCATCGCAGCTACATCATCCAGGCTTCAGAGACGGAAGCCAGCATCACGGTGGATTCCTATGGTGACGTGCTGCGCCAGGAAACAGCCGCGATGCCGGCCGAAACCTGGGCCAAGGTTATTGGGATGGCGGGCACCCTGCCTCAGCGTACCCAGGATATTGCCGCACCGAAGCCCGGCTGCGCCGGAGGCTCCGCCTCGAGGATCATCATCCGGGACGGCGGCAAAGAGCGGTACTCCAAGTCGGCCGAGAACTGCGGCGGCAGAACCGACGCGCCGTTGACGGACACGGCGGCCGCCATTGAAGGGCTGTTCGACATGGACGACCTGCTGAAAACCGACGGCTGAGCCGCCCCTCCGCCTAGTTCCTGGTGCCGGTCAAAGCGAGGGAGCCGCCCAGGGCAATCATCATGGCTCCGCCGGTGGTGCTGAGCGTGGAGATGCGCCTGGGAGAGCGGGCGAACCACTGGCGGGCGGTGCCTGCTGCTATGGCCCAGATGCTGTCCGAGACCAGGGCGATCAGAAGGAACACCGCGCCCAGGACAGCCAGCTGCAGCGGGATGGCGCCGGCAGTGTATTCCACGAACTGCGGCAGCACCGCTACGAAAAAGACCAGCGATTTCGGGTTGGTGGCACCCACAATGAAGCCTTCCCGGAGAACCCGGAAAGTCGAGGCGGAACGCGACGGATCGGCCGCCGTCGTACTCCGTCCTCGGTGCCTGATGGCCTGGACGCCGAGGAACACGAGGTAGGTGGCACCGGCGAACTTCACGATGGTGAAGAGCAGGACGGATTGTGCCAGGGCAACCCCGACACCGAGCGCCACCGCAACGATCTGGGGAATCATTCCGAGCGCGTTACCCAGGACGCTCAGCAGGCCGCCCTTGCGGCCCAGGGCCAGGCTGCGCCCGATCACGAAGAGGACGCTCGGTCCGGGTACGGCAATCAGGACAGCGGCTGCCAGCGCAAAGGTCAGAAGGTTGCTCAGTGGAACCATGCCTGATTCTAGCCCCGCCGGGCCGGCAAAACCGGGTGCTAGTCCGGCCGCCTCACCTGGCGGTAGTCGTAAAAGACGAACTCGGGGACGAGATCGGGGTGGGCGTCGGCTGCTGTCCGCAGGCCAAGCGACGAGCCGCGAATGACCGCCACCACGCCAAGCCGGCGGCCATTGAAGGGGTCATCGCCGAGGACAACGTCCCCGATCTTGTAGGGCACTGTGGCGGTGCGCATTTTCTCGGCCGCCTCGTTGAGCCAGCAGATCAGGCGGCGCCTGTCGCGGGGGTGAGCGGGCCGGGAGGCTCGAAGATCCTTCATCAAAACCACTCCTTTGCAGTACCTGGACCAGCAGGACTCGCAGGCGGCCCGGGGGCTGCGACAAACGGTTCAAAATACTCCGGTGCGCCTGCTGACCACCCTAGGAGCTAAACCCCACGCGTCACATGCGTAACTACTACCCCTTCTGTACCGTCCGACACTCGAAATTTTTGGCGGACTACTTGGCCCGTTTTTGTAAAGCGGGAGCAGGTGAAATCCCCACGTCGGCCTGAGTGACTGGCTGCAAAGACAGGTACCGCGCACCCGTGCGGGCACGCCGCCGCGGTCCTAGGCTCGGGGACTACGGCCCGCGACGTCGTTAGGGGCGGCTGTGCTCAAAAATTCAACCGGCAGGCAGGCGCCCGGGCAGGTGGGAGTTGCCGCGACCACCATCGCCATGGTCGCCATCGTGGTTGGCCTTGCCCAGATCCCCAGCGGGGCGTGGACGACGGCGGGAGGTTCAGCCCGGCTGACGCCGCCGGCTGCGCAGGCGCCCGCTGACCCGGTGCCCGCTGACCCTGAGCCAACTGCTGAGGCGCCCACGGCCCTGGCGCCGTCTACGGCGCCCGCCACGGGGGACTCTGCCGGGACCACCTCCGGGGCGGTCGCCCCGCCGGCCGGGGACCAATCGCCGGCGGGCCGGCCGCCGTCGGCCGCTGCGCCGTCATCCGCTCCGGCGCCGTCCACTCCGGCGCTGTCTGCTCCGGTACCCTCCTCGCCGCCGTCGTCCGGGCCGCCGGCGGCGAGCGAACCGGCCGGTGCCGTCCCGGATGCGCAGACCGTACAGCGCGTGACGGACAGCTGCAGCCGCCGCCTGCAGAGGGACGCGTCCAACTCCGGGATCGTCAGCGGAACTGTGGTGCCGCGCCCCTACTCGCTCGTTGCCGTGGAGTACGGCGGACTCCCGCAGCGGTCAACGGCGGGTCCTGGCCTGGAGTCGTACGACGTCGAACTCACTGTCACCACGCAGCCCCCGGACGGGCCCGCCCAGACCGACCGGCGGGTGTGCCGCGTTTATGACTACGATTCGCACGTCGATTGGCTCCCGACCGGGTGACACCTCAGATATTCGCGGCAGGGACCTGTCAGCGGCGGGCTTCCACCACGGGGATCGACGCTGTCTCATCCACCAGTTCGGCGCGGGAACGGCCGTGGCCACGGACCCACACCCGGTACGCCACCACCAGCACGCCCAGCCAGACGGCGCCCACGTAGAGGGCGACCCGGGAGTCCTCAAACGCGCCCAGGATGACGATCACCATGGCCATGAATGCGATGGTCAGGATGGAGGCCGCCGGCCACCAGGGGGACGGGAACTCCGACGCCGGCAGGCCCTTGCGGGCAATCTCCCGCTTCATTGCCACATGGGACGCCAGGATCATTACCCACACCCAGACGGTGGCGAAGGTCGCGATCGAGGCGATCAGCAGGAACACGTCCTTCGGCATGACAGCGTTCAGGACCACGCCCACCAACAGGACGACGGCCATCATCACCACGGTCATCCACGGCACACCATGGCGGGAGACCTTGCCAAAGCTGGCGGGGGCGTGGCCCTGCCTCGCGAGGCCAAAGAGGATGCGGCCGGCGCCGAAGATGTCGCTGTTGATGGCGGACAGGGCGGCCGTAATCACCACGGCGTTGAGGATGTGCGGTGCCGCGGGGATGCCCAGGCCGCTGAAGATCTGGACGAACGGGCTGCCGTTGGTGCCCACCTCGTTCCAGGGGAAGAGGCTCATCAGCACGGCCAGGGTCAGGACGTAGAACAGGAGCACGCGCACGGGCACGGTGTTGACTGCCTTGGGAATGACCTTCTTGGGATCGGCCGCTTCACCTGCCGTGACGCCGATGGTCTCGATCCCGCCGAAGGCGAACATCACGACGGCGAACGATGCCAGGAGCCCCTCGAAGCCGTTGGGGAACATGCCCCCATGCTCCACCAGGTTGCCGATACCCGGCGCAACTGTTGCCCCGCCCGCCTGGAAACCGAAGATGATGATGGCGGCACCGCCGGCGATCATGGCGATGATTGCCACGACTTTGATCAGCGAGAACCAGAACTCCAGCTCGCCGAAAACCTTGACGCTGAGCAGGTTCAGGGCCGCCAGGAAGAAGATGATGGCCAGGACCCAGATCCAACGTTCCACTTCCGGAAACCAGAATCCCATATAGATACTGAAGGCCGTGACGTCTGCGATGGCCACGATTGCCATCTCGAACACGTACGTCCAGCCGGTCACGAACCCGGCCAGCGGGCCGAGGTAGCGGCTCGCGTACTGGCCGAAGGAACCGGAAACCGGGTGACGGACGGCCATTTCGCCCAGTGCCCGCATCACCATGAACACGGCGGCGCCGCCGATCATGTACGCGAGGAGAACCGCCGGGCCGGCCTTTTGGATGGCCGAGGCCGAACCGTAGAAAAGCCCCGTGCCGATGGCCGACCCCAAGGCCATGAAGCGGATGTGGCGGACGTTGAGCCCGCGGTTCAGAACGGTGTCGACGGCGGCGCCCGCGGCGGCGCGGACCGTGCCGCCGGTGCTGGTGCTGTTTTCGGGCGCCCCCGTTTTGGCATCTGTCTGGGCTTGTTGCATGCGAATACCTTCTCGTCATTGGGAGGGGGATCGCTATCCAGCAGACCATGTTCGGGGCAGCTGTGATCAGACTCACCGGCTCTTGGTGTCTTCGATTTCAGAATGTGTGGCTCGCAGTTGTGGCCCCTGGGGTGTGGGCGCGAGCGGGCAGTTGTGGCCCTGGGGGGTGACTCTGCGGGGGATCATTAATGTCAGTGCCTGCTGGGATGCTGTGGGTATGGAAAGCAGAGCCGTGGTGGGGGCGTTGGGGGCTGTCGAGGCTTCCGTTGCTGTGCTGGGTGGTGTGCTCCGGCGTGATTCTGATGATGGTCCGGAGGGTGCTGATGTTCTGCGGGACCTTGCGGATGCGTGCCTGGACGGGCTGGCCGAAGCGTCCCGTGTTGAAGCGGAGATGGCTGCCCTGAAGGTGCACCTTGCCGCCGGATACGCCGATGCGGCTAGGGCGATGGCGGCGCCGGCTGTGTCTGCGCAGGAACGGACTGCCCAGGAGATGGCCATAACGGCCGAGGTCGCGTGTGTCCTGACGGTCAGCGAACGCACCGCCAGTGCCTTCCTCGCCGAAGCGCACGCGCTCACCCGCACGCTTCCGCTGACGTTGTCCGCGCTGGGGGCCGGGACCATTTCGTGGCAGCACGCCCGGGTCATGGTGGACGAAACCGCTAACCTCGACCGGGCCGGCGCTGCGGCTTTGGAGGCGCATTTCCTGGACCCGGCCGCGCCCGCCCCGGCACGCGGCTGCCCTGCCGGGGACCTTGCCCCGGCCCGGTTCCGGGCCAAAGCCCGTACCTGGCGGGAACGGCACCACCCGGTCAGCATCGAAACACGCCATGCCCGCGGTGTCGCGGACCGGCGGGTGGAGTACATCCCGGACCGTGACGGCATGGCCTGGCTCTCTGCCTACCTCCCGGCCGCTACCGCCGCGGGGATCTGGGACCGTAGCACCAGTGCCGCGCGGTCCCTTCAGGGCCCGGATGAGGCCAGGACCCTGACCCAACTCCGCGCCGACGTCACCGCGACCTGGCTCCTCACCGCCGGCCGTGAACGAACCCCCGCGGGCCCACCGAACAGTGCTGCCGGCGGTGTTTGCGGCGGCAACAACGTCGACCGCGCGCCGGACGGCAACGCCATGGACTTGCACCGGGCCGGGGGCGCCCAAGGCGGTCGGGTGCCGTTGGGTGATGTTCCCTCGCCCGTGGCGCAGGTCCTGGTCACGGTTCCGGTGTTCTCGCTGCTGGGCCTGACCGAGGAACCGGCCATGCTGGACGGGTACGGCCCGGTACCGCCGTCCGTGGCGCGTGCCCTCGTCGCGGACGGGGCGTCATCGTTCCTGCGGGTGCTGATTGACCCGCGCGATGGTGCGCCGCTGGAGATCGGCCGGACCAGCTACCGGATATCCCGGCCGCTGCGGCAATGGTTGCGACTCAGGGACGGGAAGTGCCCCTTCCCTGGCTGCAGCAACCATTCCCTGGACAACGACGCCGATCACCTCCTTGCCTGGGCGCACGGCGGGACCACCGGGATCAGCAACCTCGGACAACCATGCCCCAAACACCACCGGCTCAAACACTCCACCGCCTGGACACCCGCCGGTGCCAGCGTTAACGACCCGCCCGGCTGGACCTCACCCACCGGACGCCAATATCCCAGCGAACAACCCGACTGGGAACCACCACACTGGCCAAGCCAGCTCTCGGCCATGGCCACGACGGACAACGGCGGCACCGGCAGGCCCGAACAGCTCGACAACCTGCTGCCCGAAGATCCGTTGCCGGACTGGGAGTTGCCACGCCAAGTTCACGACGACGCCCTGCCCGAAGACCCATTTGCGGACTTGTGGCTCTGGCTGAGCTCCGAGGCCTGCGCAGACGTCTAGGATTGCGCAGCGCCCGCCCGCAGCGCCCCGCCCGGACAGCCCCAACCCCGGAGCCTCAGCGGTAGCCGGTGGCGTCCGCTGGATGCCCGGCATCCATGACCTCCACCAGGTAGCGCCAGCAGTCGGGCCGCGAGCCGTCGGTGTCCGTGAAACCGTACTCCTGCGCCAGGCCGCCGGAGGAGAAGGAGCCGCCGGTGCGGCGGTGCACGTCCCGGTCAGCGGCCAGCGCGGCAACGGCGCGGCCCACAAAGCGCGGGCTCTCCGAGATGGCAGCGAAATGGGGCTGCGTCGGCTCAGCTTCCCGCCAAGTCGCTTCGTTGACGCCGAAATGCTCAAGCATCATTTCAGAGCGCATCCAGCCAGGGGTCAGCGCCACTGCGGTGCAGCCGAACGGCTTCAGCTCCTCGGCCTGGCTGAAGGCGAGCCGCAGGACTGAGTTTTTCACCAGGTCGTAGAACGCAGAGACCCGGTAGTGCCCGGCGTTGTAATCCCGGGTGCCGTCAGTCATTTCCACCACCATGCCGCCGGGGTTCCGGATTAGCAGCGGCAAGGCGAAATGGCTGGTGATGAGGTGCGTATCGACGGCGGTGTGCAGCATCCGCAGGCCGGAAGCCAGGTTGTGCGTCCATATCGGGGTTTCCCATTCGATGAGGCTTTCCCCGCCCCAAATGTCGTTCACCAGAATGTCCAAGCGTCCTTGCTCGTCGTCGATCCGCTGCACGAGCGACTCCACCGCCTCCGGTTCCAGGTGGTCCACGGCCACGGCAATACCCGTCCCGCCGGCCGCATCGACCTGCGCGGCGGTGTCCTCGATGGTCTCCGGCCCGCCGTAGTCGGACCGTAGTCCCCGCGTGCTCCGGCCCGTGCAATACACGGTGGCACCGGCTTCGCCGAGTGCGACGGCGGTACCGCGACCTGCTCCGCGGGTGGCCCCGGCCACCAGGGCGACCTTTCCTGACAGTGGTTTGGTCATAGCTGCGTTCTCCGCCCTGGTGCTTTAGCCGCCACAGCGGCGGCAACGGCTCGTGACCTCCATCGAAGCATCGGCCGCGCCCTCCGTGCGGCAATGTCTGGTATCCCGGACATCGGTGTGGTTCGATGGCCTCGCCGGGGGACTCGGCAGGGCGCACGCTTAAGTACGGGATACCGGACACCTGCCCATCATCAGTCGAAGGGTCCGGCCGCGAACGATGGAGGAAATATGGCGGACGGCGAGACGCCCGCACGGGCGGCGTCAAAGACGGCAGTAAAGGCGACGTCGAAAGTCCCGGCGGCCGAGAACACACTGCGAATCCTCAAACTGCTGGCCTCCAAGCGCGGTCCCATGGCGGCGTCGAACATTGCCACTGCGCTGGGACTGCCGCGCTCAAGCGTCTACCACTTGCTGGGGGTCATGGAGGCGAACGGTTTCGTCATGCACCTGCATGAGGAGCAGCGGTACGGGCTCGGCATCAGCGCCTTCGAGCTCAGCTCCGCATATTCGCGGCAGGAGCCGCTGTCCAGGCTTGGCCGGCCGATGCTCGCCTCGCTCGTGGACGTCATCGGTGAAAGTGCGCACCTGGCTGTGCTCCATGGCCGCGACGTGCTGTATATCGTGGAGGAGCGCGCCAAAAACCGGCCCTCCCTGGTGACCGACGTCGGCGTCCGGCTGCCCAGTCATCTCACCGCCAGTGGCAGGGCCATTCTGGCAGCCTTGCCGAAGTCGCAGGTCCGGGCGCTGTACCCGAATGCCGCCGCTTTCACGGCCCGGCACGAGGTGGAAGGCGCCATCATGAAGTACTCGGCGCTGTCCTCGCACCTGGACCAGGTCCGGCAGCGCGGTTACGCCACCGAACACGGCGAAGTGACCCCGGGCTTCGGCTCGATTGCCGCCGCAGTGACGGACCACGTGGGATGGCCGACGGCGGCCGTCGCCGTGACCTTCCTCGAAGACAAACTCCCGGCGGACCAGTGGCCCGCCCTCGCCGCCCGCGTCCGGAAAGCGGCGGACGAACTCTCCGTGCGGATCCACGGCCGCCCCACCCAGTAAGCCCCTCAGTCCTCCCAACTGACTGACAGTTAACGTCGCCAAACGGCGTTTCACGACGTTATCTGCGAGCCAGTTGGGGGAGTGGGAGCGCGTCTGGAATCCCGGACAGCACCCTTCCGAAAGGCCTGTTTCCTGCCCCGCGGACAGGCTTTAGTGGATACAGAACTTCCATTAACCGGCAAACGCCGGACGAACCGTCAAGCACACGAAGGAGCCCCTCATGGCACCCGCCGATTTCACCACCGGTGCCCGCCCGGTCAAAGCAGCCCGCGGCACCGAGCTCACTGCCAAGTCCTGGCAGACTGAAGCCCCGCTGCGCATGCTGATGAACAACCTGGACCCGGAGGTGGCCGAGCGCCCCGATGACCTGGTGGTCTACGGCGGCACCGGCCGCGCCGTCCGGTCCTGGGCAGCGTTCGACGCCATCACCCGCACGCTGGAGACCATGGAAAAGGACGAGACCCTGCTGGTCCAGTCCGGCAAGCCTGTCGGTGTCTTCCGCACCAACGAATGGGCGCCGCGGGTGCTGCTGGCCAACTCCAACCTCGTCGGCGACTGGGCCAACTGGCCCGAATTCCGCCGCCTCGAGGCCGAGGGCCTGATGATGTACGGCCAGATGACCGCCGGCTCCTGGATCTACATCGGCACCCAGGGCATCCTGCAGGGCACCTTCGAGACCTTTGCCGCGATCGCCCGCAAGCTCACCGGGGACGAAAACGGCACCCTCGCCGGCACCCTGACCCTCACTGGCGGCTGCGGCGGCATGGGCGGCGCCCAGCCGCTCGCCGTCACCCTGAACGACGGCGCCTGCCTGATTGTCGACGTCGACGAGACCCGCCTGCGCCGCCGCGCCGG
>NZ_JAVDRQ010000002.1:0-549316 GCF_031454875.1 Arthrobacter oryzae
GTGCCCGGATCTTTAGCGTCCGGAACGCTGGTGCCCGGATCTTTAGCGTCCGGAACGCTGGTGCCCGGATCTTTAGCGTCCGGAACGCTGGTGCCCGGATCTTTAGCGTCCGGAACGCTGGTGCCTGGAATCATCGGCGCGGCCTGCCGGGTGCAAACATCGTTGTCCTGCCTTTCGCAGTGCCCTGATCCGGAAGTAGCCGGATTCAGAAAACGCTTTCTCAAAAATTAGCAAAAGGGTGTACAGCGGTCAAGAAACCGTTTACTTTGGTACAAAGCCGCTGTTGGCCCGGAGACTCCGGAAGCCCGGCAGGCGGGTTGTGCCGGACTGATCGGCAGGCCCGGGACGGCTAGAGCACTTCACACCAGCACGCCGTGGAAGGCCACGATGACCAAAGGAGACCACATGGCCGCACAGCATCACCCGGGGGCGCCGGCAGGCGTCCGTCAACCGAGGGGGAGGCAATGAGCGCTATCAGCGAGCTGTCCTCCATCAGCCGGCGCAAAGGGCCGGCCACGGCCGAGGAAAAACGCGCCAACCGCCGTGACAACAAGGCGGCCTACATCTTCCTGTTGCCATGGCTGATCGGTCTTGTGGCCATCACCGTTGGCCCCATGATCATGTCCCTCTACTTGTCCTTCACGGACTACAACCTGCTGCAGCCGCCGGAATGGGTAGGGCTGGACAACTTCACCCGCATGCTGGGAGATGCACGGCTCCACAATTCGCTCCGCGTGACCTTCACGTATGTGCTCATCGGGGTTCCGATGCAACTGGCCGTCGCGCTGCTGATTGCGCTGGTGCTGGACAAGGGCCTGCGTGGCCTTCCGTTCTACCGGTCCATTTTCTACTTGCCGTCCCTGCTCGGCGGCTCCGTTGCCGTGGCCATCCTCTGGAAGCAGATCTTCGGAACCTCCGGCCTGGTCAATCAGGTGCTTGCTATGTTCGGCATCACCGGACCGGGCTGGATCTCGGACCCGTCCACTTCCCTTGGCTCGATCATCCTGCTCCATGTCTGGACGTTCGGCAGCCCCATGATCATCTTCCTTGCAGGCCTGCGCCAGATTCCCAACATGTACTACGAGGCGGCCGAGGTTGACGGAGCCACCACACTGCAGAAGTTCTGGCGGATCACGTTGCCGATGCTGAGCCCGATCATCTTCTTCAACCTAGTCCTGCAGATCATCGGCTCGTTCCAGTCCTTCACCCAGGCGTTCATCGTCTCGGGAGGCAACGGCGGTCCGTCCGACTCCACGATGTTCTTCACGCTTTACCTCTACCAGAAGGGATTCGGCCAGTTCGACATGGGGTACGCCTCGGCGATGGCCTGGTTCCTGTTGGTGATTATCGGCGCCTTCACGGCCATCAACTTCATCGCTTCAAAGTATTGGGTGTTCTACGATGACTGAACTAAAGACCTTGCCGGCTCCGGAGAAACTGCCGTCCTCCGAAGGGAAAACCAAGGGCAAGAGCCCCAGGGGCGGCAGCAGGAAACTCGAATCCAGGGGAACTTTGGCCTTCAGCCGCGGTGCCCGGATCAAGGCCCTGGCCAAGCATGCCGTGCTGATCATCGCCGGCGGCATCATGATCTACCCGCTGCTGTGGATGGTGGTTTCGTCGCTGCGGCCCAACGACCTGATTTTCCGCGAGCCCGGACTCTGGCTGAACAGCCTGGAGATGGGCAACTACACCGATGGCTGGTCCGCGCTGACCCACCCGTTCGGCCACTACATGCTCAACTCCGCGGTGGTGGTCATCGGCTCCATCCTGGGCAACCTGATCTCCTGCTCCATGGCCGCCTATGCCTTCGCGCGGCTGCAGTTCAGTGGCAAGAAACTGTTCTTTGGCATCATGCTGCTGACTATCATGCTGCCTTTCCATGTGATTATCGTTCCGCAGTACATCCTGTTCTCGCAGATCGGCTGGGTGAACACCTTCTGGCCGCTGATTGTGCCCAAGCTGCTGGCGACGGATGCGTTCTTCGTGTTCCTCATGGTGCAGTTCATCCGCGGCATTCCGAAGGAACTGGATGAGGCCGCCCGGATCGACGGCGCCGGCCACCCGCGCATCTTCCTGCGGGTCATCCTGCCACTGATGGTTCCGGCCCTCGCCACCACCACCATCTTCACGTTCATCTGGACCTGGAACGACTTCTTCGGTGCCCTGATCTACCTGACGGATCCTGAGATGTTCACCGTTCCGGTGGCCCTGCGGGCGTTTGTGGATTCGCAGTCCGCGACCAGCTGGGGCTCGCTCTTCGCGATGTCCATCGTGTCCCTGCTGCCCGTGTTCCTGGTGTTCCTCTTCGGCCAGCGCTTCCTCATCAAGGGAATCGCGACCACGGGCATCAAGTAGGCTCCATTTTCGGTTCGGGTTCCGGGGTGGATGGGCGTTCGTCGCCCTCCGCCCTGGGCACTTGGTAACCCCGACCCCAAAATCTGGCAGGGCGAAGCTCTTGTATTACAAGTATTCTGCTTATATCCTCAGTTATGAGAAAGCGTTTTCTCAGCCGCTTTCAAGTTCAGCCAGTTTCGAAACCATTCAGCTTTCAAGATCAAAGAAGATCGGAGAATCCAGTGCCGCTATTTTCCCGCCCTGCCTCAGCCGCCGGCCGTGGCGCAGCAGGGGCAAAAGATGCTCAGTCCGGGCGGAGGCTACGCCGAACCGGCGCGGTCGCCGCAGCTGCCGCCGTCGTACTGGCCCTTAGCGCCTGCGGTGGGGGAGCCGCTCCACAGAGTGCCGACGGCAAAGTAGAACTCCGTTTCTCCTGGTGGGGAGGCGATAAGCGTGCGCAGCTGACGCAGGCCGCCATTGCTGCCTTCGAAGCCGAGAACCCGAACATCAAGATCAAGCCGGAGTTCGGCGACTGGAGCGGTTACTGGGACAAGCTGGCCACTCAGGTTGCGGCCAACGACGCCCCGGACATCATCCAGATGGACGAAAAGTACATCACGGAGTACTCCAGCCGCGGCGCCCTCCTGGATCTTTCCAAGTACGACATCGCCACGTCCAAGTTTGACGAGGCAGCCCTCAACGCCGGCAAGAACGAGGACGGCCTCACCGGAATCGCCGCCGGGATCAACGCTGCCACCATCCTGGCCAACCCGGCTGTCTTCAAGGCCGCCGGTGTTGAATTGCCTGATGACAGCACCTGGACGTGGGAAGACTTTGAACGCATCTCCGCCGAGGTTACCGCCAAGTCGCCAAAGGGTACCTACGGCGCTGCTGCCTATGGCACCGACGAAGCTTCTCTCGGTGTGTGGCTTCGGCAGAACGGCAAATCGCTGTACACCAGCGACGGAAAGCTCGGCTTCGAGCCGAACGACATCGCCGAGTGGTGGGCGTTCCTGAAGCAGCTCAGCGAGAAGAAAGCCGTACCCTCCGCCTCCGAAGTTGTTGAGGCCGAGGCCGCTCCGCTGGATCAGAGTGGTCTGGCAACGGGCAAGAACGGACTCGCTTTCTGGTGGTCCAACCAGCTGCCGGCACTGGAGAAGGCAGCTGGCGGCGAGTTGCAGATCCTGCGGTTCCCGTCCAAGACCGGTAGCTCCGCCGACGCCAGCCTTTGGTACAAGGCCTCCCAGTTCTGGTCCGCGTCTTCGCGCACCAAACACCCGGAGGAAACAGCCAAGTTCATCGACTTCCTGGCCAACAACACTAAGGCCGGCGAAGCGCTCCTGGCCGACCGCGGCGTTTACCCCAACTCCGATGTCCGGGCAGCAATCGAATCCAAGCTGACCCCCGCCGACATCAAGGTGGTCAAGTTCATTGACCAGATCAAGGGCGAACTCGGTGAGGCCCCGGCGCCGCCGCCGAAGGGCGCTGGCGCTATCCAGGAGATCGTCAAGCGCTACACCTCGGAAGTGCTCTTCGACCGGCTCTCCACCGAGGAGGCCGGCAAGAAGGCCGTTGACGAAATGAAGTCGGCCATCAGCAGCTAGAGAGGTAGCAACCGGACGGTTGGTGGTTGGACGGGCGCGGTGATGCGGCCCCGGATGCCGGCTTCGGAACGTGCCCCCCTCGGATCACAGAGAGATCCGGGTGGGGGCACTTCTGCGTCGGAACGGCAGATGTGTGCAGGCTCTAATACGCGCCCCCTGATGCTACGAGCGCCGCTGGTTGCTCTAGTTGTTCAGCATCGGAAGTTGTTGTTCCGTTGTGGTTTTTGGCGGGGGTCGATGTGGGGTGGCGGGATGAACCAGGGGACCCCGGTTCTGACGTGGATGTGCCACTGCTCTTTGTGGATCAGGTGGTGGTGATGGGAGCACAAGAGCGTGCCGTTCTCGGTGCTGGTGGGTCCGCCGTGTGACCAGTAGGTGATGTGGTGTGCTTCGCACCAGGGCGCGGGGATGGTGCAGCCGGGGAATGCGCAGCCCTGGTCGCGGGCGGTGATGGCTTTGCGGATGTGGGGCGGGAAGATCCGGGTGGTGCGGCCGATGTCGAGGATCCGTCCTTCGCTGCCGAGCAGGACGGGGATGATGTCGGCGTCGCAGGCGATCTTCCGGACCGTGGAGGCGTTGACCGGCCCGGTGAACGTGAACGACCCCGTGCCCGGGAGCATGCTTGTGCTTGTGTTTCTGGGGCTTCCGGGGCTGAGAGTGGTCTCGCTGCCATGGTCTGTGGTGTGTTCGAGCCGGTCCAGGAGGTCGCGGTAGTCGATGGTGACCATGACCTGTGGCTTCAGCCCGCCCGCCGTGGGGAGCCCGCCGGTGCTCAGGCCGGCTTTGCAGGCGCTGACCAGGCCGTCGAGGAGCCGCTGTGGCCGGGTCCGCAGGTCCAGGGCATCGTCATGGGTGCCACCTGTGTCGTCCACCGTCCGGGTGCGGGGGTTGGTGGCGGTGTTCATCACGGTCAGGAGCGGCTTGCACTGGTCCGGGGTGGCGAAGATTTCGATGTGCTGCAGGCCGCGGCGGACCTGGCGGAGGAACACGCCTTGGCGGCGGCGGAGTTCTTCCTCGGACGGTTCGGACCCGTCCTGGTCGATCCCCTCGATCCAGTGCCGGGCGACCCGGGACAACAGATCCGCATCACTGTCCACCGCCTGCCGGGTCAACTGGTGCTCCATCCGGGCCAGCGTCTCTATCGGGGCGCGGTGCCCGACCCGGTCCAACGCCAGGGTGATGATCGTCGCGGCCCGGGACCCCACAGCGGCGGCCACGACGGCGGCGGCGAGCACGGGCCGTACCGGAGGCTCGATGTGGCCGGTGATCCCGGCCCGTGGCAGCACCGCGGACGAGAGGGCGATCCGGCGGCGCGCTTCGGCAATGCTGATCCGCAACCGGGCCCGGAGGAACTCCGCCGCGTTCCGGGACCCGTCATCGGCCGGATCCGGTCCGGCAGGGTTCACCCCCGGGGGCACCACATGTCCGGCAGCGGCCGGAGTTCGGGTCCCTTCATGATCCCCGGCCGTTTCCGTGCCCCAGCCCGTGACCCACCCGACGGCCGCGCCGGAACCGGCTGATCCTGAGCCGACTACTGCTGACCGAGCTGCCGCCTGCGCCTCCCGCCGGGTCCGGTCCACCGCCCCGGCCGCAACAATCTGCAAATACTCGACGGCCCGTGAGACGTCCTCGACATTAGCCGCGAAGTCCGCAGCCTCACGGAAACTGAGCAGCGCGGCGTCCCGAACCGCCGTCGAACCCAAACCCCTGAGCAGCTCAAGGCACCGGGACAGCTCACCGGACGTCCCGCCGTCGGACGCTAAAGAAGGCGTCCCGCCGTCGGCCCCTGGACGCAGATGCTGGAGAACCGCAGGGACACTGCGCAATCCCCGGACGCGCGCCGCGGACGGTTGAACAGCAGAAGGCTGAGCGGCAGAGGCCTGAACGGCAGAAGCGGCAGCGGGCAGCGTGGCCCACCGCAACGCCACTCCTGATGCAAGATCCCCCACGGCTTCCATAAACCAAGTCTGCCGCGAGGGTGTGACATTTAAAGGGCCAGCGTTATGAGATCAACCAGTCCGGCAGGCCCTGGCCATGTGACCTGCCGCCCCGGCCAACCGCCCGCGGCCGCCCTGGCCATGTGACCTGCCGCCCCGGCCAACCAGTCCGGCAGGCCCCGGCCGCCCCGGCCGCCTCCGCCAGCCCAGCCCCCCTCGCCCCGCGTCTTAGTCCTCGACGATCACTGCCACGCCGCCGGCAGGGACCGTCCCGGCGAACCGCTCGCCCGAAAGCAACTCTGCCCCTGAAACCCGGACCGTGGCATCGGTGTGTGAGTGGTTGATGGCGAACACGAAGCTCCTGCCGTCGGCATCGCGGCGGCGCGTTAGTTCGACTCCGTGGTCGGCTTCGGCCACAGCGGCCACGCCGGATTCAGCGAGCAGGCGGTCCACGAGCGCTTCGATGCTGTCGCGGTCCGGGAACGTGGCCAGGTACCAGGCCGAACCCGCTCCCGCGGCGTGGCGGGTCAGGGCGGGAACGCCGTCGAGCGGATATTCAGTGAACGTCGCGAGGACTTCGGCGCCAGTCGCGTGCACGTGCTCGCTCCACACCGCGCCCACCCCTCCGTCGCTGGGCCCGCCGGTCAGACCGCTGAGCTTGACGGTGGACCCGGCCAGCAGCGGGTGGAATTCCTCAACACGTACCCCCAGCAGGTCACGGAACGCCCCCGGATAACCGCCGAGCCGGATGTGATCCCGTTCGTCGACGATCCCGCTGAAGTAGCTGACCAGGACAGTGGCCCCCGCCCGGGCAGCTGAAGCGATGTTGGCAGCGGCGGTGTCCGTGACGTTGTAGAGCGTGCACACCAGAATCAGGTCGTAGCCTTCGAGTGACGCTGTTGGGTGCACAAAATCAACGGAGATCCCGCGCAGGAACAGCGAGCGGTGGAAAGCCCGCAGCAGGTCCAGGTATTTGACGTCCTGGCTGGGGTGGGAATCGATTTCGCTGGCCCACCAGGCTTCGTAGTCGAACACTATGGCCGCCCGGGATTCGACCCGCGACCCGCGCACCGCGGCCAGCTTCTGAAGTGAAGCACCCAGCTCCACCACCTCGCGCCAGACTCTGGTGTCGCGACCGGCATGGGGGACCATCGCGGAGTGGAATTTTTCCGAACCGGCGAAGCTCTGCCGCCACTGGAAGAACATCACGGCGTCCGCTCCGCGTGCCACGTGGGCCAGGGAATTGCGCAGCATTTCGCCGGGCATCTTGGGTTGGTTGCGGGGCTGCCAGTTCACTGCCGACGTCGAGTGTTCCATCAGGATCCACGGGTCGCCGCCCGCCACGCCGCGCGTGAGGTCCGCGCTGAACGCCAGTTCGATCTGACGTTCCGGATCGGCGGCCACCAGGTAGTGGTCGCTGGCGATCACGTCCAAGTCCTTGGCCCAGTCGAAATAGTCCATGGACTTCGTGGCGCTGGAAACCATGAGGTTGGTGGTGGCAGGCACCCCCGGCGTCACTTCGCGCAATACCTCGAGCAAGGTCCGGTAGTAGTCCATCAGGGCCCAGGAATTGAAGCGCTGGAAGTCCAGCTGCTGGCCGGGGTTGAGCGTGGAAGGAGCCGCCCGCGGGGGGAGGATTTCCTCAAAGGATGCGTAGTGCTGGGACCAGAAGGCCGTTCCCCACGAGGCATTCAGTTCGTCGATGTTCCCGTACCGCCGCTCAAGCCACAGGCGGAATGCAGCTGCGTCCTCGTCTCCGTAAAACTCCGAAACGTGGCAGCCGAGTTCGTTGTCCACATGCCACAGCGCCAGCGCCGGATGGTCCTTGTACCGTTCTGCCAGCACCCGGGTAATGCCGGTGGCGTACCGCCGATAGACGGCCGACGACGGCGTGTAGTGCCGCCGTGAGCCCGGCCCCAGCACGGTGCCGTCAGCCAGTACCGGGAGGATTTCCGGGTGCTTGCGCACCAGCCAGGCAGGGGGAGCTGCAGTGGCGGTGGCGAGGGCCACCTTGATCCCCGACGCGGCTAGGTTGTCCAGGACATCGTCCAGCCAGCCAAAGTCATATTCGCCTTCGGACGGCTCCAGCAGCCCCCAGGAGAAGATACCCACGCTGAGGAAGGTGACGCCGGCTTCCTTCATCAGTTCCAGGTCATCCATCCGGACGCTGACCGGCCACTGTTCCGGGTTGTAGTCGCCGCCGTAGGCGATGCCTTCGAGGCTGGTCCACACCGCGGGCGGAGTGGATTTTTCCAGGGGTGACATGGGACTCCTTCGTCGTTGCTTTTGCACGGTGCCGGCAAGAATGCAGATGTTTGGAAAACGCTTGCCCAAAAGTGGGAATGAGGATATTGTATCGTTTCAGAAAGCGCGTGTAAGCCAGATCACTACTTTCGTTGTAGAGAATCACAAAGAATCGCTTACACACCCGAGCAAGGAGGCTCTTATGATCAACAGAAGGAAGTTCCTCACCACCGTGGCACTGGGCACCGCATCTGCCGCAGTGCTGGCGGCGTGTGGCTCCCCGGCTCCCGCCCAGACGGGGTCGGCGGACAATCCGGTGACCATCAATTACACCTGGTGGGGCAACGACGATCGAGCAGAGCGCACCCGCAAGGCCATCGCCCTGTTCGAGTCGAAGAACCCGGACATCAAGGTCAACGGCAACTTCACGGACTTCGCCGGCTACTGGCAGAAGCGGGCCACCGAGGCGGCCGGCGGCGGCCTGCCCGACGTCATGCAGTGGGACCTCTCGTACCTGCGGGACTACGGCCAGCGCAACCAGCTCCTGGATCTCAGCACCGTCAAGATCAACACGGACGCCTTCGACAAGTCGCTCCTGCCCTCCGGCCAGATCCGCGGCAAGACCTACGGCATTCCCACCAGCACCAACGCCTTTGCCGTCTACTACGATCCCGCGAAACTCCAGGGCCTGGGGATCGCTGAACCGGACGGCACCTGGACGTACAAGGAATATAACGCCTTCCTCGCCGAGGTTGGCGCCAAGGGCAACGGCTCCCTGTTCGGCGGCACCGACTACACCTCCGTCTGGTGGATGTTCAACATTTGGCTGCGCCAGAACAACATCCAGGCCTTCACTGATGAGGGCAAGCTTGGCTTCTCCAAGGATGACCTGAAGAAGTGGTGGAACATGACCGCCGACCTGCGCGGTACTCCCGCCCTCGTTGGCGAAGACAAGACCACCCAGCTGTTGCCGAAATCTCCGTTTGGCTCGAACGTGAGCGCCACGGAAGTCACCTGGGACAACTTCATGGCCGGCTACCTCGGGGACAGCGGTGCCAAAGAGCTCAAGCTCGTACCGGTTCCCTCCGATGACAAGGACAACCTGGGCCTGTTCCTCAAGCCCTCCATGCTCATGGTGGCCAGCGCCAAGACCAAGTACAAAGACGCCGCCGCCCGGTTCATCGACTTCATGGTCAACGATCCCGAGGTGGGCCAGATCTTCAAGACTTCCCGCGGCGTCCCGGCCTCCAAGACCCAGCGCGACGGGACCACGTTCGAAGGCACCGACAAGATCGTCGTGGACTACGAGAAGTCCATCGAGAAGTACCTCAAGGATGCTCCCGAGCCTCCCATCGTCGGCTTCGGCACCCTCGAGGCCTCCTTCAAGCGGGTCAGCTCGGACCTGAACTACGGCAAGGTAACCGTTGACGGCGCAGCTGACGCGTGGTTCAAGGAAGCCGAAGACCTCATCAAGCAGAACGCCTGAGCAGCGTATTGCCTGCCCGATATTCACAACTGACGGAATGAACTCGTGACTCAAAGCCCAACCCTGAGCAGGCGTTCGTCGTCGTCCACTCCCTCGCTGCCGCGCAAGTCGCGGCAGCGGGGAGCGGACGCCCGCGCCGGCTACACCTTCCTGCTGCCCTGGCTGCTGGGATTCATCGCCCTCACCGTGGGCCCGATGATCTCTTCGCTGTACCTGTCCTTCACCAACTACAACCTCTTCGAACCGCCCAAGTGGATCGGCCTGGACAACTACATCACCCTGTTCCAGGACGAGCGGTTCCTGCAGTCGGTGGGCGTGACCCTCAGCTACGTCATCTTTGGCACGCCGCTGAAACTGGCTGCTGCACTGGCTGTGGCCATGCTCCTCAACAGCAAGCGGAAGGGCCAGGGCTTCTACCGTTCCGCGTTCTACGCCCCGTCCCTGATCGGTGCCAGCGTCTCCATCGCCATCGTCTGGAAGGCCATGTTCGGCGACTCCGGTCCCGTGGACCAGGGACTGTCCTTCTTCGGCATCAACCTCGGCGGCTGGGTGGGCAACCCCTCCATGACCATGCCGATGATGATCCTCCTGACCGTCTGGCAGTTTCGGCGCCCCGATGGTGATCTTCCTGGCCGGCCTGAAGCAGATCCCCGCCGATCTGTACGAGGCGGCCTCGATGGACGGTGCCGGCCCGGTGCGGAAGTTCTTCAACATCACCTGGCCCATGCTGTCCCCGGTGATCTTCTTCAACCTGCTGATGGAGACCATCCACGCGTTCCAGATCTTCGCGTCGGCGTACATCATCTCCAACGGTGAAGGCGGCCCGGCGGGCTCCACCCTCTTCTACACCCTCTACCTGTACCTGCGCGGCTTCAGCGATTTCCGGATGGGCTACGCCTCGGCGATGGCCTGGCTGCTGGTGATCGTCGTCGGCATCATCACCCTGATCTTCTTCCGCACGTCCAAGTCCTGGGTCCACTACAGCGGTGATTCGAAATGACAACAATGGCAACACGCACCAAGCCGGCAGCAGAAGCGCAGGCGCCCGTGTACAACCCGAAGTCCGAGTCCGTGGGCGCCAAGCGCATCAAGAGCGCCGTTTTCCACATCGTGGCGCTGGCCCTCACGGGCGTGGTCCTCTACCCGGCCCTCTGGATGGTCGCCTCATCCTTCAAGCCGAACTCCGAGATCGGCGGCACCAACACCTCCCTGTGGTCCGACAACTTCAGCTTCGACAACTTTGTCACGGCCATGGACGGGATCGGCGGGGTGTCCACCCTGCAGTTCTTCACCAACTCCCTGATCCTGGCGATCGGCGCCGTGGTGGGCACCATCCTGTCGGCCAGCGTCTCCGCGTATGCGTTCGCACGGATCAAGTTCCCCGGCCGCAGCGTGCTGTTCGGCATGATGATCGCCACCCTGCTCCTGCCGTTCCACGTGGTGATCATCCCGCAGTACATCGTCTTCCAGCAGCTGGGCTTGGTGGACACGTACATCCCGCTGCTGATCGGCAAGTTCCTGGCAGCGGACGCGTTCTTCGTCTTCCTGATGGTCCAGTTCATGCGGAACCTCCCGGCCGAACTGGACGAGGCAGCCCGCATCGACGGCGCCGGCCACGTCCGGATCTTCACCTCCATCATGCTGCCCCTGATGAAGCCGGCGCTGATCTCGACGTCGATCTTCTCCTTCATCTGGAGCTGGAACGACTTCCTGGGACCGCTGCTCTACCTGAACACCCCGGAGAAGTACCCGCTGCCGCTGGCCCTGCGCCTCTTCGTGGACCAGACGCAGAGCTCGGACTACGGAGCCATGATCGCCATGTCCGTCCTGGCCCTGCTCCCGGTGCTCATCTTCTTCCTGGTGTTCCAGCGTTACATTGTTGAGGGCGTCTCCACCCAGGGCCTCAAGGGCTGACGGCGACGGGAACAGGACAGGAAATGAGCATCATGGACAGCACCACACCCGCATCAGGCCGTGACCACCGGATCCCGGTAAACCGCTTCGCACTGTTTTCCGAGACCCTGCTGGCCGGACTGCTGGTGCTGGTGCTGTCCATTCCGCTGGTCACCATCCCCGCCGCCTACGCCGCGGGCATCGCCCACCTTGAGCGCCATCTCTCCGGCCGGGACGATTCCGTCCGTGCCCTCTGGGGCACGTTCCGCTCAGCACTGCCGGGCAGCTGGAAGCTGGGAATCACGACGGCGGCAGCCGCCGTCGTGATTGTCCTGAACCTCCTGCTCACACTGGTGGGGCAGCTGCCCGGCCAGGCAGTGGTCCTCCCGGCCACCCTGATCCTGGCTGTTGCCGGAGCGATCCTGCTGCTGCGCACCGCAGCGGCATGGTCCGACTTTTCCGGCCGCTCCGTTGAGGCTGCAGCGGGGTCCGGCCACGCAGGGAGTGGACCCGACGCCACGGGAGCCGGTATCGCCGCGTGGCCCTCCGCCCTTGCCGCCGGCAAGGCACTGTCCCTCCGCGACTGGACAGGTTCGCTGCTCCTGGCTGCCGCCGTCTTTGCCGCCGTCGTGTTTGTGTGGATGCTGGCCGCGCTGTTCGTGGTGGTTCCCGGCACCCTGATCCTCGCCTCAGCCTCTGTCAAAATGCGCTCCACCCGCGCCTAGTTCCACCCGCGTCAAATTACAACCCCCGCAGGTCCACTTCACTATCGAGCTGAGCCAGACGTGTCTTCCGAGCGCCCCCAGTCCGCAGAGTCCCTCCAAGCCGCTGACCGTCCCCCGCGCTGGTACCACCCGCTGGCCCAGCGCAACTACCGCCTCTTCGTCGCCATCCAGCTCGCCGGGAGCACCGGAATCTGGATGCAGCGGCTGGCCCAGGACTGGCTGGTCCTGCAGCTGACGGGAAGCCCCGCAGCAGTGGGCGTGGCCGTCGCCCTCCAGTTCCTCCCCATGCTGGTGGTGGGCCCGCTCAGCGGCATCCTGGTGGACCTATACCCGAAGCGCCGCATCCTCCTCGTCTGCCAGGCGGTCACCGCGCTCCTCGCCCTGACCCTCGCCGTCCTCGATGCCGGCGGCGGGATCACCGTCTGGGCCGTGTACGCCTGCTGCGTTGCCCTGGGCATCACGTCCGCGGTGGACGGTCCGGCACGACAGGTGTTCGTCAATGAAGTGGTGGGGGACGCCGCCCTGCGCCCCGCGATCGGGCTGAACAGCGCCATCGGCCAGCTTGGCGCGATGCTGGGCCCCGCGGTCGGTGGCCTGCTGATCGCGAAGATCGGTTCGGCCGCTGCCTTCGCTGCGAATGCCCTGGTATGCCTCGCCGTGCTGGGCCTGATTGCTGCGATCCGGACGTCCCAGCTGTATCCCAGCGCGCCGCCCCTTCGCGGGCGTGGGCAGGTCCTCGCCGGCTTCCGCTACGTCCGCCACCGTCCCTCGCTCCTCCTGGTGATGCTGCTCGCGGGGCTTCTGGGCGCTTTTGGCATGAACGGCCCGGTGGTGCTCGCCGCCTTCGCTGAGAATGTGTGGCACAGCGGCGCCGCCGGGTTCGGCATGTTCAACACCTTCAGCGCCGTGGGTGCGCTGGCAGGCGCCCTGTTGGCAGCGCGGCTGCGGACCTTGGGCCGCAAGGGGATTGTGGCGAGCGCCGGGCTGTTCGGGCTGACCCAACTCGTCGCGGCATTGATGCCCACGCAGGAGCTGTTCGTGGCCATGCTGGTGCTGGTGGGCGTGATGACGCTGCTCTTCCTGACCAGCGCGGCCACCACCGTCCAGCTGGAGGCCGGCGCGGAGGTCCGCGGCCGCGTGCTGGCGCTCTACCTGCCGCTCCTGCTGGGCGGGCACGCGCTGGGCGGGCTGCTGGCCGGCTGGCTCACGGAGGAGTTCGGCGTCCGCACCGGCCTGGTGGTGACCGGAGCTCTGGGCATGCTGTCAGCAGCGGTCATCGGCCTGCTGCTTTGGCTCAATGCCCGACGTCGTGCTGCGGCTGCCTGAAGGAGCGCAGAGCCGGCAATTGAGCCCGAGAGCTGAGCCGAAATGATGCGCGCGGCCATCTTGACGTCGCGGTTTGACGAAAATGGTCGCTAAGGGTCGGCTATTCCGGCACTTTGTGGCAAACGGCGAGGGTTGCCTCCGTGAAGTTGGAGGCGGGAGGGGCCGGCTACTCCGGGCTAAAGTGCCAGGTCCCCGGGTGGACACGGTATGTGACGCGCCCATTGTGGTCGGCGGCGCCGCCGGAAGCAGCTCCCTCACCGGCGGAGGATTGGACGACGACGGCGGCATCCGGCGTCGGGCCTTCCACGGTATAGCGGCCCGCCGGCAGCACTACCACCGCGCGGACTCCGGCGGGGACCGTGCACGCGAGTTCAATACCCGCAGCGCCGCGGCGCCAGTCCGCCGAAACCATCCCGCGCTGGAGCGGGACACTCCCGCTCGCATGTTCCAGCCGGCAGACCGGCGGTTCCACAGTCACCTCGGCACCTCCGGCAGCCACCCGGATGCAGAGAAGGTGTTCGAGGATTTCCCGCACCACAGAGGCGGACCAGGCGTGTGACTGGCTGTAGTCCGTGTCCTCGTCCAGTTCCCATGCTTCCCACGTGAAGCTCGCCCCGGATTCCAGCAGCCGTGCCCAGCCGGGCTGCCCGGGGTTGGTGAGGAGGTCCAGCACCGCATCCGTCAGTCCTGCCGCAAGCAGCGCCCGCACCAGGCGGTGCACGGTCATGGGTCCCTGCCGCATCCCCAGTGCCGCCAGGCGCCGGCCATCCGGTTCCACCCACTCTGCAGGTGTGATGCCGAACGAAAGCGGGAAGGAGCTTGCATGCTGGGAGGCATGCCTGCTGGGGGAGCCGTCGGCGTGCAGCCCGTCCACCATCACGCCGTCCACGCGCAGAAGAGTGGTGATGGCGGCGGCCAGGTCAGCAGCCTGCCGGCGGTACTCCTCAGCCGGCCCGGTCCTCCCGGTCAGCTCGCACAGCCCGGCAACGGCATCCAGCACGGACACGGCCTGGGCGTTCACCGTGGTTTTCGCGGCGCACCCCATGTCGTAGCCGAACCTGCCGGGCGCCGGCCAGTCCACGATCCCGTGGAGGTACGGGCCGGAGCCGCCGCCCAGGCAGGTGACCAGTCCCGCCGTCGGGCCGTCAACAGAAATGTGGCGCAGCACGTAGCCGGCGGTGGCGCGCAGGGCGGGCAGCAGTTCCTCCACCAGAGCGGTGTCGCCGCTGACCCGGTGGTAGTCCTCCACCCATTCGGGCATCATCAGGGAGAAATCCGGGATGTCGCGTTTCCCGTCGCCGTTCGGATAGACGGCGTTGTAGCGGCCGTGATCGTCGCCGTCCGCCCAGTACCTGGTTGCCGACGCCGCGAACTCCCGCAGCGCCTGCGCCGTCAGGTTCCGCTCGCCGAACAGGGCCATGGTGGCATAGGAAATATTGACGGCGTCGCCCAAAAACTGGCCCTTTTCGCGGGTGGGAGTGTCCACAAACTGTTCCTGCACGCCAAACAGGGCGGAGTCCCGCAGCAGGGTGAACACGGCGTCCAGCACCGGATCCGAACTGCTGAAGCTGCCTTCGCGCCGGGTGCCTTCGCGCCGACTGCCTTCCCGCCAGTGGTCGGAATGCACGACGACGCCGCTTACCGCGGCGATTTCGTCCGCTTGGATCCCCGGTACCTCGAGGTAACGGAAGCCCAGGTGGACGGCCGCTTCGTAGCGTTGCGGGCCGGCGGCCTGCGTGTACGGGAAGGACATGTCCGTGTTCTGGCTGGCCGACTTGCTACGGTCAACCCGGCCGTCCGGCCCGAGGCTGTAACCTGCGCGGATCATCACGGTGCGGCCCGCCTGGCCGTCGGTGAATTCCACCACGGGCCGGGCCGGCAGCACACGCCCGAAGTCGGCCACCACAGTGCCGTCCGGAGCGGTCAGCAGCCGGTCGGCGGTGACACGAGTCCTGGCCAGGAAGGTGCGTCGGGGAAGGACGGCCGGGAAATCCGCGATCGGGTGCCTGCCGAGCGACGTCGCCTGCTCCCAGCCGGTGGGCTGCCCGGGCCGGGATTCGCCGGGCTGGGATTCGGTGTCGGTCCCGCTGGAGTCCGGGATGCGGGGCCCAACAGCTGTGCCGTCCAGGTGCTCTACCGGGTCGCCTTCATCGTTTCTGTAGCCCGACTGCCGGTAGGGCCCTTCGGCCACCTGCCAGTTCGGTCCGGTTCCAAGGACTTCCCTGCGGCCGTCGTCGTAGTCGACATGGAGCTGCGCCAGGAGTCCCGGGACGCCGGCCGCCCTGCCCTGGCCCGGCCCGTACCAGTGCACCCTCGCCGAGAGAACCAGGTGCCGTGAACCGTTCCCTCCGGGTTCGGTCTGCAGCAGCGCAGTGACGTCGGCGGCGTCGTAATAACCCTCGCCGGGGTAGCCGAACGAGGACGTCTCAAGGCAGGCTTCACCGTCGATGCTGAACAATGCCTGGTGGCTGGCCGCGGCAAACAGCCTGGCGCGGACCACCCTGCCTGAGAGCGCCAGGTCGGTGCGGGCCAGCGTCCATTCGTCGGGTTGGCGATGGGCCGTGGTGCGGTCCCACCCGGCCAGGCAGGCATGGGCGTGCTCGGTCCCGGCGTCGAACCGGTGGTTGAGGAGTTGGCGGTCAGCTGGCCGGTGATCGAAGGGTTGGTCAGGAAGCGCGGTGTCGTCTGTGCTGGCTGAGTGAGTGTGGCGATCCGCCGGAGTAGCGTCGGTGACGAGGATTGACGCGTATTCCGCCTGGCTGCGCGGACCCTGGTGGAGGGCCAGGCTTCCTCGGAACCCGGCCGGCGCGGGCTCGTCAACAGTGAAGAGCTCCACGCCGTCGAGCGTGACCGCAATGGTGCTGCCATCATCCGTTACCCTGAGGTCCTGCCAGGTGCCGGGCGCCAGGTCTTTGCCGGGCAGCCACTGCTGGCCGACCGAGGCGTTGCGTTCCAGCTGTGCGCTGGCCAGGATCTCGGTCCGCGGCACCGCCGCAGCGGGGATGTCCCACCGGGCAGCACGCCGCAGAACAACACTTCCGGCGGTATTCAGTTCCAGCAACAGGCCGGTTCCGGGACCGGTGGTGCGCAGGAGCAGCCCGGCCCATCCCATCGCCGGCCGGAGGCGCGCCGCCAGCCTGACGTGTCGGACGGGCGGGCAGGGGAGGGGCAGGTACGGCGAACCGGCAACCCGCAAGGCGCCGTCCAGGACTTCCAGCGGAGCGCGGCCGCCGGCCCGCCTGCGGATCCATTCAGCGTCCCAGTCCGGCGTATCAAGCCCTGTACTGAAGCCCTGCTGCGCAGACCATGGCCCGGCCAGTCCCACGGTGTTGTGCACCCTGACGGTCCAGCGGTAGTCGGAGTCGGCGGCGAGGTCCGGACCTCCGTAAGGAACAAAGTGCTGTTCGCCGGAGGCCACAACGCCCGAATCCCACATGAGCGTACCGTCCGCCCCGCTGAGCCGCAGCTCGTAGGCGCCCTGGTAGCAGGAGGCCGGATCACTTCCGGCCGTGCACACCAACTCCCAGCCGAAGTGCGGGCGCTTTGATGCGGTCAGGCAGGCCCCAAGCCCGTCCGTGAGAAGCGCGACGGTGGCAAGCGGTCCCGTCACCGGTCCGCAGGCACTGACGCGGCTTGGCCCGATTCGGCTGATCCGTTGGCCGGCCCGGCAGCCAAGCGGGCAGCCGCTTCCGGGGAGAGCGTGCCGTCCGCGACCCATACTGTGAAGGAACGGGTGACGGTCTCCCCGGCGGCGAGGTTCAGGGGCCTGTCCCAGGCAAGGGCTGAGCCCACTCCGGGGTAGCCGGACAACCGTACGAACCACGGATCCTGAGCCTCCTCAGGGGCTGCGAATACCAGGCTTGCCGGGCCTTCGGGGAACTCCGCCGTCCACGCCAGCCAGGGCGAGACGGAGCCGTGGACGTCGGCTTCCCCGCGCTGGCCGGCCGTGAAGACCTCGGCCGCAGAGCACGCGGGCAGCCGCCAGAAGAATCCGCCGTAGCCGCTTCCCGCGGCACCGTTGGAACCGGGGCCTCCCAGTGAGGCGTCGACGACGGCGGCCAGTTCAGTTGCGAGGTCCAGCCGCCAGGTAGTGGCGTTAACCTGCGACGTCCGGGTGGTGCGGCGCTCGCGGAGGAGTTCGCTGCCGTCCGGTGCCTGCCAGCTGAGTTCCTGCCGCACGCAGTTACCGGCATTTGACCCCGGTTCCGAAGTGGCGGAGAGCTGCACGATCCGGCCATGGTCCGGGCGTTCCTCGTAGCGTCCGCTGGCGCGGGTGTAGGTTTTACCGCCCCAGAAGTTGACGCCGTTCACATCCTGCAAGGCAAAGCCGGCGCCCAGGTGCCAGGGGTGGTCCGCCGGGAGATGGTCGGTGACGGTGACGCCGCCCAACGAACGCACCGGGTGAAGGTAGGGCCGGGGTGAGAGCCTCGCTGCGATGGCAGTTCCGTCCTGCAGGTTAGCCACCGTGGCGGCGCCGCCTGGCGCACCGGCCGTCCGTCCGCCGTCGTGCCGTCCGGCGTTGTGATGGCCGGCGCTGTGCTGGGCGCCGTCCTGCACAGTGCGGTCGTGGACGGTGAGTGAAGGCTGCTCCGCGTTGCCGGCAGCGGGCCGTGCCCACGGCAGGCCCAGCTCGCTGAACGTGGCGTGCGCCGCCGTCGCGCGCTCCAGCGCGTCCTCGATGCCGCCGATCACGGCGTGGGCGGAATCGCCGTCGCCTGCCCAGCCGATGTACTGCGCCGGGATCAGTGCCGGGGCATCGGCGGTCCGGATGGCTTCAAGCACCCGCATGAAGGCGCCGCTGTCCCCGATCGGACTGATGAGGGGCGCAGCCTGGGGTGGAGTGTCCGGCGCGTGGCGCCGGCGCAGGTGCTCCAGCAGGTTCTCGGTGAGGTCGTCCCGGCCGAAGACCTGGCTGCGTTCGCCGTCGGAACCGCTGATGGTGAGACGGTCTTCGGTGTAGTGGAACACCGCGGTCCCTTCGCTGCCCTGCAGCGTGATGTACGGTTCCACCGATTCAGTGGCGCAGAGGGTGAGGGCGCAGGTGATGGGCAGTCCCGATGTGGTGCGGACCCTGATCACGGAGGTGTCGTCCGATTCAATATCGTTGGCGCGATACAGGTCCGTTTCGACTGACGCGAGGTCATCCAGGGTGCGTGCGCCGGCGATCCTCAATGCGGTGGCGATGGCATGCGCCAGCGGATTGGTGGCCACCCCGTCCACCACGTCGATGCCGTTTAGGCTGCGCTTGCCCGCCCAGCGTGAACGCTTGTAATACGCCCGGTCGCGGACCCAGCGCCCGGTGGCGGAGATCCCCAGGAGTGTGCCGATCTCACCGGCCGCGAGCAGGTCCTCAATGGCCTGCAACGCGTGGGATCCGAGGCTCTGAAAACCGATCTGGACGCTGCGCCCGGCTTCAGCGGCGGCATCCTGCAGCCGGTTGAAATCAGCAAGGGACGCGACCGGTGGCTTCTCCAGATACAGGTCCGCGTGGGGGAGGGCGGCCAGCGCCAGGGGTGCGTGCGTCTGGATGGGCGTGGCCACGATAACGAGGTCCAGCGCCGGGGTTGCCGCCAGGAGCTCGTCAAGGTTGCTGAAGACCGCGGTCTCGAGAGGAAGGGTACCAGGTGCGGGAGGATTCGGATCCGCAACAGCCGCGAGGATAACGGCGCCGGTTGCCTGTAGGCGTTCAAGGTTGCGGAGGTGGTGTGTTCCGAAGCCGTGGACCCCGACGAGTGCCACCCTGGCGGCCGATGTGGCGGGTAGTTTGCGTTTTTCCGGGACGGGCTCGGACAGGGTGCCCATGGCTCTCCTCTTCTGTCGCGGGGACTTTTGTCCCCGGACTTCTTCTGTCCCCAAAAGCGGGGGTGACGTCGGTGTCGGTTCAGGAAATCGCCGGACCCCATCAGCCTGAGCCTGGCCCTTTTCTTCTGATATCAGCCTAGGTCGGAGGCCACGGCAGGGGTGATGGTAAGCGCTTTCCAAAATACTGGTGGCAACAGCATAACCCGGTCTGACGGAATATGTAACGATTCAAAATTTGCCTTGACCGCCGGTGCAAAAGCGTCTAAATTTTCGAGCAACCGCTTACTAAGGTGACGTGGACCACTGTGGCCCCCGTTTCTGCAACGATGGAGAGATCGGAGGCAAGGCCGTGCCGACTGGAAGCTTTAGCGCGAAAGCATATTCATTCTTCGACACCCTGCTGTGGATTGCGTGCCTGAACCTGCTCTGGATTGTGTTTTCGGTTGCGGGTCTGGGCGTGTTGGGCGTTGGTCCTGCAACCGCGGCTGCCCACATCCTTGTCCGCCGCAGGGTCCGGGGCGAGGCTGCTCCGCTGCTCCGCGCCTTCACCCGGGAATTTGGCCGCAACTTCGGCCGAGGAAACGGCCTGGCGCTGCCGGTCATGCTGGCCGGTGCGGCCCTGACCCTGAACTGGAATTACTTCTCTGCCACCGGCGACCTCCTGTCGCAGTTGATGGCTGCCGGCGTGTTCCTTGCTGCGATTTTAGTGGTCGCCGTGGTCTGCCACCTCTTCCCCATGTTTGCCCGCTATGAGCTGCCGCTCGCCCAGTACCTCGTGATGTCCTCGCGGTTTGCCCTCCGGCACCTCGCCGGCACCGCGATCCTGCTGTTCGTGACGGCGGCCGCCCTGTATGCAAGTCAGGCCCTGCCCGGGCTCATCCCGTTTTTCAGCATCGGCGCATGGCTCTACGTGACCGGCTGGCTGTGCGACCGCTTCTTCGCCGCCAATGACGAATCGGTGATGGCGGACGGCTTGGCCCGGGCAGCGGGCGGTGGCGGTGCCGCTGCCGGCGCGGGTAGCGGTGCCGGTACCAGTGCCGGTGCGGCTGATGCTTCAGGCGGTGCAGCGGGCTACGGAGCAGGAAGGCCTCCCCGGTCGACGGAATCCGTCATTGCCTGACCTGTGAGTGAAACGTATCAAAATCGGCGGCTTTAGCTCGGCCACCCATCAGGACCAGCATCAAAACTCAATAAGCCAAACCCCGAAGAAGTGGAAAAGGAAACTACCATGAACCGCAGAAAACTCAGCCTGGCGGCCGCCGTCGTGACCGCCACCGCCCTGACCCTCACGGCCTGCAGCGGGGGTGAAGCGCCGGCGGCGGACACCTCCAAGATCAGCATCATGGCGCCGTTCCTGGAGGCGCAGCCGCCGTCAGCGGACGGCGCCGTGCAGCAGAAGCTCGAGGAACTCACCGGCAAGGACGTGAACATCCACGTGGACGCCGAATGCGTCCTACGAGGACAAGATGAACATCACGCTGGCGTCGTCTGACATTCCCCAGGTCCTGGTGGTCCAGAGCAAGTCGCCCGGGTTCGTCAAGAATGCCGAGGCCGGCGCCTTCTGGGACCTCACCGACAAGCTGGACGAGTACCCCAACCTGAAGACCACCTTCCCGGAGGTTGAACGGAACGCCAGCGTCAACGGCAAGGTCTACGGCGTCTTCCGCGCCCGCAACCCGATCCGCGCGGCCGTGATGTTCCGGCAGGACTGGCTGGACAAGCTGGGCCTGAAGGCGCCCGAAACCACCGAGGATCTCTACAACGTGGCCAAGGCGTTCACTGAGCAGGATCCGGACGGCAACGGCCAGAACGATACCTGGGGCATCACGATCCCCAAGTGGGGCGCCCTGGGCTCCAACAGCCCGTACGACATCATCGAGGAGTGGTACGGCGCCGGCAACCGCTGGACCGAAAAGGACGGAAAGCTGATCCCCAGCTTCGACACGGAGGAGTTCCTCGAAGCCAACCGCTTCGTCAAGAAGATGGTGGACGAAAAGCTCATCAACCCGGACTTCGCCACCTTCGACGGGACCAAATGGAACGAGCCGTTCTTCAACGGCAAGGGCGGCATCATCGTCGACGTCGACTCCCGGGTCAGCGTCCTCATCAACCTGTTCAAGCAGGCCAACCCCAATGACTTCGAAAACAAGGTGGGCTTCGTCGGCAACCTCAAGGGCCCCGACGGCGAACTCAACGCACACCCCACCGACGGCTACTCCGGCTTCCTGGCAATTCCCAAGACCAGCGTCCGGACCGAGGCTGAGCTCAAGAACGTCCTGGAATTCCTGAACACCATGAACGGCAAGGAAGCGGCTGTGCTCCTCAATAACGGAATCGAGGGCGTGAATTTCGCCGTCGAGGACGGAAAGGCCGCCACCATCAAGCCAGAAACGGCCGAGGGCAAAGCTGTGACCACGGACATCAAGAGCTACGCGCAGCTGGGCACCAATGTCACCGGCAACAACTACTACCCCGTCAAGCAGGCCTCCGACTACGAGCAGGAAGTCTTCGACAAGCGCGTTGAGGTCATGGCTGAGGACCTGAAGAGTGCCGTCTACAACCCGGCTGCCGCCTTCGTCTCACCCACCTACGTGGCCAAGGGCGCTCAGCTGGACAACATCGTTGCCGATGCGCGGATCAAGTACCTGGCCGGCCAGATCGATGAAAAGGGGCTGAAGGATGCCATCAGCCTCTGGAAGACCAGCGGCGGCGACAAGGTCCAGGAAGAGATCAACAAGCTCTGGCAGGACAGCAAGTGACAATGTCCACCGTTGACGTCAAAGCCCCGGAGCAGGCGCCGCCAGCCGCGCCTGCCCCGGGGCGGCGACGCAGCTTCGCCGTCCACTTCGCCCATTACAAGTGGCTCTATTTGCTGCTGCTGCCGGGCGTCGTCTACTTTGCGGTGTTCCGGTACGCCCCCATGTACGGCGTCAGCATCGCGTTCAAGGACTATGTCCCGTTCCTGGGCGTCAACGGCAGCCCCTGGGTGGGTTTCCAGCATTTCCAGGACTTCTTCAGCAACCCTGATTTCGGGCGCCTGCTCGGCAACACCCTGGTCCTTGCCTTCCTGAACCTGGGGATCGCGTTCCCGCTGACCATCGTCCTGGCGCTGTTGCTGAACGAGGTCCGCCTGTCGATTCTCAAACGCACCGTCCAGACGCTCGTCTACATCCCGCACTTCCTGTCCTGGACCATCGTCGCGTCGCTGAGCTTCCTGCTGTTCGCCCTGGACTTCGGGCCGCTGTTCCTGTTCATCAACTCGCTGCTGGGCACGGACATCGACTTCCTCTCCGACCCCGCCTGGTTCCGCCCACTCATTGTCCTCCAGGAAATCTGGAAGAACACCGGCTGGGGGACCATCATCTTCCTGGCCGCCCTTGCCACCGTGGACCAGGACCAGTACGAGGCCGCGATCATCGACGGCGCCGGACGCTTCCGCCGGGTCTGGCACATCACGCTGCCGGGCATCCGCTCCACCATCATCGTGATGCTGATCCTGGCGATCGGGCAGATGCTGAACACCGGCTTCGAACAGATCTACCTCATGACCAACGCCCTGAACCGCAGCGTCGCCGATGTCTTCGACACCTATGTGTACTTCGTGGGCATCACCCAGGGCGCCTACAGCTACTCCACCGCCGTCGGACTGTTCAAGTCCCTCGTGGGCATCGTGCTGATCTTCGGCACCAACTGGCTGGCCAAGCGATTCAACCAGAGCGGACTGTTCTAATGAAGATTCATAACACCACCGGCGGACGGATCTTTGATGCCGCCAACTACGTCTTCCTGGCCCTGATCGGCTTCCTGACGCTGCTGCCTTTCATTTATGTGTTTGCCGGCTCCTTCGCCACCGAAGCCGAGATCACCCGGCGGGCCTTCTTCGTCTGGCCGGAACAGTTCAGCCTGGCATCCTACGAGTACATCTTCTCCACGCCCGCGTTCATCCGGGCTCTGGTCACCACGGTGCTGGTCACCGTCGTGGGCACGGTGGTCCAGCTGATCCTGACCGTCACCATGGCCTACCCGCTGGCGAAGCGGAACCTCCGCGGCCGCCAGCTGATCCTGTCCCTGGTGGTCTTCGCCATGGTGTTCTCCGGCGGCATGATCCCCACGTTCCTGCTGATCAAGGACCTCGGTCTCCTCAACAGCTACTGGGCGCTGATCCTGCCGGCTGCGATCAACCCGTTCAGCCTGATCATCGTCAAGAACTTTTTCCAGGAACTCCCCGCGGAGCTGGAAGAGTCCGCCAAGATGGACGGTGCCACCGAGGTCGGGATCCTCTGGCGGATCCTGCTGCCGCTGTCCAAGCCGGTGCTGGCCACGTTCGCGCTGTTCTACGCCGTCGGAATCTGGAATGACTTCATGTCACCGCTGCTCTACCTGAGTGACAACTCCAAATGGACCCTGCAGATGTACCTGCGCCAGGTCACCGCGTCCAGCGACCTCCTCGGCACGGGCAACGTGGACCCGAACTACATACCGCCGGAACAGGGCATCAAGTTCGCCGTGATTGTGGTGGCCACCCTGCCCATCCTGATCTTCTACCCGTTCCTGCAGAAGCACTTCGCCAAGGGAATGCTGATCGGCTCCGTCAAGGGCTGAGCAGTGTTGCCGTCACCCCAATCCGCCACCCGACCGATAGGCCGAAGATGAAGATCCTCCTGGCCGGCGACTCGACCGTCGCCACTTGCCCCACCCACGAGTACCCGATGAGCGGCTGGGGCGCGCACCTTGCCCCGCACGTCTACACGTGGGGATCAGTCCACAACTTCGCCAAGGGCGGTGCCAGCACGGAGTCCTTCCGGTCCGAGCACCTGTGGGATGCCCTGCTGGAAGTGGCCGGCAAGGGCGACCTCGTGCTGATCCAGTTCGGCCACAACGACCAGAAACGCCCCCACCTGGCAGCCAGGACCGGCTACGCGGGCAACCTGCGGACAATGGTTGCCGAGGTGGCTGCCAGGGGTGCGGCGCCGGTGCTGTGCACCTCCGTGGAGCGGCGGCATTTCCTTCCCGGTGCCGCTCCCGGGGCCGGCGCCGGTGCCGCTACCGGTGACGCGCCGCCGTCGGGCGGTGTCCTGGAACGGAGCCTGGAGGATTATCCGGAGGTGGTGCGGGAGCTCGCGGCGGAGCTTCACGTCCCGCTGATCGACCTCAACAGCTGGACGCGCAGCCTCTACCTGCGGCTCGGGGTCGAGGCATCCAAATCCCTGTTCTGCCACTTTGGTCCGGGGGACCACGCCCACTGGGCTGGCGGACTCGCCGACAACACGCACTTCCACGTGGACGGTGCCCGGCTGGTTGCCGAGTACGTCTCATCACAGCTGACATTGCTTGGCCGCCTCGGGGGCCCGGAGGAAATCCGCGGGCACTCAACGACGGCGTCCGCGCGATGAGTATGCCAGGCGAGAACGCCGCCGGTCTGCTGTACAGCAACGCGCTCACCGGTCCGGAGGATGTGGCGGACTGGATTGCCGAGGGACCGGTTAGCCTGGCGAGGCATCCCGAAACGGACGACGACGGCGGGACGGCACCTCGCGCCGGCCTGGTGCCCGGGGCGCTGCTGCTGTCCGGGTCAAGGAACGCGGATGAGTTCGGCGACCACGCCCACTGGACGTTCTGGTGCCCGGTGGAGTTCCCGGACCGCGTCAGGATCAGCTGGGAGTTCCTCCCTGTCGCGGAGCCGGGGCTGGCCATGGTGTTCTTTTCAGCAACGGGCCACGGCGGGGGGGACCTGTTTTCGGGCGGCCTGGCACCGCGCACGGGTTACTACCCGCAGTACCACTCAGGCGACATCGATGCCCTGCACGTCTCGTACTTCCGGCACAAGCATGCGGAGGAGCGGGCCTTCCGGACCTGCAACCTGCGCAAGAGCGCCGGCTTTGAGCTGGTGGCACAGGCGGCGGACCCGCTGCCGCCCACGGAGGATGCACTGGACTTCTACCGGATGGAACTCATCAAGGACGGCCCCGATGTGGCCTTCTCCATCAACGGACTGCCCGTGCTCTCGTGGCGGGATCAGGGCGGGAGTGTGCTGGGCGGCGGCTATCTCGGCTTCCGGCAGATGGCCCCGCTGGCGGCTGCCTACCGGAACCTGGCAGTGCGGCCGCTGTAGGCCCCATGAAAGCGGAAAGCGCGAACGGGCACTTGTGGCCGCGTACACCCTCGCCAACGGCGCGTGGCTCGGGGCGGACGTTTCCCGGCCATGGAGGTTCCTGATCTCCTGATCGGCGATGTGCGCGAGTTCTTCCGCGGCCTCCGGTGAGGCCTAGTGCGCGGAAGCCCCTGCAGTGCTCTGCCGTACCACCAGTTCGGGGGTGAAGATCACCGCGCGGTGGTGGGGCCGCAGGGAGGTGGGTCCCATGGCATCCAGTTCCTCGGCCAGCAGTTCGATGGCGGTCCGGCCCAGCGCTTCGGTGGGCTGGCGGATGGATGACAGCGGCACCACGGCGGACACGGCAAAGTCGATGTCGTCGTAGCCGATCAATGCGATGTCTTCCGGAATGCGCAGTGTGTGCATCATGGCCAGGGACTGCATGACGCCAAGCGCCAGCAGGTCGTTGGCACAGAACACGCCGTCCGGAAGCTCGTCGGCGCTGCGGCGGACCAGCTGGTCGCCAACGCCGCGGCCAGCCAGCACCGTCTGCCCGGCGGAATCCAGTACTTCCAGCGAAGCCCCCGGAACTTCGGCGACGGCGCGTTGCGCCCCCTGGAGGCGGTCCGCCACCTGGCGTATCGACGTCGGGCCCCCCACGAAGGCCAGCCGACGGCGGCCGAGGTCAAGCAGGTGCCGCGCCGCAAGGTAACCGCCGGCGTCGTCGTCAACGGAGACGGAACTGTACTTCGCATCATCCGCCAGCCGGTCCACCAGGACGGTGGGCACCCCGCGTTCGCGCAGCTGGTCCAAACGCTCGGTGACATCGCCCACCGGCGAGATGAGCAGGCCCTGGACCCGCTGCTCCTGGAAGAGGTCGATGTAGTTCGATTCGCGGCTGGCATCGTGCCCGCTGTCGCCGAGCAGGACGGCGCTGCCCTGCAGGGCGGCGGCATCCTCGGCGGCGCGGACCACGGAAGTGAAGAAGGGGTTGCCCACGTCGAGGACGATCAGGCCGATGGTGCGGCTGTGCCCTGCCCGGAGCTGGCGGGCCGCGTCGTTGCGGATAAAGCCGAGCTCGTCGATGGCCTGGAGCACCCGGTCCTTGGTCCGTTGCGAAACCCGGTCCGGATAGTTCAGGACATTGGAAACTGTCCCCACTGCCACGCGGGCATGGTTCGCAACATCCTTGATGCTGGCTGACCGTGACATCTTTCTCCAAGCTCTCTCATGCGGGGGCGGCGTAGAACCGCCTGGACCGGGCCCCTGACCAATTGTCCTTGCCAAGCCGCCGTTCGCGGGTGACGAAACGGCCCAGCCGGCGGATAAAAGGTTTTCATCCGCCGATAATTGCTTGACACCCACTCGATTTCAAGAGTACTTTGAATCGTAACAATGAAACGATTCAAAGATTGGGAAATTCAGGTGAGTCGCAGATGAGGGTGTGTTTTCGCTCCTCGGTCCAACCGGGACTGATCGATGAGTACCGGCGCCGCCACGCGGCCGTCTGGCCGGAGATGCTCCGGGCGCTGAAGGATGCGGGCTGGCACAACTACTCGCTCTTCCTGGGCGGCGACGGAATGCTGGTGGGCTACGTGGAGTGCGACGATTTCGACGCCGTGCGGGCGCGGATGGCCCTCACCGAGGTCAACGCCCGCTGGCAGGCCGAGATGGCCACGCTGTTCGAAGACACGGAGCGGCCCCCCGACACGGGATTTGTGGCACTCGAGGAGATCTTCAACCTGGAGGACCAGCTGGCCACGGCCGACGCCGCCGACTAGCCGAAGTAGCTGGCCGAAATCAAGGCAGCCGCACTGACGGCCGCATCCAGCCGACGCGGAAGTCGGCGCACAACAGACAAACGCACTACGAGAGACCGGAAGAACCATCATGAATGACGTAGCAACGGCGCTGGGCAGGCTCGGGGAGCTTGCCATTGAAGTACCCTCGTGGGCTTATGGCAACTCGGGTACCCGCTTCAAGGTGTTCGGCACGCCGGGCACTCCGCGGACGGTGCAGGAGAAGCTGGCGGATGCCGCGAAGGTGCATGAGCTGACGGGCCTGGCTCCGACGGTTGCGCTGCATATTCCGTGGGACAAGGTGGATGACTACGCCGCCCTGCGCGAGTACGCCGCAGGCCTGGGCGTGGGCTTGGGCACCATCAACTCGAACACGTTCCAGGACGATGAGTACAAGTTCGGTTCGCTGACGTCCTCGAAGGAGTCGGTGCGCCGCCGGGCAGTGGAGCATCATTTCGAGTGCATCGAGATCATGCACGCCACCGGCTCCCGTGACCTGAAGATCTGGCTGGCGGACGGCACCAACTACCCGGGCCAGGATGACATGCGCGGACGGCAGGACCGCCTGGCGGAGTCGCTGCAGGAGATTTACGCCCGGCTGGGTGAGGAGCAGCGGCTGGTGCTGGAGTACAAGTTCTTTGAGCCGGCTTTCTATCACACCGATGTGCCGGACTGGGGCACCTCCTACGCACAGACCCTGGCCCTGGGTGAGAAGGCCATGGTCTGCCTGGACACCGGCCACCATGCACCCGGCACGAACATCGAGTTCATCGTGATGCAGCTGCTGCGCCTGGGCAAGCTGGGCTCCTTCGACTTCAACTCGCGCTTCTACGCCGATGATGACCTGATCGTGGGCGCGGCGGATCCGTTCCAGCTGTTCCGGATCATGTACGAGGTGATCCGCGGCGGCGGGTTCCGCAAGGAGTCCGGTGTGGCGCTCATGCTGGACCAGTGCCACAACCTGGAGGAGAAGATCCCGGGCCAGATCCGCTCGGTCCTGAACGTCCAGGAGATGACCGCCCGGGCCCTGATGGTGGACACCGCGGCCCTGGGCGAGGCTCAGCGCGTCGGGGATGTCCTGGCGGCCAACGCCGTGTTCAATGACGCGTTCTACACCGATGTTCGCCCGGCCCTGGCCGCATGGCGGGAATCCCGCGGCCTGCCCGCGGACCCGATGGCCGCGTTCAGGGCCAGCGGCTACCAGAAAAAGATCAATGAGGACCGCGTGGGCGGCCAGCAAGCCGGATGGGGCGCATAGAGCATGAGCATGCAGAACACAGCTAACAAGACTGTTGAAGAACTGATTGCCCGTTCCAACCGCCTGGGCGCGGACAAGCGGAACACCAACTTCGCCGGCGGCAATACCTCGGCGAAGGGCACGGAGAAGGACCCGGTGACCGGCGAGGATGTCCAGCTGCTCTGGGTGAAGGGCTCCGGCGGGGACCTCGGCACGCTGAAGGCCGGGAACCTGGCCGTGCTGCGCCTGGACCGGCTCAACGCCCTGAAGAACGTCTACCCGGGTGTGGACCGTGAAGATGAAATGGTAGCCGCTTTTGATTACTGCCTGCACGGCAAGGGCGGCGCTGCACCGTCGATCGACACCGCGATGCACGGGCTCGTGGACGCCGCGCACGTGGACCACCTGCACCCGGACTCCGGCATCGCGATTGCCACTGCCGTGGACGGGGAGGCACTGACCGCCAAGATCTTCGGCGACAAGGTGGTCTGGGTTCCCTGGCGTCGGCCCGGGTTCCAGCTGGGCCTGGACATCGCCGCCATCAAGGACGCGAACCCGCAGGCCGTGGGCACCATCCTGGGCGGCCACGGCATCACCGCCTGGGGCGCCACCAGCGAAGAAGCCGAAGCCAACTCGCTGTGGATCATCGACCACGCCGAAAAGTTCATCGCCGAGAACGGCCGCACCGAGCCTTTCGGGCCCAAGCTGCCCGGCTACGGTGCGCTGCCGGAAGCAGAGCGGCGGGCGAAGGCCGCCGCGCTGGCACCGGTGATCCGCGGGCTGGCGTCCACGGACAAACCGCAGCTGGGGCACTTCAGTGATGACGCCGTCGTCCTTGATTTTCTGGAGGCGGCCGAGCACCCGCGCCTGGGCGCGCTGGGAACGTCCTGCCCGGACCACTTCCTGCGCACCAAGGTCAAGCCGCTGATCCTGGACCTGCCCGCGGACGCCTCGATCGAGGACTCGATCGCCCGGCTGCAGGAACTCCACGCGGACTACCGCGAGGACTACCAGGGCTACTACGACCGGCACGCCACCCCGGAGTCCCCGGCGCTGCGCGGCGCGGACCCGGCGATCGTGCTGGTGCCGGGTGTGGGCATGTTCTCCTTCGGTGCGAACAAGCAGACCGCCCGCGTTGCCGGGGAGTTCTACCTCAACGCCATCAACGTGATGCGCGGCGCCGAGGCGATCTCCACGTACGCCCCGATCGAAGAATCCGAGAAGTTCCGGATCGAGTACTGGTCCCTCGAGGAAGCCAAGCTCGCCCGCCTGCCCAAGCCCAAGTCGCACGCCACCCGCATCGCGCTGGTCACGGGTGCGGCGTCGGGCATCGGCAAGGCCATCGCCACCCGCCTCGCCGCGGACGGCGCCTGCGTGGTGATCGCGGACCTGAACCTTGAGAACGCGCAGGCCGTCGCCGCCGAGCTCGGCGGTCCGGACGTTGCCATCGGCGTGCAGGCCGACGTCACCGACGAGGCGCAGATCGCCGCGGCCATCCAGGAAGCGGCGCTCGCGTTCGGCGGGCTGGACCTGGTGGTCAACAACGCCGGGCTGTCCATCTCCAAGCCGCTGCTGGAGACCACCGAGAAGGACTGGGACCTGCAGCACAACGTCATGGCCAAGGGCTCCTTCCTGGTGGCCAAGGCCGCGGCGAAGGTCATGATCAGCCAGGACATGGGCGGGGACATCATCTACATCTCCTCCAAGAACTCCGTGTTCGCCGGCCCGAACAACATCGCCTACTCCGCCACCAAGGCAGACCAGGCCCACCAGGTGAGGCTGCTCGCCGCCGAACTGGGCGAATACGGCATCCGCGTCAACGGCATTAACCCCGACGGCGTGGTGCGCGGCTCCGGGATCTTCGCCGGCGGCTGGGGCGCCAAGCGCGCCGCGGTCTACGGCGTGGACGAGCAGGAACTGGGCAAGTACTACGCCCAGCGCACGCTGCTCAAGCGTGAGGTCCTGCCCGAGCACGTGGCCAACGCCGCCGCCGTGCTCACCAGCGCCGAACTGTCCCACACCACCGGCCTCCACATCCCGGTGGACGCCGGCGTCGCCGCCGCCTTCCTGCGGTGAGCACCGTGCCTGCACCAGACGCTGTCCCGGCCACGGCCGGGGCGGCGTCCGCCGGCGGTGTTTTCGCCGCTGTCGATATTGGCGCCTCCTCCGGCCGGGTCATCCTGGGACGCGTAGCAGCCGGCAGCGCCGGTTCTGAAGGCAAAGCGACGCTGGAAACCGTGCACCGTTTCCCGAACGGTGTGGTGGAGTCCGACGGCGGGCTGCGCTGGGATTTCGACGCCCTGTTCGCCGAGGTGCTCAGCGGCCTCGCTGCCGCGGCCGGCGTCGCCGCCGAACGCGGTGAAACCATCAGGAGCATCGGCATCGACACCTGGGCGGTGGATTATGGCCTGGTCAATACTGCCGGTGAACTCACTGCGCAGCCGTTCAGCTACCGCGATGACCGCAGCCGCGCCGCCGTCGCACAGGTCCACCAAAAACTGGACCCGGCCCGGCTCTACGCCACCACCGGGCTGCAGTTCCTGCAGTTCAACACGATTTACCAGCTCGCCACCGAGCCGGACCTGGACGGACTGCAGGCGCTGCTCATTCCGGACCTGATCGCGTTCCTGCTCACCGGCGTCCGCCGCACCGAAGCCACCAACGCCTCCACCACCGGGCTCTTCGACGCCGTTGCGGCGGAGTGGGCCGTCGAATTTCTCACCGCGCTGGGCCTGCCCAAGAAGCTGTTCCCGCCACTGATCCAGCCCGGCGACACCGTCGGCACCCTGCTGCCCGGGATCGCCGAACGCACCGGACTGGACCCGGCAACGAAAGTGGTGGCCGTCGGCTCGCACGACACCGCCTCCGCCGTCGCCGCCGTCCCCGCCGGGTCAGCGCCCGACGCCGGGACAGGGGCGGCCGGACAGGGGAACTTCGCGTACATCTCCTCCGGCACGTGGTCCCTCGTCGGGGTCGAGCTGACGCAGCCCGTCCTGACCGAGGCCAGCCGGGCCGCAAACTTCACCAACGAACGCGGCGTGGACGGCACCATCCGGTACCTCCGCAACGTCGGCGGGCTCTGGCTGCTCAGCGAATGCCAGCGAACCTGGGCGCAGCAGGGATACACGGCGGCCCTGGACGAACTCCTCAGCGCCGCCGCAGCGCTGCCCCTCGGCGGACCGCAGATCAACGCCGACGACCCGTACTTCATCGCCCCTGACAACATGCCCGAACGGATCCGCGCCGCCGTCCGCAACACCGGGACCGTCCTCACCGACAGTCCGGCTGCGATCACCCGCTGCATCCTGGACAGCCTCGCCGCCGGCTACGCTCGGACCATCGCCGACGCCGAACGCCTCGCGGACGTGCCCGTGGACGTGGTGCACATCGTCGGCGGCGGATCGCAGAACCGGCTCCTCTGCCAGCTCACTGCAGACGCCACCGGCAAACGCGTCATCGCCGGACCCGTCGAGGCCACCGCCCTCGGCAACGTGCTGGTCCAGGCCCGCGCCGCAGGCGTGGTGACCGGCAGCCTGGCCGAACTGCGCGCGCTCGTTCGGGGCTCTCAGGCCTTGGAAAGCTACCAGGCGGCACTGGTCTAAGCAGTGTGGCACTGCGTCCTTTAACGTCATCTGCTGTCGCGCCGATACATAGTCCTCAACGCGGCGTCTTGACGGTTGAATCCATGGCGCGCGCTTGAGAAGATACAACATCCTACCTATCGTCCCGCTTCACAGAACCGGAATCCCGATGCCACTTTTCGACCTCCCGCTTGAGCAGCTCCGAAACTACACATCCGGCGTCACGGCACCGCCGGATCTTGATGCCTTCTGGGACCGCACCATCAGCGAAGCCCGGGAGTACCCGCTGGATGTAGTTTTCGAGCCCGTCGATAACTACCTGACGGTTATAGATACCTTTGACGTCACCTTCGCCGGCTTCGGGGGTTCCCCGGTGAAAGGCTGGCTGCACCTTCCGGTCAACCGGCCGGCTGACGAGCCGCTTCCCGTCGTCGTGCAGTATGTGGGCTACTCCGGCGGGCGCGGGCTGTCCAACCAGGACACCAAGTGGGCGCAGGCCGGGTACGCGCAATTCATCATGGACACCCGCGGGCAGGGCTACGGCGGGATTCTGGGGCACACGCCCGACCCCCACCCCTCAGCGGGCGACGTGGCACATGCGGGGCTGATGACCCGCGGCGTCGGAAGCCGCGAGGACTACTACTACCGGCGTGTCTACGTGGATGCCTTCCGGGCCGTGGAGGCAGCCCAGGCACACCCCGCCGTCGACGCTTCCCGGGTTGTGGTGGCGGGCGTCAGCCAGGGCGGCGGCATCACCATTGCGGTGGCCGGGCTCGTCGCGGGAAGGCTCGACGGCGTGATCGCCGCACTGCCCGACGTGCCCTTCCTTCAGGACTTCCCGCGCTCCATCGACATCGCGCCGCGCGGGCCGTATCCCGAAATCGCATCCTTCCTGGCCCGCCACCGGGAACGCTATGAGCCCATCCTCGCCGTGCTCAACTACTTCGACGGCGTCAACCTGGGCCGGGCGGCAACGGCGCCGGCGCTGTTCTCGGCTGCGCAGATGGACGACATCTGCCCGCCGTCCACGGTCTTCGCCAGCTTCAACGCCTACGGAACCGGCGTGCGGGCCGGAACCGCCGCCGTCGAGCTCCCTGCCAAGGACATCGAGGTGTACCGGTTCAACAATCACGAGGGCGGCCAGGAGCACCAGTGGAACCGCCAGCTGGAGTTCCTGCGGAAGCTGCTTGGCTGACCCAGCCACAGACGGAGCGCGAACGGACATTTGAGGCCCTGCAAACTGGGCCTCAAATGTACGTTCGTGCTTGAGGAAGGGCCATAAGTGTCCGTTCGCGCTTGGCCCGATTTGCCGTATCGCGGGAACTGCCGTTATGGTCTTGGCTATGACTAACCGTTGGTATGCGTATTTTTCGTTGGCTCTGGAGGGGCCCGCGTCTAACTGACACGCATCCAACTTTCCTTCAGAGCCAACAGGGCAGAGATCACTCTCTGCCCTTCGCCATTTCTCCGGCGGGTTCTGATCTGGGCCCGCTCCGCACCATCCGGAACAGGACCCGCACACATGAGCACCGCAGCAGCCACCGAAACGCATCAGAATTCACTGGAGACCACTGTTTCCCGGGATCACACTGCATCCGCGCAGAAATCCACGTCGAACCTGCGCGTCAGCGAATTCCAGGCGCTGCCCTCACCCCAGGACATGATCACGGAACTGCCGTTGGACGCCCGGGTGGCCGACGTCGTCGAACGCGGCCGGGATGAAGTCCGGGCCATCATGGACGGCGTGGATGATCGCCTGCTGGTGATCGTGGGACCATGCTCCATCCACGACCCCAAAGCCGGCCTGGAATACGCCCGCCGGCTGGTGAGCCAGGCGGAGAAGCACAAGGAAGACCTGCTGATCGTCATGCGGACCTACTTCGAGAAGCCGCGCACCACCGTGGGCTGGAAGGGACTCATCAACGATCCCCACCTTGATGGCAGCCACGACATCGCCACGGGGCTCCGGGCCGCCCGCCGGTTCCTGAAGCAGGTCACCTCGCTGGGCCTCCCCACGGCCACGGAGTTCCTGGAACCCATCAGCCCGCAGTACATGGCGGACCTCGTCTCCTGGGGCGCCATCGGGGCGCGCACCACCGAAAGCCAGATCCACCGCCAGCTGGCGTCCGGGCTGTCCATGCCCATCGGCTTCAAGAACGGGACCGACGGCGATCTGCAGGTTGCCGTTGATGCCTGCAGCGCCGCCGCGGCGTCCCAGGCATTCCTGGGGATCGACGGCGACGGCCGGGCCTCGCTCGTGGCCACGGCCGGAAACCCGGATACTCACGTGATCCTGCGCGGCGGGCGCAAGGGCCCCAACTACTCCGCGGCGGACGTCGAAGCGGCGTCGGCAAAGCTGGCCGCCAAGCAGCTCAACCCGAGGCTGATTGTGGACGCCAGCCACGCCAACAGCGGCAAGAGCCACCACCGCCAGGCGGAGGTTGCCCTCGAAATCGGGGCGCAGTTGGAGGAGGGCGGAACCGCCGCCTCGGCCATTGCCGGGGTCATGCTGGAGAGCTTCCTGGTGGGCGGTGCGCAGAACCTGGACGTGGCCGAGCATGCTGCAGGCACCGACGAGCTGGTCTACGGCCAGAGCGTCACTGATGCCTGTATGGAGTGGGATGTCACCGCGTCGGTGCTGGGCCAGCTTGCTGCGTCCGCCCGCAAGCGCAGGGGCCTGGAAGGCTGAATTTTCAGCGGTTTGGCGGGCGGCGGCGCAGAAACTGGTTACGCGGAATGACTTTCACTATGGCACCATCAGCCACTAGAGTAACTAGCACAGGGTAGGTTGATGGCTCAGCATCGGCACACCGCAATGGGGTTTCAATGGGGTTGCCTTTATCAGCTGTTAACAAAGGAATAAGGGAAATGTCCGCAGATGAGTCGAACTTCTCGAACGCTCAGTTCCTGACTGTGGCCGAAGTGGCTGAGCTCATGCGCGTTTCCAAAATGACTGTGTACCGCCTTGTCCATTCCGGAGAGATGCCGGCCGTTCGCTTCGGCCGGTCCTTCCGGGTGCCGGAGAGCGCCGTCGAACAGTACGTCAAAGGTGCTGTTGTGGAAGGCCAGTCGGACACCGCCTAGCTCCTTCGGGGCCGCCGCCGGTATGTGCCTTCAGGCAGGCGGTCAGTGGGCGGGCCGGATAAGCGGTACCCTGTTAGGGAACGTTTTTCGTTATTGTAAGAATCTGTTTGTTGTTTAGTCTGTTGCCTAGTCCACGGACCTCTTCCATCAGACAGGTACTCCATCTAGTTTGTAAGGAACTTTCGTGGGTTCAGTTATTAAGAAGCGTCGCAAGCGTATGGCCAAGAAGAAGCACCGCAAGTTGCTTCGTAAGACCCGCCACCAGCGCCGTAACAAGAAGTAGAGATACTTCATACAGCGTGAGATGCCCGTTGCCTTTGGCAGCGGGCATTTTTCTTTGGTTGGCGCTCCGTCCAGGGTTAGACCGTGGGGCCGCGGAAGCGGGTGAAGCCGCGCCAGAGGCCGTAGATGGCTCCGCCGACCGTGGCCGCTTTCAGGCCGAGCGTGGCGGCGCGGCGTCCCGACCGGAAGTCGTACACCGGCCAGTTGTTTTCGCGGGCGTGCCGTCGCAGGCGGGAATCAGGGTTGATGGCCACCGGGTGGCCCACCATGCTCAGCAGCGGAATGTCATTGTGTGAATCGCTGTAGGCCCAGCAGCGCTTGAGGTCCAGGTCCTCGGCGTCCGCGACGCCCTGGACAGCCACAGCCTTGGCCTGACCATGCAGGATGTCGCCTACCAGCCGGCCGGTGTACGCACCGTCCTCGATCTCGCCAACGGTTCCCAGGGCCCCGGTCAGGCCCAACCGGGTTGAAATCACGGTGGCCACTTCGATGGGCGTCGCCGTCACCAGCCACACCATGCGGCCCACGCGAAGGTGCTGCTGGGCCAGGGCCTTGGCGCCGGGCCAGATCCTGGATTCGATCATTTCGTCGAAGACTTCTTCACCAAGGGCCTTGATGTCCTCCACGGTGATGCCGGCCGCCAGCGTCAGTGCCGAATCACGGACGGCGTGGACATCGTCCATGTTCTCCCCGCGGAGGATGAACTTGAACTGCTTCCACGCCATACCGGCCGCCTGCGGCAGGGTGAACGCGCCGCGCTGGTGCATTTTGCGGGCGACGTGGAAGAGGCTGGCGCCCTTCATGAGGGTGTTGTCGACGTCGAAGAAGGCAGCTTCGCCGTGGTGTGACGCACCGGCCGGCTGCCGGACTACGGCGACGTACTTCTCCTCGGGCATGCCTTGAGTCTAGTCAATGCCCGCCCGGCCTTGGTGACGTCGCGGCGGGGCGGGCGCCCGGGCTACGGTTGAGGTATGGCAAAACCCGACGTCGTTCTGATCACCAAAGCTGACTGCCACCTGTGTGAGGCGGCGCGCGACGCCGTCGGACGCGTTACCGCCGCATTGGGACTGGAGTGGACGGAACAGTTGGTGGACAACCGGCCGGAGCTGCGGGAGCGGTATGCCGAGGAAATCCCCGTGGTTCTCGTTGACGGGATCCAGCGTGACTTCTGGAAGATCGACGAAACGCGCCTGGACCGCGTCCTGCGCCAGGCGATGGCCAAGTAGGGACGGCGAGAGCTGCGTGGAAGCGGGCAGGCGATGCGGGAGCAGGCAGGCACAGTGCGCGACGAGCCGTGGCGCCGTGACTCCTGCTTTGTTGGCAGTGCAGACGGGGCTCTAGAGTGGACTCACAACGCGACGCAATGGAGCAGATAGTGACTTCGCTGGATTCTTCCCCCGAGGCTGTCCACGGGGATAGCGGTACTGCGGCCAAGCAGATTCCGCCCGCGGCCGTGGCACGGCTGACCATCTACTTGCGCGCCCTCACCACAATGCTGGCCGAGGGCGTTGAACGCGTCTCCTCCGAATCCCTGGCCGAAGCCTCCGGTGTGAGCTCATCAACGCTCCGCAAGGATCTCTCGCACGTCGGCTCCTACGGTACGCGCGGCGTCGGCTATGAAGTGCAGTACCTCAGCCGCCATATCTCCGCGGCCCTCGGCCTCACCCGCGACTGGAAAGTGGCAATAGTGGGCGCCGGTAACCTGGGCAAGGCCCTGGCGCGGTACGGCGGCTTTGAGTCCCGGGGTTTCGACGTGGTGGCCATTTTCGACGCCGACCAGATGGTGGTGGGCAACGAGGTGGGCTGGCTGCGCGTCAGCGACGTCGCGGACCTCGAACCGGTCCTCCAGCGCACCGGGACCAACATGGTGGTGCTGGCGCTGCCCGCGGCCGTGGCGCAGAACGTGTGCGACCGCGTCATCGCCGCCGGAGTGCGCAGCATCCTCAGCTTCGCTCCGGTGATGCTCCAGGTGCCGCCCGGCGTAAACCTGCGCAAGGTGGACATGGCCACCGAACTGCAGATCCTCGCCTATCACGCTCAGCGCACCCAGGGCCCCGACGACGGCGAGTAGCCGCTTCCCGGGGCCGCCCGCGCCCGCCGGCGCGCCGGCCCGCCGGGGCGCCTAGCGGCCGTAGGGCGCCTAGCGGCCGTAGGGGTAGCCTGGCTGGGAGTACGGGTTCCCGAACGGCAGGTACTTCCTGAAGTACGGCGCCGCCGTGGGGAGATACAGGAGCACCATTGCGGCGACGCCGGCCAGGATGGACAGCGTGCCCAGCCCCATTTCGAGGACGCCCAGCAGGGAGAACGCAGCGAGGACGGTGCCGAGGATCCGCGCCCAGTTCCGGCCCTTCCTGATGTTGAATGCCACCAGCGCGTACATCAGAACGCCGATGGCGGCTATCACTACGACCATTCCCACGGCGATGCCCTTGATCGCCTCGAAATCCATGTTGGCTCCCCTGGTGGCCAGCCGGGCATCAAACTGACTGCGCATGGCGGGGTCGTCGATCGAACCTATCGACAGGAAGACGGAGGACATCCAGACGAGGCATGCCCCGATCAGCAGCCAGAAGGAAATGTTCACCAGCTGGGGAGGGGCACTGGAGTCGGTGGTCCGCTGCTGCGGCATCTCCGAAGGGTAGATGAACTGCGGCTGGCCGTACTGCGGAACCTGGCCGTACTGCTGCGGCTGACCGAACTGCGGAACCTGGCCGGGCTGCGGCTGGCCGAACTGGGGGCTGTGGCCATATTGTGGCGGCTGCTGGCCGTACTGACCGCCGGATTGGGGATCGGTGGAATACGACGGCGGGACGGGCGGAATGCTCATGTTGATCCTTTGCAAGTCGGCTACTGACTAAACGCATGCCGGGATCAGCCACGTCTTCCTGCCCCCAGCGTAATTTTGGTTACACGGTACCGTGCGAGGGCTCGATCTGTGGATAGATTGCGCCTCAATTTAAGCTCAAGGGCCCACTGGGCAAAAGAACAGCGGGCGCGGACTCCGTGGGGCTGGCGTCTGGTGCCGCTGAACCTTCCGAAGTCCACGCCCGCCGGCTGTGGAACTGTGATGCTTTCGCGGTGCTGCCTTGAGTTGCCCGGCAGCACGGGTGGCAGCCGTCAGGCTGCCGGACCGATGCTAGCGGCCGTAGGGGTTGCCTGGCTGGGAATACGGGCTCCCGAACGGCTGCTGCTTCTGGAAGTACGGTGCGGACGCCGGAAGGTAAAGCATCACGATGGCCGCGATGCCCAGGAGCGCCGAGATGGTTCCGAGGCCGAGCGGGACGAGGCTGAAAATCGACAGGGCGGCCAGGACGGTGCCCAGGATGCGGGCCCAGTTCTTGCCCTTGCGCACGTTGAGGGCAACCAATGCGTAGAGTCCGGCACCGATCAGTCCCATGACAACCATCATTCCGACCACCACGCCCTTGATCGAATCGAAGTCGACGTCCGCGCCGCCGGCCCGCATTTGCTCTTCGAAGGTACTCCGCATGGCGGGATCATCGAGCGCCGGAATCGCAATCAGAAGGGAGATGACCCACAGTGCGCCGGCAGCAACGAGCATCCAAAAAGCGTTGTTGACCATCTTCGGCACTCCGCCGGCGGCAGCACCCTTGGGCTGCTCGGACGGGTACTGGGCATACGGTGACTGGCCATACTGCTGAGGTGCCTGGCCGTAGGGCTGCTGCGGCTGCTGGCCGTACTGGGGCGGGGTGCCCTGCTGTCCGAACTGCTGGGGCTGCTGGCCGTACTGGGGCTGCCCGTACTGCGGCGCCGCGGGGGACTGCTGGCCGTACTGCGGTGCGGCGGGGGGCTGCTGGCCGTACTGGGGCTGCCCGTACTGCGGCGCTGCGGGGGAATGCTGGCCGTACTGCGGTGCGGCGGGGGACTGCGGTGTGTTCTGGCCGTACTGGGGACCGTCGGGTGCCGGCTTGCCGTTCTCAGGTTCGTTCGGGTTGGCCGGGTTGGCTGGAGGCGTGCTCATAGTGGTCCTTTGCGGGTCGACTACTGATTAAACGGGTACCGGGATCAGTAACGGTGCCCTGCCCCCAGCATGGTTTGCTTCCACCGTACCGCGCTCCGGCCGCGCGGTGGATCATTCCGCAGAGGTATTCCCAATTAGGCACCTCGCAACAGGCACCTCGCATCCGGCACGGCGCCTTAAAGCACAGCGCCCCGCCCCGTCGGGTGACGGAGCGGGGCGCTGTGCTGGCGCGCGGCCTAACTGGCAGTAGTAACTACGCGGCCGGTGCGATGAACGCGAGTTCAAGGTTGATGGCAACCTTGTCGCTGACCAGCACGCCGCCGGCTTCCAGAACGGCGTTCCAGGTCAGGCCGAAGTCCTTGCGGCTGATGGTGGTTTCGGCGGTGAGGCCGGCGCGGGTGTTGCCGAAGGGGTCCACGGCCACACCGTGGAGCTCGGTCTCGAGGGCAACTGCGCGGGTGACGCCCTTGATGGTGAGGTCGCCCTGAAGCTCGTAGGCGTCGCCCTTGGGAACGATCGAGCTGGAAACGAAGGAGATCTCAGGGAACTTCTCGACGTCGAAGAAGTCTTCGCCGCGGACGTGGCCGTCGCGGTTGACGTCGCCGGAGTCAAAGCTGGCGGTCTGGATGGTGGCGTTGACCTTGGAATCGGCAACGTTCTCGGAGAGGTCCAGGGTGGCGGCGGCGTCCTTGAACTGGCCGCGGACCTTGCTGATGCCTGCGTGGCGGACCGTGAAGCCGATTTCGCTGTGCGAGTTGTCGAGGGTCCAGGTGCCGGTGGTGATGTTGGTGGGCAGTGCCATGGTGTTGCTCCTTGTGATCTGGGTTCGGAAATCTCTTGCGGAAGGATGTCTGATCGCCAGTCGAAACTTCTTTGGTTGAAGTCTCAACTAACTGCTTCACCGAGTATAAACATGCATTTGCATCTTTTATTCCAACCCCAGGGAACATTTCTTCAAACTTTCCAGTTCTACTTCCTGTAGAAGATTTCAGATCACCCGACATCTTTGAGAAACTGGTAAACATGCCCCAAGCCACTGTTCATCTCCTTCGCCACGGCGAGGTCCACAATCCGGACGGCATCCTCTACGGACGCCTGCCGGAATTCCACCTCTCCGCGCTCGGACAGCAGATGGCCAAGACGCTTGCCGTGCACTTCAGCGACCGCGCTGCGCAGGGGGCGAAAATCGTGCATCTGGTGGCGTCACCGCTGACCCGCGCGCAGGAAACGGCCCTCCCTATTTCCGAGGCCCTGAGCCTCGAAATCAACACCGAGGACCGCATCATCGAGGCCCGCAACCACTTCGAGGGCCTCAAGGTCAACAAGGCGGAGCTCCGCAAGGCCAGGCACTGGCCGTACCTTCGCAACCCGTTTGTTCCGTCGTGGGGCGAGCCATATAAAGAGCAGGCCGCCCGTGTCATTGCGGCGGTCCAGGACGCGCGGTTGCGGGCAATCGAACTGGGCGGCGACGGCGCCGAGGCCATCCTTGTCAGCCACCAGCTCCCCATCTGGTCCACGCGGCTAAGTGCCGAGGGCAAGCCCCTCTGGCACGATCCGCGCAAGCGCGAGTGCACGCTCACGTCGCTCACCTCGCTGGTGTTCGACGACGACGGCACCCTCCTGCGTGTGGAGTACACCGAGCCTGCTGCCGCCCTTCTTCCCGGCGCCTCCAGCACCCCAGGGGCCTGAGCGTGGCCGGATTCAACAGCAACAATGCAGGCAATGAAGGCAATGCCATCAGCAAGGCGATGCGCCCGGCCTCCCGCCGCAGCGTCCTCGCCGCCGGCGGCCTGGGCCTGGCCGCCCTGACGCTCGGGCTCTCCGCGTGTGCGCAGGAGGACGCCCTGGCCAAGCAGGCCAAGGCGGGCGATAACAAGAACTATGTGGCCGGCGACGGGTCCGTGACCGAATTCGCCGCAGCCGACCGCAAATCCGCCGTCAGCATCAAGGGCACCCTTTTCGACGGCACAACCGTGGAGCCCGCTGACTTCGTCGGAAAAGTCACCGTACTCAACTTCTGGTTTGCTGCCTGTGCGCCGTGCCGCGTCGAAGCGCCGTCGCTGGAAGCGCTGCACCAGGAGTTCAAGGAGCAGGGCGTGCAGTTCTACGGCGTGAACCTCCGTGACGAGAAGGCCGCGGCCGAGGCGTTCGACAAGACCTTCAACATCACCTACCCCAGCTTCCATGACAAGGACGGCGGCGTGCTCCTGGCCGTCTCCGGGCTGGTGCCCCCGGGCGCTGTCCCCACCACACTGGTGCTGGACAAGCAGGGCCGCGTTGCCTCCCGCGTGCTGGGCGAAATCCAAAAGGGCACGCTCAAGGCCCTCATTACCGCCGCCGTGGCAGAGTAACGGCGGCGCCGCAACCGTGAACAGCCCCTTCGCCGAAGCAATCCTGAACGGTTCGCTGCTGCTTGCCATCCCGGTGGCGCTGCTGGCCGGACTCGTGTCCTTCCTCTCACCGTGCGTCCTGCCGCTGGTGCCGGGATACCTGGGCTACGTGACCGGACTGACCGGCGTGGACCTGGAGAAGCAGAAACGCGGCCGTATGCTGGCCGGAATCGGCCTCTTCGTGCTTGGCTTCTCGGTGATCTTCGTCCTGCTGGGCGGAGCGTTCGGCCAGCTGGGATCCATGATCAGCGGCGGTCAGAACGCCTGGATCACGCAGGTGCTGGGCATCCTGGTGATCATCATGGGCGTGGTGTTCATGGGTGGCTTCGGCTGGCTGCAGCGGGACGCCAAGATCCATGCCAAACCGCCCGCCGGGCTCTGGGGTGCGCCGCTGCTGGGCATCACCTTCGGCCTGGGCTGGGCGCCATGCATCGGGCCCACCTACTCAGCGGTCCAGCTCCTGAGCATGTCCGGAGGCTCCTCGGCCGCAAAGGGCGCCTTCCTGGCCTTCGTTTATAGCCTTGGGCTGGGCATCCCGTTCCTGCTGATTGCCCTGGCCGTGCGCCGCGGCGTCGGCGTCATGTCCTTCTTCCGCAAGCACCGGCTGGCCATCCAGCGGATCGGCGGGGGAATCCTGGTGGTGCTCGGCCTGCTGATGGCCAGCGGCGTCTGGGGCACCTGGGTTTCCGGGTTGCAGTACTGGTTCCAAACCGATGTGAAATTGCCGATCTGATGAGCGAGCGAGTGAACGACACGAAGAAATCAGGCGCCAACAAAACGGCAGCGACACCCGTGGCCAAGGCCAAGGCGGAGGCTGCCCTTCCGGCGCTGGGCCCGCTGGGCATGTTCCGCTGGGCCTGGACCCAGCTCACCAGCATGCGCACGGCGCTGTTCCTGCTCCTCCTGCTGGCTGTTGCCGCGGTGCCCGGATCGCTGTTCCCGCAGCGCCCCGCCAACCCGTCCATCGTCACGCAGTACATCGCGGACCACCCGGACTACGGCAAGATCCTGGACTCGCTTCAGCTCTACGACGTCTACTCCTCGGCGTGGTTCTCCGCCATCTACATCCTGCTGTTCATCTCGCTGATCGGCTGCGTGGTTCCCCGCGCCATCGCCCACTACAAGGCCATGCGCTCCCAGCCCCCGCGCACCCCGGCCAGGCTGTCCCGCCTGCCCGAGTACGGCACGCTGGTGATTCCCGCGGACGCCGGGATCCCGGCGTCGCGCGCTATTGCGGACGCTGCCGGAAAGCTGAAGAAGCGCGGTTACCGCGTTGACGTAAGGGACGACGACGGCGCGCGGCCCTCTTTGGGGGCCGAGCGCGGCTTCCTGAGGGAAGTGGGCAACCTGGTGTTCCACACCTCCCTGATCGGCGTCCTGGTGTCCGTGGCGGCCGGCGGCCTGTTCGGCTACAGCGGGCAGCGGATCCTGGTGGAGGGCGACACCTTCGTGAACACCCTGGTGGGCTACGACCAGTTCACCCCCGGCACCAACTTCCAGAGCAGCCAGCTCCAGCCCTACTCCATCCAGCTGGACAAGTTCCAGATCACGTTCGACCGTGAATCGAAGGGCAAGTTCGGCCAGCCCATCGACTTCAAGGCGGACGTGACCACCCGGGATACCCCGGACGCCCCCGCCGAGAAGCAGGTGCTGAAGGTCAACGATCCTGTCAGCCTCGGCGGCACCAGCATCTACCTCACCGGCAACGGCTACGCCCCTATGGTGACCATCCGCGACGGTGCCGGCAATGTTGCGATGCAGGGCCCTGTGGTGGCGAAGCTGCAGGGGGAGAACTACTACTCCTCCGTGGTGATCAAGGTTCCCGATGCCAAGCCTGACCAGCTCGGATTCGCCGGCTTCTTCCTGCCCACCGCGTTCGTCACCGAGGAAGGCGTGTCCTTCAGCGGGGACCCGGAACTGATCAACCCGCAGCTCACGCTGAATTCGTACTTCGGCGACCTGGGCCTGGACGCAGGCTCCCCGCAGAACGTCTTCGAGCTCGACGTGAAGAAGCTGACGCCGCTGAACGCCCGGAACCTCGACGCCGGCGGCATCACGCTGGCCCCCGGCAGCACCTACACGCTCCCGGACGGCAAGGGCTCCATCAGCTTCGACGGCGTGAAGCGTTACATCGGCGTGGACATCCACCACAACCCGGGCCAGCTGTACGCCCTGATCTTCGCGCTGCTGGCCGTTGCCGGGCTGGTGACCTCCCTCTATGTGAACCGCCGCCGGGTCTGGGTCCGAACGGGCACGCACGCCGATGGCCGCACCATGGTGGAGTACGGACTCCTGGCCCGCGGCGAAGACCACCGGCTCGCCGCTGAAGCGGAGGCCATCCGTGGTCTGCTGACCGACGAGTGGGGCCTCGACTCCCAGAAGGTTCCCAGCGGGCAGATGGATAATGGCCCGTCGGAGAGCGTCCCGGCAGGCAACAACGCGTCCGCCACGGAAACGCCCACAGAAGACTTCATCCAGTCAACAGCCGGCTCACCCGAGTCGAAGAAGGACCAGTAATGTTCCCCATCAACGAAACCATGGGCCAGTACAGCGAGCTCTTTATGCTGCTGGCGGCCGGCACCTACACGGTGGCCTTTATCGCCTTCGCGTGGGACCTGGCCAAGAGCAGCAAGGCACTCCGCGCGGTGGACCTGAAGGCTGCGGCCGCGGCGGGTGCTTCAGCATCCACAACGGCCAAGGTCCCCGTCGGCGCAGGTGTGGGCCCCGGATCGGACCGTCCCACTGTCGACCGGGCTGATTCGGACGTCAGCGGGCCGGCAGGCCGCGCCGAGCGGCCGTCGTCGGCAACCGGCCGCGGGCCCAAGGGTGCCTCCGTCGCCGGGCAGACGGCCGACGGCGACATGCGCTACGCCGCCGAACGCCGCGTTCCCGCCCGCGTTGCGGTGGCCCTGACCGTGCTGGGTGCGGTGATCCACTGCGCCGGCGTTGTTACCCGTGCCATCGGTGCGGGCCGCGTGCCGTGGGGCAACATGTACGAATTCCTCACCACCGGCGCCTTCGTGGCCGTTGCTGTCTTCCTGCTGGTGCTGATCCGCCGTGACCTGCGGTTCCTGGGCACGTTCGTGATCGGCCTGGCCATCATCATGCTGGTGGCGGCGTCGGTGGCCTACTGGACGCCCGTGGGCCACCTGGTGCCGGCGCTGCAGAGCTACTGGCTGATCATCCACGTGTCCATCGCAGTGCTGTCCTCGGCCCTCTTCACGCTGACGTTCGCCATGTCCGCCCTGCAGCTGGTCCAGGCGCACCGGCAGAAGACCATCGCGGCCGGCGGCGACGACAAGCTGGGGTTCATGCGCCTGGTGCCCTCGGCGCTGAGCCTCGAAAACCTGTCCTACCGCATCAACGCCATCGCCTTCGTTGGCTGGACCTTCACGCTGATGTTCGGCGCCATCTGGGCCGAGAAGGCCTGGGGCCGGTTCTGGGGCTGGGACACCAAGGAAGTCTGGACGTTCGTGATCTGGGTGGTGTACGCGGGCTACCTGCACGCCCGTGCCACCCGCGGCTGGACCGGCACCCGCGCCGCCTGGCTGTCGATCGTGGGCTACCTCTGCGTGATCTTCAACTTCACTATCGTTAACCAGTTCTTCAACGGCCTGCACTCCTACTCCGGGCTGTAGGGCAGGCGGGGCCGCCAGGGCCGAGTAGGTCCAGGCCCGCCGCCCCTCTTGCCACACGCTTTGCCACTTTTGGCCGCTAAGCCCCGCGCTTAGCGGCCAAAAGCGTCAAAGGGCCGTTGTTCCATGCCCAGCCTTATCCGCTCCATTGCCGGATGCACGACGACGGCGGGCCGGCTTCGGTGCCCAGCCTCGCTCCATAAGCGCTTTCCGGATGCGGGTCACGGCCCGTGGCTCCATGCCGGGCGTAGTGTCGAGCCGGGGCACGAGGGTGTCGAGGTCCAGCTGCGTCAGTACCACAACCCGCCAGCCCGCCTCCTTTGCGTCCTCGTCGCGGAAGATGTCGTTGCGGCGTTGGGCCGGTGAAGCGTGGTGTGCGCCGTCGTACTGGATGGCCACTTTTTCGCGCTCGTAGGACATATCGGGATCCTGGATCCAGCGTCCTGCTTCATCGAACAAAGGGACGTTGATGGCAGGCTCGGGGAGCCCGTGGCGGCGCAGCAGCAGCCGGACTTCCGTCTCCTTGGGAGAGTCCGTGTTGGCCCGCAAAAGGGCACGGGCCCGCATGGCGTTGCGATAGCCAGGCTTGCCGATCTTGCCGGCCAGGAAGTGGTCCAGCTCAGCCAGTGAGGACAGCGGATTTCTGCGGCGAAACAGGATCGCCAGCTATTACGAGGTCGTCGTGACCCAGAATTCCTGCAAGGTCAAACCATGTCCGCAAGGGAGAAGTGCATCGCACGTGCGACAACTGCGCCCGTGACGGCACCGACAGCAGCGACCCGCAGCAGCAGGGTCTCCTCGGCTGCTGCTGACATCCGGACCCCTGTGCACGGACTCGTCAGGTCGCTGGCCCGCAGTCGGCGCTGGGTCAGGCCCGCGGACCGGGCCTGCTCCAGAGTGAACGGCCGGTGTCGAAGGTCCCGGGGGAGCTCGGTTGGAAGGCGCATAGGAGCATTGTGGCCCCGTCGAAGGATGGCGATTCCCTTATCCACAGCCCCGCGTCAATGTGGAGGACAAGTGGGTGTCGGCAACTTGGGGATGCGGACAGGAAGCTGGGCCGTCCCGGTCGCAGTCCTTTGCCACTTTTGGCCGCTAAGGTCGCGCCTTAGCGGCCAAAAGTGGCAAAAGGCGTGGCACTCAGCGGAAACGGCCTACTTGACCTCGTCCGTGCCGTGGGAGTCGGTCTCCGGGTGGTGCGATTCCTCGGGGTGCTTGTCGCCCCGGTGACTGCCGTTCGGGCCGGCCTTGCCTTTGCCCTCGCCTGGGCCGCCGGTGCCCGAGGCGCCGCCGTTGAGCTTGTGTTCCTTTGCCTGGAGCTCGTCCTTGAGCTTCTTAAGGCGGTCCGCCTCGGCCTGGTTGCGGCGGCGGGTTTCGAGGTTGCGCAGGAAGTCGGGGTCGTCATCCGGCGCGACGGTGCGGCCGTAGGACTGTACGGCGGGGCGGTTTCCGCGAGGCCGGCCGATGATGAACCAGAGTGCCGCTCCCACCACGGGGAGGACTACCATCACCACGATCCAGGCCGTCTTGGAAATACCCCTGGTGAGGTGCTTATCAGTCCGGATCACGTCCACGAGGCCATAGACGAATATGGCAAGAACGGCAACGGCGACCAATACACGGGGCATACCATCAGTCTACCGTCCGGACGCCTGCAGCACTGCCCTCCGGTTCTTTCGCCTGGCAGGCTGATCATTCGCCCGTCAGGCGACAACCGGGCTGGCCCTACAGCCGTACAGGCTCCACCAGACGCTGGCAGGGTGCCCCGACGCCGGACGGCTAAACTTGAACCGTGGCTTTTATGAAATACTCCCTGATCCGTCTGGCGCTGTTCGTGCCGCTGCTCGTGCTGTTCACCTTCCTCGAGGTGGGAATTCTGCTGGCCGCAGTCTTCGCGGGCCTGATTGCCTTCGCCATCAGCTATCTGTTCTTCCAGAAGCAGCGCGACGCCGCTACGGCCAGCCTGCACGAGCGGTTCTCCGGCCGGGCCAAGCCCATCCGCACCGCCGGCGAGGTTGAAGACGCCGACGCCGAGGACACCCTGGTGGACGCCAACCCGGACATCACTGTCCGGTCGGAAGTTCCCCGCACCGAAGCACCGCGAACTGAAGCACCCCGCAAAGAAAATCCCCGCACGGACGCCTGAGGCGTTTCTACACGCCTGAGCCGGTTCCGAACCCCTGGGCCCGGTTCTAAGACCTATCCCTACAGGCCGTGGCTCAGCACGAGGCCCAGGGAGAACAGCACGCTGTAGCCCAGGTTGATCAGGCCCGTCTGCTTGAGGACCGGGATGAGGCTCTTGCGCTTCCGGCCGTTGATCATCAGCCAGGACGGCATCAGGCTGGCCGGGATCAGCAGCAGCACAAGAAGTATCCACGGGCGTCCGGGCGCCAGGACCACCACCAGCAGGATGGCGACGGCCAGCATCAGGACGTAGCTTTCGCGGGCGTGCTTGTCGCCCAGCCGCACGGCAAGGGTCTTCTTTCCCGCCTGGATATCGGTGGGAATGTCCCGGACGTTATTGGCCATCAGGAGCGCGCACGCGATCAGGCCGGTGCCGATTGCCCCGATGATGGCGGCCAGGCTGAGCTGCCCGGCCTGGGTGTAGGTGGTGCCCAGGGTAGCCACGAGTCCGAAGAACACAAATACGAACACGTCGCCCAGGCCCATGTAGCCGTAGGGGTTCTTGCCGCCGGTGTACCCCCAGGCGGCCAGGACACACCCGAGGCCCACCAAAATCAGCCACCACGTCTGCGTGATAACCACCAGGACCAGGCCGAACAGCATGGCCAGCCCGAACGCCGCAAACGCCGCCCGCTTCACCATCTCGGGCTTCGCGGCACCCGAGCCCACCAGGCGAAGTGGTCCCACCCTGTCCTCGTCGGTGCCGCGGATCCCGTCCGAGTAGTCATTGGCGTAGTTCACGCCGACCTGGAGCAGCAGCGCCACGAACGCGGCCAGGACAGCGTTGAGCGGCTTGAACGCATTCATCTCGAAGGCCGCGGCGGTGCCGATCAGAACCGGTGCGATGGCAGCCGGCAGGGTGCGCGGTCGGGCGCCTTGGATCCATTGTGCGGCTGTAGCCACGGTCAGTACTCCGATTGCTTCGTTGTTCATTTCAGTGCGGCCGGAGGGCAAAAACCCGCCGAAATCCTGCCGCCCCGGCCTTTTCGGCCTGGCGGGGCTTTTCTATTTTCCCTGATGCAGCGCGTCCAGCAGAACCGTCATGCCCAGCCGGTCCGGTTTGCCATTAGGCAGCATCATCAGCCCGGCGGCGGCAAGGACGGTTTTCGGCGCCAGCCGGCCCAAAGCATCGTGCATCGCATCGTGCTGCCTGGCAGTGAAGCCCTCGGTGCCGGCGTGGGAGCTGTCCTCCACAGCAACGTAGGCGGCCACGGCCTGGCCCCATTCCGCGGACGGAACGCCGGCCACAAAAGCGGCGAGCACGCCGTCGAGCTTTTCCAGCTCAGCCTGCACGTGCGTGGCGGAAACCTTCACGCCTCCGGTGATGATGACGTCGTCGGCGCGGCCCAGCACGGTGAGCTTCCCGTCGGCGTCGATGGAACCAAGGTCCCCTGTGCGGTACCAGCGGACGCCGTCCTCCTCGAAGAAGTCGTCGGCGGCCGGTCCGGCTTCGCCGAGGTAGCCGGCGGCCAGCGTGGCGCCGCCCAGCAGGATCCTGCCGTCCCCGTCGACCCGGGCCAGGACGTCCTCGAGCGGGAAGCCGTCGTACACGCAGCCGCCGCAGGTCTCGGCCGAGCCGTAGGTGGTAATCACGCGGGCGCCGGCATCGCGCGCCGCCGCAAGCAGTTCGGGCGAGACCGGGCCGCCGCCGAGCAGGATGCCGTTGAACCGGCGCAGCGCGGCCAGCGTTTCGGCCGACGGCGCCTCCAGCAGCCGCTGCAGCTGCGTGGGCACCAGGGAGGTGAAGCGGATTTTGTCGGTGAGCTCCTGGGCGGCTGCCGTGAAGGCCTCCGGCGTGAAACCTGCGGAGAGGTCCATGGCCCACGGCCGGGTACCGGCGAAGAGGGAACGGACCAGGACCTGCACCCCGGCGACGTACTGGAGGGGGAGTGCGAGCAGCCACTGGCCCTCGCCCTTGAGCGCGAAGGCGGTGGCCACGGACGACGCCGCCAGCGCTTCCACGGTGAGGACCGTCGCCTTGGGCGTTCCGGTGGAACCGGACGTGCGCACCACCACGGCCGCGTCCTCGAAGCCCGGCGTTTCCACCGCGGAGACCACAACGTTGCCGTCAGCGTCGGCGGAAAGTTCGACGGCGGGGCCCTCCCCGTGGAGGGCGTCCGCCAGGGCCTTCAGCGCGGGTTCGATGTTCGGTGGGTCAGTGTTCGGTGGCGCAGTGTTCAGGTGCTCAGTGTTCGGAGGCTGGGAGGTCACAGGGGCTGCCTTAGGAGTAGGACGGGTTAGAAGTAGTAAGGGAACTGGGACCAGTCGGGGTCGCGCTTCTCGAGGAAGGCTTCCTTGCCCTCCACGGCCTCGTCCGTCATGTACGCCAGCCGGGTGGCCTCGCCGGCGAACACCTGCTGCCCGGCCAGGCCGTCGTCGGCCAGGTTGAAGGCGAACTTGAGCATGCGGATGGCCTGCGGCGACTGCCGGGCGATGTCCGCCGCGTACTCCAGCGCCACTTCCTCGAGCCGTTCGTGGTCCACGGCCTCGTTCACGGCGCCCATCCGGACCATGTCCTCGGCAGAGTACTCGCGGGCCAGGAAGAAGATTTCGCGGGCGGCCTTCTGGCCGATCTGGCGGGCCAGCAGCGCGGAGCCGTAGCCGGCGTCGAAACTTCCCACGGTGGCGTCCGTCTGCTTGAACTTGCCGTGCTGGCGCGAGGCGATGGTGAGGTCGGAGACGACATGCAGCGAGTGCCCGCCGCCGGCCGCCCAGCCGTTGACGACGGCGATGACCACCTTCGGCATGGTGCGCATGAGCCGCTGGACTTCCAGGATGTGCAGCCGGCCCGCGCGGGCGGGGTCGATGGTTTCCTTGGTCTCGCCGTCGGCATAGCGGTACCCGTCCCTGCCCCGGATCCGCTGGTCCCCGCCCGAGCAGAACGAGTGCCCGCCGTCCTTGGCGGACGGCCCGTTGCCCGTGAGCAGCACGGTGGCCACGTTGGGGGTCATGCGGGCGTGGTCCATGGCGCGGTAGAGCTCGTCCACGGTCCCCGGGCGGAACGCATTCCGGACCTCAGGACGGTTGAAGGCGATGCGGACCGTGGGCAGGTCACGACGTACGGCGCCGTCCGCATCCCGTTCAACCTGCCGGTGGTAGGTCATGTCCTGGAAGTCGTCGAAGCCGGCCACGGTGCGCCACCGGGAGGGGTCAAAGACGTCGGATACCTTGGCTGGGAATTCGTTGCTCACAGACCGAGTCTAGTAATCGCCTCAGCTGATGCAGAACTCGTTGCCTTCGGGGTCCGCCATGGTGTGCCATTCGTGCGGCCCCTGGCTGGCCGTCCACAGGAACTTGGCGCCGCGTGCCTCGAGCTCCGTACGGACCTCATCCTTGTCCCTGCCGTCAAGGCGAACATCCCAGTGCACCCGGTTTTTGATGGTCTTTTCCTCCGGCACTGTCTGGAACAGGAGCCGGCGGGCTGGGTCCTTGGCTTCGAGTTCTTCGACCGGGCGGATTGCCGCGCCGTCGCGCCAGACGAGTTTGCCGTTGTGGGTTTTGGTTTGGTCTTCGGTGGCAAAGCCCTTTTCGATCATCGACCGGATGAACGCTTCGTCCTGCGGTTCCACCGCCCAAGCCAGGGTTTCCGCCCACCAATCGGCCAGTTCGTGCGGATTCCTGCAGTCGATCGCTATCTGAATGTTGAGTCCCATGGGTCAAAACTACGACGGCGGCGTCCCCGCCGGAAGTGCTTTGCGGACGGTTCCGGTCCTGGTTCGGTCGGGTCGAGATGCCAGCCGAAGCGACCCTAGGGCTGGACCTGCTGCAGCTGCTCCATGAGTTCGGGCGGGATCGCGTAGATGAACACCACGGCCAGCAGGTTCTTCGCGGCGTGGACGAAGTAGGAGAACATCACGTTCTTCCCCGTCCACACGTATACGAACACCAGTGTGGCGCCCATGGCGAGGTACGGCATCAGCACCGGCAGGGTCAGGGTTTCCTGGCCCACGATGTGCAGTGCCGCGAACAGGACCGTGGAGAGGACGCAGCACACCCAGATGTTGACCCGGCGGCAGAGCTTGCCGATCAGCAGGTGGCGGAAGATGTACTCCTCCACGAACGGCCCCACGATCACCAGCAGCGGCACAATCAGCCACGGCGACACCTGTTGGACGAGCGCCTGGACGTTGGCCTGGTTGGCGGAACCCTGTACCGGGCCGGTCAGGGCAACCAGGAGGGCCGTCAGGATCAGCATGGCCACCACCGCCACCGGAATCATGATGAGCGTGAACCAGGGCCTGGTGCCCAGGACCCGGAGGTCCCGGGAGACCACCCGGCGGGCGGCGGCGAATGCCAGCAGGCCCACGCCGCCGTAGAACAGCAGATTCACCGAGTAGACGGCCACGGACGGGTCCGGGGAGAGTTGGAGCAACAGTGGCTGCAGCAGCGATCCGGCCACGGCAAAGAGCGCCGCAACGGCCACGTAGAGTCCCACGGTGGTGTAGTCGAGCGCGGAAAAACGGTAGAGCTCCGGCTGTGGCGCCGGGGAATTGCGGAGAGCTGTTCCCATGCCTTCAGCCTAGTTCCCCCAACTGACTCGCAGTTAACGTCGTAAAAACGCGGGTTCACGACGTTAACTGCGAGTCAGTTGGGCGGCCGGCCGCAACATTGCAGCCCGGCAGCGGCTCCACGTACAATATTCGGTATGCCTAAATTTCTGTTTCGGTGCGCCAAAGTAGTCCGCCGAACCGAGGGCCTCCGCTCTGCCGGAGCCGCCGTCGTCGCCGTTTTCCTCTGCATGTCACTAGCCGCATGTGGGGGTGGTTCGCCCGGCCAGGGGCCGGAGGGCGAGAAGCCCGTCGTCCTGACCACGTTCACAGTGCTGGCGGACGTCGCGCAGAACGTGGCGGGGGACAAGCTGCAGGTTGAGTCCATTACCAAGGCTGGTGCCGAAATCCACGGCTATGAGCCCACCCCCGGTGACATCCGCAAGGCGTCCAAGGCGGACCTGATCCTGGACAACGGCCTGAACCTGGAAGCCTGGTTCGCCCAGTTCGTCGAGGGCCTGGATGTTCCGCACGCCGTGGTGAGCGAAGGCGTGGAAGTCATGTCCATCAGCGAAGACTCGTACCAGGGCAAGCCGAACCCGCACGCGTGGATGTCGCCGGTCAACGTCCAGATCTACGTGGACAACATGGTCAAAGCGTTCTCGAAGCTCGATCCGGACAACGCTTCCACCTTCGAGGCGAACGGAGCGGCCTACAAGGCCAAACTGCAGACCGTGAAGGACGAAATGGTCCAGAAACTCGCCTCCGTTCCCGAAGCGCAGCGGGCGCTGGTGACCTGTGAGGGCGCCTTCTCCTACCTGGCGCGTGACGCCGGCCTCCGCGAGGTCTACATCTGGGCCGTCAACGCCGAGCAACAGGCCACGCCCCAGCAGATCGCCCGCGCCATCGAATTCGTCAAGGCCAACAAGGTCCCGGCCGTGTTCTGCGAGTCCACGGTGTCCGACGCTCCCATGCGCCAGGTGGAGGGAGCCACGGGTGCGAAGTTCGGCGGCGTCCTTTACGTGGACTCGCTGTCCGAGGCGGACGGCCCCGTCCCCACGTACCTGGATCTCATCCGGCACGACTCCAAGGTCATCACCGAAGCACTGACGGGCGCCCCGGCAGGAGCAACACCGTGAGCACCCCGGCCATCCTGGTTGAAAACGTCACCGTCCACTACGGCGAGGTGCTGGCGCTGGACGCCGCGTCGCTGACCCTGGACACAGCCCGGATCTGCGGCCTGATCGGCATGAACGGCTCCGGAAAATCCACCCTGTTCAAGGTGATCATGGGAATGATCAAGCCCGACGCCGGCCGCGTCCTCATCCACGGCGCGTCACCTGCCAAGGCACGCAAGGAAGGCGGCATCGGGTACGTCCCGCAGAGCGAAGACGTGGACTGGCAGTTCCCGCTGTCCGTCCGGGACGTGGTGATGATGGGCCGCTACGGGCACCAGGGCTTCACCCGCCGGCCCTCCAAGGCGGACCGTGCCGCCGTCGACCTCGCCCTGGACCGGGTGGAGCTCTCCGAGTTCGCCAACCGGCAGATCGGCCAGCTCTCCGGCGGTCAGAAGAAGCGCGCCTTTGTGGCCCGGGGCATCGCCCAGGGAGCCACCATGATGCTCCTGGACGAACCCTTCGCCGGCGTGGACAAACGCTCCGAAGCCACCATTACCCGCCTGCTGCGGGAACTCGCCTCGGACGGCTGCACCATCCTCATTTCCACCCACGACCTCCACGCCCTGCCCCAGCTGTGCGACGAAGCGGTGCTGCTGATGCGCAAGGTCCTGATGCACGGCCCGCCCGAGCTGGTTTTACAGCCGGAGAACCTGGCCATGGCCTTCGGCCTGGACGTCCTCAACCGCGACCTCCCGGACGAGGACGCTCCCGGCCGCGCCGCGGGCCACGACTTCTCGGACCAACAGGGCAGGAACTGACCATGGATCTCTTCGACCTCCTGCTGGAACCGCTGAGCTACGACTTCATGGTCCGCGCCATCGTCACCACGGCGCTCGCCGCCATCGTCTGCGCCGTGCTGAGCTGCTGGCTGGTGCTGATCGGCTGGTCCCTGATGGGCGACGCCGTCTCCCACGCCGTGCTGCCTGGCGTGGTCCTCGCCTACATCGTGGGGGCGCCGTTCGCGCTGGGGGCGCTGGTCTTCGCGCTGATTGCCGTCACCCTGATCGGGGTGGTCCGGAACACCAGCCGGGTGAAGGAGGACGCGGCCATCGGCATCGTGTTCACCTCGCTGTTCGCCCTGGGCCTGGTGCTCATCTCGGTCACACCCAGCCAGACCGACCTCAACCACATCATCTTCGGCAACCTGCTGGGCGTCAGCATTCCGGACCTCATCCAGGTGCTGGTGCTGGGCGTGGTGGCCTTCGCCATCCTGATCCTGAAGCGGCGGGACCTCACCCTCTACGCCTTTGACCCCACACACGCCCACGCCATCGGGCTCTCCCCGAAACGGCTGGGGGCGCTCCTGCTGGGCCTCCTGGCGCTGACCTCCGTGGTGGCTTTGCAGACCGTGGGGGTGGTGCTGGTGGTGGCCATGCTGATCATCCCTGGAGCCACGGCCTATCTGTTGACGGACCGGTTCTCCCGCATGCTGGTGATCGCCCCGGTGATTTCGGCGCTGTGCTCCATCGCCGGCATCTACCTCAGCTACTACCTGGACACCGCCTCCGGCGCCATGGTGGTGCTCACCCAGGGTGCCATCTTCGCCGTCGTCTACCTGTTCAGCCCCCGCCAGGGGCTGATCGGCACCCGGCTGGCGAAGGCGCGCCGCAAGAAAGCCGTGGCCCTCGCCGCCTGAAATTGGCACTCAGGGGACGAAACGTACGACGGCGGCGCGCACCCGGGGCGTTACGCCCCGGGTGCGCCCTTGGCCGGCTAGGCCCTTGTCCGGTTGGGCCGCAGGCCGGCTAGGCACGGACGGACTTGCGGTTGTAGAGCCACAGCGCCCACACGTACCCGCCCACGCTCATCACCAGGCACCAGATGAACGTTGCCAGCATGGTGCCGGCCTCCACCGGAGTGCCCATCAGGAGTCCCCGGACGGCTTCGATGAAAGGCGTGAACGGCTGCACGTCCGCGAACCAGCGCAGGACCTCCGGCATGGAGTCTGTGGGCACGAATCCGCTGCCCAGGAACGGCATCAGCAGGAAGATCATGGGCTGGTTGCTGGCCGTTTCCACGCTCTTGGCGTTGATGCCCATGGCCACCGCCACCCACGTCACGGAGAACGCGATGAGCGTCAGCACGCCCAGTGCTCCGAGCCAGCCCGCCGGGGAACCGGTGGGCCGGAAGCCGATCAGCACAGCCACGGCGGCCACCAGGACCATGGCCGCCATCGTTTGGATGAGGCTGCCCACGACATGACCCGTGAGCACGGCACCCCGGGAGATCGCCATGGTGCGGAACCGTGCGACGATGCCCTCCGTCATGTCGGTGGACACGGAGATGGCGGTACCCGTGGCGCTCCCGGTGAGGGTGAGCATCAGGACGCCGGGCACGATGTACGCGAGGTAGTCGTCCCTGCCGCCACCCAGTCCCGAACCCAGCGTCCCGCCGAGCACGTACACAAAGAGCAACAGGAAAACGATCGGGGTCCCCGCGACGAACAGCGGGATCGAGGGGTAGCGGACCACGTGCTTGAGGTTCCGGCGCAACATGGTGGTCGCGTCGGACGCTGCATAGCTGAGCGTGCTCATCGTACGTTCTCCTTCTGGCTGGTGAGGGCGAGGAAGACATCGTCCAGGTTGGGCGTGTGAACGGACAGGTCAGCCACGTCGACGGAGGCGCGCTCCAGGCGGTCCAGCACGTCCTTCAGGGACCGGACGCCGTCGTCGCCGGCGACTTCCAAGGTGAGGGTCTCGTCGTCGCGGTTGTCGGGATCGTGGACGACGGCGGCCCGCTCCAAGGCGGCCAGGTCGCCGAACGTCAGGCGGATGTGTCCGCCGGGAACCAGCCGCTTCAGCTGGGCAGGGGTTCCCTCGGCCACGATCCGGCCCTGGTCCAGCACCGCGATCCTGTCCGCAAGCTGATCGGCTTCGTCCAGATACTGGGTGGTCAGGAAGATGGTGACGCCGCGCGCTGCGAGGCCCTGGATGATCTCCCACATGGTGCGGCGGCTCCGCGGGTCCAGGCCCGTGGTGGGTTCGTCCAGGAAGATGATCTCGGGATCGCCCATCAGGGTCATGGCGAGGTCGAGCCGGCGCCGCATGCCGCCCGAGTACGTGACGAGGGGCTGCTTGGCCGCCTCAACGAGGTCGAACGTTTCAAGAAGGGCTGCCGTGCGGCGCTGGAGTTCGGCCGCAGGGAGGTGCCGGAGCCTGCCCATCAGGGCCAGGTTCTCTTCGCCGGTGAGCAGGCCGTCCACGGCTGAGAACTGCCCGGTCAGCCCGATCTTGCCGCGCACCTCACCGGCCTGGCGCACGACGTCGAAACCTCCTACGGCCGCCTCCCCGCCGTCGGCGCGGATCAGGGTGGACAGGATGTGGACGATGGTGGTTTTGCCGGCACCATTAGGCCCCAGGAGGGCGAAGATGGTTCCGGCCGGCACGGCGAGGTCAACGCCGTCGAGGACTTGCTTGCTGCCGTATGCCTTGCGCAGCCCGGCCACAGTGATGGCCGCAGGAGTAGCACTTGCCATGATCTTTCCTGCCTTTGGTGGGATTTGGCCCCGGGCCGGGGCCATCAGCGGTGGGATTGCTAAGCGGTTGGAACGGGGGAGCGCCGCACGGTGATGTCGCCGTAGGCGCTGCGGGCGCGGATCTCCACTTTCGCGTCGGCCTCGCCCGGCCCGCTGGCGGCGTCGAGTCCGTTGCGGACGCGGCCGTACTTTGTGCTGAGATCCAGCCACGCGGCGCTGCCGTCGCGGACGCCGATCGCCAGTGAGCCGGCGGCGGTCTGGAGGGTGAGCGTTCCGCGGGCCACCTCGCCGACGGTGATGTCGCCATTGGAGGCCTTGATGGTGGTTGCGGCGCCGGCCCGTTCAAGGGCGACGTCACCGTTGGCGGCACTGACGCGGAGCTCGCCGGCGGCGTCCACGATATGCGTGCTGCCATTGCCGTTTTTGACGCTGGCAACGCCTTCGATTTCGCGGATACGCACCTTGCCCGAGCCGGTCTTGATCTCGGCCCGGCCCGCAACGCGTTCCACGGTCACATCGCCCATGCCTGTGTGGACCCGGAGGTCCGTGCAGTGGTCCAGGCGGACGTGGCCCATTTCCGTCTTCAGGTCCGCGGCGCCGAACTCGCCCTCGCAGCGGAGGTCACCCATGCCGGACTTCAGCTCCAGGCTGCAGCCGATGGGAACTTCCACGGTGATGTCCACGGCACCGCCGTCGCCGAACCAGCTGTAACGGCGCAGCGGACGCAGCTTCACCTGCAGGCGGCCGTCCGAATAGTCCACGGTGGTCTGCTCGGCCACCCGCGCGTCCAGGGCGCGGGTTGCCGTGCGCGGCTGCACGTTGACCACGGTGTCCGTGCGGTTGCCCGCCACGATCAGGATGTCGGCGCGGACAGACACGTCCACGATGACGGCGATTGGCTGGGGGGTCTCGAAGGTTGTCATCAGCGTGCCCATCCTGTGAAGTTCTGTTCGCCGGGGTCCCGGCGAATGGTCCGTTGCGTGGGTTGGTGGTTGAGGGCGTCCGCGACAGCCCGGATCAGCCAGGAGTTCACGGACAGGCCTTCGAGGCCGGCCGCCTCTTCGACCTGCTGCTTGAGGTGATCCGGAAGCCGAAGGGTGGTGCGGGACGTGCTGGCGCCGTCGAGGTCTTCCGCTGCGATGGTGCGCGTCGGCTGGGCCGATCGCTCCGCCACGGCCTCGTACTCGCAGGCGGCCGGCGGGTTGGTGACCACGAACTCCGGGTCGCGGCCCCTCAGCCTGACCTCCACCGAAGCCGGTGCCAGCTCCAGGGTGATCTCATTGGCGGCGTCGGACAGGGCCTCCAGGAGGACGAGCCGGACGGTTGACTCGAGCGCAGCCGTGAGGCGTTCGCTGAGTTCCCGGGCCTCAGGGCCCCCGGCTTCCGCGGCCACGTCCAGCTGGTGCTGAACGGCGGTGACGTAATGGTTGAGTTGCATGACACCATCATGCCGTCATAGTGGTGTCACGTCAATACTCCTTTTCGCATTCATGGTGTCATCATGGTGTCGCGCTTGACTGGCCCGTCTTCGCCGGGCAGTCTGGACCGATGAAGTCCTAAGCGCAGCCCTTCGATACGGCTGCATTCCCAGTACCCCCATCGGCTATCGCCATACACTGCGGACCTGCGAGGACTTTCCTTTGACTGAACATCTTTCCCTGACCGGCGTCACCCATGGCTACGGTGACCGCCGGCTTTTCACCGGCGTCGACCTCGTCATTGCGGCTGGCGAACATGTTGCCGTCGTCGGCGAAAACGGGGCCGGCAAATCGACCCTGCTCCGGATCCTTGCCGGGCTTGAACCCCCGGATGAGGGCGCGGCTGCGAGCCACGGCCGCGTCGGCTACCTCGCCCAGACCACCGGCCTGCCGGCGTCGTTCACCGTGGGCAACGCCATCGACGACGCCCTGGAATCGCTGCGCGCCATCGAGGCCGAACTGGACCTCCTGGAGGCCGGACTGGCTGACGCCGATGCGGAACAGCTGGAACGCTACGGCGACCTGCAGACCCAGTACCAGCTCCGGGAAGGCTACGCCGCCGAGTCCCGCGTGGAGGCTGCGCTGGACCGTCTCGGCCTGGGCGGCCTGGACCGGCAGCGGGCCCTGGATTCGCTCTCCGGCGGGGAGCAGCACCGGGTGGCGCTGGCCTGCGTGCTGGCTGATCCAGCGGACGTCCTCCTGCTGGACGAGCCCACCAACCATCTGGACGCCAGCGGCACGGCCTGGCTCGAGGCGCGGCTGGCAGCCCACCGGGGGACCGTCGTCGTGGTTTCCCACGACCGCACGCTGCTGCGCAAGGTGGCCGCCACCGTCATCGAAGTGGACGCCGAACGGTGCGCCGTCAATCGCTACGGGAACGGTTATGACGGGTATCTGCGGGAGAAGGCCGCCGAGCGGGAGCGCTGGGTGCAGCAGTACCGCGGCTGGCTGGATGCCATGGCGGCCGAGCGGCTGCAGGCGGACACCGTGGCCGGAAAAATGGGTTATGCCCGCCGCCGCGACGGCGACAAAATGGGCTTCGATTTCAAGGCCGGCACCTGGCAGCAGGCCGTCACCAGCAAGGTCCGCAACGCCCAGGAGCGGCTGCGCCGGCTCGAGGCCAGTCCCGTGGACCGTCCGCCGGTTCCCCTGAAGCTGGCGGTGGAGCTTCAGGCCGAGACCGGGCAGGGGGCTGCTGCGGCCGGTGACGCGGCGGGACCGGCCTTGGAGGCGCGGGGCGTGCAGGTGCTGGGCCGCCTGGGACGCACGGATTTCCGGGTGGAGGCCGGCCAGAAGATCCTGATCACCGGGCCTAACGGGGCTGGCAAGTCAACGCTGCTGTCCGTCCTGGCCGGCACCCTCGAACCGGAAACGGGCACAGTAGTGCGGCACGGCAGGGTCGGTTATTTGCAGCAGGAGCTGGAACCGCCGGCGCGTCCCGGAATGCGCCTTCTTCCCGCGTTCGCGGCCGGCCTGGGCGGCAACATCGACGAGCATGCCGAGGCGCTGCTGCGGCTCGGCCTGTTCCGAACCACCGAATTCCACGTCCCGGTGGGCAGCCTCTCCGCCGGGCAGCAGCGGCGGCTGGCCCTTGCCCGGCTCCTGCTCGGAGGGTACGGGACGATGCTTGTGGACGAGCCCACCAACCACCTGGCACCCGTTCTGGTGGAACAGCTCGAAGCGGCCCTGTCGGAATTCGGCGGAACGCTGATCATGGTCAGCCACGACCGCGCACTGGGGGAGTGGTTCAGTAAATGCGCCGCAAAGCATGCCGCCGGGAGCACCGGCGGCCCGGGCTGGCTCCGCTACACGATGGCGGAGGGCGCACTGGCTTAGCAGCAGGCGTTCCGGGCGGGTGAGCGGCGCGGGAACCGGTTACCAAAAAACGGTGAGATTTGCGTTAAAGGATCGTTACGCCCTGCCTGCAGGGCCGAAACAACGGCGGAGCAGGATGGAGGGGAGCCAGTGATTCCCACGCTCAAGTAGCGCCCCTGCGGTTCGCCGACGGGGCGTACTCAGCCGGCCGAAAGGATCTGTCCCGTGATCACCAAGAACCTTTTCCTGCAGGGCGTCTTCCCCTTCGTGGGAGCCGGACTCGAGAAGCCCGTGCCCATCCACCGGGAGCTCGCACACTTCGTTCCGGACGGAATCATCAACCAGACTTTGTACTTCCGGGGCGGCAACTCCAGTTCCGAACTGATCACGATCGTCCTGATGCGCGACGGCATGCCCATGCGGTATTTCCCCATCGGCGCCAAGAGCGACGTCCACGTGCCGCTCCGGGTGGTGGAGGACATCGAGGGCGGGTCCGTCATTGAGGTGTTCCTCCTGGCGGCCGACGGCGTTGCCGGGTACGTCGTCGTCGACCTGGGCATGGTGGAACACTGATGACAACCGTCGCGGACGAAAACAAGCGCAAGACGCAGCATCAGCGTCAGACCGGCCCCCTAGGGCCCGGCCCCCTGGGGAAGGACAAACCGAACGGCACGCTCCGGCCCAAGCACAAAACCGGCCCGGCAAAGCCGGCCGCCCGCCGTCGGCTGGTGGTGATCGGCAACGGGATGGCCGGTGCCCGGGCCGTGGAGGAGATCCTGGCCCGCGGCGGAGCCGAGCAGTTCAGCATCACCATGTTCGGCGACGAGCCCTACGGCAACTACAACCGGATCATGCTCAGCCACGTCCTCTCCGGCGAGGAAAGCGACGCAGACATCTTCCTGAACTCGCTGCACTGGTACCAGGACAACAACATCACGCTGCACGCGGGCGTCCGGGTGGAACGCATCGACCGGTTCACCAAATACGTGTTCGCCAACAACGGCCATGTGGTCCCGTACGACGTCCTCATCATCGCCACGGGCAGCCAGTCCTTCATGCCGCCGATGGACGGCCTGTACACCCCCAGCGGCTCGATCAAGCCGGGGGTGTTCACCTTCCGCACCATCGATGACACCCGAAACATGGTCCAGCACGCGCAGTCGGAGGATCACCACAGGGCCGTAGTCATCGGCGGCGGCCTGCTGGGGCTGGAAGCGGCGCGAGGGCTCCAGAGCCACGGCATCGACGTTGACGTGGTGCACTCCGGCAGCCACCTCATGAACGCCCAGATGGGGCCCGACGGCGGAGCCATCCTGCGGCGGAGCGTGGAGGCCCTGGGGATCCGGGTGCACACAGGGAGCCGTACGACAGCGGTCCTTGGCACGGACAAGGTCACCGGCGTGCGGCTGCGGGACCGGCCGGACATCGACTGCGACATGGTGGTGGTGGCCGCCGGAATCCGCCCGAACGTGGATGTCGCCGTCCTCAGCGGGCTGCAGGTGGAACGCGCCATCGTGGTGGATGACCAGCTGCGCGTGGTGGACGAGGACAGCATCTATGCCGTGGGCGAATGCGTCCAGCACCGCGGCGAGGTCTATGGGCTGGTGGCGCCGCTGTGGGAGCAGGCCGTAGTGCTCGCCAACCACATCACCGGCGCGGACTCCACCTCGGCCTACCTCGGCTCCCGGATCGCCACCAAGCTCAAGGTTGCCGGCGTCGAAGTCGCGTCCATGGGCCTGCAGGGCCCGGAGCGGGAGACGGACGAACACATCGTGTTCTCCGAACCCAGCCGCGGTGTGTTCAAGTCCATCGTCATCCGGGACAACAAGATGGTGGGCGCCACCCTGCTCGGCGACAGCCGCAAGGTGGCCTACCTGACCCAGGCCTTCGACAAGGGGCTGCCCCTGCCGGAGGAGCGGATCTCGCTGATGTTCGATCTGGGCGGCCCCGCAGAGGAGCAGGGCGTGGCCGAACTCGACGACGGCGCCCAGGTCTGCAACTGCAACGGCGTCAGCAAAAGGTCCCTCGTGGATACGGTCAAAGGCGGGTGCAACACCGTGGCCGGAGCCATGGACGCCACGCGGGCCGGCAAGGGCTGCGGTTCCTGCAAGCTGCTGGTGAAGCAGGTGGTGGAGTGGGCCGCCGGCGGCGCCGTGGAAGAGGATCCCGCCGCCAGCTATTACGTGCCCGGAATTCCGCTGGACAAGGCGTCACTGATGGCGGCCATCCGCAAACAGGGCCTGCGCTCGGTATCCTCGGTGTTCGCCGCGCTCGCCCCCGGCAGCGCCGAGGATGCGAAATCCAAGATGGGCCTCGCGTCCCTGATGAAGATGATGCTGGCGGACCAGTACATCGACGAGCGGGACGCCCGGTTCATCAACGACCGCGTCCACGCCAACATCCAGCGGGACGGCACGTTCTCCGTGGTCCCGCAGATGAAGGGCGGGGTGACGTCCGTACAGCAGCTGCGCCGGATTGCCGACGTCGCCGAAAAGCACAACATCCCGCTGATCAAGCTCACCGGCGGCCAGCGCATCGACCTGCTGGGCGTGCCCAAAGAGGACCTGCCGCAGGTCTGGGCCGATCTGGACATGCCGTCCGGCTATGCCTACGGGAAGAGCTTCCGCACGGTCAAAACCTGCGTGGGCAAGGACTTTTGCCGCTACGGAACCGGTGATTCCACCAAGCTGGGGATCGAGATCGAGTCGCGGTTCCAGGGCATCGAGGCGCCGGCCAAACTGAAACTGGCCGTCTCGGGCTGCCCGCGGAACTGCGCCGAGTCGCTGGTCAAGGACGTGGGCGTGGTGGCCGTGGAGGGCGGCCGCTGGGAACTCTACGTCGGGGGAGCGGCGGGCGCCCACATCCGCAAGGGTGACCTGCTGGCCACCGTGGATGACCCCGAGGAGGTCAAGGTGCTGACCGGCCGGTTCATGCAGTACTACCGCGAGAACGCCAACTGGCTGGAGCGGACCTACGCGTTTGTGCCGCGAGTGGGCATCGACCACATCCGCGCCGTCGTGGTGGAAGACTCGGAGGGCATCGCGGCGGACCTGGACGCAGCCATGCAGGCGTCCGTGGACAGCTATGTGGATCCGTGGACCGAGCGTGACGATCCGCTCACACCCGGGCAGTTCCGCACATCGCTGCCCCTCACGGTGCTTCCCCAGGTGCCGGTCCGATGAACGCCGGTTACAACCTTGGACCAGTGGATCAGATCCCGTTTGGTGAGGGCCGGGCATTCGGAGTGGCCGGCGAACAGGTGGCGGTGTTCCGGCTCCGCGACGGCAGCCTGCGGGCGCTGTCCGCCGTGTGCCCGCACAAGGGCGGTCCGATCGCGGACGGCACCATTGACCAGGACCTGGTCCTGTGCCCGCTGCATCAGAACGCCTTCAGGCTGGACACCGGCTGTTCCACCACCGGCGCCGAACCTCTGACCAGCTATGACGTCCAAATCGATAATCACCTGAACATTATTCTGCGAACCGCCGCAAGATAGGTGAATTTATTCGGCATATCCTCTACGAACTGTTGTCTGCGTCACGGGCGGTTCCGCGGACCTTGTAAGCTGGGTAGGCCGCGCGAACCTTCGACGCCCGAAGAGTTTATGCCCGCATAATTGTCCCAAACCAGGGATAAACCCGAATTATGTGGACAAAAGCTCCGCGTTCCGGTGCCGGCCATCCCCCCGACCCACAAGGAACAGTTGTGCCACAAAGTACCCCAACAGAACTCGTGAGTCCCACGGCGCAATCCGCCGTCGTCGACTCCACCCTCAGTGCCGAGGGCTACAAGAAGTCCCTGAGCGGCCGCCAGGTCACCATGATCGCCATGGGCGGTGCCATCGGCGTCGGCCTCTTCATGGGTGCCGGCGGACGTCTGGCCTCCACGGGCCCCGCGCTGATCTTCTCCTACGCCATTGCCGGCGTCATCGCCTACCTGCTGATGCGCGCCCTGGGCGAACTCATCATGTACCGCCAGACGTCGGGTTCCTTCGTCAGCTACGCCGGCGAAATGTTCGGCAAGAAGGGCGCGTACCTGTCCGGCTGGATGTACTTCATCAACTGGGCCATGACCGGCATCGCCGAGCTCATCGCGATCGGACTGTACTTCCAGTTCTTCTTCCCCAACGTGCCTGTTGAACTGTCCGCCATCGCGGCGCTGCTGCTGCTCGTGGGCGTCAACCTCATGAGCGTCAAGGCATTCGGTGAATTCGAGTTCTGGGCCTCCTGCCTCAAGGTGGGCGCCATCGTGATCTTCCTGGCCGTGGGCACCTTCATGGTGGTCACCAACGCCCAGGTGGGCGACGGCCACGCCTCCGTCAGCAACCTCTTCGCAGCCGAAGGCGGAATGTTCCCCAAGGGCGCACTGGTGATGATCCTGGTTCTGAATGCCGTGATCTTCGCCTACAACGGCATTGAGCTGGTCGGCATCACGGCCGGCGAAATGCAGGATCCGGCCAAGGAAGTTCCCAAGGCTATCCGCGCCGTCGTCTTCCGCATCGTGGTGTTCTACGTCGGTTCCGTGACCCTCCTGGCCATGCTGCTGCCCTCGGACCAGTACGTGGCCGGCACCTCGCCGTTCGTCACCGTGTTCGGCCAGATGGGCCTGGGCTGGATGGGCGACGTCATGAACATGATCGTCATCACCGCCGCGCTGTCCTCCTGCAACTCGGGCCTGTACTCGATCGGCCGGATCTTCCGCACCATGGCCAACAACGGACACGCTCCGGAGTGGCTGACCCGGATGTCCAAGAGCCACGTGCCGTACGCCGCCATCCTGGCCATCGGCGCCGTCTACCTCGTCGGCATCCTGCTGAACATCTGGCTGGGCGGCTCGCACGCCTTCGACCTCGCGCTCAACTCCGCGTCGATCGGCGTCATCTTCACGTGGGGCGCCATCTTCGCCAGCCAGATCGCGCTGCGCAAGAAGAAGGGCAAGGTCTCCTCGCTGCCCGCGCCGGGCGGAACCTGGAGCAGCTGGGCCGGCTTGGTGGCACTGCTCGCCATCACCGTCCTGATCGGCTTCGACACCATGACCAGCAAGACCGGCGAGGTCTTCCACCTGGGCCTCTGGACCCTGGCCACCATCCCGTTCTTCGCGCTGGTGCTGTGGCTCGGCTGGCACAAGGTCAGGAACAACGAGCCGAAGAGCGAGCTCTTCAGCTAACTTCGCAAAAGCAGTACGACGGCGGCGGTCACCTACCCGAGGTGGCCGCCGCCGTCGTTCGTCCTTTGGGGCAGCGCAAACGTACACTTGCGGCCCCTGTGATGAGCGCCGGGGAGCGCGAACGTACACTTGCGGCCCCTTCTTCTGCGGGGGGCTTAACTGTCCGTTCGCGCTTAGTCCTTCAGGTACTTGGCGAAGTGGTCCTCGATTCGCTGCCAGGCTTCCACGGCCGCTTCCGGGTCCGGCTTGATGCCCATTACCCGGAAAAGGGGCCGCAGCGGCCGGGGGCCTTCCTCGGCGTCGTTCATGAACGCGTGGCCGGCACCCTCAAACTCCTTGATGTCGTGCTCGATGCCAAGCGTTTCCAGGGTGGCTTCGAGCCTCGCCGCGGCGCCGGGGAGGGTGCGGTCCTTTTTACCGAAATTGCCCACCACCGGGCACGCGCCGAGCAGGGCTTCCTCGGGATGTCTGGGCAGCCTGCCGTAATTTACCGCCGCGGCGTCGAAGCCGTTCCTGGCGATCAGCAGGGCGAAGCCGCCGCCCATGCAGAAGCCGATGACACCGATCTTGCCGTTGGTGCGTCCAGAGTTCTCCAGCCAGGCCTGACCGGTGGCCAGGTCCTCCAACGCCTTGCCGGAGCCGGACAGCATCGACCTCATGGTTGACACCAGGCAGCTGCGCGAACCGCCGTCACTGAAGAGGTCCACAGCCAGGGTCAGGTAGCCGGCCGACGCCAGCCGGTCAGCCTGGCGGCGGGCAATATCGTTGAGCCCGAACGCCTCGTGGATCATCAGGACGGCGGGAAACGGGCCCGTCCCCGCAGGTTCCGCGAGGTAGCCGCGCAGGTTCCCGGCGGCAGGGCCCGCCTCATTGAGGTCGATGAGCGTCATCGTGCGGACCTTCCGTTGACGGTTGCTGTCACCAGAGAATCTCACACAAAGACGGCGGGCATCCCCCAAAGGAATGCCCGCCGTCGTCTCCCGGGCAGCCGCCGTAGCCGCTGCCTGGATGCCTTAGTCTCTTTTGAACTCGTCCTTCACGTTTTCGCCAACTTTCTTGGCGTCGGCAACAACCTGGTCCTTCTGACCTTCTGCGCGCAGGCGGTCATTGTCCGTGGCGTTGCCGGCCGCTTCCTTGGCCTTGCCGCCGAGGTGCTCTGCTTCGTTCTGAATTTTGTCGCCGATTCCCATGGTGTATTCCACCTTTCGTTGCCGGTAAAAAACTAAGCACCATCACAATAACACAAAGCATGCTTACTAATTCAAGGGATGCTTTGCGGCGGTTTTCCGGGAATCCCAAGATGGCGCGGCGCTGTCCGTGACGGTTGTCGGTGCTCACGGCTAGGCTCGAATGCATGGAGCACAAGACCACCCTCACGCAGCAAGTCAACGCCAGCCCGGACAAGGTCTGGGCCGTGATCTCGGACATTCCGGGCTCGGCCGCCACCCTTTCCGGAGTCGATTCCGTCCAGATGCTCAGCGAGGGCGGATACGGCGAAGGTACCCGGTGGAAGGAAACCCGCACCATGATGGGCCGGGCCGAAACCGTGGAGATGTGGGTGTCCCAGGCCGAGCCGCCGTCGCCGGCCCGCGCGGGCAGCACCACCGTCAAAGCGCTGCAGGGCGGCGCGGACTACACCTCGCGGTTCACCCTCGCCGAGCGCGACGGCGGGACGGACCTCTCGCTGACCTTCGGCGCCGAGGTGGTCAAGCCCACCCTGCTGAGCAAGATCGCGATGACCCTCTTCGGCAGGATCGGCATGAGCATCACCCGGAAGGCGCTGGCCAAGGATCTGGCCGAGATTGCGGCGAAGGCCGAGTCGCTCTGATGGCGGGGAGGCCCGCCGGGGGCAGGGCTGCGAAAGGTGCGAAGGTCACCGCGCCCCGGCTTTCGCCAGTCCGGCTGGAGGAACTCCGCGATGAGCCGTCCCCGGACTTCGAGCGGGGAGAGCGGTATGACGGCCTGAAGTTCAGCCGCGCTGATGCCGACGGCCTGGAGCTGAGCGGCACGGACTTCGCCGAGTGCGAATTCGAAGGGGTTTCCTTCAATGAAACCCAACTGCGCGGTGCAACCTTCCGGGACTGCATCCTGGGTGAGGTCTACGCCCCGGTGTTTACGGCGGCGCGGGCCACCCTGCGCGAGGTCGAGATCAGGAACCCTCGGTGGGGTTCGGCGGAGCTGTATGAGAGTGGCTGGACGTCGGTTCGGATCGACGGCGGCAAGCTGGACTACGTGAACCTGCGCGGCTCCCGGCTGACGGACGTGCAGATCAGCGACTGCATCATCAACGAGCTGGACCTCGGTTCAGTGACCGGTACGCGCGTGGCGCTCAAGAACTGCACCATCGGCACCCTTGACCTTGCCGGGGCCAATTTCAAGGATTTCGATCTCCGCGGCACCGACTTCCGCACCATCAGCGGGCTCGACAGCCTGGCCGGGGTCGTGATCGATGACTACCAGTTGAGCCTTCTCGCCCCGCTCCTGGCTGCCCATCTCGGCGTCGTGGTCCTGTAACTCCCCTTGAGTTTTGTTGACCCCTTGCGGCCGCCGTGTAATCTTTATAGAACGAACGGTCGGTAAATTAGTCGCAGGGCTCTTGCCGCCGCAGATGACAGTGCCGTTTATCGCGTGAAGGGTGTTTCCATGGCCTCAGCAACAGCAGGACCGCAGGCATTTCTGGTGGGCGGTGCCCGAACGCCGGTGGGCCGGTACGGAGGCGCGCTCTCCGCCGTCCGCCCCGACGACCTCGCCGCCCTTGTGGTCCGCGAGGCCGTTTCACGGGCCGGGCTGGACCCCGACTCCATCGACGAGGTGATCCTGGGCAACGCCAACGGCGCGGGCGAGGAAAACCGCAACGTAGCCCGCATGGCCACGCTGCTGGCGGGACTTCCGCTGCACATCCCCGGAATCACGGTGAACCGGCTGTGCGCCTCCGGGCTCAGCGCCATCATCATGGCCAGCCAGATGATCAAATCCGGAGCCGCGGACATCGTGATCGCCGGCGGCGTGGAATCCATGAGCCGGGCGCCCTGGGTGCAGGAGAAGCCGCAGACGGCCTTCGCCAAGCCCGGCGCCATCTTCGATACCTCCATCGGCTGGCGCTTCGCCAACCCGCTGTTCCAGAAAGGCGAACTCTCCCGGGACGGCAAGATGACGTACTCCATGCCGGAGACGGCCGAGGAAGTGGGCCGCGTTGACGGGATTTCCCGCGAAGATGCCGACGCCTTCGCCGTCCGCTCGCACGAACGGTCCCTCGCGGCCATCGCCGCCGGCCGGTTCAAGGACGAAATCGTTCCCGTAACAGTCAAGACCCGCAAGGGCGAAACCGTAGTGGACACCGACGAAGGCCCCCGTGCCGGCACCACCATGGACGTGCTCGCAGGCCTCCGCCCCGTGGTCAAGGGCGGCTCGATTGTCACTGCCGGCAACTCGTCCACCCTCAACGACGGCGCCTCCGCCATCATCGTGGCGTCCGAGGCGGCCATCCAGAAGCTCGGCCTCACCCCGCGCGCCCGGATCATCGACGGCGCCTCGGCCGGGTGCGAACCCGAGATCATGGGCATCGGCCCGGTTCCCGCAACGCAGAAGGTGTTGGCCCGCAGCGGGTACAGCGTGGGCGACCTCGGCGCCGTCGAACTCAACGAAGCGTTTGCCACCCAGTCGCTTGCCAGCATGCGCCGGCTTGGCCTGGACCCGGACATTGTGAACAACGACGGCGGCGCCATCAGTTTGGGGCACCCGCTGGGTTCCAGCGGCTCACGGATCGCCATTACCCTGCTGGGCCGGATGGAACGCGAAGACGCCAAGGTGGGTCTCGCCACCATGTGCATCGGCGTCGGCCAGGGCACCGCAATGCTTCTGGAGCGTGTGTAATGGCGGCCCCGGAAAGCGCGAACGGACAAAGCGCGAACGGACACTTGAGCACCCACGAGTTCCGCACCCTCCTGGTCGAGGAGCGCGACGACCGCGTGGTGGTGCTCCTCAACCGCCCCGAGGTGCGGAACGCGATCGACCAGCAGATGGTGGACGAACTCCATATCGTATGCGCCGCGCTGGAGCAGAACCCCAAGGTGCTCATCATCGCGGGCGTCGACGGCGTCTTCGCCTCCGGCGCGGACATCGCCCAGCTGCGCGAACGTCGCCGGGACGATGCCCTGCAGGGCATCAACTCCACGATTTTCGTCCGGATCGCCAAGCTGCCTATGCCTGTTATCGCGGCCCTGGACGGCTACTGCCTGGGTGGCGGCGCCGAGCTCGCCTACGCCGCCGACTTCAGGATCGGCACACCCAGCGTCCGCATCGGCAACCCCGAAACCGGCCTGGGCATCCTCGCCGCGGCCGGTGCCAGCTGGCGGCTGAAGGAGCTGGTGGGTGAGCCGGTGGCAAAGCAGATCCTGCTGGCCGGGCTGGTGCTCCGCGCCGAACAGGCCCTCGCCGTCAACCTCATCACCGAGATCCACGAGGCCCCCGTGCTGATGGACGGAGCCCACAGCCTCGCCGACCGCATTGCAAGGCAGGATCCGCTGGCCGTGCGTATCACCAAATCGGTGTTCCACGCACCGGCCGAAGCGCACCCGCTAATCGACCAGCTGGCGCAGGGGATCCTCTTTGAATCCCAGGCCAAGTTCGACCGGATGCAGGCCTTTCTCGATAAGAAGTCAACCAAGAATTCAGACCAGTCCGACGGGAAGCAGTAACCATGAGCAGCTCAGCACTTCCGGAGAACCTTCGCGGCGCCAACCTTCCCGCCGCAGACCTTCGCGGCGCCAACCTTCCCGCCTACGTTGGAGTTCTCGGCGGCGGCCGAATGGGCGCCGGCATTGCCCACGCCTTCCTGATCAACGGTGCCAACGTCCTGGTGGTGGAGCGGGACGAAGCCTCGGCCGAAGCGGCACGCGAACGGGTGGAGTCGGCCGCGGCCAAGAGCATCGAGCGCGGCGCCATGGACGGCAACCTGGACGAGATGGTCTCCCGGCTTTCCGTCTCCGTGGACTACGACGACTTCAGGGACCGCCAGCTGGTGGTTGAGGCCGTCCCCGAGGACTGGGACCTGAAGGTCACCTCGCTCCGCGGCATCGAGGAACGGCTTTCCGACGACGCCTACCTCGCCTCCAACACGTCCTCGCTGTCCGTCAACGGCCTGGCCCGCGAACTCAAGCGTCCGCAGAACTTCCTGGGCCTGCACTTCTTTAATCCCGTGCCGGCGTCCACGCTCATCGAGGTGGTGCTCGGTGAGCAGACCTCCGAGGACCTGGCCGCCGCGGCGAAAAGGTGGGTCGAGGCACTCGGCAAGACCGCCGTCGTCGTCAATGACGCGCCCGGCTTTGCCTCCTCGCGGCTGGGCGTGGCCATCGCCCTGGAAGCCATGCGCATGGTGGAGGAAGGCGTCGCATCCGCCGAGGACATCGACAACGCTATGGTGCTGGGCTACAAGCACCCCACCGGTCCGCTGAAAACCACGGACATCGTGGGCTTGGACGTCCGGCTGGGCATCGCGGAATACCTCCAGTCGACACTGGGGGAGCGCTTCGCGCCGCCGCAGATCCTGCGCGACAAGGTGGCCCGCGGGGAACTGGGCCGGAAGACCGGCAAGGGATTCTTCGACTGGCCGGCGTAAGCGCCGTGCGTTAGCTTCGGGGGAACCTAAACGGCTGCCTTGGCGTCGAGGGTGGACTTCAGTCCGTTCATTGCGGGATCCCGCAGGGACATGAAGGCAGGCTTCATCAACGGTTCGGCGATCTTGAGCAGGCCTTTGAGCTGGAACTCGGCGGTGTACGTCACCGTGCAGCCCGAGCCGTCCGGCGAGACGTCGATCGAGTCTTCGGAAATGACCGTCTTGTTTTCGCCGCGGAGCTTGATGTGGTTGCCGGTCAGGTCCACCACCTCGTAGACCAGGGACCGCCGTTTACCCCGGAATTCCGCCTCGGCGTAGTAGCGGTGTCCCACGGCAACGGGACCTTCGGTGAGCTTCTTCACCACGGGCGTGCCCGGATCCCATTCGGGCGTGTGCTCGAAGGCGGACAGGTAGGCGAAGGCTTTGTCTGCGGCGAGGGGAGAACGGACGGATCCTGCAACAGTGATCATCCCAGAAGCCTAGCTGCTGCCCCCTAGGATTGTGCCGTGACTTCTTCCATCGAACCCATCACCCTGACCGGCCAATACGTCGTCCTTGAGCCGCTGAGCCGCGCCCACCATGACGGCCTGGTGGATGCGGCCCGCGACGGCGAGCTGTGGAAGCTCTGGTACACGAGTGTGCCCACGCCCGAGGGCATGGCGGCCGAGATCGACCGCCGCCTGGGGCTCCAGGAGCAGGGCTCCATGTTGCCCTTCACCACACGCCTGATCGACCCCGCTACGGGCGGGCCCGGCCGGGTCATCGGAATGACCACCTACATGAACATCGACGCCGCCACTCCCCGCGTGGAGATCGGCTCCACCTGGAACGCGGCTTCTTCGCACGGCAGCGGCAGCAACCCGGATTCGAAGCTGCAGCTGCTCAGGCATGCCTTTGAAACGCTGGGCTGTCCTGCAGTCGAATTCCGGACGCACTGGCTCAACCACCAGTCCCGGGAAGCTATCGCCCGGCTGGGAGCCAAGCAGGACGGCGTGCTGCGCAACCACTCCCGGACCGCGGACGGCACGCTCCGGGACACCGTGGTGTTCTCGATCCTCGAGCACGAGTGGCCCATGGTCCGCGCCGGCCTGGAGTTCAGGCTCGCGAAGCAGCGCTAACCCGCCATCGATTGCTCCGTACGCGCCGTTTTGGGGCCCCAAAAGGGCAGTTGCGGAGCAATCGACGGGACGAACGCCTTACGCCGTGTAGGCGCCGGCCGCGGTGAGGGCAGCGTGGTAGGCCCGGTACCCGGCCGCGTTCGGATGGAAGTCATCCGGTCCCGGCGCAAACGGGTTGTAGTTGATCCAGGGATCGACGGAGCCAATCCCGTGGCCCAGGAAGGCTCCGGCGACGTCCACGTACTGCGCCCCCTCCGGACCGTCGGTGGCGGCTGCCCCTTCAATCACGGCGTTCAGCCCCAGCGTGAGTCCGTTCACGGTTTCCTGAAGCGAACCGGGCTCGGGTGAATGGAACAACAGTGGATAGCCGGTCACATAGACCCGGGCATCGGGTGCCTTGGCCTTGACTGCGTTGATCATGGTTACCAGGCCCTGGAACAAGGGACCGGAACCGGTCTGCGCCTCGGCAAGCGCGATCGACCGTGCCTGCAGTCCCTGCAGGCACGCGGCTTCCTGGCCCGGCGTTGTGCACAGGGCCAGCAACCCGGTGGTGTCGAGGTTGTTGCCGCCGGCCGTGATGGTCACAACCGCGATGCTCTTGTTCAGCCGTTCGAGCTGCGTGGCCACCACCACTTCCGTGGTGGATCCCTGGCACGCGGCGTTGATGGCCAGGCGCACGCTCTTCTTCTCCACCGCGTCGGCAGGATAGCTGAGTGAGCTGCGGTAGCAAGCGTCAAGATACGAACCGGCTCCTTGGCCTGCCGCGAATGAGTCACCCAGGGCGACGTAGGCCAGGGCCGGAGCGGCTGTTGCCGGCCCCGCCGCGGTTCCCAAAGCCAGTGCGAGCGTAGCCAGGCCGGCCGCGAAGGCCGCGCGCCGCCGTCGTAATATCCGGTCACCCATCAGTTTCCCCTTTGTTCTGAATTGTGCGCCGGGCTGCGTGGCAGCTGGCGGGCGGCAAGGCCGCAAGTACGCCCAAGGGTACGCCCGCGTGGGCCTGGCGAACACTGTTTGAGATACCTGTTTATTCGCCGGAACCCACCCTATTTTTCGGTTTGTACCGGTGCCGGATGTCGGGGGTCTGTGGTTAGCTGTCTGGATGGAACACCCTGGACAGCCCGTGCACTGGGACGGAGCCGTGAATGCCTGGCGCATTTCCGGCAGCGTGTTCCGGATGGGGCGCCGGGAGTGGGTCACCGAGGTCGGCTGGAAACAGGCGTACGACGACGGCGTCCGCACGGTGATCGACCTGCGGAACGCTTCGGAACACGGCCGCCGGGACACCGACCCCGAGGTGGGCGCGGACGTGCTGGCAGCGTTCGACGTGGTGCATGCTCCCACCGAAGACCCGGACCACCCGGAGTTCAGGGAACTGTGTTCCCCATACATGAACGATCCGGACGGTTACGCGGCCAATGCCAGGCTATTCCCGGACAAGCTCGTGGCCGTTTTCAGGGCAGTCGCCGCTGCGCCTGCCGGGGTGGTGATCCACTGCTCGGCCGGGCGTGACCGCAGCGGAATGATCGCGGCCATGCTCCAGGACCTCACGGGCGCCGGCGATCACGAGATCGTCTCCGGGTACCAGGCGGCCATGCGGGGAATCAACGAACGCCACCGCACGGCCGGGGTGCCCCACAAGCACGAGCGCTATCTGGAAGAACATGCCCTGCTGCCCCTGCTGGAGAAGCGGGGCGGCGGGGCTCTCGAATTCGTCCGGCGGCTGGACACCACGAACTATCTCTTGCGGCACGGGATCACCGCGGCCGAGTTGGCTGCCATCCGTCGGCTGGCAACCAGGGCGGCGACGTGAACGAAATTTGGGGGACGCTTTGACGCATCATTCCGGACGTAAACGCTTCAACCGCGCCCTGGGACTGGCGGCCGCCGGCGCCCTGGCACTCGGCTCCACCTTCCTCGCGGTGCCCGCCGTCGCGGAGTCCGGTCCGCCGGCACCTGGCCCTTCGGTGCCTGCGGTGTCCACTCCCGCGCCGGGTCCTTCGGCGCCTGAGGCGCCTGCGGTGTCCCTTCCCGCGCCGGGCGGCTCTGCCCCCGCGATCAGCGACGCCGGGCTGACTGAAGCCATCCTCCGCGACCTGGATATGACCCTTGAACAGTTCAACGCCGCCGGCGCCCAAGGGAAGCGCGCGGCCGACGCCGTACCCTCCTTGCGGGGGTTGCCCGGCTTTGCCGGGATCAGCCTGAAGGACGGCCGGATTGTGGTCGAAGGCAGCGGACCGGAGCTTGCGGCCCGCGTGGCAGAGCTCAATGCTGCCGGCGCCGGAGCCGGAGCCGGAGCCGGAGGTCAGGCGGGGAGCCCGGCGGGTGCAACCGGTGAATTCGTCCTGGTGGCACCGGCATCCAGCTCCTCTGCGGCCGCCGCTACCGCCGCCACTCAAACGCCGTCCGCCCCGGAAACGCCTGCACCGCAAACGCCGTCCGCCCCGGAAACTCCTGAGCTGGCTGCGGCCAGCACCGACCAGCTGTTCAAGGACTACGTCCGCGAAGTGGGCGCCGCCGGCCTTCAGGCCGTGGCCTACGCGAACGGCAGCTTTGTGATCCGGACCGGCGGCACAAACCAGCCGGAGACCGGCAGCGCCACCCCCTCGGTAACCCCCCTCAGCCCGACCGACGGCACCCCCGAATCCCCAGCCCCCGCGGCCTCGCCGTCCGAGTTCGTGGCGCGCTACTCGAACGTGCGCCTGGAGCAGGGCGAACCGCTGGCCCCTGAAGAGGACCTTTTCGGCGGGCAGGGCTTTGTCCTCAACAACGGCATTATCTGCTCTGCCGGCTACGGCGCCTACAGTCCGGCAGGAGATCCCATAGTGCTTACCGCCGGGCACTGCACTGACGACGGAACCCTTTCAACGGCCAACGTGGAACGTCCCGAATCGCCCACGAACAACCTGCTCGGCACTTTAGGCTTCAGCCAGTTCGGCGGCCCCGGAAACTCGTGGATTACCGGCGACGAGGCCAACCCCGGAAACATCGGCACGGACATCGCGGTAATCGAGTCCCTCCGTTCCGGCCTGGATGTCCAGCCTGCTGCTTCCCGCTGGGATGCGCCCACGAACCCCGGCTCCACCGCCGTGAAAATCATCGGAACCGCCTCGCCGTCGCCCGGGCAGGCCGTCTGCCGCTCCGGACGCACCGACGGGTGGTCCTGCGGCACAGTGGACGAGGTGGGGATCTACGTCGTGGGCGGCATCACCACCGATCCCTCCGACCTCCGCGCGTTCCGCGGCTTCCTCTCCTACTCCGTCCAGTCCAGCGGCGGCGACTCCGGCGGCCCGTGGATCAGCGGGAACTTCGCCGTCGGCACGCACTCAGCAGGCGACGCCCCCGGTTCCGTGGCGAACTTCGCCGTGGCCACCACGCTCGAGGACGCCATGACCCGGCTTCCCGGCGTTCAGCTTCAGCTGTTCCTGAATAAACCCCTACTCACGGAACCGGCCGACGGCGGTGGCGTGGCGCTCGGCCAGGCCATCACCGGGCAGATCCCCGCCGCCCCGGCATCCGCCGTCGCCGCAGGTTCAACGGTCCGCATTACGGTGCCCGGACAGGCGCCCATGGAGGTGCCCGTGGACTCCGCCGGGCAGTGGCGGTTCACCGCTCCGTCCCCGGCGGGCAGGCTGCGTTTTACGGCCGAAACCGTCAACGGCTTCAGCCACTCGGGCGCGAGCTCATTCGACGTCACGGTGCTGCCGTCCGACCTGCCCGCCCCCACCATCGCCAACCCGGCGGAGGGACAAGTCCTGACGTCGCTGGAACGCATCGAGGGAACCGGAACACCAGGCGCCACGGTGAAACTCTCCGGCAGCACCACGGGGCAGGCTGTGGTGAGCCTCGACGGCACATGGACTGTCCCGGTCACCGGCAACGCCAGGTACGGCTCGTTCACTGTCACTGCTGTACAGACCGCCCGCACCATTGCTGACAGCCCCACGGCCAGCCGGACGTTTACGGTTGTCCCGCCGGCGCCTGCGCTCACCAACATCCAGGACGGCCAGCATTTCGCCCACGATGCGGTTCCCCGGCAGATCACCGGGCAGGCGCTCAACGGCGCATCCGTGACTGTCACTGTCGACGGCGCCGCACCGGCGCAGTACCCTTCCAGCGGCACCTGGAGCGCGCCGCTGCCGCCGGGGCTCTCGGCCGGGACGCATACGGTCGCAGCCAGCCAAACGGTCGACGGCGCGGCCTCGGAACCGGTGAACGTCACCTTTGTTGTTGACCCGGCCCCCCTGATTGTTCCTGCCGGCGTCGCGCCCGCGGGTGGCTCAGGCCATTTGCCGGCCACCGGTGCCGACGGGTTGCTCACGGCCGCTGGAGTGGGAGCGGGCGTGCTGCTCCTCGGCGGTGTCGCGTTGGTCCTGGCCAGGCGCCGGTCCCGCCGCTGAGGAGGGTTTTTGTCCACTTATCGCGTCCCAACGGGGCCTTATCTCGCGATAAGTGGACAAAAACTCCAAGCTACTGGAAATCGGCCAGCCAGAGGTCAGGGCCGAACACTTCGTACTGGATGTCCTTGGCCGGTACGCCTTTCGCAATAAGCCCGCTGCGGACTGACTTGAGGAACGGCAGGGGGCCGCAGAGATAGTACTCGGCATCGTCAGGCAGATCGACGGCGTTGATGTCCATAAAACCTTCAAATTCCGGTGCGCCCCCGGTCCCGCCCGTCCCGCCCGTTCCCGGGGCAGCCGGCTCGAGGAACCATGTGCTCAACGTCGCGTCGGGCAGTTTCGCGAGGTCTTCGGTGACTTGGGCCCGCAGCGGGAAAGATTCTGCTGAGTCATCCGCGTGGAGGAGCATCACTTGGCGTCGGGAACCGGACTTCACCAGATGGGAAAGCATTCCGGCCATGGGCGTGATGCCGATGCCTGCGCTGGCCAGGACCACAGGCCTGTCCGTGTATTCCAGGACCACGTCACCGAAGGGTACCGAAAGCACCACCTCGTCGCCCACCTGAACCTCGTCGTGGAGGAGGTTGGACATCTCGCCGTCGGGTGTTGGGAGTCCATGAACCCGCTTCACCGCGAACTGCCGGTGATGCCCGTCGTCGGCCCTGGTGAGGCTGTATTGCCTGGGCTGCTGCACGCCGTCATGCATGGGCATCTTGATGGTGACGTATTGGCCGGGCAGCGACGGTTTGACGTCGCGCTCGTCGGTTCGTTCCACAACGAACGTGACCACGTCGTCGGTTTCCTGGATCCGCCGGGCAACGCGCCAGGTCCGCCAGATCGTCTCGGGCGAGAGGTGCACCGCGTTGTAGAGGCCCCGCTCCTTGTTGATGAGCATATTGGCCATGAGCCAGTAGACCTCGTCCCAGGCCGCTGCGACGTCGGGTGTGACGGCGTCTCCGAGCACGTCCACAATGGACCACATCAGATGGTCATGGACAACCTGGTACTGGTCCGGGCTCAGCCCGAGTGAGACGTGCTTGTGGGCTATCCGGGAGAGCAGGTGGTCCGGCAGCTGATCGGGTTTGTCCACGAGGAATCCGGCGAACGCGGCGATGGACCCCGCCAACGCCTGCTGCTGCCGGCCATCCGCCTGGTTCCCCCGGTTGAAGAGGCCGTCCAGCAGGTCAGGACGCGCTTCGAACATGTGTTTGTAGAACCGTTTGGCAATCTCTTCGATGTGCTCGCCTACGACAGGCAGCGTTGCCTTGATGACGGGAGAAGAGGTGTCTGAGAGCATGATGGATCCCTTCCGGTGATACCGGTTTTTAAGCAGGTGTGTTCGTTGCTCAGCACACCAAACCTAGCAGGCAGGGCCCGCCCACTTATGGGCCGATCGGCACTTCATCGCACAGGAAACTGGGTGTAGCTCCCGGCTACCGCTCAGTTTTCAGCGGCCAGCTCACCGCGTGCAATGCTGTCCGAGGAGTGGCCGGGGTTGCCGTCGAACGGCTCGTTGGAGACATCCACAATGGGGTACTCGGCCAGATCGAGCCCTTCGGGAATGGCGAAGACGCCGGGTTCGCCGTCCAGCACGCCCAGGCTGACGAGCTTGGAGAGGTCCGGCGAGATCACCCAGACCTCGCGGAAGCCGCTGACCTGCCCGTCGGACAGCTGGACCACCAGTTGGCGGGATCCGTCGGGAAGCCTTTCCACGAGAGCTTTCCCGTTGGCCGTGTAGGACTCCAAAGGCTGCAGCGGCGCCTGGGCAATGGTCACGGCCTGGGATGCCGTCGGAGTGGGAGAAGGAACCGCCTCCGGGCCTTGTCCGAGGAAATTGTAGGCGGCCCACACCGCACCGGCGCCGAGCACGATGCCCGCTGCTGCGGCCATCGCTACCCAGCGGCTGGCCGCGGAACCGGGGCGCCGATCGCGGACGCGACGACGGAGGGGCGTTGGCGGCGTTGGTTGTGCCGCCGGCGTCGCCGGCGTCGCCGGAGTCGCCGTTGACGCCGCTGTCGCTGGCGTCGCCGGAGTCAACGGCGTCCCCGGAGCCGACTTTGGCTCCGGCACGGCGCCCTCCATCGTCGTCGTCGTTGAATTGCCCCAGGAGGCCTGCCGGCTCAGAGGATCCTCCGCCTGGTCGGGGGAGAGGCCCAGCGCCTGATGGATGGCCGCCCAGTTGTGCGGGCCCGGCGTCGCCAGTTCCACTTCGGCAGGGTCGATGGTGGCCGCATGGACGGTCCGTTCCAAGGCAGCCAGGGTACCGGAGCATTCACTGCAGAACGCCAGGTGGTCAGCCTCGGCCGGTGTTACGGCGGGTTCACCCAGGGCCAGGAGGCTGAGCTGCTCGTCATCAAGATGCTTCATGGCCCACCTCCAGCCGAGTCCGCATCCGTGTCAGGCTGCGCCGGATATGGCTTTTTACGGTACCGAGCGGCAATTGCAGGCGCGACGAGATCTCATCGTGCGTGAGGTCCTCGTAGAACGCCAGCTTCATGATCGCCTTCTGTGGATCGCCCAGTCGCTCCAGCTCTTCCTCCAAGGTTATGCGGTCGGCCACCGCTTCCACGTCAGCTGCCGGCGGACCTGCTGCGAGGCCGTCACCCGCCAGCTGCCCCGCCGCATGCTCCAGCTCCTGCCGGCGCATGCGGGCGGACAGCGCATCGGCAATGGCGTTGCGGGTGATCCCTACCAGCCAGGCAGGCAGGCGGGCGGCTTCGGGACGATAGCTTGTGCGTGATTTCCAGGCGCGGATAAACACGTCCTGGGTGACGTCGTCGGCGGCTGCCCGTTCCCCCAGCGATCTCAGCGCCAGGGTGTACACCAGGGGGCTCAGCCGCCGGTAGGCCTCGGCGAGTGCCGCTTCCTGGCCGCCTGCGAACGCATGATCGAGAGCAGCGTCCCAATCGTGCGGGCCGGCAGGCGTCATGTAAGGCTCCTTCGAGCGGCAGTGAGACCTGTGGAACCACATTATGCCGTGCCCGCTGACCGTCCGCCATAGGCCGCAACCCGCAGGGTCTTGACCGCCGCCGCCGCACCGGAGCAAGCTCATCTCAGGCCCTCCGGCAATCTCGGGCCCAGACGAGCCTTTGTGCCGCAGGTCCTCAGCCTTGAACCCCGACTCGAGGAGAGCCCAATGAGCACCACCTTTAATGATCTGCTCGCCAAACAGGTGGGCAATGAGTTTGCAGCATCCCAGCAGTACATCGCCATCGCCGCCTGGTTCGACGGGCAGGATCTGCCCCGGCTGGCCAAGCACTTCTACCGGCAGGCGCTGGAGGAGCGGAACCACGCCATGATGATGGTGCGTTACATCCTTGACCGCGGCATCAAGATCACGATTCCGGGAATCGAACCGGTCCGGAACGACTTCACCTCGGCGGAGGAACCGTTGGTCCTGGCCCTGGCCCAGGAAGTCGAAGTCACGGACAGCATCAAGGAACTGTTCGCCACAGCGCGTGCGGAAAACGATCCCCTGGGTGAACAGTTCATGCTCTGGTTCCTCAAGGAGCAGGTCGAAGAGGTCGCCTCGATGTCCACGCTCCTGAACGTGGCGCGCCGGGCGGACAACCTTTTCGACGTCGAAATGTTCCTTGCCCGCGAGAGGGTGGGCGACGCCGGCGGCAGAGGCGGTCATGGCGGAGGCCACGGTCACGGCGGGCACCACCATGGCGGGGGCCATGGCGGCGAAGCCCATGACTCCGCAACGCCGGAAGCGGCGGGCGGAGCGCTCTGACGCTCGGCCGGGGGAGGCACGACGGCGGGGCGCTGACACCTGCGCGGCGCCCCGGGACCCGCGCGGGTCACGCGCGGCCGGGGCAGGCACGACGGCGGGACCGCCTTTCAGGCGGCCCCGCCGTGAGCGGTAATCAGTGATGGCGCACGTCGTTCCCGGGGCCCGGCGTCAGTGGCGTCCGCACCACCGGTCGGCGGAGTCAACAACCTGGACGGCAACAGCCAGTGTCCCGTCAGCCAGGCTTCCCCAGGCGTAGACGATCGTGTTCTTGCCGGCCTCGACGGTGACGTCGGCCGGCCCGATCACCGGCGCCGTGGTTCCGGCGGCGGCAACGGACGCCGAGACGGTTCCGGCCTCAAGCTTCAGCGTCTGCTCGTCCGGATTGCTGAGTCCCTCGATCACGGCTGTCCCGCCGGCCAGGACGTCGACGGCGGGGGCCGCGGCTACGTGCCGGACCGTCAGCTTGCCCTTGTTGTCGTTCCGCGGGGCCTTCGTGTCATTGGTGAAGAGCGTGGCCGTGGGGGTGCCATCGGCGTCGAGGTGGGCCACCGCTGTGTAGTCTCCGCCGTCGTCGAGTTCAAGGTCCACCGGCCCGATCACGGGGTTGTCGGCGCTGGTGGCGTCCGCGGCGGTGATGGCCACCTCGTAGTCGCCGGCGGCGAGCTCCAGCGGGCCGGCCAGGCTGCCGGGCGTGAAGTCATCCAGGGTGAGGTTCCCGTTCACCCAGACGTCCACTGTCAGGCCGGGAACGCCGTGCAGGACCGAGAGCTTCGCGGGGGCATCGTCGTGGTGCCAGCCGCCGGCCTGAGCCGGGGTCGCGAAGGTCAGTGCAGCCAGAAGCGACAGTGCTCCGGCGGCGTAGGTTGTTTTGCGCATTTCAAACTCCTCAAAGGGACGCCCTGTGACGGGCTGGTTTGTGCTTACGCCCTTACTACCGGCGGGAGTCCCTCTTTGGATGCAAACTCATGAAATTTTTTTGGGTTCACGAGCCCAGCCGCGCCAGTTCCTCGCCCACAGCCCGCGCGAAGACTCCTCCGGGCACGTTTTCCGCGTCGAAATGGATGCCGCAGTGGAGCCGGCCGGCGTAGGAGACGGCCGCGACGCCGAGCCGGACGTTGGCAGCGAGCACGGCAACCGGCCAGATCGCGACGACCGGGGCACCCGCGAGGCGAAAGGTGCCGACCGGGCCTGGCACGTTGGTGACGAACCCTGCGACGAGATGCTGCCTTCGAGCCACGCGGTCCATGATGCGTGCGCCGATCGGGCCGCGCATGAACTCGAGCGTTCCCTGCTCCCTCGCCTGCACCTTCTCCTTCCGGGTCTGTTCCGCGATAAGCCGGACGCGTTCGTCGGGTTCGAGCTCGCCGAGCGGCAGCCGCACGAGCATGACCCCGACTTGGTTCCCCGCTGTCCCGCGGCGCTGCAGCGCGACCGGCACAGAGACGGGCAGCCGGGCCGGGATCCGCTCTCCGGCTGCGGACAGCACCGCCCGGTAGCCCAATGCCACTGCAGCGAGCAGGGCGTCATTGACGGTGGCACCGAGCGGCCGAACATGCGTCTCGAGCGCAGCGAGGTCGGCGTCCATGAACACAACCCCACGACGCGGACTACGCTCACCGAGCAACACCGTGGGACCGACCTCACGGCCGCTCAGGGTCATCCGCATGCGGCGCAGACCGAAGCCGAGCTGTCCGAGGACATGCCGTAGGTCGCGTCGCGGTGCCCGCCTCGGCGCCAGGACACGAGGCACGTGCGCCGGCGTCCCCGGCGATTCCACGGGGTCGAAGAGCTGCTGTACGATCGCTGACGCCGCCATCCCATCGGCGACAGCATGGTGGATGCGCAGCACGACCCCGATCCCACCTACGGCCGCACCCGGCACCACCAGAATCTCCCAGTAAGGACGATCCAGTCCCAGCGGCGCACTCATCAGTTCCCCGCACGCCTGCTCGAAGCCAGCGAACCCATCGACGGCCTCAACGAGCCGGATGTGGTGCTCGAGGTCGGGCGCCGCCTCAACCCAGCGGTGCCGGCGGCCCGCGGCGACAGCCATCTTCCGGAGGTGCGGCAGCGTCGCTATCCGCTCACGAAGGGAGGCGCGCAGGGCGGTCAAGTCAGGTATGCCATCGGGACCGACGAAGCCGCCCGCCGTCAGCAGACCGGCGACTACGAAAACGTTGACCTGGCCGGCGTGGTCAAGCACCAAGTTCGCCTCGTCGACCGCGGCGAGCCGGTGTGTCGCCGGGCGCATGGAAAAAGGTTAGCAGCCGGTTCTGCCAGCACGTGAGGGCCGGAAGCTATGGCGTGACGCTGCCTGAAGACGTGGAAGCAGGTCTAGCGAGTTGGGCTGTAATTTGATCCGTCCAGGTGTCGACAGCAGCCCAGTTCCGCAAGTCCCCGAATCGGCCACCAGTAAGCCGGAACAAAACCCGGAGCGGTGCTGGCATCTGGTCGGACTGGTAGACACCGGAGAAGATCTTGTGGTCCCGAAGCGGAACTTCCTGGGGCAGAAATCCTCTTAGGCGTTTCTGCTGCAGTGCCGCACCGCGCCTGCGGAACGGCTTTGGCAAGGCGTCGGCCATCCCTACGTTGAAGGCCCAGACGGGTCGTTTGGCCAGCTCGGGTGCAAGGCGGGTGAAGAACAGCGCGGCCGGGGGCAGCCACGCCTGGTTGTGGATGGCGCTACCGACTATGACAGCTTCGTAACCGGAGACAGAATCGACCTCCTCCACGGACCGGCACTCGACCGCGCCCAGTGCAACCGAAATACGTGAGGCCATGTGCTGGGCTATGTCCGCGGTGGAACCCAGCTCGCTTGCATAGGCAACAAGAACAGTCATAACGAGGCCTCCTTCCCTTCTCAGTCTCATAGAAGCTGAGCCGGTTCGAACGTGCCATTGGTCCCGACACAGGCTAGGTCCAATCGTTTCGACACGCGAACCGGCGTCGTTGTCGGCCGCGGCTCCGCGTCGCGTCAGTTTTTCCGGTCCATGAGCAGGTTGGTGATCCTGAGCGTGCACAGCCGCTGCCCCGCTTCGTTGGTGAGCAGGACCTCGTGCGTGGTCAGCGTTCCGCCCAGGTGGATGGGCGTGGCCGTGATGGTGATCTGGCCTTCCCGCGCGGACTTGTGGTGCGTGGCGGACACGTCAACCCCCACGGCGGTTTTCCCCAGCGTGCTGGCGTGGATCACGGCGGCCCACGATCCCACGGCCTCGCCCACAGCCAGCGACGCACCGCCGTGCAGCAGACCGAACGACTGCCGGTTGCCTTCCACGGGCATCGTGGCAACAACGCGCTCCACTGATTCCTCGACGATTTTCACGCCCATCTTCTCGTCGAGTTCGCCGAGCGTGATCTTCCAGAGTTCGGGGCTGGTTGTTTCGGGCTGCATGGCCACCTGTCTTTCCTTGGTCTTCTTCTAGTGTGCAGCAAGGCACATTCATGTACTGTAGACATATTACCGAACGGACGGTCAGTAATGCTCTGGCCGTGAAGATCTTGCCCCCCGTTGGAAGGACCCGTCAACGATGACCACCACAGCAACTGCTCCGAAATCCTCGCTGGACACTGTTGAGACAGTCCCCAGTTTCGTCCGGGACTCCTGGTGGACGCCCGACGCCGGTGCAACGGCTTCCGCCGTCCCCGTCCTGGACGCCAGCACGGGAGAACTCCTGGCGAAGGTGAGCACCGAGGGACTGGACCTTGCCGACGTCGTGGATTACGGACGCACCACCGGCCAGACGGAACTCGGCACGCTGACCTTCCACCAGCGCGCCCTCAAGCTGAAGGAACTGGCGCAGTACCTGAACGCGCGCCGCGAACACTTCTACGAGCTGTCCGCCCAGACCGGTGCCACCAAGATCGACTCCCTGGTGGACGTCGACGGCGGCATCGGCGTGCTCTTCACGTTCGGCTCCAAGGGCCGGCGCGAGCTGCCCAACTCCCAGGTGGTTGTGGACGGTCCCATGGAGGTCCTCTCCCGGGACGGCTCCTTCGCCGGTGAGCACATCTACACGCGGATCCCCGGGGTGGCCGTGCAGATCAACGCCTTCAACTTCCCGGTCTGGGGCATGCTGGAGAAGTTTGCGCCCGCGTTCATCGCCGGCGTTCCCACCATCGTCAAGCCCGCCACCCCCACCGGATACGTGGCGGCAGCCGTGGTCAAGGCCATGATCGAGTCCAACATCCTGCCGAAGGGGTCCCTGCAGCTCATCTCCGGCTCGGCCCGCACGCTCCTGGACCACCTCGACTACCGCGACCTCGTGGCTTTCACTGGCTCCGCATCCACGGCCAACTCGCTGAAGTCGCACCCGAACGTTGTGCAGGGCGGCATCCGCTTCACTTCCGAGACCGATTCGCTCAACGCCGCCATCCTGGGCCCGGACGCGGTCAAGGGCACGCCGGAGTTCGACGCCTTCATCAAGTCCGTGGTCACCGAGATGACCGTCAAGGCCGGCCAGAAGTGCACCTCCATCCGGCGCACCATCGTGCCCCGTGAGCTGGTGTCCGACGTCGTTGCCGCCGTGGGTGCCCGCATCGAGGAACGCGTTGTGGTGGGCGATCCCCGCGCCGAGGGCGTCACCATGGGTGCCCTGGCTTCCCTCGAGCAGTTGGCCGACGTCCGCGCCGCTGTACAGTCCATGCTCGACGCTGGCGGTGAGCTCGCCTACGGCACGCTCGATTCGCCCAAGGTGACCAAGGCTGACGGGGGAGTGGGCGTCGTCGAAAGCGGTGCCTTTATGTCCCCCGTGCTGCTCAGCTGGGCGGACGCGGAGGCCGAGGAAGTCCACTCGCTGGAGGCGTTCGGACCTGTTTCCTCGGTGATCGGCTACACCGACCTTGCCGACGCCGTCCGCCTCGCCGCCCGCGGCGGCGGCTCCCTGGTGGCCTCGGTGTGCACCAATGATCCCGCTGTGGCGCGGGAACTGGTCACAGGCATCGCCGCGCACCATGGCCGCGTGCTGATGCTCAACCGCGAGGACGCCCGCAGCTCCACCGGCCACGGCTCACCGGTGCCGCACCTGGTCCACGGCGGCCCCGGCCGTGCCGGCGGCGGCGAAGAACTGGGCGGCATCCGCTCCGTGATGCACCACATGCAGCGCACCGCCATCCAGGGCTCGCCGAACATGCTCACTGCCGTGACAGGCGTCTGGCACACGGGCGCGGACCGCAACTTCACCGTGGAGACCGAGGGGACGCATCCGTTCCGGAAGTCGCTGGAGACCCTGCACATCGGCGATGCCGTCCGGTCCGAACTGCGCCAGGTCACCCTGGAGGACATCACGGCGTTCGCCAACTCCACCGGCGACACCTTCTACGCGCACACCAACCAGGCGGCCGCCGAAGCCAACCCGTTCTTCCCGGGCATCGTGGCGCACGGCTACCTGCTGCTGGCCTGGGGTGCCGGGCTTTTCGTGGAGCCGGCCCCCGGCCCCGTCCTTGCCAACTACGGCCTGGAGAGCCTGCGCTTCATCACTCCAGTGGCAGCAGGCGACTCCATCAGGGTCACCTTGACGGCGAAGAAGATCACCCCGCGCGAGACCGACGAGTACGGCGAGGTTGCCTGGGACGCCGTGCTGACCAACCAGAACGACGAAATCGTCGCGACCTACGACGTCCTCACACTCGTGGAAAAGTAGCCCAGCCCGACCCTCTCTCACTTCCGGGGCGCTTTACCCCCGACGCTCTCTCACTAGTCGGGCCCTTCACCCCGACGCTCTCTCACCTCTGGTGGGTTTTCTCCCAACGCTCTTTCACCCCGGTGAGAGAGCGTTGGGGTTTGGGCGGCGGGATGTGAGAGAGGGTTGGGGTTTGGGCGGCGGGATGTGAGAGAGGGTTTCGTAAGATCTTTCTGCCCTGCTCCGGCGTAAAATTTTCAGCGTAGGAGGTGGCGAAATGACCCTAGTATTGAACACAGCCACAACCGTCCTGCCCGTGGATGACAAAGAGCGTGCCCGTCGTTTTTACGCGGAAACTCTTGGACTTCCCCATCGTGGCGTGGCAGACGACGGAAGCGAATTGTTTGGCAGCGGCGACGGACCCATGCTGCAGTTGATGCCCGTGACGGATGGCAGGCACTCCGAGCACACGACACTCAGTTTTGAGGTCAGGGACATCGAGCGGACCGTTGATGAAATGGAAGCCCGCGGCGTCCGGTTCCAGGATTACGATCGCCCTGATCTGAAGACTGGCGAACACCACATTTGTACTACCGATTCCGAAAAATGCGCATGGTTCATGGACACCGAGAACAATATTCTCTGCGTTCACGAAAGCCTCGGCATGCAGCAGGCCGAGTACCAGCTCTAGCGGCTGTGGCCCCGCCGGACGATCACTCCGAAGACCGAACCGGCAAGGGCGAAGAAGACGGGCGTTCCGGCTCAGCGGGACGCCTTATCTTTTGCCCGCCCCTATCCTTTGCCTGGGCCTCACGGCGAATCCGGTACCTTACGGCGAATCCGGTGGCGTCGCGGACCACGGCGTGACCGGACGCTCCTGCCTGACACCGTCCACGGTGATGTCCACGCGCTCATTGAAAAAGCTGAGCAGTCCCTGGATCTGCGCGGCGTCACGGAACCGCTGATCGTACATCCACGCGATGTTCCGCCCGCTTTCGGAGTGCGGATAGGTCCAGTAACTCGCCGTGCCCTTGTACGGGCACACCGTCTTCTTGGTGCTGGGCTCCATGAGGTCCAGCCGGACGTCCGCCGGCGGAATGTAGTAGCGCACCGGCAGCATGGTTTCGTACAGCAACTGGGCGCCGTTCGTGGTGGCCAGCGTGACGTCGTCGAGCCTTACGTCAACGGTGAGCGACGACGCCCGGATGTCCACCCGGTGGAACGGATCGCGGGGGTGGCCGATGATTTCCTCATCGTCCTCCATCCAGTCGAACGCCTTGAAATCCAGCACCACGTAGCCGGCGAAATCGGGGTCATCCGGCCGGAAAGCCGCCTGGGGGAGCCGCACCCCGGAGGTGACGACGTCGAACTCCTCGCCGGGCGTCGTGTGCCGGGAGAAGCCCGTCCGCGGATCCAGCGCCGGCGGTGCGTCCAGCATGATCTTCACGCCGTACTCGGGGGCCTGGCCCGGTTCCTGCCGCGGCGGCGAGAGTTCGGCCTGCAGATCGACTTCGGGGACGGCGTAGATGGGGGTGATGCGCTTGGGCTCCCATACCAGGAGCGCGTACAAAGTGTCGACGATCGTGTTCCCGCCCACCATGGCACGGACCCGTTTGGCGGTGGGCTGGTAGCGCAATTGGGGAAACGTGCCGAAGATGACTTCGGATAACTTCGTGGCCATGACTACAGGGTGATCGCGCCAATTCCCGCCGTCAATGACTGCCCTTTACGGCCTTGGATAGACCGTGGGGGAGGACCGCATCAGTGAGGTGCGTTGAGCCCCTTGAATGCCATAGTGATGACGTCGTCGGCCAGTTTTTCCGGGGAGAGGGAGCCTCCGGGCTTGTACCACTCGACGATTGAGTTAATGGTGCCGAACAGCAGGCGGGTGACCGTCCGGGGGTCGATGTCCTCGCGGAGGGAGCCTTCGTCGCGGGCCGCGGAGATCAGGGCCGCCACCTTGTGGTCGAAGGTGCGCCGGCGTTCCATCGCGTCCCGTTCGATGTCCGTGTTGCCGCGCAGGCGTAGCAGCAGAGTGACGAACGGAAGGCGTTCCACCAGCACGGAGATGGTCTGGCGGAGGACGAACTCCAGGCGCGCTTCTGCGCTTCCGGAGGTGGCGTCCGGCTGGTCCAGGATCGCCTCGAGGCCTCCCAGTGCGTGGTCAAGGGCGAGCTTGAGGAGGTCGCCCTTGGATGGCACGTGGTGGTAGATGGCTGACTTGGAGATGCCCAGGTTTTCGGCAAGAATGCCCATGGACGTGGCGTCGTAGCCGTGGCGGTTGAAGACCTCGACGGCGATCTGCAGCACCGACTGCTGGTCGTATCCCGGGCGGCCGCGCTTGGTGGGTGCATCTGTTGTGGACATACCGGCTATTTTCTCATGAACGTTCGGTCAACCGGCGTAACTGGTTATTAAGCGGCCGAATAAGCGGCCGAAAAACCCCTTGCCTGCGGGGTTTGCCGGTGCTAGAAATTTTGTATCAGGAACTTACCGGTGCGGGGGCCGGTTCAAACAATGGAACAGCTTCACTGACCGGGACTTCACAGACCGGGACGGGATCAGGCACATTGGGTTGCCCGGTTGACGGTTAGCCATCGGCACGTCACAGCGCTGTCGCGCATTGGCAGCAGTGCACTGAATGCCTTCCCGAAAAGATGGTCCCCGGCTGCCGTAGCCGGGGACCATCCCCATGTTCGGGCCCGGCGCCGGGGTACAGGGCCGTAAGTGTCCGCTCGCGTTGCCCACCAGGGCCGTAAGTGTCCGCTCGCGCTGCCCACCAGGGCCTCAAGTGTCCGTTCGCGCTATCCCTTCGGGCGCATGTCGTAGATCCGGCGCAGCTTGCCGCTGGAGCGCTCGAGCGAACCCGGCTCCACGATCTCCACCGTGCACGAAGAACCCACGTGGATCTTGATCTGTTCGCGCAGGGTGCGTGCCGCCGTCGTGCTGTCCGCGGAGGTGACGTTCTCGCGGCATTCGATTTTGACCGTCAGCTGGTCCATCCGCTGACCTTCGGGCCTGGTGAGCACAAGCTGGAAGTGCGGGCTGAGCTCGGGAATGCGGAGGGCGATCTCCTCGATCTGCGAGGGGAACAGGTTCACGCCGCGGAGGATGATCATGTCGTCGCTCCGGCCGGTGATGCGCCCCATCCGGCGGTGTGCGGGACGCGCGGTGCCCGGAAGCAGGCGGGTGAGGTCCTTCGTGCGGTACCGGATGATCGGCAGGGCTTCCTTGGTGAGCGAGGTGAACACCAGTTCGCCGTGCTCGCCGTCGCCCAGGACATTCTCCTTGCCGGGCGCCGGGTTGAACGGGTCGATGATCTCCGGGCGGAAGTGGTCCTCCCAGATGTGGCTACCGTCCTGGGTCTCCACGGCTTCGCCGGCCACGCCGGGTCCCATGACCTCGGACAGGCCGTAGATGTCGCAGGCCTTGATGTTCATGGTGACCTCGAGCTCGTGGCGCATCTCCTGGGTCCACGGTTCAGCCCCCAGCACGGCGTACTTGAGCGACGTGGAGGTGGGGTCGATGCCCATGTGGGCCATTGCGTCGGCGATGGTGAGCAGGTACGTGGGCGTGGCCAGGATGACGTCCGGTTCGAAGTCCTGGATCATCTGGATCTGGCGTTCGGTCTGGCCGCCGGACATCGGGATCACGGTGCAGCCCAGCGCTTCGGCGCCGGCGTGGGCGCCCAGCCCGCCGGTGAAGAGGCCGTAGCCGTAGGCGTTGTGGACCTTCATGCCCGGCCGGACGCCGGAGGCGCGGAAGCAGCGGGCCACGAGCTTGGCCCAGTCGGCGAGGTCCTTCTTGGTGTAGCCCACCACGGTAGGGCGTCCGGTGGTGCCGGAGCTGGCGTGGATCCGGGCCACCTCGTTCTGCGGCACGGCGAACATACCGAACGGGTACTCCTGGCGCAGGTCGTCTTTCGTGGTGAAGGGGAAGTTGCCCAGGTCCGCCAGTTCGCGGAGGTCCGCGGGGTGCACGCCGGCTTCGTCGAACTTGCGCTTGTACAGCGGGACGCGGTCGTAAGCGTAGGCGACGGTGTGCTGGAGCCGGGTGAGCTGCAGGGCCTCCAGTTCGTCGCGGGACATGGTTTCTTCGGGGTCCAGTACGGCGCCGGTGGCGGAGGCTGGTTCGGTGGCGTGGAGGGTCATCTGGGTTCCCTGTTTCTATTTCTTGGAGATGGTGCGGCTGCGGCCGCGGAACTCGGCGATGAGCTCGCCCGGTGTTTCGGTCTCGGCAGCGTCCGCGGGGGAGCCTGCGCTGGTGCTTGCGGCGGCATGTGCGGGGGAACCCGCTTTGGTGCCTGCGGTGGTGCCTGCGGCGTGCGGGTCTGCGGCGTAGATCTGGATGTCGTACAGGCCGCTGCGGCCCGAATGGGCGCGGCGATTGGCGACGGCGGTGATCACCTGGCCCTTGAAGGCCGGCTTGAGGAAGTTGATGTCGACGCCGGCGGCCACGGTGATGGTGTCGGTCTCGGTCCCCGCTGCGCCGGGTGGCGGGCCGGCGGGGTTGCAGGCCAAAGCGAAGGCGGTGTCCCCGAAGGCGAAGATCATTCCGCCGTGGGCCATGCCGAAGCCGTTGAGCATTTCCTGCCGGAGGGTCATGCGGATGGTGGCATGACCGTCGTCCAGCTTGAGGACTTCGATGCCCATCCATTCGGAGGCGTAGTCGTCCTTCAGGATTTGGTGGGTCGCCCCGGGAATGGTTAGTTCAGCCATGCGTCATTGCCTCCAGCTTTATTTACCGAATGTTCATTAGGTAATCCCATTCTGGGGCATCCTGTCAAGAGCCGGGGCCCGGATCGCACCCGGCGCCAACAAGTGAAAGTATGGGGAGACGGAGCACCACCACGTCACAACCTAAGGGCGGATCATGGCCAAGGGGATATACGTCAGCGCGACCACACCGGGATCCGGGAAGTCGCTCATAGCGCTGGGTCTGGCGGACACGCTGCACCGGCATGCGGACCGAATCGGCTTCTTCAAACCGGTGGTCCACGGCAGCGACGCCACGGCGGATCCCATGGTGGCCCTGATGAAGGCCCGGTTCGACCTGGACGACGAGCGCTGCCGAGGTGGACTGACATTTGCGGAGGTCCGCGGCCTGCTGGCGGAGGGAAACCGGGCGGAGATCGATGCCCGCTGCGTGGAGATCTTCGCCGAAATGTCACGCCACTGCGATGTTGTGATCGTGGAGGGGACGGACCTCACCGGCCAGGATGCCGCCGTCGAATTCGACCTCAACGCGCGCCTCGCGAACAACCTGGCCGCCCCCATCGTGGCCGTGGTGGGCGCCAAGGGGCTGAGCGTCGCGGAAGCGGCAGACGCCGTCGAGGTTGCCCGCAAGGAGCTGGCGGCGGAACGCTGCAGCCTGCTGGCCATCATGGTGAACCGCGCCGATCCCGAGGACGTGGACGGCATCGCCGCCGCCGTGAAGCCGGGCGCCTCGGGCCGGCCCGTGTATGTCTTCCCGGAGCTGGAGGACATCGCCCGGCCCACCACCGGCGAGGTCGCCACGGCCCTCGGGATCCGGCAGGTGGCCGGCCGGCAGGACATGGAACGCGACGTCCACTCCATCAAAGTGGCGGCCATGAACGTGGCCAACTTCCTGCACGTGCTCGACGACGGCGCGCTGGTGATCGTCCCGGGTGACCGTGCGGATGTGATGGTCGCATGCCTCGCGTCGTCGTTCTCTCCGGAGTTCCCGGTGCCGTCGGCACTGATCCTCACCGGCGGCCTGGCCCCGGACCCCAACATCTACTCGCTGCTGGCGCAGGCGCCGTTCCCGGTGTTCGCGGCCCCGGACGATACCTACACCACGGCCAAGCGGGTCTCCGAGGTCCGCAGTGAAATCTGGTCCGGGCACCGGCGCAAGGTCGCTTCGGCCGTGGGGCTGTGGGCACGGTGCGTGGATGAGGCCGAGCTGGTGGAACGCCTGCACCTGCCGAGGCTGGAGCGGATGACGCCGCTGCGGTTCCTGCACGACCTTATTGAGCGCGCCCGGCTGCAGCGCCGGCACATCGTGCTGCCCGAGGGGAACGACGTCCGGATCCTGCGGGCCGCCGAAATCCTGCACCGGCGGGACGTCTGCGACCTCACCATCCTGGGCAACGAATCGGACGTCCGCGAGCTGGCCTCCACCCAGGGCATCGACATTTCCGGGATGAACATCGTGGACCCGGCCACGTCGGAGCTGCGCCAGCAGTTTGCCGAGAAGTACGCGGAGCTTCGCTCGCACAAGGGCGTGGACCTCGCCCGCGCGCTGGAGGTCATGCTGGACGGCAGCTACTTCGGGACAATGATGGTGCAGCTGGGCGTGGTGGACGGCATGGTGTCCGGTGCCGCGCACACCACCGCCCACACCATCCGCCCGGCGCTGGAGTTCGTAAAGACGCGCGACGGCGTGAAGATCGTTTCCTCGGTGTTCCTGATGCTGATGCCGGATCGGGTGCTGGTGTACGGCGACTGCGCGGTCAACCCGGACCCGAATGCCGAGCAGCTGGCGGACATTGCGCTGGCCTCGGCCGAGACTGCCGCGCAGTTCGGCGTGGATCCGCGCGTGGCCATGCTCTCCTACTCCACCGGCGGTTCCGGCTCCGGCCAGGCGGTGGACAAGGTCCGGCAGGCCACCGAAGTGGTGAAGACGCGCCGCCCGGACCTCGCCGTCGAAGGCCCCATCCAGTACGACGCCGCCGTGGACGCCGCCATCGCACAGTCCAAGATGCCGGGCTCGTCCGTCGCCGGGCAGGCCACGGTGTTCGTCTTCCCGGACCTGAACACGGGCAACAACACCTACAAGGCGGTGCAGCAGTCCTCAGGTGCTGTCGCCGTCGGGCCTGTGCTGCAGGGGCTCCGCAAGCCGGTGAACGACCTGTCCCGCGGCTGCACCGTGGAGGACATCGTGAACACGGTGGCCATCACGGCCGTCCAGGCGCAGTCCGTAGAGCCCGCCGCCGAGCCGGCACCCGCGGCCGCACACGCGTAGCCGCTGCGCCTGCGGCACCGGCACCGGTGCGGGAGCCGCTGCGGCGGCACCGGCGCGGCGCCTGCGGTACCGGGGGCGGTCAGCTGTTCTCCGGCTCGGCAGGGCTGTCGGGATCTTCCTGCTTGGCCGGCTCATCAGACAGGCCTTCCGGCGTGAGGTCCAGGTCTTCCGGATTCTCGGGCGGTTCGGGAGCCTCGCCCACCTCGGCGGCCTTGACGTTGCCGGTGTCATCCAGGGCTGGGTTCGCGCCTTCGACGCCGGTGGGATCCGGCTTCTTGGTCCCGGCAGTTCCGGACGTGGTATCCGGCGACGTGGTGCCCGGCTCCCCGCCGGCCGGCTGGGTGTTCTCTGGCTGAGTGGTGTCGTTCGGCACGGAAGTCCCTCTCTCTGCGTTGGTGCAACGTGTCCGCCGACTCTAGGCGCCGGCCGCAGCATTCGCAATGACGCTACGATCGAACTTCCACCGACCACCGCAGCAGCCAAGGCTTAGGAGGCCCAGTGCTCGTCCTCGTCATCAACTCCGGTTCGTCCTCGCTCAAGTTCCAGGTGCGCGATGTGGAATCCCACAGCGTCCTCACGGAGGGGCTGATCGAAAAGATCGGAATGGGCAACGGCGGTGGAGGTGACGGCGAGATCGAGGGCCCGCGCGATCACGCCGAGGCGCTGGAACAGGTGGACGCCGCCATCCACGAGGTGCTGGGTGACCGGAAGCTGGACGCCGTCGGCCACCGGGTGGTGCATGGCGGTGAGCGCTTCGGCGAGCCCGTGCTGATCGACAATGAGATCACCCGCGCCATCGAGCGGCTCAACCCGTTGGCCCCGCTGCACAACCCCGCGAACGTGCTGGGCATCCGTGCCATCGCCAAGAAGTGGCCGGACATGCCGCAGGTTGCCGTGTTCGATACCGCCTTCCACCGCACCCTGCCGGAGCACGCGTGGCGCTACGCCGTGCCGGATTCGCTCTACACCAACCACGGAATCCGCCGCTACGGCTTCCACGGCACCTCGCACGAGTACGTGGCCCACCAGGCTGCCGCGCTGCTGGATCTGCCGGTGGAAGAGTTCGACGGCGTGATCGCCCACCTGGGGAACGGCGCCTCAGTCACGGCCATCCGCGGCGGAAAATCGGTGGACACGTCCATGGGCTTCACGCCGCTGGAGGGTCTGGTGATGGGCACACGCTCGGGCGACCTGGACCCGTCCATCCTGGTGTTCCTCAGCCGGGCCGGCTGGTCCACGGAGGACATCGACTCCCTGCTCAACCGCGAATCCGGGCTAAAAGGACTCGCCGGGAACAACGACATGCGCAGCGTCGTGGAGGCTTCCGAAGCCGGCGACGCCCGGGCGGCCACGGCGCTCGCCGTCGCGTCTTACCGGCTGGCCAAGTACATCGGCGGGTACCACGTGGCCGTCGGCGGTGCCAAGGCCCTGGTTTTCACTGCCGGCATCGGCGAAAACTCCCACCAGTTCCGCACTTTGGTGGGGGAGAAGCTGGGGGCGCTGGGCATAGAGCTCGACGCCGGCCTGAACAGTGAGCGGTCCAAGGAACCGCGCGTGATTTCCACCGCGGAGTCGCTCATCCCGGTCCTGGTGGTGCCCACCGACGAGGAGCGCGCCATCGCGGAGGCAACTGCCGCCGTCGTCGATTCACAGGGTGCTTCGGACTAAGCTGGACATACGCGCACAACGCGTGATGGTTTCACCGGACGGGCCTTCCGACTGGGCCTGCCGGGCGACTGGCCGGAGGATGGTCCATGGCGAAGAAGCTCCCCCTGGATGAGCTCTCCAGCGCGATCGGCAGGATCCGCCGCCTGCTCCTGACCGAGGAAAAAGTCGACGCCGCCGTCGAACAACTGGCGCGGGCCATCAAGGACTCCGTTCCCGGCACCATCGGAGCCGGGGTGTCCATTCTGGATTCACGGGGCCGCCGGACCAGCTACGGGGCCACCGACCGGGTGGTGGAGCAGGCGGATGCGCTGCAGTATGAACTCGGCGAGGGCCCGTGCCTGACGGCCTGGGCCGCCGAGGAGCCAATCCTGGTTGACGACGTCCGCACCGATGAGCGCTGGCCGCGATGGAGCGCGGCCGTCGAGCAGTTGCCCATCAGATCGGTGGTAAGCGCGCCGCTCGTCGCGGACAAGGAAAGCCTCGGCGCGCTGAAGGTCTATGCCGCGCTTCCCTCCGTCTACTCCCCAGCCGCACCTCGCCTACTGGAGCTGTTCGCCGCCCCGGCAGCGACTCTGCTCGCCCACATTCAAAGCAGTGAGCTGCCGCTGCAGATCAGTGCAAACCTTCAGGCGGCCCTGGAAAAGAGGGACCTGGTCAACCGTGCCTGCGGGATCCTGATGCAGCGGCACGGGATTGGGCAAGAGCGGGCCATGTCGAAGCTGATGGACCAGGCACGCCGGAGCCGCACGACACTCGCCCAGGCCGGCAGCGACCTCATCGCCGGAATGCCGGCCGACCAAGGCTAAGGGCGCGCACCATGGGCTTCGACCCCAATGAACCCGAGCAGCGGCGAAAGCTCCGGGACGCGCTGAAAGCCGCGGACATCACACGCGGGGAACTCTGGCTGAACTACTTCAGCATCGGCGGCAGCGTGGGCGAATACGAGGTCGAAGCATATCTGCAGGGCCTGCTTTCCCTCCCGCCCATCCAGCGGGACCTGCTCGCCATGGCTGCCAATGAGCTCATCGAGGCCCTTCCCCGTCTCTATGCGCCGTTCTCGGATGACCCCGACCTCACCGAACCCGGCCTCGCCGGACCTAACCTCGCCGGACCCGGCCGCGGTCGGGACACGGGCGACGACGATCGCGAGACCTACAGCCGCGGTCAGGACACCGATCAGGACACCCACAGCCGTCCCGGCCCTGACGATTACACCGATCCGCCCGCGGACAAGTAACTGGCCTGTGCCGCGACAGGGCGTTTGGCGGGCCAACGGGCCGTTTGGCTGGCGGCCTATTCCTCGGCTGTTTCCCGGTCCTGCCGGGTCCTCCTGCGAACCAAGTCAAGTATGGCCAGCAGCCCGGCGAGGGGAGACAGGACCGCGGCGCCATAAACGAAAAGCAGCCAGACCAGTGTTGCCAACGGCGGCTGGCTTTTGCTGAGCAGTGACAGGCCGCCCAGCATCGCGGCGACCCAGAAGATCAGCACTGCCGCCAACACGGCGGCAGCGGGAAAGTACTGGTTTCGGATTATTTTCATCACGGGCTTCACACGCGCCTCACCTTCCAAATGCAACCTCTCCATTGTGGGATCAGCCTGCCTGGGAGCTGTAGGGCCGGAATACCGTAGCGCACGCAACGTATTACGCTCGAACCATGCCGGATATCAGACTGCCCATCCGCACCGACCGCCTGGTTCTGCGACGCTTCGAAGCCGGCGACCTCGATGCCTTCCACGGGTACCACTCCCTGCCGCTTACTGCCCGGTTCCTGCCCGGGCCGGCCAAGAGCTACACGCAGTGCATGGAACGGGTGGGCAAATACGCCAACTTTGCCTTTGACCGGGAAGGAGACTGGGTGGCGTTGGCCATCGAAGTGGCGGACTCGCCCGGCCTGATCGGCGAGGTGGTCCTGAAGTGGCTTCCCGGCCACGGCCAGGGCGAGGTGGGCTGGAGCCTGGCTCCCGGTGCACGGGGCCACGGCTACGCCACTGAGGCTGCGGAGGCCATCCTCAAGCTCGGGTTCGAGGGCCTGTCCTTTCACCGGATCGACGCCAAGCTGGACGAGCAGAACGCCGCCTCGGCCGCCGTCTGCGAACGGCTGGGCATGCGCCTCGAGGCCAAACTCGTGGACAAGTGGCGTTACAAGGGCGAATGGGCCACGGAAGTTGTCTACGCCATGCTCCGCGACGAATGGAACGCGCGGGCGCAGTGATCCGGCGGCTAATCGGGACCAGTGAGCGGGCCCGGCAGCGGTGACCGATGAGCCCGCCGTCTTAGCCCCCAGTGGCGGTCGCCAGCGGGGTAGGGGATGCCGGGGCTATCTGGGTGGGCGCGACCGTCGGCTCGGTGGTAGCTGGAGCCTGTTGCGGGGTGCTGTTCGCCGGTGCCGGTCCTCCAGGCGGCGGAGCTGCGGGAGCGGGTGTCGGCGTCGTTGTTCCCGACGGCACGGCAGCCGGGGCGGTGGCTCCCGGCGAGGGAGCCTGGCTGGATCCGGGGGACGTTCCGGGGGTTGCGGTGGAAGTTGTGGAAGGCGTCGCGGGGGTCCCATTGCCCCTGGTGGCGCTCGGGTCACTCTGGACGATCTGCATGATCTGGTCCTTGAACGCGTTCAGGCGTCCCTGGATTTCGGACAGCGGGACGTTCTGCAGGTTCCGCCCGAACTCGGCAATCTCCGCCCACAGTGCGTTCAGCCTGGTCATGCCATCGTCGCTCAGGGGGCCGTCCAGGGTGAGTACCAGCTGGTTGGCCAGCGCGTACGTCAGGCAGCGGACGCAGTTGTAGTTCGCCGCCGCGGACAGGTTCTCAGGCACGATCACGTCCGCCTGCCCTACGATCAGCACCACCTGGAAGCCCACTGCCACGGCGGCGCAGTCGGTGCAGCTGGCGAAGGCGTAGGCCTCGTTGGCGGTGTCCACGGTTTCGCCGTCCTCTGCCCACACCAGGGCGAAAGCGACGTCGTACACTACGGACCCGTCCTTGGTGTTCACCGCAAGGGCCTGGTTGCCGTCCTCCTTTGGGGCAGCGGGGCGGTCGAAGGGGAAAACCCACGACGGCGCCGTGGCAGCACCGCCGTCGGCACCCGCAGCGCCGGCGCCGGCTGTGTCCGTGCCGGCTGAACCGGTGCGGGGCACCAGGACCATGCTGAGCTGTGGCTGTTCACGCGTTGGCGTCGCGGCACCCGCAGGCCACAACACCACGGTCTTCCCGGCTTGGCCATCCCGCAGCCCCGAGTACGATGCCGTCGGAAACACGGCGGTGGTGACGTCGGCAAGGGTGCCGCGTTCGTACGGCTGCACCGGCCGGTAGGTGTCCGTTCCCGGCCACCAGGCCCAGGCCAGGCCGGCGGTCACGGCTGCGACTGCGGCCATCGCGGCTCCCCGCTGCAGGGTCTTGCCGCGGGTCTTCTGCCAGAGCACGGTGGTCAGTTGCCGGACCAGCCGCAGCAGGATGTAGAAAATGCCCAGGACCGGAAGGGCGACGGCGGCGATCGCCAGCGCGCGTACCGCGGCGCCGGCGACGTCGCCGGCGGCCAGGCTCTCGGACAGCTGCGATTGCTGCTTCAGGATGCTGGCCCAAGCCGTGCCTAGGAGCCGCGGCAGCGAAATCACCATCGCGACCAGGCTGAAGACCAGCAGTGGAACGGTCACCAGCACCCAGGCAGTCACCACGGCCCGTGCCCACGGTTTGAGGACCTGGGCCGCTGGGTCCGTCCGGCGCCACGGCAGCAGCCCCAGCAGTGTCGGCTTGATGCGCTGGAAGAGGTCCGGGACGCCGGTGGCATCGGCCAGGATGTGGTAGCCGTCGAACCGGACCAGCGGCAGCAGCTGCCGGACCATCTGGAGGATCTGGGTGACCACCACCAGCAGCAGCGCGTCCAAGCCCATGGCCCACCACACGCCCATGATGGCCACGGCCACGATTGCGTTGAAGTACAGCCCGCCCAGGTCTGTGCGGATTCGGCCGGTGCGGCCCAGCCGATAGGAATCGGTGACATCAGTGAAGAATGCGGGCCAGATCAGGTAGAGGCCGGCACCCATGGCTCCCGGCGTGGCTCCGCCGCGGCGTGCGGCGGCGGCGTGGCCGAACTCGTGGAAGCCGGCGGACAGGACCGTCACGACCAACACCAGCAGCACCAGGGCCGGATTGGCGAAAGCGTCGTGGGTTGCGGATCCGAGTCCCTTGACCATCAGGACCCACCAGCACGCGGCGGCGAAGGCAGCGCACACGGCCACCACGATCAGCGGGTTGAACAGCACCGAGAAGGGAGCCGTCAGCTTGCGGGTGCGTTCCGGATCGGTCACCGTGTAGCGGAAGCGCATGCCCAGCAGCGGGTCGGCCTTCTTCACCGCCGGCTGCGATCCGTCGGCCAGCCGAAGCAGTCCCAGCGGAAGCAGTTGGGAGCTGACCAGTGTGCGGATGTTGTCCTCGCTGACCAGCTTCCCGAAGCGGTCGCTGGCATGATCCGCGATCTGCCCGAGGGTGCGGCGGCCGTCCACCGCTTCGAGCACCAGATACAGCAGGCGTGTCAGCTGGATGGCCTGGCCATCTGCCCTGCGGACCAGCGAGGGCGGCTCACGGTAGCCGGAACCGTTCGTTTCACCGATCAGCTCAACGCCGTCGGCCCGGACGGGCACGTCAGGCAGAACGTCTTCGGGCGGGCCGCCGCGGCCGGGCTCGACGGACTCTGGGGACGCTGCGGACGCAGGTGAAGGCGGCGGGTCGTCCAGCCGGGACGGCCCGCCGTGCACTGTGCTCATTAGGGCGTGCTCATGTGGATGTCGGCGTCCGGACTCTACTGCCGCAGATCGGACTGCTGGTCAGCGGAGGCGGTGGCTTCTCCGTCGATGTTCTGGCTGATGATGGCGTCCTGCTGGGCCACGGCGAAAGCGTCACTGTCGATGGAGCCGATGTTGGCGGCCACGGCGGCGTCGATCGGCGCGGCCACGTTGGCGTTGGCGGCCACGGCTCCGTTGATCGGGGCCGCGATGTCGGCGTCGGCAGCGAGATCCACGTTGACGTTCAGGAGGTCCCCGTCCAAGGCCGCGGACGGATCCACCGGCAAGGCGCCGACGTCGGGCGTTGTTCCCTCGGGAAGGGTGCCGTCAAGGACCTGGCCCTCTGCAGTGTCCGGAGTGCCGCCGTCAATCGTTCCCCCGTCCGCGGTGCCTGTCCCCTGGTCAATGACGCTGTCCTGCGTGGAGTCTGCCGTGGCGTCAGCGGTGATGCCCTGCTCGATGATGACGCCTTGGTCAGCAAGGGCCTGGGCTTCGGAGCCGTAAGAGAGGATGTTCGCTGATGCCGCCGCGTCGATCGGGGCAGCCACGTTGGCGTTGGCAGCGACGGCGAGATCGATCGGTGCCGCGGCATTGATGCCCAGGTCCAGGTCGGCGTTCAGGTCCAGCACGGAGGCCACTTCCTTGTCCGGGAGCGCCGTTCCGCCCTGCGCCATCAGTTCTTGGTCGGTAAGCGGGGTCAATCCATGTTCAGTGCTCATGCGAAACTCCAGTTCCGGCACGGTCGCCGCTGCCCCCAGTGAGCAGTTCCTACACCGATGTGCCTAACGCCAGACAATGGTAAGCATGGTTAGCATATTTTGGTAGCGCACTCGGATGTCTCGCTGATCGGGCCTCGTATTTCGGGCCTCACATTTCTCCGAGGCCGAGGCCGGGGCCGGAGATGCGGCGGCGGCCGCTCCCGTCGCCTGCTCAGGCCCGACCCTTGAGGATCAGGTTCCAGTACACCTGCGGAAAGATGTCGCGGTCCACAACCCAGGATGCCCGGCTCTCCTTCCACGTGGGGATGCGCGGGATGGTGGGCATCGGCTGGTACTGATCGTCGAACTCGGCGAAGACCACGGTTGACCGGGATGAGGTGAACGGGCACACGGCGTAGCCGTTGTACTTCTCCGTAAGTGGTGCTCCTTTGCGGGCCGCCACGAGGTTCTTGGCCAGCACTTTGGTCTGCTTCCGCAAGGCTCCGCCGCACTTGGAGTTGGTGGTCGCGGCAGCATCGCCGAGGGACCAAACGTTCGGGTAGCGCACGTGCCGGAGGGTTTCCGGGTCCACCTGCACAAAGCCGCCGGCATCTCCCGGCGCAGGCAGGTCCGTGCTCTTGAGCCAGTCCGGCGCCGATTGTGGCGGAACCGCATTCAGCACGTCGTAGCCGAGTACTTCAGTGGTGCCGGCGGCGTGGTTCCTGATGTGCGCCGTCTGGCCCGCTGCGTCGACGGAAACCAGTTCGCTGTAGAGCCGCAGCTCTATGCCGTATTCGGCCACTTTCCGGTCCAGCTCCTCATCCACGCCGGGGACGCCGAAAACAGTGGGGTAGGGCTGGACCATCACCACGCGGATGTCATCGAGGACGCCCTGTTCCCGCCAGTAGTCGCAGGCGAGATACATGGGCTTTTGGGTGGCTCCTCCGCACTTGATGGGCCCCGCCGGCATGGTGAACACCGCAGTGCCCGCCTTGAGGCTGCTGAGCAAGGTCCAGCTTTTCGGTGCCAGCTCGAACTCGTAGTGGGAGGCGCCGTGCGGTGAGTGGACGGCGTCGGCCAACCCGGGAACCTTGTCCCAGTCCAGCTGCAGGCCGGGGCAGAGCACCAGCTGTCCGTAGGTCACGCTGGCGCCGGAGGCAAGCGTCACGGTGTTTGCGGCGGCGTCGATGCCGGTGGCGCCCTCCTGGATCCATTTCACTCCCGGCGGGGTTACCGAGGCTTGGGACCGGATGGCCTCCGAGGCTTTGGCGCGGCCGCCGGCGATGTGGGAAAACAGGGGCTGGTAGAGGTGGTGGTCCTTGGGCTCGGCCACGGCCACGTCTTTGACACCGTAGCGGTGCAGCCGTGCAGCCAAGGAGATTCCGGCGTTTCCGCCGCCGATGATGAGGACGTCGTGGTGATCCTGGGCAGGCACGGCCCTAGTCCTTCTCGGTCAGGGCGGATGCCTTGTGGGCGGCGCGCGCACCGGTCTTGGCAGACTCCACCACATACTGCGGTTCGTCCTCGCTGGCGCGGTGCGTGTTTCCGTCCAGCTCGAAGTCGCTGGTCTTCTTCTCAACGATCTTGCCGTGGGTTGGTCCCTGCGGGGTGCTCCATTCCACTGACGTTCCCTTGCATAGCGACATGTCTTCTCCTTGGGTTGGACCCGGATTGGAAGGGCGGTGCACACAATAGTAAGCATGGTTAGTTTCGTGCGCCACGGGTTCCTGGCGCTGGGCGCTGGGCGCCGGAGTTCCGGATCCGGGGTGATCCACCTGCGGCAACGGGACGTTCACCGTGTGTTTCAGGGCCGGACGCTTCCCTCTCCTACTGTCGGGTGCTGAAGTGCGGCCCGGCAGTGAGGCCGATTCGGCAATGAGAGGGAACGATGAACACGAGTATCCACCAGCCCAAACTCAGCAGGCGCGCGGCGTTGGCCGCCGCCGGGACGCTTGGGGCGCTGGGAATCACCGTGGCCGCTGCCACTGGGAGCCAGGCAGCGCCCGGCGCGAAGGCACCCAAGCCGAGTCTCGTCTTCCGCCCTGACGGCAAGTTCAAGATCGTCCAGTTCAACGACACCCAGGACGACGAGCAGACGGACCGCCGCACCATCGAACTCATGGACCGGACCCTGGATGCGGAGAAGCCGGATTTTGTGGTGATCAACGGCGATGTGATCAACGGTGGATGCGACTCCGAGCTGGACGTCAAACAGGCGCTCAACCACGTGGTCCGGCCGATGGAAAGCCGGCAGATCCCGTGGGCCGTGACCTTTGGCAACCACGACGAAGATTCCGCGCAGAAGACGGGAATGACCGAAGCCAAGATGCTTCAGTTCCTGCAGAGCTACCAGTACAACGTGAACGCCGACTCCATGCCGGGCCTTACAGGTACGTCCAACTCGCAACTGCTGGTGCAGTCCTCCCGCACCAAGGCACCGGCCTTTGGCCTCTGGCTCATCGACACCGGCCGCTACGCCCCGGACGCCATCAATGGCCAGGATTTCTCGGGCTACCCGGACTGGGACTGGGTACGCATGGACCAGGTCACCTGGTACCGGAACCAGTCCATCGCCACCGAGCAGAAGTACGGCAGGAAGATCCCGTCCCTCATGTGGGGCCACATCGCGCTGCATGAGCACCGCAACATGTGGTTCGCCAGCCTGGACTCGCGGACCGAGGCTGATCACACCCGGGCACTGGCCAAGCACAACATCGTGGGTGAGCGTAACGAAGACGAGTGCCCCGGACCCATCAATTCCGGCCTGTTCAGCGCCTTCCTGGAACGCGGGGACGTGCTCGGGTACTTCGTGGGGCACGACCACGTCAACACCTACGTGGGCAACTACTACGGTGTCCAGCTGGGCTACGCACCGGGAACAGGGTTCGGTGCCTACGGCCTGTCCGGCGCTGAGCGGAACCGGCTCCGCGGCGCACGCGTCTTTGAGCTGGACGAGAGCCACCCGGGAATTTACAAGGACACCAGGCTCGTGTTCGCCAAGGACTTCGGCATCGACCTCACGGCCAACGACCAGCCCATCGTGCCCAAGCCACTGGAGCCGGCCCAGAGCTAACCCACCCGTTTGCCAACTTTGGCCGCTATGCACGTCGCATAGCGGCCAAACATGGCAAATCGTCCCGAGCCCCGGGGTTTCGGCAGGCTCACCCCAGCCCGCCAACACCCCGTGCCCGCCAGCAAGAACCTACTTAACCCCGGCCCCCGGCAGCAGCTCCACAGCTCCCACGGAGTCGGCCACGAAGGCGTAGTCCCAGGCCCGCTCGCGCCACTGGACGTACCGGCCTGATGCTCCGCCGTGCCCGCCGTCCATCTCGATCTTCATCACAATCGGCTCCGTCCCAGTGGAAGCAGACCGCAGGGCCTGCACCCACTTGGCCGGCTCCACGTAGAGCACCCGCGTGTCGTTGAACGAGGTCACCGCGGCGATCTTCGGATAGGCCAGTGCGCCAACATTCTCGTACGGCGTGTAGGACTTCATGTACGCGTACACCTCGGGGTCCGTGATGGGGTTGCCCCATTCCTCCCACTCGAGCGCGGACAGCGGCAGCTCCGGATCCAGGATGGTGGTCAGCGCGTCCACGAACGGCACGGCGGCCACAATGGCGGCGTATTTCTCCGGCGCCAGGTTGGCCACGGCGCCCATCAGCAGCCCGCCCGCGGAACCGCCCATCGCCGCAATCCGCGAAGGCGAAACCCACCCGGACGAAGCCAGCCAGTCGGTGGCAGCCACGAAGTCCGTGAAGGTGTTCTTCTTGTTGAGCTTCTTGCCGTCCTCGTACCAGTGCCGGCCCAGCTCGCCGCCGCCGCGGATGTGCGCAATCACGAACACGATGCCGCGGTCCAGCAGCGACAGCCGCGGGATGCCGAAGCCCGGGTCCATGCTCAGCTCGTAGGAGCCGTACCCGTACACCAGGCCCGCCGCGGAGGAATCCCGGGCAACCGAGGCATGCCGCAGCACCGACAGCGGGATCCGGGTGCCGTCAGCCGCCGTCGCCCATTCACGCGTGGCGACGTAGTCGGCGGGGGAGTACCCGCCCAGCACCGGGCTTTCCTTGCGGAGCAGCAGTTCTCCCGCCGGCGAAGCTGCGGTGGGCAGAACAAAGTCGTAAACGCGCGACGGCGTGAAGTAGGACGTGTAGCCCATCCGGATCACGGGCGCCTCATAGTCGGACCCTGCCACGCCGGCCGTGTACAGCTCCTCGTCGAACGCAGGCTCCACCGGATCGCCCTGCGAGGCTGTGCCCAGCCCGGCCAGCGCCAGCACCTGGACGCGCTCGATGGTGTCCTTGCGGATGGACACAATGACGTGCGTTGCGGTGACGCCCGCGCCGTTGACGCGCACCTGGTCGGAATGCTCGACGACGGTGGTCCAGGCCTGCTCGGCCAGCGGCTTGGCCAGCTCGGCCGGGTCCACCAGCGACACCATGGAGTTGATGGCGTTCCGGTTGTGCGTTACCAGGATCTTCTCGGTGCCGGCCAGCAGGAAGGGCTCGGCCTCGTACAGGACGCGTTCGTCGCGGGAGATTACGGTGCTGAGTCCGGCGTCGTAATCATCAAAGCGGAGCAGCCGCGTCTCGCTGTACTCCGAGCAGCCGATGCTCAGCACCAGGTGGCGCCGGTCCGAGGAGAGGTCGAAGCCCAGCCACATGGCGACGTCGTCCTCCTGGTAAAGCACCTCATCCTCGGCGACGGGCGTGCCCAGCACGTGGGACTTCACCTGGTAGGGGCGCCAGGCGTCGTCCACCACGGTGTAGAACAGGCGTGTGCCGTCGGGGGAGAAGGAGACCCCGTAGAAGATGTTCTCGATGACGTCCGGCAGCATTTCCCCGGTGCGCAGGTCCTTGAAGCGCAGCGTGAAGCGTTCGTCGCCGGCGTTGTCCACGGCGTAGGCATAGAGGTTGCCGTCCACGGTCACCGCGGTCCCGCCCACGGCGAAGAACGGCTTGCCTTCGGCTTCGACGTTGCAGTCCAGCAGGACTTCTTCACCGGAAAGTTCGACGCCGGCCTCCACCGCCGGGGGTGTCCAGTCCGCCACCGGGTTCCCGGTGTTCTGGGCCTTGACCCGGCACTGGATGCCGTACTCCTTGCCCTCGACGGAGCGGGTGTAGTACCACCAGCCGTCCTTGCGGTTCGGAACAGACAGATCCGTCTCCTGCGTGCGTCCCTTGATCTCCTGGAAGATGGCTTCGCGGAGCGGCTCCTGGTGGGCGGTGACGGACTCCTGGTAGGCGTTCTCGGCCTTGAGGTGCTCCACCACTTCCGCGGATTCCTTTTCGCGCAGCCATTCGTAGTTGTCCACGAAAGTGTCGCCGTGGTGAATACGCTCCGTGGGGACCTTCCGGGCTACGGGGGCGGCGGCCGCTGGGGTGTTGTCGGCAGGATGCTGCACTGAAGTCTGGGTCATTGACTCAATATATAAAGCTATTCCGCCGGGGGCACCCGCGTTCGCTACCGGGGTATAGAGTGGTCCGCTTTCGCCGTGCGTAGCGCCGTGCATACCGCGTCACTTCTGCAACTTAAAGACAAGTAGCTGTCACTCAAGAACGGAATGACAGCTGTAAATAGTCTTTAGGAGTCGGTTAGCGGACATCCCGGTCCCCCTGGGAAGACTCCGCTAAACCGATACTTGGCCCGGACATCGTTCCGGATCACGTGAGCTGGGCCGGCGGTGACAAGCCTTCTGAGACCGAGGCTTCCCCAGGCGCCGCCGGCCCTTAGCTCACGTGAATTGCCCCAGTCGAACCGAATGCCACCCTCAGCGCCGGAGCCGCGAATCGGCTGGCGCCAGCAGGGGCAGGAAGCGCACGTAGGCAACCATGCCAACCAGTTCCACCAAAGTCTGGGTGACCACCACCAGCGAGGCCAGTGCCAGAGGTTCGGGGAGGGCCAGCGCCAGCGGAAGCACCACCAGGGAATTGCGGGTGGCACCGCTGAACACCACTGCCCGGGTTGCCGGGACGTCCAGGCGGGCGGCCCTGGCGGCGAGGAGGCCCAATGGCACCATCACCAGCAGGAAAGCCGCGTAGAGCGGCACCACGGCCAGCAGCGATCCCAGTTCCTGGCGCACGCCCACGATCTGCGAGCCCACCACCACGGCCAGCGTCGCCATCATGAGCGGAACCATCAGGGCCTGCATGGCGGCCATGACCCGGCGCCCGGCGACGCCAGCGTGCAGAAGGCGCGCGGCGGCAGTGCGGAAAAGGCGCCCGACGGCGGGAGGCCCGACGGCGGCAGGGTCACCTTCCCGCCGGGCGAGCCACTGCGTCAGCGCGGCCAGCGCCAGCGGGACAATTATGAGCCACACCAATGCCTGCACAAACGGTGACGAGTCAATCGCCGATACCAGGCCTGGGCCAACAAAGATCAGCAGATACACCGGCAGCAGGACCATCTGGACGAGCATCAGCACAGGCGCCGCGGCGAGCAGCCGGTCGCTGGCCCCGCCGGCCAGGCCGGTGAACACAATAACGTAGTCGATGCAGGGGGTCAGGAGCACCAGCAGCACGCCCACCAGCAATGCCTGATCCCCGGCAACAAAGCGGCTCAGTCCGAACGCCACCAGCGGCACCACGGCGAAGTTGAGCACCAGCACGGCGGCCAGGAACCGCACGTCACGTGCGGCCCGTCCCAGCGATGCGAACGGGATGCCCAGGAACGTGGCGTAGAGCAGCAGCCCCAGCACCGGATTGATGGCACGTTCCAAGACGGCACCCGAGCCCGGCGCCAGGAAACCCGCGGCGCCGCCGGCCACGATTGCGGCGAGATACAGGCCGATCTGGTGGCGTTCCATCCGTGCCACTAACGTCCCGATCCTCACCGGCTCCATCGTAGGCGACCCTTTACCCCACGTCCCAGCGGGGTTCAACAACCCGCGCCGTTCATAACGCCACTCCACTCGCATGTGACGCAGGGTGTTGCGTAGGTCACATTAGGCCCATAGGCTAAACGAGGTCGCAGCGTCGCGGCCATGCATGAATAGGGGAAGCACTTGAACGACAAGCTCAAGGTTCTAGTCCGGCTCGACCTCGATTGTGGTGAAGCAGAAGTAGCAGCGCAGGGTCATGTGACGGCTCAAAGCCTCCAGGCACTGTATGTAGTTGTAAAGCGCGCCAACCACCTGAAAGAAGGACTCCACCTCGTTGTGGATGTAAGCCACGCACGTGTCGAACCGGCTGCAATGGAGCAGCTGCAGGCATGTTCGAAATCGCACCACCTCCCGGCGTCAATCGACCCGCTCCAGTCAGAATGCAACATCAGCGTCCTGGCGCCCGCGTCAATGGGCTCCGAGACGCCCGTCGGAATGAGGAGCCGGGCCATGAGCCTGGCCGCCTAAGCGGCAGCTCCGGCAGCGCTCAGTAAATCCGGCAGCACTCAGTAAATTCCATCACCTTGCTCCACGAACCAGCTGTGTAGGCACCTAATCGCCTGCAGGTGGTACCGATGTGGTGTGCCCCGGCTAACTGGCCGGGGCCAAGGTGTGGACCAGATCCTGCAGGTCCCGCAGCCGGAATGGCTTGGTCAAATACGCGCTCGCGCCCGATTCCAGGGCGGTGAGGCGGTCCACCGGCTCGGCGCGGGCGGAGATCACCAGGATGGGCGCCTGGGAGACTCCGCGGAGGGCATGCAATACGTCGTTGCCCTGGAGGTCGTGCAGGGCAACGTCCACGGTGACCAGCTCAAGGTCACTGTCCCCGGCCACGGTACTGACGCCGGCGGCGCCGGTGGACTCGGTTGTCACTTTGAAGCCGGCCCGGGACAGGGCAAGTGAAAGGAGGCTCCGGATGTCCGGATCCTCCTCAATCACCACGCAATGCGCGTGCATTCCCATCAGCTCCCCAGCCCCTGCAGTTGGCCCTTAGTTTACGCCCAGGGCGCGCGGGGAGTTGCTATTGTGAACGCTCAATTACCGCCCTGGAAACCGTTGGCCGCCACGTAGTCCGCCAAGGTGCCGTTGGCGAGGGCTGCGGACACCGAGGCCACCGCAGCGGGGTTCTGGAAGACGATTGACTGCCCGGTGGTGCTGAAGCCGAAACCGCCGTCGGGGAGCCGGAAGAACACGGCGTCCTCCGGCCCCACTTCGCGCAGGCTGAAGGCGAGCCGCACCAGGGTCTCCGGCGTGAAGCCCGGGTCCACCAGCACATAGGGCCGGAGGGTGTTGACCAGCAGCATCGCGGTGGCGGGGTTGCTGACCGTGCCCTCACTCATGAACTTGCCGATGAAGGCTTTCAGGAACGTCTGCTGGTTGCGGATCCGCTGGAAGTCGCCGTCAACGAATGCGTAGCGCTCGCGGACGAACTCAAGGGCCTGGCCGCCGTCGAGGTGGTTGATGCCGGGAGGGAAGTAGTGGCGGGTGTCGTGCGTGGAGGTGAAGGGAACGGTGACGTTCACGTCCACGCCGCCCAGGGCGTTGGTGGCGTCCCAGAATCCCTTGAAGTCAATCACGGCGGCGTGGTCGATGTGGGTGTTGAACAGGGTTTCCACGGTCCGGACCATCAGCGGGGTGCCGCCCAGCTCCAGCCCGGCGTTGACCTTAGCCTCGCCGTAGCCGGGGATGTTGACCCACAGGTCGCGCATGAGGGAAATGCCGTAGACCTTCTGCCGGTCGGCGGGAATGTGAATCAGCATCAGCACATCGCCGCGCTGGTCGGCTGGCGTTCCCGCGGACGCTTGGGCATCTTCGGCTCGGAAGTCCCCGCGGCTGTCGCTGCCGATCAGCAGGATGTTCAGGGCAACGGGCGGCGGTTCAGGTGCCGGTGGCGGTGGGGGTGGCGGCGTTGGAGTCGGGGTGGGGGACGGAGCCTCCGTTGACGGCGGCGCTGTGGCGCCTTCCGCCGTCGCAGCACCGCTGGCGGTGGGGGCGGGCGTTCCGCCGCGTCCCACCTGCGAGAAGGCGTACGCGGTGCTGCCCAGGGCGATCACCAGGACCATGGCCAGGACCGCTTTGAGCCAGGTGGGCTGCCGGCGCAGCCAAGCGGGAAGCCATGCGGAAATTCCCTGCGGCGGCCTGTTCTCAGCTGCCCTTTCCGGATCAGACTGGTTGTCCATAACCGGACGGTACCACCGCGGACACGGAAAAGAACGACGCCGAAGGTCCTGATTATGTGGGCGTGTTGAGCCGGGCGTAGCGGAGGATGGTCAGGATGGCCGGGGCCAGTTCGTCCTCCATCTGGCGGTAGACCTCGGGGTCCCGTTTGTAGGGGTCGATCACTTCGTTGTCGGCACTGTCCGCGGCCAGGGCGAGGTGCCGGACGGAGGCGAGGCGGGCGGACAGCCCGCGCCAGAGCGTGCCGGCGTCGGGCGCCTTTTCACTGGGGGCTTTTTCGGCGGCGGCGTCGCGTTCCTCGAGCGCTTCCAGCATCCGCGCGAACTCACGGATGGTGAACGTGCGCTTGAGCAGGGAGGCATCCAGCTGCAGCACCTCGCCGCGGTGCTTGGACGTCATGGTCAGCACGATGTCCGTGTCGCGAAGGATCTTGGCGGTCAGCTGCCGCGCGGCAAACGCCTTGTCCGTACCTCCGTACATCCGGACGATGTCCGCGGAGAGCGGCTGGATGGGATCACCCACCATGGCGCGGGTGCCGGCGCTGCGGACTTCGAAGGCGCCGGGCAGGACCTGGTCCAGGCCGGCCTGCAGCAGGCGTTCGGCCACGGGGGAGCGGCAGATGTTTCCCGTGCAGACTGTCAGGATCCGTACGGGCGTTGGCGATTCCACAGTGAGTGCTCTTTCCGGAGTTGCTGGCAGATCGGTGCGATCCCGGATATTCAACTTAACACGCAGGGCACCTCCGGCCCGGGGGTGAATCGCCCAGGGGCCTCCGCAGAAATTGACTGAGTCTTGCGGGTCGGCTGAGCGAAACCAGAGGCGCAGTGTGCACAGTGGAGTCAGCCGGTGAAGATCCCGGTCACAGCAGCTGGGTGGTCCGTCAAGGATCCCCAACCGAATGCTACGGGGGACGAAGATGTCAGAACTCGCATATCGCACCACGGAACCTGCCGGAGCCACCCGCAGCAGGACGACGTGGGACGGCGCATGGTCCGTCCCGGCCATGCCGGCCGTTATGACAGCGCCCGCCGCACCGGCCCCGGCAACCCCGCTCCCGGTAACGACAGATTCGGCAACGCAGGCTTCGGCCGCGCTGGTTTCAGGCATTCGGGCGATTCCTTCGCTCGCGCATCCCAATGAGGCCGGCCACCTGCGGCCCGCCGTGAAGGTGCCCGTCACACTCAGCCTGCGGGGACTCGGCTACCTCGCCGGTACTGTGAGCGTCCAACTGACCCTGAGCCCGGTAGTGCCGGTCACGTCGCCTTTGCAGGGACGCCGGCCTGCGCCGGTCACCGGCGACCTGCTGTTGACGTTTTCATCCATCGGTATGGGCGCCAGCGTTGCCACCAGGCACGACCTCAGGAGCGGCACGTTCACGGCGGATTTCGTGTACGCCGCAACCGCGGGCCTCACACAGGTGGACTTCGCCATCGACGGCTACGGATACTGCGGCGGGAACAAAGACCACCGCGACTTCTCGGTGACCGCGGTGGTCACTTTCCAGGAGCACGGGAAGCAGGCGCCGACCGTTCTGGCTTCCAGTTCCCTCATCAGTCTCTAGACCAACGCTTTGGTGCGGGGCGTTTTGCTCCGCAACTTCGCTTTCGCGTTGCCACAGCAAACCTTGAGCGAATCTTTCGAATCGCTTGTGTGAACCTTTGGGGCCGTTGGGAAGAGTAGGCGAAGCGCAGAACAGCAACCGGCTTGGCTTGAGGGAGCGTCATGAACGGTGGGGACAAGGAACGCGGCGGGGAACCGCAGCCTGAGTGGAATTTCTCAAGTGCGTGGGATTCGCGCCTCTTTGAGGATCTGCTCAGCGGCGGGGACCTGCTGTGCATCGATGTCCTGGGCACGCAGTTCTCCGTCCGCTGGGGCCGGTCGGTCACGGAGGAGCAGCGGCAAAGCATGCGTTCGGCCTGGGCCAGGTGTGCCAGCAGCGGGGCTCCTACGCTGCCGCCCCTGCCGAAGGAACCCACGGAATCCCTGCCGTTTTCTGCTTCCGTCTCGTATCTGTCGATGTACGACGGCGGGACCTTCCCCCTGCAGGCAGCGTCCTTTGCGGAGCTGGCTGAGGTCCTCACGTCCCGGCTCACCGCCGCCGCCATCCTGGAGAACGCCGGTGAGCTCATGATGCTGCACGCCTGCGCGGTGGCCTCGCCGGAAACCGGGGCCGTGGTGGCGCTCGTGGACAAGTCCGGAACGGGCAGGACAACCGCAGCCTTGGTGCTGGCACGGACGTACGGCTACGTCTCGGACGAGACTGTGGCCATCGGCCCGGACGGCTCCGTGGTGCCCTACCCCAAACCGTTGTCCGTAAAGCAGGAGTCCGGGGCAGCCAAGCAGCAGGTGGGTCCGGATGAGCTGGGGCTCCAGCCGGCCCCGGCCAAGCCGGTCATCCAGTCCATTGTGTTGTTGGACCGGGTTGGCGCGGACCAGGGGGCGGAGCCGGGCGCGGATGGGCAGGACCATGCCCCCGTCCTGCGCCAGCTGCCGCTGGCTGACGCACTGTTTGCCTTGATCCCGGATTCATCCTCACAGGGTGAAATCGACCAGCCGCTGCAGTCGCTGTGCCGGCTGATCGACCGCGTGGGGGGAGTCTGGCAGGTGACGTATTCGGAGGCTGCGGACCTGCCGAAGGCACTGGAGCCGCTGTTTCGGAAGCGGCGCCGCTCGAAGCCTGAGTGGGCAGCCGTTGGGCTGGAGGCCGAGTCCGGGCCCATCCCGGACGGGTGGTTCCGGCGGGTGGAACCAATGGACGCCGTGGCGGTCGGCGACGATCTGCTGGTGATGCTGGACTCGGAAATCGTGCGGCTGAGCGGGATCGGTCCGGCCGTCTGGGAGGCCACGGCAGCCGCGGTCCCGCCGGACCACTTGGCCGAGGAAGTCGGTGCCCGGCACGGCCGGCAGGAAGGCTACCAGGCCGCCGTCGCCGCGGCCGCGGAGCAGCTCATCGCCAAGTCAGTTTTGGAACGGGGCAGCGACTAGCCGCCAAGGTTCCTGACCGCCGCCCGAGGCTGGCCAGGGACCTCGTCAGCTACTGGAAGAGCGGGGGACCCTGACCAGCGCCAGGCTGAGTGCAGCCGCTCCTGCGGCAACGGCTGCGACAATGCCGAACGGAACCGGATCGTCGGCCCCGCCAATCCCCACCAGCGGTGCGGCGAGGCCGCCGAAGGCGAACCGGGCCAGTCCCAGCAGCGACGACGCTGTACCTGCGATGTCGGGATAGTCCTTGAGCGCCAGTGACGTGGCAGGGGGACTGGTCACGGCCACGCCGCTGACCATCGTGAACAGGGACAGGATGATGGCGATCAGGGGCAGGTGCAGGAGCGCCGTCGCCAGCAGGCCCAGGGAGCCGGACACAGTCATCACCAGTCCCGCCGCCAGGGTTCCCCGTTCGGACCACCGTTCGGACAGGCGGCCGCCGATGAACCCGAAGACCACGAAGCCCAGGGAGTTCAGGCCGAACGCCAACGAGTAACCCTGCGGCGAGAGTCCGTACATTCCCTGCAGGATGTATGTTGCTCCGCTCAGGTAGGCGAAGATCGCGGAGTAGGTGAAGCCGGTGATCAGAACTGCGCCCACGAACACCCGGTCCGCGAGCAGGCGGCGGAAGTCGCTCAGGGTGTGGGAGAGGCCTCCGGCGGTTCGGCTGTCCGGCGGCAGCGTCTCCCGGAAGACCAGCAGGCATGCAATGAGGATGGCTACACCCACCGCTGCGAGGAACAGGAACACTCCGCGCCAGTCCGTCACGGTTGCCAGTTGGCCGCCGATGACGGGGCCGATGATGGCGGCGAGTCCGCCGAGCACGGTCAGCCGGCCGTAGTAGCGGAGCAGCTTGCCGCCGGAGTAGACGTCCCGTCCGGCAGCCTGCGCGATCACGATGCCCACGGCGCCGGCGAGGCCCTGGACGAACCTTGCGGCGATGAGCGTTTCGACGGTGGGGCTGATCGCGCACAGTGCCGAGGTGGCGGTGTAGGCGATGACTCCGATGAGCAGCGGCGTCCGCCGGCCGAAACGGTCCGAGAGCGGGCCGGCAATGATCTGGCCTAACGCAAGTCCCAGCAGACAGGCCGTAATGGTCAACTGGGCCACCGACGTCGTGCTTTGCAGGTCTGCGGTGAGTGCCGGCAGAACGGGCAGGTAGAGGTCCATGGAGATCGGCCCGAAAATGGTCAGCAGGCCGAGGACGATGGCCAGCGGGCGGCCGACGGTCTGTGCAGGTGTGGACGTCGGTGCGTCGATCGCTGTCACGCTGGCTCCGTTCTGAAGGTTGGGTAAGCGGTTCAGGTTCCATGCAACAGGACCCCGTCATCCCTAGCGAGGGCCCTGCTTATCCGGGGGTCTGGCAGTACCTCCCTGCGGCGGCGCGCGAGCGGTAGCGTGGATGAGTGGACAACAGACTGGCAGTGCGCGAATTCCTGGCCTCACGGCGGGCCAAAATCACCCCCGAAATGGCCGGGCTCACGCTCTACGGCGGACGACGGCGGGTTCCCGGCTTGCGCCGTGAAGAGGTGGCCATGCTCGCCGGGGTCAGCGTTGACTACTACACCAAGCTTGAGCGCGGAAACCTTGCCGGCACCTCCGAGAGCGTCCTCGATGCCATCGCCAGGGCACTGAAGCTGGACGAGGCCGAACGGGACCACCTCTACAATCTTGCCCGCGCGGCCAGCCCGTCCGGCAGGAGCCAGCGCCGTCCCCTGCAAAGCGGGACCGTCCGGCCCGCCCTGCAGTTCATGCTCGACTGCATTACAGGTGCGCCGGCATTCATCGGCAACCACCACATGGACATCGTGGCGGCCAATCAGCTGGGCTATGCCCTGTACTCGGAGATGTACCGGGGCCCGGCTCGTCCCGGTAACCATTCCCGCTTCATCTTTCTCGACCCCAGGGCCCGGGATTTTTACCCCAACTGGGACCTGGCGGCCAACACGAACGTGGCCATCCTGCGCACCCAAAGCGGACGCAACCCCTTCGATAAGCGCCTGGCGGACCTTGTCGGAGAACTGTCGGTGCGCAGCGAGGAGTTCCGGACCCGCTGGGCGGCCCACAACGTCCGGCGCCATTACGCCGGGACAAAGGTCTTCCATCATCCGGTGGTGGGGGAACTCGAACTCGCCTACGAGGCCATGGAGCTCGCGGAGGACCCTGGATTCAGCCTCACCGTCTACCCGGCCGTGCCCGGATCCCCCTCCGATGAACGGCTCCGGCTGCTCGCCAGCTGGGCTGCCACCGAACGAATCCGAGAGGTGGCCGTCACCCAGCCGCAGGACGCCCACCGCCCCTGAGATGCCTCCGGTTCGGCGTCGTTGATCGGCCTCGTTGATGAGTCATCTGAGGCCGTTTGACCGTGGTGTTGGGCCGGAGGAGACTTTGTTTTGGGGGGTGCCACTTCGAAGGGAGCCCCAAAATGGTGTGGCGTGTAGAGGGTACGTATTTTGAGAATTGCAACTGCGATATGGTCTGCCCGTGTGCGACTTCCGGGTTGACCGCGCCGGCGGATAACGAACGTTGCCAGGTGGCCCTGGCCTTCCACGTTGACTCCGGCGACGTTAACGGTGTTGACGTCGGAGGCCTCACCGTCTGTGTCGTCGCCGACGGACCCGCGCTGATGAGTGACGGGGGATGGAAGGTCGGAGTCCTGATGGATGCGGCCGCCTCAGCTGAGCAGGCCGAGGCGCTCAGTGCAGTCTTCGGCGGCCAGCTTGGCGGACCGATGGAGGGTCTGGCCGGCTTGATCGGTGAAATGGCTGGCATGGAGTCTCTGGAGATGGCCTACGCCAACGATGGGCGCCGGCACCAGGTCAGGATCGGCAGTGCCGTGGACATGGCGGTCGAGGACTTTGTGTCTCCCATGGACCCTACGGAACGTGGGGTGAAAGTCAGCGGGATCGGATTTCCTGCCGACACCTTGGCAGCCGGCACCGCGAGCACCGGCCGCGTCGACGTGTTCGGGATGACCTGGGACAACACAGGGAAGAGCTCCTTCTCGGCCCCGTTCGCCTGGTCGGCCTAGGTGCCGGACCCGGAGCTGCCTCACCGTTAGCCACCATGCCACCGGGCTGTAGTTGATCGGGTGCGCGGGCAGGCCGGTGGTACTGGCCTGTCGGCACCCCGAAGGCAGGCCCTAATTCCCCATGCCACCCGCTCTCCGTGCTTGACGCATCTCACGGCTTCCGCATATCCTGAACGAACGGTCGGTAATTATTTATCGGATATGCATAGGAGCAACCATGGCATCGCAGACCCTGCAGTCAGTGCCCGCTGAGCTGTCATCTGAACAGCTTGCAGAGGCAGCCCGGCACGAGGCAGAAGGTCAGGCGTACTTTGACCGCGTCATGGCGGAGGACTCGCGCATCGAGCCCCGCGACTGGATGCCGGCTGCCTACCGCAAGACCCTCATCCGCCAGATCTCGCAGCACGCGCACTCGGAGATCATCGGCATGCAGCCGGAAGCCAACTGGATTTCCCGCGCCCCCAGCCTGAAGCGCAAGGCCATCCTCATGGCCAAGGTCCAGGACGAGGCCGGCCACGGCCTGTACCTGTACTCGGCCGCTGAGACCCTGGGCCAGCCGCGCGATCAGATGATGCAGGACCTGATGGACGGCAAGGCCAAGTACTCCTCCATCTTCAACTACCCCGCACGCACCTGGGCGGACATGGGCGCGATCGGCTGGATGGTGGACGGAGCAGCCATCGCCAACCAGGTCCCGCTGTGCCGTGCCTCGTTCGGCCCCTATGGCCGCGCCATGGTCCGCGTCTGCAAGGAAGAGTCCTTCCACCAGCGCCAGGGCTTCGAGATCCTGCTGGAACTCTCCCACGGCACCCCGGAGCAGAAGCAGATGGCCCAGGAGGCCGTGAACCGCTGGTACGCCCCGGCCCTGATGATGTTCGGCCCGCCGGATGACGATTCACCCAACTCCAAGCAGTCCATGGCCTGGAACATCAAGCGCTTCAGCAACGACGAACTGCGCAGCCGCTTCGTCGGCATGATGATGGAGCAGGTCAAGGTCCTGGAGCTCACGCTCCCGGACAAGGACATCCGTTTCAACGAGGAAACCAAGAAGTGGGAACACGGACCCCTGGACTGGGACGAGTTCCACGAGGTCCTGAAAGGCCGCGGCCCCTGCAACGCCCAGCGCCTGGAACGGCGCCGCGAAGCACACGAGAACGGCACCTGGGTGCGCGAAGCCGCCGCCGCGTACGCGGAAAAACAGGCCAAGAAGCAAGCAGAGAAGGAATTTGCAGCATGAGCCCTCACGGCAACCCGGAGTTCCCGGCCAGCACCGCAGACAGCGGCTCCCGCTCCATTGACAAGGCCGAGGACCAGTCAGCAGACCAGGCGAATGCACCCACGGGTGTCCCGGCAGCAGACAAGGCAGTCGCCGCCTCACCGGAGCCGGCGATTGATATCCGCCCCGCCGGCAACGTCTGGCCCATCTGGGAAGTCTTTGTCCGCTCCAGCCGCGGCCTCTCCCACGTCCACGCCGGGTCCCTGCACGCGCCGGACGCGGCGATGGCGCTGCGCAACGCCCGTGACCTGTACACCCGCCGCAACGAGGGCGTGTCCATCTGGGTTGTCCCCGCGGACGCCATCGCCTCCAGCGACCCGGACGCCAAAGGCTCCTTCTTCGAGTCGCCGCAGGGCAAGGACTACCGCCATGCCACGTACTACACCAAGAGTGAGGGTGTGAAGCACCTGTGAGCACCCCGGAGACCACCACAGAAGAAACGGGCGGCCACGGGGACATCTCCGTAGGCGTCAGCACTGCCGGCGCCAGCGGCGACGCAACGGCCAGCGCCACCCGCATCACGCCGGGCAACGCCCTCCGCCCGGAGGACATCGCGCTCGCGGTCAGCCGCGGCACCGCCAAGCCCAGCGAGGACGCCGCCGAGTTCGCCCTGCGCCTGGGCGACGACGCCCTGGTCCTGGCCCAGCGGCTGGGCCACTGGATCTCCCGCGCCCCCGAGCTGGAGGAGGACGTGGCCCTGGGCAACATCGCACTGGACCAGCTGGGCCACGCCCGCTCCTTCCTCAGCTATGCCGGCGGACTGAACGGCAAGAGCGAGGACGATCTTGCCTACTTCCGCGGCGAGGAGGAATTCCGCTCGCTGGAACTCTTCGAGCAGCCCAACGGGGACTTCGCCGTCACCATCGCCCGGCAGTTCGTGGTGAGCTACTACCAGTTCGAGCTGTACTGCCGGCTCACCGAGTCCACGGACGCCACCCTGGCCGGCATCGCCGCCAAGGCCGTCAAGGAAGTGGACTACCACCGGGACCACAGCACCCAGTGGGTGCTCCGCCTTGCCCTCGGCACGGACGAGTCCCGCGCCAGGATGATCCACGGCTTCGAGGTCATCTGGCCCTACGTGGACGAGCTGTTCCGCGACGACGAACTCACCGCCCGCCTCGCGGCGGCGGGTGCCGCCGTCGAGCCTTCCAGCCTGCGCGAGGACTTTGACCGCCTCACCGGCGAGGTCCTGGCCGAGGCGGAACTGGACGTTCCGCAGGTGCCGGCCGCCCGCGGCGGCGGACGCCAGGGCAAGCACTCCGAGCACCTGGGCTACCTCCTGGCCGAGATGCAGGTGCTGGCCCGCCAGTTCCCCGGAGCGAGCTGGTAGCCATGCCCATGTACGTCAGCCACCCCACCGCCGCGGAAAGCCGCGCGGACAGCAGAACGCCGGAGCAGAAGGCCTGGGACCTCGCCGCCACGGTGTGTGATCCGGAGATCCCGGTGCTCACCATTGCTGACCTTGGCATCCTGAGGGACGTCCGGCTGTTCGACGACGGCGGCATGGTGCCCGCCGTGCAGGTCACCATCACGCCCACGTATTCGGGCTGCCCGGCGATGGACGCAATCCGCGATGACCTCAATGCGGCGTTCGGCAAGGCGGGCTACCCCAAGGTCCACGTGGAGCTGGTGCTCTCGCCGGCGTGGACCACGGACTGGATGACCGAGTCCGGCAAGGCCAAGCTGGAGGAGTACGGCATTGCGCCGCCCACGGGCCGTTCGGATGCCGCCCGGCATGCCGGTCCCATCCGCCTGCAAATGGCCGTCAAATGCCCGCAGTGTTCATCGCTGAACACCAAGGAACTCACCCGCTTCGGTTCCACTTCCTGCAAGGCGCTGTACGTCTGCCAGGACTGCAAGGAACCGTTCGACTACTTCAAAGTCCTGTAAGGAAGCCCCTATGCCTGTTGTCCGCCAGACCGCCGCTGAGTCGGCTGCAGCCACCGGCCGCCGTCGTGCGACTTTCCACACCCTGACCGTGGACGAAGTCCGCCGGCTCACGGACGATGCCATCGAGGTGAAGTTCGCCGTGCCGGCGGATCTGGCCGGCCAGTTCGACTACCTGCCGGGCCAGTATGTGGCCCTGCGCACCACCATGCCGGATGAGAACGGCCAGCCGCACGAGGTGCGCCGCAGCTACTCCATCTGCGCCGAGCCGCGCAGCTTCGAGGACGGCAGCAGCGAGATCCGCGTGGCCATCAAGAAGGACCTGGGCGGGCTGTTCTCCACCTGGGCCAACGCCGAACTGAAGGCCGGCGACGAGCTGGACGTGATGAGCCCCATGGGCGCGTTTGTCTCCAAGCACGGCCGGGACGGCAAGGCCATTGAGCAGAACCTGATGAACTCCATGAACCACCCGGAGGACCTGGTGGGGGAGCCGGGCAGCTTCGTGGCCATCGCCGCCGGTTCCGGCATCACCCCGGTGATCGCCATCGCCCGCACGCTGCTGGCCGCCAACCCGGACACCCGGTTCGACCTCATCTACGCCAACAAGGCCGCCATGGACGTGATGTTCCTGGAGGAGCTGGCGGACCTGAAGGACAAGTACCCGTCGCGCCTTGCCCTGCACCACGTGCTGTCCCGCGAGCAGCGCATCGCGCCGCTGCTCAGCGGACGGATCGACGCCGAGAAGCTCCAGGCGCTGCTGGGCACCGCCATCCACGCGGACGACGTGGACGAGTGGTTCCTGTGCGGGCCGTTCGAGCTGGTGCAGCTGTGCCGCGACACCCTGGCGGCCCGCGGCGTGAAGCCGGAACACATCCGGTTCGAGCTGTTCACCTCGGGCAAACCGGACCGCCCGGAGGGGAACATCGGCCGGCCGGTGATTGACGACGAGTCAAAGGAGACGTACAAGATCACGTTCAAGCTGGACGGCCTCGAGGGCAAGGTGGCCAGCCCCACGCACGCCCGCGAATCCATCCTCAACGCCGCCCTGCGCGTGCGCCCGGACGTGCCGTTCGCCTGCGCCGGGGGAGTGTGCGGCACCTGCCGCGCCAAGGTGGTCACGGGCAAAGTGACCATGGACGAAAACTACGCCCTGGAGCAGGATGAACTGGATAAGGGCTACGTGCTCACCTGCCAGTCCCACCCCACCACCCCCGAAGTCACCGTCGACTTCGACGTCTAAGTCTTTCCAACCGCAAGGAGCCCCATGATCTCCCTCTCCATCGCCCACGGCATCGCCGAGGTTGTCCTTGACGCCCCGTACAAGCTGAATTCCCTGGATGAGCAGGCGCTGAGGGATTTAACCCAGGCGTACGACGACGCCGCTGACGCCGCCTCGCGCGGTGAGGTGCGGGCGCTGCTGCTCAGGGGAGAGGGCCGCGCCTTCTGCGCGGGCCGGGATATCGCCGGCGTGACGCCGGAGACGGACGACGTCCAGGGGTACCTGGGTGGGCTGCTGCAGCCGCTGCTGAAGAAGATGACAGCCTTCCCCGCCCCGACGTTCGCGGCGGCGCAGGGCGCCTGCCTGGGCGTGGGGCTGGGCCTGCTGCTGGCAACGGACGTGGTGTACGTGGCGGAGGACGCCAAGTTCGGCTCGCCCTTCGCCAAGCTGGGCGCCACCCTGGACTCCGGCGGGCACTGGTACTTCACCGAGCGGCTGGGCATGCACCGCACGCTGGACCTGATCTACACGGCCGAACTGATGACCGGCACCGAGGCCGTGGCGCGGGGCATGTTCAGCCGGGCGATGCCCAAGGGCGAGCTGTTGGAAAACACCCGCGGCATCGTGGCGAAGGTTGCCACGGGCGCCACGGGTGCCTTCAACGCCAGCAAGGACCTGGTGGCCCACATCCGCGACCAGCGCCTTGGCCTCTGGGAGGCCATGGAGGAGGAGAACGCGGAGCAGGCCCGGCTGTGCAAGTCCGAGGACTACGCGGAGGGCTTCAAGGCGTTCCAGGAGAAGCGGGCGCCAGTCTTCAAGGGGGCATAGTTCAAGGGCCGGTAGCGGGCCCCTGGAAATCAGGCCGCCGGAATTACGCCGCGGGATCGTCAACCATCGTGGCGCTGTCCGTCAGCTCCGTCCAGAGTTCAGACTCGGTCGGGAGGTTGGCAGGGCAGGTAAGGATGAGTTCCATGAGTCCGTCGCCGGCGGGCATGGACCGTACCGCCATGCGGTACACCAGATCCACGTTGTTCTTGTTCTTGAACCGCAGTTCGGCTTCCTGAAGTTCAATGGTCCGGCCGTCCGCGTCCCGAAGCTTGGTGTAGAGCGAGTCAGCGTCTGTCACCACCGTGACCGCGGAGCTGGCCGCTTTTTTGATGCCCTCAATCTCAGTCTGCATGGAGACTTTCGTCGCCTCTTCATCGGTGATGGCATCGCGTGGCGGCAGGATTGCCTGATGCGTGGTGAAGAGACACGGATAGTCATTGTTGCTGTACGTGAAAGTGCCATTCTTCGCCTCGGACATGGTCCAGCCGGCCGGCATCCTGGTGGACCAGACCGGCGCCGAGGTGAAATCGGCTTCTTCGAAGAGGTACACCGCGTCGTCAGTGGCTGCGGCCGAGGACTCGTCGGTAGTTGCTTCCTCGGTAGCGCCAGCTGACTCTGAGCTTCCGGCGGTATTCGTGGGTGTCGGCGTTACTTTCCGTTCATTGGCTGAGACGATGCCGCCCAGAACCATCACGCCCGCCACTGCCAGGACCGCCACAACACCAACGCCGCCGGCAACCCAGCCCCAGACCGGGATGCCACGTTTGGGTGGGGTCGGGCCGAACTGGCCCGGTCCGGGGTGCGCGTACTGTCCGTGGCCGGGGTCGTTGTAGGGCGGCTGGCTGAAGTTGTACTGGTCTGCTCGCGGGGGAGCGGGTGGCTGGCCGACCTCCGGCTGACCCTGTTGGTACTGCTGGCCCTGCTGCGGCGGAGACGGCTGACCGGGCTGCGGCGGGTAGGGCGGGAATTGCGGCTGCTGGCCTTCTGGCCCGGGCGCCGGGGCGTCAGGCTGCTGCCATCCGTGGTGCTCCGGTTGTTGCGGAGTTCCGGGCTGCTGGTCGTTGTTCAAGATGTCCCCCAAGTTTCGTGAAAGCTGCAATCAGCAGTATGTCCCGTAAGCAGTTCGCCCGCGATGGGCAGGCGTCCCCATTCGCCGCGTAATCTCGGACCTGCATTGCCAGTTTCCGCCAAGGATTTGTATGGTTCAGCTATGACTCTGGGGAAATCAGTGAGAAAAGCCGTCATTCCTGCTGCCGGATTGGGAACTCGCTTCCTGCCCGCGACCAAGGCAATGCCGAAGGAAATGTTGCCGGTTGTTGACCAGCCCGCAATCCAATACGTGGTGGAGGAAGCCGTCAAGGCAGGGCTGACGGACCTCCTCATGATCACCGGGCGCCAGAAACGGGCCTTGGAGGACCACTTTGACCGCGCACCGGCCCTGGAGCGCACCTTGGAGCTCAAGGGCGACCTTGACCGTCTGGAGGCCGTCCAGCACGCGTCCAGCCTCGCGCCGCTGCACTACCTGCGGCAGGGGGACCCCAAGGGCCTGGGCCACGCTGTGCTGTGCGCCCGCCAGCATGTAGGGGACGAGCCGTTTGCTGTCCTGCTGGGTGACGACCTCATCGACGCTCGTGATGAGCTGCTGAGCACCATGATCGACGTCCAGGCCAAGACCGGCGGCTCTGTCATTGCCCTGATCGAGGTGGACCCGGCGCAGATCAGTGCCTACGGCTGCGCGGACATCACGCCTGTGGACGGCGAGAACTACTTCCAGGTAAACCGCCTGGTGGAGAAGCCCTCTGTGGACGAGGCTCCGTCAAACCTGGCCGTCATCGGCCGGTACGTGCTGCACCCGGCTGTGTTCGACGTTCTGGAGGTGACCGAACCGGGCCGCGGCGGAGAGATCCAGCTGACGGACGCGTTGCAGACCCTCGCGACGTCAGAGGGCGAAGGCAGCGGTGTGTATGGCGTTGTGTTCCGTGGGCGCCGCTACGACACCGGAGACAAGCTCAGCTACATCAAGGCCGTGATTTCCATTGCTTCGGAGCGTGTGGACTTCGGCGAAGACCTGAAAGCGTGGATGAAGGAATTCGTGAACGAATAAATCCAGTTCATCCGTTGCTTTTCGACAGGCTCGACGCATGGCGTTGAGCCTGTCGGTGTTTAAGCTCGCGCACGCTGGCCCTCGCCACCAAGGCACCTATGACACAGCCAGCTGTATTTGTGACAAGGTCTAGCGGGCTTGCAAAACGGTCGTGAAGAAACAGCTGCTGACCTAGCTCCGCGCAGCCGGAAACCACGAGTCCAAAAGCGCCGAGCTGCCAAAGACGTTTGCCAGGGAATGCCTGTGATGAAACTACGCCGAGCGGAACAAAAAGTGCCACGTTGGCTGCGGCCTCGATGAATGAATAGTTGACCCAGCCGGGAACTCCCAGCATGTGGATGACGATGAGGAAGCCGGCAAGTTGGCCTTGTACGGGCTGGTCGACCGGGCTCGGCCAGAACGCCACGAACGCGAGCGACACCAGCATTGTTGCGAGGATTGCCTGCCAGAAACGGCGTTGCTCCAAGCGCTTCAAGCCGGCCTCAAGATGTCTGCATGAGCGCCAGTGCGGCCACCCCAAATGCAGCGACCGCCAAGAGCGTCAAGAGGATATACGGGAGTACCTGGACCGGAGGTAGGGGCACAGAACAGTCGAACTGCAAGCGTGGACGGCGCCAATGTCTCCCCATAACTCTTATGAATACCACAAGGGTCAGAGATCTGGCCTGCAGTTTCTTGTTAAAAGCGGAGGGTGGGTGGTTCTCCGGTTTCCCGGAGAACCACCCACCCTCTTTGGTGCTTGTTGGCTTAGCCTTACGCTGCGGCCTCAGCCTTGGCGCGGCGGCGAACTACAACTACCGAGGTTGCGCCGGCAGCCAGTGCGCCTGCGCCCACGAGGGACCACAGAACCAGGCTGGCGTCCGCACCGGTGTTGGCGAGGCCGGTGCCGGTGTTGGCCAGCGGGGCACCGCCGGTGTTTGCCAGGCCAGTGCCTTCAACGGTGACGACTGCGGTTGCAGTCTTGCCTGAGGTCAGGCCGGTTGCGGTGAGAGTGTAGGTGCCACCTTCGCTGATGCTCAGCGGGAAGGCGAAGGAGCCGTTGGCATCAGCCGTGGTGGAGAAGGTCTGCGGTGCCAGCGGCAGGGTGATCTTGGTAGGAACCGTCCGGCTACCGTTGGAAACGCTGGAGCCGTTTGCTGCGGGCGGGTTGCCCGGAGTGACGGTGATGGTCAGGCCTTCGCCGGCAAGGAATCCGTTGCCGCGGAAGATGAACTGCTCGCCGGGGCCAACAGTGCCATCAGAAACAGCTGCGTTGGCCGGCGGTGCCGGGTAGGTGGCTGCGACGGCCGGAACGGCGCCGATAAGTGCAATGGATCCGGCAAGTGCGATTGCCGCGAGTGATTTCTTCATGAGTCCCCCTGAGACCGTAATTACGATGTGTCACGTGATTAGTGGAGATTTCCGATCCCCCGAGTGACCGTAGGTTGAAATCTCATTTGCTGTGCCCAAGTAGAACGTTAGCATCCCGTGACGGGTGTTACCAAAGTGAATCAAGTCGCTTTACATACTGTTAACGCGATGTCTACTTCCCCGGAACGCATTCTGTCTGTTCCAGTCCAAGAACCACATCTTTGACTGGCTGGACTGTTGGCGTGACAACCAGGTTAGGTTCGGTGTGCTGGACAATCTTTGCAAAAGTCAGCTCTACCGTGCTGGTTTGGCCAGGGGCCAATACGATAGTCACCGACCCGACTGGACGGTTGGCGTGTCTATGTGCGGCAAAATCTGTTTTCTGACCGTCGACCACTGCGGTTTCCACATGTGCCTGGATAGGGCCATAGGCGATTACGTTTGTTTGCACCGATCCTGCCGGTACGCCATATGCTCCTCCAGCTGTGACGTACTCAGGCAAGGACGAAGCTGCGTCCGCTGGCGCGGTGTTGGTGCTGGTGATGCGCACCTTTATCTGGCCGAATTCGTCGCCGGTGCATTCCTTGACCAACTGCACGGTCCGTTTGACGTAGTAGTCCATTTTGGCGCCCGTACCATCATTGAAGTACACGCCGAATTGTGCCGGAGCTACGCTCGGGCCCGCTATAGAACCGCTGACCGGATACCTCGAGATGACATCCTGTTCAACTTTTGTAGCGGACCAAACGAGGAAGCGGCCTTCGGCAGCCCCACGACTCACGCCTTCTATCAGTTCCTTAGGATCTCCCTTGCCGGCGGACAGCGAATTGAAGATTTCTTGGGCGACTCCAGCAAAGTACACATCTTGGAGTTCGGGTTCGGCAATTTCGGCGTAGACATCGGACAAGAGTGTGCGTGTTACGTTCCCACCATCTAGTTTCGTGGGCAGCGATGAGCCGGCAATGGCACGAAGCTGGGGATCGGCAAGGTCCACGGGCCCGATAGCATCCAAGATGTAGCCCAGTGAGACGGGGTCGATCGAGAGGACGCCATCGACGTTCTCGCCTGTTTTCGCTTCCCACATCGTCTGGGCAGTGGAGGCTGCCGTGGGAAAGTCCGGGGTAAGGTTCGCGTCCTGCATGAATTTGCCAAGCCGGGTCGAGTAGATACCCATCTGTTCAGGATCCACTGCCACGGGTGGAACGGATGCGCCAAGGGCCGTTGCGCTTGTCTGCGAACCGAACGAAAGTTTTCCGTTGTCGACGGTAAGGACGGCCAAGGCGCCCGGAATTCCGCCTGTAGCACGCACTTCTGCGTTGTTCTGGATCAGTAAGAGATAACGGCGGGGCCCCTCGTCACCCAGCATCACCGGGGCGATTCCCGCAACATTCGCAGCGGTGTCGAGGCCCGATCGCATAGACTGCAGCTCTTCCCGTGCGTGGATTAAGGGCGAAGCAACTTGGGGGAGTAATGCACCCGTATCGATACTGTTCAACCTGTCAGAGGACTGCCTTACCGCGTGCGCTGCTGAGCTGAGCTTGGGCGCCGCTGCCGCTAGTGGTTTCAAATCGACGCCTTCGTTGCTGGGAAGGAGCGTCTTCCAATCGAGCGTATTGACGACCTGAACTAATGGATCGGCCCCTAGCTGCGCCACATCGTCAGCAGATGTCGCCACCTCACTTACCGCCCGGAAATTGCCACCCAGCCATGGAACCATTCCAGCCATAGTCCAGAGCGGGTCGGTGGCCGCATTGCGGGCACTAGCAGTATGTTCCTTCAGGACGCCAACGGTCCTGTTCGCGGCATCCACATCGTCCTTTAGGACGTCCTCTTTGAGCTGAGGAACCAATTGAGTGGCTGATTGCAGGTGACCGCTAATGGCATTGGCCTTTGCCCCCAACCAGAGGACTATCGCCAACATGAGGATGACGACACAGGCTAAGGCCGTTACTGTACCCAACAGGCGCCGACGACGTTGGCTAGAGCGCGTGACAGCCACCGGCCCTCGTAGGTTGTTGTCCGAGGGCATTGAAGAATCATTTGTGTTCGTCACCGTTACGGTCGTCCGAGCCCACGGTACTGCCAGCCTGCAGCACGCCATTTTTCTGCGTCCAACACGTTGCGGCCGTCGAGCACACGGGGTGAGGCGACCCGGCCGAGAAGCTCGTAGGGATCAAGCTCCCGGTACTGCCGCCATTCCGTTAGAAGGAGCAAGGCATCCGCTGAACCTATCGCTGCTTCGAGATTTGACTCATAATGCAGTTCCGGGAATCGTTTGGCAGCGTTAGGTAGCGCCTTTGGATCGGTCACTGTAACCACAGCCCCTTGGAGCTGCAGTTGGGCCGCGATGCTGAGTGCCGGCGAGTCACGAACATCATCACTTTCCGGCTTGAATGCCGCACCCAGCACCGTGATCCGCTTTCCCAACAGCATCCCCCCGCAGAGTTCTCGGGTCAGTTCGACCACGCGAGAGCGGCGGCGCATGTTGATGGCGTCCACTTCCCTCAAGAACGTTAGGGCCTGGTCCGCTCCGAGTTCACCTGCGCGGGCCATGAATGCTCGGATATCCTTCGGAAGACAGCCTCCGCCGAACCCGATACCGGCGTTCAGAAATTTGCGGCCAATGCGGTCGTCCATGCCGATGGCATCAGCCAACCGGGTGACGTCGGCTCCGGCCGCTTCACATAGTTCAGCCATGGCGTTGATAAAAGAGATCTTCGTAGCAAGGAAGGAGTTGGCGGCCGTCTTAACTAGCTCCGCGGTGGGGTGGTCGGCCACCAATCGGGGCATGCCGGCCGCGAGAGGGACAGCATAGACCTCGTCGAGAATGCCGACTGCCGGGTGATCCTCAGATCCATCTGCCACGCCGTAGACGAAACGATCCGGGCTAAGAGTGTCGGAAACCGCGTGCCCTTCGCGGAGAAATTCCGGGTTCCATACCAAATGTGCGCCCGGTTCATGTTCCTGCACAAGAGCTGACAAGCGGGAGGCAGTACCGACCGGCACTGTCGACTTGCCGACAACTAGATCGCCTGGAGCCAGATGTTCCAGTAGGGCAGTTGCCGCTGCGTCCACATAGGTCATGTCCGCCCCGTTCTCGCCTTTCTTCTGGGGCGTTCCCACGCAGATGAAGTGCACGCTACTGCCCGCCGCGGCTGCCATGTCTGTCGTGAAAGTTAGCCGTCCCGTTGCTTGGACATCCTCGAGAAGATCTTCAAGTCCCGGCTCGTAAAATGGTGCTTTTGCCGCCGAGAGCGCGTTGATCTTGTGCTCGTCTACGTCGATGCCAACCACGTCGTGTCCAAGTTTCGCCATGCAGGCAGCGTGTACTGCCCCCAGGTAACCGCAGCCAATAACTGAAATGCGCATTTAGATAGGTCCTTCCCCAAGAGGGCAGTCGTCCGACTTTGAAAGTATTTAGTACGCGCCAGTGCTGTGGAACACGGCGCGGACGGTCCGAAGAATGATCACGAGGTCGCCAGCTAATGACCAGTTTTCAACGTAATAGAGGTCGAGTCGGACAGAATCCTGCCACGACAGATTCGAGCGGCCGCTAACCTGCCAGAGGCCAGTAAGACCTGGCTTTACGAGCAGTCGCCTCCGGACATCGTGCTCGTACACCTCGACTTCACGGGGCAGGGGCGGTCGGGGGCCAACAAGGCTCATGGTTCCCGCGAAGATATTAAAGAGCTGCGGGAGTTCGTCAAGGCTGTACTTGCGGAGGAAGCCCCCAACTTTGGTGACGCGCGGGTCATTCCTAATCTTGAAGAGAACTCCGTTTCCCTCATTGCGGTGTGCGAGTTCAGCGAGTCGCTGTTCAGCGTCGACAACCATCGAGCGGAACTTCAGCATGCCAAAGTGGGCGCCTTCGATGCCAACGCGTTCCTGCCTGAAGAGCACGGGGCCGCGGCTGTCGATTTTGACCATAATCGCAATGACGGCCATGAGAGGGGCCGCCAACGCAATTAGAAGGCCTGAAACGACGACATCAAATAGTCGTTTAGCAACGCGCTGGCCACCTTCCAACGTTGGTGTCGTCACGTGAATCAATGGAAGCCCGGCGACCTGTTGTGTATGGATGCGGGGTCCTGCAATGTCCGTAAGTGCTGGAGCCATTATGAGCCCCACGTTGCGAGCGGCAAGTTCCCAGCCTAGATGCCGCAAAGTTTGAGGGTGTAACTGCACTCCGGCCGAGACTGCCACGGCGTCAGCCTTGCATCGATCAATTGCATCTAAAATTGCGTGCACTCCAGGATCGTTGCCCAGAACTGGGAGGCCAGAAATAGGTTCCAAAGCCGACTTCTCGGACGCTCCTGGAGTGTAAGCGGCTATGGGCAGGTACCCGGAGTGTGTTGCTTGCGTCAGTGTGCGTGCTAAGTGCGCCACGGCACTTGGGCCTCCAAGCAATATTAGGCGCGACATGCTGTCGCCGCCCTGACGGTCAACGCTCAAGTGCTGTCGAAGCAGCCAACGGGCAAGTACGAGTCCAAAAAGACCTGCAGGAAGTGCGATACCGACGTAGCCACGCGCAGTATCGATTCTCAGGACATAGGAGAATATGGCCACCAAGCCAAACAGCCAGAGGGAGGCCGCGGCTACTCTCTTGTATTCATCGGCACCTGCCCCGAGAATTCGGCTTTGTCGTGTATTCCATGCACCCAACATCAACCACCACGCCACAACAAGTGCCACAGATAGCCAGACGTACGTGATTTCCTGTCCGTCAACGACGAAGCTGGGCTCCAAGCCAAATCTCACGATATAGGCACCGGCGACCGCCCAAACTATTACAAATGCGTCAACGACACGCAGCCTGCGGGATGTCCGCACACGCCAATCCGGCACCGTCCCCAATTAGCATCCCCATCATGTAGATATTTGTGTTTTGACGGGAGCTCCCCGCCGTAAGGATACAGCTCGTCGACGTGTCATATGTAATGTTTCATGAGCCGGGGGGCCACTCAGCCAAATACGGCACGGCGACCATTTTGAGTGGTTACTGGCCCTGTTCCTTGTACTTGGCTTCGGTGTGGGCTTTTTGCGGGCGCCACCAGTTTTCGTTCTCGCGGTACCAGGCGATGGTGTCCTCGATGCCGGCGTCGAAGTTGGAGAACTTCGGTTCCCAGCCGAGTTCGTTGCGGAGCTTGGCGGAGTCGATGGCGTAGCGCAGGTCGTGGCCGGGCCGGTCCACGACGTGGTCGTACGCGTCCCGGGGCTGGCCCATGTGCTCGAGGATCAGCTCCACGACGTCCTTGTTGTTCTTCTCGCCGTCCGCGCCGATGAGGTAGGTCTCCCCGATGATGCCTTTGTCGATGATCGCAAGCACGGCGGAGGAGTGGTCGTTGGCGTGGATCCAGTCGCGGACGTTCTCGCCCTTGCCGTAGAGCTTGGGCCGGATCCCGTCGATCACGTTGGTGATCTGGCGCGGGATGAACTTCTCCACGTGCTGGTACGGGCCGTAGTTGTTCGAGCAGTTGCTGATGGTCGCCTGCAGCCCGAAGGACCGCACCCAGGCGCGGACCAGCAGGTCCGAGCCGGCCTTCGTGGAGGAGTACGGGCTGGAGGGGTTGTACGGCGTGTTTTCGGTGAACCGTTCCGGGTCATCGAGTTCAAGGTCGCCGTAGACCTCGTCGGTGGAGATGTGGTGGAAGCGCCTGCTGTGTTTCCGGGCGGCCTCGATCAGGGTGTAGGTGCCGATGATGTTCGTGTCCAGGAACGGGCGGGGGTCATGCAGGGAGTTGTCGTTGTGCGATTCGGCCGCGTAGTGGACCACGACGTCGGCGTCGGCCACCAGGCCGTCGACCAGGGCGGCGTCGCAGATATCACCCTGCACGAAGCGGAAGCGCTCCTCCGGGAGCCCGCTCAGGGATTCCAGGTTGCCTGCGTACGTCAGCTTGTCCAGGACCGTGACGTGGTCCTCGGTGTTCTCGAGAACGTAGTGGACAAAATTCGAGCCTATGAAGCCGGCACCGCCGGTGATAAGTAAGTTCCCCATGAACTATGACTTTACCGGTTTGCGGAAGTGACGCGAACGCGAAAGGATCTGGCACATGCGAGGAATCATCTTGGCTGGGGGAACTGGATCGCGCTTGCACCCAATTACCCTCGGCATCAGCAAACAACTTGTCCCTGTCTACGACAAACCGATGATCTACTATCCCTTGTCCACTCTGATACTGGCCGGCATCCGGGATATCCTGATCATCACGACACCACATGATGCCGACCAATTTCAGCGATTGCTCGGAGACGGCTCCCAGTTTGGAGTTAATCTTTCGTACATTCAGCAGCCCTCCCCGGATGGATTGGCGCAGGCTTTCACGCTCGGTTCCGATCACATCGGTACGGAATCCGTTGCGCTTGTCTTGGGCGACAATATTTTCTATGGACATGGTCTCGGCACGCAACTTCGCCGGTATTCAAATGTGGACGGTGGGGCAGTGTTTGGCTACTGGGTCCAAAACCCGAAGGCCTACGGCGTTGTCGAATTCGACAACGCAGGAAGGGCAATCTCTCTCGAAGAAAAGCCCTCAAATCCGAGAAGTCACTATGCCGTACCTGGATTGTATTTCTACGACAACAATGTAGTCGACATCGCTAAGAACCTGGTGCCGTCAGCGCGGGGCGAGCTGGAAATCACAGACATAAACCAGACGTATCTCGACCGCGGAAAGCTGCAAGTTGAGGTGCTCCCGCGCGGAACAGCGTGGCTGGACACTGGAACCTTCGATGACCTGAGTGATGCGTCCAACTTCATAAGGACTGTGGAAAACCGCCAAGGTCTTAAGGTTGGAGCGCCTGAGGAAATCGCTTGGAGGCAGGGCTTTCTAACGGACGACGAACTACGGCGCCGTGCCGAACCGCTTGTCAAGAGTGGTTACGGGTCCTACCTTCTGAGCCTGCTCGACTGAACGCTAAATGTGCTAGGTACTCCCCATTAGGGTTTCTTTTGAGCGCCGGCGGCTGATAGCCAAGAGGCTACATATGTTAGGGTAAGCGCGCTGGCGAACCCAACGAAGTGCCCTCACGGAGCCACGGTGGATGAGGAGCCGGATCCCGCGTAAGTGCCCCAATAGCGAGTGTCTATGGGCAGAGAAATCAATCTCATTTGCGCTACCACTTTGTGGAGGGGCGAGTAGTAAACGGAAGAGCGGCAACTATGGACTCGGAGAAACAGTCGATCATGTCAAAATCGGTGGCGATAATTGGAACGCGTGGGTACCCGAGCTATTACGGAGGCTTCGAGACCGCCGTTAGGAAGATTGCGCCTTATTTGGTGGACTGCGGTTGGGACGTCAACGTATATGGGCGAGCCGGTGCCACGAAGGATTCTGACCCGACGCGTGATCGACGTGTCCGTTCGACCACAACATTAGGGCTTGAAAACAAGTCGCTAAGTACACTCACATTTGGTCTGACTTCAGTGCTTCACTCAATGTTTGCGAAACCCGACGTCGCGCTGGTCATGAATGTAGCCAACGGCTTTTGGCTTCCGTTGCTCCGCCTGCGAGGTATTCCTTCTGTTGTGAACGTGGACGGAATTGAATGGGAACGGGCTAAGTGGGGAGCGCTGGCAAAGTTCGTGTTCAAGCTGGGTGCGCGGTTTACGGCTCGTTTCGGCACGGTTCTTGTCAGTGATTCAGTCGAAATTCAGAGGCGCTGGAAGACGGAGTTCGGTCGTGATTCCGTTTTCATTCCATACGGCGGGGATTTTCCCGGCCAGATCGATATTCATCCCGGACTCGAACATGGGAAGTACGTGCTCATGGTCGCGAGATTCGTGCCCGAAAATACCGTGGCTGAGTTCTTCGCGGCTGCTGAACGAATCGCGGAAGACCACCCTGTAGTTATCGTGGGCTCTTCGGGCTACGGAGGAGAGTTGGACGCCCGGGCCGCCGACCTTAGCAACTGTCACTCGAATGTTTCCTGGTTGGGCCATGTTAGTGATGATCAAAAGCTAATGTCCCTATGGCAGCATGCAGGAGCGTATTTCCACGGGCACAGTGTCGGAGGCACCAACCCTGCCCTGGTTCAGGCCATGGCTTGCGGGGCTCCTGTCGTTGCTCGCCGGACACCATACAACATTGAGGTCTTAGCCAATGAGGCCTTCTTGGTTGAGTCCGACCCGGTCGCGATCGAGGCTGCCGTTCGACTAATGGTGACCGACTCCGTGGCCAGGGCGGAGGCAAGTTCCGCCAATCGAAAGCGGGCACAGGAGCACTACAACTGGCCAAGCGTTTGCGGTCGATATGAAAAGGCGCTCCGCGAAATGCTGGGCTTCTTTGACCGCAAAAAATCGCCAATGCACCCCGCTGAGGCTACTGCTGGCACTGCTTCGCGAATCAACGGTGAATAATGAAAGAGAACGCCAGCAATGACAAAGCGCCGAACTTTTCCTTGAGCGAGTCGGCTTTAAACAGTATAAGAATTCGCCCTGAGCTCCGCGCGGCCCAGGTGAAGCGATCGTCTCGTATGGTGCCGGCGATGACATTGTATTTTGATGAGAAATACGATTTAGGTGAGACTCAAATCCCCGAATTCTTCCGCAAAGTCAGTCTACTTGAGTGCCTGCGGTTCATAGCAGTCTCGGATGCTCAAATTTTGGAAGTACCAGAACCTCTGTGGCTTCGGTTTGCACCGAAAAACTTCCTCCTCCTTGCGACGTGGAAATTGTCCGGCTTTCTTAAGCCGGGTCGTAGAATAGCCGTCACTTATGCCATTGAAAACAACAATATACACAGCTTACTGTCGCCGCGTTCCAAGGTTAATTCGGTAATTGAACGAATATTTCTTCGGATCATGGGTGCCGCTATTTGCTTGACTATCGACCGGATAGCATTCGGAAGTTCAGCCGCGATGAGCGTTTACCACTCATTGGCTGGTGTGAAGCGTATCGAGCATCGACTCATTCAGGAGCTACCTGCGGAGAGCGCTGCCACGAGCGACGGTATAGCCGCCCCATCAGGAACGAGAGCTATCTTCATCGGCGAACTCGATGACCGAAAGGGTGTGTTGGATTTGATGAAGGCCTGGCCGTCAGTCGAAGACGCCGTGCCTGCAGCCGTGCTCACCGTGGTGGGTGGAGGCAAACATGCTGACGCGGTCGAACAATGGTGTCTTGAACGTCCGGCGACTCGTGTTTTTTGCGGGTTAGTGCCTCACGGAGAGACTGCAAGGCAATTGTCGAAAGCCGACGTATTGGTGGCGCCTTCCAAACGATCAGGACGGTGGAGGGAGCAGATTGGACTGCCAATCACCGAAGCGCTTTCGCTTGGCCTCACTGTGGTAACCACGGATGAAACTGGCTTAGCAGATTGGCTCTCGAATGAGGAACACACCGTCGTGCCTGAAACGGACGTGGAGAGTCAACTGGCGGCCGCAATTATTGGCGCCTTGAAGCGCCCACTTCCGCGTACAAAGGTCTGGCAGTCCCTGCCGGTAGTCCCGGGCCGAATAGCAGCGGACGCCTGGCTCCATACAACCCACTTTTCTAGCACCGCTAAGGACACGAAAAATGACATTGCCTAACGTAGCGGCCGTCATAGTCCACCACCGCAGTTACGATACTCTGCCCGGAACGGTCGATAGGCTCCTCGCCGAGGGCGTTCTTCCGGCGAACCTCGTTGTTATCGACAACAGCGAAGAACCGGATAAGGCAGATAAGTTGAAGTTGTCGCTTCCAGCGGCAGTGAACCTAGTGTTCACATCGAATTCAGGCTATGGCGCGGCTGTAAATCTCGGTGTTCGATGGCATGCGCAAAATACGAAACAAACTGACTTCCTCTTGGTGTCAACTCATGAGTCGCTCCCGGAGCCTGGCGCTGTTCATGAACTCCAAATCGCCCTCCAGGGATGCACAGATGCCGCTGTTGTAGGTCCCGCTTTGGTGACGGGCGTTGACTCCGAGACTGTTTGGTCCGCCGGTGGATACTTTTCTCGTGTCCTTGGACTGCCCAGGCACCGTCAGCACAAGGCGTCCCGCACAGAGTTGCAATCCGACGGCCATCAGACTGTCGAATGGGTGGATGGAGCCTTCCTGATGTTTCGAAGGTCCGTTGTTGAGGAACATCCGATTGATGAATCGTTCTTCCTCTACATGGAGGAAACCGATCATCAGCAGGGGCTCCGCCGCATCGGATGGCGAGTAATCATTCAACCTTCCTCTGTCGTCTGGCAGAGCTCGGGAGGAGTGCCTCCGTACTACCAGACACGGAATATCCAACTATTCCAAAGAAAGAACGGTTCAAGGCTGCAAAGGCTGGCTTCTGTGCCTTTCATAGTCAGCTATTCCGTCGTCCGCGATGTCATCAAGCGACGCGGTACATCACAGTGGGGCCCGCTTATCTCAGGCTGGCGCGCGGGCGCCGCGCTGAAAGGGGAAATGGTATCCGGCCAACCCCCGGTAATCGATATTGTGAATCCGCTAGGCGGCGCACTCTCTCACTATACGAAGGCCTTAGAGACGCTGCTTCGGGCCTCGGGCGTGCAAGTGCGAGTGCACTCCATAGACGAACCATCCGTGTCTGGACGGGGCCGCGTGCGTTGGCTCCTGGACTACATGGAACTGCTCGTCAAAGTAAGGAGGCTAGGACATGGGGGCCAGCCAACACAGAAACTGGTGACATGGCCTGTAGCCGGTTTCGTGGACCTGATCTTGGTTCGTGCAATCTGCGGAAAGTCTTCGGCGGTTGTGTACCACGATCCTAAACCGCTGGTTCGGTCAATAGGAAATGGCCGCGCCGTCGCGCGGCTGGCATCATTATTCCCGAGCCGGCCGCGAGTTATTGTTCACAGTACCGCGGCTGAAGATGCCATGCGCGAGCTTGGATTCGGCGCGGATCTGGAGATTCTGGGGCATCCCATGCTGAGTCCAGAACGCAGGGAGCCGGCACCAAGATTGGCTGAAGGGCGACGCCACGCAATTCGTGTGCTTGGCCAATTCAAACAGGATAGAGATCTGGATGTCCTACAGACACTGGCGACTCAGTTTTCTGCGGAATGCGACCTCGAAATTGCCGGGCGAGGGTGGCCGGCTGTAGACGGGTGGAAGGTCGATTCTCGATTTGTTACGGAACAGGAATTGGACGAACTCGTTCGCTCCAGCGATGTAATTGTGATTCCCTATAAGCGCTTCTACCAGAGCGGTATCGCCATGCGAGCGCTGGAAGCAGGCACACCTATCGTCGGCAGGGCGGCCACCAGCCTGGCAGATCTATATGGGGCCACTTCCCCGTTGTTGGTCACTGAACCGATGAACGGGAACGTTCCGGGTCAGTCCTGGTCCGCTGCACTTGATCACGCAATTGGGCACGGCAAACAAGAAGCCTATGAGGCGGCCAGTGTCATGTTCCAGTCCGTGGTCTCGGACTGGCAAGGCTGGGCGGTCAAGTCCCAAGTCTCCACGAGAAGGAAATATCAATCGTGACCTACACATTGCTGGCCATTGGCCCTGCGAACCCGGTATCAGATCATGCCTGGCTTAATAGCCCATACATTGACCGGGTCGTAAGACAACCGTCTTCTGCCATTAGTGGAAAACGTCTCGGATCCAGGGTTCTCGGCATTGGCCTTGATTCGTTTCTTCTTGCGGTACGAACGCTGCAGCCGGGAATCAGAGGTCCATACCTGGCCAACAACCCATGGATCGGTGCTGCGCTTCGTGTCACCGGGAGGAAGGATTTCGTAGTGACCGGCATATACGCCGAGCCCACTAGCCGGAGTTGGAAGGTCCTTCGCAAGCTCATAGGCGGCGCACCAGTAATTACGTTGTCCGAGTCTGAAGTCGCACCATGGAACGCTGCTGGCGGCAGAGCCGAAGCTGTCTTGTACGGGAATACATTTGGATATCCATCGAAGCGGGCACCGCAGGGGCTGCACATTTTCGTTGGCGGAACATCGGATCGAGACCTCGGTGCAATCCGGTCGTTAGAAGAAGAAGTTCTCCGGAGCGAGATTCCCGTTCGTTTGACGCTAGCCACAGGAGAGCCTCCTCAGGAGCGTGTCTCCGGCGGCAACGTCGTCAGCAGGCCTGGTCCGTTAAGCCCTCGGGATTTCGGGGCCCTGCTCAGCACGGCCTCAGTGGTCTTCTTGCCCCTTCTCGAGGGAACACGCGCCGCAGGACATATGGTTCTCGTGGGAGCTGTCGAGAGCGGGATCCCTGTTGCTGCCACGTCAAGCCAAGGAATGTCAGAGTACCTAATCGGGCCGGCCGTTAGTTCTTGCGATCGCAATCGTCCCTTTTTGCCTCAGCTCCGAGCCATTGCCGAGGCTGCGGAAGGTGAGGAGAACTCCATCCAGAGCTTTTGGCACGAGACATTTAGTCTCAGTTCGTACATAGGTAGAGTGGGCGACATCCTAAAGCGTGCCGAGAGCTAGCTGCAAGGTTAAGTCATGAAGAATTCGAGTCTTGGGTGGCTTTCGTAAGGTCGAAAGCTGAGGCCTTGCCCGATGGGTCAGCGCTGGCTGTCCGGTCGCAGGAGAAACACGGGCCTCGCAGGACCGCGGGATCAGTACCATGGACGCTGAAAGGCCACCACCGTTAGGTTATGGGTGCCGACGACCGGCGTGGCTGAGCAACTGGTTTGGTCAGGATCCAGACAGGGGTCCGTGAAAATATGGCCAGGACTCGGCCAGATCAAGCCCCGCTGATGGTTGGGCGCATCTGGCGATGAGAGGGCCCTCGGCGGCGCCACCTGTTGTACATGCATTTTGTTAGAAGGAACGCTGCAATAGTTCTTACGCCTCCGTAGGATCACTTAACGCTCCCGCGCATTTCATCAATGCACGTTGCATTAGAGGGCTTGCAGGCAACTAAATTACCGTAACGCAAAAAACCAAATTCCAGCCAACCCGGCCGAAACGCCTCCAAGTATTGCCGACATGAGTCTGTCTTTGAGCGATACGAGGAGCAGTGTGGATGTTGCCGCGTCGACACCAGCGTAGGCGCACAGCAATACGACGAGCTGGAATCCCGGCAGATTGACTGATGCAAGGGCGAATCCGACGACGACCGGCACGGCTAAAATAGTCACCCGCGAAGCGCTCGGCTTGAGGAACCTGAATGACATTCGCTGAGCGGTCCCAGCGGCTGCAGAAGCCACTGCCCAGAGGCTCAGACAGACAGCAGGCACGGTGAGTTCTGGACGGTACGCGGCCACTCCCACGATTCCCAACGACGAGGCGATCACTAAACCAGCCGTCAAAATCCGCAGAAACTTGCGCCCAGCGGCCGGCGAATCTATTTTCTGGTGTACCAGGATGGGCATGACAGAGTTTACAAGCGTTGCGCTGATCGAGCCGACAATTTTGACTGCCAGGTTCAGTAGTGTGACAGCGGAGGCGGGGAGCAGAACCGCCAACGATTGCAGCACCGTCAGGCCGACGTAACCGATTCCAGCCTTGCCGAGAAACCAAAGAGATGCTGAACTTCTTTGAGCCTTCGAGCGAGGGGAGAGGCGCACTACCTCATCGCCGACCCGGAGTCTTGCCATGACTACAAGGAGGACGCTATTGCCGATAATTAGTCCGCAAATCATGAACAGGACGGCGGAAGGGGCGCTGGAAAACGGAAAGAGAAGAATGAGCAGGGCGAGAAAGTTCGCCGGAAGCGCCACGCCGGAAATCCATCTGGGATTTCCGGCAGCTTCAGCAGTTACTGCCCTGAACCAGACTCGGGCCTGCAAAGTTGCGTTGACGAGGGATGCGACGGCAATGGGCGCGAGGTCAGGGCCGAGCCTTTCACTTATGTAAAGCCATCCTGCTCCCGCTGCGACTAGCAGGGAGCAGAGCAAGGGTGTCAACCACCGCAACCGTTTGATTGCCCGGCGGGTGATCTTGTCGTCGTTGAGTAGCAGCGGATACATGACTCCGACGATGACAATTTGTATGGGCAACATGCCGATGTTAAACAAGTAGAAGTAGGCATCGGTAGATTCATTTGCGCCTACACGCCACAATAGAACCAGCAGCTGGGCCAGGCCGATAAGCTGTGACCCAAGTGAGAGAGCCGGACCGCGGACAATGGATTTGGCAACCAGTGCTCTGCGCGGAGGGCGTGGGCGGGTCTGTGTCTTGGACTTCATATCTGGTCCTGACGAATGGGGAGCTGGCCTTTGTGGCGCGTCGGCCGCAGAAGGCTAGCACGCTCAATTTTTTTCATTGCCGATATCGGGGTGAGCCTTGGGCTTGGCCGATATTGTTAGGACCGATCAACTTTTGAAGCAGGGAACAACCCCGCAGGGCGTTCATTCTCGGTGAGCACTGTCGCATCGAAGTTCTGGCCCACCGAGGAAGTGGTTTCTCGTTTACCGCCCGCCAGACGCATGCTGGATGCCCGGGGGGCGACCCTAGTCTCCGCCACAGGTTTGTCGTCATGCCCGTAGTAGGAGTACGCGTACGCATCGGGGCCTTTTGCCGGGAGTCGGTTCAGCACGATGCCGAGAATGTTCGACCCGACCATATCGAGGGCGTTCAACGCCTTCTGGAGATCATTTTGACGTAGCTTTTGCGAACCTACTACGACGACGACACCGCCTACGTGCTGTGAAAGGACGGCCGCATCTGTGACTGGCAAGAGGGGAGGCGCGTCAATAACTACGTGGTCAAAAGTATGTTCAAGCTGAACAATCAGGTCCTTCATCTCCACGGAACCGAGCAGTTCGCTGGGGTTGGGTGGGATTTGACCAGAGGTGAGGACGAAAAGGTTGTCGTCTCCCCAGGGCTGGAGCAGATCGTCGACGTCAGATTCTCCCACTAGAGCCGTCGTAAGACCAGCGTTTCGGTCGAGTCCAAGGTACTCGTTGACCATTGGCCGCCGGAGATCGGCGTCTATGAGGCAAACTGACTGACCCGCCTGTGCGAGAGCGATTGCGAGATTGGTTGCAGTGGTGCTCTTGCCTTCGCCCGGGAGGGACGACGTCATTAGGACTGTCTTGGCGCGGCCCGAGACGTTCGCGAATTGCAGATTCGTACGTAATTGTCGGAAAGATTCAGCTCGTGGACTTTGCGATTCGGACTGTGTAAGCAGCGGTTTCTTTACCGCGTCCTGATCGAATGAGATACCGCCGAGGAGCGGAGCATTAGTAACATGCCTGAGGTCCATTTCGCCGCGGATACGATTGTCCAAAATGGTCTTAAGAACAGCAGTTGCGACGCCCAGTGCAAGCCCGATAACCAAGCCAAGAAGGAGGTTCATTCGCGTATTCGGCGCTGACGGTTCTTCCGGAGCAACTGCAGGTTTGATAATGGAGAGGCTCACCGGCGAAGTTCCGCCTGTTTTTGGTTTTTCCAGAGTGTCCACGGCATTGATGAGGCTGTCCGACACTGCCTGCGCGATCGCCGCAGCCTGAACAGGGGAGCTATCTGTAACGGAGATGTTGATCAGAACCGTGTTGATGTCCGTCGAAGTCGTGACTCGGCTGGCGAGCTCGTTTGCACTCAATGGTAGGCCCAGGGCATCAATGGCCGGCTGCAGAACAATGGGCGAACCGACAGTTTTCACATAGGACTGCACTCGCGCCTGACTAAATGTATTGCCTTGTTGAAGTTCCTGAACGGACCCGGAGTTTTGGATCGCTACGAACAGCTGTGTATCCGCTGTATATGTTGGCTTGGATGCAACTGAGGCAACGCCAGTGATCAGCAGAGCCATCAACGTGACGGCTACAATCAAAATCCAGTTTTGCCTAAAAATGCGCAAATAGTCGCGTAGGTCCAAACCGAGGTCCCCCTGTGTCAATGGCTGGGACCTGCCGCGAAGCATCCCCAGAACGGCAATATTCGTGCGGTCTCAACAATGATAGCGTCTGCCAGTTATTGTGTGCTCCACGTTGCGGCGCAGGGCTGGGCCGTATGACAAGACGCCCAATTTGAACGCTGGGCAAGGTGGTCGTCGGTTATGAACCTTGCGCTTCAGCTTTGACTCGAAGTAGCGCATTGGTTTAAAAGTCTTGTTGCAGGGCGGTAGCGTTGCGCGTTTCTCCGCTGTACGAGGTTCCCATGGATGTCCCGACGCTTCGGCGATCAGCAGGGTGTAGGTCCACTCCTCTGTGCCTGCAAACCGGAACTAGATCAACGCGTATCAACATCCTCAAACACCAAGAACGTCTGCGTATCCAAAACCCCCGGCATGGACTGCAGCTGGTCAAAAATCACCCGACGCAGGTCCACGTTGTCCACAGCCCGCACCAGCAGGATGACGTCAAAGTCGCCGCCCACAAGGGCAATGTGGTGCACTTCCGGGATAGCCCTGAGGAGCTCGCGCAGTTCGCGCCACGAATGCTGCCTCACTTTAAGCGTCACGTAGGCGGAGGATTTGAGTCCCGCCTTTATAGGGTCAACCAGTGCCGTGAACTTGGTCAGCACTCCCTCGCCGGTTAGCCGTGCGATCCGCGTATAGGCGTGCGCCCGTGAAATATGCACGTTCTCGGCCACCTGAGTGACTGACATCCGCCCGTCCCGTGTCAGCTCCGCGATGATGTTCCGGTCCACGTCATCCAGCGGCACCGCCACCTGGTCCGCCTCGGTCTCTGCCATTTGTCCAAAACTCCCGCCGGTAACGCAGCTCACACTTACGATTTGTCTTTCAGAGTAGGCCAGAATTTCGTACTTCTCCACGGTTCTTCCCGGGACTGGATACGAAAGTTCCTTCAGGACGATACTGGAAACGAATAGTGGCTACAGAAGGACGGACCAATGACGATCTCCGCGGACCACACCGCCCTCGGGCCGGATGTGCCGGAACAGCCGGCCGGGAACCACGTGACTGAAGACGCCGCAGCCGAGGCCGTGCGCAAGTTCGGGATCACGGTGGAGGACTACATGCTGCCGGCCCGCCACCAGATCCAGATGGTGGACCAGGGCGGCACCCTGAACCCCCACACAGAGCAGGGCGCGCAGCCCGGCCACGAATACTCTCTGCCGGGTGACGCCGAACTGCTGGCCGCCTATGAACAGCTGGTAGTCGGCCGCCGCGTCAACGACCAGAACTCCGCCCTGGTCCGCCAGGGCCGCATGGCTGTCTACCCCTCCAGCCACGGCCAGGAGGCGTGCCAGGTTGCGGCCGCGCTTTGCCTTGCCGACGGCGACTGGATCTTCCCCACCTACCGCGACTCCGTGGCCGTGATGGCCCGCGGTGTGGACCCGGTCCAGACCATGACACTCTTCCGCGGCGACTGGCACAGCGGCTACGACCCCGCCAAGCACAAGGTGGGCATCCAGTGCACGCCGCTGACCACCCAGCTGCTCCATGCCGTCGGTGTTGCACACGCCGCCAAGCTACGCGGCGAGGACACCGTCGTCCTGGCCATGTGCGGCGACGGCGCCACCAGTGAAGGCGACTTCCACGAGGCACTGAACTTTGCCGCCGTCTTCCACCTGCCCGTTGTGTTCTTTGTCCAGAACAACCAGTACGCCATCTCGGTGCCGCTGGCACATCAGTCTGTGGCGCCGTCGCTCGCGCACAAGGCCGTGGGCTACGGTATGGCCGGCGAACGCGTGGACGGCAACGACGTCGTCGCCCTCCTCGCCGTGCTCGGCCGGGCAGTCAAGCTGGCCCGCGAAGGGTCGGGCCCGCTCCTGGTGGAGGCCCATACCTACCGCATGCAGGCGCACACCAACGCCGACGACGCCACCCGGTACCGCCAGGACAGCGAAGTGGCCCAGTGGGTGGCCAGGGATCCGCTGAAGCGGATGCAGACCTACCTGACCGACCGTGGTCTGCTGGACGACGACGGTGCCGCGCGGATTGCGGAGAAAGCCGAGGAGGTTGCCACGCAGCTTCGGGAAGGGTTGGGCGAGGACGTTCCCGTCGACCCGCAGGATCTGTTCCGGTACGTGTTCTCCGCACCCACTCCGCAGCTGAAGGAACAGTCCGCCCTGCTCGCCGATGAACTGGCCCGGGACGCCAGCGCCGGCGCATCATCCGATACGGAGGCCGCAAAATGAGCCCCACTGTCACCACCTCCTCCGAGGTCAACGGCAACGTCAGCGCGGCAACCGCCCGGGCCGCCGCCAAGGCGGCCGCCACCGCGGACTCGACCGGTCCGCAGATGATCACGATGGCGAAGGCACTGAACACCGCCATGGCCGATGCCATGCACGCCGACTCCTCCGTGCTGGTCTTCGGGGAGGATGTGGGGATGCTCGGTGGCGTCTTCCGGATCACGGACGGACTTACGAAGACTTTCGGCGAGTCCCGCTGCTTCGACACTCCGCTGGCCGAGTCCGGCATCGTCGGCATGGCCGTGGGGATGGCCATGAACGGCATGCGTCCGGTGATCGAGATGCAGTTCGATGCCTTTGCCTACCCTGCCTTCGAGCAGATCGTCAGCCACGTGGCCAAGATGCACAACCGGACCAAGGGCGCGGTTAAGCTGCCCATCGTTATCCGCGTCCCGTACGCCGGCGGCATCGGGGGAGTGGAGCACCACTGCGACTCCTCCGAGTCCTACTACGCTCACACCGCAGGCCTGAAGGTCTTCACCCCCGCCACGGTTGCCGACGGCTATCGCATGCTCCGGGAAGCCATCGACTCCGATGACCCGGTGATGTTCATGGAGCCCAAGAAGCTCTACTGGTCCAAGGACCTGGTGGACCTTGCAGGGCTCCGCGGTGAGCACGCCGCGAACGCCGAGCGGGGGACTTCCTCGGAAGGCCGTGCCGCCGTCGCCCGCCCCGGCACCGATGCGACGCTGATCGCCTACGGTCCGTCCGTGCCAACCGCGCTGGCCGCCGCCGCAGCGGCGGCAGAGGAGGGCCGCTCGCTGGAAGTGATCGATGTCCGCTCCATCGTGCCGTTTGACGACGAGACTGTCTGCGCGTCGGTCCGCAAGACCGGCCGCGCCGTAGTCATCGCCGAGGCCCACGGGTTCGCGTCGGTGTCCTCGGAGATCGTGGCAAGGGTCCAGGAGCGCTGCTTTCACTACCTGGCCGCGCCCATTCGCCGCGTCACCGGCTTCGACGTGCCTTACCCGGCCCCGAAGCTTGAGCACTACTACCTGCCCGGCGTGGACCGCATCCTCGACGCCGTTGACGACCTCCAGTGGGAAGACTGATCAGATGAGCGAAACGAAAGTATTCCTGCTGCCGGACCTGGGCGAAGGCCTCACCGAAGCCGAACTGGTGAACTGGCTCGTGGCCGTGGGCGACGAAATCCGGGTGGACCAGCCCATCGCCGAGGTTGAGACTGCGAAGTCCATGGTGGAGGTCCCGTCCCCGTATGCCGGCACCGTTGCCGTGCTTCACGGGGAACCTGGGCAGACCCTCGACGTCGGCAAGCCTCTGATTTCGGTCACCCCCATTGGTTCCCCGAACTCGGTGGTTGAGCCTGTCGAAAACAAGCCTGTGGAAACGCCGGTGGTCGAGCTTGCCGAAACCACGTCTGTCGAAACCGCAGCCGACACTTACCGGGAAGAGGAAAAAGCCGGCTCCGGCAACGTCCTCATCGGGTACGGAACACCAGGCGGGCACGGTGTCGCCCGTCGCACTCGGCCACGTAAAGCCTCGGCGGCCGGCACGTCGGTGATTGAGCCAGTCCGCCCGGCGATTGAGCCTGTCGAAATCCCGGAAGCGGAGAAAACCGCCGATGATCTCCTGATCCTGCGCACCCGTGTGCCTGGCAAACTCGGTGCGGTGATTTCGCCGCTGGTCCGCAGGATGGCCCGTGACCATGGAGTTGATTTGGGGGAACTCCAGGGTTCAGGGGCAAGCGGCCTGATCATGCGGAAGGATGTCGAAGCAGCGATCGCTCCTGCCCCGGCAACGGAGCCGCACCGGGCGCTGGCGGTTGAGCCTGTCGAAACCCGGCGTTCAGTGGTTGATCGAGGCTCCGTGGCGGAGCATGTCGAAAGCGGCGCGGAGACCGACTCCCGCACAGGTCTCGGCATCACCGCCCGGACGCCGGTACGCGGCGTTCGCAAGGCAGTGGCGGCGAACATGACCCGAAGCCGCTCCGAGATCCCGGAAGCCACAGTGTGGGTCGATGTTGATGCCACGGCCCTCGTGGAGATGCGTGCCGCCCTGAAGAAGGCGGATCCGCACAACACCCCAGGCCTCCTGGCATTCATCGCACGCTTTGTTACGGCTGGATTGAAGAAGTACCCGGCACTGAACACCAGGATTGTCACTAGGGAGGACTCCGCAGGTGGGGAGAGCCAGGAGATCGTCTCGTTCGACGGCGTCAACCTCGGCTTCGCAGCGCAGACGGACCGCGGACTGATGGTGCCGTCAGTGCGCAACGCGGACAAGATGAGTGCCCGTGAGCTGGATGCCGAAATTCGCCGACTCACCGCAGTCGTGCGTGAGGGTAAGGCGACACCGTCCGAGCTGGGCAGCGGGACCTTCACACTGAACAACTACGGCGTTTTTGGAGTGGACGGCTCGGCAGCGATCATCAACCACCCCGAAGTGGGGATCCTTGGTCTGGGGCGGATCATCGACAGGCCGTGGGTGGTCAACGGTGGGCTGGCGGTCCGCAAGGTCACGGAGCTGACCCTGACCTTCGACCATCGCGTATGCGATGGGGGAACGGCTGGTGGATTCCTTCGCTATGTGGCAGACGCGATCGAGAACCCGGGTTCAGTGTTTGCTGACTTTTAGGACCCGATTTGCTCATTGCCGATTGAGGAGTGAGGGCAAATTCAAACCCGCTCGCGGTTTTCTGCCGCGGGCGACGTTGCGCAGAATATTGCCAGAACGTGGAAGGCACACCACTTGTCATGCGGGTTCATATATTGTCGTGCGGCACCTTGGTTACGTAAGCCGCCTTACTATATAGCTCGGCGGCCCGCCTCTCGGTGTGCCCAACATGAGGCGGGCCGCCGCTTGGGGGATTGCCGCGGAATTGAGACCTTCTGACCAAGTGATGCACTTGAGGTAGGCTCCCGCCCTTTCCGATACCCAAATACATGCCATCAATAACCGGCAGGCCCATGACCGTACGGTTAGCGCGCAGCCACATCGCGAAGCCAGCGTTCAGCCTCCGACGTGCCGCCGACCGACTGGCGCCACTCATCGGCACCGAAATTCGCGGCGCCTTCTGATCGAGGCTAACGCTTATGATTGGGGAATGGAAAATGGGGGAACTACGTTGGCCTCGCCGACACCGCTGGGGGGAATACTTGCCGGGGCGTTGTTCTGCTCCCGTGTCATTTATTTCTCCAGGCCGTATCTCGCCGTTGTCTCGGCGCTGATTGGTACCGTGCTTAGCACGGTTGCTGATGTTGTCTATCGGCGAAATGAGCGCAGGAGTTGAGTCGCTGGTTCTATGCCGCCGCCTTCGCGGTAGCGGCGCTCTTGGGGCTTGTGGCAGTGACACAGCCAATGATGGCGCTGGCAGCTCTTGGCGTCATCGTGATCACGCTGCTCTTCTTCGTAGTGCCGGGTGACAAAGTGGCATTGTTCGCCGGGGCAGCGGTCATTTCGTTGCTGGTCTTGGTGCCGGTACAGAACATCTCCTCTTACGGGAATCTCAAGTACGCGGTTCTGGGTGCGGTGGGCGCCCTAACCGTCGGCACGATAGCCAGGCGCCGTGCATCCCTCGATTACCGGCCCAAGGGTCTTTGGCTATTTGCCGCCTACTTCGCACTCGTGGGCTTGGCGACACCACGATCGCTGGAGCCAGCATCATGGAACCTGCTATTCGGAGCGGTGGTTGCAGGTCTAGCACCAGCCATAACATTCGCGTTCATGAACGCCATTGAGCGACGACAAGTGCTCAAGTTCCTGGTTGCGGTAGCCGCCGCTGAGGCTGCCTACTCTCTATTCGAGTTGATCGCCAGGACAAGTCCGCTCTGGGGCTACGCCAGTGTGACGAAAACAGGCGATCCGAACCTTATGTACAACCAGATCGACATGGCACTAATCCGGTCCCAGGGAACTTTGGGGCACCCTCTGCCGCTCGCCCTACTGTTGCTGGTGGGGCTGGCCTTGGTGGTGCGGGGAGTAGGGCCAGCATCTGCTCTGATGCGCGTGCTGACGGCTGCGCTGCTGTTCGCTGGATGCTTCGCCGCAGGCAGCCGCTCAGCGATGGCCGTTGCGGTTGTCCTGATCTTATTGGGCATCGGGCGGAAGAGGTGGAAAGCCATCGTGGTTGGCGGTTACTTGCTTATCCTTGGCGCCGTGGTCGCCGTTGCAGCTGGCTTCCTAGAGTCCGCGGCCTTTCAGAGGTTTGCCGCCTCTGACTCGTTGAGCCATCGCACAGGAGCGGTCGACGCGATTCCCGGATTGCTAGAAGGGCAGGACTTCGTCAACACTGTGTTTGGCAACGGGTACTTTTCGGCTTATCAGCTCTACCGTGAAGGCCTGTTGCAGGTTGGCAACTTCTTCGCTGTAGACAACCAGTTCGTCATGACACTAGTTGAAGGCGGCCTTTCGGGACTCGCGGTTTTGGTAGTGCTCGTCATTGTTGCTTTCAGAAAGATTGGGCGGACAGCACGGCTCGGGCTGCTGTCCGTGGTCTTCTTCTTCCTGAGCTTTGATGTCTTGTCCTGGCCGTCGGGAATGGCCCTATTTGGGCTGTTTGTTGGGCTGGCGTTCTCTGACCCCAAAACCGAGGAAACGTCCTCCTTGGAAGGGCCGAGCACCTTAACCCGCGCTCGGACCAACTTTAGCTATGTCTGACTGACCGTCCCGAGAGACGGCGAAGGGCACGCGGCAGGCAGGGCGTCGACAATGTAGCAGCCCTTGTCTAGCGCCGGCCCTGAGGGTTGTTACTCTCAGCCGCGACGATCGTGAATTCTCTCTTGGGCGAGACACTTCTCCCTTTTTGTTTGCGCGAGTTCAGCGTCGAACCTTGGAGTCAGCCTCGAGCTGTACTTGACCAACGTTGGCCGGTGAGGCCAGACCACATGGGCAGCCCAGACCTTAGCCGGACGTTGTGCGGGTACCCTGCGTCAGCTGTCAAACCGTCTTGCGGCACACGAGGCGACACGCAATTGATGTTCGGACGAATGTTGGAGGCATACTTCCTTGAGGGATTCGTGCGGGCAGCCGGTCAACGCTCCACGAATGCAGTCTTCTGCGGCGTCACGGAAGAATGGGTGAGCGCCGCGCCTGTAGGATGAAGCGAACCGTTCGGTCGTAACTGGGGGAACTCTTGGCAACAACACTTTGGCAGAAGTCTGCGAGAAATAGGTCTGCTCGAGGTGGCCGGAAACGACCATCGGCGGCGCCTAAGGCTTTCCGTCCCGACATACAAGGTCTGCGTGCTTTTGCTGTCATCGTCGTGATCCTCGACCATCTGGTTCATTGGCCAAACGGAGGGTTCATTGGAGTCGACGTATTCTTTGTCATCTCCGGATTTCTGATCACCGGGCACTTGATGCGCGAGTACGACAAGACCGGCCACATCTCCTTCGTGTCCTTCTACAAGAAACGCGCTAAGCGAATACTTCCCGCAGCCGTTCTCGTGGTGGTGGCGACAGTCTCAATCTCGGCAATCGCTTTCAACAGTTCGAGATTCCAGTCAACCGCATGGGACGGATTCTGGGCGCTGTTCTTCGGAGCCAACTGGAGGTTCGCATCGACTGGGACGGACTATTTCCAGGCTGATGGCCCAGTATCGCCACTCCAGCACTTCTGGTCCCTCGCGGTAGAAGAGCAGTTCTATTTTGTCTGGCCCTGGATCCTCCTAATTGGGTTCATGGTCTTCCTGCGAGGAGACCGAAAATCTTCTTACAGGGCGCGGCACATTGTGGCTGGCGTAGCCATAGGCGTGGTCACGAGTGCGTCGCTGGCTTGGGCTATTTGGGAAACGCAGACAAATGCTGGAGTTGCTTATTTCTCGACCATGTCGCGTGGCTGGGAGCTGGGGATCGGGGCGGGCCTCGCAGTCGCGATTCCTCTAATGCACAAGATGCCGAACTCCATCCGCCCGTGGCTGGCTTGGGCCGGCACAGTGGGGCTGTTCGCTTCGCTCTTCGTGATCAGTGAGTCCACCGCCTTCCCTGCACCTGCCGCACTTCTGCCGACGCTCTCGGCTGCGGTGCTCATAGCTGCTAACACCGGTCACTCTCCGCACAAATCACTATGGATTTTCACGAACCGGGTGAGTGGCTATATTGGCGACATTTCCTACTCGCTGTATCTTTGGCATTTCCCTGTAATCATCTTGGGGGCAGTGTTAATACCGGGCACCGGGCCGTTGTTTTATGTGGTCGTCTCGGCCACGATACTTCTCACATCAGTGTTTGCTTACCACCTATGGGAAGACTCCATTCGTCGCTCAGGCTGGCTGAGCGGCAAGAAACACTGGGTGAAAGAAATAACGTTCAGTGAAGGCTACAAACGCACGGCCCTTGCACTCTTGGCCGTAGTGACTATCGTGACGAGTGGGGTGGCCGTAATGCCTAGAGAGGCCCCTGTTTCTGCCCTGGCATTGGCAAACACGTCAAGTACACCCAAACAAGCAATCGAGCCCACGCCTACGGCTGCGGTCGCCTACGGCCCAGAGACGGAAGCCCTGCAGGCTTCCATCAAGCTGGCTCTCGCTGCCGAAACCTGGCCGGAATTGTCTCCAAGCATGGACGAAGCGATTTCGAGCGACCCTTACCCTCCCGGTGTTTCCGGTTGCGGCACCAAGGACTGGGGCGGTATCGATGAGTGTACGTTTGGTGCCGTGGATGGGGCGAAATCTGTGGTGCTGGTCGGAGACTCAGTGGCCATGAAGTGGGCCGGAAGCCTCATCCCGGTAGCCGAAGCCCGAGGTTGGAAACTCACTGTCGCCGCGATGTTCGGGTGCCCATTCAACGATGCGGAAAAGAGCTTCGACAGCGATGCTAAGAAGGCCGAGTGCGCGTCGCGGATTAAGGAAGTTAAAGACCACGTCGCAACAACTCAACCCGATGCAGTTCTCGTCGCCAATACGTCGATTCTTCCCAATGCGGCTGGTTCGGCAACAGCTTTGAGTCTAGGTAGTTGGAGTTCAGGACTCAGCACAGCGTTGAAGACCATGCCCGCAGGTACGGCAAAAGTAATCATGAGCGCACCACCGGCGGACAAAGACATCCGAGATTGCTACACTCCAACGTCTACGCCAGCGAAATGCGCCAGTTCGAAGACGACCGTGTGGCAGAACGTTTCCGCGGCCGAGGCGGCAGTAGCAAAGGAAGTTGCCGGGTCGTACGTTGATACAAGTCCGCTGTTTTGCGCCCAAGGACTGTGCCCAGCATTCGTGGATACCACGGCGACCAAGCGTGACCTCACGCACATCACATTGCCGTATGCCACAAAGATTGAAGGGGCTTTGAGCGAGTTGATCGCAGATATTATCGATGTCCCGTGATGGCGCAGCCATGCGGCGGTGTTCCAGCGGCCGGACGGATCCCGACCTATCTGCATCTCTTTGGGTGAGGGCAACCAGGGACCGTTTGTACTGACCGTGGAGAATGCCGCAGGTGCGCGAGCGTCAGTTGAACTGCTTCTCCACGCCTGGGAGGCATTTGAATGGCCTAGAATCGGGTCATGACTATTGGGGGGAACATGTCGGATTCACTCGCGCCCGCAGCCCTAGCTGAGGCAAAAGGCGAGCCAAGGAAATATGTACTCCGACATCTGAATGGCGTCCGCATTATCGCGGCTCTGTGGGTGGTTGCTTATCATTATCAGCCCCAGATTTACGGGCTTCTCCCGGAACTGAAGTTCCTCTCCACGCTTACGGGCGCTGGTTATCTGGCTGTCGACCTGTTCTTCGTGCTGAGCGGGTTCATTATTTGCTATCAGTACCTAGGCCGGTTCACCCGCCCAACGTGGCGCGGTTACGGGAGCTTCTTGGTGAAGCGGCTTGCCCGCATCTACCCAGCGCATCTGACCGTATTGTTAGCCTTGGCTGCCCTGGTCATCGGGTCGAGTGCAATCGGCACAAAGGTAAGCGACCCGGATAGCTACAGTGTTTCAGGATTCTTCATGGACCTGTTCCTACTTCGGTCTTGGGTCGGTGACTCCCAAGGCTGGAACATACCGGCGTGGTCGTTGAGCGCGGAGTGGCTAGCCTACGCCCTATACCCCGCGATAGCCCTGGGGGCCGTCTGGCTATCGTCCAAGAGACCGTCCACCCTGTTCTTTGCTGCGGGGCTTATCGTAATACTGGAGGGCGTGGCGACGTGGATTTATCCGTCATCCCACATGCCCGTCCCTGCGGCCCGCATCCTCCTCGCCTTTAGCCTGGGATGCCTCGTCTACCTGGCATCCAAGAAATTCCCGCACGGCCAGCTCGCTGGCTGGCTAGGTGCACTGGCACTCATTGCGCTATTGATTGTCCCCGCGTTGATTCCAATTGGCGGCATACGAGCCTCTGTCGCCTTGCTACTCTCAGCGCTCGTCATCCTCTTGTTGGCTACGGGCTCCGGTCGCCCTGTCCGTGCACTCGGGTCAAAAACTATGAATACTGGCGGGCTCATCTCCTTCAGCCTCTACCTCGCGCACGTCCCGGCCTTGATGATCCTTGTACGCCTACTGCCCGTGGAACGTTTTGATGATGGATCCTTGCCAGTTCGCGCAGGAGTAGCTGCGCTCTACCTCGTCCTTGCCGTTGTAGCCGGGTCGATCCTCTACCGGCTCGTGGAGAAGCCCGCTCATAGACTTATAGTGAGCGCGTACGAGAAGCGGGCAGGTCAGGACTTGGACAATGCGGCCGTCCGCGTCTCACTACGTGGCTGAGCCTAGCGAGTAGGTTTGTCGTTTCTGTCTCTTGCATCGAGCCGCGGAACCTACAGAGGGTCATGGAGTCCGGCAGCCAGTGGTGGCACGGCGCGCCCCCACCGTCAAATGCGGGTAGTGTGGCGCGACGGCGGCCAGTGCTTCGTGGTGCGAAAGTTGCGAAGCCGAGTTTCTTGGCCGCGAATCCGGCCTGATTGCGCCTCAGACAGGTTTCCTCACACGAAGTCTTCAAACTGGGATGTCGTGATGCCGGACTATGTAGAGATCGCCGTACCTTGCCCGGCTGACGCCCGCGTTGTGTCACCTAGCCTCAAGCGAGCAGTTCGCACAGGAGTCCGTCACGGCCCAAGACGGTGCCGGTTGGATGGTGCAGGCGCCTGCCAATGGGCCAACAGTTAGATGTGGCTTCCCGCGGGCACAGCAGTGACGTTGGCGCTGACGTTCTGCTCGGCTTGGACCTCGCCGCGCCGCACGCAGCGCTGCATGGACAATTAACCCAGATGATAGGGAGTGCCCCGGAATGTTCTCCGGGGTGATACCAAGCGCTTTCGCCGAACTCGCAAAGGACTCCGCTTAACCCAATTCGGAGTGGTCCGCGCATCTGACGCTGATTACTGAAGTGCCGGAGCCGCCATCAGGGGATCCATACGAGGTGACGTGGTTCGTCGTGGCGCCGCACGGGGCGCAGAAGTCTTCTGCTGTTTGGTAGCCATAGCCAGATCATAAGCAGGTAAGGGTTTCTCGGGGGTTACCGCTGTGGAACGAAACGTGTGCACTGTCACAGCAGCATTGCCACGCCCGTCGCCACAAGCCACAGCGACCAAGCGATGTAGGTGACAGGCGTCAGCGCGGCCGCCACCTTCCAGCCGTCGCGCTCGAACGGCCCAACGAACTCCAGCGAGCAGAGTGCCAGCACGGCACCCACCACAATTCCCACCAATCCCAGCCATGCCGGCACGGTGTCACTCTGCATGATCGCAGCCCCGACCAGGATGCTCCAGGCGCCGGTGAAGAGATAACCGAGATGCTCGCCCACCGCCACGCCCAGATACCTGTTGAACGCTTGGAAGACGACATCCAGGGCCTCCTTCCGCGCCTCGGAGGCGCCCGGCTCTCCCGCCGCGCGGGCAAGGTACGGCACAAGGAACGGCCAGCGGACCAGCCCGAGGAACTGGACCAGCGCAGCCAGCACGCCGACGGTTGATCCGAGGCTGAGCAGCAGGGGATCGGCGCTGTGCAGGACACCTGCCAGGAGCACCGCCAGCGGCGCCAATAGCACGGCCGTCATGGCGAACGCCCACCAAAGCAAGATGAGCGCCGAGCCGCCCTGCCGGAACCGTTCCAGGACTTCACCGGTGGGACGCCGGAGGATGTCCGGATAGTCGAACTTCGCCGCCAGTGCTGCGAAGGCCGCGTTGAAGGCAAGCGGTAGCAGGATCAGCAGGACGGCCGCTGTGACTGTGGCGTTCACAGGACGTGCTTCACGGACGCGGCAGCAGTCGCGGGGGAGGGAGTTCTCTCAGCCCGACGATGAACAGCGGGGCCGAGGACGCGTCGCAGCACCAGTCCGGTAACAGCCGTGGCAACCAGTGCGCCGCTGGAGCCGAACGCGACGTAGCCGTTGTCGGCGTCGACGATCACATTCGCGGTGACCAGCCAGCCGAGGGCCCAGCTCATGCTGACAGTTGCAGCCCACAGCGCCGTCACGCGCAGGCCTCTACGTAGCGCAACCCCCTGGGCTGCGCCGACCACCGCGCCGGTGACCAGCCCCGACACGACGAGTGCCGGCGTCGTGGTTCCCGCCCCGGTGGCGACCGCCGCGAGGGCGCTTCCGGCACCCACCCCCAGCACGGTGGCCGCGGGCCAGTGCCACCCGGCTGCACGTCCCAGCGCCAGCCATTGTGTGGCGCCGATCACGGCTCCGGCGACGACACCTGCCAGTGCGGCCGTGATCGGGCCGGTGACTGAGCCGGCTACTTGAAAAGCCAGCCAGCCTCCCACCGGGAAGCCGAGGAATGTTGGTGCCCAGCGGAGGAATGACATTGGAGGATCTCCTTGTTGAGATGGTTGTGTACTAAGTACGCTACGGTATAACGTACACTGTACGCAAGAGTCTCAGGACAACAGTTTCCGACCGAAAGCCGGTGCCATGCCTTCGAAAACCTCGGCCGAACCCCGCAGCCGCCGCGCCCGGAACTCGCTGACCATGGACGCCATCCTTGATGCCGCGGAGCAGGTGGCGGCAACCGGGTTCGAGGCGCTGACCGTCCGGGCCGTCGCGGTGGCGCTGGAGGCCGCTCCCATGTCCCTCTACCGCTACTTCGCCACGAAGGACGAGCTGGTGGACGCCCTGCTCAACCGGGTCCTGGGGCGGTTCATCCCACCACCGGAAACCGCTGACTGGGGGGCCGACCTTGCGGCGTTCGCGCGGAATCACCGCCGGTTGCTGCGTGAGCACCCGTGGGCCATCACCCCGCTGATCGGACATCCGTACCCGGGAGCCAACGCCCTGCCTATCGGCGAAGCCGCGCTGCGAATCCTCGAGCGCGCGGGCATCACGGGGGACGCCGCCGTCGCCGCCTTCAGCGGAATCGTGGCGCTGAACTACGGCTGGTCCTCCTTCGTCCTGGCGCGCGAGGCGGCCGAAGCCCCTAGCGGTGGCGGACCGGTGCAGCTGCCGCCGGCGCCGCCGGAGTTTCCGCTCACCGTCGCGGCGGCTGGCCCGATGAGCCGGTACGGAAGCGAAGAGCACTACGAGCGGACCCTCAGGCAACTGCTGGCCGGGATCGCAGCCGACAGTCATTGCGTGGCTGGCAGGTCAGAAGACGAATTGGGGCGCAAGGGCTAAACACTCGCAGGTGTACGGCGAAGCAGCGACCGCTCGCGGCGGGGCGCTTGACCTACAGCGGGTTTGAGGACGAACAGTTATTGCGCATGAAGGCTCCACTTTGCGGATGGGGTTGATCACGTGCGTGATACCCACGGGGCAGTAGTGCCCTAGGAACCGATTCGCTGTCGTGGCACGGTGGTCCGGTTGGGGGAGTTGTTCGCCTCCCGGACCGCTGACGACCCAAGGAATTCCCAAGGTTGGGTCCGTGACGTATTCCTTAGCCTACGGGCTGCACGGTTACATATCAGGTTTCCCCCCGAACCCTGGTGGCATGAAGGTTCAACTCCTTCACAGCCCACTCCTTACGGAGGACGGCCCGTCGAGCCCCATACCGAGCTGACAACCTAAAGGACAAGCGTCGAGGTCGCAGTCCAGCCTGCAAGGGGCCTGAATTACGGCGAAGATTTTGCGGCCGTCGACCCTTGCTCGGACCGGGTGGACATCCAGCGTGACAGCCAGGACGCCGGCAGGAGCAGCAGCCACAGCAGCGGCGTGTACGCGTTCAGGGCAAACGCGGCCGGGATGCTGAGCAGGAAGACCACCGGCACGGCCATGCGGACGGTGAAGATCCGCCGGTGGACATGTGCTGTCATGCCGGGATCCATTAGGTTCGTATGCCGGGCATAACTCCAGATCCCCGCCAGCAGCAGGTAGATCGCGCCGATGTTGGCGGCGTACAGGATGCTGGGCCAGGGCGTGGGGTCATCCCCGTATTCGCTGAGGACGGAGGTGGGAGCCGGGAGCATGGCGATGAAGAACAGCAGTGCAAGGTTCATCCATGCCAGCGTCGAATTGAAGCGGCGGATCAGGGCGAAATCCGAATGGTGCAGAAGCCACGTCTTTGCGATGATCACAAACGACAACGCATAGGCGAAGAGCTCCGGAAGGGCGTTAATCAGTGCACCGTCCAGCTGCGCCGCCGCGATGCCCTCGGGTAGTTTCAGATCCAGGGCCAGCAGTGTCAGGGCGATTGCAAAGACGGCGTCGCTGAAAACACCATCCGCTTCAGGGACGTTCCGGATTCCATGCGGGCACCTCCGTCTCCTCGGGACAACTGGCGTACGGCACAGGTTACTCGACTGCGCCGGACAAAGGCGATGAACGCTCTTTTGTTCCGCCGCCGCGTGCCTTTCCTCAGGGTTCCACCAGCTGGGCGTGGGTAGAATCGAGGCCTAGGATCGCCGGAACGCATGAATACGGAGAACAGAATGTCGCGATGGATGGAGGTCGGCCAGGGTAACCATGTGCTGACCACCGAAGGCTCGAAGCTCAACACCGGACTCATAGTCGGCGCCGAACGCGCCATGGTGATCGACACCGGCGGGGGACCGCGGCAGGGCCGGGAAATCCTGGCCGCCGTGCGTGAAAAGACCCAGCTGCCGCTGGTGGTGGTGAACAGCCACGCCCACTACGACCACTTCTTCGGCAACGCCGTCTTCGCGGACGACGGCGTCACGGAGTTCTATGCGCACGAGAACTGTGCGCGCGAGATTGAGGACAACGGGGACCGGCAGCGCCGCATGGTCGCCACCCTGGAACCCGAAATGGCCGCCGGCGAAGGCGCCGACGCCGAACTGGTGGTTCCCAACGCGATCGTGAAGGACCAGCCGGTGCTGGTGGACCTGGGCGGCCAGACCGTCACACTCTTCTATCTGGGCCGCGGCCACACCGACGGCGACCTGCTGGTGGGAACCTCCACCACCCTGTTTGCCGGGGACCTGGTGGAGCAGGGCGCGCATCCGTCCTTCGAGGACTCATTCCCGGAGGAATGGGCGGACGCCCTGCGGCACATCTCCGCGCTCCGGCACCGCTACGAATTCCTGATCCCGGGGCACGGCGAACCGTGCAGCGACCAGTTCGTGAAGACCATGGCCAACACCATGACCACGGCCGTCCGCCAGGCCACCCAGTCCATCCGCGACACCCCCAGCGACGCCACCAAGGCGATCCCGGTGCTGCCGTACGGGCCGGAGCAGTCCCGCTGGTTCATTAAGCGCCTGCAGGAGACCCGCGCGCACCACTAGGAATTCCATCCATGCGACCTTCGCCTCATTGTTCGCTCAGGGCCAGCTGTCACCGAGGGCACACCGTGCTCTGCCATTGCCAGAAGGGTCCAGTGCGAAGTGGTGACACAGCCCAAAACGGCTGCTACCGCGTTGTTGAGAACAGCAAGACCGCAGCCTTAGGACAAAATTTGATGGGTGCGGTGTCCGAATCCGAACAACTGTCGGTCCGCAGTTTCGCTCCGCGGGTCGGGAAGTCTGACGGGTTCGCCTCGCCCTTAACTCGGAACGTTCTGATCGAAGCCTCAGTTCGGGAGTAAGACGGTCTTGCTTGTCCTGCATACTAGGTTGCCGAACCGATCACGAAGTAGTTGTACTGGAGCCCAGTCAATCCACCGGCCAGTGCGGTGGGAAAGTACACTGCCCAGCCGCTCCCGTTCGCGCCGATGTAGGGCTGCCCGAGCTTGGCGGTGGCGCTGTTGGCCGGGGCCAAGAACACCCGTGCCGCCCCGACGTACGCCTTTCGGAACGTCACTGCGAAGTAGATGTTGTCCGCCGTCGGCGTCGTGCCCGTGGCGAATGACACTTGGCCCGCCGAGTCTGACCCGGAGATGGTGGGCGTGGCCGCTCCCGTCCCGAGTCCCGAGCCGCCGGCAATGGTAGGACGTTGGTTGGTAGCTGGGGTTCGCGCCACGAAGTGGCCAGTGCCAGTGACCCCTGCGTCGCGGTCAGTGATGAGATTCTCGAAGTAGTTGGGGTTGAGGGTGGCGCGGTTGTCCACGACACGCCCTGCCGCGGGTACCGGGGCGATGTTCTCACCGAAGACTGCCCCGGCCATCGTGAACGTCCCGGCGTAAGCCGCGTCGATCAGGACGAACTTCTGATCCGCTCCGCTGAATTTGCAGCCAATGAAGCTTGCGGAGCCATTTCGCAGAGAGATGACATCAACCAAGCGGTCCACGCCGGTGACGCCGAGGAACTCGCAACCGACAAAGTTCACGCCATACTCCACGCCAGCAATATCCGCCTGCGCCTTGATCTCTACGGCCGGCTGGCCCTTGGCATATAGCATGCTGTTAACGAAGTTCACCGAGCGGACATTGCCCAGGACGAGGCTCGGGACGTTCTTGGCTTTCACGCTGCCGCCGGAGACGTTGTAGAAGTTGGCGATGGTCGCTTCGATGTGGAGCTGGTTGAACTTGTGGTATTCAGCGTATTCGTCGTCCGTTGCTCCGCTGGCGATGTCAAGGTCCACACCTGAGTTGTATTCGATGTGGATGTTGTTCCAGTGGAAGGTGTTGGACGGGGATAGAGAGGCGTCAGCGTTGCGCGTGGAGGTGACCTTCACTGCCGGCCACGCCCTGCCCTGCCCTGCGTAGTTTACGTGGATGTCGTCAGCCTGCCCGTTGTTGCACGTCTGGAGTTTCAGCGCCGTGGTGTAGCTCCGGATGAACCGGCAGCGAGTGAGCCGGAGCTCGAACGAGAAATCCACCTTGAGGCAGTAGCCGGCAGCCATTCGCCCATCCAGGCAGAGGTTCTCCAACGCCAAGCCGTTTCCGTAGTGCTGGATGATGTCATGGCCGGCTTTGCTGTCCGCCTTCTGGATGATCGTCTGACCGACGAGGCCACGGTTCTTGAGGCTCGTACCGCCAATCTCAGAGCCGGTGGCGCCGCCGCCGCGCAGCGTTACCGGCGAACCGGGGGCCACGTTAGTGCCGATTATCAGGGGCGCACCGACCCACCACGTAGACACAGAGGGATCGAAGACAATCTCACGGGCAATACCGTCGCTCGACATGTTGTCATCTGCCATGGCAGCGTCAATGGCCGACTGGATGGCGGCGCGATCGTCGGACGCCCAGTCTGCGCGGACGCCAGCGCGGGGCGCCGCAGCGGACGCGCTTAGCGTCGCCACTCCTCCCGAGACGCTGAGGATCGTGCCGTTGATGTGGTTCATGTTGAGGCCTCGCCCCTCGGCGGAATTGTAGACAGTGAACCGCTTCCCTACGTCTTGTGCCGTGAAGCTGTAAGTAGGGCTGGAAAGTTGGTTCGTCGTGATGTTCGCATCTGAAATGGTCCTGAAGTCTCCCTTCGCACCGAAGTCCTTGACGTTCCATGAGAGGGAATCTTTACTCGCGAAGGTGCCTCTGCCAACCGCAAGAATCGTGGCTGATAGGTCAGGAAGCTGCGAAGGCAGGATCTTCGCCCCGCTGTCCAAAGCTGCCACACCCGAAGGGGAGCCCTTTTCCGCGATGGGAACGTATTTGTCGCCGGGGGCGGCAGGGGCGGCTTGGGCGCTACTGGCACCAAGAGCTGCAACGGCGGAAGCACCGGTGAATACAGCCATCAGCGTTCCGAAGCTGAGAAGCCCACGGCGCCTTACGCCGGTATCCGTAGGAGACACCGGCTGATCTTCTTCGCCAATTTCTATAACCATGGCTAGAAGCTATTTCCTCCGACCGGCTCAAAACACCGTGAGGGTTACGTGTCTTTTTGTGCTGTCGTTACTTAGGTGAGGCAGATTGCTACTCAGAGGAATGAAGTGTCCCGTGTGCACAATGTGACTAAAGTGACGAATGTGGAGTGATCCTGATAACCATAGCGACGGCCCGGTGCTTCAGTTCCACAGCATCGGCGCGGCGAGCGACGGCACGCGACACGGGTGGACGTCAGCCATATCCGCACGCTGATCCCTATGGACAGCGCATCGATTAGGTAGACATCTACGCAGAAGCTGCCCTGGTTGCGTTGAGTACGGCCATGATGGCGCCACATGTAACCCGCGGGTTCGGGGTTGCCGCCTGCTGCGGGCCTCGAAGTAACAGCTGCGGAGCTAGGAGCTGGTGCCGAAGCTCATGTAAGAGCGGCCAATCGACTTGCGCCAAGGCTTCGCCTTTGTGCCGCTGATCTGGACAAGCAAGTGGCGGGCGAGGCTAAAGACAGGTACTGGCTACTGAGGTGCAGAGAGGTGTGGACTACGTAGCCTTGGGCCATGATCACACTGATGCATGACGGAGGTCGGCGGAACTCACGCCCGGAGCGGCCGGCCGGATTGAGCCCGGAGGATCTGGGTTGGACCGTCCTGTCAGTCGTTGCCGCGGCGGTGCTGCTTCCTGCAATTGGCCTTAAGGCTGCGGCTGGGGCACTACTCCCAAGCAAGGGCAAGGCGAATGGCCAATCCGATCTTCGGCCGCCCTTTTATGGGTGGAATGACTGAGACTCTCCCATCGAGCCGCCTTCGCTTCGAATCGTAAGCACATAGGGTCTCGCCGGGCATTGCCATCCGACGCCTTTAGGCAGAGGCTCCAGGGGGCTGGCAATTTCTAAAGTCGTTGTTACACTCATGCTTGACGCGGATTCCGCGGTCTCTATTTTCCGCGATCCGGCTCCTGGGGGGTCGACGCCTGGCCCTAGGATCTCGCGATGTCTCACGCCCTGCGCACCCGTCTGTCCGCCCGCTTGTTGATTCCCGGTGTTCTGGCACTGGTCTGCGGCTCCGTGGTTTCACTCCCGGCTGCCGCCGACGACGCACCGGTGCTTCCGGTTGCACCCGCCGTTCCGGCCGTCAGCCAAACCAGCACCACCGATCAGTTCATCGTGAAGTTCAAGGACACCGCGCCCGCCGGCCCGGCCCTTCGGACAGAGTCCCTCGGCAAAGTGGCCCGGAACGTGGGTGTCCTGGTGACCGACATCCGCGGGACAGCCTCAGGGGCCCGCGTCCTGCGGGCCGAGCGGAGGCTGGATGCCGTTGAAACCGAAAAGGCGCTGGCGGCGCTCAGGGGGGATCCCGCCGTCGAGCACGCCGAACCGGACATCCGGATGTACCCGACAGCCGAGCCGAACGACCCCTACTACCCGCTGCAGTGGGGACTGTTGTCCGGCGGCTGGGCCGGCTCGATGAACATGCCCGGTGCGTGGTCACTCAACAGGGGCGCCGGCGCGGTGGTGGCCGTGGTGGACACCGGGATCACCAGCCACCCGGAACTGAATGCCAGCGTCCTCGCCGGCTACGACATGATGTCCGATCCCGCCGACTCCAGGGACTCCGGCGGACGCGACGCCAACCCGCGCGACGAAGGCGACTGGACCACGGCCGGCATGTGCGGTGACGGCGCCCCCGCCAGCCCTTCCTCCTGGCACGGCACCCAGGTGGCAGGCATCATCGCAGCCGCAGCCAATAACTCCAGCGGCATCACCGGAGTTGCACCCGAGGCGAAGATCCTGCCGGTCCGCGCCCTCGGGCCCTGCGGTGGCTACATGTCCGACATCGCGGACGGCATCATCTGGGCCGCCGGCGGGCCTGTCGCCGGACTGCCGGTGAACCCCAACCCCGCCCGCGTCATCAACCTGAGCCTCGGCGGTGACGTGCCCTGCCCGGCAACCTTCCAAAGTGCCGTCAACTTCGCGTACGAATCCGGGGCGGCAGTGATCGCCGCGGCCGGCAACGAAAACCGGCCGGCTGCGGAGACGAGTCCGTCCAACTGTCAGAACGTCATCTCTGTCGCCGCCCTCACCCGCACAGGCAATCTGGCACCGTACTCCAACTACGGACCGGCCGTCGATGTCGCGGCCCCGGGCGGGGACGTGAGCCAGGCGTCCTCGGACGGAATCCTGGTGGCCTTCAACCAAGGCACGCAGGGTCCCGGCGCCGGAACCTACGCCTACTCCAGCGGCACCTCCATGGCCGCCCCGCACGCGTCAGGACTCGCCGCCCTCCTGATGTCCCGGCTGGGGGACCTGGCAACCCCGGACAACGTGGAAGCACGGCTCAAAGTGACATCCACGAACGGGTCGGCGTGTGTCACCAAGACGTGCGGCAGCGGCCTCCTGCAGGGGACGGCAGCACTCAATTTCCAGCCCGACCGTGAGATCAAGGGAGTCCCGCCCATCATCGGCGGCAAGGCCGCCGTCGGGCAGGACCTCTCCGCCTACGCCATCAACTGGACGCCCAGCGACGTCACCTTTTCCTACCAGTGGAACCGCAACGGCGCCCCCATCCAGGGAGCGCAGGCAACCACCTACCTGCCGCAACCGGCCGACGTCGGGACAACACTGACGGTCACCGCCACCGGCAGCCGCTTCTTTGGCCAGAGCGTGTCCGTCACCTCGGAGCCGACGGCACCCGTGGAGGCTGCAACGGTGGTCCCGCCGTACGATCCCTTCATCACTGGGCTGGGCATTGTCGGCGGCACCGTGACCGCATACACGGGGACCTGGCAGCCGGCACCTGTCACGCTGTCCTTCCAGTGGTACCGGGCCGGCGCCGTCATTCCCGGAGCCACCGCGTCCACGTACACGCCGGCCGAGGAGGACAAAGGCACGATCCTGACGGTCCGCGTCACCGGCACCAAGGACGGCTACATCACGGTTCAACGGACCAGTGCTGCAAAAACCATTTCCACCGGGGTGGTCCCGGCCCCGGTGCAGTTCACCGACAGGATCGGCTCGGCCAACGACACGTACACGGTGCCCACGACGGCGGGGGTGGAGTACATGATTGGCGGCAAGGTGGTGCCGGCCGGGACCTACCCGGGGGTGGGCTATGTGCTCGTCTCTGCCAAGCCCATGCAGGGGTACGCGCTGGCGGGCGGCCCCCCGGGCTGGGAATTCGTGTTCGACTCCTCCTTCTTCCGCGACATTACCGACGGATCGGCTTTTGCCCTGGAGATCAACTGGCTGGCAACCGAGGAGATTACCCAGGGGTGGGCCGAACCGGACGGTAAACGGACGTTCCGTTCCGCCGAGCCGGTGAACCGCGATCAGATGGCCGCCTTCCTGTACCGGCTGGCCGGCAACCCGGACTTTGTCCCGCCTGCCGTCTCGCCGTTCGCCGACATCCCCACCAACCATGCCTTCTACCGGGAGATCTCCTGGCTGGCGGCGAAGCACATCAGCACGGGCTGGAAGGAAGAGGACGGCACCAGGACCTTCCGGCCCGGTGCAACGGTCAACCGCGACCAGATGGCAGCCTTCATCTACCGCCATGCAGGGTCCCCCGACTACGTGCCGGAAGCCCAATCGCGGTTTGTGGACATTCCCACCGACCACGGTTTCTACAAGGAAATTTCTTGGCTGGCCAAAATGGGCATCAGCAACGGCTGGGCGGAATCCGCCACCACACGGTCCTTCCGGCCCGGCGCGTCCATCCTCCGGGACCAGATGGCCGCGTTCATGTACCGCTACGCAGCGACGGACTAGTCACCGGGAAGACCGCTAGTCAGTGCCGAGGGCTCCGCCGGTTCACATGCTTGTTACGAGAGTGACTGGTTGCAACAGGTGTGAGCAGTGATACATTCGGCTTGTGACAATGGGGAACGTAAGGAGACAGTCCATGTTCGAAGGTGTCCCTGACGAAGATGCGTGGCGGAACTGCACCACGCTCGAAGGCGCCTGTGAACTGACAGCACGCTGGCTCGAGGGTTCCCTCAGCTACGTGCCCGGTTACACGGCGCCGCAATACGCAGGCGAGAACGGCCCCATGAGTGAGGCCCTGGCCGCGATCAACCGGCTCGGCTTCCTTACGGATGATTCCCAGCCCGGGATGCTCGTGTCGGGCGGCAGCGGGCAGCGCGCCTTTGTAAGCGGCCGCTGCACCGAACAGTCGGCGGCGATCATTTCGGCTGTTCTGGTTGAAACTGACCTGGTGGTGCTGGTGTTCCCTCCCGGCGAATCAGGCAGCGGTCAGATCTGTGTAACCCTGGAGGGGTCCAGGGAATTCACGTGGCTGGGAAGCTCCGGTGGGCCCTCCTACGCCCACGAGACCTACACGGACTGGATTAACGAAACACTCGCCAAATCGCTGGCCGAGTGCTGGGAACTGCAGATCTTTGATCCCGTCTGGGGCAGGAACTCCAAACTGGTTCCCCTGCTGCAGAAGGCCCTGCTTACCGCGAAGTCCTAAGGCCTGCAGGTGTTGACGGGTTGGCAGCACCCGGCCGGGCGTGCTGCCAACCGTCACCTGTGACCTTTCGACGCTGGTGCGTCAGGGCCGCTACTTAGGGCAGCTGTGGTCGGGGTTGTAGGCCGCGAACATGCCGTCCGGATTGTCCTTCCATACCCAGGCGTGCAGGGCAAACGTGCCCGGGAACGGTCCGTCCTCGAATTTCAGGCCTGCGATCTCCGGCCGCTCCGTGGCCGTTGACATGTACTCGATGGCCACCAGCTTGTAGCGTCCGCGTTCGTTGGGCATGTAGACGAGCACTTCCGGCTTGCGTGCCTGGGTTTTGTCATCCAGCAGGTCCTTCTTCAGGTAATGGAAACCCATGGCCCCGCTGCCGTCTGCCTTCTCCACGCACTCGCTGGCCTTCTCGTAGCCATCCGCGATTGCGTTGTCCAGCCACCGGTAGTCGTCGGTGACGTGCCGCAGCGTCCGCACCAGCTTGCGCTGCTCTGAATTCTTGCGCCAGTCGTCACTCTTGTCCGAGTCGTGGTGCCCTGAGCCTCCGCCCGAGCCCCCGTGGGCGACCGCGGCCCCAGGGGCAAGGCCGACTGCCAGAACGGCAGCGGCGACCATGGAGATCATTCCTGTTTTGGTGCGAGACATCATTTTCTTTCCAACCCTCTGAGACCCGAGATTTGTACTTTCGGTAAGGGACGCGAAGCGTGGGACGAAGATGCCCCGGCTTCGCCAGGATGCCGGCCGGCCCGATGGGCACTGCCGGTGAATGAGCCGCCCGAACGCAGGAAAACATCCATCGATTTGAGCGGCGGTATAAGTATGCTCCTCCAGCCAAAATGTGCGCTAGACGTTCCCGAAAGATAAAGACAGGGGCATTTCGGCCCCTTTTACGCAGACCGGAATGACCGCTAACGGAAAGCCGCGCGGGCACTCCAAAACGAGTACGTCATTTGCCCGGAAACGAGTGGTGGAGTGCGTAAAAGACGAGTACAGACCACTCTGTCTAGAAGAGTTACTGAGCCATAGCGTAAGTGCATGATGAAGGACATTAAGGAAGCGTTCCGCCGCTTCGTGGCGAGGAACATCATTGCTGATGATCCATACCCCGTCCGATCCTGGCTGGACCAGCAGAACATGCCGCCGGAAACGCGGCCCAACTTCACTGTGCCCGTCCAGGATGCCAACGGGTGGCAGCACTAGCCCCACTGTCACAAACCGCTTGACTTGGTTTCCCGGAAACATTGTGCCGTTACCATCGGCGGCATGGGGAAATATGAGAGCGGGCTGACTTCACGGGATTCTCGCCGCGAGCTGCGGAGGCGGCGGATCCGGCCGCTCGCCTACGCGGGCCTGGCGGTGCTGGCCGCCGCAACCGCCGTCGTGGTGGTTCTGGCGCTGGGACGCTGAGTGCGGAATGACATGCGATAAACCGGCATCCGGTTGACAAGATTTGTCGAGTGCTTTACCGGAATTGGACAGATTTGATATCCGGACATTATGGTGATGAACGATCCGCTATGGGGAATCCCACACTTCGTTGCCGGCCGTTCGCTTGAAGAGGCTTCACGCAGGGGCCGACCCTGACTGCACTGACGCATCCTGGAGGTAATTCCATGGCTTTGAATGATTACGTTTTTGCGCTGTGCGTTCTGATGGGAACCCTTGTCATTCCGTTCACCGCTTTGTATCTGATGCTGCGCGTGAGGCGCGGCGCCGCAACGAAGCCCGTTCCCGTGAAGGTCCGCCCGTAATGCCGTACGTAGACATTAACCCGCACCGCTCCGGCCCCAAATGGCGGGGCTACGTGCTGCTTGCCATTCTCCTGGTGCTTACCGCCGCCGTGGTGGCTGCCGCCCTTTTTCGGGGCTAACTATTCCACGCTCTAAAACAAAAACAGCTCCTGCCGGAAGCCATGCTTCCGACAGGAGCTGTTTCGTTGGCTCCGTTCACCATTGGGGAATGAACGTGACCGTGTGCAGGAGGAATGCTAGGCCGTTACCCCTTCAGCTGGCGGCGAAGTGCAGGGGTACGGTGGCGCCCTTGCAGCCGTCCTGGTTGACGCCGTAACGGTCGATCATCCGGAGGGTGACGGTGCCGGTGATGCTGCCGTTGGTGGGGATTTCCGTGGCGGTGAAGGACGGGGTGCCGACTTCGAAGTCGTCCTTGGAGCAGTTGCTGACGGCGGTCCAGGCGGTCCCGTTGGTGCCTGCCACGGCGGCGGTGATGGTGTCTCCGACGCCTGAGGCGGTCCAGTCGGACAGCACACTCAAGCGGCAGTTAAGGAACCGTCAAGAATCCTTCAAGAATTGAGCGGGGTTGTGACGGAAGTGACGGCATAACAGAACGCCGTAGTTCCCCGCTGCCAAACAAAAGGACCCGGCCTTCGGGCGGGCAGGGTGCTCAGCTCCTGCGAGCCCGAAGGGCGGGTCCTAGCGGTTCGGCCGGCCGAAGATGAAGCCGCCTGGGCCATTTAGCAGCCCATCTCCGGCCGGTTGCGATGGTTCCACAGTAGGAGCCGCGGCCGTCGCGGATCGCGAGTATCCGCTACCTGTATTCCCTCCCGGTACCACTCGTATCAGGAGCCACATACGGAGCATTCCTGAACATATTTCGTCAAGATGGCTTTAGCCTCGAGCCGCATTACCCGTAGCTGAAGGTGTTGCTCGATACCGTCGGGAGCCCCGTGCTGCCGGCGTCAAGGGTGCAGTTGGCTCCGTTGCCGTTGAACGACAGGGTGGAGAAGGTCGCCACGCCGGCCACAGCGGAGACGCTCAGGGTGCCCCTCAGGTTGCACAGCGACGACACCGTAACCGTGGCCGTGCTGTTGGTCAGGTTCCCGAAGAAATCCTGGATGCTGACCGTGACAGGCGGGTTGATGATGGTGTTCTTGAGGGGAGCGATCTGGGCGGGCCCGAGGACCAGCTTGGATGCGGCCGCCGCCGACACCATGACGGTTGTGGCCCCTGCGGTCAGCCCGGTCCTGCTCGCCGTGAGGGTGTGCGCCCCGGCTTTGGTATCGCCGTAGAAGAACGACGCCGACGCGGAGTTCGCGGGAATCGTCACCGCCGTGACGGCCGCGCCGCCGGACGCTGCGGCGAAGAGCTTGGTGCCGGTGGAGGTGGAGCCAAGCGTGACGTCAGTGCTGGTGGTGGCGGTCACCGGGTTTCCGTAGGCGTCCTGGCGTTCCACGGTGAACGGCCCCACGGTTGCGGCTGAGGAGGCGGTGCCCGAAGCGGGACCCGTCACCCCCAGCTGAGTGGCGGCCGCGGCTGTAACCGCGAACGGGGTGCTCACGGCGCCGGAGTATCCCGCGCGGGACGCGATCAGGGTATAGCCGGTGCCGGCCTTGTTGATGGACAGGCCCGTGAATGTGGCCTCGCCCCAGATGTTGGTGGTTGCCGTCAGCGTGCCGGAGAGCGTGCCGCCGCCCGGGTTGTTGCCGATGCCGATGGTCACCTGCACTCCGGATGCCAGCAGCTTGATTCCGAAAGCAGTCCGCAGCTCGACAGTGACCGGCTGCAGGGGTGATCCGGCCACGACAGTTGCCCCCGGCTGGACGATGAAGTTGATGGTGTTCATGTTGTCCACGGTGACGTTGCCGCTGGCCAGGCTGACTGCAGTCCAGGAGCGGTGGACGGCGGTGACCACGTAATGGTGCGTCCCCTCGGGAACGGAGCTATCCGTACACCCGGTGCCTGTGATGGGCGCGGCCGGGCTGCTGCCGCAAGCCAGCATCGACGTGGCCCCGGTGACGCGGGTGACGTAGTACCCCGTCGGGGCGGGAGTCCCGGCGGACGCCGTCCACGCCACCGCCACGTTCGAGTTGCTGGTTGCGGGGACCGCCACATTGGTGGGCGGTGCCAGGGTGGCGACTGCCGCCGTCGTGCTTCCCGTTCCGATGGCCGGCCAGTAGGCGGAAGCCGCGGTTGCGCCGAAAAGGGTTGCAACCACCAGAGCGGCGGCAGCCGTGGCACCGCGGCCGAAGATCCGACGAAACAACACCAGCCCCCGCCGAAAGCCGTGGGGGGCTTCGGGGGAGCTGGTGTTGCGCCTGCCGGACATTCGCACCTTCTCGACGTGGGCTCAGGGGGTGGTTGGGGGGTACCACGTTCACCATTGGGGAATGAAGGTGGCGCCGGGACGCGCGAAGGCGTGGAGGCAGTTCCTCTTAGCTTGCCGAGAAGTGCAGGGGTACGGTGGCGGCCTTGCAGCCGTCCTGGTTGACGCCGGGGCGGTCGATCATCTGCAGGGTGACGGTGCCGGTGATGGACGCGCCGGCGGCGATTTCCGTGGGAGTGAAGGACGGGGTGCCCACCGTGAAGTCCGCGGCGGAGCAGCCACCGGCGGCGGTCCAGGCGGCGCCGTTGGTGCCGGCGACGGCGGCGGTGATGTTGGTGAGCTTCTGGACACCGGTGCCCGGGTTGGCGACCGTGAAGGTGAACGTCTGAACGGGGCCGTCGGGTGAGAGTGCGCCGCCGGTGTGGGTGCTGGTGATGGTGAAGTTGGTGGAGGTGCCGGCGGTGGTAGTGGTGTCTCCGACGCCAGCGGCGGTCCAGTAGGCAATAGCCGCTCCGCCGCCGAGGGCCACCAGTGCTGCTGTGGTGATGATGATGCGCTTCTTGCGACCGGCGACCTTGCCCATGAGATTCTCCTTAACCTTGTGCGGCGTATCCGCAAAACCTTCTCGAGGCCTGAGCGCCTCTGTTAGAAAAAGTCTCGGACAGCACGCTCAAGTGGTTGCCAAGGAAGCATCAAGAATCACTCAAGCTTGCACCTGTAACTCCTGTGTCACTCGAGATGGGGGTCGAGCGAGTGCTTGGCGGGTGCCGTTTTTAGGGCTGCAATTTCCCCTGTTCCCGGCTGCCCTGCAAGACGATAATGATGTCAGGTCACCGGAGCTGGGCCGGCGGCGGATGCGCCTGCTGAGACCCAGGCGGACCCCAGCCCGCCGCCGGCCCTTCAAAAATGGTCCGCCCAGCCAGTGGCCGCTCAGTGGACGGGCCGCCCGCTACTACAAGCCGGTGAGTCAGTCCGGCGAGGAACGAATGAGGTGCGGAAATGGGATCCCAGGAAAATATCGACTTGGTCCGGCGCGGGTACGACGCCTTTGGCGCCGGCGACATGGCGACGCTCGGCGAACTATTCAATGACGATGCCGTGTGGCACGTCGGCGGGTCCGGCGCCTTGTCGGGTGACAAGTCGGGCAGGGACGCGATCCTGGCCTATTTCGGCGAACTGGTTTCCCGGTCCGGCGGGACGGTCAAGGTGACCCTTGACGACGTCGTGGGCGGAGACAACCACACTGTCGGGGTACAGCGGAACCACGCCGAGCGGGACGGCAAGGCGATGGATCAGCGGGCCGCGCTCGTCTTCACTATTCGCGACGGCAAGGTGGCCGAAGTCTATGAATTCCTGGAGGACACTGCACGAAACGACGAGTTCTGGTCCTAGGCTTCCGCCCGGGCGATCAGGCCTCCGCCCGGGCCGGCTGGGAGCCCGTGAGGTGCGCGATGTGCTGCTCCAGATGCTGCCGCAGGCCCACCTCGGCATCCCGATCGGGCCGGGGGAGTCCGCGGACCAGTTCCTCGGCGGTCCGCAGCACCGAACGCCCCCGCTGCGTCAGCCGGACGCTCCGGATCCTTCCGTCGCCCGAGGCTCGCTCCTTGGTCACCAGGCCCAGGTCCTTCAGCCGGTCCAGGATCTTGCCGAGGCTTTGGGCGGTGATTCCCAGCTCATCGGCAAGGAAGTTCTGGGTGGCCGGTCCCAGCTCCTCCACGCAATCCAGTGCATCGAAGGACGACTTGGTAAGGCCCAAGCCAACCAGGCACCGGTTGATCCGGCGCTCGTCCAAACGGGCCGCCGTGGACAATAAGCGGTGGGTTGACCATCCTGCCGGTCTGTTCTGATGGGCCGAGACCATGCTGTATACGCCTGCCTTCCGAGAAACCGTTGCCGGGACACGGTGGGGGATTTCCTACCTGGAAAAGGGCAAGGCCGCCCCGCCTGACGGCGGAACGGCCTTCCCTGAGTTCATCTGCCTACGCCTGCTGGACGTTGTCCTTGGCGTCCGCGGCGCGGTATTTCACGTCGTCGACGGCGGTCTGGCCTTCGGCCTTGACGTGGTCGGTGGCTTCCGCGGCGGTGGCCTTGACGTTTTCCATGGCGTCCTGCGCGGGTGCCTTCAGCCCTTCGGCCATGTCCTTGGCGGCTTCGGTCAGCTCGGTGGTGAGCGGTTCGGCCTTGACCTTGAGGGCTTCGGCGGCTTCGCGTTCCTTTTCACTGGCGGGAATCAGCGAGGAGAGCAGCATGCCGGCGCCGAACGCGATCAGTCCGGCGGCGAGCGGGTTGCCCTGGGTTTTGGCCTTGACCTGGTGCGGTGCCTCACCGATGGCGGCGCCGGCGTCGGAGAGACGCGTGCCGACGCCGGTGTCTGCTCCGGCGGGGCCGGCGTGGGCCGCTGAGTGGACCCGGTCGGTGGTGTGTTCAGCTGCTCCCATGACTTTCTCCTTTACGCCGAACACGGCGTCCTTGACGGATTCTTTGACCTTGTCACTTTGCCGGTGAACGATGTTGGACGGGGTGACTTTGTCTGCCACGGCGTCGACGTTGGTGCCGAGCCGTGCACGGGTTGCTTCGATGTCGGCGCGGATGGCGTCCGGGTTTTCAGTCATCGTGTCTGCCTTGCTCTAGTGGCTGGGTTTGAGGGTGGGCGGGATTTCCTGGAGCGTCTCGGTGGTCTGGGGCATGCCCTTGATCGCGTTGAGCTGCTTGCGGCCCAGGGCGGCCAGCACGGCGGCGACGATGCCCCAGATCACGGCGAGGACGACGGCGGACCAGCCCAGTCCCATCACTGTTCCCAGCGCCCACCAGAGCGCCAGGGACAGGAACAGGAGCACGAAGTGGCCGGCCACGCCGGCGCCGGCGAGCATGCCGCTGCCCTTTCCGGCCCGGCTGGCCGACTGCTTCAGTTCGGCCTTGGCCAGTTCCACTTCCTGGCGCATCAGCGTGGAGAGGTCACGGGTGACGTCCCCGAGCAGGTCACCGAGGGAAGTCGTGTCCGCCTTCGCGTGCGCCTCCGTGGGGGGTGTATCCGGAAACTGGCTGCTCATCCGTGGCGCCCTTCGCCGGTACGGGACGCATCGCCGTCGTACGTGGGCAGGCCGTCCCGCAGGGAACCGTCGGCGGAGGTTCCGCCCGGGAGGTTCTGTGTGGAGACCGGGCCGGCCGTGCCGGGCAGGGCGGGCTCGTCGAAGAACGGGGCTCCCGCGCCGGCCGCGTAGACCGTCTCCTGGGCCCCGAGGTTTTGGGCGCCGGGCTGGGCGCCGAGGGGAGGCTGCTGCTGCGCTGACGTCCGGGCAGCGGCGCCGGCGCTGGAGGCGCTGGAGGCGCCGCCGGCAGGTGCGCCTGCGGCCAGGCTCTTGGTCAGCCGGCCTGCGAGGATGCCCGCTCCGGCGGCAAGAAGGAGGAAGGTGCCCGGGCGGTTCCGGGCGAAGGTCTTGGCCTCGTTGAGCAGGGAACCGGGGTCCCGGGCCTCCAGCCACGATGCCACGGAGGCCGAGCGGTCGGCTGCCTGGCGGATCAGGTCCGTGGCCACGCCGGGCTGCTCGGAGGACTGGGCCATGGTGCGGAGTTCGCCGGAAATGGCGTGGAACCCCTGGGCTACCTTCTGCTGCTGGGTGCCGGCCTGGTCAGTGAGGTCTGACTTGGCCTGGTGCAGGAGGTCCCGGGCGTTGGTCTTCACCTCGGCGGCGACGTTGGCGGCCTCAGCCTTGGCGGTTTCGCTCACGTGTTGCGCGGACCCGGCGGCCTGGTGGGCGACGTCTGCGGCCTCGGCCTTCGCCGCGTCAGTCTTTGAGGCGTCAGTGCTTGATTGCGCCGTCTTTGAGGGCGAGCCGTAAGTGTCGGTGGTCTGGTACGTGGCCGGGGAACCCGAAAGGCTTCCGTCCTGTGGCCATTGGTTCTGTGTCATCTTTGCTCTCTTTCCACGGAGGTCAGTTGCTGATCATGAACCAGCTGTACTGGCTTCCCAATACTAAGCATGATTACTAATAAATGGTAAGTACCCTTGCCATTTCGCGGTTGGATTTGTTGTCGCCCTGCCGGGCGGCGCGTCCAGCGGTGCCCTTGGCCGCGCCGGGCTGCGCTGCCGAGCGGTGCGGAGGTATCATAAGCATACTTAGTATATTGGTTTCGCGGTTCCGCGGCTTTCCCGGTTTCAATCCTCAACCTGAAAGGAACAGATCCTGCTTCTCTTCGGAATTAAGACGGCCGTCAAGGCCCTGCCCGGCAGGCTCTCAACATGCCGATACTGTGGATCCACTGTCCAGCACTACCTCGAGGAGCGGACCTCCAAGTTCACGGTGTTCTTCATCCCGCTCATCACCCTGTCCCGGAAGTACCGGATCACCTGTTCCAACTGCGGGCAGCAGTCCTCGCTGTCGCGCGGGGGATTGCGGGCGCTGTCGCGGTAGGGGCGCAGGTATGGTGTCCGACACGCGAAAACCGGCCTGCTGACCAGCCCCCAAGGCTGGTCGGCAGACCGGTTTTTATGGTTAATGCTCGCGCGGGTTCGGGGTCGGGAATGTTCCGCTAAACCAACGCCGGGTACGTGGCCAGGATGTAGTCGGCGGCGGCCGGCCCGGTCATGCGCAGGCCGCTGTCCGAAGACCGGATGCGGTGGTCCTTCATTGCGGACCAGAAGGCGGCGCCGGGTGCCGGAGTGGACTGGTTGAGTATGCACCAGCTGGTGTACAGCCCGTACAGCTGGTCCTTCCTCAGGGACGAATCGCCGTCCTGGTCCGGGGCGGTGGCTTCGTTCAGGAAGCGGTCAAAATGTGAAACGGCCATGTCTGGTTCTTTTCCATGCTGTGCATCATGTGCCGCCATTTGGCTACAGCAGCTACGCTCCGGTTCCGCGCACAAAGGCCCCAAGCGGTCCATGCCCTGATCCAAGCGGCATGGGATGTGTCCAGGAGATTTTTGTGTCTCCGTGAGTACATCTACACCGTAGACTCTAGGCGTAGACTACGGGTTAAGCAATAGTGAACAGCCGGATGCAAACGCCTTACGGCCATTCCTCAGTAAAGGACAGCAGACGATGACAGCCCCGCAGGACTCGGCTCCCCGACAACGGCTGAACCGTGAAATCGTCCTCCAAGCGGCACTTGAGCTGGTGGATGCCGAAGGCCTTGAAGCGCTCAGTATGCGGCGGCTGGGCCAGGCCTTGGACCGCGACCCCATGGGCCTGTACCGCTATGCGGCCAACCGTGCGGATCTGCTGGACGGGATTACCGAACTGGTCCTCAACGAGCTGGCCATCTTCCCGCAGGACCCCGATTGGCAGAGCCAGCTGCGCAGGATCGCCCACGACCTGCGGCTCCTGGCCCTCCGGCATCCCAACGTTGTTCCACTACTGGTGACTCGGCCCCTGTCCACCCCGCTGGGACTGCGGCCGCTGGGGACGCTGCGCCCGCTGGAGCAGATTCTGGGCCTGCTCATTGAGGCAGGGTTTGCGCCCAACGATGCCCTGCACGTCTACCGTGCCTACTACGGCTTCCTGTACGGCCACATCCTGAATGAACTGCAGGAGTTCATTGTGGACCCGGACGAGAACGTGGCGCTGCTCCGGCTGGGCCTGCACAGGCTCCCGGCCCGTGAGTTCCCGCACCTCCGTGAGTTGGCGCCGGTACTGGCGGATTACAACGGCGACGCGGAGCTGGACCAGGGAATCAGCATCCTTCTGTCCGGGCTTGCCGAGCGGCTGACAGGACGGGCAGTCCCGCCGGAATTGTAGCCGCCGGGATCAGGCGGGATCGAAGTGCGTACGGACCTCGCCGCCAGCCAGGTTGCTGAGCATCTCTTCCGCCACCACGCGGAGCTTCTGGTTACGGTTGCTGGACACCTTGGTGAGGATGGCCATCGCCTCGGCCTGGGAGCACCGGTTCTGGCCCATGATCACGCCGCAAGCCAAGTCAATGGACGTCCTGCTTTCCATCGCGGCGGTCAGATCCTCCGCCAGCGACTGGGCCGAGCCCAGCCGGACCGCCAGCTTCACGGCACCTTCGGCGATGTCGGCAAACTCGCAGGCCTCCTGAATGATGCCCGGCGTGAAAATCCCGGTGGAAGTGGCGAAAAAGTTCAGGGCGGCGGCCGCGTCCTCGCCTATTTCCAGGGGCACGCCCAGTGTGCTCCGGCACCCCTCGGCGGCCAAAGCTTCCCGATAGGCCGGCCACCGGGGTTCGGTCTCGACGTTGCCCAGCAGCACGGGCTCCTTGATTCGCAGCGCGTCGATGCAGGGGCCCTCCCCGATGCTCTGTTCAATCTCGTCCAAGTGGACCGCGCGCGGGCTGCTCCCGGCGACGGTGAACGTCCGTCTCCTGCGCTTCAGGGTCACGCCGCATTCGATGTTGCTGGAGGTCTCACGGCTCAGCGCCTCTGCAGCCATGATGGACAGCCGCTCGAGGAAATCGGCGACATTCTGCGTGCCAATAATGTGGTCCTGAAGTTCCAGGACGCGTTCGTGCTCGGAGGAGTTGGCCATGCCTCAATCTAAGACGCACTGCTGCGCGGAGCAACTGTGCGCGGGATCTCTTTCTTCCTGAGCGTGGCTGATTTTCCTCCCGAAGCACCTAGAATTGCTGTTTGACCCACGCCGTAAAGAGCTGCTGCAAGAATTGCCCAAAGTCCTGGGGGGACAAACATGCCCGAACCGGCCGATAAGAACTCACGAGCCACTGCAAAAAATGCAGGGCAGTCCCAGACGCGCCGCCGCCGCGACCTCCGTCGCCCGGCCGGTTCATCTCCGGATGCCCGGACAGGAACCATGCCCGCCGCTGCAACTCCCAACAACAGCCGCACCGCTCCCACCCGGCGAAGCTCCTGGGCCGAAGCGGCCGCCGTCGCCGACGCACAGGCGGACGTAGAGACCAGTCCCGAGGCTGATGCCGCAGTGCCGTCCCCGGTGCCCGCGTCCGTGCCCGCGCTCCCCACCTCAGAGCCTGCCAACTCCCGCCGGGCTGTGCCCGCGGAACCCGGCACGCCGCCGTCGGCCGCTACCGTCCCGGCGGCTCCTACGGCCGCGCCACAGCGCGGAGCCTCGCGACAGGCCGCCAAACTGGCGGTAGCGGACGCGCCGGTCTCCGACTTCATCACCACTCCCGGTTCCTTTGTCCGCGAGCAGAAGCCGCGGCCCCGCGGTGGCTTCCGCGGTGCCCTGTTTGCCATGACCGGCGGAGCCATCAACCTGGGTCCCGGACCGCGCCAGCGCGAAGAGGACGAACTCGGCCGGCGGATCTCCCGTCAGCTGCAGGGCAGCTACAACACCGCCGTCCTGAGCCTCAAGGGCGGCATCGGCAAGACCTCCACCACGGTGGGTGTAGGCCTGACCCTCGCCGAATTCCGCGGCGATGCCCCGTGCGCCATTGACGCCAACCCGGACTCCGGCGACCTCGTGGAGCGCGCCCTGGGCGAGGGCATCTACCAGCAGGCCAGCCCGCGCACCATCACGGACCTGCTCAAGAACATCGACTCGGTCGATTCCCTCACGGCGCTGGCCCGATACATGCACCACGCGGGGCGCCTGCACCTGATCGCGGGGGAGCAGGACCCTGAGGTGTCCGACTCGCTCACGGCCGCGGAATACCTCCGGATCCGCAAGCTCATTTCGGGTTACTACTCCGTGGCCCTGACCGACTGCGGCACCGGCGTCACGCACAACGCCATGAGCGGCATCCTGCAGTCGGCCGACAACCTGGTGATCGCCGCCGGGTACGCGGTGAGCGGCGCCAAGCGTGCCCGGAGCACCCTGCAGTGGCTCGCCAGCCACGGGTACGAGGACCTGGCCCGCAACGCCATCGTGGTGATCACGGACAAGGACGAGGTCTCCTCCCGCGTGGACAAGGACGCCATCGAGGAACACCTCTCCGGCATCTGCCGGCAGCTGATCGCCGTTCCGCACGACCGAGGAGTGGCCGACGGCGACCTGGTCACCCTCGAGGTGCTGCGACCGGAAACCCGCCGTGCCTACAAGGAGATCGCGGCCGCGATTGTGGACGGGTACGTCTAGGCGCTTCCCCTTCCGATGTGCCCTGCCCAACTAGGTCGCAGTTAATGTCGTTATGAGCGCTCATAACGGCATCAACTGCTACCTACATTGGGGGAGTGGCGTCCGTCTCCAACCATTCCTGGAACGTCTGGCGTCCGACGGCGGCACCCGGCTTGGGGATGAGGGCGCCGCTGCGCATGGATTTGCCAATGGAACCGGGGATGAATAGTTTCGCGATCTGCTTCCGCATGCGGAATTTCTCCAGGTAGGCGCGGACGAGGTGGTCCAGTTCCTCCGCGCGTGGTCCGCCGAGGTCTGCCATGGGGCCACTCGGCCCCGCCTCTGCGGCATCCACCAGCGCCTCCGCCACCTCCCTAGCCGCCACTGGCTGGGTCTGCATCTGCGGAACAAGCACCAGCGGGCCCAGTGAAGCGATGCCGACGGTCATGGGCACAAACTCGTGGAACTGGGTGGACCTCAGGAGGGTCCAGGGCACACCGCCGTGGCGGACCGCATCCTCTTGCACCAACTTTCCCGCGTACAGCCCCGACGTCGCAGTGTCGATGCCCACGATCGAGAGGGCAAGGTGGTGGCGCACTCCGGCCTTCTTTTCGGCAGCCAACAGATTTTGGGTGCTGTTCGTGAAAAAGTCCACGGCCTTCTTGGTCGATCTGGTCTGAATGCCGGAAACGTCAATGACCGTATCCACACCCCGGAGTGCCTCGTCGAGGCCGCGGCCGGTGACCAGGTCCACGCCGTCTGCACGGCTCAGGCTCACCACCTGATGCCCTCGGTCCCTGGCGATGCTGACCACGTGGTGACCGACAGTTCCGGTTCCCCCGGCAACGGCGATTTTCATAGCGTGCTTCCTTTGCTGGCAGACGGCCAATCCAGGCAAGAGAAGGGCGTGCCTGCTTTCTTACGCGCGCGATCCTGCCGCAGCATTGAGCCCGGCGTGGACACCACCACCGAGTTCCGCGCCGGCAATAACATGCCACCGGTCCCGCTCCGGATCGTGCTCCACCACCGCGGACGCCTCCATCCGTCCGGCCTCGTCCAGAGCAAGCAGCAGGGCGTCCTCCAGGTTCCGGGCATACTCGAGTCGTTCGGTCAGAGAGCCCCGCAGCTCGCTGTCGTCGATCAGCACGTGGGCCCTGCCGTCCAGGATGACCTTCAGCGCGTAGCCCTGGTCGTCATGAAGGGACCCGCGGGTGGAAGCGATCTCGGTGACCATGCTGCCGCGGACCAGGCTGTTGTTGACCGTGCGTATCCACACTTCGCCCATGGGACAATCCTCCTTTTGGTGACGGGCACACGTGTAAGTACCCCACAAGGCAAACGGTAGTCCTCTCGAGCCCTTTTGTGACCCCCGAATGTGCGTCGGATTCCCGCGGTGCCGACGGCGGAACCCGGGATCATAGGATGAAGGGGATGACCTCCGCGCAAGCCACCAAATCCTTCAGCCTCTGCAGCATTGCCGTTCCCGCCTTCGGCCCGGCACTGCTGTTCTGCATCGGCGAAGGCGCCGTGCTTCCGGTGGTGGCCCTCTCGGCCCGGGACCTTGGCGCGTCGGTGGCCGTGGCCGCACTGATCGTTACGCTCATTGGCCTTGGCTCCTGGTTCTTCAACTTGCCTGCCTCCCTGATCACGCTCAAATTCGGCGAACGCTGGTCCATCGTCGGGGCCGCCGCGGCCGGCGCGCTCGCGCTCACGGCGGCCGGGCTGTCCTCGGTGATTCCCAACGGACTCTGGCTGCTCGCCGTGGCGATGATCGTCGTCGGGATGGCCGCAAGCGTGTTCAGCCTGGCCCGGCAGAAGTACCTGACCGAGGCGGTCCCGGTGGAGTTCCGCGCCCGGGCACTGTCCACGCTGGGCGGCGTCAGCAGGATCGGCATCTTCATCGGACCCTTCGCGGGCGCCGGCGTGATGCAGTTTGCCGGGATCAGCGGCGCGTACTGGGTGGGTGTCGCCGCCATGGCAGCCGCGGCTATCCTGTCCGTCACCATCCCTGACCTGCCTGCTGTTTCGGGTTTGGGCGCGGGCCACCGCGGACCCGAACCGACCATGCGCGGCATCGCCAGGTCCCACGCCGGGGTGTTCCTCACCGTCGGAGCCGGCATCCTGCTGCTCAGCGCCCTGCGCGCTTCCCGCCAGGTGGTGATCCCGCTGTGGGCGGACAACCTGGGCCTGGACGCCACGCACGCCTCGCTGATCTACGGACTCTCCGGAGCGATCGACATGCTGGTGTTCTATCCCGCGGGCAAGCTCATGGACCGCAAGGGCCGGCAGTGGGTGGCCATCCCGTCCACGGTGATCATGGGAACCGCCCTGATGCTCATCCCGCTGACGGGCACTTTTGTGGGCCTGCTGCTGGCGGCGCTGCTGATCGGGTTCGGCAACGGCATCAGCTCCGGCCTGGTCATGACCCTCGGGGCCGACTTCTCCCCGGACCGCGGCCGCGGCCAGTTCCTGGGGCTCTGGCGCTTTATTTCCGACGCCGGTGCCACCGGCGGCCCGGTGCTCCTCTCCGGCGTCACCGCCGCAGCCTCACTGGGGGCGGGCGTCTGGGCCACCGGCGTGCTGGGGTTCGCAGCCGCCGTCGTCTTCGCCATCACCATTCCGCGGCTCAAACACCGGCGGAACTACTAACCGGAGGCTCGGCGCGCCCAACTAACGGCGTGCCGTACTGGCGGCGTCGGCGCTTACCCGCCAGACTGCCGGTATGACGATTATCGAAAGTTTGGCGCCGTTCACCGGAAGCTGGCAGGGCCACAACCTCCTGCGGATCATGCCCACTGACGAGTACCAGGAGTCGGTGTCGGCTGCGAACGTCAGCGTGACTGCCGGATCGTTCGTGACCATCGAATACACGTGGGCGCACGAGGACAAGCCGCAGAGCGGCCTGCTGCTCCTGGGCTCGGGTCCGCAGTCCGGCGGGGACGGTTCGACGGCGGCGCCCGACTTCGAAGAGGACGGCGCGGCCGCGCCGGAAGCGGCCTCTGAGGCGCAAGGGGCGAAGGCGGTGTGGGTCGATTCCTTCCACACCGGGCCCGAATGGCTGACGCTGGACGGAACTATCGACAACGACGGCGTGATCCGGCTGACCGGCTGGTACCCCGCACCGCAGGGGCCCGACTGGGGCTGGCAGATCCACATCCACCCCGGCGACGGCAACGGCGGACGGATCACGATGCACAATATGGTGCCCGGCCACGATCCGTACCAGGTGGTCGACGCAACGTACCGGCGGCAGGCGTAGCTTCCTTATTGCCTAGGGTCGCGTCAGCGCGGGGAGAGGACGCAGAACTCGTTGCCCTCGGGGTCGGCGAGGCATACCCATGGCACATCGCCCTGGCCGACGTCGGCGTCTGTGGCACCCAGCGCCCGCAGCCGGGCCACCTCTACCGCCTGATCGTCACCGGGGTACGGCATCAGGTCGAGGTGGACACGGTTCCACACGGTCTCCTCGCCTGACGTACGCAGCAGCTCCAGGTACGGGCCGACGCCCTTGGAGGAACGCAGCCTCGCGTGATCGTCGTTCACCTCGTGCAGGGTCCAGTCCGTGGCCTCGCTCCAGAACCGGGCCATGGCCCGAGGATCCTCGCAGTTGACCACCACCGTAGCGATGGGTCCGGTGTCCCGGTAGATCTCCCGAGGCTCCAGCACACAGAACACATTGCCCTCCGGGTCGGCCAGGACCGTCCACGGCACATCACCCTGGCCCACGTCGGCCGGCGTCGCACCGAGCTCCAACAGGCGCTCGACCAGCTCCGCCTGATGGGCCGCCGAGGTGGTGGCAAGGTCGAGGTGCGCACGGTACTTCACCGTCTCGGGGTCCGACACAGTGACCACATCGACGCAGACGGCTGTTGGGTCCGGCCACGCGAAGCCCAGGGGTTCAACATTGGTCACACCGGGCCCCTCGCTGGAAACACCCCAGCCGAGCGCCTCGGCCCAAAACCGGCCAAGCGCGGAGTCATCCCGAGCCTTGAAATTCACCTGAACAAGTTGCAGCGCCATACCGGCTGACCCTATACCCAGGTAATGCCCGGGATGTAGGAGGCACGCCTTAGGCCGTGGGTGGGGGCTCGTGGGGCGGGGGCGCCGGCGGCTGGGTCAGGCGTCGCGGTGTCGGGGTTTCGCGGCCGCGCCGTACTGTGCCAGCGGAGACAGCAGGGCTCCGCGCAGCTGGGCTGAAAGCTTGGTGGGCACATCAACTTCCGCCGCGATGGCCTGGAGCGTGCGGCTCATGTAGTTCCTGGCGGCAGCAGCCAGTGTGATGTCCAGGATTTCCCGGTCGGTGAAGCCGTGGTCCCGCAGCTCCAGGGTGTCCGCATCCGTCATGGTCACGGCGTCCGTGCTGAGCCGCTCGGCGTACTCCATCATGGCCACCTCCGCCGGTGACAGTCCCGCGTTGTGATAATCCCTGGCGATCTGCACCAGCTCGTCCTCGTCGATGGCCCGCAGCGCCTTCAGCCCGTGGGCCAGCCGGCAGTGTGCCGAACCAAGCGCCTGGGCTGCAGCCAGCGTGATCAGCTCGTAGCGCCGCACATCCATGTTCTGGGTGATGGCGCTGATGAGCGCCTCGAACGCCACATACGCCTCCGGGTTCACCGCCAGGTCCTTCGTGTGCTTGGCGACATAACCGTGGGACCGGAAGTCGTCGTCGTAAATCTTCGCCTTCAGGCCGAACGCCTGGCTTTCGGGAGTGGTGGCGAGTATGGACATGGGGGGATCCTTCTTCCGGCTGGGGCCACCCGCGCTGCACGGCGGCGAGAGCCCTGGCAGCGCCGGTGCGGACAAGTGCGATATTCCTCCGCGGCCACCGGCGAGTCAACACACGGCCCGGCGTGTTCGGGAGACGGCCGCACTGTGCGTAACGGCCGGGCCTCGATGCAGGAGTGGGCCATGAAGAACAAGTAGCGACTACTCGGGCGGCGTATATGCCTGCTGAGTAAGGATGGTCCCTAACCGTTGTCGGTGTGAAATTTGGGGGTTGCCCGCATGCTCGATCTGGTCACTGCCTCGAAACCGCAACACCCTCCGTGGGGTCCAAGGCTAAAGGCGCAGTCCGGCAAGCTGGACGTCAGCATCCTGGGCCCGCTGACAATTCGCCGGGGGACTGAGACGCTGGGCGCCCACGAACTGGGCGGACCCAAACCCCGCCAGATCCTGGAAATTCTCCTGCTCCATCTCGGCGCCCCCGTATCCAAGGGGCGGCTGATCGACCTGCTCTGGGAAGGGCAGGCCCCTGCCGTTGCGCTCCCAACGCTGGAAAGCCACGTCAGCGTGCTGCGCCGCCACCTGCAACCCGGCACGGGCAAGGCTGGTCCGCTGAAGACCGTAACTGGCGGCTACCTGATGGACCGTGCACTCGTAAACCTTGATCTGGACCGCTTCGACGTCCTGTTCCGCCTGGCCGCACAGACTGAACCGTGCCGAGCGCTGAGCTTCCTGACTGAGGCACTTGCCCTGGCTCCCGCCCCCTTGCTGGGCGGAGAACTCCTGCCGGCATGGGCAGAAGAGGAACGGGCAATGCATGCCTCGCGCGTTGTGGAAGCTAAAGTCCTGGCTGCCGAGGCTGCATGCTCGCTGGGGGATTCCGAGACAGCTATCGCCTGGGCCACCGCTGCACTGGAGGACGACGTCCTGGCCGAGCGTGCCTGGACGGTGTTGGTCCTGGGGCTGGAAGCCACAGGACAGCTGACCGCGGCCTTGCGGGCTTTTGACCGATGCCGGCACGTGATGGACAAGGAAATGGGATGCGCACCGGGGCCGGTCCTGCGGGCAGCCCATGCCAGGCTCCTGCAGTGCACGGCCGCAGCCGACGCGGGAGCCATGGAGAAGGTCCTGGAGATTGCGGGGATGGCATCGGTCCGACGGCCCGCGTCCATTGCTGTTGGAGGGCCGGAGTCCGCCGCTGCCGGGCGGCTGGTCCTGGCTGTGGGATGCGACGCCGGGTTCGTCGACCTGCTTACCGAGGCCCTGGACCGCGAACCGGATCTGCAAAGCATTGGCGCGGCAACCACCGTTGAGTCCGGGGTGGCATTGAAGCGCGCACTGAAGCCCGACGCCGTGATCATGACGTATCAGCTGCCCGACGGAACCGGTCTGGAGGCAGCCCGGCAGATGCTCCTGGAGTCCCCGGAGACGAGGATCGTGATACTCACCGCCGAATGCACGCCGGCGGCACTATGTGAAGCGTCGGCACTGGGGGTGTGCGCTTTCCTTCCCGAGGACGGCCCCCTGGCACTCATACTGGACACGCTCCGCCACGTGAAGACCGGGAACATGCTGGTACATCCCTCCATCGTCGCCAGGCTGGGCGAGGGCGGCGCTTAGGTCTCCGGGCCAAGCGGGTGAGGCAGGCGGGAGCGGGCGGCTCGGTCCCCTGTCAGGCGATCCCGTCAACACCCGCGACCGCCCCTATCCAACCCCCGCCAGCCGGATCGCCTCCGCGAACGCGGGCAGGCTCCGCTCCACCATGTCCTCGTTGGCGGTGAGGGAGATCCGGAAGAAGCCCGGTGTTTCAAACAGGACACCCGGCAGCACAAAGACGTCTTGCGAGGCCAGGGACTCGGTGAACACTTCGTCGTCGGGCACCGGCGAGTGCACAAAGAGGTAGAACGAGCCCTCGGGCCGGTGCAGCCGGTAGCCCATCCCCGTCAGCTCCTCGTACAGCCTGTCCCGCTTCCGCTGCAGCTGCGCCACGTCGATGGAAAACGTCTCCAGCGCCGGCAGTGCGTACTGGAGCAGCGCATTGGGATAGATCCAGCCCATGGCAACCTGCAGGGCGCTGAGGATTTCCCGCAGTGCGTCCCGGTCCGGCATGGTGGGCGGCAGGGCCAGATAGCCGATCCGCTGCCCGGGTGCGAGGTGCGTCTTTCCGTACGAGTAGGCCAGCAGGGTGTGCGGATAGTACTCCGTGGGGCTGTGGAAGCGGGCGCCGTCATAGACAATCCGGTTGTACGCCTCGTCGGACAGGAGATAGATCCGGCGCCCGTTGTGCTCAGAGGCCAGTTCCAGCATCGCCGCCAGCTTCACCAGCAGCGTGGGCGGGTAGATCCGGCCCGTGGGGTTGTTGGGGGAATTGATGATCACCACACGCGTCCGCGGCGTGATGGCGGAGGCAATGGCCATCAGGTCCAGGTCGAACGTCTCCGGGTCGATCCGGACCTTGACCGGGACCAGGCCGGCCTCGGTGATGATCGGCTCGTACAGGAACCACGGCGGGAGGCTGTAGATCACTTCGTCGCCAGGGTCCGCCACGGCCTTCAGCGCCATGGCGATGGCAGTGAACCCGCCGGTGGTGAGGTGGATGTCCTCCGGCTCGAACGGCATCTCCAGCAGCCGCCGCAGTGACTGAGCCGCCGCAACCTGCGCTTCCGCGCCGTTCGTCTTGTACGCGAACCAGCTCTCGTTCCTTGGCTCCAGCTGGTCCCGCAGGGCGGCAACATATGCCTCTTGCGGCATTTGATGAGGGTTACCCAATGTGAAATCGCAGATTCCGGGGTCGTGCTGGCGCCGGGCGTGTGCGCTCAGGAATCCCTGGACCCTCAACAACGACGGAATAGAGGCTACAGCCCTGGCCCGCGCGGGGAAATCCAGCCGCGTGGAAAGCTTGGATTCGTGGATACCGGCCATCGGAGCAGCCCCCTGTTTGAGCAGCATGGAAGTCAGCTCGCTGCTGAGCCAGTGGAGGCTGTTGTGCGGTTTATTCTGGCCTTCGCCGGCAGCAATGTAAATGGGAAATGCCTTGTTCCACCCGCCCGCGAGGAGTGGCACCGAACTGTCAACACTCGTTTTTGCAATTTTCACTACCCGCGGCAACACCCGTAAAGTGGGGTGCGGAACCCCGGCACTACCTGTGCGGCGTCCCACGGGTTGACCGGGAACTGGGCTCGATCAACTGCACACCCTCACTCGCGCGGGCCCTTCCGCGCCATGCCTGCCCAACTCCCAACGGGCCGGCCGGACCCAGGAGTATCGTTTGCTTCAGATCAACCTTGTCGCTGCCATTGCTGCCCTGCCCCTTCTGCTGGGCCTCGGAGCGGCACCTGCCGCCGCACCGTCTGCTCAGAAGTCAGCGCCGGAAGTCCGAGCCGCTGTGCTGCAGCCCGTGAAAGTCCAGGAGGCGAAGATGCAGCCCGCCAAGCACACCCCGCCTGTTTCAAGTTCCTCGGTGAAGGTTGTGGACACCACCGCCGCGATCACTGACCCCGCCTGGTTCAAAAAGGCGTACGACGCCGGGATCCGGCTTTACGTGATGCACTCCACGGCTTGGGGTACTTGTGATCCCTGGTACCGGACCCAGGAGCAGCTCAAGATGGCTCTCGACGCCGGCCTGAAAATCGCCGTGTACACGCGGGACGCCTCCTGCTGGAAGGGCGGCATCAACGCCGCCGGACCATACGTGTCACAGCTGCAGTTCTTCGCCCTGGACGTTGAACCGGGCAGCTCCCCGGTGACCCGGGAAATGGTGGACGGCGTCCGCAGCACGGGGGTACGGCCCGTGATTTACAGCGGCAGCGGCATGTGGCCGGAACTGATGAGCAACAGCACCGCATTCTCAGACGTCCCGCTCTGGGATACAAACACCAGCAACCTCGACTATTCAACCTGGACCGCCGACTACCTCGCGCCCGCCCCGGTGGAGTACGGCGGCTGGAACACGCCCGCCACCATGCGGATCGGCATCCAGCAGAAGTTCGAGCACAGCCTCGACGGCGTGCCGGTGGACCTGAACTCCTTCAACGCCTCGTTCCTGAAGTAACCGTCCGGCAGGCACTGCCCGAAGGCAGGCACCGCCCGAAGTCAGGCGCCGCCCGAAGTCAGCCACCGCAAGGCGGGCCTTCAGCGGTGGCCGGCCACCCGTCGTCGTGCGGCAAAGGCGAACAGGGCGGTGGTTGCCACCGTGGCCAGGTACCCGGCCACCACGATCAGCGAGATGCCGCCCCAGAAGTAGCTGGTAGTACTGCCGCCCTGCCCGGGGATGTAGCGCGTAAGCAGATACGCAGCGGCGGCAGCAAACACCAGGCAGACCAGGCCGGGCAGCCGGATCCACCAGCGCGACGACGCCCAGTGACCGCCGAAGCCGTCCCACACGTTCCATGAATTGCCTGTGCGGATGATCAGCCATCCGGCCGGAATGGCGAAGGCGCCCACCAGCAGGAAGGCCGCCACCACGTCGGCCGGGCGGTGCCACTGGTTCACCACCGTGGAAATCCCGGACACGATGGCGAAGCTGCCGCCCACAAAGCCCGCAAAGGGCCGCCAGTGCGGCGACGCCATCAGGAACACCGCGGCGGCAGCCGACGCCGCCAGTGTGGTGTGCCCGGACGGCAGCGAATTCAGCTCCAGGGTTTCCACGCCGCGGAACGGCCGGGCCGGCAGCAGCTCCTTCAGGACCTGCGTGGCGATGTTCGCGCCGACACACGCGGCCACGGCAATGCCCGCGGCCCGCCAGCGTTTCCGGATCACCGTGACAAAAAGGACCACGACGGCGGCCATCACCAGTGAGATTGTGGGCAGCCAGTCCAGGAACCTGGTGGCGGCCTTTCCGGCGGGTCCGTGGATGGCGACGGCTTCCACGAGGGCGGATTCGTCGATGTACTGTCCCGTGGTGGTCTGCACGAAGAAGTAGTACGTGGCGATCAGGCCGCTCGCACATGCCAGTGTTGCGAGGATGCACAGCGCAGCCAGGCGCTTTGCGCCGCGCACCTGCCCGGCGGGCCGCCGTCGTCGGGAATCTTTAAGGTGAGAACTCATCACCTTCAGCGTCCCACAAAATGCTGGGAACAGTCTCGGAGAGGCACCGTACTACCGGCAAGTACTGCCTCCGGTTGCGCCTCAAAACAGGTAGCAAATACTCGTGCTGGCCGGCGGCGAGTGTTCCTACCATTGGGGTACCGGCCGTCAGCCGATCAGCACTAAGCCAGCGACCGTAGCGGATGCCAATGCCCATAACGACGGTGACACGTGGGGCATTGGCATCCGCAAAACCCCGCACCCGCATGACCGTTCGCGCGCCTCCAATTAACCGTTGACACTGCTGCGACGGCGGCGCTAGCTTGAACGTATTGTCGCCCCGAATACAGTGGCCGCAATATCACCGCATCACAACTGGTCTCGTCGCCTCGCTGGCATTTGATGTTTACCAACATTGGCAGGTCAGGCCCGTATGCGTCCCCTCCTGCCATCTTCAGGAGTGCTGCCATGAACCGAAAAATGAGGTACCTGTGCCTGCCCGCCACCCTGGCGCTGGCATTGCTTGCGGGAATTTCCGCTCCGGCGTCCGCCGGGTCTGACGGCGGAGGCGGGGCTGCAGGGCCGTGGCCCCCGCAGGACACCGACGGAAAGTACGTCTCCGTCCCGGATTCTTACTACGACGCCTACGAATTCCAGGCCTGCGACACCACCATCAAAGTGGAAGCCGGCGACGAGCGCGAGGTGAAGTACAAGGGCGAGAAGAAGGACGACGGAACCCTGGTGATCAGGTTCCGGGGCGACGCCACCGTTGACCTGACCCGCGTCTCCGACGGCGCCACGATCGACGAGCTCGACGTCTCCGGACCCTTCACCCAGAGGATCGCGGCCGACGGCCTGAGCGCCCACCTCTCCGCACGGGGTCCCAGCCTGGTGTTCGCCATGGGAGCCGCTGACGAGAAGGCCTTTGAGGACGCCGGACTGCCGAAGGCGTTCTACTTCGAACGCGGCCGGCTGGCAGGCAACGTGGTTTACGCCTCCGTGGACCAGATGGAGATAGTCTCCGGCGAGATCACGCACAACAGCATCCGGCACGCCAAGGACCTCTGCAAGCTTCTGGACCGCGCCAAGGATGACGACCACAAGCACCGGTAATTCAACACAGGAAAACCGGGGCGGCAAGCCCCGCAACCGGCGGTCATCGCGCGCTGTTCTCGGCGCGTGATGGCCGTTTTCCTGAGTACACGGGAGCCGCCAAAACGAGTAGCGGGTACTCATGCGGCGCCGGTCCGGGATCCCTAGGATTTTATCAACGGTCCGGTTTTACACGGACCGCCCCGCAGCAGATCCGGCGGATTGGCCGCCGGGAATGTGTACGCCCGGGGCTCCTTGAGCTGGGCCGGCGGCGACGAGTCTCATAAACGTGAAGCTCGCCCCCAGTCGCCGTCGGCCCTACCAAGTCCTGGCCTTCTTCGGCCCCGCCTTGTTCGGCCCCGCCCCGCCTTGTTCGGCCCCGACCCGCGCGATCCTGCAGCGGGGCTTTTCGGTGAGGTCCCGTTGTCAGGGGTGGCCGGTAGAGTGCAATCATGCCCGCCGACGCACCATGCAGCCAGCCGCACCAGCAGGACCCTGGACACGACCCAGAGCAGGACCAGGGCCTGCCTTCCCTCGACCGGCTTCTGGCGTCCGCCCATGTGGTGAGCCTGCCCATGCGCGTGAAGTTCCGCGGCATCATGCAGCGCGAGGCCCTGCTGTTGGAAGGCCCGCAGGGCTGGGGCGAATTCTGCCCGTTCCCCGAGTACGGCGACGCCGAGGCCTCCCGCTGGCTCGCCGCTGCCGTCGAGGCCGGCTGGCAGGGATTCCCCCGGCCGCTGCGCGACGTGATTCCGGTGAACGCCACTGTTCCGGCCGTGTCTGCGGACCGCGTTCCGGACGTACTGGCCCGCTTCGGCCGGGTGGACGCCGTCAAGGTCAAGGTTGCTGAACGCGGCCAGACGCTCGACGACGACGCCGCCCGGGTCGCCGCTGTCCGCAGCGCCCTCCCGCACGCCGCCATCCGGGTGGACGCGAACGGCGGATGGGACGTTCCCACGGCCGTGGAGGCACTGACCCGGCTCGCCGCTGTCGGGCTCGAATACGCCGAGCAGCCGGTGCCGGACATCGACGGCCTGGCCGAGGTCCGACGCCGGCTGCGGACCGCCGGCGTCCCCCTGCTCATCGCCGCCGACGAAAGCGTGCGCAAGGAGGAGGACCCCCTGCGTGTGGCACGGGCGGGCGCCGCGGACCTGATCGTGGTCAAGGTGGCGCCGCTCGGGGGAGTGCGGCGCGCGCTGGACATCGTGGCGCAGGCCGGGCTGCCCGCCGTCGTCAGTTCAGCGCTGGACACGTCGGTGGGGATCCGCGCCGGGCTGGCGCTCGCCGCCGCCCTGCCCGAACTGCCGTACGCGTGCGGCCTGGGGACGGTGTCGCTGTTCACCTCTGACATCACCGTAGATCCGTTGGTGGCCGACGACGGCGCCATCCGCCTGCGCGACGTCACCGCCGACGCCGGGCTGCTCGAGGAGTTCGCCGCTTCCCCCGACCGCCGGGACTGGTGGCTGGAACGCCTCCGCCGAGTCCACGCGGCGCTGGCCGCCCGCTCGCGCTAACCCAACACCCGGACGCTCTCTCACTTCCTGAGTCCTTTTCTGAGACCCTCTCTCACTTTCTGCGGCTTTTTCAGAAACCCTCTCGCACCCTTCTGCGGTCACTGCCGGTTCACCGGATCTTCATCTGGTTGTCAGCTCCCGGTTGGAACCGGCTGACAGGGTGGGCGGGACCTCATCGGATTCCTTGGAAGGCCCCCCATGTCTGAAACGACCGGACGCAAGTTTGCCCTGCTCCCCATGCTCGGCCACACCAAAGGCAAGCGCAGCCCCGTCACCTGCGCGCTGAAGTGCGACAACGCCTGCTCGGGCGAGGTCTGCAACACCAGTTCAAACAGCTACTTCCGCGACATCGCCTCGGCCACCATGTCCCGCCGCGCCGCCCTGGGCTTCGGCGCCGCCGGCGCGCTCGCCGTCGTGCTCGGCAGTGCCGTAACGTCCGCCGGAACGGCAGTGGCCGACGGCGGCACCGGCCTCGCCGCCGCAGCCAAGGACGGTTTCGGCAAGTCCAAGCTGCAGTTCACCGCGATCCCGTCCATCGCAGCGGACGTGGACACCGTGACCGTGCCGGCCGGGTTCACCTGGCAGCCGGTGATCCGCTGGGGAGACCCGATCTTCAAGGATGCTCCCGCGTTCGACCTCAACAACCAGACCGCGGCCGCGCAGGAGAAGCAGTTCGGCTACAACAACGACTACACGGACATCATCGAGATTCCGGGCAGCAAGGGCCGCCGCGCTGTGCTCTTTGCCAACCACGAATACACCAACGAGAACATCATGTTCCCGGCCAGCATGCCGGCCGCCGATGTCCGGGCAGTGGGGGCTGCCGCGCACGGACTGTCGGTGGTGGAGCTGGAGCGGAAGAACACGACCAAGCCGTGGAGCTACGTCCAGGGCGCCAGGCTCAACCGCCGCTACCTGAACAGCACTGTCTACGAGCTCACCGGCCCCGCCGCCGGATCCGCACTGGTGAAGACCATCGACGACCCGTCCGGCCGCAAGATCAAGGGCACCCTGGGCAACTGCGCCGGCGGCACCACCCCGTGGGGCACCATCCTGTCCGGCGAGGAGAACTTCAACGGATACTTCGTCTCTCCGGGCACGTCCGCCAGCGACAAGCGCTACGGCCTGACGTCGTCGGCCACGGCGCGCAAGTGGGAACTCGACGATCCCCGCTTCGACACCCGCAACGCCGGCTACGCAAACGAGGCCAACCGCTTCGGCTGGATCGTGGAAGTGGACCCGTTCGACCCCACCTCCACGCCGAAGAAGCACTCCTCGCTGGGCCGGTTCAAGCACGAAGGCGCCAACGTCATTGTGGCCGAGTCCGGTCACGTGGTGGCCTACTCCGGCGACGACGAGCGCTTCGACTACCTCTACAAGTTCGTTTCCAAGGAGAAGTACCGCGAGGGCGACCGCAAGCACAACATGACGCTGCTGTCCGCAGGCAACCTGTACGTGGCCAAGTTCACCGGCAACTCTCCGGCCGCCGAAATCACCGGCACCGGCGCGGTACCGGCCGACGGTTCCTTCGACGGCACCGGCGAGTGGCTGCCCCTCGTGGTTGATGGGGCCTCGGCCGTGCCCGGGATGTCCGTGGAGGAGGTCCTGGTCTACACCCGCCTCGCCGCCGACAAGGTGGGCCCCACCAAGATGGACCGCTGCGAGGACGTGGAGCCCAGCCGCCACACCGGCAAGGTGTACGTCGCCTGCACCAACAACTCGGACCGCGGCAAGGCGGGCAAGGAAGGCGCCACCGAGATCAACCCGCGCAATGCCAACCGCGACGGCCACGTCGTTGAAATCACCGAAACCGGCAGCCAGACCTCCACCAAGTTCACCTGGAACCTGTTGATGGTCTGCGGCGATCCGGCCCAGGGCGATGTCACCTACTTCTCCGGCTTCCCGGTGGACCACGTCTCGCCGATCTCCTGCCCGGACAACCTCGCGTTCGACTCCGTGGGCAACCTCTGGATCTCCACCGACGGCGCCCCCTCCGGCATCGGCCGCGCGGACGGCCTGTTCAAGGTCACGCTCGACGGCCCCGACCGCGGCAAGGTGGAGCAGTTCCTGGCCGTCCCGCGCGACGCCGAAACCTGCGGCCCCATCGTGCACGACGACGAGCGCACCGTATTCGTGTCCGTCCAGCACCCGGGGGAGGAAGGCACGTTCGATGCACCGAACTCGTACTTCCCGGACTACGTTCCGGCAGGCACGACGCCGGCGCCCGGCCAGGCGCGTGCCCCGCGTCCGTCGGTGGTGCAGGTCTTCCGCGGCTAGGGGCAGGACGCTCTCTCACGTTTGGTGGGTTTTTGGGCGGACGCTCTCTCACTTCTGGTGGGCTTTTGGGGTGACGCTCTCTCACCTTTCTGGCCGCCCGGCCAGGAGGTGAGAGAGCGTCACCGTTTTGGCGGCAGGAAGTGAGAGAGCGTCCCGGATTTAAGCGCAGGAAGCGAGAGGGCGTCGGAACGGGCCGAGGCTGATAATTTGAGCTTGTGAATAATCCGGTCGAGATGGTTGTCCCCAGAGTCCAGGCAGCTATTGCCCAAGCGTTCGGCGAGGAGTTCCGGACCACGGACCCGGTGATCCGGCCGTCGCAGTTCGCGGACATCCAGATCAACGCCGCCATGGCGCTGGCCAAGAAAGTGGGCCTGCCGCCCCGCGACGCCGCGGCCCGGATCGTGGCGGCGCTCGAGCTCGACGGCATGTGCACCGGCACCGAAATTTCCGGCCCCGGATTCATCAACCTCACCTTCGACGGCACCTGGATCGAGGAACTGCTCAACGCCCAGGCGTCCCAGCCGCAGGGCGGGCCGGAGACGCCAACCCGGCGCGTCGTCGTCGACTATTCATCGCCCAACGTTGCGAAGGAAATGCACGTGGGGCACCTCCGCACCACCGTGGTGGGCGACAGCCTGGTCCGCGTGCTCGAGGCGCTGGGCCACACGGTGATCCGGCAGAACCACATCGGCGACTGGGGCACGCCCTTCGGCATGCTGATTGAGCACTGGCTGGAGATCGGCGAGGACTCGCCCGAGGCGGCGCTGCTGGTGGAGGACCCCAGCGCGTTCTACCAGGCGGCGCGGGCAAAGTTCGACGCATCCGATTCCGGTCCGGATAGCTTCGCGACGCGGGCCCGCCTTCGCGTGGTGTCACTCCAGTCGGCCCACGAGGAGACGCTGGAAGTCTGGCGGCGGCTGGTGGACCACTCCAAGGTCTACTTCAACGCCATTTACGCCACGCTGGGAGTTAGCCTCCAAGACGACCACATTGCCGGCGAAAGCTCATACGATCCCCATTTAGCACAGCTGTGCCAGGAACTGGAGGAGCGCGGCCTGGCCCGCGTCAGCGAGGGGGCGCTGTGCACGTTCCCGGCCGGATTTACCGGCCGTGACGGCGAGCCGCTGCCGCTCATCATCCGCAAGTCCGACGGCGGGTACGGGTATGCGACGACCGACCTTGCGACCATCCGCTACCGGGTCCAGGAACTCCATGCCGACCGCATCCTCTACGTGGTGGGCGCGCCGCAGAACGTCCACCTGCGGATGGTCATGGAGACGGCGCGCGAGGCCGGCTGGCTGCCTGCCGCGGTGGAGGCCACGCACGTGCAGATCGGCAACGTGCTGGGCGAAGACGGCAAGATCCTCAAGTCCCGCTCGGGCACACCGGTGAAGCTCATGGCGCTGCTGGAAGAAGCCGTGGACCGTGCCCGCGCCGTGGTGGATGCGAGCCGGCCGGACCTGTCTGAGGAGGTACGTGCCGTGACCGCCCGGCAGGTGGGCATCGGAGCGGTAAAGTACGCCGACCTCTCCGTCGGCCACGATACCGAGTATGTATTCGATTTCGACCGCATGCTGGCGCTCACCGGCAACACCGGCCCCTATGTGCAGTACGCCGCTGCGCGAATCCGCTCCATCCTTCGGAAGGCGGGGGAGGTGGCCGGCGGCGATGCTGTTGGGGCTCAGGCGGGCGGTGAGCCGACGACGGCGGCGGGTCAGGCGGGCGGTGAGCCGGCGACGGCGGCGACGATCGCCGTCGTCGAACCTGCCGAACGTGCCCTGGCCCTGCACCTGCTCGAGTACCGCCCAACCCTCCGGAGGGTGGGGGAACTACTCGAGCCGCACCGGCTGTGTGCGTATCTGTTCGAGCTCTCGCAGCTGTTCACGTCTTTCTACGACCAGTGCCCGGTGCTGAAGGCCGACGAGTCCGTGCGCGAGTCGCGGCTTGCCCTGTGCTCACTGGTCCTCCACAGGCTCTCCGAAGGACTCGAGCTGCTGGGCATCGAAACCCCGGAAAGCATGTAGCCCTCGGTGCATCGCTACTGTTGCGGGCGGGTTCCCGTGCCGTCCGCGTGCTCTGGAGGCCAGACCACGTTGAAGCGTTCAAAGACAATCTCGTCGTCCTCTGACCATTTGCGGCCGGCTGCGGCGGAGACGCGCATCCAGTAGCGGCGGTGTTCACGCTGCCAACTTTCCAGGGCCAGGTCGTCTTCCCCCTCGTCGCGGGCGAAGGCTGCATCAACGCTCGTGAAAGGGCCGATCCGGATCTCCGTGCTGCGGATGATGATGCGGGGCAGGCCGTCACCGTCGCAAGCTATCCAGTGGGAGCCGATGCGGGGCACCTGGTCGCCGCGGTCAATGAAGTCGGCGACGAGCTCCGCTGTTGCGCGTTTTTTCCCGCTGAGAACAATGCCCAGCAGGTCGTTGGCGAGCCGTTTCGAATCACCGAAGTGTTCCACCGTGTATTCGGGTGACGCAGCCACGGCCTCGGGATGCGCGGCAGCATAGCTGGCCCACATGAGATTGGCCGCTTGAAGATCAGGCGGGGCGACGGTATCTGGATGCACCTCCCCATCGTCGCAGATTCGGAAACGCCCTCCGGCGGCCCTCCCGGGTGAAGTGAGAGGGCGTCCGGGGTGGAGGGGCAGGAAGTGAGAGAGCGTCCGGGGTGGAGGGGCAGGAAGTGAGAGAGCGTCCGGGGTGAGGCGGCCAAGTTGTGACGCTTGACACGTGTTAGGTACTTCATCTACAGTTCCTAACACGTGTTAGGAAGGAAATTGACATGACCGGAGCCACAAACGGGCACCTGCGGGAATTCACCCGCCGTACCGCCCTCGGTGCCCTCGGCGCGGGAATTATCGGAGCAACCGTGGCATCGTGGCCGCGTCTCTCCGGGACGGACATTCCGGGCCGCGGGGACAACAGCCTCAGCATCGCCATCATGGGCACCGCCGCGGACGCCGCCGCCCGCCAGCGCGCCATCGACGCTTTCACCCGTCTCCATCCGGAGATCAAGGTCAAGGTCCAGGCCATCCAGGCCGCGGACTGGAAAGACTTCTTCACCAAGATCCTCACCATGGTGGCCGCAGGCACGCCGCCGGACGTGGTCTACGTTGCCACCGAAGGCGCCCAGCTCTTCGCGGAGAAGCTCGCCCACCCGCTCGACGAATACGTCCGCCGCGACGCCGCCGACATGAGGGAGTTCTTCGACGACGTCCACCCCAGCCTGGTGGAGGCCTTCATGTACAAGGGCAGCCTGTACCAGCTGCCCATGGACTGGAACGCCGCCAACATGTACTACAACACCACGGCCTTCGCGCAGGCAGGGCTGGAGCGCCCGGCGGATGACTGGACCCACATGGACTTCCGCAACAGCCTCGCGGCCATGCGCAAGGCCCGCACCTCGGACTTCACCCCGTACTACTGGACCAACCGGCTCTTCGGCGGTGTGGTGCCGTGGCTCTACGCGAACGACACCAGCTTCCTGAAGGAGTCCAGATCCACCGGAGGGGAGTGGCTCTGGGACGGCTTCTACGCCAATGATCCCTCCCGCAGCCTCCGCTCGGGCGGGTATCAATGGCTGGAGCCCAACGCCAATGACGACCGGGTGTTCGAGTCCTTCGACTACCTCCGCGGCCTGGTCAAGGACGGGCTCGGTGTCCGTCCGGAGGAAGGCGGCGGCGGCTCACTCGTCGGGCTGTTCGCATCCAACCGCATCGGGACCACCCCCGCCGGCGGCTACTGGGTGCAGGGCCTGCACGAGGCCGGAATGGGCGAAAGCGATTTCGACGTCCAGTTCTTCCCGCGCTGGAAGACCCAGCGCCACCAGTTCGGCACCGCCGGCTACGCGATCATGAAGACCGCCAAGGACAAGGACGCCGCCTGGGAGTGGATCAAGTTCAGCTCCAGCCGCGAGGCGATGGAACTGATCTTCCCCAACCCCATCACGACGCCGGCGCGCCGCTCCATGGTCAACGAGCAGCTTTACGCCGGCAAGGGACCCGCCCACTGGAAGGTCTTCTACGACACCCTGGACAGGTTCCCCAGCACCGGACCCATCCCGGCACCGCCGCAGCAGGCCGCCGTCGAAACGGCCCTGATGAAGAACGTATCGCTGGCCGTCAGCGGCGACGAACGCCAGCTCAAGGAGGCCCTCGCCTCCATGCAGCGCGACCTTGAGCTGGCCCTGAGGAGGCAGTCATGAGCACCACCACCCGCTCCCTGGAAGGGCCGTCCGGCAAGAAGCCGTCCGGCAGGAGGCAGTCCGGCAAGGGGGCAGCCGGCGAAACGACGCCGCCCGACGCCAACGCCCCGGCCCAGCACCAGCCCACCGCCAAGTCACGGCAGAGCCAGCGCTGGCTGGCCTGGATCTTCCTGGCACCCACTATCCTCGGCATGGGCCTGTTCACCCTGATCCCGATCGTGGCCTCCGTGGTCCTTGCCTTCTTCCGCTGGGACATCATCTCGGCACCCACCTTCGTGGGCTTCGACAACTTCTCCGAAGTGGTCCAGGACCCCACCGTCCGGGTGTCCTTCCTGAACACCATCGCGTTTGTGGTGGTGGCCGTGGCCCTCCAGCTGGGCCTCGCCCTGGCGCTGGCCATCATGGTTCAGGAAAAGATGCCGGCCTGGCTGCGCGTGTTCTTCCGCTCGGCCTTCTTCTTCCCGCTGATCCTGTCCGCGGCCTCCGTGTCAATCTTCATGCGGTACCTCTTCAACGAACAGTTCGGCGTGGTCAACTGGTTCCTGTCCCTCGCGGGCATCCCTGCGGTGCCGTGGCTCACCACGCCCGGCGGGTCCGCCGCCGTCGTGATCCTTGTGTACGTGTGGCAGAACTTCGGGTTCTCGTTCCTGCTGTTCATCGGCGGCCTGGCCTCCATTCCCGTGGAGACATATGAAGCGGCGTCTATCGACGGCGCCACCGGCTGGCGCAAGCACCTGCACGTCACGCTGCCCCTGCTGAGCCCCACCACGCTGGTGGCCTCGGTGATGGCGATCATCAGCGCCCTGCAGGTGTTCGACCAGCCCTACGTGCTGACCCGCGGCGGCCCCGGCGATTCCACCCGCACCGCCGTCATGGTCATCTTTGAATCGGCTTTCCAGCGCCTCGAATTCGGTCAGGCCTCCGCCATCGGCGTGCTTCTCACCCTGATCATCATGGCCATCACGGCCGCGCAGTTCCGGCTCAGCAAACGATTCGTCTTCTACCAGTAAGGCCAGCCATGACAACCACAACAGACCACGGCCTGGCTGGGCATTCCCCCAGGCTCTCCGAGGGACTCCCGGAAACCTCGCCCACGCGGCGCCGCTTCAGCTGGGCGTTCACCATCCGCATTATGCTGCTTCTGCTCGCGGCCGCCCTGACGCTGGGCCCGGTGATGTGGACCCTTTCCACGTCACTGCGGTCGCCGTCGGAATCCTTCAAGCTGCCGCCGTCGTTCATCCCCTGGAACCCCGACTTCACGTCCTACAGTGAAGTATTCCAGAAGCTGAATATCTTTCTGCTCGTCCTGAACAGTGCCCTGGTGACCGGGCTCATCGCGGTGGGCCAGATGATCTCCGCGGCGCTGGCCGGCTACGCGTTCGCGCACCTGAAGTTCCGCGGCCGCGGCGCACTCTTCTCCATCGTGCTGGCCACCATGATGGTGCCGGTGCAGGTCACGATCGTGCCCGTCTTTATGCTGATCCGCGGCATGGGACTTTCGGACACGCTGCTCGCGCTGATCCTGCCGGCCATTCCGACGGCGTTCGGCACCTTCCTGATGCGCCAGTACTTTATGGGGCTCCCCGCCGAACTGGCCGAGGCCGCAGCGATCGACGGCGCCTCGCCCTGGCGAACATTCCGTTCGGTGTACGCGCCGCTGGCGATGCCCGGCCTGGCCATTGTGGGAATCCTCGCGTTCAACTTCCACTGGAACGAGTTCTTCCGGCCGCTCATCCTGACCATCTCCGAGCAGAACTTCACCCTCCCGCTGGGCCTCGTATCGCTCCAGGGCAACCTGGGAACCGGCAGCATCTCCGTGGTGCTCGCTGGCGTGGTCCTGTCCATGATCCCGGCGCTGGTGGTCTTTATGTTCGGCCAGCGCGCACTGCAGGACGGCCTCACCGCCGGCACCGGCAAATAACCTCCTCACTGAAAGGCCCCGCCATGCCCTCCCCGGACCTCGCCGGCGTCCGCTTCGACGACGTCGCCGCCGCCCACCCCGACCCCGCATTCCCGCGGTTCCACCCGCGTCCCGCGCAGGGCTGGATCAACGATCCCAACGGCGTCAGCCACATCAACGGCCGCTACCACGTGTTCTTCCAGTACAACCCGGACTCAGCCCGGCACCACAAAATCGCCTGGGGCCATGTGAGCTCCGCCGACCTGGTCCGCTGGGAGGAACACCAGGTGGCGCTGCGCCCGCAGCACGGCGGTCCGGATGAGTACGGCTGCTGGACCGGTGTGGTGACGGACGACGGCGGTGTTCCCACCGCTGCGTACTCGGGCGTCCAAGGCGACGGCGGCCACTCACAGGTGGTCATCGCCCGCGGTTCTTCCGATTTGATCACCTGGGACCAGACGGGGCACGTGGCGGCATCGATGCCGACTGACGGTCAGGTCACCGCGGTACGCGATCCGTTCATCTTCCGGTTCAACGGCAAGCGGTACGCCATGCAGGGCGCCGGCCTCGCCAACGGGCACGCCGCACTGCTGCTGTACACGGTGGAGGACATGTCCGACTGGAAGTACCAGGGCATTTGGCTGACCTCGGAGAACCCGGTGGCCGCCAAGTCCACGCCGGCCGAGATCTGGGAATGCCCGCAGCTGGTCCGGGTGCCCGATTCCACCGGCTCCGGGGCGGCGGGCTCTTCCGGGGCGGCGGGCTTCTCGGGCGATTCCGGAACCTGGCTCATGATGTTCTCGCTCTGGTTGTCCGGTGACGCGCACGAGCACGCCAACGGCGTGGGCCACCTGGTCGGTTCTCTGACCGAGGACCCCGAAACCGGGTTGCCGGTCTTCACGCCCCGCGACGGCGGAAAGTCCGACCTCGGACGTGACTTCTACGCGCCGCAGATCGTAGCACTGGAGGACCGGGCGCTGCTGTGGGGCTGGTCCAATGAAGGCCCGGGCCGCGACGGACGCCGCGGTCGCAGCCAGGACGAAATCGACGCCGCCGGCTGGGCAGGTGTCCTGACCTTCCCGCGTGAACTCTCGGTGGTAGACGGCGCGCTTGCCGTCAGTCCCGCTCCCGAAATCAATGCTTACCGTGGGACGCTGACGGCCAGTCAGGCCGAAGGGACCGTTGTGCTGCCGCCGTTTGCTGAGGCTTTGGTGACTGCCGGTTCCGCTGGTTCTGCTGGTGAGGTTGCTGGCGGCGGGGACACCGCCGTCGAGCTCCTGCTCGTGGGGAACGGCAGCCGCCAGACGGTCTTCAGCGGATCCATCGCACCGGGGGAGGAGTTGCGGGTTTTCGTGGACGCCTCACTGGTGGAGGTCTACCGGTCCGGTTCGGTCGCCACAACCCTGCGTGCTTACCCGGCAGCGGGGGAGGAATGGCAGCTGCACCTTCCTTCCGGCGCCACGGCTGACGTCTGGAAACTGGAGCAGCCCGCAGCCCAGGGCTGAGTCTCGGTTGCAGCCCCGGTGCGCCCGCCAATTCGGCGGGCGCACCGGCCTGTTTGGCGGGCGCATTGGGGTTTTGGACTCGGCCGGGTGTTACCGCCAGGCCTGCTGGTACCGCCCGCCGGCTACCACCCGGGCGGGTGTTTACCGCCCGGCTGGAACGGGGCCGGTGGAATCCCGGACCACGAGGCGGCAAGGAACCATCGTCTCCGCGCTGGCAGCGGGTTCCGCGCCGATAGCGGCGTTGGCGCCGGCACCCGAGCCGCCGTCGTCGTCGTTCTTCCCGTTCGGAGTGGCCTCCACCTCGGCGAGCAGCGCCGTCATCGCCGCGGCACCCATCTCCCGGAGCGGAAGGGCCATGGTGGTGAGCGCGGGGACCATGGCCTTGGCGACGCGGAATTCGTCGTCGTAGCCCATCACGGAAACATCCTGCGGGACGTTCAGCCCCAGCCGGTAGCAGGCCAGTACAACGCCGATGGCCAGACGGTCGTTGGCGCACAGGATCGCGGTGGGGCGGGTGGACGGTTCCATGCCGTCGAGGAGCTTCATGGCGCCGTGGAAGCCGGTGTCGATGTCCCAGCCCACCTGGATGACCCGGTCCTCGTTCACCGGCAGGCCCGCGGCCTTGAAGGCATCGCGGTAGCCTTCGATCCGGCGGGGCGCGGCGGGAGTCAGGGAGTCACCGGCGAGGAAGGCGATGTCCCGGTGGCCGAGGGCCATCACGTGCTCGGCGGCTTCCCTCCCGCCCCGAACCTCGTCCGGGATGACGGCCGGAAGGCCTGCCTCGGGGCGGTCATCGAAGCAGTTGGCCAGGATCGACGGGACCCGGGCCATGTTCGGGGGCACGTTCAGGGGACGCAGCCCCACCGTCACGTACATTAGCCCGTCCACCTGCCGGTCCAGCAGGGTTTCCACGGCACCTTCGTCCCGGGACTCGTCGTGCTCCGTATCCATCACCACGGTGACAAATCCGTGCGACCGCGCCACGGCGTCCGCGCCGGCGATGATGTTGCCGTCGAACGGGCTGGTGACCACCTCGTCCGCCACGATCCCGATGATCCGCGACTGCTGGTTGCGCAGGCTGAGGGCTATCTTGTTCGGCGAGTAGTTGAGCGCGGCGGCTGCTTCCCGGATGCGCTGCTGGCTTTCTGCGGCCACGTTGCCGTCACCCCGCCCGTTGAGCACGAGCGACACAGCGCTGCGCGAGACACCCGCCAGCTTGGCGACGTCCAGTGCGGTGGCCTTGCGGTTCATGGGCTGATCCTCTGGGTGCGAAATCACTGCTTTGCTGCAGTTTACCTAACTCGTGTGAGCCGCGCTCTCCGCGCCACGCTCTCTCACTTGTTGGGGGCCTTTCTTGCGACGCTCTCTCACTATCTGTCGGTTTTCCTGGCACCCTCTCTCACTGCGTTGAAGGAAGTGAGAGAGGGTCCGGGTTTGGGTGGCAGGAAGTGAGAGAGGGTCCTGGTATGGGCGGCAGGAAGTGAGAGGGGATCCGGGGTTGGGCGGCAGGAAGTGAGAGAGGGTTGGGTTGGTGGGAGACTGGACCGGTGACTTCTGAGAACCCGCTGGACCCGCTCGATCCCTATGCCGCTGCCGACGACGCCCCGCTTTCCGAGGGTGACCCCACCGGCTCCCCGGCCGACGCAACACCCGGTACTCGCGGCGACGCGGACACCGCCCCGGCCGACGCAGCACAAGGCACGCTGACCGCAATCAAAGCCGCACGGTCCGCCGTGTCCGCCCTGCTCGACGGCGGCGTCCGCTACGTGGTGGTTTCGCCGGGGTCCCGGTCCGCACCCATGGCCTATGCACTCGCCGAAGCCGACGCCGCCGGCCGTGTGGAACTCCTCGTCCGGATCGACGAGCGGTCCGCCGGATTCACTGCCCTGGGCCTTGCCCTCTCCACGGGAGCGCCGGCTGCCGTGCTCACCACGTCCGGCACCGCCGTAGGGAATCTCTTGCCTGCCGTGATGGAGGCCAACCACGCCGCCGTGCCGCTGGTGGTGCTGTCCGCCGACCGGCCCGACGAGCTGCGCGGCACCGGCGCCAACCAGACCACCGTCCAACTGGACCTCTTCGGCGAGCACGTGCGCTTCGCCGTCGACGTTCCCGCCGGCACCGATCCCGAGCGCGCGGTGGAAACCGCCCTCAGCGCGGCCACCGGCGTGTTCGAAGACGTCGCGCCCGGCCCGGTCCAGCTGAATCTTGCCTTCCGTGATCCGCTGGTCCCGGCAGCCGGCGACCACCTGTCGGAGGCGGAAGGCCGCAGGATGTGGCGGATCGGTCGTGGCCCGGAGCCCATGGCACTCCCGCCCGCGCCAACTACGCTGGAGGAACGGCGCACCGTGGTGCTGGCAGGGCACGACGCCGGTCCCGTGGCCGAGGCCTTCGCCCGCGCCCATGGACTGCCGCTGCTCGCCGAGCCGTCCTCCAACTCACGGTTCGGGCCGAATGCCGTGGGCCCGTACCGGCTCCTGCTGGAGCATTTCGGCCCGGATTCCGCCCAGCCGATCGAGCGCGTGGTCCTCTTCGGCCGGCCCACCCTGTCGCGGCCGGTGTCCGCGCTGCTGGCCCGCGCCGACGTTCCCTCGGCCCTCTACCAGCCTGTCCCCGTGGCCTGGTACGAGCCGGGCCGGCGGACCGAACTCCCGCTGGATAACCTGGCGGACCTCGCCGACTTCTCCGGCCGCGGAGCCTCGGCCTGGCTCGATGCCTGGCTGTTGGCCGGTGCCGCCGCCCAGCACGCGCTCGACCAGGTGCTGTCCGGGGAAGACGCGGCAACCGGGCCGTCCGTCGGCGCGCTGGTGTGGAAGCACGCGCGCGGCCAACTGATGCTGGGGTCCTCCAACGGCATCCGCGACGTGGACCTCGCCGGTCAGCCCCTGCCCGAACCGCAGGCCACGGTCTTCGCCAACCGCGGCCTCGCCGGGATCGACGGCACCATTTCCACCGCCACGGGCATCGCCTGGGGCGGCCGCCAGGAGACTACCCTCCTGCTGGGGGACGTCACCTTCCTGCACGACGCCGGCAGCCTCCTCCTGGGCTTCGCCGAAAGTGACCCGCTGCTCCGGATCGTGGTGCTGAACGACGCCGGCGGGGCCATCTTCAACCTCCTGGAGCACGGAGCCGTGCAGGCAGCCGGAACGTACGGGAACGCCGTCGAACGCCTCTTCGGCACCCCGCACACAGTGGACATCGCGGCACTCGCCGCAGCGTACGGCGTCGAGCACTGCGCGGTAAGTACGACGGCGGAACTCGCCGAGGCGCTCGCCGCACCGCCGTCGGGCCGCAGCATCATCGAGGTCCGCACGGACCGGCAGGGCCTCCGGGAGTTGCACAGCCGCATCAAGGCCGCAGTGGCGGAGGCAGCGGCGGGAGTCCTGGCCGGCTGACCCGGGACGCCGTTTCGGTCCGAGGACACAGGTTAACCCGCGTCCTCAGACCGAAACGGTGACCCGCGTCCAAATTCAGGCTTTCCACATAGCCTCCCCGGCCTCTGTCGGCCACCCTGCGTGCCCTGCAATGGTGCGGTATGAGCAAGCTTCCCCGCCTGATTCTGACTCGACACTTGGCCGAGACCGGCGCAAGCACCCGTCCGCTGCCGGCAGCCGTGAAATCGGGCTCGCTGGTGCGTATCCGGCAGGGTGTGTACGTGGAGGCTTCAGCGTGGGAGGGGCTTGCCGCGTGGCAACGCTACCGGCTGAAGATCGAGGCGGTTGCCGAGACCTCCATCGTCCCGCCGATTTTCTCGCATCATTCCGGCGCCGTCCTCTGGGGTATCCCCACGATCCAGCGAGGTCAGCCCGTTCATGCCCTCACTACCTTCAGGGGAGGCGGCAGGTCCCGCGGCGGTGTGCGGCGGCACCTGGTGGAGCCTGGAATGCTCGACGTCGACACCGTGGACGGTCTGCTCGTCACCTCACGGGTGGTGACGGTACTCGACCTCGCGGCAGCCGTCCCGTTAGCCGAAGCAATCGTTCCGCTGGACCATGTGCTGAAGCCGGACAACGCCCGGTCGCTCCCCGCACTGACCAGGACTGAGCTTCTCGCCGCGGTGGCCGGACGGTACTCCGCTGCTGCCGAGCGTCGGGTCAGGGCTGCCGTGGAGTTTGCCGATGCCAGGTCCGGGTCTCCAGGCGAGTCATACAGCCGCGGGTTGATTCACACGGCTGGTTTCGCGGCACCAACCCTGCAGCACGAGGTCCGGAGCTCCACCGGCTTCGTGGCCTTTGCCGACTTCTACTGGAGGGGTAGCCGCACCGTAGGGGAGTTCGACGGCGTGGCGAAGTACCTCAGCCCGGAATACCTCAACGGCAGGACTTCAGGGCAGGCGGTGGTGGATGAAAAGCTGCGGGAGTACAGGATCAGGGCGACCGGTCTGAACGTGGTCCGGTGGGTGTGGAGTGACCTGCGGAAGCCGGGCGAGCTGGAAGGAAAGTTGGCGGGTGCAGGCGTGCCCCGCCGTCGTAGAGGGTCCAGGACGCAGAATCGGTCCGGGGACACCGGAATATGAGTGTCCCCGGACCGATTCTGCGTCCTCAGCCGAAGCGTGCCCTACTCGGCGATCTCGATGTGCGTCGGGTCCAGGACGCGCTTGAGGAATTCCTTGGTGCGTGACTGCTTGGGGGCGCTGATGACCTGCTCGGCCACGCCTTCCTCCACCACCACGCCGCCGTCCATAAAGACCACGCGGTCGGCCACTTCGCGGGCGAAGCCCATCTCGTGGGTCACCACCAGCATGGTCATGCCCTCCTTGGCCAGGTTGCGCATGACGGACAGCACGTCGCCCACGGTTTCCGGGTCCAGGGCCGAGGTGGGCTCGTCGAACAGCATGAGCTCGGGGTCCATGCTGAGCGCACGGGCGATGGCCACGCGCTGCTGCTGGCCGCCGGAGAGCTGGTCCGGGAAGCGGTCGGCCAGATGTCCCAGGCCCACGCGTTCCAGGTTCGCCTTGGCCACCTTGTCCGCCTCGCCCTGGGAGCGCTTGAGCACCTTGGTCTGGGCGATGGTGCAGTTCTGCTGGGCGTTCAGGTGCGGGAACAGGTTGAACTGCTGGAACACCATGCCCACCTTGCGGCGCATCCTGTCGATGTCCACATCCGGGTCGGTGGCCTCGAAGCCGCCCACGTGAATGGTTCCTTCGTTGGGCTGCTCGAGCAGGTTCACACAGCGCAGCAGGGTGGACTTGCCGGAGCCGGACGGGCCGATCAGGCAGACAACCTCGCCGGGGGAGACTTCCAGGCTGATGCCCTTGAGGACTTCGTTGGAGCCGTAGGACTTGCGGAGGTCCTTGAGGGAAACCCCGGCGGCATGCACGGCAGTACCGCGGGCGTTGTTTTCGACGTCGTTCATGACTGTCCTGCCTATCGCTTCGTCCGCGCGGAGCGGCTTTCGAACTTCCGGGCCAAAAGGCTCAGCGGGATGGTGATCACCAGGTAGAAGGCACCCGCCACGAGGAGCGGGGTTAGCCCGGCGCCCAGGCTGGAGATGCCGTCGCGGCCGAACTTGGTGAGTTCGTACTGCGAGGCGGTCAGGCCCAGCACATAGATCAGCGAGGAGTCCTTGGTCAGCAGGATGACCTCGTTGGTCAGCGGGGGCAGCACGATCCGGAATGCCTGCGGGATCACGATGGACACCATGGCCCGCCACTGGGGCATGCCCAGGGACCGGGCGGCCTCCAGCTGCCCCTTGGGCACGGCCTGCAGGCCGGCGCGGAGCGTTTCTGCAATGTAGGCCGCGGCCACCATGCCCAGCGAGATCATCACCACAATGGTCACGTTCCACTGGACGCCAAACGCGAGCGGTACGCCGTAGCCGAAGGCGATGAACACCAGCAGTGCCGGGATGCCGCGGAAGAACTCGATGTAGCCGGTGGCGATCCAGCGGTAGAGCGGGAAGCTGGAGAGCTTCATGAGGGCCAGCAGCAGACCGCCGGACAGGCCCACGATGAAGCCCAGGGCCGTGTAGATCAGGGTGTTCTTGAGGCCGATCAGGAAGATGTCCGGGAACATCGGGCCGATTTTGGCGAAGTTGAAGACGCTGTTTCCGATGGTCTTCCAGTCCGTGGCCAGAATCAGCGCGGCCACAGCCACAACGAAGATTCCGGCCTGGACGTAGAGGCTTACTTTGGCTCGTTGACGTGCAGTCATTGCCATGGTGTTCTCACATTCGTTTGCGCAGTTGAGGCCCCGTACAGGCTGTTGTCCAGCGGACTGTCATACAGCGGTACAGGGCCCCAACTTGGTAGGTCACAGGGCTGCCCGGGATTCCCCTGGCCAGAGGGCCCGGGCCGGAGTGTGTGCTACTTGGCGGCCTCGCCGAACCAGGTGGTCTCGAACTTCTCGAGGGTTCCGTCGTCGGTCAGGCGCTTGAGCGTTCCGTTGACCTTTTCGGCCATGGCGGTGTTGCCCTTTTTGATGGAGATGCCCAGCTGCTCACCGGTGGCAAACTTCTCGACTGCCTTGAACTTGGGGTCGTCCTTGATGGCGTAGCCCAGGACGGACTGGTTGCCCAGGGCGGCGTCGATGGTGCCGGCCTGGAGGGCCTGGACAAGGAGGCCGGTGTCCTCGAACTGCTGGGCGTCGAGGCCCTTCTCGGTGGCGTAGTCGGCGCCGGTGGTGGCCTGCTGGACGCCCACCTTCTTGCCCTTGGCGTCGTCCAGGGTCTTGATGCCGGAGCCCTCGCTGGCAACGAGCGCCAGGTCATCGTCCAGGTACGGGGTGGAGAAGTCCATGACAGCCTTGCGGGTGTCGGTGATGGAGATGGAGGAGATGGAGACGTCGCAGCCGGTGAGTGCGGTGCCGGTCTCGATGGCTTCGAAGGAGCTGTCCACAACGCTGAGCTCGGCGTTCAGGTCCTTGGCAACTTCGGCGGCGATGTCCATGTCGAAGCCGACGATCTTGCCGTCCTTCTGGAATTCGAACGGCTCGTAGGGGACGTCGGAGCAAACGGTCAGCTTGCCGGCGTTGATGAGCTGAACCCCGCCCGCGGTGGTCGCTGCAGGGGTGGAGCTACCGCCGCAGGCCGTGAGGGAAAGGGCGCCGACGGCGAGGATTGCTGCTGCCTTGGCGGCCAGCTTTGCCGTGGCGGAGGACATGGGCTGCATAGTTTCTTACCTTTTGTTGCAGGGGTATGCGTGACTAAAACGGTTTATAGTGTAGCGCCGAATAAGAGATGTGCATCACAGGAAACTTAGTTTTACTATTGGATAACCAAACTACCGCTGATTACAAGCCTAGGCGAGGGGCTGGTGTCTGCGATTCCGGACACTCCGCCCAACTGGGTAGCAGTTGATGTCGTTTTGGGCGGCCATAACGACACCTGCTGCTACTTAGTTGGGTGGGGGTGGCGAACCTAGCTCTTGATGCCCAGCGACTCGAGCATCGGCCGGAACTTGGCCCACGTCTCAGCCAGTTCCGCCTCCGGAAGGGAGCCCTCAACGATGCCGCAGCCGGCGTAGAGCCGCACAGTGTCCGGCGCCTCGACGACGGCACCGCGCAGCGCGATGCCCCATTCGCCGTTCCCCGCCGCATCCAGCCAGCCCACAGGTCCCGCGTACGGTCCCCGGTCCATGTGCTCCAGCTTGCGGATCAGCGCCCCGGCCACGGTAGTGGGGGTTCCGCAGACCGCGGCCGTCGGGTGCAGCGCATTGATCAGGGCGAGGCACGTGGGCACATGGCCCTCCACCTCGGTCAGTTCAGCCTTCACATCCGACGCCAGGTGCCACACATTGGGCAGCTCCAGGATGAACGGTTCGCTGTGCGCGTTCATGGCCTCGGAAAACGGCGCCAGCTGGGTCGTGAGCGACTGGATGGCGATCTCGTGCTCGTGCCGCTGCTTCTCGGACCCGGCCAGCACGCGCTCGGCGAATTCCAGCGGCGGGCCGTCCATGCCCTCGGCGTCGCGGCGGTCCAGGGTTCCGGCGAGAACACGTGCCTGGGCCGTGCGCCCCTCCACCTGGATCAGCATCTCCGGCGTCGAACCCACCAGCCCGTCCACGCCGTACGTCCAGCATTCGCGGTACCGGACGGCCAGCTGGCGCAGGATTTCGGCGGCATTCACGCCTTCGGGAATGGTGGCCACGATGTCCCGGGCCAGCACCAGCTTTTCAAGCTTGCCGGTGCGGATTTCCGCGACACCCGCGGCCACTGCCGCCATCCAGTCATGTTCGCTGAGGGAGCCGGTTTCGAGTTTAGGTGCGACGTCGGCAGCCGGTTCGGCGGCAAGCCCGACGCCGGGATGGTTGCCTGAGCCGGGCCCGGCGGCCGAGGCCCCGGGCCCTGTGGCGTTCAGCCCTGTGACGCCCGGGGCGTCCAACGGATCCGCGACCAACGGATCCGCGACCAACGGATCCGTGTCCAACGGATCAGCCTCCAGCGGATCGGCGTCGAGCCAGCGCTGCAGGGCGGCGAGGGCGCCCGCCTCGGTGAGCTCGCCGTCGTCGAACGTTAACTGGGTGAGCCAGGCGCGGCCGTCCCTGACCCCCACCACGATCTCGGGAACAATCAGGCGCGAGCGGTGCGTGGACACCTTGGAGAAGGCGAAAGATCCGAAGGCCACCGGGCCGGTGCCGGGGCACTCCACGGAGTCGGTGATGTCCGCTTCGATGACCAGGTGCCGCCACCAGATGTCGGCCTCCAGGAAACGCTCGGGCCCGGTGGCGGTGAAGCGGGCGATCTCGCCGAAGCCCACCAGGCCGGCTTCGCGGCGGGTCCAGCAGAGGACATCGTCCCGGACCAGAAATGACGGCAGCCCCCCGGAGAATGATCTTCCATCCAGGGGGACTGTCAGTGTCTTGATAATGCCGGCGCGGAACGTACTCGTCATGATGAGATAACAGTACTCCCGAGTCCCGCCGGCACCTTCCCGGGGCCGCCGCCGCGCGGTGCCAGGCCGTGGTTCGTGGGTCCGCCCAACATTTGAGACAATGACATGGTGAACCGAGCATCCTTGGATAAGCGTCCGGACGAAGTAGCCACGATGTTTGACGACGTCGCCCCCAAATACGACGTCGTGAATGACGTCCTGTCCATGGGGCAGACGCGCCGCTGGCGCCGGGTGGTCGTCGAAGCCATGGATGTGAAGGCGGGCCAGCGGGTGCTGGACCTCGCCGCCGGAACAGGCACGTCCAGCGAGCCCTACGCCGATGCAGGGATCGACGTCATCGCCTGCGACTTCTCGCTCGGAATGCTCAAGGTGGGCAAACGCCGCCGCCCGGACATCGACTTCATTGCCGGCGACGCCACCCGGCTGCCGTTCGCGGACAATACCTTTGACGCCGCCACCATTTCGTTCGGCCTGCGCAACGTCAACGAGCCCAAGAAGGCGCTGGCCGAGATGCTGCGCGTCACCAAGCCTGGCGGCAAGCTGGTGATCGCCGAGTTCTCCCAGCCCGTCGTGCCACTCTGGCGCACCATGTACACCGAATACCTGATGCGCGCGCTGCCGGCCATCGCCGTGAAAGTCTCGTCCAACCCGGACGCCTACGTTTACCTCGCCGAGTCCATCCGCGCCTGGCCGGACCAGGACCACCTGGCCGGCTGGCTGCAGGAATCCGGCTGGGAGAAGGTCACGTACCGCAACCTCAGCGGCGGCATCGTGGCCGTCCACCGCGCGCACAAGCCCCTGTCCGGCAGCGCTGCCGCTATCGCCAACCACACCGGCCCCGTGGCGAAGCTCCGCCGCAACATCATCCGGCCGGCGAGCTAGCCGCAACTGCCGTGAACGTACTCATCGTCGGCGCCGGACCAGCAGGGTCCACTGCCGCCTACTACCTCGCCAAGGCCGGCATCCGCGTCACGGTGCTGGAAAAAACCAGGTTCCCGCGTGAAAAGGTCTGCGGCGACGGACTCACGCCCCGCGCCGTCCGGGAGATCCAGAAGCTCGGCCTGCCCCATCCCGAGGAAGGCGGCTGGCGGCGCAACAAGGGCCTCCGCCTCATTGCGGGCGGACGCACCATTGAACTGCCCTGGCCCGAAGTCTCCGATTTCCCCACCTTCGGCCTGATCCGCACCCGGCTGGGCTTCGACGAAGAACTGGCCCGGCACGCCGAGTCGGCCGGCGCCCGCGTCCTCGAAGGGCACAGCGTCACCGAAGCCCTGCGCTCGCCGGACGGCCGCGTCATCGGCGTCCGCGCCGCGCTGCTTGACGAGTCCGGACGCAAGACGGGGGAGACGCGTGACTTCCTTGCCGACGTCGTCCTCGCAGCGGACGGTAACTCGTCCCGAACCGCGGTGTCCCTGGGCATCCAGAAGCGCGACGACCGCCCGCTCGGCGTGGCCGTGCGCACCTACTTCACCAGCCCCCGGCACGACGACGACTGGATGGAAGGCTGGCTGGAGCTCCCCGGCCGCGACGGCGAACTGCTCCCCGGTTACGGCTGGGTATTCGGCGTGGGCGACGGCACGTCCAACGTGGGCCTGGGCATCCTGAACTCCTCCAAGGAATTCGGCCGGCTGGACTACAAGCAGGTCCTGCGCGAGTGGACCGCCGGAATGCCCGCCGAGTGGGGCTTCACGCCCGAAAACCAGGTGGGTGAGATCCGCGGCGCTGCGCTGCCCATGGGCTTCAACCGCACGCCGCACTACTACCCGGGCCTGCTGCTGCTGGGCGACGCCGGCGGGATGGTGTCCCCGTTCAACGGCGAGGGCATCTCCTACGCCATGGAATCCGCCCGCTTTGCGGCCGAATACATCATCGACGCCAACACCTGGCAGAGCCGCTACGCCAAGTGGACGCACGACGACGCCGACCTCCACTTCAAGGGGTACGCGGACTATGTGCGCGGCCAGTGGGGGAGCCACTTCACCTTGGGCCGTGCGTTCGCCTCGGTGATCGGCAAGCCCTCCGTCATGAAGCTCGCGCTCCGGACCGGCATGCCGCTGCCGGCACTCATGAAGTTCGTAGTCCGGCTGATGGCCAACGTCACGGATGAATCAGCCAAGGGATTCGAGGACAGGGTGATCAGGCTCCTGGAGGCGCTGGTGCCTGCCACGTCCAACACCTCTCTGTCCCCGTCCAGCTACACATCCGCGGTTTCCGCAACAAAAAGTTAGGGTTAACCCGTGACGAACTCTGCCAAGCACAGCTGGACCCACGCCGGACACGGCCTGCCGGACTCCAGGGAGCCCGAGCCCAACACCACCGCGATCGCCACAGGACTCCAGCTGCCGGCCGGTTTTGCCGCCATCGCTGCGGACCCGGAGCTCGGCCCCGCCATCACCACCAACCTTGCCCGCGTGGAAAAGAAGCTCCGCGAGGCCATTGCCAACTCCGATCCGCTGGCTGATGCGACGTCGCGTCACCTGGTGGAAGCCGGCGGAAAGCGCATCCGACCCCTGCTGGCCCTGCTCTGCGCCCACCTCGGTGACGCCTCCCGGCCGGCCGTGGTGCAGGCCGCCGTGGTGGTTGAGCTCACCCACCTGGCCACGCTGTACCACGACGACGTGATGGACTCGGCCCCGTTCCGTCGCGGCGCCCCCACCGCGCACGAGGTCTGGGGTAACTCCGTGGCGGTCCTCACCGGCGACCTGATCTTTGCCCGGGCATCCATCCTGGTGTCCGAACTGGGCTCGCGTGCGCTGGGGATTCAGGCCCGCACTTTCGAGCGGCTGTGCCTGGGCCAGCTGCACGAAACCGTGGGACCCCGCCCCGACGAGGACCCGGTGGAGCACTACCTGTCCGTCATCGCGGACAAGACCGGATCCCTGGTGGCTGCCTCCGGCCAGCTTGGTGCCATCTTTGCGGGCGCCGACGAAGCCTACGAACCGCTGCTGGTGGAGTACGGCGAGAAGATCGGCGTGGCCTTCCAGCTGGCCGACGACGTCATCGACGTCACCGGGATCAAGGTCAAGTCCGGCAAATCCCCGGGAACGGACCTGCGCGAAGGCGTGCCCACCCTGCCCGTGCTGCTGCTCCGCAACGCCGCCGCCGAAGGTGACGCGTCCGCCGTCGAACTCCTGAAACTCATCGACGGCGATCTCACCTCCGACGAAGCACTCGCCGCCGCCGTGGCAGGCCTGCGCGATCACCGGGTCACGGCGGAATCGTGGGTTGTGGCCCGGGCCTGGGCCGATGAAGCCATCGCCGCCCTGGCGCCGCTGCCCGAAGGCGTGGTCAAGGAATCGCTGACCAGCTTCGCCCGCGCCGTGGTGGATCGCGCCAGCTAGGACCCCTTAGCGGGCTGCGGGCCCCGCTTTGGCGGGCCGACCGCGGGGCTGGCGCGCCGCCGTCGTGCTTTAGTACTTAAACGGAATGGCCCCGGTTCTTTGCGGCAGTACGAGTCATACGCTGCATCGAACCGGGGCCATTTCTCCGTTCGCATCAGATCCACCGGAGGCATTTAGTGGATCCGTGAATAAGTCTATGACAGCTTTGTCACGAACGCGAATCCGGTGTTAATCGGCGTGTCACACATCCCTGGGCTGCAGTGTTGCGCGCCCTCCGCCGTCGTGACCTGCTATTGCTGATGAACGCTGATGACACGCCCGGGTCACGGCGCGTCGCGGGGCTCGTGGGCTGGAAACAGGGTCGGCACGGCGCTTGCGGGTTGTCCACATATGGTGGCCGTACCATTTTGCGGCCTGGATCTCGAATCCACCATGGCTCAATGGATCTCAACACATATTTACGGCATCGAGGCGGCGCTGCGAAGCGAAGTCAGCTGCTGGCCGCCGGATTCCAGCGACCGGAGCTTGAGGCTGCGCTGGCAAGCGGTCTGCTGTTCCGGCCGTTGAGGGGTGTCTACGCGATTTCGAGCGCGGACGACGGCGTCATGGCGGCTTTTCGTTCGAACGGCCGGCTCACGTGCATCTCCGCCGCCCCGTTCTACAACCTCTGGACTCTGTACGCGGCCAGGGCCGTGCACCTGAGCTGCGGGAACGGCATTCCGAAGCCCGGAGTGGTGGACCATTCACCCTGCGTCCACCCACGGCACCCGTCCCTACCTGTGGCAGGCTTGGCCGACGTGCTCATTCACGCCTTGCGCTGCTTGCCGGAGCTGGAATCGCTCGTCATGGTGCAGTCCGCAGTGTGTCGGGGGCTGATAACGGTCGAGTTCCTGAGGAGGAAGCTGCCGGGGAAACGGAACGGCAGGGCCAGGGCCGTGCTGGACCTACTGATTCCCAGGGCGGACTCGTTGCTGGAAATACTGGCGCACACGTATTTTGTCCGTGCAGGGCTCAGCGTACGTATGCACGTGGAACTGCCCGGGGTGGGCGTAGTCGACTTCCTTGTGGGCGACTGCCTGGTGGTGGAGCTGGACGGATCCACCCACTTTGAACCGCGGCAGATCAAGAAAGACCATCGCCGCAGCAGAGCCACCATGCTCGGAGGTCGGTTGACGCTCCGCTACTACTATGACGACGTGGTGCATCATCCCCAAGCCATGGTGGAGGAGATCCGCGCCATACTGCGGCTGCATGCAGACGGCACGTTCGCCCCGGCTTGGTGATCCCAGAACAACGGTCCGTTCCGCCTTCGTGACCCGGTTTACGGCTGTCTGTGGCCAGACACGCCGGCCGCATGGCGCGTCGCCGGGTTTCGGGCTCGAAACAGGGTCACGACGGCAGAGTTAAGCCGCGGCGGGACCCTAGTCCTCTTCGTCGTTGAAGGCCCACTCGAACATGTCGAAGACGAACTCCGAGAAGGTGCCTTCTTCGCTCTTCCACTGGCCGCGGGCGTTGTTGCGGCGGTACACAATGGGGTCCGGAACGCCGAGATCGCCCACGCGGAACCCCCAGGTGAACTGTTCTTCCTCGTCCTCGAGGAACATGAGGAAGCCTTCGTCATCAACTTCGAGTTCCTCGGGGTCCCAGAAGTAGTGGTAAGCCTCCATGAGGTCTTCGCAGCCGCCGAGGGCCAGGTAGAACTCCTTCAGGACCAGCGGGATCTGGAACTGGTGCTCGGCAAGCGCCTTGTCGAGCTCTTCTTCGGACAGCCCGTCCTCTTCCTGCCATTCGTCTTCGAGATACTTCGGAACAAGCGCGCGGAACTTCTCGAGGAACATGTCAGTCATGGTTCATATCCTAGCTAATCCCGGCCACCGTTTTCCGCAGTCCCCAGCCCCAGCCGGTGCCACCCCCGGACGGCCAGCGGAACGTACCAGGACCGGCGCCAAGCAATGACCCGGAAGGCGAAGACGACGGCGGCCACGGCCGCCGCGCTGAACGCGTTAAACGATCCCGAAACCCACAGGATGGTGGTCAGCGCCGCTCCCGTGAACGCGGGCAGTGCGTAGAGGTCCTTCGGGTCGAAAAGCTGCGGCACCTCGTTGGCCGTGATGTCGCGCAGCAGGCCGCCGCCCACCGCCGTCGTGACCCCCAGCAGCACGGCCGTAACCGGGTTCATGCCAAAGCTCAGCGCCTTCAGCGTTCCGGTGATGCAGAACAAAGCCAGCCCGCCGGCGTCGAACAGGATGAGCAGCGAGGTGAAGCGCTGGACGCTCGAAAACAGGAAGTACACCAGCACAGTGGCGAGCAGCGGGGGAGCAAGGTAGGCCGGGTTGGTGAACGCCGCGGGCGGGCCGCTGTTGAGGATGATGTCGCGGATCACGCCGCCGCCCAGCGAGACGAGGGAGGCGAGGAGCAGGGAGCCAATGAGGTCGAATTGTTTCCGCGCCGCCAGGAGGGATCCTGAGACTGCGAAAAAGAAGACGCCGGCCAGATCCAGCCATACCAGAACGGAGTTGAATGAGAAGGTCATGGGGCGTCCCGGTCAATTGCAAGGGGCGGATAGGGCGGCTCCAACGTTACGCTAGCCCCTATGAATAGCCCCATCATGATCGCCTGTGCCCACGGAACGTCCAGCCCGCTGGGCGCCGCCGAGGTCAACGGTCTGCGTGCCGGGATCAGCGAGCTGCGCCCCGGCCTCGATGTCCGCGAAGCCTATGTTGACGTCCAGGACCCCGACCTGGTGGATGTCATGGCCGGGCTGCCGGAAGGCGAGCCGGCCGTCATCGTGCCGCTGCTGCTCAGCGTGGGCTTCCACACCAAAGTGGACATCGCCAAGGCGGCGCGTGGCCGGGAAGGCAGCACCGCGTCGGAACCCCTCGGACCGGACCCCAGGCTGGCGCAGATCCTCGACCAGCGTCTGCGCGAGGCCGGAGCCGCCGAACAGGACGCCGTGGTGCTGGCGGCTGCAGGTTCCACCAACCCCAAAGCCTCGGTCAGCGTTGAAGAGCTCGCCGAACACCTGAGGGCGCTGCGGGGCAACAGGATCGTCCCCGCTTACGGTGCGGCCGCCAAGCCGTCCGTGCCCGACGCCGTCGCCTCCCTCCGCGCCGAGTACCCGGGAGGGGAGGGCCAGGGACGCGTCATTATTGCCTCCTACCTGCTGGCGCACGGATTCTTCCACGACCAGCTGGCCAAGGCCGAAGCTGACATCGTCACGGAACCGCTGCTGCCGTCCCGGCTCATGGCCGAAATTGCCCTGGACCGCTACGACGCAGCAGTTGCTGCCGCGACGGAAGCCGTCGCGAAGGGCCACTGAAACCGGGCGCCGAAAAGCGTCGGACCATGCACAGCGCCCATCCTTCTTCAAGGCTCTCCGGCGATTCATGACGAAATGTTTCCCTAGGTGACCTCGCGTTTCTGACCCTTTGTGACGGCTTTCGGGTGGGACCTACAGTCGATGCATGACTGATACAGCTCTAGCCGGAGCGTCCGCGGACTCCGCTGCCGCCAAGCGACCTGCACGCGCCAACCGTCCGGCAGCGAAGCCGCACGGCCAGTGGAAGGTGGACGGCACCACCCCGCTCAACGCCAACGAAACCTGGAAGCAGGAAGACGACGGCCTCAACGTCCGCGAGCGTATCGAGACCATCTACTCCAAGGACGGGTTCGACTCCATCCCCGGCCAGGACCTGCACGGCCGTTTCCGCTGGTGGGGCCTCTACACCCAGCGCAAGCCCGGGATCGACGGCGGCAAGACCGCCACGCTTGAGCCGCACGAGCTCGAGGACAAATACTTCATGCTCCGCGTCCGGATCGACGGCGGTGCGCTCACCACCGAGCAGCTGCGCGTGATCGGCAACATCTCGGTGGACTTCGCCCGGGATTCCGCGGACCTCACAGACCGCCAGAACATCCAGCTGCACTGGATCCGCGTGGAGGACATCCCCGAGATCTGGACCCGGCTCGAAGGCGTGGGCCTGTCCACCACCGAAGCCTGCGGCGACGTGCCCCGCGTCATCCTCGGCTCGCCCGTGGCCGGCATCGCCAAGGACGAGATCATCGACCCCACCCCGCTCATCGCCGAGCTGGGGGAGCGCTTCATCGGCAACCCGCTGCTGTCCAACCTGCCGCGCAAGTACAAGACCGCCATCACCGGCCACCCCAGCCAGGACGTGGTGCACGAGATCAACGACTTCGCCCTGGTAGGCGTCAAGCACCCTGAACTAGGCATCGGCTACGACCTCTGGGCCGGCGGCGCACTGTCCACCAACCCCATGCTCGGCAAGCGCCTCGGTGCTTTTGTTACGCCCGAGCAGGCAGCCGACGTGTGGCTCGGCGTCACCAGCATCTTCCGCGACTACGGTTACCGCCGCATGCGCACCAAGGCGCGCCTGAAGTTCCTGATGGCCGACTGGGGACCCGAAAAGTTCCGCCAGATCCTCGAGGACGAATACCTCGGCTACAAGCTGGCCGACGGCCCCGCCGCACCCAAGCCCTCCACCCCTGGCGACCACGTGGGCGTGCACGAACAGAAGGACGGCAAGTTCTTCATCGGCGCCACCCCCATTGCCGGCCGGCTCTCCGGCTCGCAGCTGGTGAAGCTCGCGGACACCCTCGAGGCCCGCGGATCGCGTCGCCTGCGCACCACCCCGCACCAGAAGCTGGTTGTCCTGGACGTCCCCAAGGACGAGGTTGAACCGCTGGTTGCGGAGCTCGACGCCCTGGGCCTCTCCGCCCGTCCGTCCGTGTTCCGCCGCGGCACCATCGCCTGCACCGGCATCGAATACTGCAAGCTGGCCATCGTGGAAACCAAGATGACCGCCGCAACCGCCGTGGCAGAGCTTGAGCGCCGCCTCGCCGACCTGGCCGAAAGCGGCCAGCTGCCCCACGCCCTGTCACTGCACATCAACGGCTGCCCCAACTCCTGCGCCCGCATCCAGACCGCGGACATCGGACTCAAGGGCATGATGCTGCCAACGCCCGACGGCGACCCCAGCCCCGGCTTCCAGGTCCACCTGGGCGGCGGGCTGGCTTCCAACAGCCGCGAAGAAGCCGGCCTCGGACGCACCGTCCGCGGCCTCAAGGTCTACGTCGACGACCTGCCGGACTACGTTGAGCGCGTCGTCCGGAAGTTCGTGGCCGAGCACGCCGAAGGCCAGACCTTCGCCGAGTGGGCCCACGCAGCAGACGAGGAGGCACTTCAGTAATGGCAAAACACCTGGCACCCGCACCCGCCCTCCGCAGCCACGACGAACTCAAGGCCCTGGCCGAGGCCGGCGCCGCCGAGCTCGGCTGGGACGCCCCGGCCCGGGACGTCATCGCCTGGGTGGCCCGGAACTTCGACCTGCCCGCCGTGGCCGTGGCCTGCTCCATGGCCGACGCCGTCCTTCCGGCGCTGGTCGCCGACCAGCTTCCCGGCGTCGACGTCCTGTTCCTGGAGACCGGCTACCACTTCCCGGAAACCTACGCCACGCGCGACGAGGTGGCCGCAAACCTCCGCGTCAACGTGGTGGACGTCCTCCCGGAGAACACCGTGGAGCAACAGGACCGCCTGCTCGGCAAGGACCTCTTTGCCCGCGACGCCGCCCAGTGCTGCGCCCTCCGCAAGGTGGCTCCGCTGCGCCGCACCCTGGCTGGCTACGAGCTGTGGTTCACCGGCGTGCGCCGCGACGAAGCCCCCACCCGCACCAACACGCCTTTGATTACGTGGGACGAAGTGAACGGCCTGGTCAAGGTCAACCCGGTGGCGGCCTGGAGCTTCGACCAGCTGGTGCAGTACTCCGACGACAACCTCCTTCCCGTCAACCCGCTGCTTTCACAGGGCTACCCGTCCATTGGCTGCCAGCCTTGCACCCGCAAGGTAGCGCCCGGCGATGACCCCCGCGCCGGCCGCTGGGCAGGAACCGACAAGACAGAATGCGGACTACACGTATGAGCATCGAAACCACCAACGAGGACCTGGAGCTGTCTGTGCTGGAACTTGACGCTGATTCTCCGAAAGCGGCGCATCGCGCGAGCGAGGAACGAGCGAGTGTGTCTAAGCCGCGTGGAGAAGCAGCTTCAAGACTTTCCAGCCTGGACACCCTCGAGTCCGAGGCCATCCACATCATCCGCGAGGTCGTCGCCGAGTTCGAGAAGCCCGCGCTGCTGTTCTCCGGCGGCAAGGACTCCGTGGTGATGCTGCACCTGGCCACCAAGGCGTTCTGGCCGGGCAAGGTCCCTTTCCCCGTGCTGCACGTGGACACCGGCCACAACTTCCCCGAGGTCATCGACTTCCGGGACCGCACCGTTGAGCGCCTCGGCCTGAAGCTGGTTGTCGGCTCCGTCCAGGAATTCATCGACCGCGGCGAGCTGGCCGAGCGTGCCGACGGCACCCGCAACCCGCTGCAGACCGTCCCTCTGCTCGACGCCATCCAGTCCAACAAGTTCGACGCCGTCTTCGGCGGCGGCCGCCGTGACGAGGACAAGGCCCGCGCCAAGGAGCGCATCCTGAGCCTCCGCGACGAGTTCGGCCAGTGGGACCCCCGCAACCAGCGCCCCGAGCTGTGGAACCTGTACAACGGCCGCCACACCGTGGGCCAGCACGTCCGCGCCTTCCCCATCAGCAACTGGACCGAACTGGACGTGTGGCGCTACATCGAGCGCGAAAACATCGAGCTGCCCGGCCTGTACTATGCCCACGACCGCGAGGTCTTTGCCCGCGACGGGATGTGGCGCGCAGTGGGCGAGGTTTCCCAGCCCCGCCCCGATGAGGAAGTCATCACCAAGACCGTCCGTTACCGGACCGTTGGGGACATGTCCTGCACCGGCGCCGTTGAATCGGCAGCCGCCACGGTGCGCGACGTCGTGATTGAAGTTGCTGCCTCCACCATCACCGAACGTGGTGCCACCCGTGCGGATGACCGCATCTCCGAGGCCGCCATGGAAGACCGCAAGAAGGATGGCTATTTCTAATGAGCACTGAAATCGATACAGCCCGTGCGGCTGCCCTTCTTGACGAGGCGCCGCTCGCCTCCGCCTCGCTGTTCCGCTTCGCCACCGCCGGATCGGTCGACGACGGCAAGTCCACTCTCGTGGGCCGCCTCCTGCACGACTCCAAGGCAATCCTCGCCGACCAGCTCGAGTCCGTCGCCCGCACCTCAGCGGACCGCGGCTTCGGCGGACCCGGCGCAGCCGGTGTACAAGCGATCGACCTGGCACTGCTGACCGACGGCCTGCGTGCCGAGCGCGAGCAGGGCATCACCATCGACGTCGCCTACCGCTACTTCGCCACGGACCGCCGCAGCTTCATCCTGGCCGACTGCCCCGGCCACGTGCAGTACACCAAGAACACGGTGACCGGCGCGTCCACTGCGGACGCCGTCGTCGTACTCATCGACGCCCGCAAGGGTGTCCTGGAGCAGACCCGCCGCCACCTGTCCGTACTGCAGCTGCTGCGCGTGGCCCACGTGATCGTGGCCGTGAACAAGATCGACCTGGTGGACTTCAGCGAGAGCGTCTTCCGCGAGATCGAAGCCGACGTGCAGCAGGTGGGCCGCGAACTGGGCCTCGGCTCGGATGGGATCACCGACCTGCTGGTGGTTCCGGTTTCCGCGCTCGACGGCGACAACGTGGTGGAGCGCTCCGAGCGCACCCCCTGGTACACCGGCCCGGCCCTGCTCGAGGTGCTCGAGACCCTGCCTGCGGCGGACGAACTGGAAAGCCACCTGGAGAGCTTCCGCTTCCCGGTCCAGCTGGTTATCCGGCCGCAGGGTGCGCTGGCTCCCGACGCTGTTGCCGGCGGACTGGACGTCGAACAGTACCGCGACTACCGCGCATACGCCGGGCAGATCACCGAAGGTTCGGTCAAGGTGGGGGACAAGGTCAGCGTGCTGACTCCCGGCCAGGCACCGCGCACCACCACGGTGACGGGCATCGACTTCGCCGGCGCTTCACTGGAAGAAGCCGTGGCCCCGCAGTCCGTGGCGATCCGCCTGGCAGACGAGTTCGACGTCGCCCGCGGTGACACGATCGCCGCCGCCGGCACCGTCCGTGAAGCCTCGGCCGACCTGTACGCCGCGCTGTGCTGGCTGTCCCCGAAGCCGCTCCGCGAGGGCGCCAAGGTTCTGGTCAAGCACGGCACCCGCACGGTGCAGGCACTGGTCCGCAGCGTCAGCGGCAAACTGGACCTCGCCACGTTCAAGCTTGAGGGCGCCTCCAGCCTGGAACTCAACGACATCGGCCACGCGCAGCTCCGGCTCGCCGCGCCGCTGCCGCTGGAGAACTACCTGCACCACCGCCGCACCGGTGCGTTCCTGGTGATCGACCCGCTGGACGGCAACACGCTGGCTGCCGGCCTGGTCAACGACCACCCGGGCGACCACGAGGACGAGCGCTACTCGATCTGATCCAGGGTCTTTCCAAGCCCGGCCTGAAACCGTAGCTTGTTCGCAGAACCGAACCTTCACCGGACGGATCCGCGAACAAGCTGCGGTTTCGTCGTTTCCGGTCCTTGTCAGCGGGAGGCCGCCCATGGAAACCATTAACAGCAGGCTCCTCAATTGGGCCTCGATCCTGGACGAGAAGACCCGCGAGCAGGCGCTGGCCACCGCCAAGCTGCCCTTCATTTATCCGCATCTGGCGCTGATGCCGGACGCCCACCTGGGGAAGGGCGCAACCGTGGGCTCGGTGATTCCCACGGTTGGCGCGATCATTCCGGCCGCCGTCGGCGTCGACATTGGCTGCGGCATGATCGCCGTGCGGACCCAGTATTCGTTGAAGGACCTGCCGAAGGACCGGAAAGGGCTGCGCGAGGACATCGAAGGGGCCATTCCGCTGTCCGCGGGCCACAACAACCGGAAGGTCGTTGCGACGGCGGAGCCCCGGATCGGCGAGCTCAAGAACCTGGCGGCCAAGTCCGGCTTCAACCCTGCCCAGTACCTCGCAAAGTGGGAGCTGCAGCTGGGCTCGCTGGGATCGGGCAACCACTTCATCGAGGTATGCGCCGACGAGAACGACGACGTCTGGCTGTTCCTGCATTCGGGTTCCCGCGGCGTCGGCAACAAGATCGCGCAGCACCACATCGGCGTCGCGCAGCACATGACCCGGAAGAAGCAGGTCCGGCTGCCCGACCCGGACCTCGCGTACCTGGAGGAAGGCACGCCGGAGTTCAGCCGGTATATTGCGGAGCTGCGATGGGCCCAGCAGTTCGCCCTGCTGAACCGCGAGGAAATGATGGACCGGGTGATCACGCAGTTCCGCAACTGGGTGGGCGGGCCGGTCCGGGAACGTGAGCGGATCAACTGCCACCACAACTTCACCCAGCAGGAGACGCATTACGGCAAGTCCGTCTGGGTGTCCCGGAAAGGGGCGATCAAGGCCGAGCACGGCGATCCCGGACTCATCCCAGGGTCCATGGGGACGGCGTCGTACGTGGTGGAGGGGCTGGGCAACCAGGCGTCCCTCAATTCCTCTCCCCACGGCGCGGGCCGCGAGTACTCACGGACAGCGGCGCGCAAGGCGTTCACGCTGGCCGAGCTGAAAAAGGCCATGCAAGGGATTGAATTCCGTGCCACCGAGGCTTTCATTGACGAGATCCCCGCGGCGTACAAGCCCATTGACGTGGTGATGCGCGATGCACAGGACCTGGTGAGGATCCGCCACACCCTGCGGCAGCTGATCAACGTCAAAGGAGACTGAACATTGGCCGTCCAGAGCAGAGGGACAGGGGCTTCCTGCGTCCGATCGCGGCTTACTGGGCGCGACAGTAGCTGAAACCTGCGCCCTTGGATACTCTGCTTGATAGATGCGCTGCGCGGTGATCTGAGGGGGAACGGTTGGAAGATCATGAGTCAGTTGTTGCCAGCTCCCTGGAGCAGTACAGTGCACTGCTGCCCCGGCTGAATCAGGCCTCGGAAGCAATAGAGCACGCCATCCGCGCCCGGCTCCGGGATGACGGCCTCAATCACCACACCGTGCAGGCCCGCGTCAAGGATCCCGGCTCGGTCAAGGGAAAGCTGGACCGGCTCACTGCGGACGGCAGATTCAAGTATCAGCGCGGCCTCGAGCAGCTCGACGACCTCATCGGCGTCCGCGTGATCATGTTCCTGGAACCCGACATTGCGGACGTTGCAACGGCCCTGAAGGGACAGTTCAACTGCCGCGAGGACGACGACAAGACGAGCTCTCAGCGGCGGAGCGGCCAGATCGGCTATGCCGGCCGGCACCTGATCCTCGAGGTCCCTGCCGAGAATGTTCCCGTGGGTTGCCAGACGTTCATAGGGGAGCGCTTCGAGGTCCAGATCCGGACCGTACTGCAGCACGCCTGGGCCGCCTTCGAACATGACATCCGCTACAAGGGCCGGGCCGAGGCCAACGCGGAAGTGGACCGCGCGTTCACCATGGCGTCAACCCTGATCGAACTCGCGGATGCCCAGTTCTCGGCCATCAACGACATCGTCAAACGCCGCCAGGCCGAGAGCACCGCCGAGTTTGCAGCGGACCCGGAGGCTACCGAACTCACCGGAGACATCCTCCAGGACATGCTGGCGCGGCTGCTTTCCGAGCACCCCAGGAGCCAGGCGCGGCAGTACGGCTGGCTGGGGGACCTGCTGGCGGCCAACGGCGTGCGGACCGTGGCTGACGCCGAGGAACTCTTCGGCGCCGCCGACTGGTCCGCCGTGGCCAAAAGGATGGATTACAAGTTTCCCGCCGGCCACGTCCGGATTGCCGACGACTTCCTGCTGAAGACGTGGGGCGTGGACTACATCGTCCGCACGAAGTCCCTGGGCGATGACCCCAAACGGGAGTCGAAGCTGACGTACCGGCTGGAGCGCATGCAGGACTGAACGCTTCCTGGTCCGGTGCCCGAGTTGCGGGGCGCCGGGCGCGGGGACCCGGCGCCGAACGCGAGGGCGCCGGCGTCAGGTGCCGGGACGCCGGTACTTGATCTGCTCGGCTTTGTGCAGGGCTTCGATTGTTTCGTCGACAGTCAGGAGCACTGTCGTGTCGAACGAGCTCAACGCGCCGCCTCCGCTGATCGCCAGGGCAACCGCGGCCATGGACACATTGTCCGGCGCCTCCCACAAGTTGAAGCCGTCGTGGGAGCCGAACGCGTACCAGAAGCCGTGGAGTTTACCGCCGACGGATTCGATGTAGGTCTGGGCTGCCTGCCTGCGGTCCTCGGGGTTGCTGATCAGTTTCGCCCAGGTCTCCGGTGTGTAGCTGAACTTCGACAGATAGAGCGGCATCGTCTGGTCCTTTCGTTTCCTGCACCGGTGGCGCCGGTGGTGCCGATCCAGCAAGAGTGGCAGTCTCCGGCCGGAGCGGCAATGCCCCGCGCCTTGTTCCGGTGGGAATGGCCTTGCCCCGTGTTGCGCGAATATGACGTTGCATGAACGCGCGTGACCCCCGGTTTCCAAGTCATTGAACCTCGTTTATGACACTCCCTATGGTGAAACAATGACAAGTCCCCAGCCCGGAATGACCCGCATCGTGGCAGGAGAGAGCAACAAACCGAAGCGCAGGCGCGCCGTCGAGGTTTTGGTTGCCCTCGGCCTGGTGCTGCTCATCGCTGCCGGTGCCGTGGTGGCGTCAACCCTTTCCCGTAATACCGAAGCCCAGGCCGCCGCTCCCAGTCCCGCGGCGGAACTCAAACTCGGCTTCTTTGGCAACGTCACCCATGCCCCTGCCTTGGTGGGGGTCAAGGAGGGTTTCATCGCCAAGAGCCTGGGTGGGACGAAGTTGAGCACGCAGGTGTTCAACGCCGGTCCGGCCGCGATCGAGGCGCTGAACGCCGGCGCGATCGATGCGACCTATATCGGCCCGAACCCGGCGATTAACTCGTTCGTGAAGAGCCAGGGCGAGTCGGTCAGCATCATCGCCGGGGCCGCGGCGGGCGGGGCGCAGCTGGTGGTCAAGCCCGAGATTGCTGCCGCGGCGGATCTGAAGGGCAAGACCCTGTCCACGCCGCAGCTGGGCGGGACCCAGGATGTGGCGTTGCGGGCGTGGCTGGCCGGGCAGGGCTACAAGACCAATCCCGACGGCAGCGGCGATGTGGCCATTAATCCGACCGAGAACGCGCAGACTTTGAAGCTGTTCCAGGACGGCAAGCTCGACGGCGCGTGGCTGCCTGAGCCGTGGGCCTCCCGCCTGGTTTTGCAGGCCGGGGCGAAGGTGCTGGTGGATGAGAAGGACCTGTGGGACGGTTCGCTGACCGGCAAGCCGGGCGAGTTCCCCACCACCATCCTGATCGTGAACAAGAAGTTCGCCGCTGAACATCCGGACACCGTCAAGGCACTCCTGAAGGGCCACGCCGAGTCCGTGGCCTGGCTCAACGACACACCGGCCGCGGAAAAGGCCAGCGTGCTGAACGCGGCGCTGAAGGAATACGGCAGCGCAGAGCTCCCGCCGGATGTCATCGACCGGTCCCTGAAGAACATCGTTTTCACGGTGGACCCCCTGGCTGGATCCTACGAGAAGCTGCTGCAGGACGGCGTGGACGCCGGCACCACCAAGCAGGCGGACATCAACGGCATCTTCGACCTCACTGCCCTGAACAGCGTCACCGCCGCAACCGGCGGAGACAAGGTCAGCGCCGCCGGCCTCGGCAACGACTAAGCCAGGCAAAGACTGACCACGAGCACCACCCCAACGCACCACCTCCAGCCCCATCAACGTAAGGACAGGACCATGCCAGTCGTACTGGAAAACCTGGGCAAACGCTTCGGCGACGGCGCCCCGGTGCTGGACGACGTCAACGCCAGCATCGCCCAAGGCGAGTTCGTCGCCCTCCTCGGCGCTTCCGGCTGCGGCAAGTCAACCCTGCTGAACATCATGGCGGGACTGGAACTGCCGACGTCGGGCGCCCTTGAGGTCCCCAGCGACGGTGCAGCCTTCATGTTCCAGGACGCCGCCCTCTTCCCGTGGCTGACGGCCCGGGAGAACATCGAACTCGCGCTGAAGCTGCGCGGCGTAGGCAAGGCCGAACGGCGCACCAAGGCCAACGAGCTCCTGGACCTGGTGCACCTGGGCGGTGCCGGCGACAAGCGCCCGCACGAGCTCTCCGGCGGCATGCGCCAGCGCGTCTCGCTGGCCCGCTCGCTGGCCCAGGACCGGCAGCTGCTCCTGATGGACGAGCCGTTCGCCGCCCTTGACGCCATCACCCGCGACCTCCTCCACGACGAACTGGAACGGATCTGGAAGGAAACCGGCCGCACCATCGTTTTTGTGACGCACAACGTGCGCGAAGCCGTCCGGCTGGGCCAGCGCGTGCTGCTGCTGTCCTCACGCCCCGGCCGCGTGGTCCAGGAATGGGACGTCACAGAGGAACACCGAACCGACGCCGGACTTGCCGGACAGCTGACCGGGGTCATCACCGCCCGGCTGCGAGAGGAGATCCGCCGCCATGCCAAATAACCCGACACCCCTGGCCGAAGAGAACCTGGTGGTCGAGCCCGAGGCCGGGACTTTGACAGCTTCAATCACCGAGCCCGAGACCCGCAAAGTGCACGCGGCGCTGACCCGGTCCTCCACCGGCAACGAGGACCTGCGCGAGCTCGAATCCGGGCTGGATTCGCTGCAGTCCGACGCCGCCCGCGCGGCGCGCATCGACTGGAGCCGCATCCTGCTCCCGGTGGGGGCACTCGTGGTGCTGATCCTCGTCTGGCAGTTCTATGTTTCGCTGGGCCTCAAGCGTAGGGACCTGGTGCCCGGTCCGCTCGACGTCCTGGGTCAGTTCGGCACGCTCTGGGCCGAGGGATCGCTGCAGGAAGCTGTCTGGACCTCGCTGCAGCGCGGGCTGGTGGGCTTCCTGATCAGCGTGGCCATCGCTACTCCCATCGGACTCCTGCTGGCACAGGTGGCCCCGCTGCGCCGCGCCTTCGGCCCGCTCATCTCCGGACTGCAGGTACTGCCCTCCGTGGCCTGGGTGCCGGCAGCCATCATCTGGTTCGGCCTCACGGACGCCACGGTGTACTTCGTGGTGTTCATGGGCGCCATCCCGTCCATCATCAACGGCCTGATCTCCGGCGTGGACCAGATCCCGCCGCAGTACCGCAGCGTCGGCACGGTCCTAGGCGCGAACCGGCTGCAGATGGCCATCCAAATCGTCCTGCCCGCGGCCCTTCCCGGCTACCTGAGCGGCCTGAAGCAGGGGTGGGCCTTCTCCTGGCGGTCGCTCATGGCTGCGGAAATCATCGCGGTGGGCGGCACCATCGGCTTCGGCCTCGGCTCCATGCTGAACCAGGGCCGCGACCTCGCTGACATGACGATCGTGATGTCCGCCATCCTGCTGATCCTCGCGGTGGGCATCCTGATCGAACTGCTCGTGTTCGCGCCGATTGAAAAGCGCCTCCTGCGCCGCCGCGGCCTCCTCGCGGGCAGCACCCGCTAGGGTTCCGGCTGCCTGCCAGCCACAGCAACAACGCAAGAGCAGAGCCCGACGGCGAGTCCCGCCGTCGGGCTCTGCTGTTTGTTCCTGCTGTTGGTTCCCGCGGCCCAAATGGGGCACTTCGGCACGGACACGCCGCCTGCTGACCCCGTGCGCGGGCGAATCGGCTTCAATGTGCCCCACGACGGCCGCGAAGACGCCCCACGACGGTTCCGAACGCGCCACGCCGGACGGGGGAGTCTGGCAGACTGGCGCCATGACCGTCAGCTTTGTGTGCCGCACGGAATCCCGTCTGTCCCGGGAACAGCTGTTTGACCTCGCGCGCAGCATCGACGCGCACATGGACTCGCAGGCTGACGCGGGGGAGCGGGCCGTGGCGGGCGTGACGACGGGCCTGATCGGCGTCGGGCAGGAAGTGACCTGGCGGGCACGCCACTTCGGGCTGCCACTGCGGATGACCAGCCGCATTACGGCGATGGATTTTCCGGAGCGCTTTGTGGACGAGCAGGTCCGCGGGCCGTTCAAGGCCTTCCGGCACGTCCACGAGTTCGAAGCGACAGGCAACGGAAGCCTCATGACGGACCGCGTGGAATTCACGGCGCCCTTCGGGCCGGCGGGCCGGATCGTGGAGAGGCTCGTGCTGCGCCGGTACCTGGAACGGCTGATCGCCGAGCGCGGGCTGTACCTTGCCGGCAGGTAACGGAGGCCCTGATTCTATGTGACGCAGCGTTACCTTACGTGAACTGGTGTTTCCGCGCCGTTGTTCCGGTATATGACGCGGCTCTACCGTTGATCCATGGCAATTCAGGACATTTACCCCACGGCACTGCGCCTGCTGGGCCGCCCCGTACTGGTGGTGGGCGGCGGGCCGGTGGCCACGCGCCGCGCCAAAGGGCTGCTCGACGCCGGTGCCCGGGTAACCGTGGTTGCCCCCGCTGCCTCCGCGGGACTTGAGGAACTGGCCGACGCCGGCCTTCTCACCTGGGAGCAGCGCCCCTACCGCTCGTCCGACGTCGACGGCGTCTGGTTCGTTCAGACCGCCACCGGCGATCCCGCCGTGGATTCCCGCGTTTCGGCCGACGCCGAGGCGCAGCGCGTCTGGTGCGTCAACGCCTCCGACCACGAAGCTTCGGCCGCCTGGACCCCCGCGGTCGCCGTGGTGGACGACGTGCAGATCGCCGTGAACGCCGGGGGAGACCCGCGCCGCGCCATGGCCCTTCGCGACGCCGTCGCCACCGCGCTGGAAACCGGGGACCTCCCGCTGCGCCGCCGCCGTATTTCGAAGGACCGCGCCGCTACCGGTTCCGTAGCCCTCGTCGGCGGCGGACCCGGCGACACCGGGCTCATCACCGTCCGCGGCCGCCGCCTTCTGGGCCAGGCCGACGTGGTGGTGGCAGACCGCCTCGGCCCCCGCGAACTGCTCAACGAACTGGCCCCCGACGTCCGCGTAATCGAGGTCGGTAAGACCCCCGGCCACCATCCCGTACCGCAGGCGGAGATCAACCGGATCCTCGTCGACGAAGCCCTCAAGGGCCACCGGGTGGTCCGGCTCAAGGGCGGGGACCCGTACGTCCTGGGCCGCGGCGGCGAGGAAGCCGAATTCTGCCGCCAGCACGGCGTCGAGGTTGAAGTGGTCTCCGGCGTGACCTCAGCGATTTCCGTTCCTGCGGCGGCCGGCATCCCCGTGACGCACCGCGGACTGGCCAAAGGCTTCAGCGTGGTCACCGGCCACGAGGAACTCTCCGAGGTCCCGGCCCGCGCCGACCACACCATCGTGCTGCTCATGGGAGTGGGCCAGCTGCGCGAATCCGCCGCAGCCCTGGCCGGCGCCGGTTTGCCTCAGGACACTCCAGTTGGCATCGTTGAGAATGGCTATCTGCCCAACCAGCGCGTGACCATCGGCACTCTCGGTTCCATCGCTGACCAGGCCGAGGCCACCGGTGTCGCGAATCCCGCGGTGATCGTGATTGGCGACGTTGTCCGCGTCAGCCCGTTCGCGCCGTCGCACTTCAAGACCGCCGACTACAGCACCACCACCCCGAACAGCCCCCGCACCGCCCCGAGGACCACCCGCGTCCTCACCCCGTAAGCCCCCGTAGCCTCGTAAGTCCCCCGTAGCCCCGTAAGTCCCGTAGCCAAGTAACCCCCGTAGCCCCTTCCCGACTAAGTAGCAGTAAATGTCGTTTTGAGCCGTCATAACGACATCTGCTGCTACCCAGTTGGGCCAGTGACAGAAAAAGGAACACAGCCGTGTCAACTAGCACCACCGTAGGTTCTGCCGCCCGCCCGCTCCGGGTCGCCGTCGTGGGTTCCGGCCCCGCCGGCGTGTACGCCGCCGACATCCTAACCAAGAGTGAAGCCGTCAAGAGCGGCGAGCTGACCGTAAGCATCGACCTCTTTGACCGCTACCCGGCGCCCTACGGCCTGATCCGCTACGGCGTTGCCCCGGACCACCCGCGCATCAAGGGCATCGTCAACGCCCTGCACAAGGTCCTGGACCGCGGCGACATCCGCTTCTTCGGCAACGTGGACTACGGCACAGACCTCTCCATCGAGGACCTCCGCACCCACTACGACGCCGTCATCTTCGCCACCGGCGCCATCAAGGACGCGGACCTGAACATCCCGGGCATCGAACTCGAGGGCTCCTACGGCGGCGCCGACTTCGTCTCCTGGTACGACGGCCACCCCGACGTGTCCCGCGAATGGCCGCTGGACGCCAAGGAAATCGCGGTCATCGGCAACGGCAACGTGGCCCTGGACGTGGCCCGCATGCTCTCCAAGCACGCCGACGACCTCCTGGTCTCCGAAATCCCGGATAACGTCTACGCCGGCCTGAAGTCCTCGCCTGTCACCGATGTGCACGTCTTCGGCCGCCGCGGCCCGGCCCAGGTGAAGTTCACCCCGCTGGAACTGCGCGAGCTGGCCCACTCGAAGGACGTGGACATCGTCCTGTACCCGGAGGACTTCGAGTTCGACGAGGAATCCGACCGCCAGGTCCAGAGCAACAACCAGACCAAGACCATGGTCGGCACGCTCACCAACTGGATCGCCGAGCAGCCGGAGGACGTCTCCGAGCTCAAGGCGTCCCGCCGCCTGCACCTGCACTTCCTGCACAGCCCGGTTGAAATTTACGACGACGCCGAGACCCCCGGCCGCGTTGCCGGCATGAAGTTTGAGCGCACCGAGCTGGACGGCACGGGCAACGCCCGCGGCACCGGCGAGTTCGTGGACTACCCGGTGCAGGCCGTTTACCGCGCGATCGGCTACTTCGGTTCCGCCCTCCCGGAGGTCGAGTTCGACCACAAGAAGGGTGTAGTACCGAACGACGGCGGCCGCGTACTGGACGCTTCCGGCAGCCACGTCCCGGGCATCTACGCCACGGGCTGGATCAAGCGCGGCCCGGTGGGCCTCATCGGCCACACCAAGGGTGACGCCCTCGAAACCGTGACCTACCTGCTCGAAGACCGCGCGAACCTGCCGCTGGCCGCGTCGCCGGCGCCGGACGCCGTCGTCGAACTGCTGGAGAACCGCGGCGTGCAGTACACCAGCTGGGAAGGCTGGCTGGCCCTGGACGCCCACGAGCGCGCCCTCGGCGAGAAGGCCACCGAGACCGGTTCGCACGGTGTTGAGGTTGCCCGTGAGCGCGTCAAGGTTGTCCCGCGTGAAGACATGGTTTCCATTTCCCGCGACGGAGTAGCCGCGCAGGTCTAGTTTCTTCACTGCTCACGCGGGGTCGCCCGGCGCCCGGTCCGTCAGGACTGAGCGCCGGGCGGCCCCGTGTTCGTGGTGTGGTGGGAGGGCCTAGTTGCCGGCACCGCCCGAGGCCATCAGCTCCAGCCGGTTCAGCGTTTCGGTGTTCCGGACCGAAATGAGCGGGTCCCGGATGAACTTGGGGATGAGCAGGCCCGGGCCCTTGATGGCGTCCTCGGCGATGGACACCTTGCACCCGGTTTCCGCCGGCTCCAGGGTGACCACCACCTTTGCTTCTCCCAACGGCCAGCCCCGGGCAATCAGCTCGATGGATTTCTCCGGGTCCGACGCCTTTACCGTGGTTTTGTCGTTGATCAGCAGCGGCCACGCACCGACCGAGTGGTGCAGCACCGCGTCGGCAGCCGGCCACAATGCGTCCACGTCCCTGATCCTGGACGCACCCACAACCCACCCGGAGTAGAGCCAGCCGTCTGCGATCACCTTCCAGACGTCGGCCGGCGGGGTGAGGAACACCTTGGAAACGGTAGCCATCTCAGTTCTCGCTTTCTTCTTGGGTACTCCGGACTGCGCCACTCTCGACTGGGTCACTCTGGATTGCGCGACGGCATAGGAACGCTCCCGCAGCCGCCGAGTCCAGGCGTATGTTTCCGCGCCGGGAAGCACGTTCCGTATGGGGTCGAACCGGGACTCCGTGTCTCTGGGGCCGGGTTCTGCCTCCAGTGTCACCGTGCCGAACCGCCGCCACGAGCCGCCGGGATTGGCGAAGCTCAGGGCCAGCACCCACTCTCCGCCTGAAAGCGAGCGTTCCAGCTGACCTTCCGTGACGGCGGAGCGGGCGCCCTCAGGTGTCCGCACGGTCTTCAGTGCCAGCAGGACGGGGCCGCGCGCACCGCGGTACGGAAACAGCGTGGTGAAGGCGGCCCTGCTGAGGTTCCGGTGGGGGAGCAGCAGAAACCGTCCCGGAACGGACAGGCCTGTGGTGGCGAACAGAAGGTCGGCGGGACGTCCGCCGTCGGGCAACCGTAATGCAAGTCCGAGGACGTCCGGGAAGGGGGCAGGAAGTCCCAGCGAGCGTGAGAACCTGGCCAAAACGGTGTAACGGCCTGGATTGTCGATCCAGCCGATGCCACTTTCTTCCGAGGACACGTGTTCCTTTTCGGCTGGGTATCCGGTCTGAACCACACCCCTGAGCGAAACGCCGCGGGGGTGGATGGGCCGCTCCGGCCGGACAGTTTTCAGCAACCGGAAGACCACCCCGAAAGCGGCACCTGCGAGGCTGCTTGGATGAAGTGTCATGAGCCCCCTTCGGTAGTTCGCTTGGCCCGATAAACGTCGAATGGCCGGTTGTGCCAGCCTACATCCGGCCGTATTTCGCCCTGATCAGGGCGAATACACCGTAGCTGATGAGCCCCGCGGCGATGGCCATCAGCAGGTAAGGGCCCGCCGGATGGTCCCGCAGCGCCTTCAGGCTTCCGTCCAGCCCGGTGGATTCGCCGGGCTGGTTCTGGGCGGCGGCCACGACAAAGAGCAGTCCCACCAGGTTCAAGGCGACCCCTTTGGCCGCATGGCCCGTGACGCCCAGCGCGCTGATGATCTTCCCGCGCCGCGTGCCCTCGAAATGGTGCAGCTCGTCCTTGAACTGTTTCCGGATGCCTTTGACGATGAAATAGATTCCGACGCCGATGACGGTCAGTCCCAGTGCGATCAGCGCCGGAACGCCGAACGGGCCCCGCATCAGGGCCGTGCTGAAGTCCTTGGTGGAGTCTCCGGAATCGCCGCGCATGCCCACGGCGAATCCGGCGAAGCTGAGCCCCACACTGCCGTAGGCCACAGCAAGGAATCCGGAGGAGATGAGCTTCCCGAGCCGCTGGCCGGCCGGGAGGCGGCGGGCCCGGAGCGTGGCTTCGCTGAGCTGCCACAGGGATAGTCCGACGCACCCCACCAGGCATGCCCACATGACCGCGGGGCCCCACGGATTCGCCGCAAGCTGCTCGATGGCCCCGGTGGGCTCGGCCTGCCCGGGCTCGCCCAGCGCCAACGCGACGGCGATCGCTCCGATCACAATGTGGATCAGGGCCATCACCGCGAAGCCTGAGCGCGCGACGACGTCCAGCGCCTTGGTGTTCGAGGCCGCCTCGGCCGCATCGGCAGCTTCGCCGAGGGCTGTGTCTTCATCCGTCATCGCGTTCGGGCTCCTCCGGCAGGCGTGCGGTCAGCCGTTCATGGGGCCTTCGGCGTGGATCTTCTCAGCGCCTGGGCCGACAAGTTTCACTGTGCAGCGGACGATGAGCTGGTCCGGTGTGGTGCTCAGGTCAGCCAGGGTGTCGTGGGGATTGATGACCGTGTAGGTTTCGGTCCCGGCTTCGACGTCGAACCCCCGGGAGGCGGCATCCTTCGTGGCGTTGGCCAGGGCGTCGCTGCGCAGTTCGTCCAAATACGCCTCGTCCTCGAACCGTGCGACGTCACCAAATGCCCAACCGAAAAGCGTTCCAGATCCATTCATATCGCTGATTTTACGCATCCTTCAGACTACCAAAATATTGATAAGTGTGCTTAGTATAGCGGGACATTCCGCACTGACGTTAGGAGAGATCACCATGGCAGGAAATCTTGTTGCACGGTCCATTCACGACCTAACCGCGGGGGCATGGTTCGGCGGTTCCCTCATGGGCGCCATAGGACTCAACGGGGCTGCGGCTGCGGCGAAGGACCCGGCGGAGCGCACCCGGCTCTCCAGCCTGGGTTGGAAGCGCTGGGCTCCGGTCCAGGCCGGTGCTTTTGCCGCCCACATCCTGTCGGGGCTGGCCATTACCTGGGAGAACAAGGGCCGGACCGCCACCCAGGAAGGCGTGGCCGGCCTCAACGTGTACAAAACGGCGGTCACTCTCACCGGCGCCGCAGTCACGTTGTATGCGGGCATTCTGGGGAGCAAGGTGGAAAAGCTCGCGGGCGAGGGTGCCGAAGGTGCAACCGAGCCCAAGCCCGGGGCTTCGGATGAGCTCAAAGCAGCCCAGAAGCAACTGAAAATCCTGCAGTGGGCCATCCCGGTGTTTGCGGGGTGGGTCATGGTGCTCGGTGCAAAGCACGGTGAAATGCAGCGGCCAAAGAACGTGATCCAGGGCCTGCTGCACCGCTCGAACTAGTCAGTCTCAGCCCGCCGGACACAAGCAGCCTGCCGGACAGAAGCGGCCCGGACCCCTTGAGGGTCCGGGCCGCTTCGTCTGGTGTTTTCCCCCGGGCGGGCTTGCCCGTGATTACGTCTTTGCGGTGTCCGCCGGCGGAAGATCCGGGTTCATGGGTTCCAGCTCCGGAGTTTCCGCCGTCCAGACCTGGATGACAGCCCAGATCACGGCGGCCAGAGGCACGGAAAGCACCGCACCAATAATGCCGGCAAGGATGGTCCCGGCAGTGAGTGCCATCAGAATGACCAACGCGTGCAGCTGGAGGGACTTGCCCATCACCACGGGCTGCAGGAGGTCACCCTCAAGCTGGTTCACGGCGATCACTACCGCCACCACGATCAGCGCCACCACAGGACCGTTGGCAACAAGTGCCACCAGGGCGGCCAGGATGCCTGCCACGGTGGCGCCCACCAGCGGGACGAAGGCTCCGAGGAAGACAATAATGGCCAGGGGGATGGCCAGGGGAACCTGCAGGATCAGCAGTGCGGCGCCAATCGCCACTGTGTCCACGAGCGCCACGATCGCGGTGCCGCGAACGTAGTCACCCAGCACCTGGATGGTGCGGGCTCCCGCGCGGCGCAGTTTGGCTTCGCGTGCGCCGGTGAACGGCCGAAGGAAGAAGTTCCAGATCTTGGCGCCGTCCTTGAGGAAGAAGAACAGGATCACCACCATCAGGCCGGTACCGGCCAGGAACTCGGTAACGACGGAGAGGCCGGTGATGGCGCCGGATCGCACCTGGCTGCTCGTGGCGAACTCAACAATCCCCGTCCTGGCCTGTTCGAGCTGCTCCCGATCCAACGGGAAGGGCCCGTTCAGGAGGAAGTTCTCCAGCTCGTCCAGACCGGAGGACGCCTGCGTCACCAGTTCGCCCCACTGGCTTCGGACGGAGGCGACAATGACGGTGGTCACTCCCGCGAGCACCACGAGCAGGGCCACGAACGCCAGGCCGGTTGCCACACCGCCGTGCATGCCGCGCCGGCGCAGGAGGTTCACGAAGGGCCCGATGGCCGCCGCGAGGATCAGTGCAATGAGCACGGGAATCACGAGGAGGCGGATCTGCAGGAGGGCGTAGACCGACACCACAACAACCGTGAGGACCAGCAGGATCTGGGCCGAGCGGGTGCCGACCCTGCCCAGGCCGTCCGCCCAGAGGTCCCGGCGTTTACCTTCCACGGTGACTTCGACTGATCTGGCCAAGGGTTACTCCAATTCGTCAGCGTGCTGTAACGGGAAGTCTGATCCGGCCGAAGCCGGGCGGGGAGCTCCCGAAAGCTAAGCCTACTGACTTGATGGGCCTAGCGCCTACACGCACCCGCTGACACGCACCCAGCAAGCCAGGCTACTCCCGGAGCCACTCCGCGCAGGAGTTCAGGTTCCGGTTGACGCTGTCCACGGCAGCGCTTTCATCGTGCGCCTCGATGGCCTCAACCAGCTTGCCATGCCCCTCGTCGGGGAGGCCGTTGAAGCCGCTGCGGCGGTGCTGCCGGAGCAGGTCGGCATGGAACACCGCGCCGAAGCTGACGTACAGCTCGTGCAGCAGCGGGTTCCCGGTGGCCTGCGCCACGAGCACGTGGAAGTCCCAGTCAGCCTGTGCCCAGGCAGGGTAGTCCTCGGAGTTCCAGGCGTCGCGCCGCTGGTCCAGGAGGGCCTTCATGGCCGTGATGTGCTCCGCTGTGGCGTTGCGGGCGGCCAGCCGGGCCGCCTGGGTGTCCAGGCCCAACCGGACTTCAAGGATGTGCTCCTGGGTGTGGTCCTGGTACATGCGCTGTGCCGCGCCGGAGATCTCGCTCGTCGCGCGGACGTACGTGCCGTCACCGCGGCGGACCTCCAGCATGCCGCCATGGGCCAGCGCCTTGATGGCCTCGCGCAGGGTGCCCCGCGAAACGCCCAGCGTGGCCATCAGCTCAGGCTCGGCAGGGATCTTCTGCTGCAGCGGCCATTCGCCGGAGTGGATCATCCGGCGGAGCTTGTCCGTGATTTCGTCGGCCAGTACAGGCCGGTTCGAGGCGGTGAGGGTCATGGACGCGTCCTTGCCGGGTTCTCTGTGCTTGGTTCTGTGACGGCGGCTGCCGGGCCCGCCGTTGCCGTCATTTTCCGGCCGGTCAGCAGGTGCGCCACCACGATCTGGGCCAGGGCAATGGCCAGCAGCAGGATCAGTGGAACCGTCCAGCCGCCGGTGGCGCTGTGCAGCAGGCCCATCCCAAACGGGCCCGCGGTGGCGAGCAGGTATCCCGCTGACTGGGCCAGGGTGGACATGGCCGTGGTTTCCGCCGTGGTGCGTCCGCTGCGGCTGATCATCACCATGACCAGCGGGAAGATGCCCAGGCCGAATCCCAGCAGGACGGCCGGGACGGTAGCCATCGTGGCAGGGAGGAGCATGAGGGCGGTCACGCCCAGGACCATGGTGACACTGACGAGGTAGAAGGCCGGCCGCAGCATCCGGGGCCGGGATCCGATGGCGATCAGCACCATGCCCGCCGGGACGGAGACCAGCTGCATCAGCCCGAACATCAGGCCGCTGTCCGTGGCGCTGAGCCCCATGGTGGTCAGCATGTACGGGAACCAGCTCAGCACGGCGTAGGCGAGGAGTGCCTGGAGGGTGAAGATGGCGGTGAGCAGCGCGCCCTTGCGGGTCCGCAGGAGCGGCCAGGGGGAAATGTGGCTGCCACGGCCGGGGGTTGCATTCCGGTGTGCGTGCAGGGCGACAGGCAGGAAGCCCAGGAAGGCGGCCACCGAGAGCAGGCCAATGGAGCCGAGCCCCGCCGACGCCGAACCCAGGCTTTGGGCGACGGGAACCACCAACACGGCCGTCACCGTGGCGCCTGTGGTCATGGTGACGGTATAGAGCGCCGTCATCAGGGACGTGCGGTCCGCATAGTGTTCACGGATGAAGGACGGCATGGCCACGTTGCAGACGGCGAGCCCGGACATCCCCACCACGGTTCCGGCCAGCAGCATGCCGGTGGACGGGATGCCGCGCACCAGGAGGCCGGCGGCCAGCATTCCCAATGCCAGCAGGATGGCCTTTTCGACGCCCACCCGGCGCGTCAGCCAGGACGTGGCTGCTCCGGCGACCGCGAAACACAGCGTGGGAATCGAGGGGATGACGGAGGCGACGAACGGCCCGTAGCCCAGGACCTCCTGGAGGTCGTGGAGGAGGGCGGACGCGCCGGTGATGCCGGCGCGGAGGTTGAGGCCGATCAGCACAATGGCAAAGATTCCGAGGACGACGACGGCGCGCGGCCGGCTCACCCCGACCCGTGCGGTGGGTGGGGCGTCAGTTCCGGGAAGTGCCGTCGTCGTGCTTGCCATACTTAAACATTAGACGTTAGACGTTTGATGTTTGTAAAGATGTGGCAAACATCTCCGGACGCGTCAGGCGGCTGGCCTTACCCCTGCTGCCGCTGACTCAGCCGCTGCACCGCCAGGGCCAGCCAGAGCTGCACGCGGTCCTGGGTCTGGGCGGGGTCGTAGCCGGTCAGTTCGGTGATCTGTGCGAGCCGGTACCGGACCGTGTTGCGGTGCAGCGTCAGCGCCTCGGCGACGGCGGCCACCGAGCCGTTGTTGTTCAGGTAGCTTTCCAGCGTGGTCATCAGCTCGGCCCCGTGCAGGGCGTCGAAGTTCCTGAGCGGGTTGAGGGATTCGTTCGCCATGTCCGCAAGCGGCACATCCTCGCTGGCCAGGAGCAGTGACGTCAGGCTGAGCCGCTCGGGCTCGTTGACGGGAAGGCCGTGGCTGGCCGCGTCACGGGCCTCGAAGTAGCTCCACCGCAGCCCGTTGGGTTTGGTGTAGGCGCCGCCGATGCCGATGGTGGCGTGGATCCCGGCCTCGGCCAGGTGGTCGCTGAGGCTTTTGGCCAGCACGCTGGCGCCGCTGCCGTCGTCCTGGACAACGATGATGAGGTCCTTGCCGACGACGGCGGTCACTCCGTGCTCCAGCGGCCGCGGCACCGAGGAGCTCACCAGCTGTTTCGGGTGCGCCGCGGACTCGGCGAGGAGGACCACGTTTTTCCGGGTGGTGTTGACGCCGATGCCCGCAAGGCGCCGGGACGCTTCGCTGGCCTCCAGGGTCCCGTGGATCACGTCCTCCAGGACCTGGCCGGACAGTGCCCGCTGGGCCTGCCGCTGCTTGACCATGTTGTTGAGCTCCACGCTGATCAGGTTCTGCGCGTACCCCACGATGCCGGAGTCCTCGAACGGCTGCCGGATCCACAGGGTGCAGGCGTCGCGCCGCCCGGTGGGGATCGGGTAGGACGCCCAGGTGTCCGCCGTGGGTGCCGGGTTGCCGGGCACGCTGTTGTACAGCTGCGCCGTGAACTGGGTCAGGACGATGTCCGTGCGGAGCATCGAGCCGAGGTTCTTGAGCAGCTCCGCGAGGCCGCCGCCGGTCAGCAGGGCCCGGGCCAGGATCTGGTGGCCCGCGATCAGCCTTTCCAGCTTGGAGTAGTGGTCCGCGGACTGGGCGTCCGCCACCAGCTTGGTGATCGCAATGAACGGCGTCTCGTAGGGCACCTCCACCACGGGAAGGCCCCAGCGGTTGGCCTCGGCAATCAGTGCGGGTGGAACGGCGTCATGCGTCAGCCCGATCCCGAAGCCGATGCCCACCGCGCCTGCCCGCTGCACCTGCCGCACAAAGCGGCGCTGTTCCGGCGCCGACTTCAGCCGCATGCCCGTGGTGAGCACCAGCTCGCCGCCGTTGAGGAAGCGCTGCGGGTCCTCCTGTTCGGTGACGGCAACCCACTGGATGTCCTGGTGCGAGGTGGTCTCCGCCAGGCCGGATTTGATGAGCTTGAGCGACTGGACGCCCAGCAGGGCCGCGAGGGAGATTGCCATGGATTCAGGATAGCCGTGCGCTGGTCAACCGCACTAAAGGGTTCCGGTGATGGTGTGCAGGTGGCTATTCCCTGTGTATCGGCCCTGGCATAGGCTCGTGAGCAGTCGCAACACTGTGCCGCTTGCAGAACCGGTCCAGAAACCAGCATGAAAGAGGTTGTACACCGTGGTCCAAACCTTGCAGAACTTCATCAACGGCGAGTTCGTCACGCCCGCCGGCACCGGACTGCTGGACATCGTGAATCCCACGAACGGGGAAGTGGTGGCGAAGTCGCCCATCTCCGTGCAGGCCGACGTCGACGCCGCCATGACGGCAGCCAACCAGGCGTTCAAGAGCTGGAAGAACGTCACCCCGGGCCAGCGCCAGCTCATGCTCCTCAAGCTCGCCGACGCTGTTGAGGCCAACAGCGACGAACTCGTTGAGGCCCAGCACCGCAACACGGGCCAGGTCCGCAGCCTGATCGCCTCCGAGGAAGTTGCCGCCGGCGCCGACCAGCTCCGCTTCTTCGCCGGTGCCGCCCGCATCCTCGAAGGCAAGTCCGCCGGCGAATACTTCGAAGGCCACACCTCCTACGTGCGCCGCGAACCCATTGGCGTCGTGGCACAGGTTGCTCCCTGGAACTACCCGTTCCTGATGGCCATCTGGAAGATCGGCCCCGCGCTCGCGGCAGGCAACACCGTGGTCCTCAAGCCGTCGGACACCACCCCGGAATCCACCCTGGTGCTGGCCAAGCTGGCCAAGGACATCTTCCCGGCCGGCGTCTTCAACGTCGTCCTGGGTACGGGTGAAACCGGCGCCATGATGGTGGACCACAAGGTTCCCGGCCTGGTCTCCATCACCGGTTCCGTCCGCGCCGGCATCGCCGTGGCCTCCGGCGCCGCGAAGGGCCTCAAGCGTGCCCACCTGGAGCTCGGCGGCAAGGCTCCGGCCATCGTGTTCAAGGACGCGGACATCAAGAAGAGCGCGGCCGCCATCGCCGAGTTCGCCTTCTTCAACGCCGGCCAGGACTGCACTGCCATCACGCGCGTGCTGGTTGAGGACTCGGTCCACGACGACGTCGTGGCGGCCATGGTGGAACACACCAAGACCCTGCACACCGGCTCGCAGAACGATGAGGACAACTACTTCGGTCCGCTCAACAACGTCAACCACTTCAACGCGGTGAACTCCGTAGTGGAGCACCTGCCGGAGAACTGCAGGATCGTCACCGGCGGCCACCGAGCCGGCGACAAGGGCTTCTTCTTCGAGCCCACCATCATCACCGGCGCCAAGCAGACCGACGACGTCGTCCAGAAGGAGACCTTCGGACCGGTCATCACCGTCCAGAAGTTCAACACCGAGGCCGAGGCCGTTGAGCTGGCCAACGACGTCGAGTACGCCCTGGCGTCCAGCGTCTGGACCACCGACCACGGCACGGCCATGCGCGTCAGCCGCGACCTGGACTTCGGCGCGGTGTGGATCAACACCCACATCCTGCTCACGGCCGAAATGCCCCACGGCGGGTTCAAGCAGTCCGGCTACGGCAAGGACCTCTCCATGTACGGCGTCGAGGACTACACGCGCATCAAGCACGTGATGTCTGCACTCGACGCCTGACCCCCGACGCCAGACCCCCCACGCCTCATCCCCAGCTGTCACGAAAGGCTTCTCCATGACCACCACCGCCCATGACATCACCTATCGTCTCGAGCAGAAGCGCCGCGTCCAGGCGGACTTCCCGGGCCCGAAGTCCGTCGCGCTGACCGAACGCCGCAAGGCTGTTGTGGCAGCCGGTGTCGCTTCCAGCGTCCCCGTCTTTGTTGCGGACGCCGACGGCGGCATCATCCACGACGTCGACGGCAACTCCTTCATTGACCTCGGCTCCGGCATCGCCGTGACCAGCGTCGGCGCGTCCGATCCCGCCGTCGTGGGCGCCGTGAAGGAAGCCGTGGAGCACTTCACACACACCTGCTTCATGGTCACCCCCTACGAGGGCTACGTGGCTGTCGCCGAGCAGCTGAACCGCCTCACCCCGGGCGATCACGAAAAGCGCACGGTGCTGTTCAACTCCGGCGCCGAAGCAGTGGAAAACGCCGTCAAGGTGGCCCGACTGGCCACCGGACGCGACGCCGTCGTCGCCTTTGACCACGCCTACCACGGCCGCACCAACCTGACCATGGCGCTGACCGCCAAGGCCATGCCGTACAAGACCAACTTCGGCCCGTTCGCGCCGGAGGTCTACCGCATGCCCATGAGCTACCCGTTCCGCGAGGAAAACCCCTCGATCACCGGTGCCGAGGCCGCCAAGCGCGCCATCACTATGATCGAAAAGCAGATCGGCGGAGAATCCGTCGCGGCAATCATCATCGAGCCGATCCAGGGCGAGGGCGGCTTCATCGTCCCGGCCGACGGCTTCCTGCCGGCACTCGCGGCCTGGGCCAAGGAAAAGGGCATCGTCTTCATCGCCGACGAGGTCCAGTCCGGTTTCTGCCGCACCGGCGAATGGTTCGCAGTCAACCACGAAGGTGTTGTCCCTGACATCATCACCATGGCCAAAGGCATCGCTGGCGGCATGCCGCTGTCCGCGATCACCGGCCGCGCCGACCTGCTCGACGCCGTCCACCCGGGCGGCCTGGGCGGCACCTACGGCGGCAACCCGGTTGCCTGCGCCGCTGCGCTTGCGTCCATCGGCTCCATGGAGCAGTACGACCTCAACGCCCGCGCCAAGCACATCGAGGAACTCGCCACCGGCCGGCTGCGCGAACTCGCAGCAGAGGTCTCCGTCATCGGCGACATCCGCGGACGCGGCGCCATGCTGGCGATCGAACTGGTGCAGGCCGGATCCAAGGAACCGAACCCGGAACTGACCAAGGCCGTTGCCGCTGCCTGCCTCAAGGACGGCGTCATCATCCTCACCTGCGGCACTTACGGCAACGTCATCCGCCTGCTGCCGCCGCTGGTCATCAGCGACGAACTGCTGCTGGACGGCCTCGAGGTGCTGGCCGCCGCCATCAAGGCGCACGCCTAACCGCGGTCCCGCCTGACCAAGACCGCCCTCACCAGGGCCTACCCACTGGGACTCCGCCCGGATGCCTGACCCAGGCAGCCGGGAGCCAACCGAGGAGCCGCGGACCGACCGTCCGCGGCTCTTCTGTTTAAGCGCCCGGGGTGGCTAGAGTCAGCACTACCACTGCAGGAACGCAGACCGGCCGACGTCGCCCGGGAACCCCGAGCGACGGCTGGACTCTGCCCCAGACCCAAGAGGGGTTCACCCATGCGATACGTTGTTGGCTACACACCGAACGAACGCGGCGCTGACGCCGTTGCCCTGGCGTCCGCGCTGGCCCGCGCGCAGGGCGCCCAGCTGGACCTCGTCTACGTGGTGAAAAAGGGTGTCCCGCATGCGGCCCAGGACGTCGGGCAGGACGCCGGCCATGTCGGCGCCGGTGAGCAGGCGGTGCTGGACGCACAGCGTGAAGGGCTGTCGCTGGTTCCCGAGGACGTGAGCGTGGAGTTCCACGTGCGCCAAGCCGAGTCATTCGCCGCGGGACTGATCGAGGCCGCCGTCGAATACCACGCCGGACTCATTGTGGTGGGTGCAGCGAGCAGCGGGCTGTTCAAGCGCCACACGGTGGGCAGCGTGGCCAACGCGCTCCTGCACGCGTCCCCGGTTCCGGTGGCGCTGGCTCCCCGCGGTTATCGCCGTACGGAGGCCGTCACGCGGCTGACCCTCGCGGTTGGCCAGCGGATGGGCGCAGACGCCGCGATCGACGTCGCCATCGCGGCTGCGCAGCGCCGCGGTGCACCGCTGCGCATGGTGTCCCTGGTGGAGCTCGACGCGGAAGGCGACAGCGGCGAGGTGGTGAATGCAGCGCACATCCACGCCAATACCGTGCTCACCGAAGCGTCGCATCGGCTTCCTGACGGCCACAACGTGAGCGTGGAAGTGGCACACGGCCGCACCATCGAGGAATGCATCGACGACCTCGAATGGGACGACGGCGAAATCATGATCGTGGGTTCGTCGCGCCTGGCGGAGAAAAACAAGCTGTTCATCGGCAGCACGGCCAACAAGGTGCTGCGTGCGCTGCCCGTGCCGATGGTGGTCATCCCGCGCGACTACGAGCGGGTGGACAGCCCGTAGCCGACCCCGCCCACGAGCGCGAACGTACACTTATGGCCCTCCCTGCGCGAACGGCATGAGCGCGAACGGGCAGATAATGCCCTCAAAAAGCGAAAAACAGGGCATTATCTGCCCGTTCGCGCGGGGGCTTGGGCCGTAAGTGCCCGTTCGCGCTTGCAGGGTGCAGGGGCCTGGGGGGCTTAAGTGTCCGCTCGGGCTTCCCGCAGCGCGCGCTTCCGGGCCACGGAACTCCTGCGCGCTGCGGCCAGCATGTCCACGGTCAGCACCAGCAGCGCCAGCCAGACCACACCGAAGCCGATCCAGCGGTCCAGGGTCATGGTTTCCTTGAACACCACCAGGGCAACGATGAACTGGAGCACCGGGGCAAAGTACTGCAGCAGGCCGATGGTGGTCATGGGCAGGCGGCGGGCTGAAGCGCCGAAGAACAGCAGCGGCACCGCCGTGATGATGCCGGACGCGACCAGGAGCCAGAAGTGCCCGGCGCCTTCCGTGCCGAGGGTGGCGGCTCCGCTGACTCCAAGGAAGATCATCGTGGCGGCCGCGAGGGGAGCGAGCACCACCGTCTCCACGGTCAGGCTGGTGATGGCATCGGCCTTAGGACCAATGCGCTTCTTCACGAACCCGTAGAGCCCGAAGCTGACCGCCAGGGTCAGCGCGATCCAGGGCAGTTTGCCGTACGAAACCGTCAGCACCACCACGGCAACAAAGCCGATCCCGACGGCGGCCCACTGGAGCGGACGCAGGGTTTCCTTCAGCACGAACACGCCCAGCAGCACAGACACGAGGGGGTTGATGAAGTAGCCCAAGGACGCCTCGACGGCCTGCCCGGTGGTGACGCCGTACGTGTAGGTCAGCCAGTTCACCGCGATGAGGGCCGCCGCGATGGACAGGGTGCCAAGGACGGCCCGGTTCCGGAACGCCGCCCCAAGCACGCGCCAGGAGCGGGTGATCGTGATCAGCAACGTGCAGAACAGCAGCGACCACACCACTCGGTTGGCCACGATTTCCACCGCGCCGGCGGGCTGCAGGGCGAAAAAGTACAGGGGCAGCAGCCCCCAGAGGCCGTAGGCGCCGATCCCGAAGAGGACGCCCGCCGTCGTGTCCTTGTCCACAGCCTTGGGGGCGCCAACTGCCTTAAGCACGACGCCGGGGCTTGCCGGCTTTGCGCCGGAAGCTCCGCCGGAAGCCGTGCCGGAGGCAGCGGAACCCGGGGTGGTCAGGGCTGGGGCGGTGGTTCCATCGGGTGTAGGCACACGATCAATAACACCGCCGCCGGGGGCGGTATTCCGCCAACAGGCCCGCGATTCCCGTGAAGCAGTTTCCGGGAGCGATTCTGCAGGGCCTTGCGGTAGTCAGTACGCTTACCAATATGAAGACGTATCGCGAGGCGGCCGGGTCATGAGGCTCCGCCACAGCAACGCCTCGGGTAAGGGCTACCGGCGCCTGGCCGCGGGCACCGGGTTCACCTACCGGGACCTGGACGGCTCCACACTGCCTCCGGGGCCGGTCCGGGAGCGGCTGGAGAGCATCGGCATACCGCCCGCCTGGACGGACGTGTGGATCGCGCCCTACGACAACGGGCACATCCAGGCCACGGGCCTCGACGCCATGGGCCGCCGGCAGTACATCTACCACCCGGCCTGGCGGGAAAAGAAGGACCGGCTGAAGTTCGATCGGGCCCTCCAGCTCGCCGAATCCCTCCCGACCGCACGCAGGCTTGTCACCATGGACCTGCGCAGTGACGGCATTTCACGCGAACGCGTCCTGGCGGCGGCCTTCAGGATGCTGGACAGCGGCTCGCTCCGGGTGGGGTCCGAGCGGTACACCAACGAGAACGGCAGCCACGGCTTGGCTACCCTGCTGTGCGCCCACGTAAAAGTGCGGCAGGAGTGCCTGTGTCTCAGTTTTCCCGCCAAGAGCGGCAAAAACTGGGAATCCGAGATCGACGACGCCGACCTCGCCGCCCTGGTCCGGGTGCTCAAGCGCAGGGGCGGCAACGCACGGCTGCTGGCGTACAGGAACGGGCGCACGTGGCATCCGGTGGGCAGCCCGGAGATCAACGAATACGTCAAGGAACGGACCGGAGCGGACTTCACCGCCAAGGACTTCCGCACCCTTCGGGGCACGGTCGCTGCCGCCGTCAGCCTGGCCCGGACCGGGCCGCAGAAGACAGAGGCCGCCAAAAAGCGGGCCATCAGCCTCGCAATGCAGGATGCCGCAGCGGTGCTGGGAAACACGCCGTCGATCGCCCGGAAAAGCTATGTTGATCCCCGGCTCCTGGACCATTTTTCCGCGGGGGAGACCATCGACCCCCGGCGGACGGACTCGGCCGAATCCGAACTTCGCGCGCTGCTGTACCGGGAGGGCGACGTCGTATCCATCAGCAGCTCCGCAGGGAAAGGGGGCTGACCAATTAGAATGGGGAACTGTGCGCTACGTGACGTGGCGCAGTTTCTCGTTTCAGAAGGGCTCCCGGTGTCCAACTCGGCCGAAACCACCCCCAAGCGTCCCCTCCGCGTCGCCATCGTCGGCGCAGGACCGGCCGGCGTCTACGCCGCGGACATCCTGACCAAGTCCAACGAGGTCAAGGGCGGCGACTTCGAGGTCAGCATCGACCTCTTCGAGGCCTATCCGGCGCCCTACGGCCTGATCCGTTACGGCGTTGCCCCGGACCACCCGCGGATCAAGGGCATCGTCAACGCCCTGCACAAAGTGCTGGACCGCGGCGACATCCGCTTCCTGGGCAACGTGACCTACGGCCGGGACCTGAAACTCCACGATTTCCGTGCCTTCTACGACGCCGTGATCTTCTCCACCGGGGCCATCAAAGACGCGGACCTGAACGTTCCGGGCGTTGAACTGGAGGGCTCCTTCGGCGGCGCCGACTTCGTGTCCTGGTACGACGGCCACCCGGACGTGCCTCGCGAATGGCCGCTGGACGCCAAGGAAATCGCGGTCATCGGCAACGGTAACGTGGCCCTGGACGTGGCCCGCATGCTGGTGAAGCACGCGGACGAGCTGCTCTCCACGGAAATTCCGGACAACGTCTACCAGGGTCTGAAAAACTCCCCGGTCACGGACGTTCACGTGTTCGGCCGGCGCGGACCGGCCCAGGTGAAGTTCACCCCGCTGGAACTGCGCGAACTGTCCCACGCCGAGGACGTGGACATTGTGCTCTACCCGGAGGACTTCGAATTCGATGAGGCCTCCGATGACGCCATCCGCAGCAACAACCAGATCAAGACCATGGTCAACACCATGACCAACTGGCTCGTGGAGGAGCACGCCGAGGCCGAAGTGCCCTCCTCGCGACGGCTGCACCTGCACTTCCTGCACAGCCCGGTGGAAATCTACGACGGCGCCGGCAACACTGCGGGCACCGGAAAGGTTGCGGGCATCAAGTTTGAACGGATGCAGCTGGACGGCACCGGACACGTTAAGGGCACGGGGGAGTTCATCGACTACCCCGTCCAGGCCGTCTACCGCGCCATCGGATACCACGGATCCCCGCTGGACGAACTGGAATACGACGCCAAGGCCGGCGTGATCCCCAACGAGGGCGGCCGGGTGCTGGATGCGGACGGGAACCCCGTCCCCGGAATCTACGCCACGGGCTGGATCAAGCGCGGTCCGGTGGGGCTCATCGGGCACACCAAAGGCGACGCCCTGGAAACCATCGGCTGCCTGCTGGAGGACCGGCTGACGTTGCCGCCGGCGCAGAACCCGGACCCGCACGCCATCATCGCCCTGCTGGAGGAGCGCGGCGTCGAGTACACCACGTGGGAGGGCTGGAACAGGCTCGATGCGCACGAAGCAGCCCTCGGGAAGGCGTGGACCGAAGCCGAGGCGGAAACCGGCGTCGTCCGCGAACGCATCAAGGTTGTGCCGCGCGAGGAAATGATCCGGATCTCCCGCAGCTCCGAGGGCTAACCCTAGGACGGGCTTGCTGCATGGCAATAGACTGAGCAGACCTATCCAGCACGGCATGCCGTCACGCCTGGCACACCGTTGTGCCGGCAGGAGAGTTCGATGACGAAAACTAATAAGCCGGCAGTTCCGGGCACCGCAGGCAGCAGCGACGCCGCGGCGCTGCTCCAGCGCCATGCCCTGGCGGGCCACGAGCTGCTCGAAGCGACCGCCTTCGGCCCTGCCGGCGGACTGGGCTCCGCGGGCAGCGCCGGCCCTGCCGGCAGCGTGCGCCTGCCCGGACTGCGGAGCCTGGTGGAGGAATCCTGGCAGCGGTCGGTCCAGTTCCGGGCCAACCCGGACAACCCCGAAGCACCCCTGGCCCTGGACGGGGAGGAGCTGGAGGACTACCGCCGGCAGCATCCGCTGGCCACGATCATGCCTGTCATCCACAAACTCCTGGTCCTGCCCAGCCACGACAGCGGCCTGCTGGTAGCCGTGGGCGACGAAGTGGGCCGGCTCCTCTGGGTAGAGGGCAACTCCGCCGTGCAGCGCCGCGCCGAAGGCATGATGTTCGTGGCCGGCGCCGACTGGTCCGAGGCGAGCGTCGGCACCAGCGCCCCCGGCACGGCACTCGCCCTGGGCCGCAGCATCCAGATTTCCGGCGCCGAACACTACAAACGCTCAGTCCACCCGTGGAGCTGCACCGCCGTGCCGTTCCACGACCCCGACTCCGGCGCCCTGTTGGGCGTAGTGGACATCACGGGCACCGAAACCGCAGTCGCGCCGCACACGCTGTCCCTCGTCGAAGCCACGGTGGCTGCCGCGCAGGCGCAGTTGCGCGTGGAGCGGCTCCAGCTGGCAGCCGCCCGCCAGGCGGCGCCCGTACGACGGCGGACGGCGTCTTCCGCTGCCCGCCGGGCCGACGGCCCCGGTTCCGGCGCGGAAGGGAGCCTGTACCGCAACAGCCTCCAGCTCCTGGGGCGGGACCAGGCACTGCTCAGCATCGAAGGCCGCACCGTGGCACTCTCCGCCCGGCACAGCGAAATCCTGGCACTGCTCAGCGTCCACCCCAGCGGGCTCAGCGCGGAGGAACTCTGCACCCTCCTCTACCCGGGCGACGGCTCCTCCATGACCCTCCGGCCGGAGATGGTGCGCCTGCGCAAGGTCCTGCAGCAGCTGAGCCCCGAAGCCGTCCCCGAATCGCGCCCCTACCGGCTCCCCATGGACCTGATGCCGGATTCCAGCCAGGTGCTGAACTGCCTGCAGCGCGGGGCGCACCGCATCGCCCTGGAAATCTACCGCGGCGCGGTGCTGCCGCGCTCGGAAGCGCCGGGCATCATCGATCTCCGGGACCGCGTGTCCTCGCTGCTCCGCGAAGCCGTGCTCACCGACGGCAGCGCCGATGCGCTGCTGAAATATGCGGAACTGCCGGAAGCGAAGGACGACGTCGGCGTCCGCACCGCCGCGCTCAAGCTCCTGCCGCCCCGCTCGCCCAAGCGGGCCGCCGTCGTCGCCGATCTTGAACGGCTGGAAACCGAGCTCAGCGCCTGACCCCAGACTGTGAGCTAACTCACCTGGTTGCAACCTGACTGCAACCTCCCCGCTCCTACGCTGAATGTAACGGCGGCCGCCAGCACAGGCCGCTAATCATCTTGCACAGCAAAGGAGCTAGCAATGACTGTCTACGCACAGCCCGGCACCGAAGGTTCGAAGGTCACGTTCAAGGACCGCTACGAGAACTGGATCGGCGGCGAATGGGTTGCCCCCGTCAAGGGCCAGTACTTCGAGAACATCACCCCGGTCACCGGCAAGGCATTCTGCGAGGTGGCCCGCGGCACCGCCGAGGACATCGAACTGGCACTGGACGCCGCACACAAGATCGCGCCCTCCTGGGGCAAGACCTCCGTCGCCGAGCGCGCCGCCATCCTCAACAGGATCGCCGACCTCATCGACGAAAACCTCGAGATGCTCGCCGTCGCCGAGTCGTGGGACAACGGCAAGCCGATCCGTGAAACCCTCAATGCGGACATCCCGCTCGCGGCGGACCACTTCCGCTACTTCGCCTCTGCCGTCCGCGCCCAGGAAGGCCGCCTTTCACAGCTCGACGACGACACCACGGCCTACCACTACCACGAGCCCCTCGGCGTCGTGGGCCAGATCATCCCGTGGAACTTCCCCATCCTGATGGCCGTCTGGAAGCTCGCCCCGGCGCTGGCCGCCGGCAACGCCGTGGTCCTCAAGCCCGCCGAGCAGACGCCGTCGTCCATCCTGGTCCTGATTGAACTCATCGGCGACCTGCTGCCGGCCGGCGTGCTCAACATCGTCAACGGCTTCGGCGTGGAGGCCGGCAAGCCGCTGGCCTCCAGCCCGCGGATCCGCAAGATCGCCTTCACCGGCGAGACCTCCACCGGGCGCCTGATCAGCCAGTACGCCAGCCAGAACCTGATCCCGGTCACGCTGGAGCTCGGCGGCAAGAGCCCCAACATCTTCTTCAACGATGTTGCCGAGTCCAACGACGCGTTCTACGACAAGGCGCAGGAAGGCTTTACACTCTTCGCGTTCAACCAGGGCGAGGTCTGCACGTGCCCGTCCCGCGCCCTCGTCCAGGAAGACATCTACGATTCGTTCATGGCCGATGCCGTGGCCCGTGTGGAGAAGATCATCCAGGGCAACCCGCTGGACACCGACACCCAGCTCGGCGCACAGGCCTCCAATGACCAGCTGGAAAAGATCCTCTCCTACATCGACATCGGCAAGCAGGAAGGGGCCAAGGTGCTCACCGGCGGCGCCCGCGCCGAACTGCCCGGGGACCTGGCCGGCGGCTACTACGTCCAGCCCACCATCTTCGAAGGCCACAACAAGATGCGGATCTTCCAGGAGGAGATCTTCGGCCCGGTGGTTTCGGTAACGCGGTTCAGCGACTACAACGACGCCATGGGCATCGCCAACGACACCCTCTACGGCCTCGGCGCCGGCGTCTGGTCCCGCAACGGCAATGTCGCGTACCGTGCCGGCCGCGAGATCCAGGCAGGCCGTGTGTGGGTCAACAACTACCACGCCTACCCGGCCGGCGCCGCGTTCGGCGGGTACAAGTCCTCCGGCATCGGACGTGAAAACCACTCCATGATGCTGGATCACTACCAGCAGACCAAGAACCTCCTGGTCAGCTACAACGAGAACAAGCTCGGCTTCTTCTAAGCCACCACGTCCACCGCACCAACGCTCCAACAACGCAAGGATTTCGCCAATGACGACGACAATGCAAGCAGCAGTAGTAACCGAGTTCGGCAAGGATCTTCAGATCCAGACCCTCCCTATTCCGGCCCCGGGCCGGGGCGAGGCGCTGGTCAAGGTCATCACCACCGGTGTCTGCCACACCGACCTCCACGCGGCGGAGGGTGACTGGCCTGTCAAGCCGACACCGCCGTTCATCCCCGGCCATGAAGGCGTCGGCGAAGTGGTTGCCCTCGGCGAGGGCGTGACTGACCTGGCCGTCGGAGACCTCGTGGGCAACGCCTGGCTCTGGTCCGCCTGTGGCGACTGCCAGTACTGCCGGACCGGCTGGGAAACCCTGTGTGAGGTGCAGAAGAACGCCGGTTACAGCGTCGACGGTTCCTTCGGGCAGTACATGATCGTGGATACACGCTTTGCCGCGCGCATCCCGGCGGGCTCTGACCCCGTTGAGGTCGCCCCGGTGCTTTGCGCCGGCGTCACGGTCTACAAGGGCCTGAAGATGACCGAAGCCAAGCCCGGACAGTGGGTCACCATTTCCGGGATCGGCGGCCTCGGGCACATCGCCGTCCAGTACGCGGTGGCGATGGGCCTGCGGGTTGCAGCCGTGGACATCGCGGACGACAAACTTGCCCTGGCCAAGAAGCACGGCGCGGAGCTCACCGTCAACGCGCTGCACGAAGATCCCGCGGAAGTCATCCAGCGCGAAACCGGAGGTTGCCATGGAGTCCTGGTCACTGCAGTGCACCCGTCAGCTTTCGGGCAGGCGATCGGCATGGCCCGCAGGGGTGGCACGATCGTGTTCAACGGCCTCCCGCCGGGCGACTTCCCGGCGCCGATCTTCGAGATTGTGCTCAAGGGCCTGACGGTCCGCGGCTCGATCGTGGGAACCCGGCAGGACCTGGAGGAAGCCCTGGACTTCTACGCCCAGGGCAAGATCCACCCCACCGTGTCCACCCGTGAGCTCTCTGAGGTCAACGCCGTTCTTGACGAGATGAAGCACGCCAAGATCGACGGCCGCGTCGTCATCAAGTACTGATGATGGAGGCGAGGCTAGACGCGGCAGTGACGCTGCCCGGGGAGGACATCTCCCGCGTGGCGCTAACGCCCGAGGCCGTGGGACTGCTCAGGAAGCTGTGGGGCCAGCACGGGCCCCTCATGTTCCACCAGTCCGGCGGCTGCTGCGACGGCTCCTCGCCCATGTGTTATCCGGCGGGCGAGTTCATCACGGCGGAGGCGGACGTCCTCCTGGGGCTGTTCGACATCGCCGACGGCGTGCAGCCGCAGCCCCTCGAGTTCTGGATGTCCAGGGAGCAGTTCAGCTACTGGAGCCACACACATCTGACCGTGGACGTGGTCCAGGGCCGGGGGAGCGGCTTCTCTGTTGAGTCGCCGGAAGGCAAGCGGTTCCTGATCCGGTCAACGCTGATGGACTGGCCGGCCTGAGCCACCCATTCCACTGGCGCGAACGAACAGTTGGGGCCCTTCGTGAGGAGGGCCCCAACTGTTCGTTCGCGCCCGATCCGCCCCGCATCCGCACTCCCAGCCGTCTCACGATCTGAGATAAATATGACCGTCCACTGGATGGACACTACTCTTGATAAGTCTGTTTCCAACAAGCTATCGAGATTGTGGACTTTCCTATGAACCTTTTCCGGACGAAATCCATTGAGCAGTCGATCGCCGACGCCGATGAACCCGGACGCAAACTGAAGCGTTCCCTGAGCACGTGGGATCTGATGATCATGGGTGTCGCCGTCGCTGTCGGCGCCGGGATCTTCTCCGTCGGAGCCAAGGCCGCCGCCAACTTCTCCGGCCCCGCGGTGACGGTCTCCTTCGCCATCGCGGCAGTCACCTGCGCCCTGGCCATCATGTGCTACGCCGAATTTGCCACGGCCATCCCGGTGGCGGGCTCCGCCTACGTCTTCACGTACGCCACCATGGGCGAGCTGCTGGCCTGGATCATCGGCTGGAACCTCATCCTTGAGCTGTTCACCGCCGCCGCCGTGATTGCCAAGTATTGGGGTATCTACCTCAGCAAGGTCTTCGCGCTCATGGGCGCGGACATTCCCCCGGCCATCTCGCTCGGCGGAATCGACCTGTACTGGGGCGCCTTCCTGATCGTGGCCGTATTCACCGTGCTGCTGGTACTGGGAACAAAGCTCTCCGCCCGCGTGGGCAACATCTTCACCCTGATCAAGATCGCCGTGGTCCTGTTCGTCATCGTGGTGGGGTTCACCTACGTGAAGTTCGAGAACTATGCGCCGTTCGTTCCCGCTTCCGAGCCCACCGCCGCCTCGGGCGCTGCCGACGTACTCAAGCAGTCCTTCTTCGGATTCCTCACCGGAGCCGTTCCCGCGCAGTACGGCACGCTGGGCATCTTTGCCGGCGCGGCGCTGGTCTTCTTCGCCTTCATCGGATTCGACGTCGTGGCCACCTCAGCCGAAGAGGTCAAGAACCCGCAGAAAACGCTGCCGCGCGGCATCTTCGGTGGCCTCGCCATCGTCACGGTCCTCTACATCCTCGTGTCATTGGCCCTGACCGGCATGGTGTCCTACACCCAGTTGGCTGAGGCCGAGAACCCCACCCTCACCACGGCCTTCGAAGCCGTGGGGAACACCGACGCCGCCAAGGTCATCGCATTCGGCTCCCTGGTGGGCCTCACCACGGTGATCATGGTGCTGCTTATGGGCCTGTCCCGCGTGGTCCTGGCCATGAGCCGCGACGGCCTGCTGCCGCGCTCGCTGTCCAAGACCAGCACCATCCGTGCGACGCCGGTCCGCCTCCAGATCATCTGCGGCGCCGCGGTTGCCGTGGTGGCCGGCCTGACCAACGTGGACCTGCTCGAGGAAATGATCAACATCGGCACGCTGTCCGCCTTCGTGATGGTGAGCCTGGGCATCCTGGTCCTGCGGAAGAAGCGCCCGGACCTGAAGCCGGCCTTCCGTGTGCCGTTCGGCAAGGTGCTCCCCGTGGTCTCCGCACTCCTGTGCCTCTACCTGATGACAAACCTCGCGGTGGAGACGTGGATCTTCTTCGCCATCTGGCTGGTCATCGGCGTGGTCATCTACTTCTCCTACGGCCAGCGGCACTCCCGGCTCAACGAGAAGTTCGCCGAAGCCAAGGCCGCCGTCAATGGCGCCCGGCAGGCGGAGCAGACAGTAGAGGACAAGGGCACCCCGGACGACGAGGACGAGGGCGCGCTCACCCGCAGCTGACCTCCCCCCCGTCCGCACGCCGCTGCGCCCGGACTCTGCTCTGGCCATGACTCCATAAGATGGAGCCATGGCCAGAGCTGTTAAACCGGAGCGCAAGGCGGAGCTGCTGTCCGCAATTCAGGACTACCTGATGGACAAGACCCTGGCCGAGCTCACGTTCCGGAGCCTGGCGGACGGCCTGGGCATCAGCCCCTACGTGCTGGTGTATCACTTCGGCAACCGGGAACAGCTGGTCAACGAGATCATCCGCTCCATCGAATCCAGGCTGGACAGCATGCGCACCACGGACGTGCGCGACATCGACCAGGACGCCTGGCGGTCCTACCTGATGGAATCCTGGCGCTGGACCATGGCCGAGCGGAACCGACACCTGGCCAGGCTTGAGTTCGAGGCCACGGCACAGGACATCGTGGCGGCCACACCCCGCGGAACGGCGCAGGACCACTTCCGCATGCTTCACGAAAAAGCCCGCGACTGGCTGGTGGTGCAGGGCATCCGGCCGGAGTTCGCGGACACCGACGCACGCCTTTTCACGTCCACGTTCTACGGACTCCAGTTCGATTTTGTGGTGATGAACCAGCCTGAGGAAGCGACGAAGGCCTTCGAACTGATGGTGTCCGTGTTCTTTTCGAACCTCGAGCACCGCCTGGCCACAGACGGCCAGCACGTCTGACCCCGCAGGGGTACCCTGCCATTGGGCGCGGGAGCCCTGCGGTAAGGCGCCGGGCACCCTGCTGCAAGGCGTAGGGCACGCCGCTGCAGGGCGCTTCGCCCTACGGCGAAGCATGGCGTCCCATCCACTCGACGAGCGGCCGCAGCTGCTCCCAGAGCCGGCCAACTTCCTGCGCGGCAGCCGGCGTGGACAGCCATTCGGGTTCGCCCAGCTCCCTGCCGGCGGAAAGGGACTTGTATTTGAGGAGCTCCGCCCTGGGATGCTCACGAGGGAAGCCCCGCGGAACGGTCTTGAGCCGTTCTCCCTCGACTGTGAATCCGGCGTCGGTGAGCCGGTGGACTATGTGCTGCAGGGCTTCCCCGGTCCCGGTGGCATCCACGGAATTCCGGAAGCGGGCAAGCTGGGCGGGCGAGCTCGAATGGCAGCCGGCACCCACCAGCAGGCCGTCAGCACTCAGCTGCACGTAGTAGCCCACGCCTTCCTGGAAGGACGCGACCGCTCCCTGGGCCGTTTTGTACGGGGACTTGTCCTGGGAGAAGCGGACGTCCCGGTTGGGCCGGAAGATCTTTGCGGGCCCGAACCTCGGCTCCAGCTCTGCCAGCAGGGCAGTCAGCGGTTCCCGGACGAGTGCCTCGTATCGGGCCTTATGCTCCAGCCACCAGTCCCGGTTGTTGTTCTCCTCAAGGTCGGCGTAGAAGCCGGAGGCACCGGCGGGGACGCCGTCGAATGTGTTCATGTAGGGAGCCTAGGTCCGGCTCGCCATGCGGGCCAGAGGCTGCGCAGCGTATGTGGAAAGCCGCCCATGTGGAACGCCGCGTATGTGGATACAGGTGCAGAACGCAGAACACCCCCGCCGCGGAGAGAATCCGCGGCGGGGGTGTTTCGTATCAAAGGCAGTCAGGCACCGTTAGGTGCCGCATCAGCCGTCGAAGAATCAGAGCTTGTTGGCTGCTTCAGCGTCTGATTCGGTCTGGCCTGCGCCGAGGTTGGCGCGCAGTTTGGCGCCGAGTTCGGCGTCGACGTTGGTCCAGTACTGGATGGCGCGTTCCTTGATGTCGGCGTTCTTCACGCCGCCCACGGCACCGGTGATGGTGTCCAGGAAACGGGCCTTGGCGGCGTCGTCGTAGACCTCGCGGTAGAGCGTACCGGCCTGGCCGAAGTCGCCGTCTTCGGCGTGGAGGGTGTGCGCGGCGAGGGTGAGCTCGCCGTCGTTCTCCCAGCCGCCGCCGGCAACAGCAGGCTCAACCGCAGCCGGGCCGCCGACCGAGTTGGGGGCGTAGACCGGAACCGAGGGGGCGTTGAACAGGTAACGTCCGGCGCCGTCCTGGCTGTAGTTGTTGACCTGGTTCTTGGGCTGGTTCACCGGGATCTGGGCGTGGTTGGTGCCCACACGGTAGCGGTGTGCGTCGGCGTAGGAGAAGATGCGGGCCTGCAGCATCTTGTCCGGGGACGCGGCGATGCCCGGCACGAAGTTCGACGGCGCGAAGGTGGCCTGCTCGATCTGCGCGAAGTAGTTCTCCGGGTTCTTGTTCAGCTCCATGGTGCCGACCTTGATCAGCGGGTAGTCCGCGTGCGGCCAGACCTTGGTGAGGTCGAACGGGTTGAAGCGGTAGGTCTTGGCATCCTCGTACGGCATGACCTGGACGTGCAGGTCCCAGGACGGGAAGTTACCGGCGTCGATGTTCTCGGCCAGGTCGCGGATGTAGAAGTCCGCGTCGGAGCCGGCCAGCTCTTCTGCCTGGTCACCGGTGATGGTCTTGACGCCCTGGTTGGACTTGAAGTGGTACTTGACCCAGAAGCGTTCGCCTTCGGCGTTGATCCACTGGTAGGTGTGCGAGCCGTAGCCCTGCATTTCACGCCAGGAAGCGGGCAGGCCGCGGTCGCCCATGAGCCAGGTGACCTGGTGTGCGGACTCGGGGGAGAGGGTCCAGAAGTCCCACTGCATGTCTGCGTCGCGCAGGTGGGTGCCCGGGAGGCGCTTCTGGCTGTGGATGAAGTCCGGGAACTTGATGCCGTCGCGGATGAAGAATACCGGGGTGTTGTTGCCAACGAGGTCGTAGTTGCCCTCGGAAGTGTAGAACTTCACGGCGAAACCGCGGGGGTCACGCCAGGTGTCGGGGGAGCCGTTCTCGCCCGCGACCGAGGAGAATCGGATCAGCATTTCGGTCTCGACGCCCGGCTGCAGGAACGCGGCCTTGGTGTACTTGGAAATGTCCTCGGTGGTGGTGAACTTGCCGAATGCTCCGCCGCCCTTGGCGTGCACGACGCGCTCCGGGACACGCTCGCGGTTGAACTGTGCGAGCTTCTCGACCAGGTAGTGGTCGGTCAGGATGATGGCGCCGTCAGCGCCGACAGCCTTCGAGTGGGCGTCGGAAGTGACGGGAGCACCGGACTGCGTGGTGGACACAGCGGGCGCAGAGATGTTCAGAGTCATCTTTCTCCTTTGGTTGGGGTTCTTGCTTAGTTTCGTTCGGCGGGTAGCTTTTGGGTGCGCTGACAGTCCTGGCAGATGCCCTGGTACATAACGTCAGCGATCTGGATGGTCATCGGCTTGGCGTCCGGGTCCCAGTGCGGGGTGAGGCAGGGCGCGTGGCCAACGGCGCAGTCCACGTCCTCCACCCGTCCGCAGCTGATGCAGACGGCGTGGTGGTGGTTGTCGCCCACCCGCGTCTCGTACAGCGCGGGGGAGTGGGGCGGTTCGAACCGGCGCAGCATGTGCAGGTCCGTGAGGTCGCCAAGGACCACGTAGACGGACTGCGCGGTCAGTTCGGGAAGTTCCTCACGCGCGGCGGCAAGGATGCTTTCGGCCGGCGAGTGCGGGTGGCGTTCGACGGCGGTCAGGACCGCCAGCCGCTGTTTGGTCACCCGGCGGCCGTGGGCGCGCAGGGCAGCTGCCCATGCATCCTGGCCGGCCTCGTGAACTGTCATAGCCCCATTGAAGCACTTATTATGACTTAATCACAATAAGGCTAGGCTAATCTCCGAAGAACGCAGCACGAGTTCAAACGGGTTGACGGCTTCGCCCGCCGAGCGGCCAAGGGCGTGCAGTTCCAGCCGGCCGCCCGTGACGGTAGTGTCCGGCACGATGCAGCTGAGGCCCGTGACGTCCTGCCGCAGCGCCAGGGCTTCCAAGGCCGCCGCCAGGGCAAGGAGTTCCGGCGGGGTCACGTCCTGAATGGAGCCGATGCTCCGCTCCGGTGCCAGAACCGTATGGTGCTTCCCGGCAGGGGACGGCGGCGTCCAGGTGCGGATCGCGGGCAGCGGCGCAGCGGCTGCAGGTTCGACGTCCGCCGAGTGGTCCGGCCCGGCAGAGGCGTTGTCGGCGCCGGCAGGTGCGTCGCCCCGGGCGGCCGTTGCCGCCGCCAGCAGCGCGGTGCGCAGCCCGACGTCGTACTTGTCCAGATCCTGATCCGGCACCGGCATGCGACGCTGTGCGGGCAAAGCGAGCTGCGCGGCCGGGGTGACCGGTTCCGCGTCCCAACGGCCGAACAGGTGGAACGTGGGCGTGGACGACTCCACAGCAGGTTCACCGATCGATGCCCCGAGCGCATGCCAGCGATGCGCAAAAAGCAGGGTGCAGGCGTTCGCCCCGATGACGTCGGCAAGCGCCGTGCGGGCAGCGTCGTGGCATAGCAGCCAGTCGGCGGCCGAGCGGTGGTCCAGGGCGGTCGCGGGATTACTGAGCCGGATCATCAGGTGGCCGGATGTCAGCGGGGTGCGCGGCCGGGCAACCTCCCATATCGCCGAGCCGAAGAGCAGCCGTCTGGACAACTCCATGCGCGCCCCTTCCCCCCATTGTGTCTCCCCGCCCGAGACTATCAAGGCCGGGACCACTATCCGGGGTCAATGACGGAATGCCCCGGCGGAACGGCCCGGTTTGGTCGGTGCCCGCGGCTAGAGTTGCCCGGTGGGAAAACTACTGGCCGATATCACTCCGCTGCGCGAGAGCCCTGACTTCCGCCGGCTCTGGCTGGGATCAGCCGTGTCCAACCTCGGGAGCCAGCTCACCCTGGTGGCGGTCAGCCTGGAGGTTTACCGGCTGACGCAGGACAGCCTCTACGTGGGGCTGCTGAGTATCTTCGCCCTGGTTCCCTTGGTGCTGGGCGGCCTGCTGGGCGGTTCCATCGCCGATGCCCACGACCGCCGCAGGGTTGCGCTGCTTGCCACCACCGTGCTGTGGCTGACCACGGCCGCGCTGGCCCTGCAGGCGTGGCTGGAGGTGGGGAATGTGTGGCTGCTGTACCTCCTGGTGGCCGTGCAGAGCGGCGCGCAGGCCATCAACCAGCCTGCCCGCAGCGCCATCATCCCGATGCTGGTCCGCAAGGAACTGCTCCCGGCAGCCAACGCCCTGAGCATGATCAGCTTCGGCCTGGCCATGACCGCCGGTCCGCTCCTGGCCGGCGTGCTGGTGGCGTGGGTGGGGTTCGGCTGGACCTACACGCTGGATGTGGCGAGCTTTGTGTTCGCCTTCTGGGCACTGCTGAAGCTCCCGCCGATGCCGCCGCGAGAAGAGGCGCACCGAGCGGGGCTGCGTTCCGTGGTGGAGGGGTTCCGGTTCCTCGGCACGCGCCCGAACCTCCGGATGACGTTCGTGATCGACCTCGTCGCCATGATCTTCGCGCAGCCCCGGGCACTGATGCCGGCAATCGGAGCGGTGATGATCGGCGGCGGCGAAGCCACCGTCGGCGTGCTCCTGGCGTCCACAGCAGTCGGTGCCTTCCTGGCAGGACTTTTTTCCGGACCGCTGGGCGGCATCCGCCGGCAGGGAAGCGCCGTGGTGTGGTCCGTCATGGGCTGGGGTGCGTCCATCGCCGGATTCGGGCTGGTGGTGGTCCTTGCCGGGCGCTCCGGGGAGGACGGCGTCACGCTGTGGCTGCTGCCCGCCGCGCTCTGCTGCGCCCTGGCCGGCATTTCCGATTCCGTGAGCGCCGTCTTCCGCACCACCATCCTCCAGGCGGCCACGCCCGACCACCTGCGCGGCCGGCTGCAGGGCGTCTTTGTGGTGGTGGTTGCGGGCGGTCCAAGGATTGGGGACATGCTGGCCGGCGGCGGCACTAAACTTTTGAGTGAAGGTTGGGTGTTGCTGCTGGGCGGCCTGCTGTGCATCGCTGTGGCATGGCTGGTGGCCCGCTGGCAGTCGGGTTTCCTGAAGTACGACGCGCGGAATCCGGTTCCGTAGCGACCGCCCCGCAGCAACTCAGAGGGCAGGAACTTCGTGAGGAGGCACAGTGCATAATCACCACAACGGACTGAAGACCGCGGCGCTGTTCGGGGTACTCTGGGCGGTGCTCCTGGGACTCGGTGCCGTGATCGGCAGCAGCATGCGCAGCGCCACTCCCATCTGGATCATGGCGCTGGTGGGCGTGGGCACGACCGCTTACGGTTATTGGAACAGCGACAAGATCGCGCTCCGGTCCATGCAGGCCTACCCCGTCACCGAGGAGCAGGCTCCGCAGCTCTACCAGATTGTCCGGGAGCTCTCGGCCCGGGCCAACCAGCCCATGCCGCGGATTTACGTCTCGCCCACTCCCGCGCCGAATGCCTTTGCCACCGGCAGGAACCCGCAGAATGCCGCCGTTTGCTGCACCGAAGGAATCCTGGGGCTGCTTTCCGTCCGCGAACTCCGCGGGGTGCTCGGCCATGAGCTCATGCACGTCTACAACCGCGACATCCTTACCTCATCCGTGGCCGCGGCGGTAGCCGGCGTGATCACCTCGGTGGGGCAGATGCTGCTGTTCTTCGGCGGTGGAGACCGACGAAATTCGAACCCGCTCGCGATGATCGCCATGGCCCTGCTGGCACCGCTCGCGGCCATGGTGATCCAGTCCGCCATCTCCCGGACCAGGGAGTACGACGCCGACGAGGACGGCTCCGAGCTCACCGGCGATCCGCTGGCGCTCGCCTCAGCCCTGCGCAAGATCCACCAGGGCGTGCAGATGGTGCCGCTCCCGCCGGATCAGAAGCTGGTGAATGCCTCGCACCTGATGATCGCCAACCCGTTCCGCGGCGGCGGCCTGAGCAAGATGTTCTCAACGCACCCGCCCATGCAGGACCGCATCGCCCGGCTTGAACTGATGGCGGGCCGCCCCCTCAGCTGAGCGCCGCCGTCGTACTTTCGCTGGGGACACCGGAACGGGCTGGGGACACCGGAATTCCGGTGTCCCCAGCCCGATTCTGTGTCCTGGCGCCGTATGGGCGTGTCAGCTGCGGAAGTTGACGAACTGCAGGTCTGCCTCGTCAAAGTCCTTCAGCAGGGCCATGGTGGCCTGGAGGTCGTCGCGGGACTTGGAGGTCACGCGGAGTTCGTCGCCCTGGATCTGGGACTTGACGGACTTGGGCGCCTCGTCGCGGATCAGTTTGTTGATCTTCTTGGCGAGGTCCTGGGCGATGCCCTCCTTGATGGAGGCCTCCAGCCGGTATTCCTTGCCGGATGCGTAGGGTTCCCCGGAGTCCAGCGACTTCAGGGAGATCCCGCGGCGGATGAGCTTGGACTGCAGCACGTCCAGGACGGCGAGCACGCGCTCTTCCGAGTTCGCCTTCATGAGGATCTTTTCACCGCTGAAGTCGACCTCCGCGCCAACGCCCTTGAAGTCGTACCGCTGGGCCAGTTCCTTCTGCGCCTGGTGCAGCGCATTGGCAACTTCCTGCTTGTCTACCTTGCTGACGACGTCGAATGTGGATTCGCCTGCCATAACTGTCCTCCTGCTGATTGCGTGAAGCCCCTCCGAGGGCGGTTCTGTCTGCATTCCAGCCTAGTACGGATGGCGTCCCCATGAAGGCCGGTCCCGGACAACCTTCGCTGTGATTCACAGTTTTCTCATAGCGGACGCAGGGCGGGAACGAAGGCTGGGCCTCCAGAGTTGGAACTGTTGGAAGAGTTGCCCCGGAAGGAAAGCACATGCACCAGAAGGCCGTCCGCTACGTCACCCGCTCGACTGCCGCCGCAGCCACGACCATCGCCACTGCGGCGACGTCCGTGGCAGCCGCTGCGGTGGCCGCATCGATCATCCTTAGCCCCGTGGCAGATGCCTCGTCCCGCTTGGACGGTGTGCACTCGGACCTGATGCGGGCGGTGCAGCTGAACCAGATCACGGAGGAGCAGGCCGCGAAGTTCGAGGCGAAACTGGCCGGACGCATTCTCGGGGAAGCCTGATTTTCCGCGGAATTCCGGGGTGTTCGGGGCCTATGGAGTCTCGATTCGATTCTTCGGCAGAAGTTCTGTAAAGTTGTCTTGCCCGCGGTTGCTGGAAGCGGAACGGATGGAAACAGCCGTTCTGACCATGGAAGCCGCGAGTGATCTTCTTTTGAAGTTCGGCAGATTACCCGAGCGGCCAAAGGGGGCTGACTGTAAATCAGCTGGCAACGCCTACGGGGGTTCGAATCCCTCATCTGCCACCCTTGGAAAAGTCTCCGGAACCACCAGGTTCCGGAGACTTTTCTGTTTTCTTACGTTTTGCGTTCCGGCCCGGGCTTGTCCGCGCAACCTGGCCTTCAGACTCGGAACCGCGGACAAGCTTAGGAAATCAGTTGAGGCCTATCACCAGCATCTGGTTGGTTCCCGGGATGCAGGTCTGCAGGATTACCCGGGGAAAGCCTCCGAAAACCGCTGAGACATTGTTGGTGGTGCCGGGGTTCGGCACCTGCCCGCGCCCGCTGACGGTGTAGGTTCCGTAGCCTGGAATGCTCACGGTTTCGCCGACGCCGATCCCCGAGAACCGTGCCCACCCGCCGCAGTAGTCGTGTTCGGTGATGAACAGGGCGTACGCGTCCGTGGGGGTGAAGTGAATGGGACCGATGCATGCGTCCACCATTGACTGGCCACCCGCTCCTGCGACATAGATGGTCCGGACCGCGGGGGCAGGGGCAGGGGCGGGAGCAGGCGCGGGTGCCGGCGCTGGAACAGGTGCCGGGGCCGCTGCCGCGGGAGCCGCGGGAGGGGCCGCCACTGCAGGGCCTGTCAGCTTCAGGACCTGTCCCGGGAGGATCGGCGAGTACATGCCCAATCCGTTGGCCGCCAGCATGGCATTCATATCAACGCCAAAGCGGGCAGCGATCGCCCCTACCGTATCCCCGGCAACCACCGTGTAGGTGTTGGACGGCTCTGGTGCTGGAGCAGGTGCTGGAACTGGTGCCTCAACAGCCGGTGCCTCCACGGCGGGCGCCGGTTCGGCCGCAGGGGCTGCTTGGGGCGCTGCCTCCGGAGCGGCGGCAACAGCCGCTTCCGGAGTACTGGCACCGGCGGTGGCAGGCGCCGAGGAAGTCGCGTCCGCAGACTTGTCGGATTCAGGCGCCGGGACCGTAACGGCCTGGGCCTGGCTGACTTGGGACGTCTGCCCGGCGGCGGTGAAGCTTACGGCCGTCACAACCACTGCGGTCACCACGGCTCCCGCGGCCAGCAAGACCTTCAGCCTGGTTCTGTTGCCGCTATTTGCAGGTGTTGGGACAGGTGGCCTGTCCTCATGGTTAAGCTCGTTTTGATCCATCGGTTCCCCCCGAGAGTCAAAGCCCATGGGGGTCACAGGACAGCAGGCCCCAGGGCGGTGGTGCGCCGGGCCCGGACCGCATTATGGGTGCAGGCCGTTGCCCGAAGACGCATGAAGCGAGCTGCCGAATTGACGAGGAATTGCGGAAGCCCGAATGATTAGACCCATGCCCACAGCTGTGGCCATGTGTAATTCCGGAATGCTGCTTGCCCTAGGAATATCGAGTCTATGAATGGGGAGTATTCGCCGCACGAGTGGGCATTACCTGAATCTCCACGCCCAACACCCGCGCGGTGGAGGGTTATACCCAATGCGCTTTTTTATGCGTGGACGGGAACACTCGTTTGTGATGAAGCGGTACTTGGCCCGGGGATGCGTATGCCGCCCGTAGCTGCAGAACCGTCGAGTGAGCTGAAATGCGCTGACACGTGCGCGCCGCGAATGCTGGTTAATTAGCTTTCGCCATGGACACTCGCTGGTTTGGGAGAATGGCGAAAGCAAGGTAATTCATCCATTTGGATTTAATTCACGCCATTAGACAAGAAAAAGCAGCCGCCCGGACGTAATCCCGGGCGGCTGCTTTTCGACTAAATGCAAATGCCTACGGCGGTCCTATGGCCTGCGTTCGTGGCGAAGTTCGGCCAGCTCCTGACGCAGGGCGGCCACTTCCACCAGCAATTCACGGACTTCCGCGCGAACCGGAACTTCAGCCGCTTCCACGGACGCTTCGGTGTTCTCTTCGACCCGCTGCACCAGCCATGATGCGATCGAGGCCGTAACCACGCCCAGCACGGCGATCCCGCTCATCATCAGGGCCGCGGCAACCATCCGGCCGATCGGCGTGACGGGGAAGAGGTCACCGTATCCCACGGTGGTGATGGTGGTGATGGCCCACCAGGCGGCGTCGCCGAAAGTGAGGATTTTGGCGTCGGGAGCGTTTTGTTCGACGTCGAGGACAGCCAGTGCGCCCACAAAGACCAGCATGACCGCGGAGCCGGCTACGTACGTGACCACGCGGCCGCGGAGGGTTTCTCCCACGGTGCGGTGCAGCACGGAGAGTAGGGTGACCAGCCGCAGGAGCCGCAGCGGCCGAAAAAACGGGAGGGCGACGATCAGCAGCTCGTGCAGGTTGAGGATGAACCAGTGCTTCCTGTTCTCTGCCAGCGACAGGTTGGCGGCGTAGTCAGCGGCAAATATCGCCCAGGTGATCCACATGATGCCTTCCAGCACATCGGCCTGCCGCCCTTCGACCTGGCCGATTACCTGCCATGCGTAAGCTGCCAGGAACACAAGCGCTGTCCCCATCAGCGGCCACTCGGCCATGTCCCTGTAGCGTTGCTGTGTCATGGGGAAATCCTAAGGGGCAGTCCCTTGGCACTAATGTTACTCACGGGTAACATGGTGGCATGCACCTGCTTTTGCGAACCCTCCTGCTGTTGTTCACTTCCTCGCGCCGTCCGCCCCTGAGCATCTGGGATACGTCCTCCCTGCCGCTTCGCGTGCTTCCCACGGACATCGACATCGCCATGCACGTCAACAACGGGATGTACTTCTCCCTTATGGACCTGGGTCGATTCGATCTGATGGCACGCAGCGGGACCTGGCAAAAGATGCGCCGGCGGAGCTGGACGCCCGTGGCCGCAGGGGAAACCATCGCGTTCCGCAGGTCCCTGCAGCTGTGGCAGCAGTACACCATCGAATCCCGGATCATCGGGCTCGACACCAAAGCCATCTATTTCGAGCAGCGGATGGTGGTGGATGGGGAAATTTATGCCCGGGCGCACATCGCCACTCGTCTGATCAGTAAGGGGAAGCCGGTCAGCCAGGAGGAGATCTTCGCTGAATTCGGTGAGCCGCCGGCCGGGCTGGAACTGCCGGAGTGGATCCACGAATGGCGCGAAACCAACGCGCTGCCCGGAGCCCGCCGGCCGGCGCCGAACCTCTGGCACTGAGACGGCCCGCGCCGAACCGCTGGCACTGAGGCGGGCACCGGCGGCAGTGTGCCAAGAGCGAAACGCATGGGACATCCCCGGGCGGCTCGCGTACCGTTGACCCATGGCTACCTTAGACATTACAGGTGAACAGTTCGCATCAACCGTCGAGAACAACGACATCGTCCTCGTTGATTTCTGGGCCGAATGGTGTGGTCCCTGCAAGCAGTTTGGACCCACCTATTCCGCCGTTTCCGAGAAGCACCCGGACGTCGTCTTCACCAAGGTGGACACCGAAGCCGAACAGCAGCTGGCGGCGGAGGCCGGCATCACATCCATCCCCACGCTGATGGCTTTCCGCGAAAAGGTCCTGGTGTTCTCCCAGCCCGGCGCGCTGAACGCCCAGCAGCTCGAACAGGTGGTGGACGCGGTCAAGGCACTGGACATGGAGGAAGTCCACGCGCATGTGGCCCGTTCGCAGGCCGAGTCAGCCGCTGCGGCCGGCAAGCAGGACGGCTCCCAGATTCCGGACGCCTAAGGCGACATAAGCTCAAACGCGGGGCCGCCCCTGACGAACCGAGGTTTGTCAGGGGCGGCCCCGCGTGGTTTTCGCCAGGGAAAGGCGGCGGGACTACAGTCGTTCGAGCTGGACGGGTTCGGCCAGCAGCGCGCTCAGCGACTCGTTCAGGTCCTGGACGGCGGTGCCCTTGGAATGCTTGTCGAGGTCCTCTTCGGAAGCCCACTGTTCGGTGAGCACCAGCTTTTCCTCGGTGGCCTCCGTCAGTTCGTACCGGATGCAGCCGGGCTCATTCACCACCTCGTCGATCGCGATTTCGAGCGCGAGCTTCACGCGGAAGAATTCGCCGTCGTTGGGGATGAACGTTGCCTGCAGGTCAATGGGTGCACTCATGCGTTTCACAATACCGGGCAGCCTTCGTCCGCCCCGAAATATTTTGTTGGGCTTCCTAGTTTTACGCTTCTCTTGCCCGGGCGGAGTTGGTAGCGTGCCAGCATGCGCGCCTATACAGCCGGGGACACTGACGTCCCACTGCTCGAAGAGACCATCGGACAGAATTTCGAGCGGATCGTGGCCAGGTTCCCCTTCCACGACGCCCTGATCGAGGCGGCACCGGTTCCCGGCGCGGACGCCCGCCGCTGGAGCTACACAAAACTGAACGACGACGTCGACAGGCTGGCCCGTGCGCTCCTCGCCCTCGGCGTCGGCACGGGGGAGCGGATCGGGATCTGGAGCCCCAACTGCGCAGAGTGGACCATCCTGCAGTACGCCACCGCCAAGATAGGCGCCATCCTGGTCAACGTGAATCCGGCCTACCGGAGCCATGAACTGGAATTCGTTGTCAGGCAGAACGGCATGCGCATGCTCGTCACGGCGCCGTCGGACCGGAGCAGTGATTACACCGGGATGGCACGGGAGGCGCTCGCGGAATGCCCCGAGTTGCGGGAACTGGTGTTCCTCCCGGACGGAGGGCAGCCGCAGCTGCAGGCAGGCGAACCGGAAACGGACGCCGAACTGACGTACGCCGAGCTGCTGAAGCGGGCTGACGACGTCGGGCATTCCGTCCTGAAGGCCCGCCTGGCGGGGCTGGACCCGGATGACGCCATCAATCTGCAGTACACCTCCGGGACCACAGGCTTCCCCAAAGGCGCCACGCTCACCCACCGCAACATCCTGAATAATGGCTATTCCATCGGCGAGTTGCTGGAGTATACGGAACACGACCGTGTGGTCATTCCGGTGCCGTTCTATCACTGCTTCGGGATGGTGATCGGCAACCTGAACGCCCTGAGCCACGGCGCCGCGACGATCATTCCGGGGCGGGCGTTCACGCCCGAGGCGGCCCTTGAAGCGGTCCAGGATTTTGGCGGGACGTCGCTGTATGGCGTGCCCACTATGTTCATCGCCGAACTGGCCCTGCCGGACTTCGCTTCCTACGACCTTTCAACCCTGCGTACCGGCGTCATGGCCGGATCGTTGTGCCCCATCGAGGTGATGAACCGGGTCATTTCGGAAATGAATATGAAGGACGTGGCCATTTGCTACGGCATGACGGAAACGTCCCCGGTGTCCACCATGACACGAGCGGGCGACACGATGCAGCAGCGCACGGAGACCGTGGGACGCACCATGCCGCAGCTGGAGAGCCAGGTGGTGGATCCGGTGACAGGAAGCGTGCTGGAGCGGGGCCAGATCGGTGAGCTGTGCACGCGCGGGTACAGCGTGATGAAGGGGTACTGGAACCAACCGGAAAAGACCGCCGAGGCCGTCGATGCTGACGGCTGGATGCACACCGGGGACCTGGCCCGCATGGACGCGGACGGTTACGTGGTGATCGAGGGCAGGATCAAGGACATGGTGATCCGCGGCGGGGAGAACATTTATCCCCGCGAGATCGAGGAATTCCTCTACACCCACCCGTCGATCCAGGACGTGCAGGTGATCGGCGTCCCGGACGTCAAATACGGCGAGGAACTGATGGCCTGCATCATCCTCAAGCCAGGCGCCGAGCCGCTGGACGCGGCTGCCGTCGCCGAGTTCTGCCGGGGGAAGCTGGCCCACTACAAGATCCCGCGCTATGTGGATGTCCGGGAGAGCTTCCCGATGACCGTCTCCGGGAAAATCCGCAAGGTGGAAATGCGTGAGGAAGCGGTGGCCCGGCTGGGCCTCTGACTGTTCCGGCTCCTCAGCGGAGGGGCCGAAGTGTCCGTTCGCGCTCAGTGAGGGGGCCGGAAGTGTCCGTTCGCGCTCAGCGAGGGGCCGGAAGTGTTCGTTCGCGCTCAGCGGAGGGGCCGGAAGTGTCCGTTCGCGCTCAGCCTGCCTGGGAACACAGCGCGAACGGACAGTTGAGGCCCGCCCGGCCCCGGCCCCGGCCAAGGCCCAGGGAACCCTAGCTGATGTTGCGGTTGATGGCCCGGACTCCGACCACCAGTCCGACGGCGGCAGTCACCGACGCGGCCAGCAGCCCCAGGAGCGTGTCGCCTCCAATCTTGCCCGCGAACAGTTCCCGCTCGGCATTGACCAGGTAGGTCAGCGGATTGAACCAGCTTGCGGTTTTCATCCAGTCCGGCCCCGCTTCTATGGGCAGCATAATGCCGGACAGGATCATGAGCGGGAAAAGCAGCGTCTGCTGGACTCCCCAGAAGATCCACTCCTTGTTCTGTGACACGAGGGCCAGGGCATAGGAGAGCGCGCCGAGTCCGATGCCGAATATGCCCAGGATGACCAGCCCCAACAGCACGTGCAGCGGGTAGAAGACGAAGCCGAACGGGATGCAGACCAGACTGATGAGCAACCCTTGCACCACCAGCGGTGCCCACTCCTTCAGCGCCCGTCCGATCATCAGCGAGGAACGGGACAGCGGCGTGGCCAGGATCCGCTCGTAGGAGCCGGTCATCAGCTCGTACTGCAGGTTGGAGCCCGTCATGGACGTCCCGAACAGGGCGATCATGACCACCACGCCGGGCAGGAACCACTGCAGCGTGGACTGTCCGCCGAAGGCCGGGGCTCCCACCGCGGACCCGAGCAGCGGGCCGAACAGGCCCAGGAAGACGAGCGGCTGGAGCAGCGAAAAGATCAGCGAAAACGGGTCCCGGAGCGGCAGCAGCATCTCGCGCCAGAACACGAACTTTGTGTCGTGGAGGACCTGCATCAGACCCGGCCTTTTCACGACGTCCCGAACATCCTGCACACTCATCAGCGGGCTGCTCCTTCCCTGAGGTTGCGGCCTGTCAGTTCGAGGAACACATCGTCGAGCGTGGGAGGTTTCAGCTCCAGGGACTGGGCGGGAGCGCCGGCGTCGTGCATCTCCTTGAGCAGCGCGGGCGCCAGCCGCGCGCCTTCAGGAAGCCGGAGGCGGAAGCTGACCACGCCGTCGTGCGTGTTTTCCTGCACTTCACCCCCGGCTGCTGCGCGCCCCAACAGGCCGCGCACACTCGGAGCCGACTCCTTCGCAACGTCAACGGCCAGCAGATCGCCGGCCAGGTTGGCCTTGAGCCGGGCCGCGGTGTCGTCAGCGATGATCCGGCCATGGTCGATGACGATTACCCGTTCGGACATGGAATCCGCCTCGTCCATGTAATGCGTGGTGAGGACGATGGTGGTCCCGTGCTCGGCACGCATCCGCATGATGTGTTCCCACAGGTTGGCCCGATTCTGCGGATCCATGCCGGTGGAGGGTTCGTCGAGGAAGAGCAGCCGCGGTGAGTGCATGAGGCCCAGGGCCACATCCATCCTGCGCCGCTGCCCGCCGGAAAGTTTGATGACCGTACGTTTGGCGAGATCTGTCAGGTCAAGGGACTTCAGGAGCTCTTCGGCGCGGGCGGCAGCATCCGTGGTGTTCATTCCGTAGAAACGCCCCTGCATCATCATTTCGTCGATCACCCGGAAGCTGTGGCCGCCGCCGTTGCCCTGGCCGATGTAGCCGATCCGGGCCCGTACACCCGCAGGATCGGCGGACACGTCCACGCCGGCAACACTGGCGGTGCCGGAGGTGGGCCGGAGCAGGGTGGTCAGCATCCGCAGCGTGGTGGACTTGCCGGCGCCGTTCGGGCCGAGGAACGCCACCAGTTCGCCCGCGGCGACGTCGATGTCGACGCCTTTGACGGCCTCGATGGTTTCCTTCTTGACCGTGAAGTTCTTGGTGAGTTTCCGGGTGTGGATCACTGCGCGCTCCAGGATGCGGGTCACTGGCGTTCTGGCTACCGGACGCCATGCCGCCACGCTATACCCAGCCGGCGGGAGCGTCCACAGGATCAGGGACACCTTCGGTCCGCGATGAACGGGAGCGGCGTGCGGAATGCGGCGTGCGGAATGGAAAGAAGTGCCCGCACCGGGCAAAGCCCTTAGTGCCGGCGGTGGTCCTGGATGGTCATTCGCGGGCCGAACGTGGGTTTCCGGAAACCGCTGAGGCCGATCATCCGCACCACACGCTGCCGGTGCCCCTCCCAGGGCGCCAGCAGCCTCAGCATCCCGGCGTCGTCCGTCCGCCGGCCGGTCAGCGCAGCGCCCACGTACGCGGCGAGATGGTAGTCGCCCACCGCGATGGAGTCCGGGCAGCCGTGCGTGCGCTGGACCACCTCCGCCGTGGTCCAGATGCCGATGCCCGGGATGGTCTGCATCCTGGCGGATGCCTCCGCGGCGGTGAGCCCCGCCAGGCGTTCAAGGGCGACGGCGGAACGCACGGCCCGCATGACAGTTGCCGACCGCTGCGGTCCCACGCCTGCCTTGTGCCACTCCCAGGACGGGATCCGCAGCCATTGCTCGGGAGTGGGCTGAACCAGGAGTCCGGCTGGCGCGGCGGCTCCGGCGGCGGGGGCCGCCGTTCCGAAGCGGTACATGAGGTACCGGTAGCCTCGCCGGGCTTCGATGACGGTGACCTTCTGCTCGAGGATGGTGGGCACTAGGGAGTCGACCATCCGGCCGGTGGCCGGGAGCCGCAGGGCGAGGTTCCGGCGTCGGGCTTCAACCACCATCCGGGGAAGCGTGGCATGGAACTCGGGGTGGTCAAAGCCCGACCAGTCGTCGTCGCTGCCCAGCAGGCGCGGAGAGGTGGAGATGGCGTCCTCGGCCCCGGACCCCCAGGCCTGCACGTCTACGGCCGGTTCGCGCGGGTCCCCGGAAACGGTGAGGCGCAGGGTGGCCGGGCCATCCGGCGTCGTAAACGACATCCAGAGGCCATCGGGCCGGGAGGCGAACGCCGGATCCCCGTTGCCGCGCATCAGCGTGCCGAGGGTTTGCAGGAGACTGAACGGACCGCCCGGATGCCACCGCAGTGAGGCGTCTGCCGCGGCAGCCAAGCCTGCGGGGACGTCGGTGATGGTCATGAATCTATCGTCCCACGCAGGGCTGACACCGCCCCACCGATATGCTCGCAGCGCCGGGCAGCCCGTGTCACGGCAAGGCCAAAGGGCCCTGATTGCCGGCCGTCTCCGGGACTAGAATTTTGGTGGGTGCGGTCAATCCGTGCCTTCAAACTCCAGATGTCAGGAGTACACAAATGGCTGGAATAGTGCATTTCGAAATACCGGCGGACGATCAGGGACGGGCCACCGAGTTCTACAAAGCGGCGTTTGACTGGAACATCAACGCGATGCCTGACATGGACTACAACGTGGTGACCACAACGCCGACCGACGAAAAGACGGGAATGCCCAAAACCCCGGGGGCCATCAACGGCGGGCTCTTCGCCAGGGAGGGTGAATTGAAAACGCCCATCCTCACCGTGGACGTCGAGGACATCGACGCCTCGCTCGCGCAAATCGAATCGCTGGGCGGAGCCGTGGTGAAACCCAAGGACGCCATCCCCGGAATGGGCTACTACGCCTACTTCAAGGACACCGAGGGCAACGTCCTGGGGCTGTGGCAGAACGCCGAGCCCGCGGGCGGCACCCCTGGGGCGGGCGCGGACACCGCGGCAAACGACATCGGCGCATAGTCAGCGGCTAAAGAACAATGGCGGGGCCATGGGGATAGTCGCGCAGGTGCTGGCCGTCACCACGGGGATCGTGCTGATCATCGTGGGCGTGCTGGAGGCCTTCAGGTACAAGGACCAGCGCCTGTATCCCATCTTCCTGATCAAGCCCGAGGACACCGCAGCCGTGCGGCTGTGGACGATCAATGTGGGCTTTTACAACATCGTGTGGGGACTCACCGCGATTATCGGCGTGATGATAATAAATGCCGGCCAGGTCACGGTGGGGCGGACCATGGTGGCAGTCGTTTGCATCGCACATGCCATCCTCGGTGGCGTCCTGGTGGTCAGCGAACCCAGGCTGTGGCTCAGCGCCATCGGCCAGGCGCTGTTCCCCATCATCATCCTCTGGCTGATGTTCGCTACCTGAACGTCGCGCAGCGCTGCACGCACACACTGGCGCGGCGGCCATGCTGGCCCGGCGCGCCCACTCGCACACTGGCGGCGCGCACATCGGAGAGACGGCCGTCGAAGCATGGGGTGCAGGTCTGAGACGGTAACTTTGTACCTATGAAGTACGCCCAGTCCGTCCTGGACCTCATCGGCAATACGCCGCTCGTCAAACTCAACCACGTAACCGATGGCGTTAAAGCCACCATCCTGGCGAAGGTTGAATACCTGAACCCGGGCGGATCCATCAAGGACCGGATCGCGGCGAAGATGATCGAGGAGGCGGAACGGGACGGCAAGCTGCTCCCCGGCGGAACCATTGTTGAACCCACCTCAGGAAACACAGGTGTGGGGCTGGCCCTCGTGGCCCAGCAGAAGGGCTACCGCTGCATCTTCGTGGTGCCGGACAAGGTGGGCGAGGACAAGCGCGCCGTCCTGCAGGCCTACGGTGCCGAGGTGGTGGTGACGCCCACCGCCGTCGCCCCGGACAGCCCGCAGAGCTACTACAGCGTTTCGGACCGGCTCGTCAGCGAAATCCCCGGCGCGTACAAGCCGGACCAGTTCTCCAACCCCGCCGCCCCGGGCAGCCACTACGAATCCACCGGACCCGAGATCTGGCAGGACACCGACGGCCGGATCACGCACTGCGTGATCGGGGCCGGCACCGGCGGCACCATCACCGGCACGGGCAGGTACCTCAAGGAAGTTTCCGCCAGCCGATCCGAGGCCGACGGCGGACGGGTGCGGATCATCGGTGCCGACCCCGAAGGCTCCGTCTACTCCGGCGGCACCGGCCGGCCATACTTTGTTGAGGGCGTCGGCGAGGACATGTGGCCGGCCAACTACGACAAGGCAGTTCCGGACGCGGTGATTGCGGTCAGCGACGCCGAGTCCTTCGAGATGACCCGCCGGCTGGCCCGCGAAGAAGGCCTCCTGGTGGGCGGCTCCTCCGGCATGGCAGTGGTTGCTGCCTTGCGGGTCGCCAAGGACCTCCCCGAAGACGCCGTAGTGGTGGTCATCCTGCCGGATTCAGGCCGCGGCTACCTGGCCAAAATCTTCAACGACCAGTGGATGCGCTCCTACGGCTTCCTCTCCGGCGGCGAGGAATCCTCCGTGGGCGAGGTGCTCAAGTCCAAGACCGGGGAACTCCCGGAACTGGTGCACATCCACCCGAACGAAACCGTCCGCGACGTCATCAACATCATGAACGAGTTCGGCGTCTCCCATATCCCGGTCCTGTCGCAGGAACCGCCGGTGGTCATGGGCGAAGTGCTGGGCGCCGTGGACGAGCGGAGCCTCACGTCCAAGCTGTTCCGCGGCGAGGCAAAGCTGACGGACAAGATCTCCGAACATATGGGGGAGCGGCTGCCCGTGATCGGCTCGCTGGAGACCATCTCCGCGGCCCGCGAACTGCTTTCCGACGTCGACACCGTCATGGTGACCTTTGTTGGCGCCCCCATCGGCATCCTGACCCGCCACGACCTCCTCGCGTACCTCAGCAACTGACCGGGGGTTGAGCCTGTCGAAACCAGGATTTCGACAGGCTCGATCACCGGATACAAGCGAAAAGGAACTTCATGTCTGTCTCTGAAAACCAAGGTTTCAACACCCGCGCCGTCCACGCCGGCCAGGCCTTCGAGCCCCGCACCGGGGCGGTGGTGCCGCCGTTGCACTTCAGCTCCACCTATGCCCAGGACGGGATCGGCGGGCTCCGCGACGGATACGAATACGGCCGCGGCGGGAACCCCACCCGCGACGCCCTGCAGGAACAGCTGGCGGCGCTCGAAGGCGGTTCGCACGCCTACTCCTTCAGTTCGGGCCTGGCTGCGGAGGACTCGCTCATCCGCGCCCTCACCCGTCCCGGGGACCACATCGTGCTGGGCAACGACGCCTACGGCGGAACCTACCGGCTGATCAGCAGGGTCCTGGGGGACTGGGGCATCGGCAACACCCCCGTGGACATGGCGGACCTGGACGCTGTCGCCGCGGCCATCGCCGCCGGCGGAGCCAACGACGGCGAAACCCGCCTTGTGTGGGTGGAGACTCCGTCCAACCCGCTGATGAAGATCACCGATATCGCCGCCCTCGCCAAACTGGCGCACGACGCCGGCGCCCTCCTGGTGGTGGACAACACGTTCGCATCCCCGTACCTGCAGACCCCGCTGGCCCTCGGCGCCGACATCGTGGTGCACTCCACCACCAAGTACATCGGCGGCCACTCAGACGTGGTGGGCGGTGCGATCGTGGTGAACGATGCGGCGCTCGCCGAGAAGATCGGTTTCGTCCAGTTCGCCGTCGGCGCCGTGTCCGGCCCGATGGATGCCTTCCTGACCACCCGCGGGCTCAAGACGCTCGGCGTCCGGATGGACCGGCACAGCGACAACGCCCAGGCCGTGGCCGAATGGCTGCTGGAGCGCCCCGAAGTGGAGGCCGTGCTGTACCCGGGACTCCCGTCCCACCCCGGCCATGAGCTGGCGAAGAAGCAGATGAAGAAGTTCGGCGGCATGGTGTCCGTCCAGTTCAAGGGCGGGGAAGCTGCGGCACGCACCGTCGCGGAAAATACGTCCGTGTTCACCCTGGCCGAATCCCTGGGCGGCATCGAGTCACTCATGAACTACCCGTCCGAAATGACGCACGCCTCCGTCAAGGGAACCGAACTGGCCGTTCCGGTCAACCTGATCCGGCTCTCCTGCGGCATCGAGGACGTGGAGGACCTGATCGCTGACCTCGAGCACGCCTTCACTTTCCTCGGGACGGGCAGCTAGCAGCCGGTGACCATCTCGCTTCGGGCGGTTTCGCCCACCACGCGCAGCTGGCTCGCCACGGCGGCAGGCGCTGCCGCCGTCGTCGTCGCCCTTGTGGTCCTGTACTCCGCGTACATCCCGCTGATGAACGACTTCGAGGTGTACTACTACGGCGGCAGCCGGGTGCTGGAGACCGGCGAGACCGGCGTCAATGAGCTGTATGCTCCGCGGGACGGACTCCCGTTCACGTACCCGCCGTTCGCCGCGCTGCTGTTCGCGCTGCTGGCAACCCTCAGCATCGGTGCCAGCAGCCTCATATTCATTACGACGGCGCTGGCCGGCGCTGCCGTTGTGTCGGCGTGGCTGGCGCGGCACTACTTCGGGCTGCGCCGCTGGAAGGACGCCTTCGCCGACTGGCGGTTCCGGGCAGTGGCGCTCGCGGGGACGGCGGCGATCCTGTTGCTTGGCCCCTGGCGGGACACCTTCGACTTCGGCCAGATCAACATCATCCTGATGGGCCTGATCCTCGCGGACTTCGCCCTGTACGGAAAATCCCGGGCCGGTGAGCTCCGCTGGCCGGCCGGGCTGCTGATCGGGATGGCGGCGGGGATCAAGCTGACACCGCTTGCGTTCGGCCTGTACTTCCTGGTGCGCCGGGACTTCAAGGCGCTCGGCTGGATGGCTGCGGGCTTCTTCGGCTCCATTGCGTTCTCCTGGGCTGTGCTCCCGCATGCCTCGGTGACGTTCTGGACCAAGATCCTGCCGGACACCGGACGGATCGGCGGCCCGGGCTACGTGGACAACCTCTCCGTCAAAGGCATGCTGCTGCACCTTGGCCTGCCGGACTCCGGATTCACCAGTGCGGTGTGGCTGGTTCTGTCGCTGATCCTGGTAGCCGTGGCTGCGCTGGTCATCAAATGGGCCGTCGATGCAGACGAGAACTTCGTGGCGGTATCGGCCACCGCCGTGCTTATGCTGCTGATCAGCCCGGTCTCCTGGTCCCACCACTGGGTATGGATGGCCGTGGCGCTGCCCTCCATGGCCTTTGCCCTGCACCGCGTCCCGTCGCGGGACGGACGGATGCGGCTTGCCGGCTGGATCATCGTGGCCGCTTCCGTGGTGGCGTTCTACCTGACGCCCAAGTATCTCGCCGTCATGGCGGGGGCGCACGAGTGGGGCAAAGACCCGCAGACGCAGTGGCAGCTCACCGTCTCCAGCCTCGGCGTTGTGTGCGGCATCGCCATGCTGGCCTACTGGGCCCTGGCCTACCGTCCGTCGAGGGCCACCCTCCGCTGAACCTTTCATTGGGCAGAACCTAGCTTTCTTGAAGAGAGTCAGCTAGGGTTTCCTGCATGGCACTCCGCTCTGACTGGTCCCAACGGACCTGCGCCATGGCCCGCGGCCTGGACATCCTGGGCGACCCCTGGAGCATGCTGGTGCTCCGCGAGGTCTTCTTCGGCAACGGCCGCTTCGACGCCATGAAGAAACGGCTGATGGTGGCCGATTCCGTGCTCACCAAACGCCTGGCGGGCCTCGTGGAGGACGGGCTCCTGACCCGGAAACCGTACGACGACGGCGGCCGCACCCGCCAGGAGTACGTGCTCACCGGGAAAGGCGAGGATGCGCTGCCGGTGCTCAACGCCGTCGTGATCTGGGCCGAAAAGCACCTCCCGGCGCCGTCCGAGCAGGCGCACATGTTCGTCATTCATTCAACCTGCGGCCAGCGGACGTCCTCTGCGGACAGCTGCACCGCCTGCGGTGAGCGGCTCACCGCGGACAACACCAGCTGGCACAGCCTCACCCGCACGGCGGAGCCCGTCCGGCTGGCCACCTCCACCTCACAGAACGGACCGGCAGCATGAGCACTCCCGAAACCACCCTGCTGCCCTCGCCGAGGAAACGTCTCCATCCAGCGTGGATCGTTGCCGCCGTCGCGTTCCTGGCCCTGGTGGGCGCGGCCGGCTTCCGGGCCGCCCCCGGCGTCCTGATGGTCCCGCTGCAGGACGAATTCGGCTGGTCCACAACTGTGCTGTCCGCGGCCGTCAGCATCAACCTGGTGCTCTTCGGCCTCACCGCCCCGTTTGCCGCCGCGCTCATGGAACGGTTCGGCATCCGCGCCGTCACCTCCGTGGCGCTGGTGCTCATCGGTGCCGGCAGTGCACTGACGGTGCTGGTGAACCAGTCGTGGCAGATCCTGCTGACCTGGGGACTCCTGATCGGACTGGGCACCGGGTCCATGGCGCTGGTCTTCGCCGCCACGATCGCCAACACGTGGTTCAGCAAGAGCCGCGGCCTGGTGATCGGCATCCTGACCGCGGGGAGTGCGGCCGGGCAGCTGGTCTTCCTGCCGTTCATCGCCATGCTGGCCCAGGATCCCGGCTGGCGGCAGGCATCGCTGCTCATCGCCGCCGGCGCGCTGGCCGTGGTGCCGCTGGTGCTCAAGTTCCTCAAAAACTCACCGGCCGACGCCGGAGTGCTGCCCTACGGCGAAACCGCGCCTGAGCCGGGATCAGCTGCGTCGTCCCCGGCGGAGCCCGAACCCGGCCGGAGCAGCAACGCCGCGGTCCGGGCGCTCCAGGTCCTCAAACGCGCCAGCAAAGTCAGGACCTTCTGGGCGCTCGTTGCCGGCTTCGCCATCTGCGGTGCCACTACCAACGGCCTCATCGGCACCCACTTCATCCCCTCCGCCCACGACCACGGCATGGCAGAGACCACCGCGGCGGGCCTGCTCGCCGTCGTCGGGATCTTCGACATCGTGGGCACCATCGCGTCCGGCTGGCTGACTGACCGCTTCAACCCGCGGATCCTGCTGGCCGTGTACTACCAGTTCCGCGGCATCGGCCTGCTGGTGCTGCCGCTGCTGCTGAGCGCCACGGTCCAACCCAGCATGATTGTTTTCGTCGTGATCTACGGCCTGGACTGGGTGGCCACCGTTCCGCCGACCGCCGCCATCTGCCGCCAGGTCTTCGGAGCAGACGGCAGCGTGGTGTTCGGCTGGGTCTTCGCCGCCCACCAGCTCGGTGCGGCCGCTGCGGCGCTTGCCGCCGGTGCCATTCGGGACGCCACCGGCCAGTACACCTACGCATGGTTCGGCGCAGCCGCCATGTGCACCATTGCCGCCGTCATCAGCGCCACCATCCGCAAGGATGCCGGGGCCCGGGAACCCGTACTCGTGGCGGCCAGTCCTGCCGACCGCTGAGGTTATACCGGTCCTGTGGTGCCACGCCGGGCCGCGTAGCAAGGGACACGGCCCCTGTTTCAGTAGGATGTGAGGACAAGCGCCGAATCCGGCGCGAGACCGCCGGCATAACATCGCGATAGCGCGCAACGCGCCTTCAGTGGCGCCGCTCTGCAGGAACAAACGTTTGGGGATACGGGATGGCACTGCTCGACGCCGAAAAGGAGCTCGACGCCGAAACGGAGCTCGACGCCGCGAAGCGGCACGACGCCGACGCGAAACCCCGGCCGCGCGCCGGATCGGCTGTTGCGTGGGACCGGAGCCGGCTGGCCCTTGCCGCCGCCGGCGAGCTGGTGACGCTGCTCGCTGTGCTGGCCGCAGCCATGTTCATCGCCTCCAGGCTCGATGCCTGGGGCGAGCACGGCCTCGACTTCAGCGTCTACTGGCACGGCGGCAAGATCCTCAACGAGGCCGGCCAGTCGCCGTCGAACCTCTACAGCCGGACTGTGGGCTGGGCTGGCGGGCCGGAACTGCCGTTCACGTATCCGCCGTTTGCCGCGCTGCTGTTCAGCCTGCTGGCAAGGTTGCCGGAGGAATCCGCCCTCATGCTCTTCAACGCTGCCGGAGCGGCAGTGGCCGTGTGGGTTGCCGTGCGCGGCGTGCGGTACTGGACCGCCAAACAGGACTGGCGCTCCACCTTCGGTGCCCCCGGCTTTAAGGCAGTCACCGGGTTCAAGGCAGCTACCGGATTCAAAGCTATGCGGAACCGGTGGGGTGCCGTCATCCTGCTGCTTGCCGTGATCAACCTGGGGCCGTGGCGGGAGACCCTGGCGTTTGGCCAGATCAACATCCTGCTAATGGGGATCATGGCGGCCGACCTCCTCGCCGGGAACCAGCGCTGGAACCGGGCTTTTCCTGGCCGCGGGTTCCTGGTGGGCATGGCCGCCGGCATCAAACTGACGCCGCTGGTCTTCGGGCTGTATTTCCTGGTTCGCAAAGACTGGCGCGGGCTCTTCAACATGGCCGGCGGGTTCGCCTTCACTGTGCTGCTGGGCTGGCTGATGCGGCCGGCGGAATCGTTCCAGTTCTGGCTGGAGATCCTCCCCGACACGTCCAGGATCGGCGGAGCGGGGTATGTGGACAACCTTTCGATCAAGGGTGCGCTGCTGCATTTCGGTGTTCCCGAAGCCGGCGTCACCGTCCCTTGGCTGCTGCTCAGCGTGCTGGTGGTGGGCGTGGGGGCCATGGTGGTCAAGGCCGCCAGTGACCAGGGCGCCCGGGTAGTGGCCATATCGGCGACGGCGCTCACCATGCTCCTCATCAGCCCCGTTTCCTGGTCCCACCACTGGGTCTGGATGGCTGCTGTCCTCCCGGCGTTCGCCTGGACCCTGCGGGAGACGCCGCACCGCCAGGCAGTGACGCGCTGGCTTATGGGCGGAGTGCTGGGAGCCTCGATCATCGTGTTCTTCTTTTCACCCAAGAGCATCGGCGAGGCGCTGGGAGCTGAGAACCTGGACTTCCAGGCACCCGAGCCCTGGCTCATGGCCTCCAGCGCCGGCGTGTTCTGCGCGGTGGCCATCCTGGCGTGCTGGTTCGTGGTGCTCCGGCGGAACTCGCTGGCCGAGGTGCCCGTATGAGCAGGACTGCCCTGGTGACCGGCGTCGGCCGCCTGGCCGGAATCGGTGCCGGCATCGCCCGGCGCCTGGCTGCGGACGGCTGGGACCTGGTGCTGACGTACTGGCAGGACTACGACTCCCGGATGCCCTGGGGAATCCAGCCGGACGACGTCGAACGCCTCCTGGCGGAGCTGGAAGCCACCGGCGCGCGCGTCGTTGCGCTGCCGGCGGACCTGGAGGATCCGCTGGCTGTGGACCGGCTGATGGCCGACGTGGCACAACAGGCCGGGACCCTGCAGGGCCTGGTGCTCAGCCATGCGGAATCCGTGGACTCCGGCGTCCTGGACACCACGCTGGCGAGCTGGGAGCGGCATTTTGCTGTGAACACCCGGGCCAGCTGGCAGCTCATCGCGGCCTTTGCCCGGCAGGCAACGCACGACGGCGGCGCGATCGTTGCGCTGACCAGCGACCACACAGCCTTCAACCTGCCGTACGGTGCATCCAAGGGAGCGCTGGACCGGACCGTCATTGCCGCGGCAAGGGAGCTTGGACCGCTGGGGATCACGGCGAACGTGCTCAACCCCGGGCCTGTTGACACGGGCTGGATGGACGATGAGCTGCGGGCGGATCTCAGCCGCCGGCAGCCCGGCGGGCGGCTTGGAACCCCCGCGGACGTGGCAGGAACCGTGGCGTTCCTGCTCTCGCCCGAGGGCCGCTGGGTGTCCGGCCAGCTGGTCAAGGCCGACGGCGGCTTCTCGGCCTGAGCCCCTCGGGGCCGCCAGGGTGCGGAGCACCCCAACTAGGTAGCAGCAGGTGTCGTTATGAGCCGTCAAAACGACACCTGCTGCTACCTAGTTGGGCGGGCTTAGCGGAAGGCGCCGATGCCGGTGATGTGCTGGCCCAGGATCAGGGTGTGGACCTCGTCGGTGCCCTCGTAGGTGCGGACCGATTCGAGGTTGGCCGCGTGCCGCAGCGGCGAATAGTCCAGGGTGATGCCGTTGCCGCCCAGGATGGAGCGGGCCTCCCGCGCGATGGCCAGGGCCTCACGGACGTTGTTCAGCTTGCCGAGGGAGATCTGCTCGGGCTGCAGTGTGCCGGCGTCCTTGAGCCGGCCCAGGTGCAGCGCGAGCAGGGTGCCCTTCTGGATCTCCAGCAGCATGTTCACCAGCTTCTCCTGGGTGAGCTGGTAACCGGCCAGCGGCTTGCCGAACTGGAGCCGGTCCTGTGCGTACGTCAGCGCGGCTTCGTAGGAATCGCGGGCGGCACCCATGGCGCCCCAGGCGATCCCGTACCGTGCCTCGTTGAGGCAGGTGAAGGGCCCACGCAGGCCACGGGCACCCGGCAGCAGTGCCTCGGGTCCCAGCCGCACGCCGTCGAACGCCACATCGCACTGGATCGAGGCGCGCATCGAAAGTTTCCGGCTGATCGGCGTCGCCGTGACCCCGGGCGTGCCGGCAGGCACCAGGAAGCCCCGGACGCCGTCGTCGGTCATCGCCCACACCACGATTACCCCCGCAACGGACGCGAGCCCGATCCAGCGCTTGGCCCCGTCCAGTAACCAGGCGGCGTCGTCCCCGGTCCCGTCCCGGCGGGCCACGGTGGTCATGGACGACGGATCGGATCCGGCGGTGGGTTCGGTCAGGGCGAAGCAGCCGATCACCTCGCCGGCGGCCATCCGGGGGAGCCACTCCTGCTTCTGCTCCTCGGACCCCCACCGGTGGATGGCGGTCATGGCCAGTGATCCCTGCACCGATACGAACGTGCGGATCCCGGAGTCGCCCGCCTCCAGTTCCATCGCGGCGAGGCCGTACTCGACGGCGGATCTGCCGGGGCAGCCGTAGCCTTCCAGGTGCATGCCGAGGACGCCCAGCTCGCCGAGCTCGGGGGCCAGGTCCAGCGGAAAGACGGCGTCGTCGTACCAGCGGGCGATATCCGGCTTGATCCGTTGGTCCGTGAAGTCGCGGATCCGTTCCCGGAAAGCCACCTCCTCCGGTGTCAGCAGGGCATCCAGGGCCAGGACATCGGAGGTGCTCGAAACGGCGGGAACCTCAGCAGCGTTGCTCATTGGAGCATCCTACGGGTTTGCTTCTTCGGGTTGGTCCTTACAGCTTGCTCGGCACCGGCCGCTGTGCCAGGAAGTAGCCCCGCGTGGCGGGGGCGAAGCGGCACACCACGGCCAGCACCACGCCCAGCGCGAGCAGCACCACGCCGCTGATGAACGCACCGCCCACACCGAGAATCTCCGTGTCCCCGTAGGCCGGGTCCCACATCTGCACGGCGGAGATGAAGAACGCGGCGGTCAGCATCAGTGCACCGAGCAGCGGCAGGATGCCCCGGAACCAGAGGTTACGGGCGGAATCGCGCAGGGTGCCGCGGAAAAACCAGAAGCACGCGAAACCGGTCAGCGCGTAATAGAAGGCGATGAACAGGCTGATGGCGCTGATGGAGTCGGAGAGGAGGTTCTGGCTCAGGAAGCTCATGGCCACGTAGTACACCACCGCGGCGGCCCCCATCACCTGCGTGGAGAATCCGGGCGTCTGGTTGCGCTCGTGGACTTCGCCGAACCTGGCCGGCAGCGCGCCGTGGACGCCCATGGACAGCGTGCCGCGGGCGGTGGGCAGGATGGTGGTCTGGGTCGAGGATAGCACCGACGCCAGCACGGCCACCACGATCAGCCAGCCCCACGGTCCCAGCACCACGTCCTTCATGGCCAGGAAGACGTCATCCTGGTTCTCGGCGTTGCCCAGCCCGATCCCGTCCGTGCCCACGGTGGCATACATCATCACCAGCAGCGCCACGGAGACGTAGATTGCCACGAGCACGAAGGCGGAGATGACGGCGCCGCGGCCGGGGGTTTTGGCCGGGTTCTCGGTTTCCTCGTTCACTGCGAGGCAGGTATCCCAGCCCCAGTAGATGAAGAGTGCCAGCAGCGCGCCGTGCACCACGGCTCCAGGATCGGCGAAGGCGCCGGCCGGGTTGAACCACTCCAAATCGAAGGCCTGGCCCTCCGGTGCCCCGCCCGCGATCCTGAAGATGATGGCCAGCGCGAATATGCCCAGCGAGACATACTGCACGTACGTCAGCACACGCTGGACGTGCTCACCCAGCCGGATGCCGCGGTAGTTCACCAGGGTCATGAAGATGATGAACAGCACGCCCGTGGCCGTCACCACCAGGTCGTTTTCGGCCAGCGACCCGTCGCCGATCAGCAGCCACAGGTATTGGCCGGCCACCTGCGCAAGGTTGGCCAGGACCACAATGCCGGCCAGGGCGACGCCCCAGCCGCCGAGCCAGCCTGCCCAGGGCCCGAACGCGCGGCGTGCCCAGATGAAGGTGGTGCCGCAGTCAGGCATGGTGCTGTTCAGTTCACGGAAAGCGTAGGCGATGAAGAGCACCGGCACGAACCCCAGAAGCAGGATCAGCGGCGTGTAATTTCCGTTGACCGCGACAATCAGGCCCAGGGTCGCCGCCAGTGAATAGACCGGCGCGGTGGACGCAAGGCCCAGCATGACGGAGTCGCCCAGGTCCAGGATGCCGGCATGCAGCCCCTTGGACGGAACTTCCGGCCCGCTGGCTTGTCCCTGCGGGGGACCTCCCGGCGTCGACGTCCCTGTGGTCATAGTGCGATACCTGCTTTGCTGGAGGAGGCCGAGGCGGCCTGGACTGAAAGAGGCGCCGGAGCGTCAATGGTGTTCGGGACGAACCGGCAGAAGTAATCGGTGATGGGGCCGTCGGACTCGCGGATGCCGCAGCCAACCGACTCGCCGTCCACCACCCACAGGCCCAGGACGGGGTGGTTGCCGTCGAAGTCGGGCAGGGAATGAAACTGCTGGTAGCACCAGCCTTCGCGGCCGTAGCCGCCCGGCTGCTCCATGTTGATGCCTGCCGCGTGGATCCTGATGTTGTCCCCTTCCCGGCCGTGGAGGGGCTTCGCCACCCATTCCTTCAGCGGACCCGGCTCGTTGAGGTATGCCGGGAGGAGGTTCGGGTGGTCCGGATAGAGGTGCCAGAGCGCCGCCAGCAGCGCTTTGTTGGACAGCAGCATTTTCCACGCAGGCTCCACCCAGCGCGGGTTGTGGGCACGCTGCAGCAGGCGCTGGCCAAAAGGCTCCTTCATCATCAGTTCCCACGGATACAGCTTGAAGATGGTGCTGATCATGAAGTTGTCCAGGTCCACAAAGCGGTTCAGGTTGGGGTCCCAGCCGATGTCCGACATATTGATGCCGATGGTGGTCCAACCGCCCTGGCCCGCGACGTCGCGCATGTAGGCGGCGGTCATCCAGTCCTCGCCGGACTGCTCCGCTTCCGAGTGCGCAATGTGCAGGGTGCTCATGCCGGTGCGGTACTGCAGCTTCTTCCACTGCCGGATGAGGGCTTCATGGATGCCGTTCCACTGGTCCTTCTCCGGGAACACATCCTGGAGCCAGAACCACTGCGCCACGGCGGCCTCGATCAGCCCCGTGGGGGTGTCCGCGTTGTACTCGAGCATCTTGGCCGGGCCGCCGCGGCCGTCGTACACGAAGTCGAAGCGGCCGTAGATGTCCATGTCCCCGGCCTGCAGCGATTCCGCTGCCAGTTCCAGCGCCTGCGGTCCGATGCCGATATTGCCCATGGCCCCGGTGGCCAGGTACTTGGCCGCCTCAAGGCACATCAGGTGCATGTCCTCGGCGGTCTTTTCAAGGGTTTCCACCTCGTCCATGCTGAATTCGTAGTACGCCGATTCGTTCCAGTACTCGATCTTCTTGCCGTCAGGCATGGTGGTGGTGGAAAAGACCAGCCCCTGTTCCTCGATCTTCTGCTTCCAGTCGGGCCTGGGGGTTGCCTGCAGTCTCTTCACGCCTAGCCTCCCGTGCTTCCGCCCTTGGAGCTGCTGCCGAAGCCGCCCCTGCTGACCGTTCCGCCCTTGGTGCTGTAGCCCTTGGACGTTTTGGCCCCCTGCGGCACGGTCTTGGTGAAGCCGGTGTATTGCGAGCGGTTCTGCCCCACAGCCGGGACGCTGGCGCCGCGCGAGTAGAAGTACCAGGCGTAAATACCGGAACTCCGGCCGGCGGTGCTGCTGTTGTCGCACTGGGTGTCTTCCACGCGCTCGCCGGTTTCATCGTTGAAACAGACCTGCGCGTAATCGGCCTCCGCTTCGTTGCTGGCCACGATGGCGGTGATGGTGCCCGCCAGCAGGGCAGTAACGCCGAGGCCGACGACGACGGTACGGCGTTGCGAGCGCTTCTTGCGTGCCGCTGCTTCCCGCTCGCGTTCGTGCTCGAAGGGGTCGATCACCGGACCGGGGCCGGTTCCAGGCGCGGGTACCGGGCCTGCCGCCGGGCCGGAACCGGCAGCCGGACCTTTCTGCCGCCGTCCCGGTTTTCTTCCGGCTTCGGGCGGTGCGCCTGCCGCTGCCGGACCGCCGAGGAGGTCCGGACGCAGCTCCGGTTTCGGGACCTGCCAGGGCGGCAGCTGGCCGGTCGCAGGATCATGCGGCTGCGGCGTGAAGTCTTCGGGGGAGGTCATCCAGCCGGGCCCCGAAGGGCCCGGCCCGGAAGCGCCGGGCCCGGAAGCGCCGGGCCCGGACGTGCCACTCCCGCCAGGCGCCGCTGACTCGCCGTCCGGTCCCTGCGGCCCGGAACGGGTGTTCTTTGGATCCTTCTTCGGATCCTTCGAAGGATCCTGGTTCGGGTCCTGCGGCTCCATGGGTCCCCCTGGTTGTCCATGCTGAATCTGTGACCGGCCGCGCGCCCCAATGCCGCGCGGCCACCTGCGGCGCCACCTGCTTCACCGCGCGCGGGGTGACGTCGATGGCAGAGCACGGCAATGCACAGGTGTGTAAATCCTGAAGTCAGCCTAGTACCTGAAGGGACGTGCCGGTAACGGGAATTGGGGGAGAACTGCCCATGCCAAGATGGAGCCATGGCAGCAGTTGACCCCGCCCGCCCCGGCGCCCCGCCTACCGGAGCTACCGGTACAGGCACGGCCCGATCGGCGCTCAAGGGAATAGGGCGGAGCCGCTTCGTCCTGGGCATGGTCCTTGCCGTGGCCCTGCCGCCGGCCGTGGAAGTCCTCGTAACGGTCGCGGGATACCGGAATTTCAGCATCATCATGCTGCTGCACCTCGCCGTCGCTGTGGCAGTGGCTGCCATCGGGGGAATCTGGCCTGCCGTCGTGGCAGCTGTCCTGGGCACAACGCTCCTCAACTACTTCTCCGCTGATCCTGTGGGCTCGCTGTCCATCGCCGATCCCTCCACCCTGTTCACGCTTCTGGTGTTCCTGGCGGTCGCCTGCAGCGTAGCCCTTGCTGTGGGCCTGGCGACCCGCCGGGCCGAGGAAGCCGCGAGGTCCGGAGCCGAGGCCAGGGCACTCAGCGAACTTTCCCTGCGGATCCTCAGTTCCGACGGCAGCCTGGAGACGTTCCTTGAGAAGGTCCGCAGCAGGCTGGCTGTGGACGCTGTCACCCTGCTGGCCGGAAGCGGCCCAAGCGCCCCGTCGGGCCAGCGCGGCACGGGATCCGCCGCGGGCAGCCGTCCGGGGCGGGGCAAGGGCAGTACTACCGATTGGAACGTGGTGGCCAGCGCCGGGACCAGCCCGCCGGTGACCCATGCCGCGGCCGACCACGCCGTCGTCGTCGATTCCCAATACACGCTGCTGATCAACGGCGGGCCACCGGCAGGCCAGCCCTTTTCCGGCCAGCACCAGCGGATGCTGGGCGCCTTCGGCGCGTTCCTGGTGGCCATCCTGGAACGCCGGCAGTTGGTGGCGAGCATGCAGGACAACCAGCGCCTCACCGAGGGCAACAAGATGCGCACGTCCATCCTGAGGGCTGTCAGCCACGACCTGCGTACGCCGCTGGCCGGGATCAAGCTGGCGGTCAGCAGCCTTCGCCAGGAAAATGTACGGTTCTCCCCGGAGGATGAACGTGAACTGCTCGCCACGATCGAGGATTCGGCTGACCGACTGGACCATCTGATCGGCAACCTCCTGGACATGTCGCGGATCACGGCTGACTCCGTCAATCCGCTCCTGCGCGGACTGGGGTGGGCGGACGTGCTGCCGGACGCGCTGAGGGGGCTGCCCGCAGGACGGATCCGGGTGGAACTGCCGCCCAACCTGCCGCAGGTGGAGGCCGACGCCGGGATGCTGGAGCGCGTGGTGGCCAACCTCGTGGAGAACGCGATCAAATATGCGCCGGAAGCCGATGTGGTGCTGACCGCCCGCGCGGGGGAGGGGATCTCACTGGGAGGCCGCCCCGCCAGCGAATTCCGCGTGGTGGACCAGGGCGCGGGTGTGGCTCCGGCGGCCGTGTTGGACATGTTCCGGCCGTTCCAGCGGCTCAACGATTCCCAGCGCACGGACGGCGGCCGAAACGTCGGGATCGGTCTCGGCCTTGCCGTGGCGAACGGCTTCACCGAAGCCATGGGAGGCACCCTCGCAGCGGAGCCGACGCCGGGGGGCGGCCTGACCATGGTGGTCACCCTGCCGCTGTGGGAGGGGCCGCTGCCGTGACCCTGGTCCTGATCATCGAAGACGAGGCACAGCTGGCGCGCGCCATGCAGATCAACCTCCGCGCCCACGGATACCAGGCAATCACTGCCGGCTTCGCGGCGGACGGACTGAAGCTGGCCGCCCAGCATCCGGTGGACATCGTGGTGCTGGACCTTGGGCTGCCGGACATGGACGGTGTTGACGTGATCCGGGGGATCCGGGGGTGGAGCTCCGTGCCCATCATCGTGCTGTCGGCCCGCCATGCCTCGGAGGACAAGGTGGACGCCCTTGACGCCGGCGCGGACGATTACGTGACCAAGCCGTTCGGCCTGGACGAACTCCTGGCGAGGCTGCGGGCGGCCTCCCGACGCTCGCCGGCGCAGCGCGAGGCGCCCACGGTGGAAACCGCGGACTTCGTGGTGGACCTCGCCGCCCGGAAGGTGGTGCGGGACGGAAAGGAAATCCGCCTCACCCCCACGGAGTGGAACATCTTGGAACTGCTGGTCCGCAATGCGGGAAAGCTGGTCAGCCAGCAGCAGCTCCTCACCCAGGTGTGGGGGCAGGCGTACGCGAAGGAGACCCAGTACCTTCGCGTCTACCTGGCCCAGCTGCGGCGCAAACTGGAGCAGGACCCGGCCAACCCGCGCCACCTGCACACGGAGGCAGGCATGGGCTACCGCTTCGATCCGTGAAGCGGCGATTGGCCCGCCCGCCTACACTGGTGCCATGGACACCGCATCTGTGCTTGCCGTCTGCCGGGTACACCAGCTTCTGACCGATGAGGGCAGCGTGGGCGTCACGGCCATCGACAAACGTGCCGTCGACGGCCCGGTCAAGGTTCACAAGCTCGGACTCCACGGGGACATCCAGGCCAGCCGCATCCATCACGGCGGCGTGGACCAGGCGCTGTACGCCTATTCGCAGGACGACGCCGACTACTGGGTGGGGGAGCTGCAGCGCGAACTGCCGGCCGGGATTTTCGGTGAGAACCTGCGGGTCGCCGGCATCGGGACCACCACCGCGGTGATCGGCGAACGCTGGAAGATCGGCCTTGACGTCGAAGTCGAGGTCACATCACCCCGTGTTCCCTGTGCCACGTTCCAACGACGCATGGACGAGTCCCAGTGGGTCAAGCGCTTCGCCCAAGCGGGCCGGGTGGGCACGTATCTTCGCGTCATCAGGACCGGGACAATCCAGGCCGGCGACCATATCCACCGGCTGTTCGTCCCCACCCACGGCGTGACCATCGGCAAGTGGTTCAGCGAAGGCACCGTCGAGGACATGGAAGCGCTGCGGGATGCAGACGCGGACGGCGAGATCCGCCTGCAGCCGGAGTACCACGACGAATTCGAGAAAATCCAGCGGCGCCTGGGCGTCTAATCCCACCTTCATTGGACAGGCTGTGCCGCCCTTCGGCGGCCCGGTCGATGCCCCATAGGCGGCTCCGTGAGCGCAACGTGTGCGCTCCCTGTGCGCAACGTCACCGTGCCTGGGCGGGCCCGGGTTAGTGCAACGCGGAACCATGCCTTACACTTGAAATATCCCCCACTCCGGAAATCCCTTATTCCTGCCCAATTTTTGAGGCAGGACTGGCAAGTGTTGGGGCCCGCACAAGCGATGCGGGCATTTTCATAGGGAGAGCCGGCTAAAGAAAACGCTGTACAGACTGCTGGGATAGCAGCCAAGAGATGCAGCGGGAAGTCCTGCCACGGGATTGCGAAAGCGCCGGACTTCTACGTGACCGGCCGGTCAATGTTTGCCCGGCATCCAAACGGCACATGTACTGCGGCTCCGCTCACCTCGGGTTGTGCCGCCTGGCCCCCTATGGATGAGGAAAACTCCCCTATGCCCGAAAATCACAACGACGCCACCACCGAAACCGGAACCGTCGAAACCGCTGCAGAAGCCGCTGCCCCTGTAGCCGGCGCTGCCCCCGTCTTCACCGAGGCCGCCGCGCCCGCCGAGGAGACCTCCACCGCTCCTGCGGAGCCCGCCGCCACCAAGGCCGAGGAAGCTCCCGCTGCAGCCGAGGCCGCCAAGGCCGAAGAAGCTCCCGCAGCTCCCGCAGCCAAGGCTGAGGAAGACGAAGAAGAGGGCATCAAGTTCGCCGATCTCGGCATCGACGGCCGCGTCCTCGCCGCACTGCAGGATGTCGGCTACGAGAAGCCTTCCCCCATCCAGGCAGCAACCATCCCGCTGCTGCTTGAAGGCCGCGACGTCGTGGGCCTCGCCCAGACCGGCACCGGTAAGACTGCAGCATTCGCAGTACCGGCACTGTCCCGCCTGGCCGAGCTCCACGACCTCAACGGCCCGTCCCGCAAGACCCAGGCCCTGGTCCTGGCCCCGACCCGCGAGCTCGCGCTCCAGGTTGCCGAGGCCTTCACCTCTTACGCCAAGCACATCGATGACTTCACCGTCCTCCCCGTCTATGGCGGTTCCGCCTACGGCCCCCAGCTTGCCGGCCTGCGCCGCGGTGCCCAGGTTGTCGTCGGTACCCCGGGCCGTGTGATCGACCACATCTCCAAGGGGTCCCTGGACCTCTCCGAACTCCAGTATCTGGTGCTGGACGAGGCTGACGAAATGCTGCGAATGGGCTTCGCCGAAGACGTGGAGCAGATCTTCCAGCAGACCCCGTCGGACCGCCAGGTGGCACTGTTCTCCGCCACCATGCCGAGCCAGATCCGCCGCATGTCCAAGCAGTACCTGAACAACCCGGCCGAGATCTCGGTCAAGTCCAAGACCACCACCGGCGCCAACACCCGCCAGCGGTACCTGCAGGTCATGGGCCCGCACAAGCTCGACGCCCTGACCCGCATCCTCGAGGTTGAAGAGTTCGACGGCGTTATCGCCTTCGTGCGCACCAAGATGGCCACCGAGGACCTGGCTGACAAGCTGAAGGCGCGCGGTTTCCAGGCTGCCGCCATCAACGGCGACATCCCGCAGCAGCAGCGCGAACGCACTGTGGACGCGCTGAAGGAAGGCCGCATCGACATCCTGGTGGCCACCGACGTCGCGGCCCGCGGCCTTGACGTTGAGCGCATCAGCCACGTGGTCAACTACGACATCCCGCACGACACCGAGTCCTACGTCCACCGCATCGGCCGCACCGGCCGTGCAGGCCGTTCCGGCGACGCCATCCTGTTCATGACGCCGCGGGAGAAGTACCTGCTGCGTTCCATCGAGAAGGCCACCCGCCAGCCGGTGGAGCAGATGCACCTGCCCACGGCCGAGACCGTGAACACCCTGCGTCTGGGCAAGTTCGCCGAGCGCATCACGGAGACCCTTGAGTCCGAGGACGTTGCCGCGTTCCGCGACCTCATCTCCTCCTACGAGGAAGAGCACAACGTTCCGGCCTCGGAGATCGCTGCTGCACTCGCCGTCATGGCCCAGGGCGGACAGCCGCTGCTGGTCAAGGAACTGCCCGCGGCGCCTGAGTTCCAGAAGCGCGAGCGCTCCAAGGACGGCTTCGGCTCACGTGGACCGACCCGCACGCTCACCGAGGGCAACGCCACCTACCGGATCGCCGTCGGACGCCGCCAGCGCGTTATGCCGGGCTCCATCGTGGGCGCCATTGCCAACGAAGGCGGCATCTCCTCGGCTCAGATCGGCGGAATCGACATCCGCTCGGACCACTCCCTGGTGGAGCTTCCGGCGGACCTCAGCCCCGAGCAGCTGCGCGCCCTGTCCCGCACCCGGATCGGCGGCGAGCTGATCCACCTCGAGCTGGACAACGGCCGCAAGCCTTCCGGCGGCGGCGGTGAGCGTGGCGGTTACCAGGGCAACCGTGGCGGCGACCGCGGCGGTTACTCCGGCGGCGGAGACCGTGGCGGCAACTTCAAGGGCAACGGCGGGTTCAAGAAGGAATTCCGCAAGAGCGACGGCGAGCGTTCCTCCGCTGACCGCGGCGGCCGTTCGTATAGCGACCGTTCGGAGCGCAGTGTTGGCGCCGACAGCGGTGCCAACCGCGGCCAGGCCAGCGACTCCCGCTTCGGCGGCCACGGCGACGGCGCACGCAAGCCCCGCCACGGCAACGAAGGCGGACACCGCGATTTCAACCGCAAGGGCAAGTGGTAAGCCCTAGCACCACCAGGCACTGAGAACGGGCCGGCTGAATCAGCCGGCCCGTTCTTGGCTTAAGCGGCACCTTGTGTTCGCTTCGTCACATCGGCGCAGCGCGACGGCAGTGGCGGTCGCTGCGGAACCTCCTAAGGGCCGCTCAGGGCCCGGATTTCCGGGCTTTCCGGCGGATTTTCCCGCTTCGCGGACCCGTCCAGCCGCCGATTTGTTGGGAGCGGAATCTTCCGGTAGAGTATTTACTCGTTGCCCCCCTAGCTCAGTGGTAGAGCGCGTTCTTGGTAAGAACGAGGTCACCGGATCGATTCCGGTGGGGGGCTCTGAATGAGGGCCTGTGTCAAGGCGGTTTTTGACCGGCTTGACACAGGTTTTTCTCATTCGTGGCGGTGTAGCTCAGTTGGTTAGAGCGCACGACTCATAATCGTGAGGTCGGGAGATCGAGCCTCCCCACCGCTACAGGACAGGCCCCCGGATTCCTTGAGATTCCGGGGGCTTTTTTGTTTCACCCACTGGCCGTGTCCACTCAGCCCGGTACCGTGACAACCGGCCCTTTTCCCCGTAGCTTGGCAGCACCAGGCAGATGGGGATCTCGGTGGACTTAGAAACAATCATGCTTCCGTTCCAGTGGGTGGTTTCCATCGTCATGGTGGGCTTCCATGAGGGGCTCAGCGCCGTTGGCATGCCGGCGGCCGACGGCTGGACCTGGACGCTGTCCATCATCGGGCTGGTGCTGGTGATTCGTGCAGCCCTGATCCCCGTGTTCCTGAAGCAGCTCGACGCCCAGCGCCGGATGCGGCTGCTGCAGCCGGACCTGAAAAAGCTCCAGGACAAGTACAAGGGCAAAACCGACCAGCTCTCCCGCCAGGCCATGGCCCAGGAACAGATGGCGATGTACAAGAAGCACGGCACCAACCCGTTCTCTGCCTGCCTGCCCATGCTGATCCAGGTGCCGTTCTTCCTGGCCCTGTTCCAGGTGCTCTCCGGCATCAGCAGTGCAGCCCGCCAGAACGAAGGCGTCGGGGCCATGAGCCACGAGCAGGTGGTGCAGTTCGATCAGTCCAGCATCTTCGGCGCCCCGCTGTCGGCCGTACTCCTCCATGGCACGCCTCCGGGCGGCAATGTGGTTTCGGTATGGGTCCTTTCCATCCTGATGATCGTCACCATGACGGCGGCGCAGTTCATTGTGCAGAAGATGATCATGGCCAGAACCATGTCCGACGAGGCCATGGCGACTCCGTTCATGCGCCAGCAGAAAGCCATCCTCTACGTCCTGCCGGTCATCTTCGGCGCGGGCGGCATCGTGTTCCCCATCGGCGTCCTGATCTACTGGACCACCACCAACCTCTGGACCCTGGCCCAACAGTTCTTCGTCGACCGGCGGGCCACAGGCCAGGCCGAAGCGTGATCCTGCAGCTCCCGGCGTCGTAAGCCCACCGCGAGTGCGGTGCCGTTCCGGGCCTCGGTGGGACAGAATGGGTCAATGACGCGCATCGCAATCATCGGCGGCCACGGAAAAGTGGCTTTGGAACTGGCCAGGATCCTCGCGGCGGAAGGTGAGGACGTGACGTCCTTCTTCCGCAACCCGGACCATACGCAGGACGTAGCGGCGACGGGCGCCACGCCGTCGGTCCTGGACGTTGAACACACGACGACGGCGGAACTTGCCGCGGCACTCCGCGGCCAGGACGCGGTGGTTTGGTCCGCCGGCGCCGGCGGCGGCAACCCCAGCCGAACCTATGCGGTGGACCGGGACGCCGCCATCCGTTCGATGGACGCGGCTGCGGAGGCCGGCGTGGGACGCTACATCATGGTGTCCTACTTCGGTGCAGGACCCGACCACGGCGTACCCGCGGACAACAGCTTCCACGCCTACGCCGAGGCGAAGGCCGCCGCGGACCAGTACCTGCGCGGCACCGGCCTGGCCTGGACCATCCTGGGCCCCGGGTCACTGACCGACGGCCCGGGCAATGGCCTGATCGACGTCGACCCGGCCGACACCTCCGCAGGCACCGCCACCTCGCGCGCCAACGTTGCCCTCGTGACGGCGGCCGTCCTGGGGTTGCCGGACACCGCCGGCCGCACCATCGAATTCCGGGACGGCACCCTTCCTGTCGCCGCTGCACTGGAGCCCGCCACCTAAGCCGGGAGTAACACCCGCCCGCACCCGATATCGTGGAGGAGGCGCCTGCGCTTTCCAGGGGGCGCCTCCACTTCGGGGAAAGTGAGCATATGGACCAGCTGGCACTCATCATCGGACTCCTTCTTGCCACTGTGGTGGCGGTGGGTCTGGGGGACCGGCTCCGGCTGCCCTACCCGGTGCTCATGCTGATCCTGGCGGCATCGCTGACTTTCATTCCCGGCTTTCCGGAAATGGACATCGCGCCCGAGCTGATCCTGCCCATCTTCTTGCCCCCGCTCCTGTTCGCGACCGCCCAGCGCAGCTCGTGGGCCGTATTCCGGGTGCGCTGGCGCACGCTGGTCATGCTCGCCGTGGCCCTGGTGGTTGTGTCCACCGCCGCCGTGGCCGGGGCCGCCTGGCTCATGATCCCGGGAATCGGCATCCCTGCCGCCATCGCCCTGGGCGCCATGGTGGCCCCGCCGGACCCGGTTGCCGTGGAATCCGTGGCCGGCCGCGTCCACATGCCCCGCCGGCTCATCACCGTCCTGCAAAGCGAGGGCCTCTTCAACGACGCCGCCGCCATCGTCATTTTCCAGGCCGCGGTGGCCGCCGCCGTGTCCGGAAGCAGGATAGGACCCGACGTGGTCCTCAACTTCCTTGTGGGGGCCGCGGTCGCTGTGCTGGTCGGTATTGCCATGGGCTGGATCACGGCGCTCATCACGCGGCTCGTGGAGTCCCTGGTTGCCCGCAGCGCAGTCACGCTCGTGGTGCCGTTCGCGGCCTACATCCTCGCGGAAGAAGTGCACGCCTCAGGGGTGATCGCCGTCGTCGTCACCGCTTTGGAGATGAAACGGCACTCGCGGCCGCAGGACGCCGCCGAAAGAGTCACCCGGACTGCGTTCTGGGATGTGGTGGAACTCCTGGTGACCGGGCTGGCGTTCGGTCTGGTGGGGCTGGAAATCCGTCATGTCATCCATGATGAAGGCACCGAAATTTACGGCATGATCGGAACTGCGGTGGTGGTGTGCGTCATTGTTTTCGCCGTCCGGTTCCTGTGGCTTGCCCTGCTGGCCGCCTCGGCACGCAGGAGCAGCAATCTGCTGCAGCCTACCTCCGCCAAGGAGGTCCTGATCCTGACCTGGTGCGGCATGCGCGGCCTCGCCACGCTTGCGCTTGCCCTGGCCCTTCCCCTGACCTTGGCGGACGGCACGCCGTTCCCGGCCAGGGATCAGCTGCTGGTCATCGCCTGCGCGGTGCTGCTGGCCACCCTGGTGCTGCCGGGCCTGACGCTCCCGTGGCTGATGAAGGTCCTCAAGGCAACCGGTGACGGTTCGGAGGAACGCGATGCCGCCCGGGTGCTGGCCAAACGCGCGCAGCAGGCCGCCGTCGCCGCCTTGAAGGACAACGACCTCATGAAGGAGCTCCCGCCGGAGAAGGTGGCACTGGTCAAGGAGAAGATGACACGGCTGCACGCCGAGCTCCTGGACGGAAGCCTAAGAAACGAAAGCGTGGGGGAGAAGCGCAAGCGCGGCCGGGAACTCGCCATCGCCGTGCAGACCATTGCCCTTGATGCCGCCCGCCAGGAAGTGGTGGCGGCCCGGAACGAACCGGACATGGACCCGGAAGTGGCCGACCGCGTGCTCCGCCAACTGGACCTCCGCACCATGATCATGCCGGAGTAATTAGCGCGAACGGACAGTTGCGGCCCTTGAACAAGGGCCGCAACTGTCCGTTCGCGCTGATCCCGTTCGCGCTGATCCCGTTCGCGCTGATCCCGTTCGCGCTCAGCCCGTTCAAGCTGACTAGGCCGGCTCCGCGAGCTCCAGGTCCAGGGTGTTCTTCTCCACATAGTCCAGGGCGCACCGCACCGCACCAACGGTCACGATTGAGTCGCCCAAGGGGGAAACCGCCACGGTCGGGGGAGTGGCGGTGAACTCGTGCAGCCGTTCGGCGATCGGCTCCAGCAGCACCCCTGCCGAGTTCGCCACGGCTCCGCCGATGACCACCAGCTCTGGGTTGATCATGGTGGCCACGGCCCCGATGACCCTGGCCATCCTGTCAGCCAGCCGGTCGAGGATTTTCAGGGCAACCGCATCGCCGGCGGCGGCGGCGGCGAAAACGTGCTCCGCCTCGACGCCTTCGCGGGTGTGCTCACGGAGTGAGGTTTTGGCCTCGCCGGCAAGGGCGTCTGCGGCCCACCCCCTGGCCAGGGACGCGATGCCGAAGGTGTCGCCCACCCCTTCCACCATATCCAGGAATGCAAGCTCACCCGCACCGCCGCCGCGGCCGTGCAGCAGCCGGCCGCCGTCGATCACTCCGGAACCCAGGCGTTCACTGGCGAGGATGACCACGACGTCGTCCACGCCGGCGGCCGCGCCGCGCCAGCGGTCGCCCAGGGCGGCGAGGTTGGCGTCGTTTTCCAGCAGCACAGTCCATCCGCGCAGGTCCCGCAGCGCCGCCTTCAGGCCGACGTCGAACAGTCCCCAGAAGTGCTGGGTCACCAGCACGTCGCCGTTGCGGTCCACCGGGGCGGCGATGCCGGCGCAGACCGCGAGCACGGAGTCGGCGGAGGCCCCCACGCCGTGCAGGGCCATCATGGCGGTCCGGTCAATGACGGCGATCCGTTCTTCGGCCGAAATTTCGGCACCGGCGAACGGCTGGCTGGACCGGCCGAGGGCTTTGCCGCGGAGATCGGCCACCACCACCGTGGCCTTGGAGATGCCGACATCCATGCCCAGGACGTAGCCCGCGCGTTCGTTGAGCTCGAACCGGCGCGCCGGCCTGCCTTTCTGGTAGCCGCCAAAGGCCCGCTGGTTTTCCAGTTCCCTGATCCAGCCGCGCTGCATGAGGTCCTCGCACACGGAAATTGCGGTGGCCCGGGTGAGTCCGGTGGCTTCCATGACTTCCGTGACCGTCACCGCCTGCGAGGCGCGCATGAAATCCAGCACTGACCCGGCGCTCACGCGCCGCAACAGTTGGGGCGTTGCAGCAGTCATTTCAGACATGGTGTTGACCTCTCTGTGCTTTGCACCACATAATACTTGAGGAACTAAATTTAGATTCCATATAAACTCAGACCATGTGGACCGGACGGCCGCCGACCACTGGCTTTACTTCCAGCCCTTCACTCAGCCTTTTGCAAAGGAGCAACTGTGAACCGCATCCTGAAGCACTGCCCGCCCGGACCCCGGCACCGCCCCGGCCTCTCCCGCACGTCAGCCACTGCCCTGTGAACGCCGCTGTGCCCGCATCCGTGCTCAGCAGGCGTTCCCTGCTCCGGGCCGCCGGCCTGGCCGGCGCCGCGGCCATGTTTCCCCTCACGGGCTGCGCGTCATCCTCCGGCCCGCAGAACGGCGTCACCACCCTGCGCTTCATGCAGAACAAGCCCGAGGTGGTGGCCTACTTCAACCAGGTGATCAAGGACTTCGAGGCGCTGAACCCGGACATCCACGTGGTCCAGGACTTCAATGAGGGCAACTTCGTGCCCGGGCTGGTCCGCAACGATCCGCCGGATGTCGTGACCCGTGGCTTCGCGCAGGCCACCGCCGATTTCGTCCGGAAAGGGATCTTCGCCGACCTCTCGGACCTGCCAGTGGCCGCCAGCATCGACCCGAAGATGCAGGAGCTGATCAGTTCCTGGGGCCAGTACAACGGCACCGAGGTCAGCGCGTTGCCGTTTTCCCTGGCCGCGGCCGGGGTCATCTACAACCGCGACATCTTCGAGGCCCACGGCGTCTCCGTCCCCACCACGTGGAGCGGGTTCGTCGCGGTGTGCGAGACGTTCAAAGCCGCCGGGATCACGCCGATCTACGGCACGTTCAAGGACACGTGGACCCTCGCCCAGGGCATGTTCGACTATGTGTCCGGCGGCTCGCTGGACATTGCGGACTTCTTCACCCGGATCAACGCCAAGGGCGCCGGTATCAGCAGGGACGCGGCCGAGTCCTTCTCCAACAACTTCGGCCCGGCGCTGCCCAAGATGCTGCAGCTCGCCTCCTTCACCCAGAACGGAGCCGCCAGCAAGAACTACGCGGACGGCAACGCGGCGTTCGCCAAGGGCCAGGCGGCGATGTACCTGCAGGGCCCGTGGGCACTGTCCCAGCTCGTTTCAGCGAACAAGAACATCAGGCTCGGAAGCTTCCCGCTGCCGGTTACGGACAACCCCGGGGAAACCAAAGCCCGCGTGAACGTGGACATGGCGCTCTCCATCACGCGCAACACGCCGAACATGGCCGCGGCGCAGCGGTTCGTCAACTACCTGCTGGAGCCGTCCGTGGTGAACACGTTCAACGAAAAGAACGCTGCCTTCTCACCCCTCAAGGATGCTCCCGCCGTCAGCAACCCGCAGATCAGCGGCCTCGGCGAGTCGGTCAGGGAGGCGCGCTACTACCAGGGCGCGGCGACGTACTTCCCGCCGTCAGTGCCCCTGAACAACTACATCCAGTCCTTCGTGTACGGCAAGAACGGCGAGCAGTTCCTGTCAGCCCTCGACGACGAATGGCGCCGCGTTGCCGAGCGCACCGCAGTCTGATCCCACCCCGACTCCAGGAGTTCACATGACTACAACTTCCCGGGTGGCCCAGACAGCCCGTCCCGCAGAAGGCAAGGCCCCCGCATCAGCTTCCGCAGGCACCGGAACGTTCCGGTCCAAAAGCATGATCGAGCCCACGTACTACTGGATGGTGGTGCCTGTCCTGGCACTGTTCGCCTTCTTCATCACCCTGCCGGCACTCGTGGGCGTCTTCTTCAGCCTTACGAACTACGCCGGATACGGGGACTGGAAGTTCATCGGCCTGATGAACTACGTCAACATCTTCAAGGACCCGGCGGTACTCCAGTCCTATATCTTCACCTTCGTGTTCGCCCTGACCACCACGGTGGTGGTCAACGTCGTGGCGCTTGCCATTGCCTTGGGCCTCAACGCGAAAATCAAATGGCGCACCGGCATCCGCACCGTCTTCTTCATCCCCATGGTGCTGTCCGCGCTCATCGTCTCCTTCGTGTTCAACTACCTTTTCTCCAACACGCTTCCGGTGCTGGCGGAGCGGTACGGAATGACGCCGCTCGCCACCAGCATCCTGGCCAATGAAAACCTGGCCTGGATCGCCATCGTGGTGGTCACGGTCTGGCAGGCGGCTCCCGGCGCCACCATCATCTACCTGGCCGGGTTGCAGAGTGTGCCCTCCGAGGTCTACGAAGCCGCGGACCTGGACGGTGCCGGCAGTTTCCGGCAGTTCCTCAGCCTGACGCTGCCGCTGATCCTCGGCTACCTCGTGATCAACGTGATCCTCGGTTTCAAGGGCTTCCTGGGAACCTACGAGATCATCGTGGGCCTCACCGGCGGCGGTCCGGGCATGGCAACGCAGTCCGTGGCCATGCGCATCTTCTCCGGGTTCACGGGAGGCGACTACTCCTACCAGATGGCGAACGCGGTCATCTACTTCCTGATCACCCTGCTGATCTCCGTCATCCAGCTGCGCCTCATCCAGCGCCGGGGGGTTTCACTCTAATGACCGTTTCCACACATCCCCAGCCCATCACCGGAACCGCGGTGCGTACCGGCGCCACGTCCGGCACCCCGAGGAACCGAAAGTCCAGCCGCGAGGGCTTCAGGGTCAACTGGTGGCTTACCGCCCTGATGCTGGTGGCCTCGCTGACCGTCCTGCTGCCGCTCTACTTCACCGTGGCCATGGCACTCAAGTCCCCGGACCAGATCGGAACCGGCACAGGCCTCGCCTGGCCCAACCCGATGAACTGGGAGAACTTCGCCGCCGCCTACGTGGCCACCAACTTCCCGCGGGCCTTCATGTCCACCGCGTTTGTGACCGTGCTGAGCGTCCTCGGCTCCCTGGCCTGCAGTTCGCTGGTGGCCTACGCCATCGCGCGCAATTGGAACCACAGGTTTTTCCGGGGCTCGTTCGTCTACCTGCTCTCGGCAATGTTCATCCCGTTCCCGGTGATCATCCTTCCGCTCATCAAGCAGACAGCTCTCCTTGGCCTGGACAACCCGGCAGGTGTCGTGTTCCTGCACGTACTCGGCGGAATCTCGTTCAACACGCTGTTGTACATTGCCTTCGTGCGCTCCATTCCCGTGGAGCTGGAGGAGTCGGCCCGCATGGACGGCGCCACCACGTGGCAGGTGTTCCGCAAGATCATTTTTCCGCTGCTGGCTCCCATGAATGCGACGGTGGGGATCTTCGCCTTCCTTGGCTCCTGGAATGATTTCCTGCTGCCACAGATGATGATCGCGGATCCCGCACTGCAGACCCTCCCCGTGGTGCAGATGCTCTTCCAGGGCGAATTCAACACCAACTACAGCCTGGCCTTCGCGTCCTACCTGATGGCCATGGCGCCCACCCTGGTGGTTTACATCCTGGCCCAGCGTTGGGTACTGTCCGGAGTCATGCGCGGTGCAGTGAAGTAGCCCGGTGAAATAGGGCCCCGTCTATCCGGGCGCCCCTCGAGTTTTCCATTACCAAAAAACAACCAACCCAAGAAAAGGAATCTCCTTTGTCCACCACCGCCACTCTGGCAACCCTGTCCGATTCAAACCTCGCAGCCGATCCCAACTGGTGGCGCCAGGCGTCCGTGTACCAGATCTATCCGCGCAGCTTCTCGGATTCGAACGGTGACGGCCTGGGCGACATCAAGGGCATCACGGCCAAGGTGCCGTACCTGAAGGAACTGGGCATCGACGCCGTCTGGCTGAGCCCGTTCTACCCGTCCGCGCTCGCGGACGGCGGGTACGACGTTGACGATTACCGCAACGTGGACCCCAAGCTGGGCACCCTGGAGGACTTCGCCGAGATGTCCGCCGCACTGCACGCAGCCGGCATCAAGCTCATTGCGGACATCGTCCCCAACCACTCCTCCGACCGGCACGAATGGTTCAAGGAAGCCTTGGCCTCCCCGCGGGGGTCCGCTGCCCGCGAGCGCTACATCTTCCGGGACGGCCTGGGCAAGAACGGTGAGCTGCCGCCGTCGGACTGGGACTCCGTCTTCGGCGGTCCCGCCTGGGAGCGCATCACCGAACCTGACGGCACGCCCGGACAGTGGTACATGCACATCTTCGCGAAGGAACAGCCGGACCTGAACTGGTCCAACCGCGAGATCCGGGACGACTTCCTGAAGACGTTGCGCTTCTGGTCCGACCGCGGCGTGGACGGCTTCCGTGTGGACGTGGCGCACGCCCTGACCAAGGACCTCACCGAGCCGCTGCTCTCCAAGGTCGAGCTGACCGAGGCCAACACCGGTACTGACGGATTCCCTGACGGCTCGCACCCGTTCTGGGACCGCGACGAGGTCCACGAGATCTACGCCGAATGGCGCGAGGTGTTCAACGAATACAACCCGCCGCGCACCGCCGTCGCCGAAGCCTGGGTGCACGCCACCCGCCGCGCCCGCTACGCCAGCCCGCAGGGCCTGGGCCAGGCCTTCAACTTCGACCTGCTGCAGGCCGATTTTGATGCCGAGGAGTTCCGGGAAATTATCACCCGGAACCTGGCCGAGGCGACGGCAACCGGGGCGTCCTCCACCTGGGTTTTCTCCAACCACGACGTCGTCCGGCACGCCACCCGCTACGGCCTGCCGAAGGGCGGCGGGGTCCACGCCAAGGGCCAGGACGGCAAGGGCTGGCTGCTGGCCGGCGCCCCGGCCGAGGAACTGGACGTTGAACTTGGCCTGCGCCGCGCCCGTGCGGCCAGCCTGCTGATGCTGGCCCTCCCGGGCTCGGCCTACCTGTACCAGGGCGAGGAACTCGGCCTGCAGGAAGTGGGCGAGATTCCCGACGCCGAGCGCCAGGACCCGTCGTTCTTCCGCAACAAGGGCGTGGAGATCGGCCGCGACGGCTGCCGCGTGCCGCTGCCGTGGTCTGCTGAGGGAACGTCATTCGGTTTCGGCACGGGCGACGCCCATCTGCCGCAGCCGGAATGGTTCAGCCGCTACGCCGTGGACGCCCAGGACGGCGTCGAGGGTTCCACCCTGGAGCTCTACCGCAAGGCACTGAAGCTGCGCCGCGAACTGCAGACTGCGGAAGAGCTGGAATGGGTGGAAACGGGCAACTCCCAGGTGCTGCACTTCAGCCGCCACGGCGGCTGGCAGTCCGTGACCAACTTCGGCTCGGAGCCGGTGGAGCTTCCGGCCGGCGAGGTCCTGCTCGGCAGCGGCCCGCTGGAAGCCGGCAAGCTGCCCGCCAACACCACGGTCTGGCTGCGGTAAGGCCGGTGCCGGACAGCATCCGCTAGCTCCACAACAATCCGTCCCGGTGGCGGTGCCCGGGCAGGGCACCGCCGCCGGGCTTTTTGCTGCTGTGCCTAAGCCGGATCCAATGAAAGAGTGACGACATGACTACACCATCTCTAAACCAGGACCTGAACCGTACCCAGGAACTGATCTATGGCTGCATGGGGCTGGGTGGCAGCTGGTCCGCCGAGCCGTATGCGTCCGAACATGTGGGCCAGGCGGACGCCGCCATCAACGCCGCGCTGGATTCCGGCATCACGCTGTTCGACCATGCTGACATCTACCGGGGCGGCAAGTCGGAGGCCGTCTTCGGTGAGGTCCTCGCGATTACGCCGGGTCTGCGGGAACGAATCCGGCTGCAGACCAAGTGCGGCATCCGGCTCAACGAGCAGGGGCTCGAGACGCACTACGACCTGAGCCGTGACGGCATCCTCGAACGGGTCAACGGCAGCCTGAAGCGGCTGAAGACCGAGTACGTGGATGTCCTCATGCTGCACCGCCCCGACCCGCTGGCGGACCCCGCCGAGGTGGCGTCCGCAGTCGGGCAGCTGATGCAGGAAGGCAAAGTGCGGCAGGTCGGTGTGTCCAACATGTCCGCCCAGCAGATCGAGGTGCTGCAGGACCACCTGGAAACGCCCGTGGTCGCCAACCAGCTGGAAATGAGCCTGCTGAAACGGGCCTGGCTGGAAAGCACGGTGCTGGTCAACCATGCCGAGGCGCTGGACCACAGCTTCCCGCACGGCACCCTTGAGTTTTGCGGCCGGCAGGGGATCACCCTGCAGGCCTACGGGGCGCTGGCACGGGGCCACTACACCGGCGCCCCACCGGAAAGCCCGACGCCGGCAGAGGCCGCTACAGCGGCGCTTGTCGCTGAGATGGCGAAGGCGAAGGGAACCACCCGGGAAGCCATCCTCCTCGGGTGGCTCATGCGGCACCCCGCCGGGATCGCTCCGGTAATCGGCACGGCCAACCCGGACCGGATCCGTGCCTGCGCCGGAGCGGCCCATGTTGCCGCTGCCATGACCCGCGCCGAGTGGTACCGGCTGTGGGTCACAGCCCGCGGGAGCAACATCCCCTAACGCCCGGCCCGCCAAGCGTCCGCTTAACTCAACTAGGTCGCAGTAGATGTCGTTATGAGCGCTCAAAACGACATTAACTGCGACCTAGTTGGGCTGGCGTACCTACAGCGGCGCCACCACCGAGTACGTGGTGGAGTCGCCCTTCAGGGCCTGGCTCTGTTTGCCGTCCACGCCCACCGGAATGTCGCCGGCAATGGTCACCCGGTTGAGCTTGCGGGGCTGGCCGTCGTAGTTGTCCGGGGCGTAGTGCTGGGTGATGCGGTTGTCGAACAGGACCAGCTGGTTCGGCTCCCAGTTCACCCGCACCACGTTCTCCGGGCGGGTAACGTAGGCCTGCAGCAGCCGGATGATGTCCTTCGATTCGGTGTTGGACAGTCCCACGATCCGCAGCCGCTGCGCGAAGCCCCCAATGAACAATCCGCGCTCGCCGGTCAGCGGGTGCACCCGGACCACCGGGTGGGCCGTTTCGAACTTCAGCCGGGTGAACTCCTTGCGACGCTCCTCCGCGTTCTGGTGTTCCAGGTTCTTGGGCACCGAATAGTCGTAGTCGTTGGTGTGGATGGCCCAGAGGGTGTCCGCGAAGTTCCGCAGTTCATCGGGCAGGTCGGCGTAGGCCCCGGCCGAAGACGCGATCAGGGTTTCCCCGCCGTAGGCCGGCAGGTCGATGCTGCGCAGCGTGGATGCCTGCGGCGGGTTCACCACGAACGTGACGTCCGTGTGCCAGTTGTTGGCGGAGCCGTTCTCGCTGTCCACCGGAAGGACGTTCTCCTCGCCCTCGACGGAGGCCACGGTGGGGTGCGCCTTCGTGAGCGGGCCGAAGTGGCTGGCGAACTTCACCTGCTCCTCGTCCGTGCGGATGTTCGCTTCGCGGAACACCAGGGCCTTGTGCTCGTTCAGGGCCTCACGGATCCGGGCCACGGTGTCCACGGAGAGGTCCCCGCTGAGGTCCAGGCCGCGGATTTCAGCCCCGATGCGGGATCCCAGTTTGGCGAATTCGAGCTTGGTTTCGGTGATGGTGGTCATTGCTTTTTCCTTACTGGTTGATGGTGCGGATAGGTTGTGCTGGTGAAGCGGTCAGTTGCCGGCCCCGACGGCGGTGCGCCAGCGGGAGAAGTGCCGCTCCAGGGCGACGAGCAGGACGTTGACGGCCAGCCCCAGGACGGAGACGGTGAGGATGCCGGCGTACATGTCCGGGATGAGGAAGCTCATCTGCGAATTGACGATCAGGTAACCGAGCCCGGCCTTGGCGCCCACCATTTCGGCGGCGATCAGCACCAGGATGGAGGATGTGCCGGCCATCCGGATGCCCGTGAAGATGGTGGGCACCGCCGAGGGCAGGATGACCTTCTGGAAGAGCCGGAAACTGTTCAGCCCCAGCGACCTTGCGGCCCGGATCAGCAGCGGATCCACGGTCCGGACGCCGGCGATGGTGTTCAGGAGCACCGGGAAGAACGCCGCGTAGGCCACGATGGTGATCTTCGATTCCTCGCCGATGCCCAGCAGCAGCGTGAACACCGGCAGCAGCGCCAACGTGGCCGTATTGCGGAACAGCTCCAGCAGCGGGTTCAGGAACGAGCTCAGCCAGCCGTACCAGGCGATCAGCAGCCCGAGCACCACGGCGGACACCACGGCGATGCTGAAACCGGAGACGGAGCGCGTGAGGCTTGCCTGCAGGTGGTTCTGCAGCTGCCCGGTCTCCACCAGCTTCACGCCGGCCGCGATGACCTCGTGCAGCGGCGGCAGGAACACCCTGGTGGAGGGGCTGGCCAGGTAGGTCGGGCCCAGTTCCCACAGCGCGAGGAACAGCAGCACGGCGAGGGATTTCCAGCCGGCCCGTCCGGCGAGGCCGGCCATGGCAGCGAACCTGCCTGCCGGCGTCGGGCGCTGTCCGCTGTCCGGACCGGTGCCGGTCTGGGCGGAAGGTTCGACGGCGGCAGCCGCCTCTGGCGGTCTGGTCAACACAGCGCTCATCAGGCAGCGCTCCTTTCCTTGGGTTGTTCGTCGGGGGCCGTACCGTCGGGCAGGATCTTGCGGTGTCCGGAGCCCTGGGCGAGCCGGACCTCGTCGTGCAGGAGGGACCAGACCTGGTGCCGGTGTTCCACGAACGCCGGGTGGGACCGCACATCGTCGTCCCCGTCGCGGTCCGGGATGTTGATGTCCACGATTTCCTTGAGCCGGCCGGGGCGGGCGCTGAGCACGGCCACGCGCTGGCCCAGATACACGGCCTCGTCGATTCCGTGGGTAATGAAGACGATGGTTTTGCCCGTGGCCTTCCAGATCCGCAGCAGCTCGTCCTGGAGCTGCTCGCGGGTCTGGGCGTCCAGGGCGGCAAACGGTTCGTCCATCAGGAGGATGTCCGGCTCATAGGCGAGGCTTCTGGCGATGGCCACGCGCTGCTTCATACCGCCGGACAGTTCGTGCGGATAGCGGTCCTCGAAGCCCGCCAGCCCCACCAAATCCAGGAATTCGCTGGCCTTGGCGGCCCGTTCCTTCCGCGACAGGCCGGAGTTTTCCAGCCCGATGGAGACGTTGGCCGACGCCGTCCGCCAGGGGAAGAGCGCGTACTGCTGGAAGACGACGGCACGGTCCTGGCCCGGACCGGTCACTTCCTTGCCGTCCACCAGGACGCTTCCCGAGCTGGGCCGGGAGAGGCCGGCCAGCAGGTCCAGCAGCGTGGTCTTGCCGGAGCCGCTGGGCCCGACGAGTGTGAGGAACTCTCCGGCAGCGACGTCCAGGCTGAGGTCGTCCAGGGCCGTCAGCACGGACGGCCCGGCCTGGTTCCGGGTGGCTTTGCCCTGGCGCACCGCGAATTCCTTGGTGACGTTCCGGAGGCTGATTTTCGGCGTCATGGTTGTCCTTTCGTGTTACTGGTGGAGGCGCCGGAAGCCGCACCGGTGCCGGTTGCCAGGCTGTTGAACTCGTTCGTGTAGAGCTTGGGCAGGTCCAGGGCGCCGTCGATGATCCCGGCCGAAGTGAGGTAGTCGCTCCACAGGGTGAAGTCCTTGTCCTGGATGCGGCCACCCGGCGAAGCAACCCCCACGCTCTTCCAGTACTTCAGGGCTTCGCTGGATTCGTTGCGGCCGCGCTTGGCGATGATCTCTTCGAACCTCGCGATGACTTCCTCGCGGGGTGTGCTGCGTTCCCATTCGATGGCCTTGGCGATGCCGGTCACGAGCTTCCGGCTGGTCTCCGGGTTGGCGGCCAGGAAGTCCTTGCGGAGGACGTACTGGCCGGCGTCGAAGGGTCCGCCGATCACACCGACGTCGGTGAACAGGGCGCGGACGCCGCCTTCCGCGAGCGCCCGGTCCTGCAGCACCCCGCCGAGGGTGCCGGCGTCCACCTGCTTCTTGCGCAGCGCCTGTTCGGTTTCGTTGGGCGGCACCACCACCAGTTGCACCTGCTTGATCTCCTCCGGCGACAGGCCGCTGTTCTTGAGGAAGGTGGAGATGACTGCTTCGTGGTGGGCTCCCAGCGTGTTGACGGCCACCTTCTTGCCGATCAGGTCCCGGGCGGTGCGGACGGGGCTGCCTTCCAGCACGTAGTAGCCTGTGAAGGTTTTGTCGTCCTCGCCGTAGTAGTTGATGACGGCCTGGACGGGGGCGCCGGCCTCGATCAGCTTGATCACCGCGCCGGTGAAGGCACCGCCGATGTCCGTCTGGCTGGTGGCGACGGACTGGATGCTCTGCGGGCCGCTGGTGGTGTTGCTGACCCATTCGAGCGTGATGTCCTCGAGGAAGCCCAGGTCCTGGGCGAGTTCGGGCAGGGACACGTTGTTGGGCGAGCCCTGGTACCGCACCGTCTTCACTTCTTCACCGGCAGGCTTGTCGGCTGTACTCGCCCCGGTGGCACTTCCACCGCAGCCCGTGGCCGTGAGGACGATCGCGGCTGCTGCTCCGAAGGCGGATGCCAGGACGGTGCGGCGGGGGAGGATGACCCTTCCCGTGGCGGCGCTCATCCGGTCACCAGCTGGTTGAACTCGTTGGTGTAGAGCTTCTTCGGATCAAGCTCGCCCTGGACGATCCCGGTGTCCTTGAGCCACTTGCCCCAGCGGGTGAAATCCTCGTCCTTGATCTCGCCCTTGGCCGGAACGCCCACGCTCTTCCAGTACTGCAGGGCCGCCGGGTTCTCGTTGCGTCCGCGTTCCTGCAGGATCTTGGTGAACCGGGCGATCACTTCCTCCCGCGGTGTGGTCCGTTCCCACTCGATGGCCTTGGCCACCCCGGTGGTGAACGTCCGGGTGGTGTTGGGGTTCTTGGCGATGAAGTCGGTGCGCAGCACGTAGGGGCCGCCGGCGAAGGTGCCGAACAGTTCGGCGTCGCTGAACACCGAGCGCAGTCCGCCGTTGGCGATTGCCTTGTCCTGGAGGACGCCGCCCAGTGAACCGGCGTCCACCTGGCCGCGGCGGATGGCTTCCTCGGTGTCGTTGGGCGGGACCACCACCAGCTGAACCTGCTTGATTTCCTCGGCGCTGAGGCCGTTCTTCTGCAGGTACGTGTTGATGACGGCGTCCGAGTGTGCGCCCAGGGTGTTCACAGCGATTTTCTTGCCGATGAAGTCCCTGGCGGTGCGGATGGGGCTGTCTTCCTTGACGTAGAAGCCGTTGAACGTCTTCTCGTCCTCGCCGTAGTAGTTGATGACGGCTTTCACCGGGGCTCCGGCTTCCACGAGCTTCACTACCGCTCCGGCGAACGCACCGCCGAAGTCCGTCTGGCCGGTGGCTGCCGACTGGATGTCCTGCGGGCCGCTGATGGTGTTGCCCACCCAGTTGAGCTTGACGTCACCGAAGTAGCCGAGGTCCTCTGCCAGCTCGGGGAGTGTCACGGTGTTGGCCCAGCCCTGGTAGCGGAGCTCCTTCACCTCCGTGGCACCGGAGGCAGCACCTCCGCCGGCTTCTGCCGCACCGCCGCAGCCCGACACCGTCATCGCGATGACGACGGCGGCCGCGGCACTCATGATGGTCAGGTGTCGTTTCATTCGGGGTTCCTTTGTAAAGCATTGGGGTAAGTGATGGGGAGAATCGGCGGGTTGTTTGCCTGCCGCTGGAACGATGTAAGCGCACCTTTCCGGTCAGGAAAAGCGCCATTGTCACGCCGGGAAACCCGCGGAAACGAGCGGAAACAGGAGGAAATGGCGGGTCACAAGACGCTCCGTTTCGCCCGGTAACGGCCCGTGAAGGAGTTTGACGCGCGGTCAACGCCGGATTTTGGTCGTATTGTTCGCGGCATTGTTCCGAGGGCGGGCGGCTGTTACTTAGCGTTTGTGCGTACCGGGCGGATACGGTAGATGCATGACCTCTACCTCCGCCGCCGTCGAGACTGTACGGCCCGAACGTAATATCCCCGCCGAAATTGCCCGTTCGTGGCTTTTGGTGAACGCTATGAAGCCCGAGCTTTTTGACGTCTCGGCCGTGTCGCGCGCGGACTCGATCATCCTGGACATCGAAGATGCCGTGGACCCGTCGCAGAAGGACACCGCCCGCGAGCACGTGGTCAACTGGCTCACCGCCGGCGGCCAGGCCTGGGTCCGGATCAACGACGCCACCAGCCCGTTCTGGGCCGCAGACCTCGCCGGGCTGCGCGGCACCCCCGGACTGCTTGGCGTCATGCTGGCCAAGACCGAATCCGCGGACCAGGTCACCGAGTCCTTCCACCGCATGGACGGCAAGACCCCCGTGATTCCGCTGGTCGAATCCGCCATCGGCATCGAGGAAGCCAACAACATCGCCAAGGCCCAGGGCGCGTTCCGCCTGGCCTTCGGCTCCGGCGACTTCCGCCGCGACACCGGCATGGCGGCCACCGCCGAGGCCATGGCCTACCCGCGGGCCAAGCTGGTTGTCGCCAGCCGCGTGGGCAACCTCCCGGGCCCCATCGACGGCCCCACCGTGGGCACCAACCACCCGATCCTGCGCGAGCAGACCGGGATCACCGTGATGATGGGCATGACCGGCAAGCTCTGCCTGGCCATCGACCAGACCAACGTCATCAACGAGGTCATCAGCCCCACACCGTCCGACGTCGCCTGGGCCACGGACTTCATGGCCGACTTCGAAGCCAACGGCCGTGTGATCCGTGACGGCTCCGACCTGCCCCGCCTCGGCCGCGCAGAAAAGATCATGAAGCTCGCGGTAGCATTCGGCGTGCAGCCGGCGCTCTAGCGTCCCCTCAGCAAGATCCAAGGAGACCCCGTGACCGATACCCGTTATCTGGTCCACGGGGTCTTTTGGGATGGCGCCCCGCCCGGTTCCGCGGGGGACCGTCCGTCCGGGAGGAACGACGGCGGTACTCCCGTCATGCGGTTGCAGGACCCCGCCGGCGGCTTCCGGGAGCTGACGCTCGCAGCCGCCAGCAGGCTGGGTTTCAGAGTCGCCGCTGCAGGCAAGTTCTGCCTGGGGCATCACCGGGTGCACGGCCCGGCCGACCGGGACCACGTCCTCTGCCCGGCCAAGGCGCCGGCAGCCAGGGGCAGCCAGTGCGAGCGCTGCTTCGTGGTGGACGATTCCCGGCTCATCCACGACTTTCACCGCGGCGGCGGCGTCCCGCCGGGCCTGCGCGCGTACCTGATGCAGCAGCACTGGTTGTACGTGGCCACCTTCGCCAACGGGGCCAGCAAAGTGGGCACCGCCTCGAACCTGCGGAAATGGAACCGGCTGGCCGAGCAGGGAGCCGTGGTGGCCCGGTACGTGGCACGCGCGGACGACGGCAGGGTGGTCCGGATCCTGGAAGACATGCTGACCCGCGACGCCGGGCTCCCACAGCAGGTCCGGTCGGCGGCCAAGGCCGCAGCTTTGGTGGCGCCGGCACCCGCCGTCGAACTGGACGCCCTGAACGGGCAGCTGGCAGCGGATGCCCGGTCACTGCTGGCACGGGCCGGCATCGAAGGCTTCGAGGTGGTGGACGAAAGCTGGGCCCGGCCCGCTCTCGCCGATGGGGCGTGCACACCGGCCGTCAGGCACTCCTACCCGCATGACCTGGGCACGGGCACGCACGGATTCCGGATTGCAGCGGTGAGCGGCAGCATCGCGGTTGCCGCCCTGGACGGGGCGGAGCTGGAGTTCGTGGTGAACCTCAGCCAGCTCAAGGCACGCAGCGTAGAGCTCGGAGACCACTACGGATCAGAGGTTCCGGCGGTGCAGGAGTATTTGTTCTAGAACTTCGTTCTGAAACTTCGGCACGTAGAATGGCACGGTGCTGAACGAATTCTGGGCCACCGCATCCACCGCCTACAAGGTGCTCGTTTTTAGCGCCATGGGCCTGATCGCCGCAGGCATCATCCTCAACCTGGTGGGCAACACGTCCAACAACCAGGGCCTTGCCGTGGCCTCGCTGCCGGTGATCGGGCTGGGCCTGGTCCTGCACGTGGTGGGGATCGTGGTGCGCGGCCAGCAGATCCGCAAGACCTACAAAAGGTAGCCGGCGTTTCTGCGGACGTGGCTGCGCGCATGCTCCACGGCCGCCGGCAAGTCCGTGAACAGGTGCTTGTGGTGGCGAAGGGACCGGATCACGCCGACGTTGGTTACGAGGGCCATATGTTCCGGCTGGACCCCTTTGACCAGCACGGTGATGCCCCGAAGTTCCAGGGCTGAGATGACCTCCACCAGGGCGTGCGCCCCGGTAGCGTCCAGCATCCGCACCTGGGACAGCCTGATGATGGCCACCTGGATGTCCTTCACCTGGCTGATTTCCTGCAGGATCCGTTCAGCGGCGCCAAAGAACATAGCGCCGCCAAGGGTGAAAACGGCAATGTGCTCGTCCCCTTCCACCGGAGCCCCGGCAATATCCTCGCGGCGGACGCCACTCAGGGACGCGAATTTTCGCAGTGTCAGCAGGGCGGCAGCGGCCAGGCCGATCTCGATGGCGACGATCAGGTCGAACGCCACAGTGATGAGTGCTGTCAGGAGGAAGACTGCCGCATCGGCCCTGGTGGAGCGAAGAATGGCGGTGACCGTGCGCTGTGAAACCATTCGTGTTGCGGTCACCATGAGGATTCCGCCCAGCACGGCCAGCGGGATCCGGCTTACCAGCCCGGCTGCAAGGTAGATGATGGCCAACAGGACAAGAGCATGCACGATCGCGGAGAGGCGGGTCTTGGCGCCGGAACGGACGTTGACGGCGGTCCGGGCAATGGCGCCCGTTGCCGGCATGCCGCCGAAGAGGCCGGCCGCAATAGAGGCCAGGCCCTGACCGGTGAGCTCGCGGTCCGGCGTGTAGGGGCCGCTGAGCCTGCCGTCCGGTCCAGCCAGTCCCGCGCCCACCCGTGCGGACAGTAGCGACTCGATGGCGGCCAGCATTGCGATTGCCACTGCGGGCATCACCAGGCCGCCCAACGCGGCAGGATCAAGCGCCGGCACCCGGGGCGCCGGGAGGGAATGGGGCATGGCCCCGATCCTTGGGATGTCCAGCTGCAGCAGCTCCGCTGCAATGGTGACCAGCAGTACCGCCATCAGGCTCCCGGGCAGCGACTTGTGAAGCCTGGGCGCCATCAGCATGACGGCCGCGACCCCCGCCACCACAGCCAGGGTCTGGGCAACTGTGGGAAGCGTAGCAGCGGATGCGCTCTCAACGGCTGCGAGGAGGATATTGTGGCCGGGGATGCCCTCTGTGCCCATGGCCGAAGGAACCTGCTGGAGGAAGATAATGGTGGCGATGCCCAGGGTGAAGCCTTCCACCACCGGCCAGGGAATGAACGCCACTGCACGCCCCAGCCCGCTGATGCCCAGGGCACAGACCATAAGGCCCGCCATGAGGGACACCAGGGCAATGCTGCCGGTCCCATGGGTTGCCACCACCGGGGCGAGCACCACCACCATGGCACCGGTGGGGCCGGACACCTGGACGTTGGACCCGCCCATCACCGCGGCCACGAGGCCGGCCACCACGGCCGTGATCAGGCCGGCCTCGGCTCCCACGCCGGAACTTACCCCGAACGCCAAGGCCAGCGGGAGCGCCACGATTCCCACGGTGATGCCGGCCAGCAGGTCCGTTTTCCACGAGGAGCTGAGACCGTCGTAATCGCTGCGGGATGGAAGGTACTTCGCCAGTGCGGAGCTCAGCCGCGTCTTGGGGGAGGCCGCCGGAACGGCGCTCACAACGCGGGACCCGGGAGGTGCGCAGCCGGCAATTCCCGAGCCAACCGGAGCTGCTCATTCGAATCAGCCAGATTGTCCAGCAGGAAGGTCCGTGCAATGGACAGCAGTTCGGCAATCTTGGGGTGTGCCAGGCGGTACGTGACGGCATTCGCCGTCCTCACCGACGTGACAACCCTGTGCCGGCGCAGGGTTGCCAGGTGCTGGGACAGATGTGAGGCCTCAAGCCCCGTTTCGGCCAGCAGATAGCTGACCGGGGCCGTGGTGTCCGGCGCTGCCGCCAGCAGTTCGAGGATCCGGATACGCGCCGGGTGCGCCAGTGCCTTGAAGAGATTGGCCTTGATTTCGTACAAAGGGGCCTGTGCTGTGGAAAGCATTTGTGACCTGCTGTCGCTGGTTCATGCCGGAGGATACCCGTGCGGGTCATAGTGAATTGATGGAATGATGAAATCATCATACCGCTGGCCCGCGAAGGACGCCAGAGCCTCTCCGTAACGGACCGTGAGAAGGCCCACCTCGTCCGCGTCCCGCGGCGGGGGAACGATAGGCTTGAGGCCATGACTATCAATCCGGATCTGCAGGGCCGTAGCTACCCTGCCGCAGAGGTGTACGACGTCGGCCGCGAGAAAATCCGCGAGTTCGCCAGGGCCGTCAAGGCAACCCACCCCGCGCACTTCGACCTGGACGCGGCTAAGGCCCTCGGCCACAGCGACCTCGTGGCGCCGCCCACCTTCGCCATCATCATTGCCCAGCGCGCCGACGCCCAGCTGATCGAGGATCCGGAATCCGGCATTGACTTCTCCCGTGTTGTCCACGCGGATCAGCGGTTTATCCACCACCGCCCCATTTTCGCGGGTGACCGGCTTGTGGCCGAGCTGCACGTGGACGGTGTCCGTGCCATGGGCGGCGGCGCCATGATCACCACCCGCTCGGAAATCTTCGTTCTCACCGGTGAAGGCACAGCAGACGGCTCGCCGGATGCCTCCCGCGAGGCCGTCGCCACCGCCACTTCGTCCATCCTGGTCCGCGGAGAGGGACAGTAACCCATGAGCACTGCATCCATGACCCCCGTTTTCTCTGAGCTCGCCGTCGGCCAGGACATCGGCAGCCGCAGCATCACCGTCAGCCGGCAGGACCTGGTGAAGTATGCCGGCGCCTCGGGCGACTTCAACCCGATCCACTGGAACGAAGCCTTCGCCACCGGCGTTGGCCTGCCCGGTGTCATCGCCCACGGCATGTTCACCATGGGCGCGGCAGTCCAGCTCGTAACCGACTGGGCAGGCGACCCCGCCGCCGTCGTCGATTTCCAGACACGTTTCACCAAACCGGTACTGGTCACCGACACCACCGGGACGGATGAGCCGGGGGCCGTCATCGAGGTCAGCGGCGCCATCGGTGCGCTCGACGCCGAGGCCGGCACCGCCCGCGTGGACCTCACCGTGGTCTTCGCCGGCCAAAAGGTCCTAGTGAAGGCCCAGGCAGTCGTCAGGCTTGCGTAACAGGAAGTCTGCCCTGGCCAAGGACGCCTTCGTCCCCGCTGCCGAGATCACGCACTGGCGCAACGCCGTCGTGGTGGCCTACGGGGCCAGCGGACTGGCGTTTTCCACCTGGGTGTCCCGGCTGCCGGCCATCCGGGACGGCCTGGACCTGACCCCGGGAACTATCGGCCTGCTGCTGCTCTGCATGACGGCCGGCTCGTTTGTTTCAGTGTCCGCTTCTGGACTGATCGTTCTTCGGCTGGGCTCCAAGCGGACCATCCGGATCGGCAGCATCATGGTGGGCGTCGGGCTGGTGCTGGCAGGGTTCGGCACCTCCGTGCTTGCCAGCCCGGTGGCGGTTGCCGCGGGACTGGCGATCATCGGACTGGGCACCGCGAGCTGGAACACTGCGTCCAATGTGGAAGGCGCCGCGGTGGAACGCGCCGTCCGGCGGCACATCATGCCCCGGCTGCACGGCTCCTTCAGTCTGGGCACGGTGGCCGGCGCCGGGCTGGGCGCCTGGGCAGCCGGTGCCGGCATTCCCGTCTTCTGGCATCTGGCGGCCGGCGGACTCGTGGTGGCAGGCTCGGTGGCAACGGCAGCTTCCTGGTTCCGGGCGGACATCACGCCGGTCCAGGGGGAACGACCCTTCAAGGCGTCGGGGACGGATACCTTCGAGGATCCCTCCACCGGGCCCATTCCCATCGTCCGCCAGACGGATGCGATCCGGGAGCAGCCGCTGGACAATAAGCGCCAGATTGCCCAGGCCTGGCGGGACAGGCGCACGCTGCTGCTGGGTGTGCTGGTCCTCGGGCTCGCCCTTGCCGAAGGCGCGGCCGGTGACTGGGTGGCGCTGGCCCTCGCCGACGGTCACGGCCAGAGCGACGCGGCGGGTGCGGCCGGCTACGGACTGTTCGTCACCTTCATGACCATTGGCCGCTTCGCCGGCACACTGGTCCTGGACCGTTTTGGCAGGGTGCCCGTGATGCGCTGGTGCGCCGCGCTGGCCGTCGCAGGCCTGGGGTTGTTCGTGTTCGCGCCCGTGCCCTGGATGGCGTTCGTGGCGCTGGCGGTGTGGGGCCTCGGGGCATCGCTGGGGTTCCCGGTCGGGATGTCCGCGGCGGCCGATGATCCGGTCAAGGCCGCGGCCCGGGTCTCCGTAGTGTCCACCATCGGCTACGGCGCTTTTCTGTGCGGACCGCCGCTGCTGGGGCTGCTGGCCGAACACGTGGGCATCCTCCACTCCCTGCTCGCCGTCATGGTGATGCTCGTGGTCAGTTTCCTGCTGTCCCCGGTGGCCCGGAAGCTTTCGTGAATGCCGGTCCCGTTTCCAATGACCGCTAGGCTGGACTGGTGACCCAGACTTTCCTTTCCGACCTGACCACCGCCGCCGTCGGCGGTCCCGCCGGCGACTATATCGAGGCGCGCACGGAGTCGGAGATTATCGACGCCGTCCGCTCGGCGGACGCCGCAGGTGAGAAGTTGCTGATCATTGCGGGCGGCTCCAACCTGTTGATTTCCGACGACGGGTACCCCGGCACCGTGCTCAGGATTGCCTCTGAGGGGTTCACCGTCAGTGCCGAGGATTCCTGCGGGGGCGTGGCTGTTGTGGTCCAGGCAGGGCACAACTGGGATGCGCTGGTGGAGCACGCGGTGCTCCACGCCTGGTCGGGAATCGAAGCGCTGTCCGGCATTCCGGGGTCCACCGGTGCCACTCCGGTCCAGAACGTGGGAGCGTACGGTGCCGACGTCTCCCAGACCATTGCCGCGGTCCGGACCTGGGACCGGGAACGGAATGCCGTCCGCACCTTCACCAATTCCGAACTCAAGTTCGGGTACCGCGATTCTGTCCTGAAGCAGACCACCGTCCAGGGATCCCCGCGCTACGTGGTGCTGACGGTCGAGTTCCAGTTGCCGCTGGGCCGGATGAGTGCTCCCGTCCGGTACGCCGAGCTGGCGAAATCCCTGGGCGTTGAGCCGGGGAAGAGGGCTTACGCCAACGATGTGCGCCGGGAGGTCCTGCGGCTCAGGGCCTCCAAGGGCATGGTCCTGGACCAGGCGGACCGTGATACCTATTCCACCGGTTCCTTCTTCACCAACCCCATCGTCCCGGCGGACGCCGCCGAGGCGCTCCCCGACGGTGCTCCCCGGTATCCTGCCGGGGCAGACGGCCTGGTAAAGCTGTCCGCAGCCTGGCTGATTGACCATGCCGGTTTCGGGAAGGGCTACGGGCTGGAGGCCGGCAGTGTTTCCGGCGGCCGTGCGTCCCTGTCCACCAAGCACACCCTGGCCATCACCAACCGGGGTGCCGCCAGCGCGGCGGACATGGTCGCCGTGGCGCGTGAGGTGCGCCGCGGCGTCGTCGAGCGCTTTGGCATCGAGCTGCACCCCGAGCCGCTGCTGATCGGCGTCGAACTCTAGGACGCCGCCCGTCAGTTCCTGCTGCGGCGCGGGGCAACCTTGCTGAACAGCATGAACGTGAACCCGGAGGCCGCGGCGCCCAGCAGGAAGACCTGGCAGAATGCCACGGATTGCGCGCTGGGTCCGTTGCGAAGGACCAGCCCCGCGCAGGCGAACACCACTGCGCCCGCCAGTAAAGCGAAAGCAGCCAGCAGGAAGCTCCTGACCGTTGGCGGCATCTCGCCCGCTGCCTCATCGGCTGGCCCGCTGCCCTCGTGTTCAGTGCGCCAGCCGCGCTGCTGGGGCTGCAGCAGGGACGCTGCGATGAAACTGATGACCGCCACCCCCATGCTGATCACCGACACCAGCTGCAGGGTCTGCACGGTGGGGGAGAGGCTGGTTCCGCCGGCAACCGCTATGGACAGCCCGGCAGCCATGCCGACGGCAGTCGTGACCCAGCCCAGCAGGGCCAGGGCCCGGCACAGGGGCCGCAGGTGCGGCCAGAGGTCTCCGATAGTCATGCATCCCAGCGTAGGGACCTCTGCTGTAAACGGGCTGGGAAGAGGCGGGGTACTGCCCGAACCCGCTGTCCGTACCCCCCTGCCCGGCCGGGTGTTTTCCGGAAACGCGGACGTGAATTGTCCGGGACGGGACCTACGATGGGGGCATGGGAGCAGGAACGCGGACCAGGGTCACCCGGCACGTTATCGGGAGGCTGCGCCTCGCCGCGCAGGGGCTGCTGGCACCGGACTTTGACTCTGTACCGGATGCCGTGCGCTGGATGACGGCCATGCAGGCCCAGGACATGCAGGCTGCACTGTGGGCCGTCGGCCTCAGGGTGCGTAACTGCGGCGTCAGCAGGGTCCGGTCCGCGCTGGATGGAGGTCTGGTTGTCCGCTCATGGCCTATGCGCGGGACGCTGCACCTGCTGGCACCCGAGGACCTGCGCTGGATCCTGGACATCACGGCCGACCGCCTGCTCCGCGGCATGGGCAGCCGCCACCGGGAGCTCGAGATTGACGCCCGGGACGTGGAGGCAGCACGCGAGGCGGCCCTGGAACTCGTCTCGGGCGGCGGAGCGGCCACGCGCGGGCAGCTCTTTGAGGCCTTTGAAAGCGCGGGCCAGTCCACGGCCGGCCAGCGCGGCATTCACCTGTTGGGGATCCTCTGCCAGCGGGCCTGGCTGGTGCAGGGACCGCTCGTGGGGAACCAGCAGCTCATCAAGGCATTCGACGAGTGGATCCCGGAGTCGCGGGAACTGGATCGTTCCGAGGGCATCGCCGAACTGCTGCTGCGGTACATGCGCAGTCACGGACCGGCCACGGTACGCGACTTCGCCTGGTGGTCCAACACGCCGGTGACGGAGGTCCGCAGCGGACTGGCGTTGGTGAAGGACCAGCTCGCCGAGCTGGAGTTCGAAGGGGTGAGTTACTGGATGTCGCCGGCCACCGCTGCGCTGCTCGACGACGGCGTCCCCGGCCAGCGCGCACTGCTGGCGCTGCCCGGGTTCGACGAGTTCCTGCTGGGCTACACGGACCGGTCCCTTGTGCTGCCGCCCGAGCACGCCCAAAAGGTGGTTCCCGGCGGCAACGGCGTGTTCAGGAAGACCATCGTCTCCGGCGGCGAGGTGATCGGCACCTGGGGGCGGAAAGGCGACGGCCGGACGGCCGCCGTCGTGCCTGAACCGTTCGACACGGTTAACGGACTGCGGCCTGCAGCCCAAACGTCATTTGAGCTGCAGGCCGCGAGGTACCGGAAGTTCCTCGGCGCCTAAAGGGTGCCGGTGGCGATGTTGAGCATGCGGCGCAGCGGCTCGGCGGCGCCCCAGAGGAGCTGGTCGCCCACGGTGAAGGCGCTGATGTATTCCGGGCCCATTTCGAGCTTGCGGATACGGCCAACGGGGATGTCCAGGGTGCCGGATGCAGCCACCGGGGTGAGGCTCGCCATGGAGTCCTCCTTGGTGTTCGGCACCACCTTGGCCCACTCGTTGTCCGAAGCCAGGATGTTCTCGATCTCGGCCACGGAGAGGTCTTCGCGGAGCTTCAGCGTCAGCGCCTGGGAGTGTGAACGCATGGCGCCGATCCGGATGCACAGGCCGTCCATCGCGATGTGGTTCTCGCCGGAAGTGCCGAGGATCTTGTTGGTCTCGACGCCCGCTTTCCACTCTTCCTTGGACTGGCCGTTGCCCAGGTCCGCGTCGATCCAGGGGATCAGCGAGCCGGCCAGCGGGACACCGAACTGCGTCGCGTCGATGTCGGTGCGCTGGTGCGACAGGACCTTGCGGTCGATTTCCAGGATGGCCGACGCCGGGTCGTCCAGTTCCGAGCTGACCTCGGCATTCAGCGTGCCGAACTGGCTGAGCAGCTCGCGCATGTGGCGGGCACCGCCGCCGGAGGCAGCCTGGTAGGTCATGGACGTACCCCACTCGACGAGGCCGTTCTTGAACAGGCCGCCGAGGCCCATCAGCATGCAGGACACGGTGCAGTTGCCGCCGATGAAGTCCTTGGTGCCGTTGACCAGGCCCTTGTCGATGACGTCGCGGTTGATGGGGTCCAGCACGATGATCGAGTCATCGTTCATGCGCAGGGTGGAGGCGGCGTCGATCCAGAGGCCGTCCCAGCCGCGGCTGCGCAGCTCGCCGTGGACCTGCTTGGTGTAGTCGCCGCCCTGGGCGGTGACGATAATGGGCAGCTTGGCCAGCGTGTCGACGTCGAACGCGTCCTCGAGCTTGCCGGCCGCGCCCGCGGCAGCGCCAGCGAGAGTCGGGGCGGCACCTCCGGCGTTTGACGTTGAGAAGAACACCGGGTTGATGTTGGCGAAGTCGCCTTCGTCCTGCATGCGCTGCATCAGGACGGAGCCGACCATGCCGCGCCATCCGACCAGGCCGACGGAGGGGGTAGCTGCTGTAGTCATTCGTCCAGTTTAGACTTCGGAACCGGCACGGCGCAGTCGGTTACGTCACTGTCCAGTACTCTTCGACGGTGAGGCCTTGGCGCTCTGCCTCGGACTCCACCTGACGGGCGTGGTAGCCCTTCCTGTCACCCCGCTGGGGCTGGTTTTCCGGCGGGCTCATGCCCTGCCCTTTCCCCGCAACCAGTGACGACGCCGGCGGGCCATAACGAAGGCCCACCACGCTGCGACCAGGGCCAGCCCGGCCATAACGGCAGCGTAGGCGGACAGCCCGGGCTCGGATTCCGCTGCAGCCGCGAATGCCCCGTACGCCATGATCCCCGCCAAAAACACAAGAAACACGCCAACCGCGATGATCAGTCGCGGGCTCTGCAGCGGTGTTATGGCATCCATCGAGTAACCTTCCGGAACACCGCCGGGACCGTACTGCTCCTCATACTGGCGCACATTGAAACGGCTTGGATCATATGGTGTGCCGTCAGGTCGACGGAAGACCGGTCGATCGGGTTTCACAAAGAATTCCTATCCAGGGGTGCCGCGCTCGTTCCCGCAACCGGCGTCGGAAAACCGCCCTACCTTCACAAAGGCGCTCCGCTTGGAGTGGGGACTCCGCGCTGTTCCCTGATCTTCTTCGCTTTGATCTCTGAGGTGGCGCAACGAAGTCCCCACCAAACCATGGCTGCCGAAAAGAGCGTGAGGACGAGGAATCCCCACGCAGGCTCTCCATCGGGCGACCATACACCGACCGCCATGACTGTCGTCAGGATTCCGAAGGCGGCCATGACAGCGGTCACCACGAAGAGGCCCCCCAGCGTGGAGACTCCATTTCCCGGCCCATTTCGCCGGAAGCCAATCTCGTCCTTCGCGTAGCTGTACAGCTCGCCGCTCATGGTCCGGGAGAGGACTCTTTGCTGCCCGGCCGCCAGGGCCTGCTTGTGCCACTGCCACATCTCTTCGTCGCGTGCAGCGCGCTCGGGGTTGTTGTTGAACATTATTTTTCGTTCCTGAGTTCTCTGATTTTCTCAAGGACCTGTGCGTCGGAGAGCCCAGGGATCTCCTCCACCTCGTCCTCCCCTTGGCTGATGAATCCGACCGTCCAGCCAGCTGCTCCGAGCTTGAGAAGAAGCCGGCGCTTGTGCGGGTCTTCGCGGCGCAGGATCGTGGCGCCTCCGGCCGGGTTGTCCGAAAGGTGTTTGCGCATGATGTAGAAGTTTCCTTCGGCGGCAGAGATCTCAGGGTTCTGCGCCATCGCAAACCACGTCAGATACGCCCGAGGCTGCATGATGATTTGGTAGTCCTCGGACTCAACCGATAAGACACTGTCTCCTCCGTCAGCCGTCAGCAGGGAGATCTCCATGCGTCGCACGGCAGAAGTGAGGGCCGACGTGACCGCGGCTACCGGGCCCGAGACGGACAGCTCTCCATCCGGCTCAACGCTGGCAAAGCCGCGCGCGACCAAGGACGATGCGCCGGCGGAAATCATCCTGATGTCATCCAGCTCATTCTCCAGGCGCAAGGCGTGGGCGCTGTTGTTGGCTTCGCTTCCCTTGTTCAGGTTGAGAAGGGCCACGATCTCGGCGTAGCCGAAGCCGATTGAATCGGGGTACTTCTTATCCGTTGCGCCAGTAGCTTCGGCAATGGTGTCAGTCACTTGACATTCCCTTTTCTAGAATCCAAAGAAGTTCGATACGGCCTTTGCGCCGTCGCCGACGGCGTCACTCACGGCTTCGCCGGCATCGGCAATGGCGTCTCCGGCCGCTTCCGCGCTCTGGTCGATGGCGTGTCCCGCGGCGTTCCATCCCTCTGCGATCTGCCCACCCACCCAATTTACCGAGTTCTTGACGGCAGGGACGTTGTCGTAGAGGGCAAGCGCGCCGCTGGCCACCATACAAACTGTGCCGGCAGGCGGAGGGAAGAACGATCCGACGCCGAGAGCGGCCTTCACCCCGGAGTAATACGCGCCTCCCGTGTCCCCGGCTTGCCACTTATTTACTGCGTCGAGGGTGTCAAGACCAACTCCCAGGCCGCCAAGCGCATGACCGAAGCCGCCCAGAACCTTAAACGCAGAAGAGTCCGGTGCCAGATTCAGCACCTTGTGGAATTTTCCATCGAACAGGTCCGATGACATGTTGAAGTATCTGCTGATGGCGTTGGTTTCCTGGAAAGTGTCCCAGGCTGCCTTCGAAAGGGATGGGCGGAAACCCAATTCGCGCGTAATTGCGGCGATGTCGAAGATGCCGGCGCGTAGGTTGGGGAAAGCCTTGATCATGTTGTACGTGTCCCAGCCTCCGCGGAAGGGGGAGGGGGAGTCATCACTGTCAGCAAGCCAGTCCGGGCCCAACCGGAACGGTTTCTTTTCGTCACCGGAATCGCCACCCGAATCGGCGCCACCTGGGATCGGCCCGCCGCCGGATCCGGGCGCCGCATCACTGGCGTTCTCCTGCTGGTTGGCGTTCTCAAGGAGATTCTTGGATTCCTGTTTGAGTGCGAATGCCACCCGCTGAACCAGTGCCCGGTGGCTTCCGTTCCAGTCGGACCGGAAGCTCACCGCGTCCGGGCCCTTCCATGAAGGGTTGTTGTTGATCTGGTTAGTCAACTGTGTTGACTGCTGGAGCAGGGTGTCGGACGTTTTGCTGAACTGCTGCGCTAGCGTCCGTAGCTGGGCAACATCCGCGCCCCACATGTTTCCTGCCACAAGGCATCATCCCCCATAAAGTCTGAGCAGCGGATTCGTCAGGCTGCTCGCACAACTGTAGTAGCTGGACGCCGGTGCCCGCGATGGGCTGATCTCCCCATCGCAAGGGTTCGGGCCGCAATAGCCGCTACTCGGCGTCGTGCTGTTCCAGCACCGCCGCCTTGCGGAGGCGCAGGGCATAAACGGCTCCGAACGCGAACGCCTGGGTGACCACCACCAGTACAATGGCGCCCGCGATCTTGTTGCCGCCGAGGATCATGGTGAGCCCCACGATCGCGGAGAGAAGGGCCAGCAGCGGAAGCAGCATGTAGCCCAGGACAAAGAGTGTTTCCGGCTTTTTCAGCATGTTCCCTAGCCCTCTGTCCGGCGCCACATGGTGAACCGGTACCGCGTTCCGCTGGTGGACGTCAGCCAGCCGGTGGCCGGTTCGCTCGCGGCCAGCTTCCATTCGAAGCCGAGATCGGGGGCATAGGTGTCACCGTCGGTCTCGGAATCGATGAACGTCACCACCGCGACGTTGGCGATGTCCAGGGTCTGCGCAAAAATTTCCCCGCCGCCCAGCACCCACACGGTTTCGTGGCCGGGGGCGAACTGGGATTCCAGGAGGGCGTCGTCGAGCGACTTCACTGCCAGGGCGCCCTGCGCCTCGGGGGTGTCGCCCCAGCCTTCCTGCCGCGTCACCACAATGTTGGTGCGCCCCGGCAGGGGACGGTACTTGTCGGGGAAGGAAAGCCAGGTCTTGCGGCCCATGATCACCGGGTGCCCGGTGGTGAGCCGGGTGAAGTGCTTCATGTCCTCGGGCAGGTGCCATGGCATGTCGCCGTCCTTGCCGATGACACCTGCCGTGGTCTGGGCCCAGACGAGACCCACTCCGGTGGTGCCGTCGGCAATTTTTTCAGTGAAGGCCAGGGGATCCATGGCGTTGTCGGTGCTCATACTGCGATCGGCGCCTTAATCGTAGGGTGATGCTGGTAGCCGACCACTTCGAAGTCGTCCAGCGTGTAGTCGAAAATTGAGTCCGGCTTGCGCAGGATCTTCAGCTGCGGGTATTCGTAGGGCTCCCGCTTCAGCTGCTTGAGTACCTGGTCCATGTGGTTGTCGTAGATGTGCACATCTCCGCCGGTCCAGACGAACTCGCCCGGCTCCAGGCCCACCTGCTGCGCCAGCATGCACGTCAGCAGCGCATAGGATGCGATGTTGAACGGGACGCCCAGGAACGTGTCCGCGGAGCGCTGGTACAGCTGGCAGGACAGCTTGCCGTCTGCAACGTAGAACTGGAAGAAGGCGTGGCACGGCGGCAGCGCCATGTCCTGCAGTTCCGCGACGTTCCAGGCGGAGACGATATGCCGGCGAGAGTCCGGGTTGGACTTGAGGTTCTCCACCAGTTCTGCAATCTGGTCTATGTGTCCGCCGTCGGGCGTCGGCCAGCTGCGCCACTGCACACCGTAGACGGGGCCAAGTTCGCCGTCGGCATCCGCCCATTCGTTCCAGATGGTGACGCCTTGGTCCTGCATCCACTTTACGTTGGTCTCGCCGCGCAGGAACCACAGCAGCTCGACGGCCACGGACTTGAAATGCACCCGCTTGGTGGTGACCAGCGGAAAGCTTTGGCTCAGGTCAAAGCGCATCTGCCGTCCGAACACGCTGAGTGTCCCGGTGCCGGTGCGGTCAGATTTGTGCGTGCCGTTGGCAAGGACGTCACGCAGGAGGTCTTCATAGGGCGTTGTAATGCTCACCGTCCCAGTCTACTGAGGATGGCCAAGCCGTACGCGCAGGATGCTCTGGAGCGTGCCGTCATCGATCCCGGCGGCCCGGCCCTCCGCGATGTACCGGTCGACGGCGGCCACCACCTCCGCAGTGACGGCGCCGCCCGTCGGCGGGCCGTCGTCGGGTGATCCGACGACGACGGTGCCGTTCCGCCGGCGCGTTTCGATCAGGCCGGCCTGCTCGAGTTCCTTGTAGGCCCGGGCCACCGTGCCCGCCGCGATGCCCAGGTCCGCGGCAAGGCTGCGGACGGTGGGTAACCGGGTTCCGGCCGCCAGCGAGCCCACGGCGATCAGCGACGAAATCTGAAGGCGGATCTGCTCATAGGGCGGCACTGCAGAGCCGAGGTCCACGGAAATGCCCGACGTCATGTGACGCTGTCCTTGCGGACCACGGGAGCCGACCGGGAACGGGACCGGACGCGGGGGCGGGAACGGGGCCGCACCGGCACAAGGGCGGTGGCGATGGCCGCCGCGGCCAGGACGGTGCCTGCGAGCGAGGCGGGAAGCCAGGGAATGGACGGCATGAAAGGCACGCCGAAAACAGCCGCCCAGGCCTGGCTGTTCACAAACAGCGCCATGGCTGCCTGCGCCATGAACATTGCTGACAACGTCCGTGCAATCCGGTTCAGGGTGATCGCCCGCAGCGCACCGTCGAGCCCCCGGGGAGCGTTCCGAATGCCGTGCCGCCGCCGGGTTGTGAGGAAGGCGGGAACAGCAAGGAGCACACCCGCGGCAGCGAGGGCAGCGGCCGGGACCCAGCCTGCGTCCCGGCCGAGCAGCGAGTTTCCGGCCGCCGAGATCACCAGGACCGCAACAAAGATAAGGACGGCGAGGATGAGCGTGGTGAGCAGCGCCGGACCCACCGGCTGCCGCGGCCAGGTCCGTGGTTCGTCCGGGCTTGCGTAATCGCGCGCAAGCAGCATCTCACCGCCAGCAAGGACCAGGAGCACCGGCCCGGCCACCATGGCCACGAAGACCGCAGCACCGGACAGGCCGGCAGCAACGATGGCGGGGACCAGGAAAACTCCTACGAGCAGCGGCACTGCAGCGGCAATGCCCGCGGCTGCACCGATCGACACCAGAAGCCTGGCAGCCGGGTGACTACCCGGGCCGGAATGGCTCAGTTTCGGGTTCCGCAGGGCCGCGGCCGCTTCAATTCCGGCCAGTTTTGGCGGCGCCCACACCAGCATGCAAAGCAACACGGCCACGCCCACCAAGCCCGCGAAATTCGTCCATGACGTGCTACCGAGGGCAGGGTCCGGCCGGGCCACAAAGTTACCGGCGATGACTGCAAGGCCTGACGCCACGGTTGCCACCGTGCGCAGGAGCCTGTTCATGGCAATGGTCCGCAGCAGCGAATTGTCGTGGTCTGACAAGGAGTCAAGCTGCCGGCGACGGGAGATGAGGAGGAGCACCAGCCACGTTCCCGCGGCCAGCACGGCCAGCGCGGTTCCCAGCCAGCCGGACAGCTCGATGCCGGGGATGCGGCCGTCGCCGCCGACGGTCCGAAACTCCTCCGGGCGGTCACCCCGCACCGTCCCGTAGGGAATCGCATCATAAGCCGGAAGCGTGGCCGTCCAAGCAATGAATGCCGCTGCGCCAGTGAAAATGGCCAAGGTTGTCCATGCCAGCGATCGGGGGACGAAGTCCCGGATTCTCCGCACGTGGAGGGTTGCCTTCCGGCGGACGCCCCTGGGCCTGGGGTAGCTGAGCTGGCCCAGGGCATGGACTCCCAGGGTTCCAAGGACCGGCCAGGCCAGGGCGGGCATGATTGTCTCCGGGGTGAGGAGCGAAGGGCTGATTGCGGGGTTTGCGGTTGAGCCTGCGGGAATGATGCCGATGTTCATGGCGCCCTGCAGCGAGCTGGCCATCCAGCCTATGACTCCAACCCAGAGTGCATGCTGCGAGGCCGATTCGGGTGACGCCCCCTTTTGCGGGTCCCAGATTACCCACCGCAGCACTACGTACAGAACGACGGCGCCGACCAGCGGTCCCAGCAGCAGCAACGGCGGCAGTTCGAATTGGACCGGCATAATTCCCCCAGATTTTGTATCAATGCACTGAGTATTTGATACAAAGATGTGGGGGTCAAGCCGGGCATCGCCCAGAAGGCGGGCGGGGGCGGCTGGGTTCCCCAGCCGGCCCCTTTAGTCGTCAAACGGCCGGAACTGTTCCACTGCCACGATCTTGTGATTGTTGCCGCGGGCCACGTGGCACACAATGATCTCACCCGGCGCCAAGTAGGGGTCGGAAGACGGCAGGAGCGCACGCAGCCTGCCGTTCATGTGCTCCCCGAGCTGTTTGATGACCGTTGGCAACGCGGGCCGGTGCGTGCACAGGGCAATGGCACGCTGTTTGTCGAAGAGCGATTCGACAACCGCAGCGGTCTTCTTGGGGCTGCGGGCATGGCGGTGCTCCGTCAGGGCCTCATGCAGCTTCACCTTGGCGCCCGCCGACTTTGCGTACGGGGCAATCGTGGCCACGCAGCGCAGCCACGGGCTCGAATGCACGCGCAGCGGCTTCCACACATGCAGCAGCCTGCGGACGGCCTGGGCCTGGCGCAGTCCGGTGGCCGCGAGCGGACGTTCGCCTTCCGCCTTGGTCCACGAAGAACGCGGTTTTGCCTTGGCATGGCGGACCACCAGCAGCGGCCAGGTATCCAGCTCCTTGCGTTCGTGGGCTGCCACCAGGTGTTCAAGGGGCGCCACGTCGCCCGGGTTGCTCAGCAGCGCGGCCGCTTTTTCCGGCGGACACCACATGACGCTGTCCACCTCCTTGCCGTCCGGACGAAGCACAGCGCCGCCCACATCCACGGCCCAGTAGTGCACTACCTTCAGGCCGGCAGAGACGTGATAGTGAATGGGGGGAAGGGGGATGCCCAGGGTGGCCTTGAGGCCGATCTCCTCTTCGATCTCACGGACAGCGCACTCGGGAATCGTCTCGCCGGCGTCGATCTTGCCCTTGGGCCAGGACCAGTCGTCATAGCTTGGACGGTGGATCAGCAGGACTTCAAGCTGGTCCTTGTTGACGCGCCAAGGCAAAGCGCCTGCCGCAACCACGGCGATGGGTTCGCCGGGATGATCCGTCTGGTCGGCAACAAGCGAATCGTTTGCCGTGTCGTTGCTGACGGCACGTGTCTCGTCACTCTTCAAGGCCAGGGTCCTACCGCCTTATCGTCGGGCGCTGGCGCTGACGGGAGCGCGAGGCGAGCAGCCAGGACTGCACATCCTCGAGGAGCCGGCCGTCGTCACCGAGGTGGTGCCGGGTCCATTCGCCCTCGCTGTCCAGGTGCCAGCTGGCGGTTTCGGGGTCCATGTAGCGGCGTAGCATGTCCAGCACGTAGGCGGTGTCGTCACCGCTGGTGAGCTGGACCAGGGCTTCCACCCGCCGGTCCAGGTTGCGGTGCATCATGTCGGCGGAACCGATGTAGACCACCGGGTCGCCACCGTTGGCGAAGGCGAAGACGCGTGAGTGCTCCAGGAACCGTCCCAGCACGGAACGCACAGTGATGTTTTCGCTGAGTCCAGGAATGCCGGGGCGCAGGGAACAGATGCCGCGGACAATCACGTCAACGTGCACGCCGGCCTGAGACGCGCGGTAGAGCGAATCGATGATCGCCTCGTCCACCATGGAATTGACCTTGATCTGCACCCTGGCTGCGATGCCGGCCTTGGCGTTCCGGATTTCCTTCTCGATGCGGTCGATAAGGCCCGAACGCACCGAGCGGGGCGCCACGAGCAGTCGCTTGAAGGTGGATTTCGGGGCGTAGCCGGAGAGCTGGTTGAAGAGCTTGGAAAGGTCCTCGCCCACCTGTTCGTTGGCAGTCAGCAGCCCGAGGTCCTCGTAGTAGCGCGCCGTGCGCGGGTGGTAGTTGCCCGTGCCGATATGGCAGTAGCGCCGGAGGCCGTCAACTTCCTGGCGGACCACGAGGGAGAGCTTGCAGTGGGTTTTCAGGCCCACGATGCCGTATACAACGTGCACGCCGGCCTGTTCCAGTTTCCGGGCCCAGGAGATGTTGGCCTGTTCGTCGAACCGCGCCTTGATTTCCACCAGGGCCAGCACCTGCTTGCCGGCCTCGGCTGCGTCGATGAGGGCATCGACAATGGGGGAGTCGCCGGACGTGCGGTACAGGGTCTGCTTGATGGCCTGTACCTTCGGGTCCGCCGCGGCCTGCTCCAGGAAGGCCTGGACGGACGTGGAGAAGGAATCGTACGGGTGGTGCAGGAGGATGTCCCGCCGCCGCATGGCGGCGAACACGTTCGCTGCCTTGGACGTTTCGGATTCGTTCAGGTACCGCGAGGTGTGCGGCACGTGCTTGGGGTAGTGCAGGTCCGCGCGGTCGATCCCGGCGATGACGGACAAGCCGCGGAGATCCAGCGGGGCGGGCACGGAGTAGACCTCGGACTCCTCCACCCCCAGTTCGCGGATGAGTAGAGCGCGGATGTTCGGGTTGATGTCGTTGGTGACCTCGAGGCGCACGGGCGGGCCGAAACGGCGGCGCAGCAGTTCCTTCTCGAGCGCCTGCAGCAGGTTCTCGGCGTCGTCCTCTTCGACTTCAACGTCCTCGTTACGGGTGACGCGGAAGGTGTGGTGCTCCAGGACCTCCATGCCGGCGAACAGCTGGTCCAGGTGGACGGCGATGACTTCTTCCAGGGCGATGAACCGGGCCACCCGGCCGGGCACGGACCCGGCGCGCGGGCCGTCGATGGAAATGAGCCGGGGCAACTGGTCCGGGACCTTGACGCGGGCGAAGAGCTCCTTGTCGCTGACCGGGTTGCGGACCACCACTGCCAGGTTCAGGGACAGCCCCGAGATGTACGGGAACGGGTGCGCCGGGTCCACTGCGAGGGGCGTCAGGATGGGGAAGACCTTCTCGGCGAACATGGCGCTGAGCTGGTCCTTGGCCTGGTCATCCAGTTCATCCCAGTGCATGAGGTGGATGTGCTCATAGGCCAGGGCAGGCCGGATCTGTTCAGCGTAGACGCGCGCGTGGCGCTGCTGGAGCCGGTGGGCGGCTTCGCCAATCTGGTCCAGCACCTGCATGGGACTCAGGCCGGCCGGGGACGGGACGGCAAGTCCGGTGGCGATGCGGCGCTTCAGGCCGGCAACGCGCACCATGAAGAACTCGTCCAGGTTAGAGGCAAAGATGGAGAGGAAGCTGACCCGCTCCAGAAGATAAAGGTTGGGATCCTCAGCGAGTTCAAGCACCCGCGAGTTGAAGGCCAGCCAGCTGAGTTCGCGGTCCAGGAACCGGTCCGGGCTGATGTCGCCCTCCGGTTCGAGATTCGGGGCGAACTCGGGAATGTCGATGCGGTCCTGCGTGGCCCGGGACGCCGGCACTTCGGAGGACCCGAAGCGGGCGCGCGCTGGCAGCACCTTAGCTCCAGACGTGGCTGTCCCGGCTGATTCCGGTTGCATGGTCTCTCCTTTTACTGGCGCGGTTTACCTTCAACCTTACAAGCATTCGATTCCGCGGATATGCAGATTTCCTGAACCTCTGCACATGCGTCAGCCGATTGGATTAACTGCCGTTCAGGGGTCCATACATAACGTCCGCATCCCACCTCGTGAAGCCGAGCCTGCGGTAGAGCGAAACAGCCGGCGCGTTGTCCGCATCCGTGTACAGCATGACGGCATGGAGGCCCTTGTCCTGCAGGAATTTGATGCCGGCCACCGTCAGGGCCTTGCCCAGTCCCATACCTTGGGCCTCGGGTGCCACGCCCACAACATAGACCTCGCCCATCGCCGGATGGCTGCCGTGCCGCGGGTGCACCTTGGTCCAGTGGAACCCGAGGATCCGGTCGGAGGCGTCAACGGCCAGGAGGAAACCGGCCGGATCGAACCAGTCCTCGGCCATCCGGGCTGCCAGATCTTCCCTGGTCATGTTGCCCTGCTCGGGGTGGTGCGCGAAGGCGGCCTTGTTGGCTGCGAGCCAGGCCTCCTCGTCCTGGCCGGGCACGAAGGCGCGCAGGGTGACGTTTTCCGGGAGGTTGGCGTCGGGAAGTTCCGTGTCGGAGGCCGTGAGCCGCATCTTCCACAGTTCGCGGATGGGGCCGTACCCGTACTTGGCTGCAAGGTCTGCCGCGGCCTCGTGGTTCCCGTGTGACCAAGCCTTGAGTCCGTCGAATCCACGGGATGCCTTCAGCGTGGCCACCAGCCTGTCAGCCACGCCCTGGTTGCGGTAGCTCGGATGCACTGCCACCTCAAGCACCCCGGTCCCGTCCGCTTCCTCGACCACCACGGCGAAGCCGGCCAGGTCCTGTGCAGTGGCGGGATCCGAATCCTCATCCGGCGCGTACAGGGCAAGGGCCAGGACCGAATGGCTGCCGGACTCGCCGGCGCGGAGCGTCACAAACGTCTGTTCGGACAGCGGAGGGTTGCCGTCCGACTCTTCGGCGGCCGCGGCGAGGGCGGTGAAATCCCTCAGCACCTCCTCATCCACTTCGCCTTTGATGACTAGCACGGGCCAGTTTTCGGGATGCACAGGACTCATGGAGTAAAGGCTATACGTCCCGTCCGGCCCGGTGAGGGATTAGGGCCGATTTGATGCGAAGGGATCCGCCCCGTATAGTCGTTACCTGTTCCGGCTTCCTGAAGCAGGGATTTGAGGGGGATCCACCACTGGGGTGGCCTCGATACGTTCGACCCGTATGTCCTCCACTATCGGCGTAAAAGCCCAACAAGAAGCCCCGGACCGATGGTCCGGGGCTTCTTCGTTTCCATGATTTACGGGGGACGCCGATCCGCAGCCAGGCGCTGCCGGCTGGGGCGGCTACGCCTCCGTCAGTTCTTCCTCGGGCTGTCGAACCAGGGTCAGGCGGTAGCCGACGTTGCGGACAGTGCTGATCAGGTTTTCGTGGTCGGCGCCCAGCTTGGCCCGCAGCCGCCTGACGTGGACGTCCACGGTGCGGGTGCCGCCGTAGTAGTCATAGCCCCACACTTCCGTGAGCAGCTGCTGGCGGGTGAAAACCCGGCCCGGGTGCTGCGCAAGGTACTTCAGGAGTTCGAATTCCTTGAAGGTCAGGTTCAGGGGAGCACCGTTGACCCTGGCCGTATAGCTGGCTTCGTCGATGACGACGCCGGCGGCGCGGATTTCGGTGGGAAGGTCCTCTTTCTCCGGCACGGCACGTGCAACGGAGAGCCGGATCCTTGCTTCGACTTCAGCCGGACCCGCCGAGTCCAGCAGGATGTCATCCACGGCCCAGGCCGAGGAGACCGCAGCCATGCCGCCTTCCGTGAGGATCAGCATCAGGGGCGCGCTTAGCCCGGTGGCCTTGAGCAGCTGCGTCAGGGACCGTGCTCCCACCAGATCCTTGCGGGCGTCCAGCAGCACCACATCGCACGGGTCGGTTTCCAGCAGGGCTGTTGGCTCAGCCGGCAGGATGTGCACCCTGTGATTCAGCAGTTCCAAGGCAGGCAGGATGTCCACCGAGGATCCGGTGCTGTTCGTCAGTAGCAGGATGTGCGACATTGTTCCTCCAAGGGGCTGTCCGCGCATCATTGGGCGTCTGAACCGGGCTTTCACCGGCCGGTACTGGCTGCCCGCGTCGGGAGTGGCCAGCCGGAATTCCGGCAGGGACCGCGTCCTCCGAAGGAAGCGTAGCTGAGCTATGAGTATACCTAATTGCCCCTTCGCGGACACTGATCCGGCCGCTTTCAGTTCACGTTTTGCGACATAAGCAGGTCACATAGGGCAGGATTGGACGCAGCGAAGGTGACGTCAGCAGAGAGTGAGCGCGGGTAAACAGTGAAGCCGTGGACCATAGGAACCATCGGGCTTGCCGGGCTTGCTGTCTTCGTCGGCGGGGCCTACACCTCGCCGGAAGTTTTGCTCGGCGTTGCCATCCTGGTGGCCTTGGCCGTCGGAATCGGCTGGCCCCATTTCCTGGGCATTCCCGCCAAAAAGACGCTCGCGGCAATCATCGGGCTTCCCGGTGCGGGCGCAGCCGTGGCTGCCACTTATGCCCCGGCCCCGGCCTTCCTCGACTGGACCCCGGCCTTCATCGCCGCAGGTGTCATGGCTGTATTCCTGATGCAGCTGCTGCGGGGCACCGGCCAGGCCCAGCGGCTGGAGTCGACACTCGGCTCAAGCGCCGGTGTGCTGCTGTCCTGTCTCGGCGCAGGATGGATTGCCGCGTCCAGGTTCAATGGAGTCAAGGAAATGCTGCTCGTTGCCGGCATCAGCGCGGCGTTTGCCTTGCTGGCCGGCCTCATCCGCTGGCCCGACCGGATCGTGGCCCCGCTGGGCATCGTGCTGGCGGGTCTCACTGCTCCGCTGGCCGGCCTGATCTTCTCTAACATCGCCGTAATACCCGCCGCTGTGGTGGGGATTGTGGTGGGCGCGGTTCTGGTCAGCCTGCGCAGACTGGTTATACTCCGCGGGGATGAGATTAACATTCCCGCTGCCCTTGGCATGGGCCTCGCACCCGTGGCGGCGGTGGGTTCGCTCGCCTACTTCATAGACAAACTACTCATCTACTAACGCGTTAGGATGGCATCATGTCCGTACTTGCATTTGAGATCTTCTTCCTTGTCCTGCTTGGCATTGCCAGCCTGTCGATGGCCTGGTTCGCGGGTTTTGTGGTTTACCGCCTGTTCAAGGGCCAGAAGTAATACCAGTCCAGAGCTAGTCTGCAGAGGTAGTTGCTGTGCCGATCGAAATTCCTACAGACCTCACTCCCGAGCTCGTCCCGTTGTCCTGGCTCATTGGTGAGTGGGAGGGCAGCGGACGGCTGGGAGCCGGCGAGGAGGATTCCGAGCACTTCTTCCAGCACGTCTCCTTCACCCACAACGGCCTGCCGTACCTTCAGTACCGTGCTGAGAGCTGGCTGACCGATGACGAAGGCACCAAGCTGCGGCCACTGACGGTCGAAACCGGTTTTTGGGCGCTGGAGCGGAAGCAGCGCGAGGAAGACGGCGGGCCTGGGCTGATCCCGGCGGACATCGTTCCCGTCCTGAAGAGCGCCGACGAAGTCGAGGCGTTGCGAAACAGCGACGGCGGCTTCGACATCTCCGTCTCCGTTTCGCACCCCGGCGGCATTTCGGAGCTTTACTACGGGCAGATTAAAGGTCCCCAAATCCAGCTGAGCACCGACATGGTGATGCGCGGGAGCCACTCGAAGGAGTACACCGCAGCGACGCGGATTTTCGGCCTGGTGGAGGGAAAGCTTCTCTGGCGCTGGGATGTGGCCACCGGTAAGGGCTCCACACCGGGCGGCGGGCTGGAAGCACACGCTTCGGCCATCCTCAGCAAGGTCCCGTAGGCCAAGGCGCAGTAAAGCAAGGCGCAGTAAAGCAAGGCGCCGCAGGGCAAGACTCCGCAGGATCACCGGGCCTGCCCAGTCGACAGGTCTCACTGATTTTTGTTGTCCGCAACGAGTGCAGGGAGCAAGACCGTGAACAGCCGGCAGCCAGGCCCCGGGAAGAGCGCAGACTATGGCGATCTCAAAGCCGTCTTCTTCAACGGCACCCTCAAGAAGTCTCCGGCGACGAGCAACACTGAGGGCCTGATTGAGGTCAGCCGCCTCATCATGGAAAAACAGGGCGTCACCACCCGGGTGATCCGGACCGTCGATCACGATATCGCCAGCGGGGTTTACCCGGACATGCGCCAGCACGGCTGGGCCACCGACGAGTGGCCGGAACTGTACCCCGCGGTCAGGGAGGCGGACATCGTGGTGGTGGCCGGACCCATCTGGCTCGGCGACAACTCCTCCCAGACCAAGAAGCTGATCGAACGCCTCTATGCGCACTCCGGGGAACTGAACGAGAAGGGCCAATGGGCCTTCTACCCCAAGGTGGGCGGCTGCCTCATCACCGGCAACGAGGACGGCATCAAGCATTGCTCCATGAACATCCTCTACAGCCTCCAGCACGTCGGCTTCACCATTCCTCCACAGGCTGATGCAGGATGGATCGGACCGGTAGGGCCGGGTCCGAGCTACCTGGATGAGGGCTCGGGAGGGCCGGAGAGCGACTTCACCAACCGCAACACGACGTTCATGACATGGAACCTGCTGCACTTTGCGCGAATACTCAAGGATGCGGGCGGGATTCCGGCCTACGGCAACCTGCCGGAGGATTGGAAGGCCGGTACCCGGTTCGACTTCGAAAACCCCGAATACCGCTAACCCCCCGCTCACGCCACCGATTTCCGGAGCCGGGCAAGCCGGCGCCGGAATACCTGCCCACCAAAGGATGTTCCCTTCATATGACTACCAAGAGCCCCCTGTTGTCGCGCCCTGGCGCCGTCGAGGCCGGCGGTGCGGACTCCGGCGTCGCGTCGCATTACGGTGAGCCGCTGCGGGAGCAGCGGGCGCTGGCGGCCGGAACCGCCGTCGTCGACCTTTCACACCGGGGCGTTGTCACCGTCTCCGGTCCGGACCGCTTGAGCTGGCTCAATACACTGTCCTCCCAGCAGGTCACCAATCTTGCTCCGGGGGAGTCCAGCGAACTGCTGCTGCTCAGCATTCAGGGCCGCATTGAATTCGACGCGCGGGTGATTGACGACGGCGGGACCACCTGGCTGATTGTGGAGGCCGCCGAAGCGGCGCCGCTGGCGGAGTGGCTGAACCGCATGAAGTTTATGCTCCGTGTGGAGATTGCGGACGTGTCCGACGAATGGGCTGTCTTGGGGAGCACCAAGCAGGTGGAGGAGTGGTCGGGCCTGCTGGTGTGGGAAGACCCCTGGCCCCACGTAGCCGCCGGCGGTTACGCCTACTCCGTGGTCGGTGAAGATTCCCACCCGGGCCTTGAGCGGCCGTGGTTCGAATACCTGGTGCCGGCCGCGGAGCTTGAAGCGACCGTGGGTGACCGGCCCCTTGCCGGCGCCTGGGCCGCGGAAGCACTCCGCGTCGCCGCGTGGCGCCCCCGCCTCGGTGCTGAAACCGACGACAAGACCATCCCCCACGAACTGGACCTCCTGCGCACCGCCGTCCACCTGACAAAGGGGTGCTACAAGGGCCAGGAGACCATCGCGCGCGTGCACAACCTGGGGCACCCGCCGCGGCGCCTGGTCTTCCTCCAGCTGGACGGCTCCCAGCACACCCTCCCCGCCGTGGGCAGCGAGGTGCGCCTGGGGGAGCGGAAAGTGGGAACAGTGACCTCCGTAGTCCAGCATTACGAAATGGGCCCCGTCGCGCTGGCAGTCATAAAGCGTTCGGTCTCCCCGGATGAAATACTGACGGTCGTAGACGGCGACGAACCATACACGGCCGCGCAGGAAGTCATTGTGGCTCCCGACGCGGGCCAGGTGGTTGGCCGGCAGACCGGATTCCTGAAGGGAACACACCGATGACAGACAACCTAGGGGACAACGCCTCAGGGCACACCGCCTCAGGGCACAACCCCGCGTCCGGCCCTGACGACGAAACCCTCGCTTTGGCCCATGCGCTCTTCGACGCGGCACGGCAGGGCGATGCCGCACTGCTGGGCAGCTACCTCGACGCCGGGGCGCCGGCAAACATGACCAACGCAGCCGGGGACTCGCTCCTGATGCTGGCGGCCTACCACGGCCACGCCCCCGCGGTTCAGCTGCTCCTGCAGCACGGCGCGGACGCGAACGCCGTCAACGACCGCGGGCAGACGCCGCTGGCGGGGGCAGCCTTTAAGGGTTACACGGACGTGGCAGAAGTGCTTCTGGGCGCAGGGGCGGACCCGGACGCCGGGACGCCCTCGGCACGTGCAGCCGCAGAGATGTTCGCCCGGACCGACATCCAGGCTCTCCTGCGCTGACGGCCCCTCCAGGACGCCCGCAGGCCTTAAGGCCCGCGGGCTTTCTTGCACCGTAATATTCCATGTGGAATAGTTGAAGCGGAATATTTGGAACGTGCGCTCAAAATTGCGGGGAAGGACCGGAACCAATGCCCCGATCCGCTCCGCTGACGCCGCTCGGCATCTCTGCCCTCTCCTTGCTGGTTGAGGAGCCGATGCACCCATACGAGATGTACCAGCTCCTGATGGCCAGGCATGAAGACCGTCTGGTCAAGGTGCGTCCCGGCACGCTCTACCATGCCGTGGGCAGGCTGGAGGATCGTGGCCTGGTGGAAACAGCCGGAACGGACCGGGAGGGCAACCGGCCGGAACGGACCACGTACCGGATCACGCCCGCGGGTCGGGAAGCCCTGACGGCGCGCCTGCAGGACATGCTCGCCGAACCGCTCAACGAATATCCGTCCTTCCCGCTGGCCATCGCCGAGGCGTACAACCTTCCCGCCACCCTCGTAGTCGATCTGCTGGACCGCCGGCTGCTGCTGCTGCAGGAGCAGCTGGAGTTCCTGCAGAGAGGGGAGGCGGCGGTGCTGAAAAAAGAGGTGGCACGCAAGTACTGGATCGACCTCGAGTACCAACAGGCCATGCTGAAGTCTGAAATGGGCTGGATTCGCAGCCTGCAGGACCAGCTCCGCTCCGGGAAACTCCCGTGGTAGCGGAACATACCACAACCACACCCGAAGGATTCATATGGAAAACGTAGCCAGGCCGTGGCCGGCGCTTTGGTCCCTGGTGATCGGCTTCTTCATGATCCTGATCGACACCACCATCGTCTCGGTGGCCAACCCGCGGATCATGGAAGGCCTTAACGCCGACATCAACTCCGTCATCTGGGTGACCAGCGCCTACCTGCTGGCCTACGCGGTGCCATTGCTGATCACCGGACGGCTGGGCGACAGGTTCGGGCCCAAAAGGCTCTACCTGACGGGCCTTGTGGTGTTTACCCTCGCGTCCCTCTGGTGCGGCCTGTCCGGCGATGTCCAGACGCTGATCCTTGCCCGGGTGGTCCAGGGCTTCGGTGCTGCAATCATGACCCCGCAGACCATGGCGGTCATCACCCGGATCTTCCGGCCGGACCGGCGCGGCGCAGCCATGGGTATTTGGGGTGCCACAGCCGGCGTCGCCACTCTCGTGGGACCGATCCTCGGCGGTGTCCTGGTGGACGGCCTGGGCTGGGAATGGATCTTCTTCATCAATGTGCCCGTCGGCATCGCCGGCTTCTTCCTGGCCCTGCGCTTTGTTCCTTCGCTGACCACGCATCCGCACAAGTTCGACATCCCCGGCGTGCTGCTCAGCGCCGTCGGGCTCTTCCTGCTCGTGTTCGGCATCCAGGAAGGCGAAACGTACAACTGGGGCACCATCACCGGCCCCATTACCGTCTGGAGCCTGATCATCGCCGGTCTTGTGGTGCTGGTGGGGTTCGTCCTGTGGCAGCGGTTCAACAAGGGCGAGCCGCTCCTGCCGCTTTCGCTGTTCGGGGACCGCAACTTCTCGCTCGCCAACCTGGGCATCACCACCGTGGGCTTCACTGTGACGGCCTTCGGCCTGCCGCTGATTTTCTACTACCAGATGGTCCGCGGCCTGACTCCCACGCAGTCGGCCCTGATGATGATCCCGATGGCGCTGATTTCGGGCGGGCTGGCGCCGGTGGTCGGCAAGATCATCGACCGCGTCAACCCGAAATACATCACCGCCGGGGGCCTGGCGCTGATGGCCGTGGCGCTCTTCTGGAATTCGGCGCTGATGCACCCGGACACGCCGATCTGGCTCTTCCTGCTGCCGAGCGCCGTCCTCGGTTTCGCCAACGCGGGTATCTGGGCGCCGCTCAGCTCTACGGCCACGCGCAACCTGCCGCCCCGCCAGGCCGGCGCGGGCGCCGGGGTCTACAACACCACCCGCCAGATCGGCGCCGTGCTGGGCAGCGCGGCCATTGCCGTGCTGATGCAGGCCCGGCTGGCCGAGGAGCTTCCGGCGGCGGCCGGCGGTGCCTCGGGGGAAGCCGGCCTGAGTTTCGGCGGCCAGCTTCCCGAGGCGCTCCATGAAGGATTCTCGACGGCGATGGGACAGTCCATCATGCTGCCGGCGGCAGTGATTGTGCTCGGCGCGGCCGTGGCGCTGTTCTTCGCCAAGCCGAAGCCGGTGGAAAACTGGGGCGGCCCCGCGGTCCCGCCATTCAACACCGAACCGGCAGAATCGGCGCAGGCCAAGTCCGCCTGACCCTGCCGGCTAAACCAGCCGGGCTGACCCTGCCGGTCAGCCCAGCAGGACCGTGGTGTGGATGCCGCCCGTGGCGAATCCGAGGCTGCGGGCGATTGCCAGGGCGCCCTTGTTGCTGACGTCCGATCGCCACTGCAGGGTAAGTCCGGCTGCGAGCGCCTCGTGTGCGGCAATGGACGCCGCCAGCGAGCCGAGTCCCCGGCGGCGCCAGTCAGGATCCACGAGAACCCCCATGTGGGCGAGGATTCCTTCCCACTCCGTGTAGGCGCCGCAGGCCACCGGAACCTTGCGCCCGTTGTCATCGCGCATGATGGTGAACCGGTGTTCGAGGTCGGACAACCCCACCTCGTTGACGTCGTCGGGAGGACACATGCCTTCCAGTTCGATGGCCTCGGGATTTCCGTGCGAGACCGTAAGTTTCTCGGCTGGCTGCAGCAGCGGGAGATCGTCGGCGAAGAAGAGGGCGGCCGCACCCTGCCCGTGACCGCCATGCTGCCGTGTGATGGTCAACAGCGTCACGTGCTGGGCGAGTTCCTCATCCGCAATGCCCTCGGCGGCGTCCAGGGCCCACTGTGGCCCCACAAGGGCCGATGCGCCGAACAGCCGGACAAAATCCACTGACTTCCGGGATTCGTCCGCGCGGGTGAGCCGGGCACCCGGCGGAAGTGAGCCGGTCCCCGAGACGGCAGTCTCGGCGTCGAGCTTCCGCGCCTCGGCAAACGCTCCGTCATCGAGGCCCAGGCGGCGGGCCCATGCCAGCTGGATGATGTCTGCGGAACCGGAGTCGAGAGTCATGCCTCCACCCTACCCAGCGGAGACCCTGCCCAGCGGAGGGAAGCGCGAACGGACACTTGGGGCCCTTCCCGAAGCGCGAACGGACACTTGCGGCCCTTCCCGAAGCGCGAACGGACACCTGGCGCCGCCCGAAGGGGCGCCAAGTGTCCGTTCGCGCGAGAGTGGCCTAGCCGAAGAGGACTGCGGCCTCGTCGTAGCGGTCCTGCGGAACGCACTTGAGGTTGCCCAGGGCGGCGTCGAAGCCGACGTGCACAATGTCCGTGCCGTTGAGCGAGACCATGGTGCCCCAGCGCTGGTCCACCACGGAGTCGATGGCAGCCATGCCCAGGCGAGTTGCCAGGACACGGTCGAACGCAGACGGGACGCCGCCGCGCTGGATGTGGCCTAGGACAGTTGCGCGCGTCTCGATGCCGGTCCGTGCCTCGAGTTCGGGGGCCAGCATCTCGGCGATGCCGCCCAGGCGCGGGCGTCCGAAGGTGTCCAGTCCGCGCTCTGAGTGCGGTGTTTCCTGGCCCTCCGGCACAAAGCCCTCGGCCACAACCACCAGGGGTGCACGGCCACGCGCGTGGGCTTCCTGCACCCACTCGGTGATCTGCTCCATGGAGGCTTTCTGCTCCGGAATGAGGATCGCGTGCGCGCCCGACGCCATGCCGGCGTGCAGGGCGATCCAGCCCACGTGACGGCCCATGACCTCGGCGATCATGCAGCGGTGGTGCGATTCACCGGTGGTGCGGAGCCGGTCGATGGCCTCGGTGGCGATCTGGACTGCGGTGTCGAAGCCGAAGGTGTAGTCGGTGGCGTCAAGGTCGTTGTCCACGGTCTTGGGCACGCCGACGATCTTCAGGCCGGCGTCGGTCAGCCGCTTGGCGGCGGCCAGCGTTCCTTCGCCGCCAATGGCGATGATCGCATCGATGCCGAGCCGGTCCATGTGGCCCTTGATGACCTCGGGGCCGCCGTTGTTTTCGAAGGGGTTGGTCCGCGATGTTCCCAGGATGGTGCCACCCTGCTTCGCGATGCCGCGGACCATGGTGCGGGGAATGTCAATCACATCGCCCTCGACGACGCCGCGCCAGCCGTCGAGGAATCCTACGAATTCGTGGCCGTGGATGGCGATCCCCTTGAGGACGGCGCCGCGGATTACGGCGTTCAGTCCGGGGCAGTCGCCGCCGCTGGTGAGAATTCCAATTTTCATGTCTCGGCTCAAATCCTGGTGAGAGGGTGTACAGGCAGAGCGCCACGCTGAGCTCACCCTAGATTCTAGTGCTGAGTGTGGGTTACGACACAAACCGGTTACAAACGGCACCGTTTCATGGCAGACGAAAGGCCCCCGCTCCGGAGAGCAGGGGCCTGCGGGACCTAACGGTCAGGATCCGTTGATTGATCGTTTGTCCAGGAAGGACTGGAGGATGATGGCGTTCCGCTGGTCCGGGAGGATTAGCCACGCCGCCACGTAGAACACGAAGGCGGGACCCGGCAGGAGGCTCAGCAGGAGGAACGCGATCCGGACGAAAGCGACGTCCACGTTGAGTTTCGCGGCGATGCCCCCGCACACGCCGCCCAGCCACCGCTGCGGTCCGCGCTTCAGGCCAAAGCCCCTGACGATGCTGAAGAACTTATCCATGCCCTAAGACTTCCCTGTTGTTGATTCTTTGTCACGTCCGCGGGCTGAAAGGAGCCCGCCAACCACCAGTGCGGCGCCGGCTCCGAGCATCAGGCCGATCAGCACGTAGGTTCCGTTCAGGGCCACGATGCCGAGCTGGGCGATGATGATCAGTGCGGCCAGGGCGAGGACGACCAGGCCCCAGACCACTGTGCCCACCCGTGCCGGCGACGGACCGCCGTGCCTTGCTCCCGAGCTGTGTGCCGGTTCGGCAGCTGCGGCCTTCGCCTGCGAGTTTGCCTGTGATTTTGCCTGCGGACCTGTGTCCGGAGCAGGTTCGTAGCTGCTCATGTCAGTTTCCTTCCCGGATGGTGATGTTGCTCATGGTGCCGTCGATTTCGAGGACGAGGGCGGCACCCGGCTTCTCCGTGTTGTAGTTGCTCTGCTGGTTCGTCATGCCCCCGTGGTTCTGCGAGCCGTCGTTGAGGTTGCCCATGGTCATGTCAGCCCGGATCTCCACGGGAACCGTGTCCGGGATAACGACGGTCAGGTTGCTGGCCGTGACGTCCATGGGAATTACGACGTCGGTGCCCAGGGGAGGTGTGAGATTCAGCATTGTCAGGTCAGCAGTTCCACTGCCACCGGTGATGTCAAAACCTTCCCTCGCCTGCTCGATGCTGACAGGGTTCCAGTTGGCATCCTGGAAGCGGAACCGGTCACCGTTGGGCACCACGTTGAAGATGCCGCCGATGATGAGTGCCACCACTGCAAAGAATCCGAGGACGCCCGAGGTCCTGCCCCTGAGGCCTGAGATCAGGATGCCAAGGCCCAGGACTGCTGCGCCGCTGGCCCACACCACTGCGTTGGTGGCATCCCCGAGGTTGGTGACGTTGAGGGCCTCCAGGGCCTTGATCCCGCCGCCCACCAGGAGGGCAAGGCCGGCCGTCACCGCGACCGCCGGGGCGCCGGGGCCCATGTTCGGTGCCTTGGGTGCCGGGGCGGACGGACCGCCGTAGCCGCCGTACGGCTGGCTGGGGCCGTAGGGAGGATTAGGTCCCGAGGGGCCAAACTGGCCGGGTGCGGAGGTGCCGGGGTCTGCGTAGGGGCCGTAACCGTGCGAGCCGGACGTCCCGACGTCGTACGAGCCACTGGCGTAAGTGCCACCGGTGTAGGCGCCGCTTGTGTAAGGGGCGCCGGCCGGCGACGTGGCGGCGAAAGCGGTTCCGCCGGCTGCTGCGCCGGCTGCGGCGCTGGTGTTCATGATCGGCGCTCCGTTCCTGGTTTTATCGCGCTGCGAAAGGTAGTAGATGAGGTAGCTGGCCCCTGCTATCCAGAAGGCCGTCCAGAGGAAACCGCCGAAGCCGTTCCGCTCCCAGCCCCAGAAGCCGCCGCCCAGGCTGGGAAAGCCGATCACCGTGGTGATGAGGGCGCCGGTCATGCCTGTTGACCATCGGCCCGCACCAGCCTCCTGGACGTGTATGCGGCCATCGGGTTCGGGCAGGAGTGCCCAGGCCACGCCGTACAGCAGCACGCCGATGCCGGCGAAAATCGAGAGAACAATGAAGACACCGCGCACTATCAGCGGATCGACGCCCAGCCTGTGGGCGATGCCGCTGGCGACGCCGCCGATCCAGCGGTCACGCCCGCGCCGGATTCCGTGTCCCCGAACCCAGTTGAAGAAGTTCTGGGGCTGGGACTGCGGGTAGCCGTGTGGAGCATTCGCGGATTGGGCGTTCGGGTATTGCGCATTCGGATAGAGCGGCGGTGCGTCGGAGTCGGCGGGGGAGTTGCCCTGCCCCGGGTAGGTGGCATCCTGGGCTGAAGCGGTGCCGTCAGGGGCTGAGGCGCCACTGACTGACTCGGTGCCCTCGTCGGGCTTGGCTTCAGCTGAGTCGGCGGAACCGTGGCTGCCCGACGGCAGCGGATCTTCGTCTGGGTGTGCATTGTGCGAGTTCATACTTCGATCCTGCCGTCTGCAGCGCCCGCGCTCTATTGGGGAACACCCTGAGCTTCCCCTGAGTGACCCCCGGTTCATGCCGAAACCAGGCGTACGGAACCCTGATCCGTGTTTGGATTGACACATGACAACGGCCTTCTCCCGCCCTCCGCTGGTGCGCAGCAGCGATCGCGTGATTGCCGGCGTGTGCGCGGGCCTCGCCATCCACTTGGGCTTGCCGGTGCGGATGGTCCGGATCGGCATGGTGGTGGCCGCGCTCGCAGGGGGTGCAGGGCTTGCGTTCTACGCATGGCTCTGGATCATGGTCCCCACAGCGGACGAGAACGCGAAGCGGAACGCCCGGCGCCCGGCGTCGCCCATCGCCCCGGCCGTCAGTGCACCGGGGCCGCTGCCGGTTCCGCCGGACTTTGTCGCCGGCCCATTTCCTGCCGCCCCATTTCCAGCGGGAGTAACCAACCCGGCCGCGGCGCCGCTTCCCGGCGCCTCAACGCTCCCCGGTGTTCCCGGAACCGGCATGCCCGGGCAAGGCACCTCCGGAACCGGCACGCCCGGAACCGGCATGCCCGGGCAAGGCACCTCCGGAACCGGCATGCCCGGAACCGACATCCCCATGGCCGGCATGCCCGGCCAGGGCTCACCGCCGTGGCAGCCGGGTTCCGGACCCGCCGCGGGACCCGCCGCGGGACCCGCCGTCGGCTCCAACACGGCGGCGGCCGGTTCGCCGTGGTTCCGTTTCCGGCGCATGCCGTACGGCAAGGAGATCCTGCTGGGCGCTGGCCTGCTGCTGGCCGGTGGAATCCTGACCGCACGGATGCTGGGCGTCGACGTTCCGCTGGGCACCCTCATCCCCGCTGCGGCCATTCTTGGCGGTGCGGCCATCGCGTGGATGCAGTTGGATGAAACCCGTCGGGCCGGTCTCGTTGACAAGACCAAGGCGGACCAGGCCGGCGGCTGGGCCAGGCTCGGGGCAGGGCTGGCCCTGGTGGTGGCCGGCGTGCTGGTGATGGTGTCCGGCTCCGGCTCCTGGGAGCAGACCTGGCTGGCGCTCCTCGCCTCCGTTGCTGTCCTCGGCGGGGTTGCCCTGGTGCTGCTCCCGTGGGGCCTGAAGTTCTGGCGGGACCTGGAAACCGAGCGTGCGGGCAGGGTCCGCGCCACCGAACGGGCCGAGATCGCAGCGCACCTGCACGACTCCGTCCTGCAAACGCTCGCGCTGATCCAGCGGCGCGCCGGCAACGAACACGACGTCGTACGGCTGGCCCGCGCTCAGGAGCGGGAGCTCCGGGGCTGGCTGTACCGGGACCCCGGCAAGGAGGCCGGGCAGCTCTCGGAGCGCATCAAAGCTGCCGCCGCGGAGGTGGAGGACTCCCTGGGCAACGCCGTCGACGTGGTCAGTGTGGGAGATACCGCCATGACCGAACGGCACGAGGCCCTGGTGCAGGCAAGCCGTGAAGCCATGGTGAACGCGTCCCGCCACGGCGGCGGCGCCGTATCGGTCTACCTGGAAGTGGCCGACGGCGGCGCGGAAGTTTTCGTCAAGGACCGCGGGCCGGGCTTTGACCCGCAGTCGGTTCCTGCCGACCGTATGGGGGTGCGGGAATCGATCGTCGGGCGGATGAAACGCCACGGCGGCTCGGCCGTCATCAGCAGCAGCGCGGACGGTACGGAAGTGCGGCTCAGGCTTCCTTCCGACGCCGCGGACAACGGAGAGGGAAAGTCGTGAACAACATCGGCACAGGGGACGCGCAGGCAGGGGGCGCCCAGGCGATCCGCGTGGTCATCGTGGACGACCACGCCATCTTCCGCTCGGGACTCAAAGCGGACCTGGACGCCCGGGTGGTTGTGGTGGGCGAAGCCGGAACGGTGGAGCAGGCCATCGCCGTGATTGCGCAGACCCGGCCCGAGGTGGTCCTGCTGGACGTGCACCTGCCCGGAGGGCTTGGCGGCGGGGGGCGAGAGGTGATCGCCGGCTCGGCGGCCCTGCTGTCCGGCACCCGTTTCCTGGCCCTGAGCGTATCGGACGCCGCGGAAGACGTCGTGTCGGTCATCCGTGCCGGCGCCCGGGGGTACGTTACCAAGAGCATCTCCGGCACGGAAATCACCGACGCGGTACTGCGTGTGGCCGGCGGCGATGCCGTCTTCTCGCCGCGGCTGGCCGGGTTCGTCCTGGATGCGTTCGGCACGGCCCCGGCGGATATCGCCGACGACGAACTGGACCGCCTTTCCGCCCGTGAACTGGAAGTCATGCGGCTCATCGCACGGGGCTACAGCTACAAGGAAGTGGCCAAGGAACTCTTCATCTCGATCAAGACCGTGGAGACCCACGTCTCCGCCGTGCTCCGGAAACTGCAGCTTTCCAGCCGCCATGAACTGACCAAGTGGGCAGCCGAGCGCCGGCTCCTCTAGCCCGCACCCCGGACGCTCTCTCACTTTTCGCCGCCCGTACGCAAACCCTCTCGCACTTCCTGCCGTTAAACCCCCAACGCTCTCTCACTTGGTGAGAGAGCGTTGGGGGTTCTTCTGCGAAAAGTGAGAGAGCGTGCCTACTTGGCCTTGCCCAGGAAGCCCTGCAGCCGGGCCACGCCGGTGGCGAGGTCGTCGTCGCCCAGTGCGTAGGAGAGACGCAGGTATCCCGAGGGGCCGAACGCCTCGCCCGGAACGACGGCAACTTCTACCTCGTCCAGGATGAGCGCGGCCAGTTCGGCGGACGTCTGCGGGCGGGCGGTTCCGTTCGCGGTCTCAAATTCCTTGCCCAGCAGGCCGCGGACGTCCGCGTAGACGTAGAAGGCGCCGGTCGGCGTCGGGCATTCGACGCCGTCGATCGCGTTCAGGCCGGCAACAATCGCCTTGCGGCGGCGGTCGAAGGCGACCTTCATCTCATCCACCGCGGTAAGCGGGCCGGAGACGGCCGCGAGGGCAGCAATCTGCGGGATGTTGGAAACGTTGGACGTGGCGTGGGACTGCAGGTTCGTGGCCGCCTTGATCACGTCCGCCGGACCGATCATCCAGCCCACCCGCCAGCCGGTCATGGCATAGGTCTTGGCGACGCCGTTGAGGATGACCACCTTGTCGCCGAGTTCGGGGACGGCCGTGGCAATGGACGTGAAGGGAACGTTGTCGTAGGTCAGGTGTTCGTAGATTTCGTCCGTGACCACCCACAGACCCTTGGAGGCTGCCCAGAGGCCGATTTCGCGGACCTGTGCGGGGGAGTACACCGAGCCCGTGGGGTTGGACGGCGAGACGAACAGCAGAATTTTGGTGCGCTCGGTGAGCGCGGCCTCAAGCTGCTCCACGGTGACGAGGTAGTCCTGCTCGGGGCCGGCGAAAACCTCCACCGGCACGCCGCCAGCAAGTCGGATGGCCTCGGGGTACGTGGTCCAGAACGGGGTGGGGACAATGACTTCGTCGCCCGGATCGACCAGTGTGGCGAAGGTGTTGTAGACCGCCTGCTTGCCGCCGTTGGTCACCAAAACCTGGGAGGCATCGGCCTTGTAGCCGGAGTCCCGGAGTGTCTTCTCGGCAATTGCCTGCTTGAGCTCCGGCAGGCCTCCGGCGGGGGAATAGCGGTGGTACTTGGGCTGGCTAGCGGCCTCAATGGCGGCCTGCACAATGTAGCCGGGCGTCGGGAAGTCGGGTTCCCCGGCGCCGAAGCCGATGACCGGCCGTCCGGCTGCCTTGAGTGCCTTGGCCTTGGCATCAACGGCAAGGGTGGCGGATTCGGCGATAGCGGAAATGCGTTGGGAAACGCGGGCGGCAGGCATGGCGGGGTCCATTCTTCGCTTGCAGCTCGATGGCTGGTTGTGGGATTCGACGAGATCTACTCTATGCTGTTCAGCGGATCGTTCAGCGTGACGGCAAGGAATGTGACCGTGTCCCGGTCAGCAGCTTCCGGCAGCGGCAACGAAGGTCCGAAATGAGGCTGGTTCGACGTAAGCGCAGTTGTTGCGTAGACTAGTTCTCCGGTGTTGAAAACACGATGATGGCCTGCGCCCCGTGAAGTCTGCGGGAAGTGTGGTGTGATTGGTTTTCGATCCATAGGGTAGTGGCGCAATTGGTAGCGCAGCGGTCTCCAAAACCGCAGGTTGCAGGTTCGAGTCCTGTCTGCCCTGCGCAAGCGGTTCCGGCGATGAGCCGGAGCCTGCGCAGCAACCATGGTTCAGTTCAGAGCCGGGTATCCGACTTTGCGAGGATGAGTGAGGACCAGGTGACCGAAACGGCTGCAAGCAGCTCCAAGGGCCGCCCCGCCAAGAATGCCGCTAAGGCAGGCTTCTTCGCTCGCATCGCACTCTTCGTCCGCCAGGTCATCGGCGAACTGAAGAAGGTCGTAGCACCCACCCGCAAGGAACTGATCAACTACACGCTCGTGGTGCTGGTGTTCGTGATCATCATGATGCTCATCGTTACCGTCCTGGACCTGGCTTTCGGGACCGGAGTGAGCTGGGTCTTCGGCGGCACAGGCCCCGCGGACCGCTAAGGCGATCCGTCCGCAGACTGCGTGGAATGCACCGGCAATCCGGAAGCATTCACGGGGTGTGCGGAATTGAGCCATTTAAATAGGCATGTTTAGCAATGAGGAAGCAGGAGACCAAGTGTCTGAGCAGGAGCTCGAGGTAACTGAGACTGAGCTGGATGGGTCCACGGACAGCACAACAGACGCCGCGGCGGTAGCCGGGGAAGAGTCCGAGGTTGAGTCCGCTGCGCCCGATTCCATCGACGATTCCTCTGAAGCCGACGCTGACGCCGACGCTGATGCTGACGATGCCGAAACGGGCGAAGCCGACGCTGACTCCGACGAAGAGGCTGACGCACTGGCCGCCGCGGCCGCCAAGGCTGACGTCGATCCGGCTGAGGAGTTCAAGGCCAAGCTGCGCCGCCAGGAGGGCGACTGGTACGTCATCCACTCCTACGCAGGTTACGAAAACCGCGTCAAGGCAAACCTTGAGACCCGCATCCAGACCCTGGACATGGAAGATTACATCTTCGAAATCCAGGTTCCCATGGAAGAAGTCGTGGAGATCAAGAACGCCCAGCGCAAGGTCATCAACCGCGTCCGCATTCCCGGCTACGTCCTCGTCCGCATGGACCTGACGGATGCTTCATGGGGTGCCGTTCGGCACACCCCCGGTGTCACCGGGTTCGTCGGCAACGCCCACAACCCCGTCCCGCTGCGCCTCGACGAGGTCTTCTCCATGCTCGCCCCGGTCTTCGAAGAAGAGCAGGCTGAGAAGGGCAAGCCGGTCAAGCACGCCGCCACTCCCGTGGACGTCGACTTCGAGGTCGGCGAGTCCGTCATCGTCAAGGAAGGTCCGTTCGAGACCCTCCCCGCCACGATCTCCGAGATCAAGATCGATTCGCAGACCCTCGTGGTGCTGGTGTCCATCTTCGAACGCGAGACCCCGGTCACCCTGGCGTTCAACCAGGTCACCAAGATCTAGTACAACCCACAGAATTCGTTCCGGGGCTGCCCGCTTAGCAGCCACGAAGCGGCCGGTCGCCTCGCCATGGCGGCCACCAACCTGAGGCACGCTCCTGTGTCCCAGGACGTATTTGAGAGAAGGACCTACATTGGCTCCCAAGAAGAAGGTCACCGGCCTCATCAAGCTGCAGATCCAGGCAGGTGCCGCCAACCCGGCCCCGCCGATCGGTCCTGCGCTTGGCCAGCACGGTGTCAACATCATGGAATTCTGCAAGGCGTACAACGCTGCGACGGAAGCCCAGCGCGGCAACGTTATTCCTGTTGAAATCACGGTCTACGAAGACCGCTCGTTCACGTTCATCACCAAGACCCCGCCGGCTGCAGAGCTCATCAAAAAGGCTGCAGGCGTCGCCAAGGGCTCAGCTACGCCGCACACCGTCAAGGTTGCCAAGCTGACCCAGGCACAGGTCGACGAGATCGCCTCCACCAAGATGGAAGACCTCAACGCCACGAGCCTCGAAGGCGCAGCGAAGATCATCGCCGGCACCGCCCGCTCCATGGGTATCACCGTCGAGGGTTAATTTCCCTGCTGCCTGATGTTGGGTTCGGTAAACCGATCACGACGACGGGCGGCACCGCCGGGCGACCGGCACCACCAAAACATAAAAAGCGGATTCCACGCCGGAGTCCGCATGTGGCAGGGCCCAGCGCGGTCCGCAGACCACAACTGCACAAGGAGAATAAGCAGCATGGCAAAGCGCAGCAAAGCATATGAGGCAGCCGCCGCCAAGATCGACGCGGAGAAGTTCTACGCGCCGTTCGAGGCAGTGACGCTGGCCAAGGACACCAACCCGTCCAAGTTCGACGCCACCGTTGAGGTCGCTTTCCGCCTGGGTGTAGACCCGCGTAAGGCTGACCAGATGGTCCGCGGCACCGTTAACCTGCCGCACGGCACCGGTAAGGTTGCCCGCGTCCTCGTCTTCGCAACGGGCGACAAGGCCGAAGCAGCAATCGCTGCCGGCGCCGACTTCGTTGGTTCCGATGACCTGATCGAAAAGATCGCAGCCGGCTGGACCGACTTCGACGCCGCCGTCGCCACCCCTGACCTCATGGGCAAGGTTGGCCGCCTCGGTAAGGTCCTGGGTCCGCGTAACCTGATGCCGAACCCGAAGACGGGCACCGTGACCCCCGACGTCACCAAGGCCGTCAATGACATCAAGGGTGGCAAGATCGACTTCCGCGTCGACAAGCACTCCAACCTGCACTTCATCATCGGCAAGGTTTCGTTCGACGCCCTCAAGCTGGCCGAGAACTACGCAGCAGCACTGGAAGAGGTCCTTCGCCTGAAGCCGTCCGCTTCCAAGGGCCGCTACATCCAGAAGGCCACCGTGGCTACCACGTTCGGCCCGGGCATCTCGGTTGACCCCAACGTCACCAAGGTCCTGACCGAGGTCTAATCCTCACCAGGTTCGTAGGAAAGACCGTCCCGCATCTGCGGGGCGGTCTTTCCGCGTTTGCCCTCCGGTTCCGTATGCTGCTGTCTCCGCGGCGGCTAGGCTGTCCCCGTGAAGACAGCGCCGTACCTCGTAGAACCCTTGCTTCTGCCCGCGGCCATTGACGCCCCGGATGCCGGTGAGTTCCTGGAATTCGGAGACCTCAGCGATGCCCTGGTGCTGGAGATGTGGGGCAACCCGGACCGTTCGTCATCGGCAAAGGCCCGGCTCCAGAACTGGCGCGACAACCCCTACACGCAGGTGCGGCTCTTCTTCGTGCGGGTGGACGGACGCATGGTGGGGCGGTCCTGGATCCGTTTCGGGCTCGAGGAGAACCTCCGCACCGCGCTGCTCCACGTGAACGTCCTGGCCGGGTTCTCCGGGCGCGGCATCGGGCGCACATTGCTGGACCATGCCGAGGAATTGGCCGCCTCGCGCGGCTGCACCACACTACAGACCTTCACGGAGCACCCGGCCGATTTCGACGTCGACGATCCCGGGCTGCTCAAGCCGGCGACGGGCACCGGAGGGGTGCCGGCGGAGGCTCGGGGGGTCCGCTTCGCCCGGGAGGCGGGCTACAAACTCGAACAGGTGGAACGCTTCAGCGCTTTGGCGTTGCCGCCCGCTGAAGACAACCTGGCCGGGCTTGAAGGCGACGCACTGTACAAGGGCGGGGAGCAGTACGAGCTGCTGCACTGGACGGACAGCTGTCCCGACGAGTACGCAGCCCAGCTGGCGGTCCTGATGTCGCGCATGAGCACGGACACCCCGGCCGGTGGATTGAGCTTCGACGCCGAATCGTGGGACGTGGCGCGGGTCCGCCATGTTGAGAACACGTGGAAGCAGGCAGGCCTGGACTCCCTCGTGGCAGGCGCCCGCCACCGCGGCACCGGGGAGCTCGCCGCGTATTCGGTGCTTCAGGTGTCGGACGCGAAACCCTGGCTGGCCAACCAGGACGATACGCTGGTGGCCAGCCATCACCGCGGTCACCGCCTGGGCATGCTCGTCAAAATCCTCAACATCCGCCGGCTGCTCACCGGTTATCCCCGCGTGGAGCGCATCGTCACGTATAATGCAGCCGAAAACGACCACATGCTGGCCATTAACGTGGCCCTCGGCTTCCGTCCTGCCGGGTACGACGGCGAATGGCAGAAGACGCTATAACGGGCCTGGCCATGACCGCCGTCCGAATCCGGCAGGCCCGTTGGGCCTGCAACAACTGGCCTGCCCGGACGCCGGGCCGGTCATTACATGGAACGCCAGCGAAAACCGGCATATGCTGGCGATAAATATTTCGCTTTGATTCAAACCCGCCGGCTTTGAAGGTGAGTGGCAGAAACGACTGGGATGACGCCCTTTATGGCTCAAGACGTACGGATCGAACAACTCTGGATTCCCGATTCCCTCGACGGACCCGACAGCGCCGATTTCCTGGCCGCCGTCGAAGTTGGCCGCAAAGTGCGGATGCAAACGTGGGGGAGTGACGACCTCGCCTACACCCCGCTTGAAAAGCTCCTCGAACTGGCCGATCCCTACGAGCGCCAAGTCATCCTCGTGGCCAAGATCGACGGCGAGATCGTGGGCGCGGTGGATATTGCCCTGCCCCTGGCCGACAACCTTGACCTCGCGGAGTTCACGCTCGATATCCTGCCGGAGTTCCAGCGCCAGGGCGTGGGACGCCAGCTGCTGGAGGCTGCGGAGCAGTTTGCCCGGGGCGAAGGCCGGACCATGATCCTGATCGACACCAATCATCCCGGCGTCTCGCTGAGCAGCTCCATCGACGACCAGCTGGTTCCCGGCTCGGGCCTGGGCTTTGTGCCGCTGGGCAGCCGGGAGGTGGAGTTTGCCCGCAAGACGGGCTACACGCTGCAGCACATCGAGCAGTTCAGTTCGTGCCTGCTGCCGCTGGACAGCAAGCTGGTAGCGGAGCTGGAGGAGGAAGCCGAGCAGGCCAACGCGGGCCGCTACCGACTGCATCACTGGACCGACAGATGCCCGGATCGGTGGCTCGAATCCGTGGCAGCGCTGGAAAACCAGGCGGGTGAAGACACCACACCCTCCTCAAGGACCGAAGAGCAGTTGGTGTTCGACGGCGCCATGATCAGGGAGGCGGAAGAGGCCACCATCGCGCAGGGAAGACGCACGGTGGTCACCGCCGTCGAACACATCGCCACCGGCATGCTGGTGGGGCTGACCACCATCAGCGTGCTTTCCCAGCGGCAGGACGTGGTGTTCCAGGACGACACGGTGGTGATGCAGGAACACCGCGGCAACAAGCTGGGCCTGCTGATCAAGGTGGCCAACATGGAACGCCTCACCGAGCAATTCCCCGATGCCCGGGTCATCTACACATGGAACGCTCCGGAGAACCGGTATCTGCTCAAGGTGAACCAGCAGCTGGGTTTCACCACTGCGGGCGTCACAGGGATCTGGCAGAAGGACCTTCCGGACTTCGGGCCGAGCAGCAGCTGAGGGCGCCGGCGGCTGGCAGGCTGCAGTGCGGCGCCCGGCGCCGGCGGCTGGCAGGCTGCAGTGCGGCGCCCGGCGCCGGCGGCAGACGTGCCTGCTCCAGTCGCGCCTGCTGCCTGAAGCCGTCCCGGAGACCGATTTGGAGTACGGGTGGCGTTGCCCGTAAGCTTGAACTACCAAAGACCGTCGGTTGTTGGAAATCCACTCTCCTGAGCATTGCTCAATACTGCAGTCGTGTGCGGGAGAGCAAGTGGGTTTCCGGACGAAGGACCCTGAACATAGGGCGGCCAGCGCAGGTGAACGAAGTAAAGCTCCACAGTCATGGACCGTGTCGAGCCAAGCCCCGTGCATCTGCTCGGGGCGTTTTTAGTTTTAGCTCACCTGAGCGGGGACCCGGAAACACCGGCACTATCCCCGGAAGGAGGGTTATGGCAACGCCTACCAAGGTTTCAGCAGTAGCTGAGATCACTAACGATTTCAAGGAATCGAACGCCGCTGTCCTGACCGAATACCGTGGGCTCACCGTTGCACAGCTCAAGCAGCTGCGTGTTTCTCTCGGCCAGGACACCAAGTTCGCGGTCGTCAAGAACACCCTGACCGCAATTGCAGCCAAGGAAGCTGGTGTCGAAGCATTCGACGGTCAGCTCGCCGGCCCCACTGCAATCGCGTTCATCAAGGGTGACGCAGTTGCAGCTGCCAAGAGCCTGACGGATTTTGCCAAGACCAACAAGCAGCTGGTTATCAAGACCGGTTACTTCGAGGGCAAGGCACTGAACGCCAGCGAAGTTGCTGCCCTGGCAGCACTCGAGTCCCGCGAGCTGCAGCTCGCCAAGGTTGCAGGCATCCTCAAGGCTCCTGCTGCCGCTGCTGCACGCATCATTGACGCCCTGCGCCTCAAGCTTGAAGAAGAGAACGGTGCACCGGCAGCTGCCGAAGCGCCCGCCGCTGAAGAAGCCCCGGCCGCAGAAGCAGCAGAGACCGAAGCTCCGGCCGAAGCCGCAGCCACCGAAGAGAACTAACCTTCTCTTTCAAATCAGACTCCGGTGTGAAGGCAACGGCCCAGGCCGCCAAGCACCACCTATAGGAAGGACGCCACACCATGGCGAAGCTCACCAACGAAGAGCTCATTGAAGCTTTCAAGGAACTGACCATCATCGAGCTCTCCGAGTTCGTCAAGCTCTTCGAAGAGACCTTCGAAGTTACCGCTGCTGCTGTTGCCGTTGCCGGCCCCGCTGCCGGTGCTGCTGAAGAAGCCGAAGAGAAGACCGACTTCGACGTCGTTCTCGAAGCTGCTGGCGACAAGAAGATCGCAGTGATCAAGGAAGTTCGCGCCATCACTTCCCTGGGCCTCAAGGAAGCCAAGGACCTGGTTGACAGCGCTCCCAAGGCTGTCCTCGAAGGTGCCACCAAGGAAGCTGCTGAGAAGGCAAAGGAGCAGCTCGAGGCTGCCGGCGCCACCGTTACCCTCAAGTAACGCTCGCTTTTCCATAGGAAACCCCGTCCACTTCGGTGGGCGGGGTTTCCTGCGTTTAAGCCCAACTGGGTAGCAGTAGATGTCGTTATGAGCCCTCATAACGACATCTACTGCTACCTACTTGGGTTGGGGTCGCTGATGTCCGCCACCACTGCGTCCAGGGCCGCGGTCAAAGCGTCGGCGTCCACGAACGCGCTGTAGCCATGTTCCCCGGCGCCCATGGAAATCCGCTTCCCGGTGATGGTCCGGTCCGCGTACACCGGCCACTGCCTGGTGCTGCCCAGCGGCGTGATGGTGCCGCGCTCGTAGCCCGTGGCCTCCAGTGCGACGTCGGCCGGCGGGAGCGAGAGCTTGTTGACGCCCACCAGCCCCCTCAGCTTGGGCCAGGAAATCTGCCGGTCCCCGGGGATCAAGGCAAAGAGGAAGCTGCCGTCCTTGTGCTTGACCACCAGGGACTTCACGATGTCAGCGGGCGTAATGCCCAGGATGCCGGCCGCCTCCTCAAGGCTCCTGGCTGCAAGCCGCTCCACTATTTCGACGTCGAGGCCCCGCGCGGCGGCGTCGGCCAGGAACCGTGCCCTGCCGACGGCGCCCGCCGCGTCTGCGGATGAGGCCGCCATCAGTCCCGGTACAGGAGGAGGGCCTCGCCCTGGCCTCCGCCGCCGCACAGGGAAACTGCGGCCTTGCCGGTGCCGCGCCGCTTCAGTTCGTGCGCGGCATGTCCGGCGAGGCGCGCACCTGAGGCACCGATCGGGTGCCCCAGGGCAATGGCGCCGCCGTGGACGTTGCACTGCTCCAGCGGGTACTTGAGATCCTTGAGTGACTGGACGGCTACTGAACCGAAGGCCTCGTTGATCTCGATGAAGTCGAGGTCCTCGGTGGTCCAGCCCGCACGGCTGAGGGCGTTTTTGATGGCGTTGGAGGGCTGTGAGTGCAGCGAGTTGTCCGGGCCTGCGACCTGGCCCGGCTTACCCACCACCGCGAGGTAATCCAGGCCGTTGTCTTTTGCGAATTTCCTCGTTGCCAGCACCAGGGCGGAGGCGCCGTCGGACAGGGGAGAGGAGTTTCCCGCCGTGATGGTGCCGTCGCTGACGAATGCGGCGCGAAGGCCGGCCAGCGACTCGACCGTCGTATCGGGGCGCACGCCTTCATCAGTGGTGACAACGATGGGGTCGCCCTTGCGCTGCTTCACGCTGATCGGTGCGATCTCGTCGTCGAAGACGCCGTTCTTTGCCGCCAGCGCCGCACGCTGGTGCGACTGGGCGGCCACGTTGTCCTGCGATGTCCGGTCGATGCCCAGGACCAGGTTCTTGCTTTCCGTCGAGAGGCCCATGGAGTGACCGTCGAAGGCATCCGTGAGGCCGTCATGCGCCGCCACATCCAGTGCCTGGATGGCCCCGTAGGTCCAGCCCTGCCGTGAACCCGGCAGGATGTGCGGTGCCCGGGTCATGGATTCCTGGCCTCCGGCGACGACGACGGCGGCATCACCGCTGCGGATCATCCGGGCGGCGTCGATCACTGCTGTGAGCCCGGAAAGGCAGACCTTGTTGATGGTGACAGTGGGGACGTTCCAGCCGATGCCCGCGCCGATGGCGCTCTGCCGCGCCGGGTTCTGGCCGGCGCCGGCCTGCAGGACCTGGCCCATGATGACCGCGTCCACCCGGTCGGCGCCAACGCCGCTTGCAGCGAGTGCAGCCTTGATCGCATGCGCGCCGAGTTCCACCGCCGTGAAGCTGGCCAGCTGGCCATTGAGGCGGCCCTGCGGCGTACGGGCTGCGGCGAGGATGACAACGTCGTTGTCGTCTGCGGAGTTGCTCATGGTTATCTCTTCCGATCTGTGACGATTACGCCAAGGCTATCGTGAGCCGAATCACCTATCCATGCAAACGCACCCAAGGCGGGGTCCATTCCGTGCCGTGGATGGATAGAACAGCCCATGCTGCGGCCGCGCGCAGCGTCGCCAGCGTGCGTAGGGTGGGTGGCGACGTTAACACAGCAACGCAAAACAGCATTGCAAAACAGGGAGCAGCATCTTGAAGAAAATCCTCGCCGCGGCAGCCATCGCCAGCCTCGCCGGACTTACGGCATGCGCTGCTACAGGACCCGACGGCGGTTCCGGAACCGAAACCAGCGCGCCGCAAACGGAAACGTCCAGCGCGCCTGCACCGTCGCCGTCGTCCTCCAAGACGTACACCAAATCCGCGTCCGGGGCCGGAACGTCCGGCGCGAAGGAAGCGTGCGAGACGTTTAACTCCCTGTACGCCGAGTACAAGGCGATCCGGAAAGATTCCAACGCCTACGAGGACATCTACCTGGCTGCGGACGACGCCCAGGACACTGTGACAGGGAATCTGGTGGGTCTGTTCGCGTCGCTCAAGGTCCTTGCGATTGACCATTCCATGGCGGTTGATAACGGTAGCCAGATAGAGCAGGAGTCGAAGGACGCAGTCCGCGATGCTGTCTTCGCCAACGCGAACGAATGCACGGCAGCGGGAGTTACGCTCACGCTGTAGCGGACACGGGCCGGAGGCGGGAGCCATTTAGGTGCCTTCGGCAACGGTGCTTGCAATAACCGGGGAAGTGGGGTAGACACGTGCGCCGTTTTGCCGTATCGTAGATATTTGCGTCTTCCCTGTTTACCTTCAGCCTTCATATAGCGGTGGGCTTTGCCTAGCAGCTGATCCATCGACGTGCCGTCCGAGACGTGCAACATCATGGTCAGCCTGGGTCCCGGGTCATATAGCGGAACCGGACTGGTAGCGCTGCGGAGTCATTCTGCAGGGCTTTCAACGGGGGAGATCTGAAAACGCCTGAAGGTCTGTGGAAGGATCCCTCTTGGTCGCCTCGAGCACCTCTAATGTAAACAACGCTACCGCTATCAATGCCGACAGCACCGATGGTGCCACTCGCCGGCTCTCATTCGCAAAGATTCACGAACCCCTTGACGTTCCGAATCTGCTTGCCCTGCAAACGGACAGCTTCGACTGGCTGGTCGGAAACGAACGCTGGCAGGCACGCGTTGCGAAGGCCGTCGAAGAAGGCGACCTCAGCGTCGCCACTAGCTCCGGTCTGTCTGACATCTTCGAAGAGATCTCCCCGATCGAGGATTTCCAGGGCACCATGTCCCTGAGCTTCTCCGACCCGGAGTTCGCTGACCCCAAATACACCATGGCCGAGTGCAAGGACCGGGACGCTACGTACTCGGCTCCGCTGTACGTTAAAGCCGAATTCATGAACAACAACACGGGCGAAATCAAGCAGCAGACCGTGTTCATGGGTGACTTCCCGCTGATGACCGAGAAGGGCACCTTCGTCGTCAACGGCACCGAGCGTGTCGTTGTCTCCCAGCTGGTCCGTTCCCCGGGCGCCTACTTCGAGCGCACCGCTGACAAGACCAGCGACAAGGACATCTTCACTGCGAAGATCATCCCGTCCCGCGGTGCCTGGTTCGAGCTCGAGATCGACAAGCGCGACCAGGTCGGCGTTCGCCTTGACCGCAAGCGCAAGCAGTCCGTCACGGTGCTGCTGAAGGCCCTCGGCTGGACCGAAGGCCAGATCCTCGAAGAGTTCGGCCAGTACGACTCCATGCGCGCAACGCTGGAGAAGGACGCCACCGAAACCCGCGAAGACGCCTTGCTGGATATCTACCGGAAGCTGCGACCGGGCGAGCCGCCCACCGTCGAGGCTGCCCAGTCCCTGCTGGACAACCTGTACTTCAACTCCAAGCGCTACGATCTGGCCAAGGTTGGCCGTTACAAGATCAACCGCAAGCTTGGCATCGACCGCTCCCTTGGCGACAAGGAAGCTTCGGTCCTGCACGTTGAAGACATCGTTGCGATGATCAAGTTCCTGGTTGCCCTGCACGCCGGCGAGAAGACCCTCACGGGCAAGCGCGACGGCCAGGACCACGAGCTGCGCGTCGAAATCGATGACATCGACCACTTCGGCAACCGCCGCATCCGCGCCGTCGGCGAGCTCATCGAGAACCAGGTCCGCACCGGCCTGTCCCGTATGGAGCGCGTCGTCCGCGAGCGTATGACCACGCAGGACGTCGAGGCCATCACGCCGCAGACACTGATCAACATCCGCCCCGTTGTGGCAGCCATCAAGGAGTTCTTCGGAACTTCCCAGCTGTCGCAGTTCATGGACCAGAACAACCCGCTGTCGGGTCTGACCCACAAGCGCCGTCTGTCCGCGCTTGGCCCGGGTGGTCTGTCCCGTGACCGTGCAGGCATGGAAGTCCGAGACGTTCACCCGTCCCACTACGGACGTATGTGCCCCATCGAAACCCCTGAAGGCCCGAACATTGGTCTGATCGGTTCGCTGGCTTCCTACGGCCGCATCAACCCCTTCGGCTTCATCGAGACCCCTTACCGTCTCGTGTCCGAAGGCGTCGTTTCCGATGAGGTCCAGTACCTGACGGCCGACGACGAAGCAGAGGTCCTGATCGCACAGGCCAACGCTCCGCTGGACGAGAACAAGAAGTTCGCCGAAGAGACCGTCCTGGTCCGCGCCCGTGGTGGTGGAGGCGAGCCCGTGCTGGTTCCCGCCGCCGACGTCGAGTTCATGGACGTTTCCCCGCGCCAGATGGTGTCCGTGGCTACGGCCCTGATTCCGTTCCTCGAGCATGACGATGCTAACCGCGCACTCATGGGTGCCAACATGCAGCGTCAGGCCGTGCCGCTGGTCCGCTCCGAGGCACCGTTCGTCGGTACCGGCATGGAGCGCGCCGCAGCAGTCGACGCCGGTGACGTTGTCATCGCGAAGAAGCCCGGTGTGGTCACCGAGGTGTCCGCCGAACTCGTCATCATGCTCAACGACGACGGCACGGAAACCAACTACCGCATCAACAAGTTCGCCCGTTCCAACCAGGGCAACTGCTACAACCACCGTGTCCTGGTGAGCGAAGGCCAGCGCCTCGAAGTCGGCGGCATCATCGCCGACGGCCCGGCAACGGACCAGGGTGAACTTGCCCTGGGTAAGAACCTGCTCGTGGCATTCATGTCATGGGAAGGCCACAACTTCGAGGACGCCATCATCCTCTCGCAGCGCATTGTTGCCGAGGATGTTCTTTCCTCCATCCACATCGAGGAGCACGAGATCGATGCCCGCGACACCAAGCTTGGTGCCGAGGAAATCACCCGTGACATCCCCAACGTGTCCGAGGAAGTCCTGGCAGGCCTGGACGAGCGCGGCATCATCCACATCGGTGCCGAGGTTGAAGCCGGCGACATCCTGGTCGGAAAGGTCACCCCGAAGGGTGAAACCGAACTGACCCCGGAAGAGCGCCTGCTGCGCGCCATCTTCGGTGAGAAGTCACGCGAAGTCCGCGACACCTCCCTGAAGGTTCCGCACGGCGAGTCCGGTACCGTCATCGGCGTGCGCGTCTTCGACCGCGACAACGACGACGAACTGCCCCCGGGCGTCAACCAGCTGGTCCGCGTCTACGTGGCCGCCAAGCGCAAGATCACCGACGGCGACAAGCTCGCCGGCCGTCACGGCAACAAGGGTGTTATCTCCAAGATCCTCCCGATCGAGGACATGCCCTTCCTTGCCGACGGTACCCCCGTTGATATCGTCCTGAACCCGCTGGGTGTTCCGGGCCGTATGAACGTCGGCCAGGTGCTCGAAACGCACCTCGGCTGGGTTGCCAAGACCGGTTGGAAGATCGAAGGCGAGCCTGAATGGGTCAAGCAGCTGCCGAATCTGCCGCGCGAGAGTGGCCAGACCACTGTTGCAACGCCGGTCTTCGACGGTGCGCGTGAAGAGGAAATCACGGGCCTGCTCGATTCCACGAACGTGACCCGCGACGGTGACCGCCTGATCAACTCCTCCGGCAAGACCCGCCTGTTTGACGGCCGCTCCGGCGAGCCGTTCCCGGATCCGATCTCGGTCGGCTACATGTACATCCTGAAGCTCCACCACCTGGTGGACGACAAGATCCACGCACGCTCCACCGGCCCGTACTCCATGATCACGCAGCAGCCGCTGGGTGGTAAGGCACAGTTCGGTGGCCAGCGCTTCGGTGAAATGGAAGTGTGGGCGCTCGAAGCTTATGGCGCCGCCTACACGCTCCAGGAACTCCTCACGATCAAGTCGGATGATATCCACGGTCGTGTGAAGGTCTACGAAGCAATCGTCAAGGGCGAGAACATCCCCGAGCCGGGCGTTCCTGAGTCCTTCAAGGTCTTGATCAAGGAAATGCAGTCGCTGTGCCTGAACGTGGAAGTGCTTTCCACGGACGGAACCACAATTGAAATGCGTGACTCTGATGACGCAGTCTTCACGGCTGCGGAAGAACTGGGCATCGATCTGTCTCGTGCAGAGCCCAGTTCCGTAGAAGAGGTTTAGCAGGTTGATGTCCGGGGAAAAGCAAGCGGCCCCGCCGCGCTGTCTTTTCCCCGGCATCACCTCCCTCTTCCCGTAACCCAAGACTTCAGAATTTAGAGAACAAGAGAGAACAGGGACCATATGTCCAGCGAATCCTCCTTCGGCCTCATGCAGATCGGCCTCGCCACCGCGGAAGACATCCGTGGCTGGTCTTACGGCGAGGTTAAGAAGCCGGAAACCATTAACTACCGCACGCTCAAGCCTGAGAAGGACGGCCTCTTCTGCGAGAAGATCTTTGGCCCGTCCCGCGACTGGGAATGCTACTGCGGCAAGTACAAGCGCGTGCGCTTCAAGGGCATCATTTGTGAGCGGTGTGGCGTTGAGGTCACCCGTGCAAAGGTCCGCCGTGAGCGTATGGGCCACATCGAGCTGGCCGCCCCGGTCACGCACATCTGGTACTTCAAGGGTGTTCCGTCCCGCCTGGGCTACCTCCTTGACCTGGCACCGAAGGACCTCGAAAAGGTCATCTACTTCGCTGCCTACATGATCACGAGCGTCGACGCCGACAGCCGCCACGAGGAACTGCCCAACCTGCAGGTTGAGCACGACATCGAGAAGAAGCAGCTGGTCGACAACCGCGACTCCGACATCGCCACGATCGCCCGCGACCTCGAGAACGAGCTTGCCCGTCTCGAAGGCGAAGGCGCCAAGGCTGCCGACAAGAAGAAGGCCCGCGATTCCGCGGACCGTCAGATGGCCAACGTGCGTAAGCGTGCCGACGCCGACATCGAGCGCCTCGAGCAGGTCTGGGACCGCTTCAAGAACCTGAAGGTCGCCGACCTCGAAGGCGACGAAGGCCTCTACCGCGAACTGCGTGACCGCTACGGCATGTACTTCGAAGGCTCCATGGGTGCCGAAGCCATCAAGAAGCGCCTTGAGAACTTCGACATGCAGGCCGAGTCTGACTCGCTGCGCGACATCATTGCCAACGGCAAGGGCCAGCGCAAGACCCGTGCCCTGAAGCGGCTGAAGGTTGTCAACGCGTTCCTGACCACCAACAACAGCCCGCTCGGCATGGTGCTGGACGCCGTCCCGGTGATCCCGCCGGAACTGCGCCCCATGGTCCAGCTGGATGGTGGCCGCTTCGCGACCTCCGACCTCAACGACCTGTACCGCCGCGTGATCAACCGCAACAACCGTCTCAAGCGACTGCTTGACCTGGGTGCTCCGGAGATCATCGTCAACAACGAGAAGCGCATGCTTCAGGAAGCTGTTGACAGCCTCTTCGACAACGGCCGCCGTGGCCGTCCGGTCACCGGACCGGGCAACCGTCCGCTGAAGTCCCTGAGCGACATGCTCAAGGGCAAGCAGGGCCGCTTCCGCCAGAACCTCCTGGGTAAGCGCGTCGACTACTCCGGCCGTTCGGTTATCGTCGTCGGTCCGCAGCTGAAGCTGCACCAGTGCGGCCTGCCGAAGCAGATGGCACTGGAGCTCTTCAAGCCGTTCGTGATGAAGCGCCTGGTTGACCTCAACCACGCACAGAACATCAAGTCGGCCAAGCGCATGGTTGAGCGTTACCGTCCGCAGGTCTGGGACGTTCTCGAAGAGATCATCACCGAGCACCCCGTGCTGCTGAACCGTGCACCCACCCTGCACCGACTCGGCATCCAGGCGTTCGAACCGCAGCTTGTTGAAGGTAAGGCAATCCAGCTGCACCCGCTGGTTTGTGGCGCCTTCAACGCTGACTTCGACGGCGACCAGATGGCAGTCCACCTGCCGCTGAGCCCCGAAGCCCAGGCTGAAGCCCGCATCCTGATGCTGTCCTCGAACAACATCCTGAAGCCGTCTGACGGCCGCCCGGTGACCCTTCCTTCGCAGGATATGATCATCGGCCTCTACCACCTGACCACCAAGCGTGTCGGTTCAGCTGGCGAAGGCCGCATCTTCTCCTCGGTTTCGGAAGCCATCATGGCGTTCGACCTGCACGAGCTGCACCTGAACTCCCAGGTCAAGATCCGTCTTGAGGGCTTTGTCCCTTACGCCGGCTGGGAAGCTCCGGAAGGCTGGGAGCCGGGTCAGACCGCTCTCGTCCAGACCTCCCTGGGCCAGGTCATCTTCAACCAGACCCTGCCCGAGGACTACCCGTGGGTTGAGGCCGTTGCTGACAAGGGCGAGCTGTCCCGCATCGTCAACGACCTCGCCGAGCGCTACCCGAAGGTTGTTACCGCGGCAACGCTGGACAACCTGAAGGATGCCGGTTTCTACTGGGCCACCCGTTCAGGCGTCACTGTTGCTATCTCCGACATCGAGGTTCCGGCCGAGAAGCCGGTCATCCTTGCCGGTTACGAAGAGCGGGCTGCCAAGATCCAGGGCCAGTACGACAAGGGCCTGATCGACGACGACGAGCGTCGCCAGGAACTGATCGAGATCTGGAACAAGGCAACCAACGAGATCGCCCAGGTCATGCGCGACAACCTGTCGCCGATGAACACCATCAACCGCATGGTGTCCTCCGGTGCACGTGGTAACTGGATGCAGGTCCGTCAGATCGCGGGTATCCGTGGCCTGGTGGCCAACCCTAAGGGTGAAATCATCCCGCGTCCGATTAAGTCCTCCTACCGCGAGGGCCTGTCGGTGCTGGAATACTTCATCGCCACGCACGGTGCCCGTAAGGGTCTGGCTGACACCGCGCTGCGTACCGCCAACTCGGGTTACCTGACCCGTCGTCTGGTGGACGTGTCGCAGGACGTCATCGTCCGTGAAGAGGACTGCGGCACCGAACGCGGCCTCGTCACCCCGATTGCCGTGGCTGACGCCAACGGTGAGCTGGTGCTGGACGAGAACGTCGAGAACAGCGCGTACGCCCGTACCCTGGCCGTGGATGTCGTTGACTCCAAGGGCAAGGTCCTGGCTGCCGGCGGCACCGACTGCGGCGACGTCGTCATTGCCGAACTGTTCGCAGCCGGCATCACCGAGGTCAAGGTCCGCTCCGTACTCACCTGTGAGTCCAGCGTCGGCACCTGCGCCCTGTGCTACGGCCGTTCGCTGGCCACCGGCAAGACCGTGGACATCGGTGAGGCAGTGGGCATCATCGCCGCACAGTCCATCGGTGAGCCGGGTACCCAGCTGACCATGCGTACGTTCCACACCGGTGGTGCTGTTTCCGCCAGCGGCGGCGACGACATCACCCAGGGTCTGCCCCGTATCCAGGAGCTTTTCGAAGCCCGTACTCCGAAGGGTGTCGCACCGATTGCAGAAGCAGCCGGCCGCATCGCCATCGAAGAGTCCGAGCGCCAGATGCGCCTGGTCATCACTCCGGATGATGGCAGCGAAGAGATCGCTTACCCGGTCCTGCGCCGCTCACGCCTCCTGATTGAAGACGGCCAGCACGTCACGGTGGGCCAGAAGCTCATCAACGGTCCGGTCGACCCCAAGCAGGTTCTGCGTATCATGGGCCCCCGTGCTGCACAGAAGTTCCTGGTGGACGAAGTCCAGGGCGTGTACCGCAGCCAGGGCATCGGTATCCACGACAAGCACGTCGAGGTTATCGTTCGCCAGATGCTGCGCCGCGTTACGGTCATCGAATCCGGTGAATCCGACCTGCTCCCCGGTGAGCTGGCCGAGCGCAGCCGCTTCGAAGACGCCAACCGCCGTGTTGTGTCCGAGGGCAAGACTCCGGCATCCGGACGTCCTGAGCTCATGGGTATCACCAAGGCATCCCTGGCCACCGAGTCCTGGCTGTCCGCAGCTTCCTTCCAGGAAACCACCCGCGTCCTGACGCAGGCGGCCATGGAAGGCAAGAGCGACCCGCTGCTCGGCCTCAAGGAAAACGTCATCATCGGTAAGCTCATCCCCGCCGGCACGGGTCTCCCGCGCTACACGGAGGTCACGGTGGAGCCCACTGAAGAAGCAAAGGCCAACCTGTTTACGGGCCCGAGCGCATTCAGCGACTTCTCCTACGACACCCTGGGCGGCGACGGAGCTCCTGAGTTCCACGCCATCCCGCTGGATGACTACGATCTCGGCAGCGACTTCCGCTAACCGTTAGTCATAGCCTGACCAAAGGGATGGTCCTTCACCGCACGGTGGGGGACCATCCCCGTTTAACGATCGATTGTTCCGGCAGCGCCCTTTTGACCCTTCATAAGGGCGCTGCCGGAGCAACCGATGGGGCATACCCGCCGATTAAGGCCTGGCGGCCGTCCATGTTAGACTGGATACCAATTGTTATTGTGGCAGTGGATGAGTGCGCCGGTTGAGCTGAAAGGCTGAACCAGAGCGACGTTTCCGGTTTGCAGGGTTCTTGTGCAACGTATGCCACATTTTTGCATGCCTAGGGACCAATGCTGACGTAAGTCAGGTTTCCCGGTGTGCGATCCGACTATTAAGGCTTCGCCTCAGCTGCTCTGGAGATTCTTCAAAGCTCGGGCGGCGGGGCAAAGCAAAAGGAGAGCGGCTGTCAGCGGCCGCTCCGGATAAAACGGAGAACACGAGAGTGCCTACGATTAACCAGTTGGTCCGTAAGGGCCGCACGCCTAAGGTCTCAAAGACCAAGGCCCCCGCGCTTAAGGGCAGCCCGATGCGCCGCGGTGTTTGCACCCGCGTCTACACCACCACCCCGAAGAAGCCGAACTCGGCTCTGCGTAAGGTTGCACGTGTGCGCCTTAACGGTGGCGTTGAAGTTACTGCATACATCCCCGGTGTAGGCCACAACCTCCAGGAGCACTCCATTGTGCTCGTCCGTGGCGGTCGTGTGAAGGACCTTCCGGGTGTCCGCTACAAGATCGTCCGTGGCGCCCTCGATACCCAGGGTGTGAAGAACCGTAAGCAGGCCCGCAGCCGCTACGGCGCAAAGATGGAGAAGAAGTAATATGCCTCGCAAGGGTCCGGCCCCCAAGCGGCCGCTAGTACTAGATCCCGTATACGGCTCCCCGCTGGTTACCCAGCTCATCAACAAGGTGCTCGTAGACGGCAAGAAGTCCACCGCTGAGCGCATCGTTTACGGTGCCCTTGAAGGCGCCCGTGCCAAGTCCGGCGGCGACCCCGTAGCAGCCCTCAAGAAGGCCATGGACAACGTCAAGCCTTCCCTCGAGGTCCGCTCACGCCGCGTCGGTGGCGCAACCTACCAGGTTCCGGTTGAGGTCAAGCCGGGCCGCTCCACGGCCCTCGCCCTCCGCTGGCTGGTTGGCTACTCGAAGGCCCGCCGCGAAAAGACGATGACCGAGCGTCTCCAGAACGAAATCCTGGATGCCTCGAACGGTCTCGGTGCCGCTGTGAAGCGTCGCGAAGACACCCACAAGATGGCCGAGTCCAACAAGGCCTTCGCACACTACCGCTGGTAATACTTCCCGGACGCCGCCGGCTCAGACGAGCCGGCGGCGAACGTGTAGTCCATCCGAAAGGGAGACACCGTGGCACAGGACGTGCTTACCGACCTTAGTAAGGTCCGCAATATCGGCATCATGGCCCACATTGATGCCGGCAAGACCACCACAACCGAGCGCATTCTGTTCTACACAGGTGTGAACCACAAGATCGGCGAAACGCACGACGGCGCTTCGACCACCGACTGGATGGAACAGGAAAAGGAACGCGGCATCACCATCACGTCTGCCGCCGTGACCTGCTTCTGGGAAAACAACCAGATCAACATCATCGACACCCCCGGCCACGTGGACTTCACGGTTGAGGTTGAGCGCTCCCTGCGCGTCCTCGACGGTGCAGTTGCCGTGTTCGATGGCAAGGAAGGCGTGGAGCCGCAGTCCGAGACTGTTTGGCGCCAGGCTGACAAGTACAACGTCCCGCGTATCTGCTTCGTCAACAAGATGGACAAGCTGGGCGCTGACTTCTACTTCACCGTCGACACCATCATCAGCCGCCTCGGTGCCAAGCCGCTCGTTATGCAGCTGCCGATCGGTGCCGAGAACGACTTCATCGGCGTCGTCGACCTGCTCTACATGCGCGCACTGGTCTGGCCCGGCGATGCCAAGGGTGACGTCACCATGGGTGCCAAGTACGAGATCCGCGAGATCCCGGCTGACCTCCAGGAAAAGGCTGAAGAGTACCGCGCAACGCTCATCGAGACCGTTGCAGAGGCCTCCGAAGAACTCATGGAGAAGTACCTTGAGGGCGAAGAGATCTCCATCGACGAGCTCAAGGCCGGCATCCGCAAGATGACGATCAACTCCGAGATCTACCCGGTCTTCTGTGGTTCCGCATTCAAGAACCGCGGTGTGCAGCCGATGCTGGATGCCGTTGTTGACTACCTGCCGAACCCGCTCGACGTCCCCCCGATGATCGGTCACGATCCTCGCGACGAAGAGAAGGAACTGACCCGTAAGCCTTCTTCCGAAGAGCCGTTCTCTGCGCTGGCGTTCAAGATTGCCGCGCACCCGTTCTTCGGCCAGCTCACCTTCATCCGCGTGTACTCCGGTCACGTGGAAGCAGGCGCCCAGGTGGTCAACTCCACCAAGGGCAAGAAGGAGCGCATCGGCAAGCTGTTCCAGATGCACGCCAACAAGGAAATGCCCGTTGAGGGCGCTACCGCCGGCCACATCTACGCAGCCATCGGTCTGAAGGACACCACCACGGGCGACACCCTGTGCGACTCCTCCAACCAGATCGTCCTCGAGTCCATGAGCTTCCCGGAGCCCGTGATCTCGGTTGCCATCGAGCCGAACACCAAGGGTGACCAGGAGAAGCTCTCCACGGCTATCCAGAAGCTCTCCGCTGAGGACCCGACCTTCCAGGTCTCCCTCAACGAAGACACCGGTCAGACCATCATCGCCGGCATGGGCGAGCTCCACCTGGACATCCTGGTGGACCGCATGCGCCGCGAATTCAAGGTCGAGGCGAACGTTGGCAAGCCGCAGGTTGCTTACCGCGAAACCATCAAGCGTGCTGTAGAGCGTCACGACTACACCCACAAGAAGCAGACCGGTGGTTCCGGCCAGTTCGCAAAGATCCAGATTGCGATCGAGCCGCTGGACACCGCTGAAGGCGAGCTGTACGAGTTCGAGAACAAGGTCACCGGTGGCCGCGTTCCGCGCGAATACATCCCGTCGGTCGACGCCGGTATCCAGGATGCACTGAACGACGGCGTCCTGGCCGGTTACCCGGTTGTCGGCATCAAGGCCACGCTGATTGACGGCGCGTACCACGATGTTGACTCCTCGGAAATGGCGTTCAAGATCGCCGGCCGTATGGCTTTCAAGGAAGCTGCACGCAAGGCGAACCCTGTTCTGCTCGAACCGCTGATGGATGTTGAGGTCCGTACCCCTGAGGAATACATGGGTGAAGTTATCGGTGACCTCAACTCCCGCCGTGGCCAGATGCAGTCCATGGAGGATGCTCAGGGCGTCAAGGTTATCCGCGCACACGTCCCGCTGTCCGGCATGTTCGGTTACATCGGTGACCTGCGTTCCAAGACCCAGGGCCGCGCTGTGTACTCCATGACGTTCAACAGCTACGCCGAGGTCCCGAAGGCTGTCGCCGACGAGATCATCCAGAAGACCCGCGGCGAGTAGTCCACCGGACTTTCAAAGCGACAAACTCGGGTGCGTTTCCGAATTCGGAAACTAGCCCGGTGCAGGTGGCCGGTTCCAGGCCAGCCGCAGTCCGGTAGTGCCGGGTTTCGGCCATCTGCGCGAACAGGCTCGAGGGACTAGTATTAGTTCCTGAATCTGCAATTTCACCAATCCAAAGCCCCCCAAGTAGACTTACTGGAGTTTCGGCCGCGACAAGCGCGACTGAAGGGTAAGTCATTTGAAAACGTTCTAGGAGGAACCTGTGGCAAAGGCAAAGTTCGAGCGGACTAAGCCGCACGTTAACATCGGTACCATTGGTCACGTTGACCACGGTAAGACGACGTTGACGGCCGCCATTTCCAAGGTGCTGTACGACAAGTACCCGACTCTCAACGAGAAGCGTGACTTCGCGTCGATTGACTCTGCTCCCGAAGAGCGTCAGCGCGGCATTACCATCAACATCTCCCACGTTGAGTACCAGACCGAGAAGCGCCACTACGCACACGTAGACGCTCCGGGTCACGCTGACTACATCAAGAACATGATCACCGGCGCTGCTCAGATGGACGGTGCAATCCTCGTGGTTGCCGCCACTGACGGCCCGATGGCCCAGACCCGCGAGCACGTTCTGCTCGCCCGCCAGGTTGGTGTTCCCTACCTGCTGGTGGCACTGAACAAGGCTGACATGGTCGATGACGAGGAACTCCTTGACCTCGTCGAAATGGAAGTTCGTGAGCTCCTGAGCTCGCAGGGCTTCGATGGCGACGAAGCACCGGTTGTTCGCGTTTCCGGCCTCAAGGCCCTGGAAGGCGACCCGGAGTGGGTCAAGTCCGTCGAGGACCTGATGGCTGCTGTCGACGAGTCCGTTCCGGACCCCGTACGTGACCGTGACAAGCCGTTCCTGATGCCGATCGAAGACGTCTTCACGATCACCGGCCGTGGCACCGTTGTTACGGGCCGCGCCGAGCGTGGAACCCTCGCGATCAACTCTGAGGTCGAGATCGTCGGCATCCGCCCGGTCCAGAAGACCACGGTTACCGGTATCGAGATGTTCCACAAGCAGCTCGACGAAGCATGGGCCGGCGAGAACTGTGGCCTCCTGCTCCGCGGTCTGAAGCGTGATGACGTAGAGCGTGGCCAGGTTGTCGTCAAGCCGGGTTCCATCACCCCGCACACCGACTTCGAGGCTAACGTCTACATCCTCTCCAAGGACGAAGGCGGACGTCACAACCCGTTCTACTCCAACTACCGCCCGCAGTTCTACTTCCGTACCACGGACGTAACCGGCGTTATCACCCTGCCGGAAGGCACGGAAATGGTTATGCCCGGCGACAACACTGAGATGACCGTTGCGCTCATCCAGCCCATCGCCATGGAAGACGGCCTCGGCTTCGCAATCCGCGAAGGCGGCCGCACCGTTGGTTCGGGACGCGTCACCAAGATCATCAAGTAACTTCTGATGATCAGGGATCAGTACGCCGTCTGACGGCCGTCTGAGACTTATCAACAGCCCCGCTGCGCGAGTCGCAGCGGGGCTGTTTTTTGCTAAGATTTATCCAGTCGCTGGATAAACTGCTATGAAGTGTGAATCGACGGCGACGACACCGAGAGGAACCGACATGTGGTCCGCCTTCGTAACGCTTCTACTCCTCATTTCCGCTGTCCTGTTGTTCGTATCCCGGTATTCGAACCGGCAGTTGAAATTAGCCGCCGGCCAGGCCTACCGGGACGGCTTTATGGCCGGCCATATCCAGGGGTGGCATGACGCCACCGCGACAGACCCGCTCCCGCAGCAGGTCGCAGCCGGGCCGCCCGCGCCGTGGCAGGGCTTGCAGTTCGGTCAGGGCCCAGTGCCTGCTCCACCGGGGCAGCAGCCGTTCATCCAGCTGCCGGCGTTCGTCCCTCCAACGGATGAGCCGGCGATTGCAGAGCCAGCCGTTGTCCGGTCCCCGGTCGAGGAGTCACCCGCCGAACTGCTGGCGCGCAAGGAGAAGCGCGAGCGGCAGAACATCAACGTCACCCTGTATGTTGCCAGTCTGCTGCTGGTGGCCGCAGGGGCGCTCTTTGTGGGCACAAGCCTGCCGGCGGGGTTGCGGTTTGCCGGCGTTTGCATGATCACCGTGTTCTTCTACGGAGCGGGACTTGCGCTCCATGCTCGCGTTCCGAAGCTGCGTCCTGCCGCCGTCGCGTTTGCCGGAACCGGGCTTGCGCTGGTCCCCGTCGCGGGCCTGTCGATGTACTACTTTGCCGTGCAGAACGGACCACTCGCCTGGCTCCTGACCTCGGTTGTCGGAACGGTGGCCTACATCGCCGCCGCCATTCGGCTCGAAAGCCGGGTGCTGGTGTACCTGTCCCTCACGTTTGTGGTGTCCACGGCGTGGTCCGGAGTTTCCGTGCTCGGGTCTTCGCTTGTTTGGTACTTTGCGGCCATGATCGGATTCGCGGCGGTGATGAGCCTGGTAGCGCTGGCGAGGCCACGGTGGGTTCCGCCTGTGTTCCTGCGCCCCGTTATGCTTCTCGACCCGTTCGTGGTTCCTGCGGTGGCCGTCGCGGCATGGATTTTGCCGTTGCGGCTGGACCGCGATGAGTTTGCCCTGGTTATGGCACTCTGCGGAATGTACTTCGCAGTGGCGGCCGTCGCGCCGTCCGCCGGCCAGCGTCTCCTGAAGATCTACGGTGCCCGGCTGGCGCTCACCATTGCGGCTTCGGCCTGGGCATGGCACCTCACCGGGACCGCAGCCTGGTGCCTCGCAATAGCGGCGACCCTGCTGGCTTTGCAATCGGTGGTGACGGCCGCGTGGCCAGCCAGACTGCAGCGGTGGTGTCCGGCACGGGAAGGGGAGCGGCGCTGGCGGACCGACTCGCTCTGCACCTTTGGAACGCAACTCTTTATTGTCGTGCTCCTGCTGCTCCCGGCGTCCGTCAGCCACGAGGGCCTGTTGCTGTGGGCGGTGCCGGCCAGCGTAGCCACGGGCATGATTATCGCCGTGAAGGCCGGGGGAGCCGCCGAGTGGGCACCGCCGTCGGCGATGGCCGCCGGGCTCGTAGCGGGCTTCCAGCTGGGGCCATGGCTGGTTGTTAACCTCCTGGCCGCTGGCACGCTCTTTTGGGCAGTGCGGGCGGCGGGTGCCCGTTCACCGTTGCGCGCCTACTTCATTCTGTCGGCGCGGATAGCGGGCACCTTGGCCGTTCCGGCTTTGACCTTTGCCTTGATGGAGGGGAGGAACGATGTACTTCCTGTCGCCATCTTCACCCTTTCGTTGGCCCTCGTGCTGCAGCAGCTTGCATCAGCGACTGCGGAGCGTGCCGGCGTTGCAGTCCTTGCCCCCGTGCCCACGCTGGTGGGGTTTACCGCTGCCGGGATAGTTGGCCTCCTGGCCCTGTCCGTCACGGACGCCACGGCCGGGAATCAGCTCCTGGCCATAGCACTGGTGGTCCAGCTTGCGGCTTCGCTGGCGGCGGGTATCGCGCTGTTCCCGCGCGATGGCGTGGGTGCTTCCTGGCAACCGACGGCAGCAGAAGCGTTGCCCCTGGCAGTCGCGGCGGCCGTCGGTCTGACGGCCTACGCGGGTGTTTCGCTGGGACTGGGCAACGGCGTCTTGCTCCTCATTGTCCTGTACCTTGCTCTCTCGGCCCTTCGTCCAACCGCGACCATCCGGTGCTGGGCCTACTGGTGGATGACCCGGGCGGCGGCAACGCTGCTGGTGGCGATGGCCTACGTCCAGCTTCAGGAATTGGCAGGGCCGCTGGTGTTTGGTGGCCAGGAAATCCCGCTGGCCACCGTCCTGATAGTTACTCTGGGGGCCCAGCTAGTGTTCCCGCTGGCCGCGACAGTACGGGACCGGGCTCCCGACGGGGTGGTGGCCGACGTCGCCCTTGTTTTGACGCTGCAGATTGCGGTACTGGCGGCGGGCATGGTTCTCCCCTCCACGACGGCGGCGCAGGAAACGTGGGACTGGCAGCGAATCCTCACCATCACTGTCATGGCCCTCAGTGCAGCGGCCTCCGGCTATGTGTTCCGTGAGTTGGCGGCGGCGGCAGCCTTTGCGCCGTCCATGCTGGCGGTCTTGCTGGTTTCAAGCGGTGGTCGGCTGTCCGACGTCGAGCTCCTGCTTGGCATCTTCGCTGCCTTCAGCGCCGCCATGGTTGTTGCGGTGCAACCGCGGAAGGCGAAGGGTGCCTACTTTGCCGCGGCCCGCCTGCTGACAGCGGCTCTGGCGATGGTCTTCAGCTTTGACATCACGGCATCCGGGACGGCAGTCTCACTGACTTTCGCCGGAGTGCTGGCTTTCCAGCACGTTGTTCGGTGGTTCATGCGGCACCGGCTTGAACAGGTGCCGTTCCAGGACGCCGCAGTGTGGCTGACCCTTGGGGCGCAGGCGGCCCTACCAGCGCTGTACGTCATCCAAGGTGGCGGCGCCTCTGCCATCTACGCGGCCGAGGGCGGGCGGGGTGTTGTCCTTGTGGAGCTGCTGCTGCTTCTGGTTGGCGCGATTGCCGCCCATCGGCTGTTCGCCGCACGTGGGGCGCTCTACCTGTGCGTGTACGCTGGCGTGTTCGCGGTGGTCGCATCGGGACCGGCGCTTCAGTTCGGGGCAGGAACCGTTCTCGCGGCTCCGCTGCTCAGCTGGGACGGCGTCCCCCTGACCCTCCTGGCCGTGTCCCTCGCCTTCAACGTCGCGGGACTTGTGCGGCGACGGCACTCCGACGGTAGGCACGAGGCCGGCGTCGACCGCTGGTTCTGGCTCACCGGGGCGGCTGTCCCCGCCCTCAGCGCCGGACTTGCCGGCGGCCAGGCGGCGGATTGGATCACCGGCGCTACCCTGCTGGTCCTGGCCGCCACCGGGTTTAACGCGTCGCACACGGAACGCATCCCGCTGCTGTATCCGCCGGCGGCACTACTCGTTCTCGTGGGCGCAACGCTGATCGCCGGCTCCGTGTTCCGCGGCACTGAGGGGGAGTGGGGCTCCTACCTGCCGTGGCTGACCGGATGCGTGCCTGCCGCGCTGGTTCTCTACGGTGCCGGCTACGCACTCAGGAACCGGGACGGAGTACGACGGCGGACGCTGGCTTCCGCAGCGGCGTTGGGGCTGGCTGTCGCTGCCGCGGCGGGCGTGGCGCGTGATGCCACGTCACTGACGGCGGCTCTCCTTGTGGCCGCAACGGTTTCGGTGGCGGTGCAGGAAGTTCCGCTCCGGGCGCGGAGGCTGACGCTGGAGATTGGCGCTTTCCTGGTGACGGTCGCGGTGCAGCGTGCCATCCTCATCACGGACGGCCACCTGAACGCGCCGTTCTGGGCCGTGCAGTGGTACGTCCTGCTGGCCGCGGCCCTGGCCGCGCTCCGCTTCGCTGCCGGATTCAGGTTGGCAGGCCGCATCCTGCTGGGGTCGGGAGCCGCACTGCTTGGCCTGAGCGGGCTTGGGATTCTGCTTGGCGGATCCGGAGGCCAACAGCTGTGGGTCCTCGCCCTGCACGCCGCACTGCTGCTTTCCGGGCTGCTCATCGGAGAGCGGATGTTCGTCTGGTGGGGTGCGGGCGGGGTGGCCTTGTGCCTGACGTGGGCCCTTCGGTCCTACACGTTCGCGCTGCTCGCGCTGATTGCCGTGGGACTCATCGCCCTTGCGCTGTGGAAACTGGCCCGCGCCAAGCCTGAGGCGCCGGCCGGCGGAGGGCCGCAACCCGAGGCGCAGCCGACTCCCGAGGGGCAGGATCGTTCGTACTGAAGCCTTGGTAAGGTTGCTGACAACGAAAGGACAGCATCATGGAATGGATTATTTTCCTCCTGATTGCCGCTGCGGTTGTCTCGGGCGTTTTTTGGGCGAAGAAGCACTTCCGCCAGGAGATCGACCGGGCCAAGCGCATCAACCGGGCCAACAAGAACCAGTAGGCCCACGCTCAGGCTTTACGCGCCCTGCTCAACGCCTGGAACCAAAAGAAGGATTCCTTGGGTGTCCGCTCCAGCGTGTCGAAGTCAACGTGGATCAGCCCGAAGCGCTGGGAGTATCCGGCCGCCCACTCGAAGTTGTCCAGCAGTGTCCACACGTAGTAGCCCAGCAGCTTCACGTCCTCGGCTATGCCGCCCAGGGACGTTGCGGCCAGTGCGTGGCCCAGGTGGTTGGCCAGATATTCGATTCGCTTTGTGTCGGCAATCGGTCCGGACACATGCTCCGGTTCCGGGAAGCTGGCCCCGCTCTCCGTGATGTACAGCGGCGGCAGCGCATCGCCGTACCGGTCCTTCATTTCGCGGAGCAGAATGCCGAGGTGTTCAGGGGCAACCGGCCAGCCGAATCCGGTGGTCTCGTACTCCGGGTAACCCACTTCATGGAACGGCAACCGGGCCAGGGCCGCGGAATTGTTTGCCGGTACGCTGACCGTTCCCCGGCCCATGGCCACTTTCACGGGGTAGTAGTAATTGAGCCCGTAGAAGTCCAGGGGCTGGTGGATGGTCCGGAGGTCGGCGTCGGAGATCTTGCCCATGGACCGGAACCACGGCCGCACCACCAGGGGCAGCTTCGGGTAGCGGCCCAGCAGGACGGGGTCCGCGTAGACGCGGTTCATCAGGATATCGAAAATCCTGGCCACCATTTTGTCGCCAGGCTTGCCGGTTGCCGGCCGGACCGGGGAATGGAGGTTGGTGACGCCTACGGCTCCGGTGACCCCTACACTGCGCAGGGCCTGGACCGCGAGGCCGTGCCCCAGGAGCTGATGATGGATTGACGGCAGGGCGTTGAACAGGAAATCGTGGCCGGGTGCATGGACGCCAAGCGCATATCCGTTGAGCGTCACCGAAACCGGTTCGTTCAGGGTGACCCACTGGGCAACCCGGTCGCCGAACCTTTCCCCCGCGGCGGCGCTGTACTCGGCGAAACGCTCCGCAGTGGACCTGTTCATCCAGCCGCCGCTGTGCTCGAGCGGCAGGGGAGTGTCCCAGTGGTACAGCGTGGCCATCGGCGAGATGCCGGCGTCGAGCAGCTGGTCGATCAGCCGGTCATAGAAGTCGAGGCCCTGGCTGTTGAAGGGGCCGCGTCCGTCAGGCTGGATCCGGGGCCAGGAAATGGAGAACCGGTAGGAATCGATGCCCAGCTCGCGCATCAGGGCCACGTCTTCGCCGGAGCGGTTGTAATGGTCGCAGGCGACGGCGGGGGAGTGGCCGTCCATGATGTTTCCCGGCTTTTCGGCAAAGGCATCCCAGCCGGAGGGCCCGCGCCCGTCCGCTTCGAGGGATCCCTCAATCTGGAACGCTGCGGCCGCCACACCCAGGGTGAAGTCCGGGGGCAACTGCCCGGCCAGGCTCTGCAACGCCGCAGAGTTCTGCACAGTCATGTCCCTATCATCCATTCGGCAGTTGCTGAAGGCAATGACCCCTCTTCGGCCTGATTCGCTTCTGCCCGCAAAATCCGGCATACTAGATGAGTTGTTCAAGCGCTCCTTCGCGTCCCGATCCGGATAATGCCGGGTGTCAGGGTCCAAGTAGGAGACCAAACATAACCCACTCCCCAAGGAACTGCGGACGAGTACGCGTGCACAGCGCGACACGCCCGACCGCGGGGGTCGGTTACGCCGGCAGGTTGAGGAACCCGGATTATTCCGGATTCAGCTTGTGCGGCGGGTGGTAGTTACGACTTCAAATGCTTCGGCAGCCACACAACACGTAAGTGAACAGGGCAGCCCCAATCAGGGGAAGCACAGACTGAAAGAGAGTCAGGCGACATGGCGGGACAAAAAATCCGCATCCGGCTGAAGTCATACGACCACGAGGTCATTGACGTTTCAGCCCGGAAGATCGTTGAGACGGTCACGCGCGCAGGCGCAACGGTAGTTGGCCCCGTGCCGCTTCCGACGGAGAAGAACGTGTACTGCGTTATCCGCTCTCCGCACAAGTACAAGGACAGCCGCGAGCACTTTGAAATGCGCACGCACAAGCGTCTGATCGACATCATCGACCCCACGCCTAAGGCTGTTGACTCGCTCATGCGTCTCGACCTGCCGGCCGACGTGAACATCGAAATCAAGCTGTAGGGAGGTGCTGAGAGACTATGACCGCAACCCGTAACGTAAAGGGCCTGCTGGGCACGAAGCTCGGCATGACCCAGGTCTGGGACGAGAACAACAAGCTCATCCCCGTCACTGTTGTCCAGGCTGACTCAAACGTCATCACCCAGCTGCGCAATGCAGAAGCTGATGGCTACGTCGCCGTTCAGATCGGCTACGGCCAGATCGATCCCCGCAAGGTCACCAAGCCGCTGGCTGGTCACTTTGAAAAGGCAGGCGTCACGCCTCGCCGCCACGTCGTCGAACTCCGTACCGCAGATGCTGCTGAGTACGAGCTGGGCCAGGAGCTCTCTGTAGAGGTCTTCGAAGCCGGCCAGAAGATCGACGTCGTTGGCACCACCAAGGGTAAGGGCTTCGCCGGTGTTATGAAGCGTCACGGCTTCCACGGCGTTGGAGCTTCCCACGGTGCACACAAGAACCACCGTAAGCCCGGTTCAATCGGTGGCGCATCCACCCCGAGCCGCGTCTTCAAGGGCATGAAAATGGCCGGCCGCATGGGCGCCGTTCGTCACACCACGCTGAACCTCACGGTTCACGCAGTTGACGTCGAGAAGTCGCTGCTCCTCATCAAGGGCGCCGTTCCCGGTGCCCGCGGCCAGGTCGTACTCGTACGCACCGCCGTGAAGGGAGCCTAGTTCAATGACTAGCACTGTCAAGGTTGACCTGCCTGCAGAGATCTTCGACGTACAGACCAACGTGCCGCTGCTGCACCAGGTCGTCGTTGCCCAGCTCGCTGCTGCTCGCCAGGGTACCCACAAGACCAAGACCCGCGCTGAAGTTTCCGGTGCAGGCCGCAAGCCGTTCAAGCAGAAGGGCACCGGCCGCGCCCGTCAGGGTTCAATCCGTGCTCCTCACATGACCGGTGGTGGCGTTGTCCACGGCCCGACCCCGCGTGACTACAGCCAGCGGACCCCCAAGAAGATGATTGCTGCTGCACTGCGCGGCGCACTCTCTGACCGCGCCCGTAACGGCCGCATCCACGTTGTTGCTGAACTGGTCGCCGGCACCAAGCCGTCCGCCAAGGACGCACTGGCAACGCTGCGCGGCGTGTCCGAGCGCAAGAACCTGCTCGTTGTCATCGAGCGCGCCAACGATGTTGCCGCACTGTCCGTGCGTAACCTCGCAGATGTTCACGTTCTGTACGCAGACCAGCTGAACACTTACGACGTGCTCGTCTCTGACGACGTAGTCTTCACCAAGGCTGCCTACGAGGCATTCGTTGCCGCCAAGGCAAAGAACGAGGAGGATGCCAAGTGAGTGCAGCCACCATCAAGGACCCGCGCGACGTCGTGCTTGCACCCGTCGTTTCGGAAAAGAGCTACGGCCTGATCGATGAGGGAAAGTACACCTTCCTGGTGGACCCCCGCTCGAACAAGACCGAGATCAAGCTGGCCGTGGAGAAGATTTTCTCCGTCAAGGTCGACTCGATCAACACCATCAACCGTGCCGGTAAGCGCAAGCGCACCAAATTCGGATGGGGTACCCGCAAGAACACCAAGCGTGCGATTGTGACCCTCAAAGAAGGCACGATCGACATCTTCGGCGGTCCGCTCGCGTAGCGGAGACCACTTTAACGAGGAAATGAATTATGGGAATCCGTAAATATAAGCCGACTACCCCGGGCCGTCGCGGCTCGAGCGTAGCGGACTTCACTGAAATCACGCGGTCGACGCCGGAAAAGTCGTTGGTACGTCCGCTGCCCAAAAAGGGTGGCCGTAACAACACCGGTAAGATCACGACCCGTCACAAGGGTGGTGGACACAAGCGCCAGTACCGTCTGATCGACTTCCGTCGCCACGACAAAGACGGCGTTGACGCCCGCGTTGCCGAAATCGAGTACGATCCGAACCGCACGGCTCGCATCGCCCTCCTGCACTACGTTGATGGCACCAAGCGTTACATCATCGCCCCGAACAAGCTGTCCCAGGGTGACTTCGTAGAGGCCGGTGCCAACGCTGATATCAAGCCTGGCAACAACCTGCCCCTGCGCAACATCCCGGTGGGTACCGTTATCCACGCAGTTGAACTGCGTCCGGGTGGCGGCGCCAAGATGGGCCGCTCCGCCGGCGCATCGATCCAGCTCGTTGCAAAGGAAGGCCGCTTCGCCCAGCTGCGTCTGCCTTCCGGCGAAATCCGCAACGTAGATGTGCGCTGCCGCGCAACCATCGGCGAGGTCGGCAACGCCGAGCAGTCGAACATCAACTGGGGCAAGGCCGGCCGTATGCGGTGGAAGGGCGTTCGCCCGACCGTCCGTGGTGTCGCCATGAACCCGGTTGACCACCCGCACGGTGGTGGCGAGGGTAAGACGTCCGGTGGACGTCACCCCGTCAACCCGAACGGTAAGCGTGAGGGCCGCACCCGCCGCCCGAACAAAGAGAGCGACAAGCTTATTGTGCGTCGTCGTCGTACTGGCAAGAACAAGCGATAGGAGCCTGGACACATGCCACGCAGCCTGAAAAAAGGTCCTTTCGTTGACCAGCACCTCTTTGTGAAGGTGGACAGGGAAAACGAAAAGGGCACCAAGAACGTCATTAAGACCTGGTCCCGCCGTTCGATGATCATCCCCGACATGCTCGGGCACACGATCGCCGTTCACGACGGACGCAAGCACATCCCGGTGTTTGTCACCGAGTCGATGGTCGGGCACAAGCTCGGCGAATTCGCTCCCACGCGGACATTCCGCGGCCATGTCAAGGACGACCGTAAGGGCAAGCGCCGCTAGGCGCCTGCACTTACGTCAAAGACGAGAGAAGGAAAGCAATGGAAGCCAAGGCAATTGCGCGTCACATCCGCGTAACGCCTATGAAGGCCCGGCGCGTCGTCAACCTTGTTCGTGGTAAGCAAGCGAACGAGGCTCTGGCAATTCTGAAGTTTGCCCCCCAGGCAGCTTCTGAGCCGGTATTCAAGGTAGTTCAGTCGGCAATCTCCAACGCCCGGGTCCTCGCGGACCGCGACGGCGTGGCGTTTGACGAAGGTGACCTCATCATCAGCGAAGCGTTTGTTGATGAAGGCCCGACCATGAAGCGGTTCCAGCCGCGAGCCCAGGGTCGTGCATTTCAGATCAAGAAGCGCACGAGCCACATCACCGTGGTAGTCGCTACCCCGGAGAAAGAGGAGGCTCGCTAAGTGGGACAGAAAGTTAACCCGCACGGGTTCCGACTCGGCATCACCACCGATCACGTATCGCACTGGTTTGCTGACAGCACCAAGTCCGGTCAGCGGTACAAGGACTTTGTTCGCGAAGACATCCGTATCCGCCAGCTCATGTCCACGGGCATGGAGCGCGCCGGTATCGCCAAGGTTGAAATCGAGCGCACCCGCGACCGTGTCCGTGTGGATATCCACACGGCACGTCCGGGCATCGTTATCGGCCGCCGCGGTGCAGAAGCAGACCGCATCCGCGGCGAGCTCGAAAAGCTCACCGGCAAGCAGGTTCAGCTGAACATCCTCGAGGTCAAGAACCCCGAGATGGAAGCACAGCTTGTTGCCCAGGGCGTTGCAGAGCAGCTGACTTCCCGCGTGGCATTCCGCCGTGCGATGAAGAAGGCAATGCAGTCCGCACAGCGTGCCGGTGCCAAGGGCATCCGTATCGCCTGCTCCGGTCGACTGGGTGGCGCTGAAATGTCCCGCTCGGAGTTCTACCGCGAAGGCCGTGTGCCCCTGCACACCCTGCGTGCGAACATCGACTACGGCTTCTACGAAGCCAAGACCACCTTCGGCCGCATCGGCGTGAAGGTCTGGATCTACAAGGGTGACGTCACCTCCAAGGAACTGGCTCAGCAGGCAGCTGCTGCTCCGTCCCGCGGCCGTGGTGCCAGCGATCGCCCGGGCCGCCCGGGTGGCGCTGACCGTGGTGACCGCCGTCGTCGTAACGACCGTCCGGCAGCCGAGGCAGCACCTGCTGCCGAAGCTCCGGCAGTTGAGGCTGCACCTGCTGCAGTAGAAGGAGGACAGGCTTAAATGCTTATCCCACGTCGAGTCAAGCACCGTAAGCAGCACCACCCGGGTCGTTCCGGCGCTGCTACGGGCGGCACCAGGGTCTCCTTCGGTGAGTGGGGCATCCAGGCTCTGAGCCCGGCATACGTCACGAACCGTCAGATCGAATCTGCCCGTATCGCGATGACCCGCCACATCAAGCGTGGCGGTAAGGTCTGGATCAACATTTACCCGGACCGTCCGCTGACGAAGAAGCCTGCTGAAACCCGTATGGGTTCCGGTAAGGGTTCTCCGGAATGGTGGGTCTCAAACGTCAAGCCGGGCCGGGTTCTTTTCGAACTCTCCGGTGTCAGTGAAGAGGTAGCTCGCGAGGCACTGCGCCTGGCAATCCACAAGCTGCCGTTGAAGGCACGCATTGTGCGTCGCGAAGGTGGTGAGTAGAAATGGCAGTAGGGTCGAAGGATCTCGCACCCGCGCAGCTGGACGGTTTCGACAACGAGCGTCTCGTTGAAGAACTCCGCAAGTCCAAGGAAGAGCTGTTCAACCTGCGTTTCCAGTCCGCCACCGGTCAGCTGGAGAACCACGGTCGTCTGCGCGCGGTAAAGAAGGACATCGCACGCATCTACACCGTTCTCCGTGAGCGCGAGCTCGGCATTCGTGCCGAGGTTGCCGCACCGGTTGTGGAAGCCAAGGAAGAGAAGAAGTCCAAGAAGGCTGCAACCAAGAAGGCCGATAAGGCTGAAACGGTTGAGGCCGAGGAGGATGCCAAGTGAGTGAAAAGGACGAGAACGTGACGGAAACTGTTTCCGACGCAGCCAAGGCTGACGAGCGCGGTTACCGTAAGACGAAGCGCGGCTACGTCGTCTCGGACAAGATGGAAAAGACCATCGTTGTCCAGGTCGAAGACCGCGTGAAGCACGCCCTTTACGGCAAGGTCATCCGCCGCAACACGAAGATCAAGGCTCACGACGAAGAGAACACCGCCGGCATCGGCGACCTCGTTCTCCTCGCCGAGACGCGCCCGCTGTCCGCTACCAAGCGGTGGCGCCTGGTGGAGATCCTCGAAAAGGCCAAGTAGCCTTTGCAGGAATGCCGAGAAACCCCCGTTCCCTTTTGGGAACGGGGGTTTCTCCGTTGTTGGGCTGTGCCCTGTTTTGCCGGGCGCCAAGTGTTCGTTCGCGCTACAGCGTCAAGGGGCGCCGGTTCTTGGGGCCAGCCCGACGGCGGCGGCCCGGCTTTGCGGGGGAGCGGCGCTCCGGCGCGCCAAAAGACTGCGGTGCCTGACGCCGTCGTGCATTGCGGGGGAGTGGCGGCTCTGTGATATGGGGATTGGCCCAAAACGTGCTAAGATTTTGAGTTTGTATGGCGCCCTTCGTGCGCCGTCATCAACCTCGTAAACAATCGTGCCACGGCATAGTGCCCCCTTGCGCCCCGATCCGTCGGAATCGCTTGGGAAGCAAATGTTTTTGGCACGGGAGTTTAGGCCTGGTCTGGCAAAATCCAGGCAGGTCAAGAGACACCCCGATCAACCGTTCCGCAAGGCTCATTCCGTAGGAAGATTTTCGGTCTGAGAACCAGCGCGACGCAAGGAGTAAATAGTGATTCAGCAGGAGTCGCGACTCAAGGTCGCCGACAACACGGGTGCTAAGGAAATCCTTACCATTCGCGTTCTCGGTGGATCTGGCCGTCGCTACGCAGGCATTGGCGACGTTATCGTCGCTACCGTCAAGGACGCAATTCCGGGCGGCAACGTAAAGAAGGGCGACGTCGTCAAGGCTGTCATCGTCCGTACCAAGAAGGAACGCCGCCGTGCGGATGGTTCCTACATCAAGTTTGACGAGAACGCAGCTGTGATCCTGAAGAACGACGGTGACCCCCGCGGTACCCGTATCTTCGGACCGGTTGGTCGTGAACTCCGTGACAAGAAGTTCATGAAGATCGTTTCTCTGGCTCCGGAGGTGCTCTAGTCCATGGCTAAGATCAAAAAGGGTGACCTTGTTCAGGTCATCACTGGCGCCAAGGCTGAGCGCGGCGGCGACAAAGGCAAGCAGGGCAAGGTTCTGCGCGTATTCCCGGAGACCAACCGCGTGTTGGTTGAAGGCATTAACCGCGTAACCAAGCACACCAAGGTCGGTCAGTCGCAGCGCGGCACCAAGACCGGTGGCATCGAGGTCGTCGAGGCTTCAATCCACATCTCCAACGTGGCTCTGGTTGACCCCTCCACCAAGAAGCCCACCCGCGTCGGTTTCCGCACCGAGACCGTTGAGCGCGATGGCGTGAAGCGTGAAGTGCGCGTACGCGTGGCCAAGAGCTCCGGGAAGGACATCTAATGACTGAGACTCTCGAGACTCCGGCAACGAAGATCGTTCCTCGTCTGAAGACCAAGTACGCGGATTCCATCAAGAGCACGCTCATTGAGGAATTCAAGTACGAAAACGTCAACCAGGTTCCCCGTCTGGTCAAGGTCGTTGTGAACATGGGTGTTGGAGATGCCGCTAAGGACTCCAAGCTGATCGACGGCGCTGTCCGCGATCTGACCCTGATCACCGGTCAGAAGCCGCAGGTAACCAAGGCCCGCAAGTCGATCGCACAGTTCAAGCTGCGCGAAGGCATGCCCATCGGTGCACACGCAACTCTGCGTGGGGACCGCATGTGGGAATTCCTGGACCGTCTGGTCACGCTGGCACTGCCGCGTATCCGCGACTTCCGGGGCCTCAGTGGCAAGCAGTTCGATGGCAACGGCAACTACACCTTCGGTCTGACCGAGCAGGTTATGTTCCACGAGATCGACCAGGATTCCATCGACCGCGTTCGCGGTATGGACATCACCGTCGTGACCACTGCCAAGACCGACGACGAAGGCCGCGCGCTGCTCAAGGCGCTTGGTTTCCCGTTCAAGACCGAAGCTTAATCTAGCTACATAGAAGGTCCGGCCTTGCCGATCCCCACGGGGATAGCAGGGCGGAAACCGTTATGAGGAAGGGCAAGAGCCCAACATGACCATGACAGATCCCGTCGCAGACATGCTTACGCGTCTGCGCAACGCAAACTCGGCATACCACGACACCGTGACTATGCCGTACAGCAAGCTCAAGGCACGCGTTGCCGACATCCTGAAGGCCGAAGGTTACATCGCCTCCTGGAAAGAAGAAGACGCTGAGGTCGGCAAGAAGCTGACCATCGAGCTCAAGTTCGGTCCGAACCGCGAGCGTTCAATCGCTGGCGTTCGTCGTATTTCCAAGCCGGGACTCCGCGTTTACGCGAAGTCCACCAACCTGCCGCACGTGCTCGGTGGCCTGGGTGTCGCAATCCTGTCCACCTCTTCCGGCCTCTTGACTGACAAGCAGGCCGGCAAGAAGGGCGTGGGCGGCGAAGTCCTCGCTTACGTCTGGTAACGGGAAAGGAAGAGAATAATGTCACGTATTGGACGTCTCCCCATCACCGTTCCTGCCGGCGTTGAGGTCAAGGTTGACGGCTCTGTCGTCAGCGTCAAGGGTTCCAAAGGCGAGCTGAGCCACACTGTGGCCAGCCCGATCGAGGTCACCCTGGAAGATGGCACCCTGACTGTCGCCCGCCCGAACGACGAGCGCGCCTCACGTTCGCTGCACGGCCTGACCCGCACCCTGATCGCCAACATGATCCAGGGTGTCACCGCAGGCTACGAGAAGAAGCTTGAGATTGTCGGTACCGGTTACCGCGTCCAGGCCAAGGGTTCTGACCTGGAGTTCGCTCTGGGCTACAGCCACCCGGTTAACGTCTCGGCACCGAACGGCATCACCTTTGCAGTAGAGACCCCGACCAAGCTCTCTGTTTCAGGTATCTCCAAGCAGCAGGTCGGCGAGGTTGCTGCCAACATTCGCAAGCTGCGGAAGCCGGACCCCTATAAGGGCAAGGGCATCCGCTACGCCGGCGAAGTCATCCGCCGCAAGGTCGGAAAGGCTGGTAAGTAACCATGGCCATCGCAATTAACAAGAAGCGTACGAACAAGAGCAAGTCTGCTTCACGCAGCCGCCGCCAGCTTCGTATCCGCAAGCGCATCTCCGGAACGGCTGTACGCCCTCGCCTGGTCGTCAACCGCTCCGCACGCCACGTATTCGTCCAGGTTGTCGATGACACCAAGGGCCTGACCGTAGCGAGCGCGTCCACACTGGAAGCCGACCTTCGTGCATTCGATGGTGACAAGACCGCCAAGGCCAAGCGCGTTGGTGAACTGGTCGCTGAGCGTGCCAAGGCTGCAGGAATCGAAGCTGTTGTCTTCGACCGCGGTGGTAACAAGTACCACGGCCGGATCGCCGCCGTCGCTGACGGCGCACGTGAAGGTGGGCTGTCACTGTGACCGAAAATAACGAAAAGGACATTCAGGTGACTGAAGCTGTAGCTGCTCCGGCAACTGAGACCGCTGCGCCTGCTACCACTGACGACCGCCGTGGCGCTCGTCGTGGCGAGCGTGGCGACCGCGGCCAGGGCCGTGGCGACCGTGGTGGCCGTGGTGGCCGCGATGGCGGCCGCGAAGCCGAAAAGAGCCAGTTCGTAGAGCGCGTTGTAACCATCAACCGCGTTTCCAAGGTCGTCAAGGGTGGTCGTCGCTTCAGCTTCACCGCCCTCGTCGTTGTCGGCGACGGCAACGGTATGGTCGGCGTTGGCTACGGCAAGGCTAAGGAAGTTCCTGCCGCAATCGCGAAGGGCGTTGAAGAGGCCAAGAAGTCCTTCTTCCGCGTTCCCCGCATCGGCAGCACGATCCCGCACCGCGTTCAGGGTGAAGCCGCCGCAGGCGTCGTCATGCTGCGTCCGGCTTCCGCCGGTACCGGTGTTATCGCCGGTGGTCCGGTCCGTGCAGTACTGGAGTGCGTGGGCATCCACGACATCCTCTCCAAGTCGCTCGGTTCCTCCAACGCCATCAACATCGTTCACGCGACCGTTGATGCCCTGAAGCGCCTCGAAGAGCCGGCAGCAGTGGCAGCACGCCGCGGCCTCCCGCTCGACGAGATCGCTCCGCCGGCAATGGTGAAGGCTCTCCTGAACCAGAAGGCAGGTGTCTGAGTCATGGCTAAGAACCTGATTCCCTCCGACGCTCAGTTGGAGATCACTCAGATCAAGTCCGCCATTGGCGGCAAGCAGAACCAGCGCGACACCCTTCGGTCCCTCGGCCTGAAGCGGATCGGACACACCGTTGTCCGCACCGCCGATGCTGTGACCGTTGGAATGCTCAACACGGTTCCGCACCTGGTAAAGGTAGAGGAGGCGAAGTAAATGGCAGAGAAGAACACCGCCGAAAAGGCACAGGGCGCCGCTGCTGAGAAGCAGAACGCACTGAAGGTTCACCACCTGCGTCCCGCCCCGGGTGCCAAGACCGCCAAGACCCGTGTTGGTCGTGGTGAAGGTTCCAAGGGTAAGACCGCTGGTCGCGGTACCAAGGGTACGAAGGCCCGTTACCAGATCAAGGCTGGCTTTGCCGGCGGCCAGCTGCCGCTGCACATGCGCCTGCCGAAGCTGCGCGGCTTCAAGAACCCGTTCCGGGTGGAGTTCCAGGTTGTAAACCTGGACAAGCTCAACGAGCTGTTCCCGGAAGGTGGCGCAGTCACCGTGGAGAACCTGGTCGAAAAGGGTGCCGTTCGCAAGAACCAGCCCGTCAAGGTGCTGGGCACCGGCGACATCACCGTCAAGGTTGACGTCACGGTCCACGCATTCTCGGCCAGCGCCGCAGAAAAGATCGCAGCAGCAGGCGGAAGCACCACCGCCCTCTAATAAGGGGACGGCGGGGCAGAAGCCTGTTGTGAGAACTCCCGGTACGCGGGGCCCAGGCCCTGCGTACCGGGAGTTTTTTCTCATTTGGGACCTCACCGATTGTTCGACGGGCGCATCAACCCGTTAGACTCGGTTGTTGGGTTTATTGACCTATCTCACACGACTTTATTAACAATCAGGAGGACGCTTGCTTAGCGCATTTGGCCGGGCCTTTCGCACGCCTGATCTGCGACGCAAGTTGTTGTTCACGCTGGGAATCATCACAATCTTCCGCTTGGGTGCCTTCATCCCCTCGCCTGGTGTGAACTACCAGAATGTCCAGCAATGCTTGCAAGGCGGTCAGACTACGGGCGGCATATACCAGCTCGTCAATCTGTTCAGCGGCGGTGCATTGCTGCAGGTGTCCATCTTTGCGCTGGGCATCATGCCGTACATTACGGCCAGCATCATTGTGCAGCTACTCCGCGTGGTCATTCCCCGCTTCCAGCAGCTGTACGAGGAAGGCGCCTCGGGGCAGTCCAAGCTGACGCAGTACACGCGCTACCTGACCATCGCCCTGGGCCTGCTGAACGCCACAACGCTGGTGTCGCTGGCACGTTCCGGCCAGCTGCTGCCCAACTGCCAGCTGGACATCATTCCGGATGCGAGCGTCATCACCACGATCCTCATCATCATCACGCTGACGGCCGGCACCGGCCTGATCATGTGGATGGGCGAGCTCGTAACGGAGAAGGGCGTGGGCAACGGCATGTCGCTGCTCATCTTCACCTCCATCGCCGCCAGCTTCCCGACGTCCCTCGGCGCCATCTGGACCTCACAGGGCCCGGGCACTTTCTTCATGGTGCTGGCGATCGGCCTGCTCACAGTGGCACTCGTCGTGTTCGTGGAACAGTCCCAGCGCCGCATTCCGGTGCAGTACGCCAAGCGCATGATCGGCCGGCGGACCGTGGGCGGAACCAGCACGTACATCCCCATCAAGGTGAACATGGCCGGCGTCGTGCCCGTCATCTTCGCGTCCTCGATGCTGTACCTGCCGGGCCTGATCTCGCAGTTCAACCAGCCGAGGCAGGGCGAACAGATGCAGCCGTGGGTCGAGTGGATCAACAACAACCTCACCCGCGGTGACCACCCCATTTACATGGCGCTCTACTTCGCCATGATTGTTTTCTTCACATACTTCTATGTCGCAATCACTTTCAATCCTGAAGAGGTTTCCGACAACATGAAGAAGTACGGCGGCTTCATCCCGGGTATCCGGGCCGGCAAGCCGACGGCGGACTATCTGCAGTACGTCCTATCCAGGATCACCCTGCCCGGCGCTCTCTACCTGGGTTTCGTGGCATTGATCCCGCTGGTCGCCCTGGTCCTGATCAACGCCAACCAGAACTTCCCGTTCGGTGGCACCTCGATCCTGATCATGGTGGGCGTGGGACTGGAAACGGTCAAGCAGATTGACGCGCAGCTACAACAACGTCACTACGAAGGGCTTTTGCGATGACGAGAATGCTGATTATCGGACCTCCGGGTTCAGGCAAGGGAACGCAGGCAGATCGGATCTCCGAGCGCCTCGGCGTCGTTGCGATCTCCACCGGCGATATCTTCCGCGCCAACGTCAAGGGTGAGACGCCGCTGGGCGTCGAGGCCAAGAAGTACATGGATGCCGGCGATTTCGTGCCGGACAGCGTCACCAACAAGATGGTGCGCGACCGCCTCAGCGAGGACGACGTCGAAAGCGGCTTCCTCCTGGACGGGTACCCCCGCACCACCGCACAGGTGGACTACCTCGATGAGATCCTCGCCAAGGGTGAGCAGAAGCTGGACGTTGTCCTGCAGCTGACCGCCGATGACGAGGAACTGGTGACGCGCCTCCTGGGCCGCGCCAAAGATACCGGCCGCAGCGACGACAACGAAGCCGTCATCCGCCACCGGCTGGACCTCTACCACGAGCAGACCGAAGCCGTTGTGGCCAAGTATGCCGAGCGCGGCATCCTGACCCAGGTCGACGGCATTGGCGCCATCGACGAGGTCACCGATCGCGTGATGGAAGCCATCAAGGCAGCACAGGCAGCCTGATCCGGGGTTAGCAGGGCTCTGAGGCAGATGCCGGAACCCGGCTCGCCTTCAGTGCCAGGAAGGGCGCGTCCCGTACCATCGTGTACGGGACGCGCCCTTTCCTTGTTGGCGGGCGCCCCGGTTTTCGGCGGCGCCGTGCTTGGCGGCCGTCGTGTTTGGCAAGACCGTCAGCGGCTCAGGGCCGGACGGGGAATCGCCGGACGCATTGTCTGTGGGGAGATATGCATGAACCAGACCCTTCCGGGGGCGGCGCGGATCGCCGGCCTCGAAGTGTACGTGCCGCCTGGCCGGCTGGGAACCGGTCAACTGGAGCAGCAGCTCGCAGCCGCCAGCCCGGATTTCCGGGTCCCGAGGGGCCTGATCGGCCGGCTGACCGGCATCCGGACGCGGTCGGTGATGGCCGCGACCGAGCAGGCCTCGGACCTGGCGGCTGTCGCCGCCGCCAAACTGCTGGCGGACCGCGGCCTCCAGCCCGCCGACGTCGACCTCCTCCTTTTTGCTTCGGCGAGCCAGGACATGGTGGAACCGGCCACCGGCCACATGGTCGCCGCGAAACTCGGCATGGGCTGCCCGGTGATGGACATCAAGAATGCCTGCAACAGCATCCTGAACGGCCTCGAGGTGGCTGACGCCCTGATCGGAACCGGGCGCTACCGGCGCGTCCTCCTGGTCAGCGGCGAATCGCCCTCCCGCGCGGTGCGGTGGTCCGTTCCGGACCAGGACACTTTCGCCGCAGCCTTCCCGGGCTACACAATGAGCGACGCCGGGTGCGCCCTGCTGCTGGAACCGGCAGACCCCGACGACGACGCCGGGTCCCGGGTGCTGGGCATGGGTTTCACGGCAAAGAGCAGCCACTGGGCCGTAGGAACGCTCGCCACCGGGGGCTCCGTTTCGCCCCGTGACCCTGAAGCGACGTACTTCAACATGGACGGCGAAAAACTCAAGGACGCGTTCCTCGACCTCGGCAGCGGCATCCTGGACGAGACCCTGGATCGCCTGGGCCTGGCGTGGTCCGACCTCGCCGTCGTCTGCGTGCATCAGGTGAGTGCCCCGTACCGGGACATTTTTGCCCGCGGTGCCGGGGTGCCGCAGGACAAGCTCGTGCGCACCGTGGAGGAGTTCGGCAACATGGCCTCAGTCAGCCTGCCGCTGCAGCTGAAGGTGGCGCAGGACCTGGGCCGGTGCGGTCCCGGTGACCTGGTGGCGCTGGTGGGGCTGGCCGGCGGCGTGAGCCTGGGCATCGCGGTGGTGCGGCTGTGACGGGACCGGCTCCCGGCAGCGAACCGGTCACCGATAACGAACCGCCGGTGCGGGCGCTATGTGTCGCGATGCCGGCGCTCAACGAGGAGAAACTGATCCGCCAATCCCTGCAGGCGCTGGCCGCGCAGCTGCACGAAGAGTTCACCCTCGTAGTGGTGGACAACGGATCAACGGACGCTACCAGAGAAATCGTCGCGGACTTTGCCCGGCATCACCCGGCCATGGATGTCCGCCTGATCCACGAGCGGCAAAAGGGGACCGGCGCCGCAGCTGATACGGGTATGCGATTCGGTGCCCTGCACGGCGCGCGCTGGCTGGCACGCACGGACGCGGACTGCCTCCCCGCCGCGGACTGGACACTGCGCATCATGGAAGCATTCGACGACGGGCTGGAAATGATTGCCGGCCAGCTGAACCCGCGGCTGGACGAAGGGCTTGGCCGGGCGAGCCGCTGGCTGATGCTGCTGGCCGTGGAGGTCGCCTCGTTCTTCGGCCGCATCCGCCCGGGCAACAAAGGGGACGGCTACCTTGGCCCCTACCAGATGCTGCCCGGCTGCAACATGGCCATCACCGCTGAGCTGTATCTCCGGTCCGGCGGATTTCCCCGCACCAGCATTGAGGACCTGCACGAGGACCGCGCGCTGTCCAACCGGGTCCGCAAGCTCACGCGCGCCTATGCCCTCCGGCGGAACGTGGTGGTTTACGGATCCTCCCGGCGGGTACAGGCCTGGGGCCTGCCCAACACCCTGGCCTGGTACGCGGACCACCGTTTCCGTCCCGACCACGTGGACATCCGGTGAGCGCCGTTGCGGTACGGTCGGCGAACACCGGAGACCTGGCCGTCTGGGAGCGGCGCCTGCACACCGGCGCCCATCCGGTGCTGTACCCGCTGATCCGCGGGCTGGGGAAGCTCCGGCCCGTTGTCCGGCTGCCGGGCCTGGGCGTGCTGGTCAGCGAGGCCTCACTCGTCCGGGAAGTCCTGATGGACGCACGCTATTCGAAGTCCGGGTCCAGGGCTTCCGGTGCGCTGTGGACGCCGGTGGTGGGACCCCGCGTCCTGCTGAACATGCATGGCGAAGAGCACCTTGAACTGCGCCGCCGCCTCAACGGACTGTTCACACCGCGGGCCGTTGCAGCGATCGTTGACCCCGCGGGCGAACGGCTCCGCGAACGGGTGGCCGCCGGGCTGGGGAACGGCGGCGCGGTGGAGCTCGTAGGGCTGGTCAAGGAACTGTCCGGGGGAGTGATCAGCAGACTGCTGGGCGTCCGGGACGATGCGCCCGGCCGCCTGCCGGACACGGAACTTTTCAACCTTGGCACGTCCATTACCTCGCTGGTGCGGCTGGGCCGCCGGCGGCTGACGGCGCCGCAGGTGGCAAAGGCGAAGGCCGCCGTCGAAATTCTGGCCGGACCTGCACGCAGCGCGTACCGCAGCGACGACCCCTCCACCTTTCCGGGGCGGCTCCGTGTCCTGGGGCTCAGCGAGGACGAAGCTGTGGGGATCGTCAGCGCGTTTGTGATTGCCGGGACTGAAACCCTGGTGTCCTACGTTCCGCGGCTCGTGGCGATGCTGTTCGACGGCGGCAGGCTCCCCGGACTGGCAGCCGACCGCAGCGGCCTCCCGGACGCCGTCAATGAGGGCCTGCGGTACACGGCGCCGTCGCCGATGATGCTCCGCGAGGCGACGGCGGCCGGGCGGCTGGGCGGTGTCCGGATCAGGCCGGGGGATCGCATCCTGCTGTCCACCGTGCACGCGGTGAAAAGCCTGGGCGGCTTTGACCCGGGGACGCCCATCCCGCCGGTTGCCCGCCAGCTGTGGTTCGGGGCGGGCGCCCACTTCTGCATCGGGATGCCGCTGGCGATGGCCGAAATCAACTGCGCACTGGGCGTGCTGCTGGACGAGTACAGCCGCAGCCCGTGGTCCGTCCGCTCCCGTGCCGTCAGCCGGAACGTGCTCATTCCGCACTACAAGTCCCTGGAGCTGACCCGTGCCAACTGACCTGCCGGATGACCTCATCGCCGCCGTCTACGACGCCGCATCAAAATATCCCGATCATCCGGCCATCACCGCCCCAGGCAAACGCAGCGGCAGGCCCGGCAAGACGATCAGCTACCGGGACCTTGCCGCCGGCATCGAGTCGACCGCTGCGGGCCTGCGCCGTGACGGCTTCGGCCCGGGGGAGCGCCTGCTGTTTTCGGTCCGGCCCGGCCCGGCAGCATTCACGCTGGCACTGGCCGCCGTCCGTGCGGGCGGGGCCATTGTGTTCATCGATCCCGGGGTCGGGCCCGAACTGTTCCGGAACCGGACCGCCCTGGCATCTCCGCGGTGGGCCGCCTCCGAGTCCCTGCTCTATGCTCTCAGCGCGCGAGGCCCGCTCCGGCCCCTTGCCAGGCGCCGCGGCCTGCTGCTTCCGGATTACGGCGCCATGGAGGTCCGGCACTACCACTCCGGCCCGTGGCTTCCGGGAGTCCCGCGGAAGTCCACCAACATCCGGTCGCTGTCCCGCGGTCAGGCTTCCCGCGGCGGCAAGTACGACGGCGGCGCTCCCGCCGGCGGCGCTCCCGCCGACCGCGGCGGCAAGTACGACGGCGGCCGTTCCACCGCCCTACCGGCGATGGAGGCCGCGCCGGGCCAGGAAGCGGTCATCATTTTCACCTCCGGCACCACGGGGAATCCCAAAGGCGTGGTGCACAGCCGCGGGACCCTGGCGGCCGGGTTTGGCCAGCTGAGTACGCGATGCACCTTTGCCGCCGGCGACCGCATCCATTCGGAGCAGCTGATGATGGGCCTGCCGGCCCTGATCGCCGGCGCCCACTGGACCATGCCGGCGTACGGTTTGTCCGCCGCAATCGATCCGCTGCGCTTCGCGGCAGAGCTGGGACCTGCGCCGCGGCATGACGCGGCAACCCACGTGTTCCTGGTGCCCTCACAGCTGGCGCCGATCCTTGATGCCGTGGAAGCAGGACGGCTGGTGTGGCCGGACACCCTGAAAACGGTGATGCTGGGTGCCGCCCCCGTCCTGGCTCCGTTCCTTGAGCGGGCCGCCGGGCTCCTCCCCGGCGTGCGCTTCCACTGCATCTACGGGATGACGGAAGTGCTGCCTATTGCGATCGCTGACGGGCGCGAAAAGCTGGATTTCGCGTCCGGCCGCACAGCCGGGTTCCGGACACCGGAAGGCGCCGGCGAGGGCGACTACCTGGGCGAGCCCCTGCCGGGCGTGCGCCTCAGGGTGGCGGAGGACCACGAGCTGATCGTCTCCGGGCCGAACATGTGCCTGGGCTACCTCGGCGAGGACCCCATGGACGAGCACGCCACCGGCGACCTCGTGCGGCTGGACCACGGCCCGGCGGGCACCTTCGGCCCGGCTGGCGCCACCAGCCCCGACAGTGCCAGCGGCCCGGAAAGTCCAACGGAAGCGCCGAGGCTGGTCCTGCTGGGGCGGAAGAAGGACATGATCATCCGCGGCAAGACCAACATCTACCCAGGCCTGTACGAGCCCGTCATTGCCGGCATCGACGGTGTTGGCCAGGCCGTGATGGTGGGCGTCCCGGACGGCATCGGCGACGAAGCGGTATGGCTTGCCGTCGAACCGAAGCACGGACGCAACCAGGAGGCGCTGCTGCGGACACTGCGCCGCGAGCTGCCGAAACTCATCGACGAATCGGCGCTGCCTGACCGGATCGAGCTCATGTCGAAGCTCCCGGCGTCCGGCAGGCACCGCAAACCGGACCGCGTTGCCCTGAGGACTCGTTTCGAAGACCTGCGGTCACAAGGCCGCCCGCCGGAAGGGACGCCGTGAGGATCGCAGTGACCGGGGCCAGCGGGTTCGTCGGCGGAGCCGTTGCTATGGCTGCCGAGGAACGCGGCTGGGAGGTGATCCGGTACGGCCGGCGCCAACTCCCGGGCCTCGGCATATGGGACCTCAGCGCAGGGCCACTGTCCTCTCCGCCGGACGTCGACGCCGTCGTGCATGCCGGCGCGCATGTGGCGGACTGGGGTCCTCCCCAGCTGTTCCACCGCGTCAACGTGCTGGGGACTGAGGCCGTGGCCGCCACTTTCCCGGGTGCGCGGCTGGTCCACATTTCCAGCTCCAGCGTCTATCCATGGTGGCAGCCGTGCGTGGACCGGCCGGAGGATTCGGTCGCAGGGCGGTACCTGAACGCTTACTCCCGATCGAAGGCCCTGGCGGAAGCCGCGGCAGCACGGCACGGAAATGCCCTGATCCTACGGCCGCACGGCGTGTACGGCCCCGGAGACCGGACACTGCTGCCCCGCCTGATCAGCAACGTGAACCATGGCAGGCTGCTGAGCGTCGGCGGCCCGGACATCCGGCATCAGCTGACCTCCATCGGCAACCTGGCCCGGGCAGCGCTTGCGGCCTGCACCTCGGAGGCCACCGGTCCCGTCAACGTCGCCGACCACCGCCCGGTGGCACTTGGCGAGGTCCTGCGCGAGGTGCTGGACGCGACCGGCCGGGCCGACGTCGAACTCGGTTTCATTCCGATGCGCGCGGCGATGACGCTGGCGGCGTCCCTCGAAGCAATGGCAGGCGTGACACGCAGGCCGCCGCGGCTGACGCGCTACGCCGTGAGCCAGCTCGGCTTCGAGCGCACCTACTGCACACGGCGGTTGCGGGAGGAGCTGGGAGTGGACCCTGTCCCGAGCAGCTTCGCAGGTGCGGGAGAATGGATCAGAGACCTGGGATGAACGCATCCCGCCAGCGAGACAAAGCACTGAGGTATACATGGCATTCGGACAGCCCCGCATCGAATACAAGACCAACGCCCAAATGCGCACCATGCATGAGGCCGGCTTGGTCCTGAGCCGCGCCCTGGACGCTGCGGTTGCGGCGGCCACCCCCGGCACCACCACGGCACAGCTGGACGCCGTCTTCCGCGCAGTCCTCGACGAGGCGGGCGCCAAGTCCAACTTCCTCGGCTACCACGGGTTCCCGGCCACCATCTGCACCTCCGTCAACGAGGAAGTGGTCCACGGGATCCCGGGCAACCGCGTGCTGAACGACGGCGACATCATCTCGATCGACGGCGGAGCCATTGTGGACGGCTGGCACTCCGACTCGGCCCGCACCGTGATCGTAGGCACCCCCGACCCCGAAGACGTCAGGCTGTCCGAAGTCACCGAAGAAGCCATGTGGCGGGGCATCGCCGCGCTTGCGACCGGAAAGTTCGTGGGGGACATCGGCTGCGCCGTGGACGACTACGTCTCTTCCGTACAGGGCAAGCCGCTGGGCATCCTGGAAGACTACGTTGGCCACGGCATCGGCTCCGAGATGCACATGGCGCCGGACGTGCTGAACTACCGCACCAACCACCGCGGGCCCAAGATCCGCCCCGGGCTGTGCCTGGCGATCGAGCCCATGCTGGTCCGCGGCAGCATCGAGACAGCCGTGCTCGAGGACGACTGGACCGTGGTGACCACCGACGGCAAGCGTTCCTGCCAGTGGGAGCACTCGGTGGCCGTCCACGAAAAGGGCATCTGGGTTCTTTCCGCGCCCGACGGCGGTGCGAAGCGGCTTGCGCCGCTGGGCGTGGTCCCCGTCCCGATCCCGTAGCCCAAGTAGGTCGCAGTTGATGTCGTTATGAGGGCTCATAACGACATCTGCTGCGACCCAGTTGGGTGTGCGGGCACAATGGAGCCATGGGAGCCATTACTGATGTGCCGGGGATGCGGATAGGCCACGTTCAGAAGTCCGACGCCGGCTGGCTCACCGGCGTGACCGTGGTGCTTCCGCCGCCCGGAACCGTCGGCTCCGTGGACGTCCGCGGTGGCGGCCCGGCTACCTCGGAAACAGACGCGCTGGATCCCACCACCCTCTCGCAGCAGGTGGACGCCGTGGTACTCACCGGCGGCAGCGCCTTCGGCCTGGTCACGGCGCGCGGCGCCCAACGCTGGTGCGAGGAAAACGGCAGGGGCTTGCCGGTGCCTGGCGGTTTGGTGCCGATCGTCCCCGCCGCGGCCATCTTCGACCTGGGCCGCGGCGGCGACTTTGCCGCCCGCCCGGACGAGGACATGGGCTACGCGGCAACCGCCGCCGCCGCTGCGCAACCGGAAAGTCACGACGTCGAACGCGGCAACGCGGGGGCCGGCACCGGGGCGGTCATCGGCCGGGGGACGTACAAAGGCGGAGTCGGGACAGCCTCAGTGACTCTGGAGAACGGCGTCGTTGTAGGGGCCCTGGCAATAGTCAATGCGGTGGGGATGCCGTTCGGGTCGAGGGGTGAGCCTGTCGAAACGCCGAGGGTTTCGGCCGTTGCGGCGGAAGCCGCAGAGGAACCACCCCTGAACACCACGCTCGTCGTCGTCGCCACGAATGCCATCCTCAGCAAAGCCGACTGCAAACGGACCGCCTCGGCTGCTCACGCCGGACTGGCCCGTGCGCTGAATCCGAGCCATACCCTGGCCGACGGCGACACCGTGTTCTGCCTGGCCACCGGCGCCGTCGAACTGGAAAGCATCGGGACACCGAGGCACTTCAGCCTCATCGCGCTGCAGAGCGCGGCGGCCGACGTGGTGACCGAAGCCATCCTGGACGGCATCTCGCGGGCCGCGGGCGTCACAACCCCGGCGGGGGAATTTGCTGCGTACGGCCCGGTAGTGCGCTACCATGGTCCGATTTAACATTCCTGCCAAGATGGCGTAGTGTTGTCTGTTGGTTGTCTGCCCTGTTTGCGCCCTTTTGCGGTCGGAAGGCAGAGACCAATCAATCAAAAACGTTCGCAGTCATGTCCGGTGCCAATCGGAAAGGCTGTGGCAACAACAGTTAGCGGAGGGTATGGCCAAGAAGGACGGGGTCATTGAGATCGAGGGCGTTGTGACTGAGGCGCTGCCTAACGCGATGTTTCGCGTTGAGCTCACCAACAAGCACATCGTTCTGGCGCACATCTCTGGAAAAATGCGCCAGCACTACATCAGGATTCTCCCTGAGGACCGGGTAGTGGTGGAGCTGAGCCCGTACGACCTCACACGTGGTCGTATCGTCTACCGCTACAAGTAAACACTGGGCGGCCAGAGCAACAGCCGAAGGCCGGTCCAGCTGACCAACTGCAACACGCAAAGGAACGCCATGAAGGTCAAGCCGAGCGTCAAGCAGATCTGCGAAAAGTGCAAAGTGATCCGCCGTAATGGCCGGGTCATGGTGATCTGCGAGAACCCGCGCCACAAGCAGCGCCAGGGCTAATTTCCTTCACGGGAAACCCTGGGTTGCTAACCCACGCAAGTAAATAAAGGCAGCACAAGCTGAATTGGGACGTATGAGCCCGGACAGCTAACCCCCGGTCGGAGGCTGGGGCCGCACTGAAAGTGCGGGTGTACTGCCTACGACCTCCGGTTTATACAAGGAGTACCGCCAATATGGCTCGTCTCGCTGGCGTAGACATTCCCCGCGAAAAGCGGTTGGAAATTGCGCTTACTTACATCTACGGCGTGGGCAAGACCCGTGCACACGAAACCCTGGCTGCTACCGGCATCAGTGCAGACGTTCGGGTCAAGGACCTGACCGACGCACAGCTGGTTGAGCTGCGTGACTACATTGAAGGCAACTACAAGGTTGAGGGTGACCTTCGCCGCGAAGTAGCCGCTGATATCCGCCGCAAGGTTGAAATCGGCAGCTACGAAGGCCTGCGTCACCGCAAGGGCCTGCCCGTACGCGGACAGCGTACGAAGACCAACGCACGTACCCGCAAGGGTCCGAAGCGCACCGTCGCCGGCAAGAAGAAAGCCGGCCGCTAGAAATAGCTGCTGACTTTCCCCCGATAACTTTCTGTAGGAGAAATAATGCCCCCGAAGACTCGTGGCGCGGTTCGCAAGCCGCGTAAGAAGGACAAGAAGAATATCGCGCTGGGCCAGGCGCACATCAAGAGCACCTTTAACAACACCATCGTTTCCATCACGGATCCGAACGGTGCTGTCATCTCCTGGGCTTCCGCCGGTGAGGTTGGCTTCAAGGGCTCACGTAAGTCCACCCCGTTCGCTGCCCAGATGGCTGCCGAAGCTGCCGCAAAGCGTGCACAGGAGCACGGTCTGCGCAAGGTTGACGTATTCGTCAAGGGACCGGGATCAGGACGCGAGACCGCAATCCGTTCGCTGCAGGCCGCTGGCCTCGAGGTTGGTTCCATCCAGGACGTAACCCCCAGCGCGCACAACGGCTGCCGTCCGCCGAAGCGCCGCCGCGTCTAAGACGTTTCCAGCAGCAGGAGCTTGCCCGGACCTTCACGGGTCCGGGCAGGCCCAGCCGCGTTAAGTCTTCAGACCGAATTTCCACCACCTGTGTTGCGTCATATAGCGGATGCTCGCCGAAAGGAAACCTAAGTGCTCATTGCACAGCGCCCCACCCTCTCTGAAGAGGTAGTCTCCGAAAACCGCTCCCGTTTCATCATTGAACCGCTGGAGCCGGGCTTTGGATACACTCTCGGAAACTCCCTCCGCCGTACCCTGCTCTCCTCCATCCCGGGCGCTGCTGTAACCAGCATCCGGATCGATGGCGTGCTGCACGAGTTCACCACGGTTCCGGGTGTCAAGGAAGATGTCACCGAGATCATCCTGAACATCAAGAACCTGTCGGTTTCCTCCGAGCACGACGAGCCGGTTGTTGCTTACCTGCGCAAGCAGGGCCCGGGAGTCGTCACCGCCGCGGACATCGCTCCGCCGGCCGGCGTCGAATTCCACAACCCGGATCTGCACATTGCCACGCTGAACTCGAAGGGCAAGTTCGAACTCGAACTGACCATCGAGCGCGGCCGCGGCTACGTTTCGGCAGCTCAGAACAAGTCCGGCGATTCCGAGATCGGCCGCATTCCGGTCGACTCGATCTACTCGCCGGTGCTGAAGGTTACTTTCCGCGTGGAAGCTACCCGTGTTGAGCAGCGCACTGACTTCGACAAGCTGATTGTCGACGTCGAGACCAAGCAGGCAATCGCCCCGCGCGACGCCGTTGCTTCGGCAGGCACCACCCTGGTGGAACTGTTCGGTCTGGCCCGCGAGCTGAACACCGCAGCTGAAGGTATCGAGATTGGCCCGTCGCCGACTGACGCTGCCCTGGCAGCTGACATGGCCCTGCCGATCGAGGATCTGGACCTCACCGTCCGTTCCTACAACTGCCTCAAGCGTGAGGGCATCCACACCGTGGGTGAACTCGTTGCCCGCTCCGAGGCCGACCTGATGGACATCCGTAACTTCGGTGCGAAGTCCATCGACGAGGTCAAGGCCAAGCTGGTTGAACTGGGTCTGTCCCTCAAGGACTCGCCTCCCGGTTTCGACCTGGCAGCTCGCGCCGCAGCCATCGAAGAGGACGACGCCGCGTTCAGCGACGACGAGCTCTAACAAGCAGATCTTGGCCACGGGTCCAGTGATGGACCTGGCCGGCCTACACAACAGGAGAAACAATTATGCCTACCCCCACTAAGGGTCCGCGCCTCGGAGGCGGCCCGGCTCACGAGCGCCTGATGCTCGCGAACCTGGCTGCAGCACTGTTCGAGCACAAGCGGATCACCACCACGGTGACCAAGGCCAAGCGCCTGAAGCCGTACGCAGAGCGTCTGGTGACTTTCGCCAAGCGCGGCGACCTCGCTTCCCGCCGTCGTGTACTCGGCCTGATCAGCAACAAGGGCGTCGTCCACGAGCTGTTCACCGACATTGCACAGGCAGTGGAGAACCGCGATGGCGGCTACACCCGCATCACCAAGATCGGCAACCGCAAGGGCGACAACGCTCCCATGGCTGTCATCGAACTGGTTCTCGAGCCGGTTTCCGCCAAGCAGGCCGTCGTAGCTGAGGCTACCGCTGCTGCCAAGCGCGATGCAGACAAGGCTGCTCCGGCCGCCGAGGAAGCTCCCGCCGAAGCTGCTGAGACCGAAGCTGCTGAGACCGAAGCTGCTGAGACCGAAGAGGCCCCGGCCGCTGAGGAAGCTGCTGCAGAGCCTGCTGCTGAGGAAAAGGACGCGAAGTAATTCGCTGATTCCTTGGCATAGACTTAAGTCTATGAACCACCAGAAACCCGCTGCCCCCGTTTTGGGGGGCGGCGGGTTTTTGCGTATCCGTATGGATTTGGCGTACGACGGCGGCCCGTTTAGCGGGTGGGCGGTGCAGCCCGGACTCCTGACCGTCCAGGGAGTCCTGGAGGATGCCCTGGCGCTCCTGATCCGGCGCAAGGTGCGCGTCACCGTCGCAGGCCGCACGGACGCCGGCGTACACGCCCGCGGCCAGGTGGTGCACCTGGACCTGACCGAAGACGAGTGGCTCGGACTCAACCGCGGCGTGGAACTGGATCCCGCCGTCGCGCTTCTGCGGCGTCTGCGGGGTGCGCTCAGCAGGGGGCTGGGAGACCTGACCGGCGCCATCGAAGTGCACAGCGTCACCGTTGCGCCGGAGGGGTTCGACGCGCGGTTCTCGGCGCTGTGGCGCCGGTACAGCTACCGTATTGCGGACGGCCCCGCGCTCTGGGATCCCCTGGGCCGGTCCTCCACGCTGTGGCACAAGGAACAGTTGGATGTAACGCTGCTGAACGAGGGCGCGGCCAAACTGCTGGGCCTGCAGAACTTCCGTTCCTACTGCAAGCCCCGGGAAGGATCCACCACCATCCGGGAGCTGCAGCGGTTCGAATTCGAGCGGGGGAGCGACGGCGTCATTGTTGCCACCGTGCAGGCCGATGCCTTCTGCCACAATATGGTGCGTGCCCTGGTGGGCTCTGCGCTGTATGTCGGCTCGGGGGCCGAACGCCCCGGCTGGCTCTACGAGCGGCTGCTGGAGCAGAAGCGCGATGCGAAGTCAGTCCTGGCGGCGCCGCATCCTCTGGTGCTGGAGGAAGTCGCATACCCTTCGGACGGTGAGCTGCTGGCCCGGGCCGAACTGACGCGGGCGCTGCGGAAGTAGGTCCACGGGCTATTCCGGCGGCGGACGGTAGATTCTGTGCGCCGTCGGGTGCAATAGTGGCGGGATGATCAACCAGCAGCAGCTCTGGGACGACGAAGCCGCGAAGCACTACGACACGCCCGGAGAGGGCATGTTCTCCCCCGAAGTGCTGGACCCCACGGTAGAGGTCCTGTCACAGCTCGCGGGCGGAGGTCCGGCCGTTGAGTTTGCCATTGGCACGGGGCGTGTCGCTATCCCGCTCTCAGAGGCGGGTGTTCAGGTCAGCGGCATCGAACTGTCCCATGCGATGATCTCCCGTCTGCGGGAGAAGGTCGGAGCGGACCGGATTCCTGTCGTTCAGGGCGACATGACCGAGGCGGTGGCGGGCCAGAACTTCTCGCTGGGGTTCCTGGTTTTCAACACCATCGCCAACCTCCTGAGGCGGGATGCATGGATCGGACGGACGCCACACCGTTACATCTGGCCCAGCGAGCTCGACCTCATGGCGCGGCTGGCAGGGTTTGGGCTGGAATCGAGGTGGGCGGACTGGGACCGCAGCGAATTCACCGCGGAGTCCCGCGGTCACGTGTCGGTGTACCGGCTCACAAGCTGACGGCCCTTCGGGGAGACAGCCCATTGGAGTGGTTATGGGAATTGCGGAAGGTGTAGTAATGAATAACTGACAACAACGTTTACCTTTGAATTCAAGATAAATGAGCGGAAGAATTCCCCCGGGAAAAAGAGCCACAAATAAGCGAGATTTCTTGTAGCGTAGTCCCTCGGGGGGTGAAACGAACACTTGCGATGGGCAGGTGTTTGTATGGGGTCTGGGGACAATGGGGTTTTGCCATGAGCGATCTGGGAGTAGCTGTGGTTATCGAGGACGACAAGGACGTACGGAACTTGTTGGAATCGGTCTTCCTTCATGCAGGGTTTGAGGTGCACACGGCCTCGGACGGCCGTGAAGGCGTGGAAGTGGTCCGACATCAGCACGCCAACGTTGTCACGCTGGACGTCGGACTGCCGGACATCGACGGCTACGAGGTACTGCGCCGCATCCGGCAGTTCAGTGACGCCTACGTGGTGATGCTGACGGGCCGGACAGAAGAGCCGGACATGCTGACGGCGCTTCACTCCGGCGCGGACGACTACATCACCAAGCCGTTCCGCCCGTTGGAACTCCGCGCGAGGGTGGCCGCCATGATGCGGCGGCCACGGAACAGCGGGGCAGACAGGCAGCCGGCGGCAGCGGAGCCGGCCCCACTGGTTCACGCCGGAACCGCGCCCAGGGACGTCCTGGAGCACCGGGGCCTCAGGCTCAGCTCCAGGACCAGGTCCGCTGAACTGGCCGGCAAGGAACTGGAACTGACCCGTAGCGAGTTCGTCCTGCTGGAGGAACTTCTGCGGGCCGGCGGCGCGGTGTGCACGCGGGCTGACCTGGTGAAGGTGGTGCGCGGGGACTACTACCAGGACGACACGTACATCAGCGAGGCTGACGAGCGTGCCGTGGAAGTCCATATCGGGAACCTCCGGAGGAAACTCCACGAAGATCCCCATTCGCCGCAGTTCCTGCAGACCGTGCGGGGTGTGGGATACCGGCTCGCAGCCGGCAAGCCATAATTGCCGGCGGGCCTGCTAGTCCGCCGGGAGGTAGCTTTGGCGGAGGTGCGCCACTGTTTCCCGGCCGAGCTCCGAGACCCGGGCCAGCAGGGACCGGCCCTTGTCCCAGCACCCGGACCGGATCAGGTTCTCGATGTCTTCGGCAAGGCGGGCCAAGCGCAGGCCGCCCACCATCGCGGAACCGATCTTGAGGCTGATGGCGGCATCCAGGGCAGTGTTGCGGTCCTGGCCGGAGATCGCATTGGTCAGGTTCAGGTAGCGCTGTTCCCAGATTTCGATGTAGTCCAACGCGAACTTCTTTGCGACGGAGGGCTGCGCCAGCTGGCTCTCGAGCTCCTGCAGCACCAGGAGGTCCACGAGCGGGATGTCCTCAAAAGCCAAGCTGGCGTCCATGCCCGGGGCGGCGTCGACCAATGGCGAGACGCGGACGTCGTCCGGACTCTCGTCTTCGGTGCAGCTGCCTGAAATGGACATATGACAACGCTACTTCCTGAACCTGTCAATTCACTCGACCTATGGAGATATTGCGGAAACCTTGAGTCTTCTTGGGCAACGGGAGGCAACTGGTGTTACCTGATGACAGTTACTGAGTGCTGAATGTGACAACTGTATTGATGACTGCCGGCCCAAGAATGGCGATGAACAGGACGGGAAAAATGAAGAACAAGAGGGGGAACAGGATCATGACCGGCAGCTTCATGGCCTTTTCCTCAGCGCGTTGCCTGCGCTTGACCCGCATCACCTTGGCCTGAATCCGGAGTACCCGGCTGATGGCAATTCCGTAGGTGTCCGCCTGCACAATGGCCTGCACGAAGCTGCGGAGTTCCGGGATGCTGGTGCGTTCGGCAAGCGCCAGGTAAGACTCCCTGCGGCTGCGTCCCACCTGCATGTCCTGCAGGGTGCGGACAAGCTCTTCGGAGAGGGGTCCTTTGCCGTTCTCTCCCGCCCGGGCCATGGCACCCTCGAAGCCGAGGCCGGCTTCGACGGAAATGAGCATCTGGTCCAGGGTGTTTGCCAGTTCCAGCTGCATGGCCTTCTGGCGTTCCTGGCCCTTGCTGTATAGGAGCAGGTCCGGGATGAAATAGCCGAGAACCAGCACAAAGAGGCCGGCCAATTTCATCAGCGGGGTGCTGCCCGTGGCGCTAAGGAAGGCGCCGAGAGTTGCGCCAGTAATCCCCAGAGCCAGTTTCGAACCAAGCACACGTCCGAGCGGCATGGATGCGGGCCGCCCGGCCAAGGCCAGCAGTCGGTCGAGTTTGCGGACGTAGGCTGCAGGCGTCAGGGCATGTCCGATGCGGTCGAGGGAACGCCGCTCCGACTTTTCTGGTACCTCAGCCACCCTGCGGCCGCGGGCCAGGAGGGTCACCGCCGCAGTCCGGGATTTGCGGTCCACGGACAGGACGGACCAGGCCAGATAGCCGACGGGCAGGCAGACCAGGAGGAGCGAGGAAAGCACCAGGGGATTCATTTGCGTCTCAGAACTTCAGGTCGATGATTTTGCGCATCCACAGGCTGCCGATGGTCATGAACACCACGGACGCCGCGATCATGCCCCACCCCAGCGGGTGGGTGAACATTGCGTCCATGTAGCCGGGGTTCACGGCCATGAGCATGAGCACGATGCCGATGGGCATGGCAATCAGGATGTAGGCGGAGAACTTTCCTTCTGCCGCGAGTGCTTTGATGTGGCCCTTGATTTCGGACCGTTCCCGGATCGTCTCATTGACCTGGTCCAGGACCTCCGCCAGGTTTCCGCCGACTTCGCGGTTGATCTGGATGGCCTGGGCAATCCAGATGAAGTCCTCGTTCTTCATCCGTTCCGAGGTGTCCGTCAGGGAGGCCAGCAGGTCGCGGCCCAGGCTGGTCTCGGTGATGACCCGGCGCATCTCTTCCGACGTCGGGCTTTGGGATTCAGCGGCCGCGGCGTCGATGGCGCGGAGGATGCTGTGGCCGGCCCGGAGTCCGCCGGCGAGGAGCTGGAGGGTATCGCCGAGCTGCTGGTCGAACTTTGCCCGGCGCTTGCCGGCCAGGAAGCCCAGCAGCAGGTGCCCCACGAACGGGGCCAGGATCACGAGGAGGACGGAGACGGCAGGCACGCCGATGACCAGCCCAACGAGTGCGCCTACGATGCCACCGGCAATGACCAGGACAAAGAACTCGGCCTGGCTGAGCCGGAGGCCGGCATTCTCGAGGGACTCGCGGTTGTAGAGGCGGACGTTCCGGTTCGCCAGGAACCGGTCCAGGGCCCCGACCGTGGTGTTCGCCAGGCGGGTCAGGCCTGAGGGCGGATTTGAGTCGTAGGGACGGCGCCGGCCGAGGGCGATCTCCGGCGTGCCGGGTATCAGCAGCGCCACGCCCAGGAGGACGGGTGCAAGGAAGAGGAGCGCCGCTCCAAGGGTCATGAGCATGGCAGCGCTCCTAACCCTGTCCTTCGCCGGCGGGACCGGCGGGCGTAGCGAAGACGCCGGGCGAGACATGGATCCCGAGGTCCTCGAAGCGGTCGATGAAGCGCGGACGGATCCCGGTGGCAACAGGACGCCCGAGGAATCGCCCGTGGGCGTCAACACCGGCGGAGTAGTCGAACACAAAGGCGTCCTGCAGGGTCACGATGTCGCCCTCCATCCCCTGCACCTCGGTCACGTGGGTGATGCGGCGGCTGCCGTCGCGCAAACGTGAAATCTGGACGATCAGGTTCACGGCGGAGGCGATCTGTTCCCGGATGGCCCGCAGCGGCAGGTCCATCCCGGCCATGAGCACCAGTGTTTCGAGGCGGGCGACGGCGTCCCGCGGCGAGTTGGAGTGAACGGTGGACAGCGAGCCGTCGTGCCCCGTGTTCATGGCCTGGAGCATGTCCAGCGACTCTCCGCCGCGGACCTCGCCCACCACGATGCGGTCCGGGCGCATACGCAGCGAGTTCCGCAGGAGTTCGCGGATGGTCACTTCGCCTTTGCCTTCAGTGTTGGGCGGTCTGCTTTCCAGCCGCACCACGTGGTCCTGCTGGATCTGGAGTTCCACGGCGTCCTCGATGGTGACGATCCGTTCATCTGCTGGCAGGAAGGAGGAAAGGACGTTCAGCAGGGTGGTTTTCCCCGTTCCCGTTCCGCCGGAGACGATGATGTTGAGCTTGGCCTTGACGCACGCGTTCAGGAGCTCGGCCATTTCCGGCGTCAGGGTCCCGAAGTCGATGAGGTTCCGGACGGTGAGGGGCACCTTGCTGAACTTACGGATGGTCAGTGATGATCCGCCGACGGCCAAGGGTGGGATCACCGCGTTGACACGGGAACCGTCCTCCAGCCGGGCATCCACCAGTGGCGAGGACTCGTCAATGCGGCGGCCAACCTTCGACACGATCCTCTCGATCACCTTGCGCAGGTGCTCCTCCGAGCTGAAGCGGGAGTCCGCCAGGGTGAGGTGGCCCTTCCGCTCGACGTAGATCTGGTCCATCCGGTTGACCATGATTTCGGTGACGGCGGGGTCATCCAGGAGCCGCTGCAGGGGTCCGTAGCCCAGCACGTCGTCGGCGACGTCCTGGACCAGGCGGGTGCGCTCTTCCGCGGACAGCGGCACCTGCTCGGCGTCGATGATGCGCGTGAGCTCCTCCCGGGCGGACGTCCGGAGTTCCAGCTCGGTGATGGCTGAGTCATTGAAGCGCGAACCCAGGCGTTCGAACAACGCCGTGGCTGCCCGCTCCTTCAACGCCGCGAACGCGTCCACGGGCTGCTGGGCTTTGGGCCTGGTTTCGTCCGGATGTTCCGTCCCCGTTGACGGAACCACGACGGCGGCAGCCGGTGCCGCCGTCGTCGTCCGCTTTTCCTGCTTTGCCGGAGTCCACGGTTCCGGGTGGCGGCCGGGCAGCGCGGGGCGGTCCAGCTGAAGGGTTGCGGTGGACGCGCGTGATGAGGGGCCTGAGGAGGCGGACGGCGTGTGGGGCTGCGACGGTGACTGCGACTTCGCCTGCGCGGCGCTGATGCGCTCTGAAAGTTTCATCTAGACCACTACCCTTCGGTGAAGTTTGCGTTGTGATTTGGCGCGCCAGGCGGGGTTGAACCGCTCGACGAGCTGGTTAAGCCCCTTGGTGGCCGGGTCCTTGGCTGACTCCTGAAGGACAGGGATGCCACGGTTGGTGGACAGTGCGACGGCACGGGACCGCGGGATGCTCACGTCGACGGGGGCTCCGATGGTGGACTCGAGGTCCTGGACCGTGAGCCCGAGCTTGGAGTCCGCCATGTTGAGGACCACGTGCCGGGTTTCCGGGAGGATGTCCAGCTGGCGGAGGACGTCCAGGCCGGAACGCAGGCCCCTGACGCTGGGGATATCCATGGCGCTCACCCACACCACGTCGGTGCACTGTTCCATGGCGGCGAGGCCGATTTCCGGCAGTCCCGGGGCTGTGTCCACCACAACGTACTGGAACTGTTCGGCCAGCTGTTCCAGGAGCCGGCTGACCTGGTCCGGGGTGATCTCGTCGGCGTCCACAGGGGTTGGCGGAGCGCAGACAGCATAGATACTGCCCGGATGGACGGTGAGGAAGGCCTTGAGAACGAGTGAATCCTGGCTGGCGGCGGGGGAGACCGCGTCCGTGACGGTGTGCTGCGGGTCGAGGTAGAGCGCGGAGGCGACGTCCCCGAACTGCAGGTCCAGGTCCACGATCACCACGCTCATCGGGGCGATCTTGCCCAGGCCGATGGCGATGTTGGTCGCAATGGTGGTCTTGCCAACGCCGCCCTTGGGGGAGAAGACGCCGATAACGAGGCCCCTGTTACTTTCCGCCGTCGGTTGGCTTGTTGGCGGGCGGTAGCGGCCGGCGAACGATTGGCTGGCGCGCTCCAGGAGGACCCGGATATGCGCGGGGTCGGAGTCGGGGGAGAGGATGTCCCGGATGCCGGCGCGCATAGCCTGAAGGATGAAGTCGGGATCCGGTTCGGTGGCCAGGATGACGCTGAGCTCCGGAAACCGGACGTTCATTACGGTGGCGAGCCGGAGCGATTCCTCCACGGGAACGCCGGGTCCCAGGATGAGGACTTCGGGCTGTTCCTGGTTGAGGTGGGCGAAGAGTTCGTTGGGGTCGGCGGGGAGCAGGCTGGTGAAGAACGTCTGCACGCCGCCGTGGAGGCCGCCGGCGACGGCTTGGCGAAGGCGGCCGTCGAAGTCGGCGTCGGGCGTGATGAGGATGAAGCGGCTCATTTGTAGACGTCCGGCCGGATCAGGATGCGGGGCCCGTTGTCCTCGGCGTCGAGGGGTTCTCGCGTGAGCCAGATGGCATCGCCGAACTCGGAGGCGAACACGATCTTGCCTGCGTTGACGTCGTTGACTGCCACGGTGATCATCAGTGATCCGGTGGGGAGGTTCACGTCCCGCGGTTCGGGTTGGGTTCCTGCGCTCGCCGTCGGTGCCGGGTTGGCGGCGGCTGCCTCGGGGGCACGCTGGACAGCTGTGACCAGGACTTTGTGGATGGAAAGCTGGGTGGTCTCTTTGTCGGCCTTCGATTCGATGCCGCCTGCTTTCATGGAGATGAAGACGCCCACGTGGTCGCCCGGCTGGAGGCGTCCGCCGACGACGCGCTGCGGCTCCAGCTGGAAGGAGACTTCCTGGAGGCCGGCCGGCACCTTTACCGAGCCGGAGGTCTGGAGGTCTTCAGGGGCGACGAGCTTCTCCGCCAGGAGCTGCTCGCCGGGCACGAGGTCCGCGGCGGCGACTTTTCCGGCGGACTGGTCCAAGCTGTCCAGGGCGGACTTTGCGACGGCGGTTCCCGGCATCTGTTCCAGGGCCACCGATGCTTTCACGGTGTCAACGGTTGCGCCGGCGGGGATGGCCTTCGTGACCACGAGGACGCCCACCGGTTCCAGGTCCTTGACTGCGCGTTGGTCGGCACCCTGGGCGTAGGTGACGACGAGGACCGCCCCGACGATGGCCAGCAGGACTGCCACCACTCCTGCCAACAAACGTGACTTCACTGAATGCTCCTGTGCTTTGGGTTTTTGCTAAAGGGAGAGACGGACAACTGTGGCCCCGTAATCGGGTGCGCTGCCCAGTTCAAGGGCATCGGACAGGGAAACGTACTTCACGAAGTAACCCCTCATGGTTTTGTTCTTGATCGTCCCCCCGGATGACCAGCTATGGCTTTCAAATTTGTAGCCAGTGACATGAAAGGCGGCGAAGCCCTTGACGTAGTACTTGCCGCTGGAGCCGTTTCCCGTTGCAACGTCGTACAGGGGCAGAAGGACAGTTTGATCATTGAGGGTGTTAACATCTGAGGCCGTGCAGGGGGATGGCACACTGGCGCCGGTGCTGCTGGCAAACCATATTCCCGGATCGTTCGCTTGGCCGGCCGTTAGTGCGACGCTGCATTTGCCGTCCCCATCTTCAATCCAGCTGAATCCACCGGGGATCTCGCCGCAGCCGCCGGTATCGAAGTCGAGGACCTGCACGCTGCCTGCCGCCGCACCGGGGAGGAGATCAAGTTTGCACTGGGGAATCGCGAGGGGAAGTATCAGGCGGCCCTTGGACGGAGTGCCCCACTGTGCCTTGGAGCCGGCACTGACTTCTGCGGTATCCATTCCGAGCACCCTTGCGAAGAAGAGGGAGACTTCGTTGGCGGTCTTGCCGGCTTCCTGCCCGCCGGCTGTGACCGTTACGGAGCGATTGGTTTTGTCCAGCACGGTGGATTTGATGTTGCTGAGGCCGTCGTTGGCGTTGCCGTTGGCGAAGCTGCTGGCCAGGGCCGAAGTCGTGGAGCAATCGGTGTCGGTGGTGCTCTTGGCGCACTTCTGGGCGATTGCCAGCGCGGCCGCGTCGGCACCGTTGCGAAGCTGGGTCCGCTCGGCGTAGAGCATCCCGACGTCCACTGCTATGGCTCCGAAGCCGAGGAGGCCCACGAGCAGAAGGGCGACGACGACGCTCACGGCGCCGCGCTCGCCGTCGATACACCGGTGCCGGGGTGTCAGCCGCCGCATAGCATCGACCCTTTGCCCGTCATCGCGAATGGACCGGCTATCCCCGTCATGGTGGTCAGGTTGTAGCTGATGGTGATTGTCATCCGGTTGCCCGGAGCACAGGTCGTGGTTCCGGTATCGAGATTCTTGAAGGCGATGTTCCCGTCCGCCAGCCCGGGATGTAGCGATACCGCGGTGCTCTTGGCTGCGGTGCGGGCTGCAGAGATGTCGTTGGATACGGCCATCACCCGGACGCTCTCACGAGCGGCGGCGGACAGCGAGGCCTGCGCGTCGTAGGCGCGGCCAAACTCCATGATGCCCAGGAGCAGCATGACGAGGACGGGAGCCAGGATCGCAAATTCGACCGCTACGGCTCCGCGCTCGGATGCCCTGGACATGGTGGTGCCTTTCAGTCACGTGAATGGGGGATTACAGCCGAAGTGGCGGCGGCTTGGTTGCCGCCGCCACTCTGGTGTTGGGGATGTGCCGTGCACATCAGGAGGTTTGGGAAGAATGCCTTAGGGGACGCAGGTGCTGGCTGCTCCGGCTGCGCCGGGCGTATAGGTCCCGCCACCATTGACCTGACATGCCATCTGCCCGAACATGTCGGTCAGTGTTCCGCCGAGGAGAGTGACGGCGACGATAATCACGACGGCGATGAGCGCCACCATGATGCCGTATTCGACCGCGGTTGCGCCGGTCTCTTCGCGGCGAAGGCGGGAGGCGAGGTACTTGAATGTGGAAAGCATGGGGACTCCTGAGCGAGTTTGGGTGGGCTGGTCCTGCACCAGCTCTGCCAAAAATGTAGCAACCGCATTCCGGGTTTGGACTCGACCTTGGCGCATCCTGTGGCAAGCCTGTTTGTCTTGCACGTTGCCTGCGATAATCTTGCGCCTTTGATGCGCAACCAGTTTGTTCGACGTCAGTATCGGAAACATGGAAAAGAACTCCCTCAGCTCAGGTGGCTGGGGGAGTCCCGATAATGAGTGACAGGCGTGCTTGGTGGTTTCCGATGAAGGCCCTGAACGTGCACTCACACGCGCCCAGGGCCTTCTCCCCGGTACGAGATGCCGCATCTCGGTGCCGGGTGGCAACGGACACCTCTCGGTTCTGGGTGCCGAGAGGCTCCGGGTCTTGGCCGGAGGTTCCGGCGGGCTCCAGGTTTAGCTGAACGCCTCAACGATGCTGATGGCCGCGGGGCCGAGTAGCACGATAAACAGCACAGGGAAGATGCACAATAGCAGCGGGAAGAGTACCTTGACAGGCAGTTTCATGGCCTTCTCTTCGGCCCTCTGCCTGCGCTTTACCCGGGCTTGTTTGGCTTGGGTACGAAGGACTTTGGCGATCCCGATGCCGTATTTGTCAGCTTGGACCACTGCTCGCACGAAACTCCGCAGGTCCGGGACGGAAGAACGCGACGCCAGAGCGGCATATGCCTCTTGTCGGGGACGGCCTACTTGAATGTCCTGGAGCGTCCGCATCAGTTCCTCGGCGAGCGCGCCCCCACCATATTCTCCGGCCCGGGCCATCGCGGATTCAAAGCCCAGCCCGGCCTCCACGGAGATAAGCATCTGGTCGAGGGTGTTCGGGAGCTCAAGCGCTATCGCCTCCTGACGTTTGATGCCCTTGTTATAGACCAAAAGGTCAGGAACGAAGTAGAACAAAATCGTGATGCAGAAGCCCAAACCGATGATGGGCGGGGTTGGTGACTTACTGATGAGAAGCAATCCCAACAGGGCGCCGACCAGTGCTAGGAGAGGCTTAGATATGATCAGCTTTTCCAGCGGCATGGACTCGGGACGGCCCGCAAGGGCGAGCCAACGGTCCAACTTGGCTTCGTAACTGCCCGGCGTGAGCCGCTTTGAGATTGTCAGGAATGCTGGCGCTCTCTGGATAGAGGCGTTGGCTCCTTGGGCAAACCCCTGTCCAAGATTGGTCTGGACAGCCAGTGCACCGCGGCGGTCCAGCGTGACAAGAACCCACGTGAAGTAGGCCAGCGGCAGTACGACCGCCGCAATAATCAACCAGGCTATTGGAGTCATGGCGTGTCTCCCTAGAACTTGATCTTGACTGTGCGGCTCATCCAAAAGCCGCCTATGACGAACATCAGGATGCTGACGATAAGCAGGATGATCCCGACGGGATGAGTAAAGAACACGTCCATGTAGCCGGGGTTCATGACTCCTATGAGAAGGGCGACTCCTACGGGCATGCCCATAAGGATGTAGGCCGACATCTTCCCTTCCGCGCTGAGGGCACGTACCTGACCCTTGATCTCGCTCCGTTCCCGGATTGTGCCGGCGACTTCTTCCAGGACCCCGGCCAAATCGCCGCCTACTTCGCGATTTATTTGGATGGCCTGGCCGATCCACCGGAAGTCCTCGCTATCCATCCTCGTGGCGACCTCGTCAAGGGCTTGACGGGCGTCTTTACCGATGCGAGTTTCATTGACGACACGTGACAGTTCTTCAGACGTCGGAGCGTCAGCCTCCTGGGCCGCTGCCTCGATCGACCTCATGACGCTGTGGCCTACCCGAAGGCCGCCGATCAGCATCTGGATGGTGTCTGTGAGCTGGGCTTCGAATCGTCCCCGACGCTTGTCCCTGCGCACGGACAGAACAAGCCTTGCCAGAAAAGGAGCGGCGATGGCGAACAGTATTCCAAGGAGTATGTTTGTCAGCAGTGAGACAATCGTGCCAGCCAGGAAGGAAGCCACGAGGACCATCACGGTGAAATCGGCCGGCGCCATCTTCACTCCGGCGTTGTACAGGACGGCCCGGCTATATGGTCCCCCCGACTCACCTATGACTCCGCCCATGGCAGTCACTGCAGAATTCGAGACACGACTGATGGCTGACTGGCCTTGATACGCATCCGGACGCCTGCGATTCACAGGAATTGATCCGTACTGAGGTTTCAGGGCGACCAGGAACAACACCAGAAGTGCACCGAAACAGATCGCAATAGCCGCAATAAATAGAACGGGTGAGTCCACGTCTACCGCCTCCCTGTCGAGGCTGCCGGGGCGCTAAAGACTCCTGGTGACACGGCGATGCCAAGATCGGCAAATCGATCCAAAAATCGCGGGCGTATACCCGTCGACACCGGCCGTCCAAGAAAGCGACCCTGTGCATCCATGCCCGCGGAAAAGTCAAAGAGGAAGGCATCCTGGAGCGTAACGATGTCTCCTTCCATACCTTGAACTTCGGTCACATGGGTTACACGACGACTGCCATCTCGCAGTCTGGTGACTTGGATGATCAGATCCACGGCGGACGAAACTTGCTCTCGGATGGCACGTAGGGGCAAATCCATTCCCGCCATGAGAACGAGGGTTTCCAAACGGGCGACTGCATCGCGTGGAGCGTTTGCGTGCACGGTGGACAGGGAACCATCGTGGCCGGTGTTCATTGCTTGCAGCATGTCCAGCGATTCACCTCCTCGGACTTCGCCAACAATAATTCTGTCCGGTCTCATCCGGAGTGAATTGCGAACGAGCTCCCTGATGCTTACTGCGCCCTTGCCTTCGATGTTTGGCGGCCGGCTCTCCAAACGAACCACATGCTCCTGCTGCAGCTGAAGTTCGACAGCGTCCTCGATCGTCACGATTCTGTCCTCCGCGGGAATGAAGGAGGAGAGAACATTGAGCAGGGTAGTCTTTCCGGTACCAGTTCCGCCGGAAACAATGATATTCAGCCGCGCACGCACGCAGGCACTGAGCAGTTCTGCCATTTCGGGGGTGACTGAGCCCCAATCGATCAGGTTCTGGACCGTCACGGGTACCTGACTGAATTTTCTGATGGTGAGCGATGGGCCGTTCACCGCCAAGGGAGGAATGATCGCGTTCACGCGGGATCCGTCTTCAAGCCTGGCGTCAACGAGAGGGGACGATTCATCGATCCGCCGCCCTACACGGGAGACGATGCGTTCGATGACCTTACGCAAATGATCGTCCGAACTGAACTGGAATCCGGTTAATGTGAGGTGTCCGTGGCGTTCAATGTAAATCTGGTCAAAACGATTGACCATGATCTCTGTGACAGTGGGATCTTCGAGCAACCGCTGCAGCGGGCCGTAGCCCATCACCTCATCGGCAATCTCACGGATCAGCCGCCGGCGTTCATCAGGGGACAGCGGCACCTGTTCCTGGTCGATGACGGCGGAGAGTTCTTCCACTGCCGCAGAACGAAGGTCGTCCTCTGACGATGATGCATCTGCAGAGCGTGAACCCATGCGTTCAAATAGCGCTAGTGCCGCACGCTGCTTTAGTCCCGCCAACGCGTCGAAGGACTGAATCACCGGTGCTGAGCCCAAGTTCAAAGCCGAGGCCAAGGGGGTGCTTGCTGGCGCTGTTGGCGGTAGTGTGGTCGGCGCAGCGGACGCATTCGGGGCGTACTGCGTGGACCTGTCCGATTCGTGAGGATTCGAATCAGTCTGTGAGCGGGTCAGGCGATCTGAGAGTTTCACGATACAACCACCCTTCGGTGCAGTTTGTTGTGGGTGGATGACACCCATTGGGGATCGAAGCGGTCCACGAGCTTTTTCAGACCCTTAGTGGCGGAATCCCGAGCGGAACTCTGCAAAACGGGAACGCCTCGATTTGTGGTGAAGGGGAGACTGCGAGACCGCGGAATCACAGTGTCGATCGGGACGCCGATAGTGGCCTCGACGTCCTGCACCGAGAGCCCACTCTTACGGTCGGCGAAATTCAAGACAGTGTGCCTACCCTGTGGCAGGAGCTGCAGTTCCTTTAATACACCGAAACACTTGCGCAGGCCCCGGACGCTAGGAACGTCCATCCCACAAACCCATACTCCGTCAGTGGCCTGCTCCAGTGTCGCGAGAACGTGTTCGCCGAGACCTGGCGCGGTATCCACCACCACATACTTGAATTCGCTGGCCAACTGGTTGATCAGCCGGCTGACGTGGTCCGCAGTAATGTAGTCCGACTCGGCCGGCGTTTTCGGAGCGCAGAGGGCGTAAATGCCGGCAGGGTGGACCGTGAGGAAGGCTTTAAGCACCATGGAGTCTTGGGAAGCCACACCATGGACAGCCTCCGTGATGCAATGCTCGGGCTCCAACAGCAGCCCTGAAGCAACATCGCCGAATTGCAGATCCAAGTCGACGATGACCACCCCCATCGGTGCCACCTTGCCCAAGCCGATGGCAAGGTTCGTTGCCACCGTTGTCTTGCCGACGCCCCCCTTAGGCGACATGACAGCTATCACGCGGCCGCGCTCATGACCAGGTTCCGCGGCTGGCGCCATTCCCCGGCGCCGGCTGGCAGCAGCCAAACAGGCCCTTTCAAGGAGTACGCGCAGATCGTTGACCACGATTTCCGGAGTGACGACGTCTCGTATCCCGGAGTGCATGGCGCGAAGCACTAAGTCCGGAGTTGGTTCGGCCACTAGGAGCAGACTGACCTCAGGGTATTGAAGGTCAAATACAGTTGCTAGCTTGAGAGCATCCTCCGCGGCGACACCGGGGCCAAGAATAAGTACCTCAGGAGGCGCCCCGTTTAGCTGCCTGAAAACGTCATCCGGCCCGCCGGACAATACGTCGGGAGAGAGAGTCTGCATATCACCGTGCAATGCACCGGTGATGGCCTGGCGGACGCGTCCCTCAAAATCGCGCACCGCTGTGATGGCGACAAATCGGCTCATTAGTACAGCCCCCCGAAAGTTGTGACGGGAGGATCGCTCTTGGTGGACGTATCTGTTTGCTTCGCCAGCCAAATAGTGCCGAACTCGGCGCCATAAACCAGCTTGGCAGCATCCGCATCGCTCCTGGCCACGGTGACAAAGGCAGATCCGTTCGGCATCTCGACGCCCTTCTCCGTAGACCCGGAGTTCTTTTCAGTCTCCGGTGCAGCCTTTTGAACCGCGGTTACAAGTACGTCATGGAAGAGCAGGCCTGTGGACTGTTTCCATCCCTTGACCTCGGCAGGAACATTGGCGTTGGCTGGCATCTCTTCGTCGGACTTGAAGGATGTGTAGACGGTCACCTTGTCGCCCGCCTCCAGCCGGCCGCCGAGTATCCGTTCGGGTGCGAGGAGGAATGTTACTTCTTCCAGGCCATCAGGGACGGGCACTGTGCCCGGTAGGAGATCGCGGGGGTCCACGAGCCTGGCAGCCAAGAGCTGTTCACCCGGTTCGAGACCGACTGATGTGATTTTTCCCTTGTAATCGCTCAGGCTTTCGAGAGCGCCGTCCGGTACTGCAGCCTGCGGTATTGCCTCGAGCTGGACCTTGTTGTTCAAGTCCTCAGCTTTAGTGCCGGCAGGGATCGATTCTTTGACAACTAAGACATTTACGGGTTCGAGACCTTGAGCGGCCCTGTTGTCGGCTCCCTGAACGTATACAACTAGTAATACGGTTCCGGTAATTGCCAACAGCAGCGCTGCGATGCCTCCCAGTAGGCGTGATTTCACTTCACTTGCTCCTTATCGATACTTGGTGAAACGGGTGCGCATGGTGAGCGGTCAGGGGCTACTCCGATAGCCAGACTGAAGATGCTCCGTAATTGGGGTTTCCACCGCTCGATGACACGCCCTCCTCGAGGGAAACAAAGCGGGTGAAATATCCTTGAATGCCGCGGCAGTTGCCACCAGGGCAGGCTGGCGCGGAGGGGTCGAGATTCGTCAGACCTGGTCCGCCGCCAAACTTGAAGCCTGTGACTTGGAAGGCCAGAAACCCTACCAACGAGTATTTTGTCTTTTGGCCGTTCTGAACTGCCGTAGTGAAAATCGGGATGAGTATCGGCGAATCCATGATGGTTGCTGGCATATCCCGGCAGACGTTTGGTAAATCATTCCCAGGGTTGCTGCCGACTTCGCTGTTCGCCACATCGATGTCTGCTGAGCAGCCGTTGTCTGTGTCCAGCCAGCCGAAACCCCCTGGGGCGTAACCGTTCTGCGCCGCGCAGCCAGGGTATGTAGGAACGTTCTGGTCATAACGGAGGAGGATCCGCGTCGGAACCGGATCACCGGTGAAGCTTCCTGTTGAGTTCAACTCGGCGAGTTGGCTCGATGAGAGGTACTTTTCAAATACACATTTGCTTACGGTCCATGGCAGGGTTGTGGCTGCAGTAGGTGTACCCCAAGTGGCTTCCGCCGCCGCTCGGATATCTGTCGATTCAAAACCCATGATCTGAGCGAAGAAGAGCGAGAAGCTGTTGGCTCCGGATCCGGCGTCGCGCGTGTTCGTTTCAACCCGAACAGTAGTGGGATTCGGAAAGGTGATAGAGGCAACTCCGCTGGAGCTGTCATTGCTGTTGGCATTTGCCAGGAGGGCGCCGGTGGCGTCCACCTCCCCGCAGTCGCCGTTGGCGCAGTCGCCCGCGATTGCCAAGGCGGACGAGTCGGCGCCGTTCTGGAGTTGCGCTTTCTCCGCATACATGGCACCTACATCGACGGCGATAGCCGCGAAGCCCATGAGCACGACAATCATGATGGCTACGATGACGGTAGCTGCACCGCGTTCCCTGTCTTGGTTGACACCCTGCCGGCGTCCTCGTTGTTTGAATGCTGTCAGCCACCGCATCTCATCACCCCTACTCCGGTCATATTCAACGGGAAGATGACCGACCCGCCGAAGAATCCGGCATCTAGAAAACCGGATAATGAAGGTAATGTCAGGCTCGTCGTCACCGTGACATCGGAGCCCGCCGCGCAGCTGCTGGCGTTGCTGGTGACCGTCATGCCCAAGCCTGCGAGCGACGGGGCAGCAGCGGAGGCGGTTCCGGCGACGTCAAGACTCGCGTCGTCGTAATGGATGGCTGCGTGGCGAGCGCCCTCCCGCGCCGCTTGTGTCAGGGAAACCTGGACATTGAAAGCTCGCCCGAATTCCATGATCCCAATTAGTAAGAGCAACAGAACCGGGAGGACTATCGCCATCTCCACGGCCACTGCTCCGCGATCTTTCTGTTTTGATTTCACGACGGTCTCCCCAGACGCTTCGTTTTCGATAGGAGAATTGCCCGGAAATGCAACTGTTCCGGTGACGGCGACTGCCGCCACCGGAACAGAGGGCAATAATGCGTTGTGGGCTAAAGGTTTCCAGCGACGGCCACGAAAAGGTCATGGATGGCCGGGCCCAGGATGAGGAGAGCAGCGATGACGACGACTGCGATGAGAGCGACCATCAGGCCATACTCAACCATCGTGGCGCCCTTCTCTTCGCGGGTGAGGCGGTTCTTGACGCCGGCGATGTAAGCAACCATGGAGACCAGTGCAGAGTTCATTTTCTTGTTCCTTTGTGAGTGCTGAATTGGTTTACGAATTTCCCGCGCCCCCCAATTCGGCGTTGCTGGAACTTCGATACACAAAGGAATACAGGAGTCACAAATAGCCACACAACGCGTGGTTGTACTCGTCTTTTTTACTCCACTAACTGGACGTTACTTGGGGGAAGTCACTGTAATCCCGAGTTGTGGAGTACACGGCTACTTGGTGTACTCGGAAACTGCTACCGCGAGAACACCGTAGGCATGATGATGCGCCCCAATTCGACGCCCCACAGCACTGTTAGGACGCAGCCCAGGAACATGGACGGGCCGAAGGGTAAAACGGTCTTTCGCCCCGCCAATCCGCTCGTAACAAGAAGAACACTGGTAACAGCGCCCGCAATAAAACCGAGGACTATACCGAGTATCAAATGCCCGGCAGAGAGGTACCCCAAGTACATGCCAAGTGGTGCCGAGAGCTTTACGTCTCCCATGCCCATTCCGCGGGGAGAAATTAAGGCCAAAATCAGGTAAATCACGAAAGTTACGGCACAACCGATGACCGCAGCGAGCAGATTTCCCCATCGTTGGTTCATGCCGGCGTCCAAAAGCAGCAGCACGAATCCGATTCCAAGCGACGGAAGGACGACCTTGTTGGGCAACAACTTGTGTTGGAGGTCGATCCAAGACAGCACAAGCCCAGTTGCACTTAGGAAAAAGAACGCGGGCAGCACCCATGACCAGCCGAACCTCCAGGCCATGGCGGCGAACAGGAACGCCGTTAGTGAAAAACTAACGAGGCTCTGCCAGCGGGACCGCCCCAACTCCAGGGTCGGCAGCAATCGCCGTGTGATGTGCAGGGCAACTGGCGCCACTGCCAGCCCCAGCAGGGCACATAGAATTACCAACAGTGGAGCCGGGGGCATTTCAGTCAACGGGGCACCTAAGCTCGCAGTTACTCTTTGGTCCAAAGCGCCGGCACCGAGCATCAGGACCGGCGCAGGCTGGCTACCTAGAGCCTATTTTGACCAGCGGCCTCTGTACCCGCTATTCTTGATAGTCGTTGTGCGTGTCCTTTCTCGATGATGCGTGCCCGCTGAGAATCCGGTTGCAGGATAACTACTCCTCGGGCACATTCGAGACCTCTGGACCACTGGATTTCTAGAGCCCTCACCTCTGTTCCGGTAGCGCATAGATAGTAGGTGCACACGCTTACGTGACACCTAAACAAGAACGCCAGAACAAGAACGAGGCAAACACCGTGCGTACGTACACCCCGAAGCCCGGCGATATCAACCGCCAGTGGCACGTCATTGACGCCACCGACGTTGTCCTTGGTCGTCTCGCCAGCCAGACCGCAATCCTGCTGCGCGGCAAGCACAAGGCCACCTTTGCTCCCCACATGGACATGGGCGACTTCGTCATCATCATCAACGCCGAGAAGGTTGCCCTCACCGGCGCCAAGCTCGAGCAGAAGCGCGCTTACCGCCACTCCGGCTACCCGGGCGGCCTGACCTCCGTCAACTACGCGGAGCTGCTGGAATCCAACCCGGTTCGCGCCGTGGAGAAGGCCATCAAGGGCATGCTCCCGAAGAACTCTCTTGCTGCTCAGCAGCTGGGCAAGCTGAAGGTGTACCGCGGTGCAGAGCACCCGCACGCCGCACAGCAGCCCAAGACTTTCGAAATTTCCCAGGTCGCCCAGTAGTCCTGGCCACCAAACAACTTATCAATACAAGGAGAACCGTGGCTCAGAACGAAGAGACCACCGAAGCCGTTGAGGCCGAGGAAACCCTGACCAGCTACACCTCGGAAAGCGGAGCTGCTGAAGCAGCTGCGCCGAAGAAGGAGCGCCCGGCACTGACCGTCGCCGGCGCTGCTGTTGGCCGCCGCAAGGAAGCCGTTGCACGCGTTCGCGTTGTGCCGGGCTCCGGCAAGTGGATCATCAACGGCCGCGAACTGGCCAACTACTTCCCGAACAAGCTGCACCAGCAGGATGTCAATGAGCCCTTCAAGATCCTCGATCTTGACGGCGCTTACGACGTCATTGCCCGCATCCACGGCGGTGGCCCCTCCGGCCAGGCCGGTGCACTGCGTCTTGGCATCGCCCGTTCACTGAACGAGATCGACGTTGAGAACAACCGCGCCACGCTGAAGAAGGCCGGCTACCTTACCCGTGACGCACGCGTCATCGAGCGTAAGAAGGCTGGTCTCAAAAAGGCCCGTAAGGCTCAGCAGTACTCCAAGCGTTAATTCCGCTTACCTGAAGCCCGTCCCGCCATCAGGCGGGGCGGGCTTCCGTCGTTTAACTGCAGCAATAGCCAAGGACGGTATCCGTGCGGCTGAGATGACGGATCCCTCGCCTCGGTGCGAGCCAGAGTCAGCGCAGCGGGGTCCATCGTCTAAACTTGACCCGATGTCTAGATTATTTGGAACAGATGGTGTCCGGGGCCTGGCAAACGGCCTTCTCACAGCAGAGCTGGCGATGCAGCTGGCGCAAGCGGCCGCCGTCGTACTCGGCCACGACCGCAGCACTGAAGGTGCCCGGCCGCGTGCCGTGGTGGCCCGCGATCCGCGTGCGAGCGGCGAGTTCATCTCCGCAGCCGTCTCGGCGGGACTCTCCAGTTCGGGCATCGACGTCTATGACGCCGGCGTGCTGCCCACCCCGGCGGCCGCGTACCTGGTGGCTGACCTCAAGGCAGATTTCGGCGTGATGATCTCCGCCTCCCACAACCCGGCGCCGGACAACGGCATCAAGTTCTTCGCCAAAGGCGGCCAGAAGCTGCCTGACGAGGTTGAGGATGCCATCGAGGCGCAGATGGGCAAGGACGCGTTCCGCCCCACGGGAAGCGACGTGGGCCGCATCCAGACCTTCTCCGACGCCGAGGACCGCTACATCGTCCACTTGCTGGGCACGCTGCCGCACCGCCTCGACGGTCTGAAGATCGTCCTCGACTGCGCCCACGGCGCCGCCAGCGGCTGTTCCCCTCAGCTCTTCAACGACGCCGGTGCTGAGATTGTGGTCATCGGTGCGGAGCCCGACGGCCTGAACATCAACGACGGCGTGGGCTCAACCCACCTCGGACCCCTTCAGCGTGCCGTGGTGGAGCATGGTGCCGACCTCGGCATTGCACACGACGGCGACGCCGACCGCTGCCTGGCAATCGACCACGAAGGCAACGAGGTGGACGGTGATCAGATCATGGCCATCCTTGCCCTCGCCCTCAAGGAGTCCGGCAAGCTCAAGGACAATGTCCTGGTGGCAACAGTCATGAGTAACCTCGGCCTGAAGATCGCCCTCCGCGATGCGGGCATCAGCATCCGCGAGACCGCCGTGGGGGACCGCTACGTCCTCGAGGAAATGCGCGACGGCGGGTTCAACCTCGGCGGCGAACAGTCCGGACACGTTATTTTCGCAGACCACGCCACCACGGGCGACGGCCTCCTGACCGGTCTGCAGTTGGCAGCGCAGGTGGCGCTCACGGGCCGGCCGCTGAAAGAGCTGGCCACCGTGATGACCAAGCTCCCGCAGCTAATGATCAACGTCAAGAACGTGGATAAAGCACGGGCAGGAACCGACGAGGGTGTCCTCGCCGCAGTGGCCGAGGCTTCCGCCGAACTGGGCGAGACCGGCCGGGTGCTTCTGCGGCCCTCCGGTACAGAGGCGCTGGTCCGAGTGATGGTGGAGGCAGCCGACATGCCCACCGCAGAACGCATCTGCAAGCGGCTCGCCTCTGTGGTGGAGGAACGACTGGCCGTAGAGCCCGCCGTCTGAGCCGACGCCGTCTGAGCTATCCCGGGCCGGGTCCGGCCCCGAGACCAAAAGTGGTCCGCCTCCAGCAGGAGGCGGACCACTTTCGTCAGATCAACAAACTAGGCCCGGCGGCTGCCGTTCCTGAGCTCGTCACGGATTTCGGTGAGAAGTGCGATGTGGGGGTCCTCGGCGGCCTCTTCCTTGACTTCGGTATCAATACCGAGCCGGCGGTTCCGCCGTTCGATCATGTGGTTCATCGGGACGATGACCACGAAGTAGATCGCGGCAGCCACCAGCAGGAACGAAATGACGGAGGAGATGACGGACCCATACATGAATCCCTCCCACTGCATCTCTGCAATGCCCTTGGCACTGAAAAGGCGGCCGATCAGCGGAGTCAGCAAGCCTTCCACGATTGAGGTCACGACGGCGCCGAAAGCGGCACCCATGACCACGGCGACGGCAAGGTCTACGACGTTGCCCTTCATGATGAAATTCTTGAATCCGGTCAACATAGCTCCAAGCTAGTGGAGCCCCGTAAACATGGTGTGACCGGCAGGTAATTTCGCGGGGCGTGTCGTGGGTCACATGGCACCCGCACGCAGCCCTGCACCGGGCCCGCCCCTACAGGTACCCCGGCGCAGCTTCCAGCCCGAAGTACTCTTCCAGTGTCGCAATTCCCCGTGCGGCCATGTCCGTCGCGGCCTCCACGCCTATATAGCGCAGGTGCCAGGACTCGTAGTAGTAGCCCGTGATCTCGTGGAACATCCATGGGTACCGGACCACGAAGCCGAAGCGGTGCCCGTTGGCCTTGGCCCACACCGCGGCCGGCTGATCGGCGAAGCATGGCTGGAAGCTGCAGGCTCCGCCGCCGTCGCCGATGTCAAAGGACCAACCGGTCTGGTGCTCCGAGTATCCCGGCCTGGCCGAGGCTGTGTCCGCCTCCGCCTGCCCCCGGGACGCAACATAGCTGTTGTACGTGGCCACCTGCGTGCCGTAGGAGCGGTAGCCGCTGGCCAGCGTCATGGTCACGCCGTCCCTCGCGGCCGCGGCGAACATCTGTTCCGCGGCAGCCGCCGTCGTGCTGTTCAGCTGGGCCGCTTCGCCGGAAACTGCCAGTGCGATGTTCGGCTGAACGAGGTCCGCCGGCACGTAATCGGCGGGGGAGAGCGGGCGGTGCTTGTTGACCACCAGCCACGGGCTGGCGGGATCCGTCAGGGAATACTGTTTCGCCAGTCCTGCCGCGGGCGAGGTGGGCGTCGGCGCGGAAGTGGTTGCCGGCGCGGGCGCCGCCACCGTCCCCAGTTCAGTGGCAGCGGACGTTTCCGGCCCTGCCGACGACGACGCAGCCGTCGGCGAGGCGGACGCTGATGTCCCGGTGGGGGAGGACGACGACGGCGGCTGCGTCCCGCCGTCGGGCGTGCACGCTGCCAGGGCAGTGAGTCCGGCGCCCGCTGCCAGGAGCTTGGCGACGGCCCTCCGACTCGGTGCAGCTCCGGCGGTCGGTGCAGGTCCCGCTGTCACGGCACAGTTGTGGCACACCTGTGCTAGACCTTCCGCAGCAGCATGCGGCGGATGGAATGATCCGCTTCCTTGGTGAGCACCAGCTGCGCCCGGCCCCGCGTGGGAAGGACGTTCTCCTCCAGGTTGGGCTCGTTGATGCGCTTCCAGATCTCGCGCGCTGTGGTCTCGGCCTCATCGTCGGACAGTGTGGCGTAGCGGTGGAAGTAGGACTCCGGCTGGGCGAAGGCAGTGGTGCGCAGTTTGCGGAACCGGTCCACGTACCACTCCTCAATGTAGGAGGTCTTCGCGTCCACATAAATGGAGAAGTCGAAGAAATCGCTCAGCGCGAGCCCCTGCTTGCCGTCGTGGCGGGGACGGGCCGGCGCCAGGACGTTCAGGCCCTCCACGATCAGCACGTCCGGCCGGCGGACCACCACTTCCTTGCCGGGCACAATGTCGTACGTGACGTGGGAGTACCAGGGAGCGCGGACCTCTTCCGCGCCGCCCTTGATCTCACTCACGAAGCGGAGGAGCGCGCGGCGGTCGTAGGACTCCGGGAAACCCTTGCGCTCGAGGAGGTGCCGGCGCTTGAGCTCGGCCAGCGGATACAGGAAACCGTCCGTCGTAATGAGCTCGACGTTGGGTGTCCCGGGCCAGCGGCGGAGCATCTCCCGCAGCACGCGGGCGATGGTGGACTTGCCCACGGCCACTGAACCGGCCACGCCGATCACAAAGGGCGTGCGCTGCGTCTGCTCGCCGAGGAACGTGGTGGTGGCGGAATGCAGCTGGCCTGCCGCCTCCACATAGAGGTGAAGCAGGCGGGAAAGCGGCAAATAGACTTCGCGGACTTCCTTCATGTCCAGCGGATCACCGAGCCCTCGGAGACGGACCACGTCCTCTTCATTAAGAGGCTGTTCCATCTGGGCTGCGAGCCGGGACCAGGTCTGCCTGTCCAGCTCCACGAACGGGGAGACACCCTCTCCATTCGCTTCATTGCGTTGCAAAGTCACGTATGAGATTCTGCCCTCCGCGACGCTGAGAGCGAAATGGATGGCGTCTGGACCACCGTAACGGAGCCCGGCGACGGCGTTGCGGGGACTGCACCGGACGGCGCGGGACCGCTCCTCCATATAAGCTTGGCTCTATGTGTGGAATCGTAGGATACGTAGGCCATTCGTCAGGCCGGGTAAATGTTGGCCACGGCGCGTTGGACGTTGTCCTTGAGGGACTCCGCCGCCTGGAGTACCGGGGGTATGACTCCGCCGGCGTCGCCGTGGTGGCTGACGGGACCATTTCGTCCCGGAAGAAGTCCGGAAAACTGAGCAACCTGCTCACCGAACTGGAAGAGCGTCCGTTGCCGGATTCCGTGACCGGAATCGGTCACACCCGCTGGGCAACCCATGGCGGACCCACCGACCAGAATGCGCACCCGCACCTGGCCGACGGCGGCAAGCTGGCCCTGATCCACAACGGCATCATCGAAAACTTCGCCGAGCTCAAGCTCGAACTGCTCGAAGGCGGGGCCACGTTCGCGTCCGAGACGGACACCGAAGTGGCCGCGGCCCTGCTGGGCGACATCTTCCGGAACAAGCTGGGCGGCGATCCCTCCAACGGCGGCCTGACCAGGGCCATGGAGCTTGCCTGCCAGCGCCTGGAAGGCGCGTTCACCCTGCTGGCCGTGCACGCGGACCAGCCCGACGTCGTCGTCGCCGCCCGGCGCAACTCCCCGCTCGTGGTGGGCCTGGGCGAGGGCGAGAACTTCCTCGGCTCGGACGTCTCGGGCTTCATCGACTACACCCGCCGCGCCGTGGAGCTGGGCCAGGACCAGATCGTGACCATCACCGCGGACACCGTGGAGATCACCGACTTCTTCGGTGCCCCGGCCCAGGGCAAGGAATACCACGTTGACTGGGACCCGGCCTCGGCCGAGAAGGGCGGCTACCCGTCCTTCATGGAGAAGGAAATCCACGACCAGCCCGACGCCGTCGCGAACACCCTGCTGGGCCGCTCGGACCTTGACGGGAAGCTGACCCTCGATGAAATGCGCATCGACCCGGAGCACCTGAAGAAGATCAACAAGATCATCGTGCTCGCCTGCGGCACCTCCGCGTACTCGGGCCAGGTGGCCAAGTACGCCATTGAGCACTGGTGCCGGATCGCCACCGAGGTGGAGCTCTCCCACGAGTTCCGCTACCGCGACCCGATCGTTGACGAGAACACCCTGATCGTGTCCATCTCCCAGTCCGGCGAGACCATGGACACCCTGATGGCTGTCCGGTACGCCAAGGAGCAGGGCGCCAAGACCCTGTCCATCTGTAACACCAACGGCTCCACCATCCCGCGTGAGTCCGACGCGGTGCTGTACACGCACGCCGGGCCGGAGATCGCCGTGGCGTCCACGAAGGCGTTCCTTGCGCAGATCACCGCCGCGTACCTGCTGGGCCTGTATTTGGCACAGTTGCGCGGCAACAAGTTCCAGGGCGAGATCAAGGACATCCTGGCCGATCTCGGCAAGGTCCCGGCGAAGATCCAGCAGGTCCTGGACCACGTGGACGAGATCAAGGAACTGGCCCGGTCCATGGCAGGCGCCAAGTCGGTGCTGTTCCTCGGCCGGCACGTCGGGTTCCCGGTGGCCATGGAAGGCGCGCTCAAGCTCAAGGAACTGGCCTACATCCACGCCGAAGGCTTCGCCGCCGGTGAGCTGAAGCACGGCCCGATCGCGCTGATCGAGGAGGGCCAGCCGGTGTTCGTGGTGGTCCCGTCCCCGCGCGGCCGGAACTCGCTGCACGCCAAGGTGGTCTCTAACATCCAGGAGGTCCGGGCCCGCGGCGCGAAGACCATCGTTATCGCCGAGGAAGGGGACGAAGCGGTCAAGGCCTACGCCGAGCACGTCTTCTACATCCCGGAGACCCCGGTGCTCCTGGCGCCCCTGCTGGCCGCCGTTCCGCTGCAGATCTTCGCCCTCGAACTCGCCACGGCCAAGGGGTACGACGTGGACCAGCCACGCAACCTGGCCAAGAGCGTGACCGTAGAATAAGCCGCATGATTGTTGGCATTGGCGTAGACGTCGTAGACATTGAGCGGTTCGGCAGGCAGCTGGAACGGACTCCCGGCCTCCGGGACAGGCTGTTCGTTCCTGCAGAGCGCGAGCTCAACACGCGTTCCCTGGCCGCGCGCTTTGCGGCCAAGGAAGCCGTGGCCAAGGTCCTGGGCGCTCCCGCCGGGATGAACTGGCAGGACTGCTGGATCGGACTCGACCAGAACGGCCCCACCATCCAAGTCAAGGGCACCGTGCTGGCCGTCGCCGAGTCCAAGGGCGTCAAGCGCTGGCACCTGTCGATGAGCCACGACGGCGGGATCGCCACGGCGACCGTCCTGGCGGAGGGCTGACGCGGACTTTTCACCTGCCAGCCCTGCCGCGGACCCAGCACCGATTGGACTGAACACATGATCAGCGCCTACACCGGAACCCAGATACGGGAGGCCGAACAACGGTTTTTTCAGGCAAGCCTGAGCTCCGGTGCGGGCGCTGTTCTTATGCAACGGGCCGCTTACGGACTGGCCAACGCCGTGGTGCGCGAACTCTCCTTACGCGGGATCCGCCGCTACGGCGCGAGCGTCGCGGTGCTGGCCGGCAAGGGCAACAACGGGGGAGACGGGCTGTTCGCCGCCGCGTTGCTGGCAGCCCGAGGCATGCGTGCGACGGCGGTGCTCACCGCCGGGGAAGCCCACCCCGACGGCCTGGCGGCCCTGGAGCGCGCGGGCGGCCGTATCCGGATACTCTCCGATCACAACGCCGGTGAGCTGGCGGCGGAAGCGGCCAGCACCGACGTCGTGATTGATGCCGTGTTGGGGACCGGCGCCAAGGGCGGACTCCGGGGCGAAGCGGCGTCCCTCGTCGGCAAGCTCCGGGCTGCACCCCGCGGCTTCGTGGTGGCCTGCGACATTCCCAGCGGCGTGGATGCGGACACCGGCGAAGCCTATGACCCCGTTCTGCCCGCGGACATCACCGTCACGTTCGGCGGCGCGAAAGCCGGACTGTTCGCCGACCCCGGCGCCGATTACGCCGGGCAGGTCCAGGTCGTCCCCATAGGCATCGAAACCGACCTGCCGTCACCGGTGCTGCGGCGCCTTGAATCAGCCGACCTGGCCCGGCTCCTGCCCGCGCCGGAGCGCCGCTCCCACAAGTACTCCCGCGGGGTCCTTGGCGTTGTGGCCGGCTCGCAGCTGTACCCCGGGGCCGCGGTCCTGGCCTGCCGCGGTGCCCTGTCCGCGGGCGCGGGGATGGTCCGGTACCTCGGTCCGCCCGAACCTACCCGGCTGGTCCGCCAGGCGTGCCCTGAAGTGGTGTGCGGGCCGGACAGCGTCGCCGACGCCCACGTCCAGGCCTGGCTGGTTGGCTCCGGAATTGCCGACGGCGACGATGAACAGCTGCAGCGCGTGCGGGACGCCGTCGATACGGGGCTGCCCGTGGCCGCCGACGCTGGTGCGCTGCCGGCCCTGCCGGACGCCTTGGCACGTCATGTGGTGCTGACACCGCACGCCGGCGAGCTGGCGCACCTACTGCAGCGCTACGGGATCGACCTAGGACGGCAGGGCGTGGAGGGCGCCACGCTCGAGGCTGTGCGCCGGGCCGCCGAAAGGACCGGAGCCACGGTGCTGCTCAAGGGCGCAACCACCGTGGTGGCTGCGCCGTCAGGCCCCGTTTTCAGCCAGGCCGAAGCCACGCCATGGATGGCCACCGCCGGAAGCGGGGACGTGCTGGCCGGGGTCCTCGGCTCCCTGCTGGCACAGCACTCGGACGACGAGGACAAATTTACCGCTTTCGGGATTCCCCCGGACCAGCGCTGGGCGGCCATAGCAGCCATGGCGGCAAGCGTGCATGGCCGTGCCGGAGCCGCTGCCTCAGCGGGCGGCCCTGTGACCGCCGGCGCCATCGCAAACACCGTTCCCGAGGTGATGCGGACGCTGTAAGGATCGGCCGCCAAGCGCGGGAAATTAATAGTAATCCTACTTACTAGTAGTCTGTCTAAGATTTGTTCGTTCGCACGAGGAGTACATATGGAAGTCTGGCCCGGATCGGCATACCCGCTGGGAGCCACCTTTAACGGCACTGGCACGAACTTTGCGCTGTTCAGCGAAAGGGCTGAGAAGGTGGAACTGTGCCTCTTCGACGCGGACGGCGCGGAAACCCGGATCGAGCTCCTCGAAGTAGACGGCTACGTCTGGCACTGCTACCTGCCCCACATCCAGCCGGGACAAAAGTACGGGTACCGCGTCCACGGCCCGTACGATCCGGCCTCCGGTAACCGGTTCAACCCGAACAAACTGCTGCTGGACCCGTACGCGAAGGCTGTCCACGGCCAGATTGACTGGGACCCGGCGCTGTTCTCCTACAACATGGGCGATCCCGATTCCCGCAACGATGCCGACTCCGCGCCGCACATGATGATGGGCGTGGTGATCAACCCGTTCTTCGACTGGGAGGGCGACCACCTGCCCCGCGTGCCGTACCACAAGTCCGTGATCTACGAGGCCCACGTAAAGGGCCTGACCCAGCTGCACCCCGAGGTTCCGGAGGACCAGCGCGGCACCTACGCCGGCGTGGCCCACCCCTCGGTCATCTCCCACCTGCAGAAGCTGGGCGTCACCGCGATCGAGCTCATGCCCGTGCACCAATTCGTCAACGACGGCATCCTGCAGGACAAAGGGCTCAGCAACTACTGGGGCTACAACACCATCGGCTTCTTCGCCCCGCACAACACCTACAGCTCCACTGGTGATACAGGCCAGCAGGTGCAGGACTTCAAGGCCATGGTCCGCTCGCTGCATCAGGCGGGCATCGAAGTGATCCTCGACGTCGTGTACAACCACACCGCCGAAGGCAACCACCTTGGCCCCACGCTGTCCTTCAAGGGCATCGACAACGCCGCTTACTACCGGCTCATGGACGGCGACGAGAAGCACTACATGGACTACACGGGCACCGGCAACTCGCTCAACGTCCGCCACCCGCACTCCCTGCAGCTGCTCATGGATTCACTGCGGTACTGGGTCACCGAAATGCACGTGGACGGCTTCCGGTTCGACCTCGCCTCCACCCTGGCCCGCGAATTCTACGATGTGGACAAGCTGTCCACCTTCTTCGAACTCATCCAGCAGGACCCGGTAGTTTCCCAGGTCAAGCTCATCGCCGAGCCGTGGGACGTCGGCCCCGGCGGCTACCAGGTGGGCAACTTCCCGCCGCAGTGGACGGAATGGAACGGCAAATACCGCGACACCGTCCGCGACTTCTGGCGCGGCGAACCATCCACCCTTGGCGAGTTTGCCTCGCGGATCACCGGCTCCGCCGACCTCTACGAGCATTCCGGACGCCGGCCGGTGGCATCCATCAACTTCGTCACGGCCCACGACGGCTTCACCCTGTCGGACCTGGTGTCCTACAACGAGAAGCACAACGACGCCAACGGCGAAGGCAACAACGACGGCGAATCCCACAACCGTTCCTGGAACTGCGGCGCCGAAGGCCCCACCGACGATCCCAAGGTCCTTGCCCTCCGAGCGCGGCAGCAGCGCAACTTTATCGCCTCACTGCTGCTGTCCCAGGGTGTTCCCATGCTGCTTCACGGCGACGAACTGGGCCGCACCCAGCAGGGCAACAACAACGGTTACTGCCAGGACTCCGAACTGACCTGGATCAACTGGGACAACGTGGACCAGCCGCTCATCGAGTTCACGGCCGCCGTCAACGCACTCAGGCACAGGCACCCCACATTCCGCCGCAGCAAATTCTTCGACGGCAGGCCGGTGCTCCGCGGCGAGGGAGAAAGGCTTCCGGACATCGAATGGCTGGACGTTGACGGCTCCACCATGAAGCCAGATGACTGGGACAGCGGCCTGGGCCGGTCCATTGGCGTATTCCTCAACGGTGATGGCATCCAGGGCCTGGACGAGCGGGGGCGGCGGATCACCGACGTCAACTTCGTGCTCTACTTCAATGCGAACGTCGAAGAAGTAAAGTTCACCCTGCCATCCGACGAACACGCCCCGGCCTGGGACGTCATCATCGACACCGCCGGGCACAACGCCGACACCGAACCCGTCGAAGCAGGCGGCGTCCTGGCCGTCGACGCCAAGTCGCTGGTGGTACTCCGCGCGCACAGCACCCCGGAAGTCGAGCCGGACCACTCTGTGGCGGCTTCGCTGGCGGCCCTGTCCCAGACCTCCACCAGCGAGACTGCGGCGCTGACCAGCCCCATGATCGCGGAGCCGGGGCAAGTCAAGAAAACCAAGAGGAAGCCAGCGGAGTCATGAGGACGCCCGTCTCCACGTACCGTCTCCAGATCCGCCCTTCCTTCACGCTCCAGGACGCCGCCGCCACGGTGCCCTACCTGAAGTCGCTCGGCGTGGACTGGATCTACCTGTCCCCGATCCTGACGGCGGAGAAGGGATCGGACCACGGCTACGACGTCACCGATCCGTCCACGGTCGACCCGGACCGCGGCGGTCCGGAAGGGCTCGAGGCAGTGTCCCGGGCTGCCCAGGACGCCGGCATGGGCGTGCTCGTGGACATCGTGCCCAACCATGTGGGGGTGGCCTCGCCGTACCAGAACCCCTGGTGGTGGTCCCTCCTCAAGGAAGGCAAGCAGTCCCATTACGCCGACGCGTTCGACGTCGACTGGGACTTCGCGGACGGCCGCGTCCGGCTGCCTGTGCTGGGCAGCGACGACGACCTCGACAAACTGGAAATCCGCGAAGGCGAACTCCGCTATTACGACCACCGGTTCCCGCTGGCGGACGGCAGCTACTCCGAAGGGGATGACCCGCGCGAGGTCCACGCCCGGCAGAACTATGAACTGGTGGGCTGGCGCCGCGCGGACAACGAGCTCAATTACCGGCGCTTTTTCGCCGTCAATACGCTGGCCGGCGTCAGGGTGGAAATCCCGCGGGTGTTCGACGAAGCGCACGAGGAAGTAGTGCGCTGGTTCCGCGAGGGGCTGGCGGACGGGCTCCGGATCGACCACCCCGACGGGCTGGCGGACCCCGAAGGCTACCTCCGCCGGCTCCGCGAAGCGACCGGCGGCAGCTACCTGCTGATCGAAAAGATCCTGGAACCCGGGGAAGCGCTTCCGGGCTCCTTCGAATGCGAGGGGACCACCGGCTACGACGCACTGGCTGACGTGGACCGGCTCTTTGTCGACGCCGAGGCCCAGACGGCGCTGGACCAGCTCGACGGCAGGCTCCGCGGCGGCGAACCCGCCGACTACGAAGAGATGATCCGCGGGACCAAGCGCAGGATCACCGACGGCATCCTGCACTCGGAGATCCTGCGGCTGGGACGGCTGGTTCCGGCCGAGGCGGGCCTGGAAGCCGAACCTGCTGCCGATGCAATCTCCGAAATCATTGCCGCCTTCCCGGTGTACCGGACCTACCTCCCGTTCGGGGAGGAAGTCCTGAAGGAAGCGTGCAGCCTGGCTGCGCGGAACCGGCCCGACCTGGCGCAGGCGGTGGCGTTGCTGCAGCCGCTGCTGCTGGACTCACGTTCGGCGCTGGCTCAGCGGTTCCAGCAGACATCCGGCATGGTGATGGCCAAGGGCGTGGAGGACACCGCGTTTTTCCGCTACACCCGGCTGGGGACCCTGACCGAGGTGGGGGCCGATCCCACTGAGTTCGCCGTCGATCCGGCGGAATTCCACCGCCGGATGGCACGGCGCGAGGCCGAACTGCCGCTCTCCATGACCACGCTCAGCACGCACGACACCAAACGCAGCGAGGATACCCGGGCGCGGATATCGGTGATTTCCGAGTTCGTGGCGGAATGGGACAAGGTCCTGGCCCGACTGCAGGAACTTGCCCCGCTGCCTGACGGGCCGCTCGCCAGCCTCCTGTGGCAGGCAATTGCCGGCGCCTGGCCCGCGTCACGGGAACGCCTGCAGCAGTATGCCACCAAGGCTGCGCGCGAGGCCGGGAACTCAACCGACTGGCTCGACCCGAACGAAGCGTTCGAGCAGAAGCTGGCCGCCGCCGTCGACGCCGCGTTCGACAACCCGGACGTCCGCGCGGAACTGGAGTCCTTCGTGGCCCTCCTGGAGCCGTACGGTGCCTCGAACGCGCTGTCCGCGAAACTGGTGCAGCTGACCATGCCGGGAGTTCCGGACGTCTACCAGGGCACGGAGTTCTGGGACCGTTCCCTCACCGATCCGGACAACCGGCGGCCCGTCGACTTCGCCGCCAGGCAGCGGACACTGGCCGCGCTCGACGCGGGCGAGCGTCCGGCGTCGTACCAGGATGACGCCGCCAAACTGCTGGTGGCCTCACGGGCGCTCCGGCTACGGCGCGACCGGCCGGAGCTCTTCACCGGCTACACGGCACTCGCCGCGGCCGGGCCGGCAGCGGCGCACCTGCTGGCCTTCAGCCGCGGAACCGGCGCCGACAGCTCCGCAGGTGCCGTCACGCTGGCCACCCGGCTGCCGCGCCGGCTGGAACAGTCCGGCGGCTGGCGGGACACCTCGGTGACCCTCCCGGCTGCAATGACCGATGAGCTCACAGGTGCCAGCTTCGAGCCCGGGCAGGTGTCCGTTGCGGACGTCCTGGCCACGTACCCCGTTGCCCTGCTCGTCCCCGCCAGCACTGCCACCTCCACCGGAACGGAGAACAACGGATGACCTCCACTGCAAGCCGAAGCCATCGTTTCGATATCTGGGCACCCGACGTCAGCGCCATCACCCTGGTGGCGGACGGCGCTGAATACCCGATGAGCCAGCGTGGCGGGGGCTGGTGGACTGCCCCGGCTGCCCCCTCCGAGGGCGAGGTTGACTACGGCTACCTGCCCGGAACGGACACCACTCCGCTGCCGGATCCCAGGTCCCGCCGCCAGCCGGAGGGCGTCCATTCGCTGTCCCGCACCTTTGAGCCGTCCGCCCATCAGTGGGCAGACGGGGATTGGCAGGGCCGGGAGCTGCAGGGCGCCGTCATCTACGAACTGCACATCGGCACCTTCACCACCGAGGGCACCCTTGAGGCCGCGGCCGGAAAGCTGGGCTACCTCAAGGAGCTCGGCGTCGACTTCGTGGAACTCCTTCCCGTCAACGGCTTCAACGGCACCCACAACTGGGGCTACGACGGCGTCCTCTGGTACGCCGTCCACGAGGGGTACGGCGGGCCTTCCGCCTACCAGCGCTTTGTGGACGCCGCACACCGCGCCGGCCTGGGCGTCATCCAGGACGTGGTGTACAACCACCTTGGTCCCAGCGGGAACTATCTGCCGCGCTTCGGGCCCTACCTCAAGTCGGGGGAGGGGAACACCTGGGGTGACTCGGTCAACCTGGACGGGGACGGGTCCGACGAGGTCCGCCGCTACATCCTGGACAATGCGGCGATGTGGCTCCGCGACTACCACGTGGACGGGCTGCGGATCGATGCCGTGCATGCCTTCAAGGATGAGCGGGCAGTCCATCTCCTGGAGGAATTCGGCGCCCTGGGCGACGCCGTGGCCACCGAAACCGGCCGGCCGATCACCATGATCGCCGAATCGGACCTTAACAACCCGCGCCTGCTGTACCCCCGGGACGTCAACGGGTACGGGCTGGAGGGGCAGTGGAGCGACGACTTCCACCATGCGGTCCACGTGAACATCAGCGGGGAGACCGAGGGGTACTACAGCGACTTCGATTCGCTGGGCGCTCTGGCCAAGGTCCTGCGGGGCGGCTTCTTCCACGACGGCAGCTACTCCAGCTTCCGGGGCCGGCACCACGGACGGCCCATCAACACCGGGCTGGTGCACCCCGCCGCACTGGTGGTGTGCAGCCAGAACCACGACCAGATCGGCAACCGCGCCACCGGCGACAGGCTGTCCCAGTCGCTGTCCTACGGGCAGCTGGCCCTGGCCGCTGTCCTCACCCTGACGTCTCCGTTCACGCCCATGCTCTTTATGGGCGAGGAATACGGCGCCACCACGCCCTGGCAGTTCTTCACCTCGCACCCGGAACCGGAGCTGGGCAAGGCGACGGCGGAAGGCCGCATCAAGGAGTTCGAGCGCATGGGGTGGGATCCCGCCGTCGTGCCTGACCCGCAGGACCCGGAAACCTTCCGGCGTTCAAAACTGAACTGGGATGAGGCCGAAGAGGGCCATCATGCCCGCCTCCTGGACCTCTACCGGTCGCTGACCGCGCTGCGGCGCAGCACGCCGGAACTGGCTGGCCTGGGGTTCACGGACACCGCGGTGAACTTCAGCGAGGAGGAGGGCTGGCTACAGTTCCGGCGCGGGGACGTGCACGTCACGCTGAACTTCTCGGAGCAGGCGGTCAAGCTCGACGACGCCGGCGGAACCCTGCTGCTCTCCACCGATGAGGCAACCCGGCCGGACGGCGCTTCGCTGGTACTGGCGCCCTGGAGCGCGGCCATTCTGCGGGCCTGAACGCCGGATCCGCTTACGGTTACGCCGCGGGCTGTTCATGTCAGCCCGCGGCGTAACAACGGACTTGTTGGCTGTAGCCTGCGTCACAGCTGGCAGGATAGATCGTATGACTTATTCGGCAGCGGACAACCGCTATGAATCCATGCCCTACCGCCGCGTCGGACGCAGCGGCCTCAAACTTCCGGCCATTTCCCTTGGCCTCTGGCACAACTTCGGCGACGATAAGCGATTTGATGAGCAGCGCGCCATCCTCCGCCGCGCCTTCGACCTGGGCGTCAACCACTTTGACCTGGCCAACAACTACGGTCCGCCGGACGGCTCCGCCGAAACCAACTTCGGCCGCCACTTGCAGGACGACTTCAAGCCGTACCGTGACGAGCTGGTCATCTCCACCAAGGCCGGCTACTACATGTGGCCCGGCCCGTACGGCGAGTGGGGCTCCCGCAAATACCTGATCTCCAGCCTGGACCAGTCCCTGCAGCGTATGGGACTGGACTACGTGGACATCTTCTACAGCCACCGCCCGGATCCGGAAACACCCATGGAGGAAACCATGGGCGCACTGGACTACGCCGTGCGCTCCGGCAAGGCGCTGTACGCAGGCATCTCCTCCTACACGCCCGAGCAGACCATCGAGGCGGCCCGGATCCTCAAGGAACTCGGCACCCCGCTGCTCATCCACCAGCCCAGCTACTCCATGCTGAACCGCTGGACCGAGAACGGAACGCCGAACCTGTACGAGGCCCTCGAAGAGGTCGGCGCGGGTTCCATCGCGTTCTCGCCGCTGGCCCAGGGCATGCTGACGGACCGCTACCTGAACGGCGTCCCGGCCGATTCGCGTGCGGCCAAGGAACGGTTCCTGTCCGAGTCGGCCCTCACCGAGGACAAGCTGGACCGGGTCCGCGGACTCAACAAGATCGCGGCGGACCGCGGGCAGTCGCTGGCACAGATGGCCATCGCCTGGATCCTCCGTGACCAGCCCAAGGGCACACCGGTCACGTCCGCACTGGTGGGCGCGTCCAGCGTCAAGCAGCTGGAGGACACCCTGTCCGCCATCAACAACCTGGCGTTCACCCCGGATGAGCTCACAGCGATCGACGAGTTCGCCGTCGAATCCGATATCAACCTCTGGGCGCAGAAGTAGCCAGGGAGCAACAGAGCGCGTAACACAGGCGCCGGGGCCGGCCGGGAACATCTCCGGCCCCGGCGGTGTTAGTTAGAATGCAAGGGCGCCCAATGGCGCTGTGCCCATCAGCCGTCGCAGCACATCAGAGTGCTGCCGCGCAGGGCACGTGAAGTTTGTTCTCAAAGGAGTTCCGTGTCTTCAAATCCGATTCGTGTTGCCATCGTCGGTGTGGGTAACTGCGCTGCTTCCCTGGTCCAGGGTGTCCACTACTACCGGGATGCCGACCCCAAGGCCACGATCCCCGGTCTGATGCACGTGGAGTTCGGCAAGTACCACGTCAACGACGTTGAATTCGTTGCAGCCTTCGATGTGGACGGCAAGAAGGTCGGCGTTGACCTGGCCGACGCCATCCTGGCCAGCGAAAACAACACCATCAAGATTGCCGACGTTCCGCCCACCGGAGTGACCGTCCAGCGCGGCCACACCCTGGACGGCCTTGGCAAGTACTACCTCGAAACCATCGAGCAGTCCCCTGCAGAGCCGGTCGACGTCGTCCAGGCCCTCAAGGACGCCAAGGTTGACGTCATGGTCTGCTACCTGCCCGTCGGGTCGCAGGAAGCCGCCGAGTTCTACGCCCAGGCCGCGATCGACGCCGGTGTGGCCTTCGTGAACGCGCTGCCCGTGTTCATCGCCGGCACCAAGGAGTGGGCCGACAAGTTCACCGCCGCCGGAGTCCCGATCGTGGGCGATGACATCAAGAGCCAGATCGGCGCCACCATCACGCACCGCGTTATGGCCAAGCTCTTCGAAGACCGCGGCGTCACGCTGGACCGCACGTACCAGCTCAACGTCGGCGGCAACATGGACTTCAAGAACATGCTGGAACGCGACCGCCTCGAGTCCAAGAAGATCTCCAAGACCCAGGCCGTCACCTCCAACGTCGAAGCCGAGCTGGCCGCCAAGGACGTCCACATCGGCCCGTCCGACTACGTCCAGTGGCTCGACGACCGCAAGTGGGCCTTCGTCCGCCTCGAAGGCCGCAACTTCGGCGACGCCCCGGTCTCGCTGGAATACAAGCTGGAGGTCTGGGATTCACCCAACTCCGCCGGCGTCATCATCGACGCGATCCGCGCCGCCAAGATCGGCCTGGACCGCGGCGTGGGCGGCCCGCTGCTCTCCGCGTCCAGCTACTTCATGAAGTCCCCGCCGGAGCAGTTCAACGACGACCTCGCCCGTGAAAAGGTCGAGGCCTTCATCCGCGGAGACCTGGAGCGCTAAGCCCTTCCGCTTTCCCGCGACGCTCTCTCACTTCCTGCAGTTTTTTGGGCGATCCTCTCTCACTTCCTGCAGGTTTTGGCACGACGCTCTCTCACTTCCGTGGGGGAGCTTCGCGCGTTAAGGGCCCTGTTCGTAGCGCCGGATAGCATGGCTGGCCTGGGCAAGGGCGAGGAGCTTCAGCAACAGCTGGCTGTGCATGTGCATGCCGACGGCAGCGGTGAGGATGAGCTGGTCGTCGCTGTCCGGGGCCGTCGTGGCTGCAATGTCGAGCTCGGCGACGTCGTCCATTGCCTTGCTGTAGTTGTCCAGGAGCTCGCCGGACACCGGGATATTGAGGCTTTTCATCAGCTCGAGATGGGCGTTCAGGGCGTTTCGGGCATCGCTGGGATAATCGGGCCAGTTCCGGAGGCGCACGACGGCGTCAGTCGCCGGTGCGCGGACGTCGCCACCGCCGGCGGCGGGGGTGTCCAGGTGCAGCACCACGCGCTGAACGGCAGCCAGGAGCGCAAGGCGCGGGGCGCCGTCGTCGGCGATTTTGAGGAGGCCGCGGATCTGTTCGATGTTCAGCCCGACGATACGGCGGAGCGCCTGGATCAGTTCGAGCCGCTCGACATGCCTGGCGGAATACTGTGCACGCGTTGCATGGATGGTCTCGCCGGCCGGAAGCAGGCCCTCGCGCAGGTAGTACTTGATGCTGGCGGCGGAGACTCCCGTCCGCCCGCTCAGTTCCTTGAGCTGCATGCGCGCCCCTTCCTGCAGGGCTCCGGGACCGTTGGATAGCGGAACCGGCGCCAACTATCCTGATGTACACGAGTTGGATAGTAGCTCTATCCTAATCATATGGAGCCTTGGAATGTACTGCTTGTCAGCCATGTGATCGCCGCGCTGTTCGTCCTCGCGATCGGCCCCATTCAAATCCTCCGGCGACGCCGTGACCGCATCCACCGCACCATGGGCTATCTGTGGGTAGCCGCCATGTACTACGTCTGCCTCAGCAGTTTCTGGATTGTGACCGCCGGGCATTTCACCTGGCTGCACGGGCTGTCCGCCTTCACCATCGTGACGGTCACCCTTGGCCTGGTCAGCGCCATCCGTGGCAACATCCGGTCGCACCTGGGCAACATGATCGGCAGCTACATCGGCATTGCCGTGGCGTTCGCCTTTGCCGTCGCCGTGCCGGGACGGGCCATTCCGCAGCTCCTCGCCCAGGACCCGGCCACCGCGGCCTACATTGCCGGGCTGGTGGTGCTGAGCGTGCTGGTGGTGTTCGTTTCCCTCAAGCGCGGCGGCTCCGCGGGTGCATCGAGCGGTTCAAAGGACCAGACCCCCTCTCACTTCCTGCGCGTTTAGTTCCGATCCTCTCTCACCTTTGGTGGGTTTTGGCGGGACGCTCTCTCACATTTGGTGGGCTGTGGCGGGACGCTCTCTCACCCCGCGTCGGCGAAGCCGGCTACATGGGGATGATCCAGCCACGCAGTACGTAGCGTCCGCTTGATCTTTCCGATGGCGCGTTGGAAGCCGTCAGCATGATCGTCCTTGTTGAATATCAGGACTGTCCATCCAGCCGATTCGAACGCCTTGTTCCGCCGCCTGTCACTCAGGGACTGAGCGTCAAGAAGGTGATGCTCGCCGTCGTACTGGATGGCAATCCGCCGGTGTCGGTAGCCAAGATAGGCGCTCGGGGTCATAGCGCCGTCCCGCAACACCAGCTGGAGGTCCGGTTCAGGAAGGCCAGCATCGGCCATCGCCAAGCGGAGCAGCGATTCGGGTGCGGAGTCCGCCCCCCACGCGCATCAGGTCCAAGGCTTCCCTAGCACGGACAATGCCCTGCAAATTTGGATGGCGGCTGACCAAGGACCGGAGCCCATCCAGGGTGTCGTAGGGCTGCGTCCGGCCCTCGAAGTCCACTCGCGGAACGCGGATTAGCTGATCGCCCATGCACACGAGGTCACTTACAGACAGCCGCCGCGCCAGATCCAGCCACGTCCGCGACCGGGTGGTGATCCGGATGCCGTCGACCGATTCAATTTCGTCCTCCTGGGCGAAGACCGTATGGCCGAAAACGCCTTTGCGGCGCACCGAGGGCAAGGACACGGGCTTGCTCAGATGGAGCTCCGTCGAGTCCGCGAGCCAGGGCGGCAACAGCTGGCACCGAAGCCGTGCTGCAGTGACGTGCGAAATCCAGGCACCGGGCGATGCGGCAGACAACGCCCGTGCCGCGCCTTCCAGTTCGAAGCTCCAGTCCGAGGGGCGGTACAGTCCGCGTCCAACGTGGACCACATCCTTCCGCCGCAGCCGGTCCGGGGAAACTCCTGAAGCCCGCGCCGAATCCAACGTGAACGGAGCAGTTGCCAGCGGTCGAGGAAGATTGTTGCACTTTTGCATGCTGGCATTGTGACGCGAAACTCGATGATGCCGCAGAAGATATCCACAGGTAGTCCCTGCGGGCACGGGAAGTGAGAGAGCGTTGGGGGAAAGGCGGCGGGAAGTGAGAGAGCGTCGGGGTGGAACCGGCGGGAAGTGAGAGAGCGTTGGGGTGGAACCGGCGGGAAGTGAGAGAGCGTCTAGAAGAGGCCCACGGGCCTGCCGGTGTCGTCCACGTCCATCCGCATGGCCGCCGGAACCTTCGGCAAGCCGGGCATGGTCATCACGGCGCCCGTCAGCGCCACGATGAACCCTGCGCCCGTCTTCGGAATGAGGTCGCGGACGTGGACCGTGAAGCCCTTGGGCGCGCCCAGCTTGGTGGCGTCGTCGCTGAATGAGTACTGCGTCTTGGCCATGCACACTGGCAGGCCGGCCCAGCCGTTCTTCTCGATGTCGGCCAGGCGTTTGAGGGCAGGGACCGAGAAATCCACGCCGTCGGCCCCGTAAATTTCCTGCACAATGGTCCGGATCTTGTCCTCCACGGACAATTCCAGCGCATACAGGTGCCGGAAGCTGTGCGGAGCGTCTAGCGCTGTGAGCACCTTGGCGGCGAGTTCGTCGCCGCCGTCCCCGCCGCCGCCGCGGCCCCAGACGTCGGCCACAGCGGCCTGCACGCCCTCCCCGGCACACCACTCCAGCAGCCAGTCGAGCTCTTCCTGACTGTCCGTGGCGAACTTGTTGATGGCCACCACCGGTGTAATCCCGAACTTCTCGACGTTCCGGATGTGCCGCCGGAGGTTGGTCACACCAGTGGCGAGGGCCTCCACGTCGGGCTCCTTCAGCCGGCCCCTGGCCACCCCTCCGTGCATCTTCAGCGCCCGAACGGTTGCTACGAGCACGACGGCGGACGGCGCCACGTCTGCCACCCGAGCCTTGATGTCCATGAACTTTTCGGCACCGAGGTCCGCGCCGAAGCCGGCTTCGGTGACCACGATGTCCGCCAGCCGGCGGGCCGTCTGGGTGGCGATCAGCGAATTGCACCCGTGGGCGATGTTGGCGAACGGTCCGCCGTGCACCAGCGCGGGCGTCCCGGCGATGGTCTGCACGAGGTTGGGCTTGATCGCATCCCTGAGCAGCATGGTCAGGGCGCCCTGAACTCCCAGGTCTGCCACCGTCACGGGCTCACGGTCGTACGTGTAGCCGAAGGTGATGCGGCCCAGCCTGGACCGGAGATCGGCAATATCGGTTGCCAGGCAGAATACCGCCATGATCTCCGAGGCCACAGTGATGTCGAATCCGTCCTGCCGTGGAATGCCCTGCACGGGCCCGCCCAGGCCGATCACCACTTCGCGGAGCGAACGGTCGTTCATGTCCAGTACCCGCTTGAACGTCATCCGTCGCGGGTCGATGTTGAGTTCGTTGCCCTGGAAAATGTGGTTGTCCACCAATGCCATGAGTGCGTTGTTCGCGGAGGTGATGGCATGGAAATCCCCGGTGAAGTGCAGATTGATTTCCTCCATGGGCAGCACCTGGGAGTAACCCCCGCCGGTGGCCCCGCCCTTCATTCCCAGGACAGGACCCAGCGACGGCTCGCGCAGCGCAATCATCACCTTCCGGCCGGCCCGGGCCAGCGAATCGGCCAGGCCCACTGTTGTGGTGGACTTCCCTTCGCCTGCCGGAGTAGGTGACATGGCCGAGACGAGCACCACCTTGCCCGGCTGACGGTCAGGAGCACCGGCCGGCGCCGTGAGCTTTGCCGGATCAATCTTTGCCTTGTACCGGCCGTAGAGTTCCAGGGCGTCGGCATTGATTCCTGCCGCGGCGGCGATTTCCCCGATGGGCCGCATGGTGGCGCGCTGGGCGATTTCGAGGTCACTCATGGCGTTGGTGTCAGACATCTTCGTCCTTCAGTTCGTGGCTTCAGGGAAAGCCGTTCGGGGGTTCCCGCCCGGCACTGCCCGGCTTACGGCGTGTGGCCCACCGGAATTCTGTGACTGTCAACGTACTGGTCGACGGCGGCATGGTAGCTTTCCAGCGTGATGGCGGCGGTCCGCTGCCACCCGAAGCTCTGGGCCTGCAGGGCTGCCGCCCGCCCCATGTCCTCGCGGGTGGCGGGATCGTCGTAGAGCGCCTCCAGGACGTCCGCCCAGTCCGCCGCCTTGTGCCCGTCCACCAGCAGGCCGGTCCGTCCTTCAAAAATGGCCCGGGACAGTCCGCCCACCCTGGTGGCGACCACGGGGGTCCCGCAGGCCTGGGCTTCCAGCGCCACCAGCCCGAAGGATTCACTGTAGGACGGCATCAGCACCACGTCGGCGGCGCGGAACCAGGCGGCCAGATCCGGTGCGTTCACCGGCGGATGATGGGTGACGACGTCGTCCATTCCCGCGGCACCGATCAGCGACTTCAGATCGAAGTCCTTGGCCCCGCTGAGTGCACCCAAAATAGTGACCTGCAGGTCGATGTCCGGGCGGCGGGAGCGGAGCAGGGCCGCCGCCTTCAGGAGGATTTGCGGGCCTTTGAGCCGCTGGATCCGGCCGGCGAACAGCAGATGGAACTTGCCGGCAGGCACTCCGAGCTGCGCGCGGGAACGGCTCCGGAACGCCGGAGTGAACACCGTCAGGTCCACGCCCGGGGGAGCCACGTCGATGAGGTCGAAGTCGGCGTTGTAGTGCGAGACCAGCTCGGCGGCTTCAGCCGGGGTGTTCGCGATCAGCCGTGCCGCGCCGTCCACAATCCGGTGTTCGCCGTCCTCGCGCCGCCGCGGTTCGGGCTTCTCGCCGGAGTGCAGGAGGAGGTTCTTGACCTTGGCCATGGTGTGCATGGTGTGCACCAGCGGCACGCCCCAGAGCTCTGAGAGCTCCAGGCCGGCCACCCCGGAGACCCAGTAGTGCGAATGGATGACGTCGTACCGGCCGTGCGGCTGACGCTGCCGGATGCGCTCGATCTCCGCCACCATGCTGTGCAGCAGCTCCGGGAGTTCCTCTTTGGGCAGCTTTCGCGGCGGGCCGGAGATCACGTTGTGGACGCACACGCCGGGGTCCGGGTGTTCGACGGCGGGCTGTGACGCGGACGTTGACCGCGTGAAGATCTCCACCTCCACGCCGCTCGCCGCCAGCGCCGAGGCGAGCCCCCGCACGTAGACGTTCATACCGCCGGCATCACCGGAACCGGGCTGCTCCATGGGCGAGGTGTGCAGGGAGAGGAGTGCGACACGGCGGATCAGAGTCACGGCTCTCCCTTCAGCTGGCGGAACTGCATCCGATAAAACACTACTCCTGTACCGCCCCGGCTTTCACAGCGCCGCGTTCTTCACAGCGCCCGGCAGCCGCAGATTCAGCCGGCACGCAGCCGGCCCTGAAACTGGCATCGGAATCGTCCCGCGACCGACGCCGACTGGTCCGGCGTATGCGCAAACCTGGAAGTCTGACCGGTACTACTCCTCCGGCCCGTACTCCGGGCCTAATCCGTGCCGCGCCACAGCAGCCCGAGCTCCGGAAACGCCGCTTCGTAGCCGGCGAGCAGTTCGACGGCGAGCTCGTCCGAGTCAGTGAGCGGGTGGAGTGCGAAGGCCCGGACGGCGTCGTCACGCCGGCCGTGCGCCGCCGCGGACACCGTCAGCCGCTCCACCTCCTTCACCCGTTGCATGAGGGCCAGCTGTGCGGCGGCCGGGCGGTCCTGTGGCAGCGGCACCGCGCCGTCGGGGGTCACCCTGCAGGGAACCTCGACGACGGCGTCCGCCGGCAACCCGGGAATCGCACCGGCGTTGGGGGTATTAAGGATGAGCTCGGCACCGCCAACACCTCCGGCACCGCCGGATGAAGTTCCGCCGGAGAGGGCACGCATGACGCCGAGGGCAACGCGCTCGTACCCGCCGCCGGCGAGGTCTTCCTCGTCCCGCTGTTCGCCGCCGGCACGGGCCTCGGCCAGGTAGCCCTCCTCACGGGAACGGCGGGCAGCGTCCCAGAGCTCAAAGGCCCGGGGGCCGGCTGCGGCAAGCGTGGGGTACAGCCCGGACTGCTGCTCGTGGATGGACTCGCCGCGGGTCTGCGGCATGCCCCGGATGGCCCCGACGGCCCGCCCGGTGTCGTAGTAGTAATACAGGTACTCGTTGGGCAGGCAGCCCAGGGACTGGAGGAAGGGCTGCGGAAAGAGCCTTCCCTCCTCGAACCCGGACAGGGCCTGCGCGTCCGCCAGGAGATCCGGCAACAGGTCCTTGCCGCCGGCCTCCAGCCGGTACAGCCAGCCGAGGTGGTTGAGCCCGTAGTAGCCCACGCCGTCGAGCTTTCCCTCAGGCAGCGGTGCGCCGGCGGCGCGGGCCGCCCGCTGAACCAGGGCGCCGGCCGAATCGCAGATGCCGATCACTTTGCTGCCCAGCACGGGGACCAGTGCCTCGGTGACCATCCCGGCCGGGTTGGTGAAGTTGACCAGCCAGGCCTCCGGGCAACGCTGCTTCATTTCGCGGGCCAGCTCCAGCATCCCGGGAATGGACCGCAGCGCGTACGAGATGCCGCCGGCGCCCGTGGTTTCCTGGCCCAGGAGGCCCAGGCCGAGGGCTACGCGTTCGTCCGCTATCCGGCCCGCCGTGCCGCCCGGGCGGATGGCCGCGAACACCATGTCCGTGCCGTCGAGTCCCTCGGCCAGGGAGGTGGTCGTGCTGACGGCAGGGCCGGACCTGGCAGGGCCGGACCTGGCAGGGCCGGACCCGGCAGGGCCGCTTCGGGCAGGACCCGGCCCGTCCGAGGCAGAACCCATCGACAACAGGACGGCCTTGACCGCGGCGAGCCGGAGGGGGTCGACGTCGAACAGGACCAGCTCGCGCACCAGCCCCGCGAACGGGCCGGAGGAGAGCGCCCGGTACACCAGCGGGACCCGGAACCCGCCGCCACCGGCAATCATGAGCCGCATAACACGCAGTCTATTCCGGGCAGGCCGCGCGGGCCCGGTCCCGCCCCGGCGCGGCACTTTGCAGGGCACGCACGAGGGCGTAGTGTGCCGAACATGGACGCGATACCAGAGCGCCGGTTCGACCCGCTCTCCCACGTCCGCACGCCCGCGGACGGGAGCTTTGACCTGCTCCTGACCGGGACGGTTTTCCAGGACATCATCTTTACCGGGCTGCCGCACGCACCGGAGCCGGGCACGGAGATCTGGAGCGAGGGCATGGGCAGCTGCCCGGGAGGGGTTGCCAACCAGGCCATCGCCGCCGCCCGCCTGGGGCTGCGGACCGGGCTGGCGGCTGCGTTCGGCGACGACGGCTACGGGGACTACAACTGGAAGATCCTGGCTGCCCAGGAACACGTTGACCTGTCCCTTTCCAAGCGCGTCCCCGGCTGGCACTCGCCCGTGACTGTATCCCTCAGCGTGCAGCACGACCGCTCCATGGTGACCCACGGGCATCCCGCGCCGGTAACCTCATCGGAACTGATCGGTGATCCGCCCGCGGCGCTCGCCGCCGTCGCGGACCTGGACGAGGACCTCGCCCCGTGGGCCGTTGCCGCGCACAGCGCCGGGGTCAAGCTTTTCGGCGACGTCGGCTGGGACGCCACCGGCAAATGGTCCGGCACCCGGCTGGACAACCTGCAGTATTTCCACGCCTTTATGCCCAACCAGCGCGAGGCCATGGCGTTCACCGGCAGGGACACTCCGTGGGCAGCTCTGTATGCGCTCGCTGACCGGGTTCCCGTGGCGGTGGTGACCTTGGGACCCCAGGGCGCCATGGCCGTGGACTCCGAAACGGGGGAGGAGGAATGGGTGCCGTCCCTGCCGGTCTCGGCCTACGACCCCACCGGGGCCGGGGACTGCTTCGGCGCCGCGTTCATCGTGGGTAGCCTGGCCTGCTGGCCGCTGGCGGACCGGCTCCGGTTCGCGAACCTGTGCGCGTCCCTGGCGGTACAGGAAGTGGGCGGGTCCCTGGCAGCGCCGGGCTGGGGGGACATCGCCGACTGGTGGAAGCGGGCCAACGCCCGGCCTGAACGGCAAAGCAGCCAGTGGCTGCGGCGCTTCAGTTTCCTGGAGGAGATCGTGCGCGATGTCCCCCCGCAGGCGATGCGCCGGGCCACCGCCACGATCGCCCACCTCTCCGACGCCTAGGCGAATTAAGCCGCCCGCCCCGCCGCCACTAGAATCACTAGGGTGACTTACCCAGCAGCAGGCGGCGACGTCCGGCCCGTCCCGGACGCCGCGCCCGGCCCCGCCAACGAACGCTCAGCAGTGATCGACCTGGACGCCATCCGGCACAACGTCCGCCACATCGCGGCGGTGGCGTCGCCCGCCAAGGTCATGGCCGTGGTGAAGGCGGATGCCTACGGGCACGGTGCCGTTCCTGTGGCCCGGGCAGCGCTCGAGGCCGGGGCGCGGTGGCTTGGTGTTGCGCATATTTCCGAGGCGCTGGCCCTGCGTGCTGCGGGCATTGAGGCCCCTTTGCTTGCCTGGCTGCACACGCCGGAGAGCAATTTCGGTGCCGCTGTTGCCGCCGGAATCGACATCGGCTGCTCCGGCTGGGAACTGGAAAAGATCGTCCTGGCAGCCCGTGAGCAGGAACGGCCCGCGCGTATCCACCTCAAGGTGGACACGGGACTGGGCCGGAACGGCGCAACGCTGGACGCCTGGGACGGCCTGGTGGGCGAAGCCATGGAATACCAGGACGAGGGCCTGCTCCGCGTGGTGGGAATTTTCTCCCACCTCGCCGTGGCAGACGAACCACAGCGCCCGGAAACGGACGAGCAGCTGCAGGCCTTCCGCGAAGTCCTGGCCATCGCCGAGGACGCCGGGGTGGACCCCGAAGTCCGGCACCTGGCCAACACCCCCGCCGCGCTTTCCCGCCCGGACACGCACTTTGACCTGGTCCGCGTGGGCCTGGGCATCTACGGGCTTTCACCCTTCGAAGGCCAGTCTCCGGCCGAGCTGGGACTCCGCCCCGCCATGACCGTCCGCACCAAGGTGTCTCACTGCAAGGACGTCCCCGCCGGCCAGGGCGTCTCCTACGGGCTCAACTATCACACCGGCGGCGCCAGCACCCTGGGTCTGATACCGCTGGGATACGCCGACGGCGTGCCGCGCGTGGCCACGGGCGGTCCCGTCCGGGTGGAAGGCCGCAACTACCCGGTGGTGGGCAGGATCGCCATGGACCAGATGGTGATCGACCTCGGACCCCGCGGTGTGGCGTCCGGCGGAGCCAGCGTGCTGGGAGCCGAAGCGGTCCTGTTCGGCGACGGTGCCGACGGCGGGCCGACGGCGGATGACTGGGCCCGGGCGGCGGGCACCATCAACTACGAGATCGTGACGCGGATCAGCCCGCGTGTCCCGCGGCGCTACATCAACGAAGGACCCGCCGACAGCCAGGGGGAGGGAAGATGAGCGATCAGCAGTGGGAACTGTCCCTGACAGTCCAGAGCGCCGAGGAAACGCACGCCCTCGCCGCGGCCCTCGGTGCCGTCCTCGAGGCGGGCGACCTTGTCATCCTGACGGGTGAGCTGGGAGCCGGCAAGACCACCTTCACCCAGGGGCTCGGCGAAGGCCTCGGGGTGCGGGCCGGCATCATTTCCCCCACATTCGTCCTGGTCCGCATCCACCCGAACCTTCCGGACGGGCCGCGCCCCGGCGGGCCCGACCTGGTGCACGTGGACGCCTACCGGCTGGAATCCGCGGCGGAAATCGATGACATCGACCTCGAAAACACCCTGGACAGCACCGTGACCGTGGTGGAGTGGGGCCGGGGGCGGGTGGAACACCTGAACGACAGCCTGCTCGACGTCGAACTCCACCGGCCGCTGGGCGCCGCCGCGCTGAGCGCGGCCTTACCGGGTACCTCCGCGGCGGCTGCGTCCCTACCGGACCCCGCCGGCGACACGGACGGTGTGCTGGACTTCGACACGGACGACGACGACGAGCCCCGCACCATCGTGATCCGCGGCTTCGGGCCGCGCTGGGCTGAACAGCCCCTGCTCCCTGCCGCCCTGAAAGGGAACTCCTAATGCTTATCCTTGCCATCGACACGTCAGCCGTCGCCAGCGCGGCGCTGGTTTCGGACGATGCGCCGGAAGGGGTGCTGGCGAGTTTCTCCACTGAGGACACCCGCAGCCATGCCGAAGTGCTGGCCCCCGGCATCGACGCCCTCCTCGCCGACGCGGGAGTCACCGGCGCGGATATCGACGCGGTTGTCACCGGTGTGGGCCCGGGACCGTTCACTGGACTGCGGTCCGGGATCGCCACGGCGCGGACCCTGTCCTATGTGTGGGGCAAACCCCTGTACGGGCTGATGAGCCTGGACGCCATGGCACTGGAAGTGGCGGAATCCACCTCTGCCGTGCCGGAATTCCTGGTGGCAACGGACGCCCGGCGCAAAGAGGTTTACTGGGCCCGTTACTCACTCGCCGACGGCCAGCTGCCCCAGCTGGTGGACGGCCCGCATGTGGGGTTCGCGGCAGACCTTCCCGACCTCCCGGCCTTCGGCGCCGGCGCCGGCATTTACGAGGACGTCCTTCGCGCCGATCCGGACTTCAGCTCCGAGCAGCCCGATGCCCTCTACCTGGGCCAGTTCGCCCTGGCCAGGCTCGCTGCAGGGGAGCAGCTGCTGGACTCCACACCGCTGTACCTCCGCGAGTCCGACGCACAGGTGCCAGGGCCCCGGAAGCGTGCACTGTGAGCGGCATTGCCGGGGGAGGAACCGGCACCGCACCGGCCGGGGTGACGCTGCGCAGCATGAACGGGGCGGACATCCCCGCAGTGCACGTGCTCGAACGCAGGCTGTTCCCCGTCGACGCGTGGCCGCTCCAGATGTTCCATGACGAACTGGCGCAGGCCGAGACCCGCCATTACCTCGTGGCCGAGGTTGCCGGTGAGATTGTGGGCTACGCCGGGCTGATGTGCATCGAACCGATCGCGGACGTGCAAACCATCGCGGTGGTGCCCGAATGCGAAGGCAAGGGCATCGGCTCGGCCCTGCTGACCGAGCTCATTGCCGAAAGCCGGCGTCGCCGGGCCGCGGACGTGCTGCTGGAAGTCCGGGCGGACAACCCCCGCGCCCAGGGCCTTTACCGGCGGTTCGGCTTCGAACAGATCCACGTCCGGCCGAGGTACTACCGGGACGGCGTTGATGCCCTGATCATGCGGCTCCAGCTCCAGGACTCCAGCCTTGTGGCACGACCGCACAGCACAGACCACTCGCCGGCTACGGAGGCAGACACCCCATGAACCGAACGCAGCCCCTTGTCCTGGGCATCGAGTCCTCCTGTGATGAAACGGGCGTAGGTATCGTGCGCGGAACCGCCCTGCTCAGCAACACCGTGTCGTCCTCCATGGACGAGCATGTGCGCTTTGGCGGCGTCATCCCGGAAATCGCGTCCCGCGCCCACCTTGATGCCTTCGTGCCCACTCTCCAGGAAGCCCTGGCGGCGGCGGGGGTAACCCTCGACGACGTCGACGCGATCGCCGTCACTTCCGGTCCCGGGCTGGCGGGAGCGCTGATGGTGGGCGTGTGCGCCGCCAAGGCGCTCGCCGTGGCCACGGGCAAGCCCCTCTACGCCATCAACCACCTGGTGGCGCACGTCGGCGTTGGCCTGCTGCAGCCGGACGGCGGCGGCCCGCTGCCGGCCAACACGCTGCCGGAGAACCTGGGCGCCCTGCTGGTCTCCGGCGGGCACACCGAAATCCTCCGGATCAGGAGCATCACCGACGACGTCGAGCTGCTGGGATCCACCATCGACGACGCTGCCGGGGAAGCCTACGACAAGGTGGCACGGCTCCTGGGGCTCGGTTACCCGGGCGGACCGGCCATCGACAGGCTCGCCCGCACCGGAAACGCGAAAGCCATCCGGTTCCCGCGCGGGCTGACGCAGCCCAAGTACATGGGCACCGCTGAAGAACCCGGCCCGCACCGGTACGACTGGTCCTTCAGCGGACTGAAGACCGCCGTCGCCCGGTGCGTGGAGCAGTTCGAGGCCCGCGGGGAAGAGGTGCCGGTCGCAGACATCGCCGCGGCTTTCCAGGAGGCAGTGGTGGACGTCATCACGGCAAAAGCGGTGCTCGCCTGCCGGGAAAACGGCATCACCGAACTTCTGCTCGGCGGTGGCGTGGCGGCAAATTCGCGGCTGCGGCAGCTCACCGAACAGCGCTGCACCTCGGCCGGGATCAGGCTGACCGTTCCGCCGCTCGAGCTGTGCACTGATAACGGTGCGATGGTGGCCGCCCTGGGTGCCCAGCTGGTCATGGCCGGCATCGACCCCAGCGGCATAGGTTTCGCCCCGGACTCGTCCATGCCGGTCACCACGGTTTCGGCCTAGCCGCGTCGCCTCAGGCGGTGGGGCCGTTCCGCATCTGCCTGACGAGATCCAGCACCACGGTTTGGAGGTTGCCGCCGTGCTCTGCGGCCACGCGGCGCTGCCGCTGGTAGCCGGCGCCGCGGCTGATGATCTTTTCGACGTCGGCAAGCTCGTCGGAGCAGCCGAGTTTCGCGGCCACGGGTTCGAGCCGGTTGAGGGTTTCAAGCAGGTGTTCGGTGACCAGCTTCTCGTTGCCTTGGGCGTCGAGAATGATGATCGCGTCCAGGCCGTACCTGGCGGCACGCCATTTGTTCTCCTGGACGTGCCAAGGCGGCATGGTGGGAATGGTGCCGCCGTTGTCCAGCGTGGTGGAGAATTCGTCCACCAGGCACTGGGTCAGCGCGGCGATCGCGCCGACCTCCTCCAGGGTGGCCAGACCGTCACAGATGCGCATCTCGATGGTGCCGAGGTTGGGGACCGGGCGGATGTCCCAGCGGATCTCGGAGATGGTGTCGATCACTCCGGTGGTGTACATGTCCTCGACGTAGGACTCGTACTCGGCCCAGGTGGAGAACTGGAACGGCAGGCCGGCGGTGGGCAGCTGCTGGAACATCAGGGCTCGGTGGGACGCGTAGCCGGTGTCCTCGCCGCCCCAGAACGGGCTGGACGCGGACAGCGCCTGGAAGTGCGGGAAGTAGTTCACCAGGCCGTCCAGCACCGGCAGGACCTTGTCCTTGCTGTCCAGGCCGACGTGGACGTGGACGCCGTAGATCACCATCTGACGGCCCCACCACTGGGTGCGGTCAATCAGCTTGGCGTACCGGGCTTTGTCCGTCACCGGCTGCAGCTGGGGAGGGCTGAAGGGGTGGCTGCCGGCGCAGAAAACTTCAACGCCCATGGGATCGGTGACTTCCCGGACGGCGGCGAGCGAACTGCTGAGGTCGGCCTTGGCCTGGGCCACGGTTTCGCAGATCCCCGTGACGAGCTCCACGGTGTTCAGCAGGAGTTCCTGCTTGATGTGGGGGTGTTCGTCATCCTCGTTGAGCTCGGGGTGGTTGGCCGTAACGCCGCGGAGCACCTCATTGGCCACCGAGGCCAGTTCGCCGGTCTGCGCGTTGACCAGGGCCAGCTCCCATTCCACACCAAGAGTTGATTGCCTGGATGAAGCGAAATCAATCTTCATGTGGTCCCTTCACTGTTCCGCCGTCCGCTGCCGAAGCCGCCTGCGGACGGGCAACGGGTGGTTCAAGTCTAGTGCAGGGGTAGCATCGAGTTGATGGCTTGGACTCAGGGACGCAGTGACAGTGCCCACAGGAACACAGTGGCCGGAACAGCGGCCAAAACGGCAGCCACGCTCGCGGTGGCCGTCGCAGTGCTTGCCACGAGCTCGTGCACCGGTGGGCCCGCTCCATCCGGTTCCGGAACGTCGCCGGGAACCGTATCGGCAACGCCTTCAGGGAGCGCCACCCCCTCCGGACCCGGGGTTTCAGGCCGTCCGGCCACGCCAAAACTTTCCACGCCCTCCCCGGGGGAGCGGCAACTGGGCTGGGGCCCGCAGCAGAAGGACGAAGACTCAGCACGCGCGGCCGTCGCCAAAATGAGCGTCGAACAGAAAGCCGGGCAGGTGCTGATGCCCTTCTTCGCCGGCACTGATTTCGCTGCCCATGCGGCCACCGTGGAACGGCTGCACCTCGCGGGATCAATCATCATGGGCGACAACGTGCCCCAGGCAGCTGACGGCACCGTGGACACGGCCGCCATGGCGGCCGGGCTGGCCCGCCTGCAAAAGGCAGCCAAGGCGGACGGGCGCACCTGGCCGGCCATCATGGGCGTGGACCAGGAGGGCGGTATGGTGGCCAGGCTCCGCGCTCCTTTGACGGAATGGCCGGCTCCCATGAGCTACGGCGCCGCAGGCAGCGTCCCGCTGGCAAACGAGGCCGGCAAGGCGTTGGCCTCAGAGCTGGCAGGGCTCGGATTTACTGCGGACTTCGCGCCCGCAACCGATGTCACCGCCGGGCCGCAGGATCCCACCATCGGGGCCAGGGCAATGTCCGGCGACCCGGACGCGGCGGCAAGCCTTGGTGTCGGCTTTGCCCAAGGGATGCTGTCAGCCGGGGTCCTGCCCTCGGTCAAGCACTTTCCCGGGCATGGCTCCGTGGCGGTGGATTCGCATGAGAGCCTGCCCGTGCAGAAGGCAACCGTGGAGCAGCTCCGGGTGAGGGACTGGAAACCGTTCCAGGCCGCCATCGATGCCGGCCTTCCCCTGATCATGACGGGGCACATTTCCGTCCCCGCGTTGGAACCGGGCGTCCCGGCGTCGCTGTCCAAGCCCAGCTACGCTGCCCTGCGCGGCATGGGCTTCAAGGGCGTTGCCGTGACCGATGCCCTCAACATGGGCGCGGTGCAGAAGCAGTTCCCCGGGGAGTCCGCCGCGCCGCTGGCGCTGGCCGCAGGCGCGGACCTGCTGCTGATGCCCGGGGACGTGGCAGCGGCGCACGCGGCAGTGGTCAGCGCCGTCAAATCCGGCGCACTGCCCCAGCCGCGCCTGGATGAGGCGGCGCAGCGTGTGGTGACCATGATGATGTGGCGTGCCCGGACTTCAGCGCCGCAGGGTGCCACGCCCGGTAGCGGTTCCGCCCTCTCCCAGCGTGTTTCCGCGTCGGCCGTCACAGTCCTTGCCGGACCATGCCGCGGCGCGATGGTGCCCGGCAGCGTCCGGGTGGCCGGCGGCAGTGAACTGGACCGGGCACGTTTTGCCCAGGCCGCCCGCGCGGCAGGTCTTGCCCTTGGCGCCGGCCCCCTCGTGACGCTGATCGGCTATGAAGAGCCGCCGGCCAAGGGCGACGTGGTGGTGGCACTTGATGCGCCGTGGCCGTTGGCAGGCTCGGCGGCACCGGCAAAGGTGGCGCTGTACGGACGCAGCCAGGAAGCCTTCAACGCCCTGGCTGCCGTCCTGGCGGGAAAGGCCTCCGCCCCGGGAAAGCTGCCTGTCGCCGTCGGACCTTTCGCCCCCGGCAGTGGTTGCTGAGCGCCGCTGCCCGGCTGCGTCGCCTCCCCGCGGCGTAACCGTCATAGTGGGGGTCCTGGCCGTCTTAGTCCGCGACCTGCCCCGTTCCTATCGGGGATCTGCGGCTGCGGAGCGTTTAATGGACCCGTGCCAATTCTGAATAAAGACATGACCCTGTGCATCTCCCTCTCGGCCCGGCCGAGCAACAACGGGACCCGTTTCCACAACCATCTGTATGAGCAGCTGGGCCTGAACTGGATCTACAAGGCCTTCGCGCCGACGGACCTGGCCCAGGCCATCGCCGGCGTCCGGGGCCTGGGGATCAGGGGCTGCGCCGTGTCCATGCCCTACAAGGAAGACGTCATCGAGCTGGTTGACGTCATGGACCCCTCGGCCAAAGCGATCGATTCAGTCAACACGATCGTGAACGACGGCGGCCGGCTCACCGCCTACAACACCGACTACACGGCGATCGAGCAGCTGCTGCAGCGCAACGCCGTCCCCACCCACTACTCTGTGCTGCTGAAGGGATCCGGGGGCATGGCCAAAGCCACCGCCGCCGCCCTCCGCGACGCAGGATTCCGGGACGTCACCATCATTGCCCGGAACGAGTCGTCCGGTAGGCCGCTCGCGGACCTTTACGGGTTCAAGTGGAGCCCGGAACTTCCCGCGGCGGACGCCGGGGGTACCGCGGACATGATCATCAACGTTACGCCCGTCGGCATGGCGGGCGGAGCGGAGGCAGACTCGCTGTCCTTCCCGCCGGAGGCGGTGGACGTCGCGCAGGTGGTGTTCGACGTCGTCGCGCTGCCCGCCGAGACGCCCCTCATCAAGGCGGGCCGGGCCGCGGGCAAGACGGTCATCACCGGGGCCGAAGTAGCCACCATTCAGGCCTTGGAGCAGTTTGTGCTGTACACGGGCGTCCGGCCCACCGACGAGCAGGTCCGGGCCGCGGAAGAGTTCATGCGGGCCCAGTAATAGGGAAGCCGCTACACGCGGGGCTGCACCGGGTCCACCGAAATGGCCACCCGGTCCTCACCGATCCTGGTGAGGACCAGGGTGGCTGTTTTCTTGCCCTTGGCCCCCTTGCCGGCATTTTTGCCTGCGCCAAGGAGCTGCTTGCGGAGTTCCTCCGGTGTGACCGCGGTGCCCCGCTTCTTGATGTCCAGCACACCGATGTTGTGCTGCTTGACCCAGGCCTTGAGGGCCTTGACGTTGAACGGCATGACCTCCAGGACCCTGTAGGCCCTGGCGAACGGTGTATCCACGAGCCCGGGCGCGCAGATGTAGGCGATGTGTTCGTCCACGAGGTGGCCGTCGATCCGTGCCGCGACATCCGCCACGAGGCCGGCCCGGATGACGGCGCCGTCCGGCTCGTACAGATAGCCCTCCACCGGCCCCACGGGGGCCACGGGGCCGGCGTCGAACTCTTCCGCACTGGTGATCTCCGCGGCGCCTTGCGGCCCGAGGAGCAGGGCCGCCCGCCGGATGCCCGGCCGGCTGACCGCGTTGAACCACAGCGTCACTTCGGTGACGTCGCCGCCCACGGAGACCCATTGCGCCTCGCATCCGGCGGGGACGGACTCGTGCGGCATGCCCGGTCCCATCTTCACGCCCACGGCCCGTCCGGAACCGGCGAGGGTTTCCACGAAGGACAGCGGCGGGGAGAATTCCTCCGGGTCCCAGATCCGCCGCGTCCCGGAGGTCGAGGTGGTGCGGCGGGCCGGGTCCAGCCAGACGCCGTCCACGCCGTCGAGCGGAACGGACGTGGCATCGGAGTGAACCACGCTGGCGTGGGGGAAGGGAATCAGGTTCATGGTGGCGCAGGCGGCCGTGGTCTCATCCATTTCCACGGCGGTGACTTTGATGTCCATGGATGCCAAAGCCATGGAGTCTGCGCCCAGCCCGCAGCCGAGATCCGCCACATGTTCAATTCCGGCGGTCGCGAACCGTTCCGCGTGCCGGGCCGCGACGTTGAGTCGCGTGGCCTGTTCCAGACCCGCCTGGGTGAAGATCATCTGTCGGGCAAATTCGCCGAACTTGGCTTCAGCCTTGGTCCGCAGCCTGGACTGGGTGAGTACCGCTGAAACCAGGGCGGGGGAGTGGCCGGCCTTCCGGAGCGATTCGTTGAGCCGGAACGCGTCGTCCTCCCGATAGGGTCCCAGCGACGCCAGCAGTTCCCAGCCTTCGGTGGTCAGGAGCGGGGCGATCAGGTCCTGCGGTGCGTCAGCCATGTCATCCAGCCTAATCGAGGCGGCGGACACGTACGGTGCGGATAGTGTGGGAAGCATGGAAGACAGTGCAGGGCCGCAGCCACCGATCGATGACCAGGGCAATGACCACCACCAACCCACGGGCCTTGCGAAGTACGCCAGGCCGGCGCTGATCGCCGGTTCCGCCATCGCCGTGGTGTGCCTGGCACTCCTCGTGATCATCTTCTTCCTGGACTCCTTCAACGCAACCGTGTATTCGGTGGGCGGCAAGAACATCCAGGACGCCACCGACGAGGCGCAGCAAATCCGCGAGTCGTACGCTGCCGTCCGCACGGGCGGACTGGTGTTCCTGATTGCCTCGGTGGTTACGGCTCTCGCTGCCGCCGTCGTGCTTTACCGGAACCGCAACGTTACGGGAGACGACGGCACGGACGACGGCGACGACGTCGACTTTGAGGACCTGGCCGGGCGCTAAGTGTTCACCGCCGACGAAATTCTGGCACTCGCCTTGACCGAGTGCTAACCACTTACATAGAGTCATCATTAGCACTCTCCCTAGGAGGGTGCTAACACATGGAGAACTGCCAGCCACGCTGCTGCCGGCACCGCGACGACGGTTTGCATGCTCAGGCGCAACAGTTTTCCAGTCCATGAATTTGCTGACGAAGAAGGAGAGGTCCGAGTGTCGGTCTCTATTAAGCCTCTTGAGGATCGTATTGTTGTCCGCCCGCTCGAAGCCGAGCAGACCACGGCTTCCGGCCTGGTCATCCCGGACTCCGCGCAGGAGAAGCCGCAGGAAGGCGAAGTTGTTGCAGTCGGCCCCGGCCGCTTCGAAGACGGCAACCGCGTGCCGGTCGACGTCGCCGTCGGCGACGTTGTTATCTACTCCAAGTACGGCGGAACCGAAGTCAAGACCGGCGGCACCGAGTACCTCGTGCTGTCCGCCCGCGACGTTCTGGCGATCGTTGTAAAGTAACTCTTGGATCCCCGCGCCGCTGGTCACGCTCTTTTGCTGGTCAGCGGCGCGGGGTTTCTGTCTTGAAAGGACAAAACCATGGCAAAGCAGCTTGCGTTTAACGACGCTGCCCGCCGGTCGCTTGAAGCCGGCATCGACAAGCTCGCCAACACGGTCAAGGTGACGCTTGGTCCGCGCGGCCGCAACGTCGTGCTGGACAAGAAGTGGGGCGCTCCCACCATCACGAACGACGGCGTGACCATCGCCCGTGAAGTCGAACTGGATGACCCGTACGAAAACCTTGGCGCCCAGCTGGCCAAGGAAGTCGCTACCAAGACCAACGATGTTGCCGGCGACGGCACCACCACCGCCACCGTCCTGGCGCAGGCCCTGGTCAAGGAAGGCCTTCGCAACGTAGCGGCTGGCGCCGCTCCGGGCCAGATCAAGCGCGGCATCGAGGTTTCCGTGGAAGCCGTCGCAGCCCGCCTGCTCGAGAACGCCCGCCCGGTCGAAGGCACCCAGGTTGCCAACGTCGCCGCCATTTCGGCACAGAGCGACGAGATCGGCGAGCTCCTGGCCGAGGCTTTCGGCAAGGTCGGCAAGGATGGTGTGATCACCATCGAGGAGTCCTCCACCACGCAGACCGAACTGGTCCTCACCGAGGGCATGCAGTTCGACAAGGGCTACCTGTCCCCGTACTTCGTCACTGACGCGGAACGCCAGGAAGCCGTCCTTGAGGACGCCCTCATCCTGATCAACCAGGGCAAGATCTCCTCGGTGCAGGATTTCCTGCCGCTGCTGGAAAAGGCGCTGCAGAGCTCCAAGCCGCTGTTCATCATTGCCGAAGACGTCGACGGCGAGGCCCTGTCCACGCTGATCGTCAACCGCATCCGCGGCACCCTGAACGTGGTTGCCGTCAAGGCTCCGGGCTTCGGTGACCGCCGGAAGGCAATGCTGCAGGACATCGCCACCCTCACCGGTGCGCAGGTTGTCTCCCCGGAACTGGGCCTCAGCCTGGATTCCGTTGGCCTTGAGGTCCTGGGTACGGCCCGCCGTATCACGGTCACCAAGGACAACACCACCATCGTTGACGGCGCCGGATCTGCCGAGGACGTTGCAGCACGGGTTGCCCAGCTGCGCGCCGAGCTGACCCGCACCGACTCCGACTGGGACAAGGAAAAGCTGCAGGAGCGCCTGGCCAAGCTGGCCGGCGGCATCGGCGTGATCAAGGTCGGCGCAGCCACCGAGGTTGAGCTCAAGGAAAAGAAGCACCGCATCGAGGACGCTGTGTCCTCCACCCGCGCTGCCCTCGAAGAAGGCATCGTTGCCGGTGGCGGTTCCGCCCTCATCCACGCCCTGAAGGCACTGGACGAGGACCCCACCGTCACCGCGCTGGAAGGTGACGCAGCAGCAGCTGTGGGCATCGTGCGCCGCGCTCTGGTCCAGCCTGTTCGCTGGATCGCCCAGAACGCCGGCTTCGACGGCTATGTCGTCGCTGCCAAGGTCGCGGAATCCGCCATCCACCATGGCTTCAACGCCAAGACCGGCGATTACGAAGACCTCATCGCCGCCGGTGTCATTGACCCCGTCAAGGTGACGCGCGCAGCCCTCCGCAACGCCGCTTCCATCGCAGCGCTGGTTCTCACCACCGAGACCCTCGTTGTCGAAAAGCCGGCCGAAGAGGACGAGCACGCCGGCCACAAGCACTAGTCCCCACCGTCTCCGACGGCGTGGGCCCACCAGCCTGTAGTCATAAAGAACCGGTCCAGCTTTGCTGGGCCGGTTCTTTGCGTCCCGGGGGTGCGGGGCGTCGCCTACCTTTTGACCGCGTAGCGCACGTGCGTGGCCAACGTCGAGCTGACTGTCTTGACGATTTCGAGGTCGACGTCATGATCGAAGCCGTCGAAAAGGCGCTTGCCGGAGCCCAGGATCACCGGTGCCGTCGACAGCACCAGTTCGTCCACCCGGCCGGCGGCCAGCGCCTGCCGGATCACATCCGCGCCGCCGCCGATTGACACGTCCTTGCCTCCGGCTACCCCGGTTGCCTGCACCAGGGCTTCGTCGAGTCCGGACACGAAGGTAAAACCGGACGCTGCCGCCGGCTGGTCCTGTAGGCGGTGTGTGAGTACGAACAGCGGGCCGGCGAACGGGTTGGTCCCTCCCCACGCCCCTGCGGCGTCATACATGCCGCGGCCCACGATGCCGGCACCCATGCCCGCTTCGAGCTCGTCGTAGAAATCCTTGTCGGGGCCGTTCATCGCGAAGTGGTGTCCGCCGTCGTAGGTCCAGGGGCCACCCATCACCCAGTAGTGCAGGCGCTCTCCGCCCTTACCCAGGCCGTAATCGGGCCCGTCCTCGGGGCCGGTGATGAAGCCGTCAACCGACGTGGTGATGGCTGCGATGACCTTGCCCATTACGTGGCCCCCATTTCCTGCGTTTCCACATCGCCCGCACGCTCGTAGACCAGCGACACCGCTCCCTTCGGGAAGGTGCGCGCCGGCTCGGCGAGACGGAACGTGGCCGGGATCGTGCCGGCGTCGAACAGGCGTTTGCCCTGGCCCAGGGTGACCGGATAGAGCCAGAAGTGGAGGCGGTCGATCACATCCTCCGCCAGCAGTGAGCGAATAAGGACACCGCTGCCGAACATGTGCACCTGACCGTACTCCTCGCGAAGCCGTCCTGCGGAGGCGGCATCCGGCAGCACCGTAGTGCCGGCCCAACCGGGATCAGTCAGGCTGCTGGAGACCACGAACTTCGGCACCCGGTTGAGCGTGCCGCCGATGTCGTCGGACTGGTGGGGCCAGTATGCAGCGAAGATGTCGTAGGTCTTGCGGCCGAGCAGCAGGGCATCGATGTTGCTGATCTCGGACTCGATGGCCGCCTCAGCCTCGTTGTCGGATACCGGCGCCTGCCAGCCCCCGAAAGCGAAGCCACCCTCAGTGTCCTCTTCGCGGCCGCCGGGCCCCTGGTAGACGCCGTCGAGGGTGATGAACAGGTTCGCGACGATGATTCCCATGCGTTCATTCTGGAACCGGGTTCCGGCACTGTCCAGCGCCGGCGGCCGGATCCCTGTTCGGCGCCGGCAGGCGTGGCAGACTGGACCCATGCTGCTCGAGGAGCTCGTGAGGACCACGGATGCCGTCGCGTCCACCCGCTCACGGCTCGCGAAGGTCGAGGCACTGGCCGGCCTGCTGCGCCGGCTCGAGCCCGCAGACATCGCAACGGCCGTCGGCCTGCTCATCGCCAGGCCGCGGCAGGGCAGAGTGGGGGTCGGCTGGCGCGGTATGGCGGCAGCCATGGGAGAGCCGGCCGCCGAGCCGAGCCTTACGGTCGCTGACCTCGACGCCGCATTGGACCGGCTGCTCGGCACCGCAGGCGCCGGATCCGCTGCCCAGCGCGCCGCGGCTCTCAAGCTGCTCACTGCCGCCGCCACTGAGCGCGAACAGGCCTTCATCTCCGGTGTGCTGCTCGGCGAACTGCGAACCGGTGCGCTGGAGGGGGTGCTGACGGATGCCATCGCCCGCGCCGCCGATCGGCCCGTCGACGCCGTGCGCCGCGCCGCGATGCTCTCCGGCGACCTCGGCGGAACCGCGCAGCTGGCCATCACGGGCACGGCCGCAGAGCTTGACGCCGTGGGCCTCGTCGTCGGCCGTCCCGTGCAGCCCATGCTGGCGTCAACCGCGGCAAGTACCAGCGCGGCGCTGGAGATCACGGGGGAGGCGTCCGTGGAATACAAGCTCGACGGCGCGCGCATCCAGGTGCACCGCGCCGGCGACGACGTACGCATTTTTACCCGCACGCTTGCAGAAGTGACCCACCGGCTGCCCGAGGTGGTGGAAGTAGTGCGCAGCTTTCCGGTGCACGATGTGATCCTCGACGGCGAGACTCTGGCCCTCGATGAGGACGGCGGCCCGCGGCCCTTCCAGGAAACCATGTCCCGCTTCGGGGCGGACGCGGCACGCACTACCGTGCTGCATCCATGGTTCTTCGACGTGCTGCACCTTGACGGCCGGGATCTCCTCGACGAGCCGCTGTCCACGCGCATCGGCATGCTGGAACGAATCGCCCCGGGGCACCGGATCCCGGGGGAGATCACGGCGGATCCCGAAGTGGCTGAAAGAGTGTCGCGGGATGCGCTCGACGCGGGGCACGAGGGAGTGCTGGTCAAGGCGGTCGGATCGGCCTACGCGGCCGGCCGGCGCGGTTCCAACTGGGTCAAGGTGAAACCGGTGCTCACCTACGACTTGGTGGTGCTTGCCTGCGAGTGGGGGTCAGGACGGCGCACCGGGCTGCTGTCGAACCTGCACCTTGGAGCCCTCGACCCCGCCGGTGAGTTCGGCGAACCCGGCGGCTATGTGATGGTGGGCAAGACCTTCAAGGGCCTCACCGACGCGATGCTGCAGTGGCAGACCGGGAGGTTCCAGGAACTCGAGGTGCGGCGCACTGCGGGGACGGTCTGGCTGCAGCCCGTCACCGTCGTCGAAATAGCGATCGACGGCGTGCAGAACTCCCCGCGCTATCCCGGCGGCATTGCCCTTCGGTTCGCACGCGTCAAGCGCTACCGCGAGGACAAGACGGCGGCAGAGGCAGACACCATCCAGACGCTTCGCGCGCTGCTGCGTTCGTAGCGGATGCGCGCCGGAAGGCAACTGTGTTCCGCTTGTGCCGGTTCTCCGGCGGGCGTACCGTGGCGCTTAACCGGCTGGGCGGGTGGTATCAGGAGGCCAGCATGTCAGCTGAGACGGACATCGACCGGGGCAGGTCGGCATTTCAGGAGCATCGCTGGACCGAAGCCCATGAGCGCTTCCACGACGCAGATGAGCGCGGCGGGTTGCCGGCTGCCGACCTCGAACGGCTGGCTACTGCCGAGATCCTGACCGGCGCCGGCACCACGGGGCTGGACACCCTGACCCGCGCCCACGAGGAGTACCTGGTGATGGGCGACGTCGAAAGCGCCGCACGCTGCGCGGGCTGGTTGGGCATGCAACTGATGTTCTTCGGGGAACAGGCCCGGGCCAGAGGCTGGTTTGCCCGCGGCCAGCGGCTCGTGGATGAAATGGCCGAGCCTGGCGCCGTGCAGGGCCTGCTGCTCCTCCCGGAGGGCCTGGGCAAACTCTACGGCGGTGATCCGGCGGGCGCCCTGCAGGCTTTCTCCCGCGTGGCTGAATTCGGCCAGCGTTTCCACGACAAGGACCTGTCTGCACTTGGCCTCCTCGGCACGGGACAGGCCACCCTGATGCTTGGCCACCCTGACCAAGGGCTCAGGATGTTCGACGAGGTGATGGTCGCGGTGACCGCCGGTGAGCTCTCGGCGATTCCGTCGGGGATTATCTATTGCGCAGTCATCGGCAACTGCCACCTGGCCTTCGACCTGGAGAGGGCACTGGAATGGACGGCGGCCCTGGACCGCTGGTGCAGTGCACGCCCTGACATGGTGTCCTTCAGCGGCCAGTGCCAGGCACACCGCGCCGAACTCTTTATTCTCCATGGCGCGTGGGACGAGGCGCTGACGGCAGCCGGGGCAGCGCAGGGACTCTCCGTCAAGGGAGACCCCCAGGCACTTTACGGCGCCTACTACCAGCAGGGCGAGGTGGAGCGGCTGAGTGGAAAACTGGACGACGCCGAAACCTCCTACCGGCAGGCAGCCCGGACCGGCTACGAGCCGCAGCCGGGCCTGGCACTCCTTTGGCTGGCCCGGGGAAATCCGCAGCAGGCCCAAGTGATGATCCGGCGGGCGGCTGACGCGGCCGACCTCGCTACCCGCCGGAACATGCTGCCGGCACTGGTGGAGATCGAACTGGCTGCCTCCGATCCGGAAGCCGCGCGCCGAGGCGTTCAGGAGCTGGAAGCCCTGGCCCGCGAATGCCCTACCTCCATGCTCCGTGCCTATGCCGGCCAGGCGGCGGGCGCTCTCCATCTTGCAACCGGCGATGCCGCGGCAGCCACGCACCCCTTGCGGGAGGCATGGCGGTTGTGGCTTGAACTCGGCGTTCCCTATGAGGCGGCCCGCTGCCGCGTGCTGATCGGCTCCGCGTGCCGCGCACTCGGCGATGAAACGTCGGCCCTGATGGACTTTGAAGCGGCGCAGGCGGAATTACTGGAACTGGGCGCAGCGCCTGCTGCCGCCTGGGCGGCCGCCGCCCTGATGCGCGAAGGAAACAGCGGCGCCAAGGGACCGCTGTCCCCGCGGGAAACCGAAGTGCTGCGGCTCGTGGCCTCGGGCCAGGGAAACCGTGCCATCGCCGCAGAGCTGTATCTCAGCGAAAAAACCGTGGCCCGGCACATCAGCAACATCTTCCTGAAGCTGGGGCTGTCTTCACGGGCGGCGGCCACCAGGTACGCCTTCGAGCACGGGCTCGCCGGATGACCCTCCGCAAAACCCAGGGGACTGCACAAAATTACCCATCGGCGTCTGCTGCAGAATTGCATAATTTGGCCGACGCGGGCCATGGGCCCCCGCCCGTAGCCTCAAAACATGAACCTTCCAGTCCTTGCCGGCACTCTTTCGACGGTGCTGTTCGCCGCGGGAATGCTGCCGATGCTGATCAAGGCAGCACGGACACGGGACCTCGCCTCCTACAGCCTGGGCAACCTGGTCCTGAGCAACGTGGCCAACATTGTGCATTCCCTGTACGTCTTCAACCTCCCGGCCGGCCCCATCTGGGCCCTCCACCTCGCCTACGTCTTCGCGTCCGCGCTGATGCTGGCCTGGTGGCTGCGCTATCGGGAAGCCGGACAGGACGGAACGGGCAGCATGCAGGCCGGCCGGCAGGAAAGTTCAGCCATGGATATCACCACACGTCATCAAGGAGCGCAGTCATGAACGCCAACCATTCAACAGGCATGCTGGACACGCTGGTCATCGGCGGCGGGCAGTCGGGCCTGGCCATCGGCCACTACCTGAAGGAGCAGCAACGGAAGTTCCTCATCCTGGACGCGAGCCCACGCACCGGCGACGCGTGGCGCCGGCGGTGGGATTCGCTCCGGGTGTTTACGCCGGCCAAGTATGACGGGCTGCCGGGGGTGCCGTTCCCTGCGGATCCGCTGTCCTTCCCCACGAAGGACGACGTCGCTGGCTACCTTGAGGGGTACGCGGCCCGCTTTGACCTGCCCGTCCTGAACGGTGTCCGGGTCGAGCGGCTGTGGCGGGAAGCGGACCGATTCATCGCCGCCGCCAACGGCCAGCGCTGGGAGGCGCGCAACGTCGTCGTCGCCACCGGCTGCTCCCAGGCACCAAAAACGCCTGCGTTCGCCGCGGAGCTGGATCCCGCCGTCGTCCAATTGCACTCCTGCGACTACCTCAACCCGGACCAGCTGCAGCCCGGCCCGGTCCTGGTGGTGGGGCTCGGGAACTCCGGCGCGGAGATTGGCCTCGAAGTCAGCCGGACCCATCCCACCACTGTGGCGGGAAAGCCCGGCGGCGAGCTTCCGGTCAGGCACGGCCGGAATGCAGCACGCTACTTCCTGCCCGTGGTGCGCTTCCTGGGCCTGCACGTCCTCACGCTCGGCAACCCGGTTGGACGCAAAGCCGCGCCCTTCTTCCATGCCACCGCCACACCCCTGATCCGGACCAAATCCAAGGACCTCGCGGACGCCGGCGTGAACCTCGTGCCGCGGGTCGCCGGGGTGCGGGACGGGATGCCGGTCCTGGCCGATGGAACCCGGCTGGAAGTGTCCAACGTGATCTGGTGCACGGGGTTCAGGGATGATTTCGGCTGGATTGATCCGGCAATGCTCGACGGCGGGGCGCTGCCGCCGCAGCAGCGCGGCGTTGCGGCGGGAACGCCGGGGCTGTTCTTCCTGGGCCAGGAATTCCAGTACGCCGCGGCATCGGCCACCCTCCCCGGGGCCTGCCGGGACGCCCGATACCTGGCCGGGAGGATCCCCGCGGCGCGCTAGCCTTGGGCACGCAGCGCCTGGTTCCTGAGCCGGCGGGCCATGTTCTCCGGCAACCGTCGGGTGATCACTCGGTAGAAAATCAGTACGGCCAGTGCCGCAGCCACAATTCCCACGAGGTTCAGCAGCAGCTGAATCGCCGATCCTGCCGCCTTTTGGTATTCGCCCAGGACCAGTGCAACCGCCACGAAGCCTGCAGCCGGAACGGTGGTCACGGAGATGAAGACTCCCACGAGGGCGGCTGAGCGGCGACTGATCATGGAGAGCATCCCGGCGGCGCCGGCCAGGACTGCAACGATCAGCGAGTAGGGGCCGGGGTGGTAAATGAACTCGACGGCGGACCCGGTGTCGAGGGCGTTGGCCGGAAAGAGCCCCAGCGGCACTGAAAGCCAGGCTGCCAGGGCAGCCAGGAGCATGGCGACAGGGAAGCCGATGCCTAGCGCCAGTGCGGCGCTGCGTCCCAGCTTCCATTTGCGCTGGGCCAGCGCAACAGCCAGGGCGGCGAGCGGCCCGAACTCCGGCCCCACCGCCATGGCCCCGACAATGGCGATGGTTGAATTCGTGACGATGCCTATGGCGGCCAACTGGGTCGCGAGTACCAGGAACGCCAAATAGCTCCAGGTGAGGCGCGCATCCTCGCCGGTCTGGCGGGTCACCTCGTCCCAGATCATCGCATCGGCACCGTCGCCGGGTGCTGCGGCTTCGGCCTGCTCGGCACGCCGGGAAAGCATCAGCTGCGGCATGGAGATGGAAATGGAACCCAGCTCCTGCACCTTCAGGACATGCAGCTTTTCCAGCAGCTCCTCCACCGATTCCCTGGCGACGTGGACCACCACCACATCGCCGGGCGGCTGGATGGAGGCCCCTTTGTGGACAGCCACTTCCGCTGCCCCGGTCTGCTGCGTGCAGCTTTCCACCACAAGCTCCGAGAGCTCCGCGGGTATGCAGATCCGCACCTGAACGATCACGTTGGCCACTCCTCAGTGTTTGCCGGCCCGTCCGGCCTCGCCACCAGCCTAGTTTCCGGACCCGGCCGGGGGCCCGGAGCACTCCTCTGGATACTCCCAGCTTGCAGTGACTTAATGGGATGCGGGGCTCCTTCGCCTGCTCGGCGATTGGCGATGAAAATTACGATTCGGTAACATGGATGCTTTGTCTATCCGCTTGAGGGGTTTTTCTATGTCTGTAGCGAGAGCCCTGGCCTCGCCGCGCCGTAATGGCGTCGGTGTTGAGTCGAGCCGGAAATCAAAGTTCCGGCCCGAAATCCAGGGCCTGCGTTCCCTGGCCGTGCTGATGGTGGTCGGCTACCACGTGTGGTTCGGGAGGGTATCCGGCGGGGTTGATGTGTTCCTGCTCATCTCGGCTTTCCTCATGACGCTGCAGTTCGTAGGCAAGTACGAGCAGAACCGGCCCATGGCATTGCTCAAGCACTGGCTGCACCTTTTCCGGCGCCTTTTGCCGGCAGCCGTGACGGCCATCGTCGCGACCCTGGCCGCAAGCTACATCCTTTTGCCCCGCACCCGCTGGCTGGACATCGTGGACCAGGCCTGGGCGTCCCTTTTCTACTATGAAAACGCGTTGCTCCAGGCTCGTGCGGTGGACTACTACGCGACCGACCACAGCCTGGCCAGTCCGTTCCAGCACTTCTGGTCCCTGTCCATCCAGGGCCAGGTCTTCATTCTTTGGCCGCTGGCGTTCGCCGGTGCCGCATTACTCGCCAAGCGGTTCCGGCTGCATTACCGGATCCTCCTCTGCTACATCTTCGCCGCCGCCTTCCTGGTGTCACTCGTCTACTCGATCGTCTTCACCATCACCAACCAGGCACAGGCGTACTTCGATACCGGCGCCCGCTTGTGGGAATTCGCGCTCGGAACCCTCGTGGCGCTTATCCTGCCCGGTCTCCGCATTCCCCGGACGGGACGCATCGTCCTCGGCTGGCTGGGCATTCTGGCCATGCTCAGTTGCGGCATCCTGCTCAACGTCCAGGCGGCCTTTCCTGGCGTGGCGGCGCTGTGGCCGACGCTCGCGGCGGCCAGCGTGATCGCGGCGGGACAAACCGGAAGCCGCTTCGGAGTGGACAGGATCCTGAGTGCCGGTCCGCTGGTCCGGCTCGGGGACAATTCCTACGCCCTGTACCTGTGGCATTGGCCCGTCCTGGTCATTTCCCTCGCAGCAACCGGACGCGACCACGCCGGACCGCTCTCGGGGACCGTCATCATCGTCGTGTCGCTGGGACTGGCGTACCTCACCACCCGGTTCATCGAGAAGCCCTGGCGTGAGTGGAAATGGCCCGAGGTCAACCGCCGTCGTGCCGTTGTTTCCGTGGCCGCCTGCCTGCTCACCGTTGTGGTCCCCCTGACCGGAATCCAGCTGCAGCAGCACCTCGCGGCTGAAGCGGCAAAGGCCGCTGCGCAGCGAAACAACCCCGGCGCGCAGGCATTGCTTCCCGGATTTGTTGACCAGAGTGACCGCGACGCCGCGATACTGCCGGCCGCGGAGCAGCTGCCCGTGGACTGGGCAACCCTGTCCGGACCCTGCACCGGCGAACTGGAGCCGGCTGACGATGCGGTCCGGAACACCTGCAGCCAGAGCCGGGAATCCGATGGCTCGACGAAATCCGTGCTGGTGCTGGGTGATTCGCACGCGCAGCAATGGCTCGCAGCCATTGCGGGCGTCGGGGAGCAAAAAGGCTGGACCGTCTACGCCATGCTCAAGGGCGGATGCCAGGTTCAGCCGTCGACGGACGAGCTCCGGGCAGCGAACCCGGACTGCGCCAGCTACAACGATGCGGTACGGGAGCAGATTGCCAGGAACCCGCCGGATGCCATCATGCTCGTCGGTACCGCAGCCGCACCCTCATCCCCGGCGGAAGTCCTCATCCCCGGGCTCGAAGAACTTGCCACAGCCTGGACGGGCCAAGGCATCGACGTGATTGCCATCCGGGACAATCCACGTTTTAACTTCAACATGGCCGACTGCGTGGTGACGAAAGGCAAGGACAGCCCTGATTGCCGGCCGGCCCAAGCCGACCTGCTGGCGAGCGAGAGTCCCTTCGCAGCTCTCGAAGGGAAAGTCCGCGGCATGGCCTTCATGGACATGACCGACCTGATCTGTGACGGCACCTACTGCCCGGGAGTCGTTGGAAACACCTTTGTCTACCTGGACAACAATCACCTCAGCCGCACGTATGTTGCCAGCATGTCTCCCGCATTCGGGGAGCGGCTGTTGGCGGCAACCGGCTGGAAGGAACAATGACGGCGCAAACACTCAGCGAATCCAACAAAGCAAACGGCGGCAAGGAAACCAGGAAGGGGTACCGCCCGGAGGTCCAGGGCCTTCGCGCCCTCGCCGTGCTGATGGTGGTCACGTACCACGTCTGGCTGGGCCGGGTGTCGGGCGGTGTGGACATCTTCCTGCTCATCTCCGCGTTCCTGCTCACCCTCTCGTTCATCCGCAAGGTGGAAAACGGCAGGCCGCTCAAGCTCGTCAGCCACTGGCTGCACCTTTTCAAGCGGCTGTTGCCGGCCGCCGTCGTGGTGATCCTGGGAGTCCTCGTCGGCACGTGGGCCATCCTGCCGCAAAGCCGCTGGCCGGACGTCCTGGACCAGGCCTGGGCTTCCCTGCTCTACCGGCAGAACTGGTTGCTCGCGGACTCGGCCGTTGACTATTACGCCCAGGACCACTCGGGTGCGAGCCCGCTGCAGCATTTCTGGTCGCTGTCCATCCAGGGGCAGGTCTTCATTCTGTGGCCCCTCGTGTTCGCGGGAGTGGCGGTCCTGCACAGGGTCCTCCGCCGCAGAGTCCTCCGCCAGCGGGCCGGCAGCTACCGGCTGCTCCTGGCCCTCGCCTTCGGGGCGATCTTTGCCGTATCGCTGGCCTACTCCATTGACCAGACCGCCACAAACCAGGCCTACGCGTACTTTGATACCCGGACCCGGCTGTGGGAATTCGCGCTGGGCTCCCTCCTGGCCCTGGCCCTGCCCTACCTGAAACCGGGGAAAATCCTCCGCGTCATCCTGGGCTGGGCGGGCGTGGCGGCCATGGTCTCCTGCGGCCTGCTGCTGACCGTGGACCGGTCCTTTCCCGGTTTCGTGGCGCTGTGGCCCACGTTGGCGGCCGCTGCGATCATTGTTGCCGGACAGAGCGGCAGCCGCTTCGGCGCCGACCGCCTGCTGAGCTGGAAACCGCTCGTATCCCTCGGCGACAACTCCTACGCGCTGTACCTCTGGCACTGGCCGCTGCTGGTGCTTGCCCTGGCCGGCACCGGGGTGGTGTCACCCAACCTTGTCCAGGGCCTCGCCATCGTGGCGGCGTCCGTGGTCATGGCCGTGCTCACCACCCGCTTCGTGGAGAAGCCTTTGCGGGAATGGCACTGGCCGCAACGGCGGATCTGGCGGAACGCCGTCGTGATTGTGGCCTGCGGAGCGCTGCTCGCGGGGCCGGTGTCCCTTTGGCAGACGAAACTCACTGCGGACGAAGCCGCCGCCGCGGCGCAGCCCAGGGAACTGACTCCCGGTGCCGCCGCCCTGACGCCGGAAAACGCGGGGAAGCCGACACCGGAGGCGAAGATCATTCCGGCACCGGCCGCCATGAAGGATGAGTGGGCCGATATCGACGGACTGTGCACCGACGGCAACGTGCCCAGCGACCCGCTGCTGTCCGGCTGCCTGCAGAACAGCAAACCGGAAGTTGTCACCAAGCGGATCGTGGTGCTCGGCGACTCGCACGCGCAGCAGTACATGGCCGCGCTGGGCCCGATCGCCAAGGAGCACGGCTGGGAAGTGGTCACGCTCCTGAAAGGCAGCTGCCGCTTCGGCGCTGACTCAGCCGAGCGGGACGCGGAGTGCAATGCCTTCAACAGGGCCAGCACCGAATATGTGCTCGAGCACAAGCCGGACGCGGTGTTCACGGTTGCCTCGCTGACGCACGTCGAGGCGCCGTTCGAAACGGAAGTGCCGGGTTACCTTGACGGCATCAAGCCGTTCACGGACGCCGGAATGGACGTGGTGGGAGTCCGGGACAACCCGCGCTTCGGTTTCAACATGCCGGAGTGCGTGCAAAAGAGGGGCGCCGCCGCGGAGGAGTGCAACCCGCCGCTCAGTGAGTCGCTCGCGGGCTCGTCACCGCTGGATGAGTACCGCGGCAAGGTGGATGGCCTTCACCTGATGGATCTCAGCGATTTCATCTGCGCAGACGGCATATGTCCGGCCGTTGTGGGCAATGTTTACGTCTATAAGGATGACAACCATCTGACCAAGACGTACGTGCAGAGCATGATCCCCATGTTCGAGCAGCGGCTGCTGGCCGCCACTGGCTGGACCTGAGCCCTCCGCGAATACTGGGGCCACGCCCGCAAGGTTCCCTGGCCGAGCTTGCGAGGCTGGGGAGCGGGTGGTGGGGCCACGCCCGCAGGGTTCCCTGGCTGAGCTTGCGAGGCTGGGGAGCGGGTGGGGAGGGTGCGGTTCCTCACATTACCGCCGCGGAATATGGGGATCGCCGCCGAGGTTCTAGAATTTATTCAATACTTCCGCACGAACGCAGCATCCCCCGCACCACATTCTGCACAGGCCAGTCCCGTAATGACGGGCTGGTCATCAGCTGCAACCCCTACCCGTGAACCCCAGAAATTAAGGTAAGAGGCGCACTCATGACCCAGCCCGAACACAACCCGTTCGGCTTCATCGGCCTGACCTACGATGACGTCCTGCTCCTGCCCGGGCACACTGACGTCATCCCGTCAGAGGCAGACACGTCCTCGCGTATTTCCAAGCGCATTTCCGTCCAGACCCCGCTGCTGTCCGCGGCCATGGACACCGTCACGGAGTCCCGGATGGCCATCGCCATGGCCCGCCAGGGCGGCTTGGGCGTGGTTCACCGCAACCTGTCCATCCAGGACCAGGCCGATCAGGTGGACCGCGTGAAGCGCAGCGAGTCCGGGATGATCACCAACCCGCTGACCATCGGGCCGGAAGCGACCCTGGCAGAGCTCGACGAGATCTGCTCGCAGTATCGTGTCTCCGGCCTGCCCGTCGTGGACGAGGGCATGAGGCTGCTGGGCATCGTGACCAACCGCGACACCCGTTTCGTGCCGGAAGCGGATTTCCCGATCCGCCTGGTCAGTGATGTCATGACCAAGATGCCCCTGGTCACCGGGCACGTGGGCATCAGCCGCGAGGAAGCCTCGCACAAGCTGGCCACCAACAAGATCGAAAAACTTCCCCTCGTGGACGAGCAGGGCCGGCTCAAGGGCCTCATCACCACCAAGGACTTCACCAAGGCCGAGCAGTACCCGCTGGCCACGAAGGACGACGAAGGCCGCCTGCGCGTCGGTGCCGCCATCGGTTTCTTCGGTGACGGCTGGGAACGCGCCATGGCCCTTATCGACGCCGGTGTGGACGCCCTGTTCGTGGACACCGCCAACGGGCACTCCCAGGGCGTGCTGGACATGATCCGCCGGCTGAAGTCCGATCCCGTGGCGGCGCACGTTGACATCATCGGCGGCCAGGCCGCTACCCGCGAAGGTGCGCAGGCGCTGATCGACGCCGGTGCCGACGGCATCAAGGTGGGCGTAGGCCCCGGTTCCATCTGCACCACACGCGTTGTTGCCGGTGTGGGCGTTCCGCAGATCACCGCTATCTACGAGTCCGCGAAGGCGGCCATCCCGGCCGGCGTTCCGCTGATTGCCGACGGCGGCCTCCAGTACTCGGGCGACATCGGCAAGGCGCTGGTTGCGGGCGCCGACACCGTGATGCTCGGTTCCCTGCTGGCCGGCTGTGACGAATCACCCGGCGAACTCATCTTCGTCAACGGCAAGCAGTTCAAGAGCTACCGCGGCATGGGATCGCTCGGAGCCATGCAGACCCGCGGCAAGAACACGTCCTACTCCAAGGACCGCTACTTCCAGGCTGACGTGTCCGGCGACGACAAGCTGATCCCGGAAGGCATTGAGGGCCGGGTGGCCTACCGCGGCCCGCTGGCATCCGTGGCCTACCAGCTGGTGGGCGGCCTCCGCCAGACCATGTTCTACACCGGCGCCCCGACCGTGGCTGAGCTGAAGGCGCGCGGCAAGTTCGTCCGCATCACGCCGGCCGGCCTCAAGGAATCGCACCCGCACGACATCCAGATGACGGTGGAGGCACCGAACTACGGTTCACGCTAATCCCCACCGGCACCCTCGCCTCGCAAGCTCGGCCAGGGAACCCTGCCGGCGTGGGCCCAACCGGCACCCTCGCCTCGCAAGCTCGGCCAGGGAACCCTGCCGGCGTGGGCCCAACCGGCACCCTCGCCTCGCAAGCTCGGCCAGGGAACCCTGCCGGCGGCCCAGCCCACCCAAGAGGCCGCGGGAACCTTCCCGCGGCCTCTTTTGTGTCTGTGCGCGGAACTAGGCTGTAATCATGCCCGAACCACGCCATCCCGCCGAACTGAGCCCCAAGCGGGATCCCAAGGGAAAACTCGCCGTCAGGCCCTACGCCCGGGCAGTGGCGCAGGTGCTGCGGGTCAGCTTCCGGGCCTCGCCGGCGGCCGTTGTGATGAAGGTGGTCGGCTCGCTGATCTCGGCATTGCTGCCCCTGGTCACCACCTACTTTGCTGCGCTGACCACCACCGCCTTGGCCGCCGCTTATTCTGGTGATGCCGCTGCGGGCCAGCAGGCCATCGTCTACGTGATCATCACCGCGGCCCTGGGCCTGTTCTGGGGTGCTTTCAGCAGTGTGGACCGCTACATCCAGCAGCTCATGAGCTTCAAGGTGGGGGCGATAGTCGGCGACCAGATGTACGAGCGGTTCCTGGCGCTCGAGTTCTGGCGGTACGACGACAAAGAGACCGTTGACCTCTATGACCGCGCCAAGCGGTTCTCCGATTCCTACGCCCGCGTCCTGGACCGGATTGCCGCAATCTTCACGCAACTCGTTTCGGTGATCCTGGCTGTCGGAGCGCTCCTGCTGGTGAGCTGGTGGATTGCGGTGATTGTGCTGGTGGCCATCGTCCCCAGCGTGTACCTGCAGTTCAAGCTGTCCCGGGAACAGATCGCCCACTGGAACACGCAGGTCGATTCCCGCCGCCAGCGGCGGATGATCGAGACCAACCTGCTGCGGCCCCAGCACATTGCCGAGATGCGCCTGTACGGGATAGTCGGGCATCTCATGGGGCTGCGCTCCCGGCTCCGGGACGCCGATGAGAAAAGACGTCTGGATTTCCAAAAGCGCTATATCCCCAAGCAGCTCGCGGCGGACGCCCTGCAGTACGGGGCCGAGGTTGTTTCGCTGATCTGGGTGGTGGGCCAGATCATTGCCCGCGCCCAGCCGGTGGGGCAGTTCCTCTACGTCCAGCAGATCGTCAGCAGGGCACTGTCCACGGCCAACAACCTGGTCTCTTCGCTCAGCTCCATCGACGAGGACTTGGCGAACCTCAAGGACTACGAGCTATTTATGGCCATGCCGGTTCACTCGGAGCATTCGCCGCCGCTGCTGCAGGCTCCCAAGACTGTGGAGCTGCGGGATATCCGTTTTACGTATACCGGCAGCGACATCGAGGTGATCCGCGGCATCACCATGACCATCCGCGAGGGCCAGCACATCGCCATCGTGGGGGAGAACGGCGCCGGGAAGTCCACGCTGATCCGAATTCTCGCGGGGCTCTACCGGCCCGATTCCGGGCAGGTGATGCTCGACGGCGTCGACCTCGCCGCCGTCGACGTCAAGTCCTGGCACCGCCATCTGGCGGTGCTGAGCCAGGAATTCCTCAAGTACGAATTCGCCACGGCTGCGGAAAACATTCTTTTTGGCGACGTCGATTCGCCGCGGGACGATGAGCGGATCCGGCGGTCAGCGTCCGACGCCGAGGCCCTCGAGTTCATCAACAAGCTGCCCAACGGCCTCGACAACCACGTCAGCAACTGGATGGAAGATCCGCGGGGCCGGAAGGGCAGCGGACTCAGCGGCGGCCAGTGGCAGCGGCTCGCGATGGCCCGTAACTTCTACCGGAACGCCACCTTCATGGTCATGGACGAGCCGACGTCGGCCATCGACGCCCTGGCCGAACACCGGATCTTCACCAGGCTCTTTGCCGACCGCAGCAGCACCATCATCGCCATCAGCCACCGGCTCGCAACGATCGAGAAGGCGGACATCGTCTACATGCTGGAGGACGGCCGGATCGTGGAACAGGGCACCCACCGCGAACTCGTGGCCCTCCGGGGCCGGTACTTCCGGATGTTCGAATCGCAGCTCTCTGTGGACGAAGCGGAGGGGATCTGACTCAGGGCGAGTGTTGGGCGGGGCTAACGGCGGGCCAGCCAGCGGGCGTACAGTTCCTCGCGCCGGGTCAGCAGGTGCCGGCGCGAATAGAGCAGGCCTGCGGATATCGGGACGGGAAAGACCGCGAGGGCCGACAGGATCGGCAGGACTTCCGGCGATGTGCCTTTAGGCGTGAGGGTCACTAATGCGACCAGAATCGCCAGCATCGTAATCGGGGCTCCGGCGGCAACTCCGGGTGCTATCCCAATTTCCCAGTCCGTGCGGGCAAAGTCCGTTGCCGGCCGCGGCGGCTTCCGCGTGAACCTCGGGCCAATGGTCAGCAACCAGCCGACGCCGGAAAAGACGAGGCCCAGGGCCGCTGTCATAAGGCCGGTTTCGGGGGACTGCCCGGTGGCCGCCGCTGCAATGGCATACGCCAATCCCGGAATCGCGAAGACCATGCCAATCCACCAAAAACAAAACACGCGGTTGCGGCGGTGTGCGTGTCCCAAGGCGAGTTCCTGGAAAGTGGATGGCTGAGCAGCAACCGGTGTCATCAATGCGTCCTTCATGGGTTGTCCCGTCGGTTCACCCAGCGGGAGTAAAGTTCAGTGCTGTTCTTCATAAGCCATCCGGTGTGGGCCAAGCCCGCGGCCGCGCCCAGCAGGACCGCCGCGAGCATTCCGACCAGGGGGACCGCCTCCAGCGAGCCGCCCATTGGCGTTAGCAGCACCAGGGCGCCGATACCCAGGGCTCCGGCGATGAGCACGGTCCGGATCATGCCTGGGGTGATCCGGATTCCCTGCTCCACCCTGGGGATGTCCGAGGCGGGCCTTGGCAGCTTACGGGTGAACCGCGGCCCGAGGGTGACGACCCAGCCCAGGGTCGCCAATACCCCGCCAAGGATCGCCATGACGATGCCAGTTTCCGCACTTCGTCCAATGACGGTGGCGAGTCCGGCGTTCACGGCTCCGGCCATAGCAAGCACGGCCGGGTACCACCATGCCCAGAAGACCCAGGATCGGCGCTGGGCGAAACCAAACGCCGGCGCGCGCGGATCCGTGGCCGTCGTGATGGTGCTGACAGGAGTGCGCGCCATGAGTTCCCCAAACTATTCGTGCCCGCATCGCCTGCCCGCGGTTCTTCATTTCAACCTATTCCATCCACGCCGGACCCCGCGATGGGGACTAGTCCCCTCGTGGGCGCCGAGGCGTAGGGCGGGAGACGGCAGGCAAGAAACCGCCGGCCGCGCACCCTGCGCGGCCGGCGGTTCCAGGATTTCTCCCAGCCAGGAGCTAGGAAGTGGTCACAGCGGTGTCATCGAGGAAGAAGTACGTCGACAGCGATGAATCCTCGACGCCCAGGAAGCGCAGCGTCACGCTCTTGCCCTTGTAGGCGCTGAGGTCCAGTTGTTTCTGGACGTAACCGGTGGACTCGTTGAGGTTGGAGTACGTTGCCAGCGTGGCGGTGGTGCCGCCGCTGATCACCTGGACTTTGAGGGTGTCGTAGGCCGAGGTGGCGGTTGTCTCGTCCGACTGCACCTTCAGGTGGAAGGACAGCGAAGCGGCCGACACTGCGGAGGGGACAGCAAAAGACTGGTCGAGTTTGTAGGACGTGGCCTGGCCCCAGCCGTTGAGGCCGGCGAAACGGGAACCCGTCCTGGCGTTCGCGCCGGTCTCAAACGTGTCGGCGTGATCGGACGTCCAGGAAACCGCGCCCTCTTCGAAGCCCGGGTTGAGCAGGAGATTGCCCGTCGGCGGGGGAGTGGTCCCGCCGAGCAGGCCCATGGTCTTGGTGGCGTCCGACAGTCCCGCACCGCAGCCGGCGGTGCAGCCGCCCGGCATGGCCCGGGTTCCCTGCTTGAGCGTGGACTCAACCTGGGCCGGCGTGAGGGAAGGCGTTTTGGATTTCATCAGCGCGGCCAGGCCTGCGACATGCGGAGCCGCCATGGACGTGCCCTGGTAGTTTGCGTAGCCTGCCGAGGCCGGTGTGGTGGTGCCTGTGTTGATGGTGGAGAGGATTCCGCCGCCGGCCACCCTGACATCGCCGCCCGGTGCGGTCAGGTCAACGGTTGCGCCGAAGTTGGAGTAATACGAGAGGCTGCCGCTCGGATTGCTGGCAGCCACGCTGACAACGCTGCTGCAGTTGGCCGGGCGGAAACCGGAAGCGTCCTGATTGCTGTTGCCGGCCGCGACAACCACCGTCGCGCCGCGGGAAACCGCGGAGTCGATGGCTGCCTGATAGGTGCTGCCGCAGGCGCCTGATCCGCCCAGGCTCATGTTGATGACCTTGGCGGGATTGGCGTTGGCCGGGATACCTGCAACGGTTCCGCCGGCTGACCAGATGATGGCATCGGCAATGTCGGACAGGGAGCCGCCGCACTTGGCCAGGACACGGACCGGCACCACCTTGGCGTTGGGAGCAACACCGGCCACACCGGAGGCATTCCCGGTGACGGCTGCTACGGTGCCCGCGACGTGGGTGCCGTGCCAGGAACTGTTGCCTGCCGTCGCCTGGCCGCACTCGCCGGCGGCGTACCAGTCGCCCTGGTCCTGCGCATTGGCATCGCGGCCATTGCCGTCACGGGCGGCGGTGGCGTCCGCCACGAAATCATAGCCGGGGAGCACATTCGCGTCGAGGTCGGCGTGGGCCGTAATGCCGGTGTCGATGACCGCCACGATCACGCCGGTCCCCGTTGCGACGTCCCACGCGCCGGGGACCCGCATGCCGTTCGTGGCGGTGAAATCCCACTGTTCGCCGTAGCGCGGGTCGTTCGGGGTGAGCGCCACGGTCATGCGGGCGTCAGGCTCCACGGACTCGACCGACCCGGATGCTGCAATCTCGGTCATGAAGTCTTCGGCAGCCTGGCCGGATAGGGCCCGGCCCGCCTCAATCAGCGTTCCGCCCGTGGCCAAGGTACGGACCTCCTTCACGGCGACTCCCTGTTCCCTGGCCGCCTTGCCCCAAGCGTTGGCGCGGCCGTTCGGGGTGTCGTTTGCCGCACCCTCCTTGTAGTCCACGATGAACTTGGTATAGGCCTCGCCGGCGGATACGTCCGGCACGGTAGCGCCTTGGACGGTTGCGGTTTGAACAGTCGCGCGCCCGGCCGCCGAGGAACCGTCCCCGCCTTCAGTGGTGGCGAAGACGGGCGAACTGGCGAAGGCCAGAGTGCCGACTGCAGCTGCGAGCGAAAGGGCCAACATGCGGTGGCGCCTGATTGATGAACTTCCTGCTTTGACCAAGAGGGTCTTCTTTCTCGGATCGGGCACACGGGTGGCCCGGATAATGGAGTGATGGGTGGTCACATGGTGAATCAGGTGGTAACCGAGAGTAAACGTAAAGGTATTTTCATAACTTGTAAATGGTTGACAAATCATGTCAATAAAGTGTGGACTATCAGTTTCTGGGCGGCGTTCGGGGGAGTCGCCCCGTCGTATCCCGCGTGGTCAAGTAAAGTGGTCACGTGACTTATGAGATTGAGATTGGCCGTGGCAAGCGTGGGCGTCGTGCCTACTCCCTGGATGACATCGCGATCGTCCCCAACCGTCGGACGCGTGATCCCAAGGACGTTTCGGTCTCGTGGCAGATAGATGCCTACAAGTTCGACATGCCTGTTATTGCCGCGCCCATGGACTCGGCCATGTCGCCGGAGACCGCCATTGCCCTGGGTCGCCTCGGCGGACTCGGCGTGCTGGACCTCGAGGGGCTCTGGACGCGGTACGAGGACCCTCAGTCCGTGCTCGACCAGATCGGAGCGCTGGAGGACGAGACGAACAGCCCGGCCGTTACCCGGCGGATGCAGGAGCTTTACCAGGCGCCCATCCAGCCTGAACTGATTACGTCCCGCCTGGCCGAAATCCGGGCCGCCGGCGTGACAGTCGCCGGCTCGCTCACCCCGCAGCGCACCCAGGAGCACTACAAGACCGTCGTCGCTGCCGGCGTGGACATCTTCGTGATCCGCGGGACCACCGTTTCCGCGGAGCACGTCTCCAAGGATCATGAGCCGCTGAACCTGAAGCAGTTCATCTACGAGCTCGATGTTCCGGTGATCGTGGGCGGCGCCGCAGGCTACACCCCAGCCCTCCACCTGATGCGCACCGGCGCTGCCGGCGTCCTGGTGGGCTTCGGCGGCGGAGCCACCACCACCACCCGCCGTGCCCTCGGCATCCACTCGCCGATGGCATCGGCGATTTCCGACGTCACCGCGGCCCGCCGCGATTACATGGACGAGTCCGGCGGCCGTTACGTTCACGTAATTGCCGACGGCGGTATGGGCTCTTCCGGCGACATCGTGAAGGCCATCGCCATGGGCGCAGACGCCGTGATGCTCGGCCATGCGCTGGCCAGGGCGGAAGAAGCTCCGGGCAAGGGCTGGCACTGGGGCCAGGAGGCCCACCACCTGGAACTCCCGCGCGGCGACAGGGTCAACGTCGGCACGGTAGGCCCGCTCGAAGAGGTCCTCTTCGGCCCCGGCCACCACACCAACGGCACGTCCAACCTGATCGGTGCCCTCCGCCGCTCCATGGCGACCACCGGCTATTCGGACCTGAAGGAATTCCAGCGGGTCGACGTCGTCGTGTCCCCGTACTCCGGAATCTGACGCTCCAGCCGGTCCCGGGATGCCCGGGGCCGGCGGCCATTGCGCCCTGCCCATCCGCATGCCTAACAAGTAGTCTGGTGAACTACGAGGTTTGATGCGGATGGAGGCTCGAAATGTTCAGTTCTTCCGGTGGTTCGTCCTTTCCCCAAGGGGCCCTCGGCCCCGCCGCCCGGGAAGCATCGCTTGCCGCGCTCAAGGCGACAACGGAACCGGGCAAGGAACTCGACATCCTCATCGTCGGCGGTGGCATCGTTGGCACCGGTGCTGCCTTGGACGCGGTCACGCGCGGCCTGAGCGTTGGCATCGTGGAGGCCAGCGACTGGGCCGCAGGCACGTCGTCGCGTTCCTCCAAGCTCATCCACGGCGGACTGCGCTACCTCGAAATGCTGGACTTCGGGCTCGTCAAGGAAGCTCTGCATGAGCGCGGGCTGCTGCTGTCCGAGCTGGCTCCGCACCTGGCCAGGCCGGTACCTTTCCTCTACCCGCTCACGAAGCCATTCCTTGAGCGGCCCTACGTTGGCGCGGGCATTGCCCTGTACGACGTCATGTCCATTTCCGGCGGGCATAAGCGCGGCGTGCCGTTCCACAAGCACCTGTCCCGCCGCGGCACCCTTCGCGCCGCGCCGAGCCTGAAGGACGACGCGTTCGTCGGGTCCATCCGGTACTACGACGGGCAGGTGGACGACGCCAAATATGTGGCCAACCTCGTCCGCACCGCCGCGCACTACGGCGCCCACGCCGTCAACCAGACGGCGGTTGTCGACTTCTTGCGCGAAGGCGAGCGGGTGGTGGGCGCCAAGGTGGTCAATCGCGAGGACGGCTCCACTTTCAGCATCCGCGCCAAGCAGGTCATCAACGCAACGGGCGTGTGGACCGACGAAACCCAGGCCATGGTGACGGACCGCGGCCAGCTCAAGGTGCGGGCCTCCAAGGGCATCCACCTGGTGGTGCCGCGCGACCGCTTCCAGTCAACCGTCGGACTGATCCTCCGGACCGAGAAGTCCGTGCTCTTCGTGATTCCCTGGGGCCGGCACTGGATCATCGGCACCACGGACACTGACTGGCACCTGGACAAAGCCCATCCGGCGGCGTCCAGCAAGGACATCGACTACATCCTTGAGCACGTCAACAAAGTGCTCAAGCGGCCCCTGACCAGGGAAGATGTTGAAGGCGTCTACGCCGGGCTTCGTCCGCTCCTGGCCGGCGAGAACGACTCGACCGCCAAGCTTTCCCGCGAGCATGTGGTGGCCCATCCGGTGCCGGGCCTCGTGGTGGTGGCCGGCGGAAAATGGACCACCTATCGCGTCATGGCCAAGGACGCCGTCGATGAGGCCACACGGAGCATGGATGAACGCGTCCCGCCGAGCTGCACCGATACCATCCCGCTGCTCGGAGCCAACGGCTTCAAGGCGGCCTGGAACCGCCGTAACCGGACGGCGGAGGAGACCGGCGTGCATGTGGCCCGGATCGAACACCTCCTCAACCGGTACGGCTCCATGGCCACCGAAGTCCTGGCACTCATCAAGGAAAACCCGTCGCTGGCTGAGCCGTTGCCGGGCGCCGACGACTACCTCCAGGCCGAAGCCGTCTACGCGGCCACGCACGAGGGGGCCCGTCATGTACATGACGTATTGACGCGCAGAACCCGTATTTCCATTGAGTCCTGGGACCGGGGTGTGTCCGCTGTCCCGGTTGTCGCTAAGCTGATGGGAGAAATTCTTGGCTGGAGCGATGCGCAGCGCGAAAGCGAAATCAAGCATTACCTTGCCCGGGTGGAAGCCGAACGGCTCAGCCAGGAGCAGCCTGACGATGAATCTGCCGACGCCGCTCGCCTGGGCGTCGAGGACATCGTCCCGTTGCGGTGACAAGGTGAATGACTGACGTGCGCCTCCTGCCTCACTGAAGGGAAACACCTCTTGGCGGAACCACTGGACCGGTACGATGCCGAACTCACCACACCGGAAATGGTGATTCTCGAGCTTGATGCCAAGGACAAGGCGGACGCGGCAACCCAGCTCGCGGAACGCCTCTATGCGGCAGGGCGGGTTTCGGACCTGGACGGCTTCCTGAAACACGTGAACGCCCGTGAGCACCAGCTCGCCACCGGGCTGCCGGGCGGCGTCGGGTTGCCGCACGCCCGCAGCGAGTTCGTGTCCCGGACCTCCATCGCCGTGGGGATCACCAAGTACGGCAAGGCCTTGGACTTCGGGGCAACTGACGGGCCGGCAACCGTGATCCTGCTGATCGCGACGCCGGCAAGTTCGTTCTCGGACCATCTGGAGGTCCTGGCCACACTGGCCCGCTCGCTGTCCAAGGAGTCGTTCCGGGAATCCCTGCGCCGCGCCTACGATGCCGAAGTCATCGCCGAACTCATCAACTCAAGCCTGGTGTTCTTCGACCACTAGGGGATCAAGCTGCCCCGCAACAGCGCGAACGGACAGTTGAGGCCCTCCGCGAGGGGCCCTAACTGTCCGTTCGCGCTACCCCCGTTTCGTTGTTCTACGCAGGGACGAAGTACGGTTAATGTGTGTTGAAAACTGCCCTCAAACCCCGCTGGATCGCAGGCCTGGTCTTTGCGATCGTCATTTCCGGGGTTTTTGTGCTGCTGAGCCAGTGGCAATTCGGCCGGTCAACCCAGCCTGAAGCCCCGGTTTCGACCGGGACCGAGGACACCAAGCCGCTCATTTCCGTGTTGCAGCCGGGTGATTTCTTCCACGGGTCCGTGGCGGACCAAATGGTCGCCGCCACAGGTTCCTACGCTCCCGAGAAGCAGGTGCTGGTCCCGGGCCGCCTCCACGAGGGCGCCACCGGATACTGGGTGGTCTCGGCGTTTTCGGTGCAGGACGCCCCCGTGCTGAGCGGAGTTGCTGCGTCGCCCAAGACCTGGATCCCGGTGGCCCGCGGGTGGGTGGCCGATCCCGCGGACGCGGGCCCCCCGCCGTCGGGCACTATTGAACTGACCGGACGGCTCCTGCCGTCCGAGGCCCCGCTGCCGAACACCGCTCCGGAACCCGGACGAGCCACTGCCGTATCCGTCGCCGAACTCATCAATGCCTGGGAAATCAGCAGCTATCCGGGCTTTGTGGCCGCCACGTCCGAGGTTGTTGGCGGCAGCGATGCCAGTGCTGCGGCCGTCAGCAGCGAGCTGAAGCCGTTGCGCATCGGCCCGCAGCCTCCGGCCCAGCAGGTGAACTGGCTCAACCTGTTCTACTCCGTGGAGTGGATCGTGTTCGCAGGCTTCGCCCTGTTCATCTGGTGGCGGATGGTGAAGGACGACTACCGCCGCGACCTCGAGGACGAGTTCGACGACGATCACGATGAACACACCGAAGACCCTCCGCAGACCCAACAGCAAACCAACCCGCCGGAAAAATCCAGCCCGTCTGAACAAAAGGTACAGCCATGATCGATCCCAAGCCGGCCATCCAGCCCGAGCAGTCCCGGACCACCGGATCAGGCACCGTCAAGAAGCGTCGGTTCGGCGGCACGGAAGCCCAGATCCGGTCCGCGCTGAAGTTCTACAAGGTCATGGCATACCTGACCGGTGCGATGCTTCTGCTGCTCTGCGCCGAACTGGTTGCGCGGTACGGCTTCGGCCAGTATCTCTTCGCAGGCGGAACCAATGCGGTAACCGGCCAGCCGTTTGGCTTCGGGTTCGCCGATGCCGAGCCGCAGGGCGTCCTCGGCGGTGTGAACCTCTCGGTGGCCGTGCTGATTGTCCATGGCTGGATGTACGTCGTGTACCTGATGTCCAACTTCCGCCTGTGGTCGCTGATGCGGTGGCCGTTCGCGAAACTGATCCTCCTGGCACTGGGCGGCGTGATTCCGTTCCTGTCGTTCATTGTGGAGAAGAAGTTCCATGCCGAGGTGGAGGCGGAACTCGCCGCGAACCCGCAGGCGTCCAAGCGCTACTGACTCGCAGCTGACCGAGCCGGTGGTCTCCCGGGGTCCATGCAGCCGCCCGGGAGTTCACGCGGTCGCCCGGAAGTCGCCTGTCCGGGCGGGGCGGTGTGAGATCGCTAACGCCGGGGGCCGATTCAGGCCGTGGACGGCCGTCTCAACGTGCGACTCGTCAAGCGCCCAAGTAGTCTTGGACGGTGACTACTCCCACTGCATCCCAAACTTCCCAGAAGCCGGTGCTGGTTGTTGACTACGGTGCCCAGTACGCGCAGCTGATTGCCCGCCGCGTCCGGGAAGCAAATGTGTATTCGGAAGTGGTTCCGCATACGTACAGCACCGAGCAGCTGCTGGCCAAGAACCCCGCCGCCATCATCCTTTCAGGTGGCCCCTCCAGCGTGTACGCGGACGGTGCGCCGAGTGTCGGTGCGGACCTGTTCGAAGCCGGGGTTCCCGTTTTCGGCATCTGCTATGGCTTCCAGGCCATGGCGAACGCGCTGGGCGGCAAGGTGGACAGGACCGGCCTGCGCGAGTACGGCTCCACCCAGACCACCATCCTCGGCGAGGGCCGCTCCGTTCTTGAGGGCATGCCGCAGCACCAGAACACCTGGATGAGCCACGGCGACTCCGTGCACGAGGCACCGGAAGGCTTCGAAGTGCTGGCCACCACCGCCGGAGCCGAAGTGGCAGCCTTCGCGAACGAAGAGAAGTGCCTGTACGGCGTGCAGTGGCACCCCGAGGTGAAGCACTCGGCCTATGGCCAGCAAGTCCTCGAGAACTTCCTCTTCAAGGGCGCCAAGCTTGAACCGAACTGGACCACGGGGAACATCCTCGAGGAACAGGTTGACCGTATCCGCAAGCAGATCGGTGATGCCAGGGTCATCTGCGGCCTCTCCGGCGGCGTCGACTCCGCCGTGGCAGCGGCCCTGGTCCAGCGCGCAGTGGGCGACCAGCTGACCTGTGTGTTCGTGGACCACGGACTGCTGCGCGAAGGCGAAGCAGAACAGGTCGAACGAGACTTCGTGGCAGCCACGGGCGTCAAGCTCTACGTCGCCAACGAGCAGGAGCGGTTCCAGGCAGCCCTGGCCGGGGTCAGCGATCCCGAGACCAAGCGCAAGATCATCGGCCGCGAGTTCATCCGTGCGTTCGAGGAAGCGGAGCTGGCCATCATTGCCGAGGCGGCTGCGCACGGCGAAAAGATCAAGTTCCTGGTCCAGGGAACGCTGTACCCGGACGTCGTTGAATCCGGCGGCGGCGAAGGCGCGGCCAACATCAAGAGCCACCACAATGTGGGCGGCCTGCCGGAAGACCTGCAGTTCGAGCTCGTCGAGCCGCTCCGTGCCCTGTTCAAGGACGAGGTCCGCGCTGTCGGCGCCCAGTTGGGCCTGCCGCAGGAAATCGTCGGCCGGCAGCCTTTCCCCGGGCCCGGCCTCGGGATTCGCATCGTCGGTGAGGTCACCAAGGAACGCCTGGACCTGCTGCGGAAGGCTGACGCTATCGCGCGTGCCGAACTGACCGCCGCCGGACTGGACAACGACGTGTGGCAGATGCCGGTTGTCCTCCTGGCCGACGTCCGCAGCGTTGGTGTCATGGGCGACGGCCGTACCTACGGTCACCCGATCGTGCTTCGTCCCGTTTCGTCCGAGGACGCCATGACCGCTGACTGGTCACGGCTTCCGTACGACCTGCTGGCGAAGATCTCCAACCGCATCACCAACGAGGTGGAAGGCGTTAACCGCGTGGTGCTGGACGTAACCAGCAAGCCGCCGGGAACCATCGAGTGGGAATAGCACTTTGAGTGGCCGGTCTCAGCGATGAGGCCGGCCACTTTGCTTTATTCACGCTAAATCCGGCGCAATTTTGTGCCGTCCCAGTGTTGCGGTCTCTCACTGGGCCCCGATTCGGGCTACGCTCGAAAGTATGCCGGTATGGTCCAGGGCGTCACGTGCAAGCGCAGAAAAGAAGGCAGTAGTGTCAGTTGGTCAAGGCCTCCCAGAGGGCTCCGAGGAGCTCAGGAAATGGCTGTCGGGGCTTAAACCGGTCACCGGAGCAGACACCATGCTGCGCTTCACCAAGACGCCGGAAGGTTCCATCGACCTGACGCACGCCCACCCGTCCGGGCTGGCTCAGCTGATGGCCGGACGGCGCACGCGCCTGTCCACCCTGATCCGCGACCACGATCAGTACGTTGTCGCCGCGAGGGCTTCGCGCAACCTCCGCTCGAAGATTTTTGAACTGGGAAACGACCGCGGCATCGATGCCGGCTATTTTTCAGCCGGGACAGTGTCCTGGACATCTGCAGTCGGCGGTAAACCCCAGCGGGTGTCTGCACCGGTCATGCTCACCGCCATTTCCCTGACCGTCCGTCCGGGCGAGGATGACTACGAGCTCCAGCTGACGGAGCAGGCGCACATCAATCCGGCCCTGATCCGGCACCTGAAGAGCATCCACGGCATCGTTTTCGACGTAAACGCCGTCACCCGGATGGCTTACAGCACGGCCCGGTTCGATCCCCAGCCGGTCCTGGACCGCCTGGGCACCCTGATCAAGCCCATCCACGGGGCCGAGGTGGAGCACAACCTGCTCGTGTCAACGTTTGCAGACCTTTCCGGGAACCTCGATGACCCGTGGATCAACCAGAACAATGCCATCGTGGCAGCCCTGGCCCGTGCCGCCGCCGGGGAGGCCGTGGAAGTGCCCGAGCTGGCGGAAGACCGCTTCCAGGACATCGACCAGCGTGATCCCGCCGACGAACTGCTGCTGCTCGACGCCGACGCCGATCAGCAATACGTGGTGGACGCCGTGCGGGCGGGGGATTCCCTCCTTGTCAGCAGCCCGCCGGGAACGGGCCAGACCCAGACCGCCATCAACACCATCGGCGCGCTGGTGGACGAAGGCAAGACGGTCCTGGTGGTGGGCGACCGCCGCGCCAGCCTCAGCGAGATTGCGGCCCAGCTCGAGACACTTGGCCTGGAGTCCATCCTGTTCGCGCTGTCCGGCACGGCCACACCCCTGCAGCTCAAAGGGCAGCTGGTGCGGGCCATCGTACGGAATGAGAAGTCCCTCCAGCCGCAGCTCGAGAACCTGCACACCACGCTGGCCGAGCACCGGCATGCCCTCATGGACCACGTGGCCTCGCTGCACAACGTACGCCAGCGCTGGGGCTGCTCGCCCTACCAGGCCATGCAGTCGCTTGCAGAACTGACGTCAATCCAACCTGCTCCCGCCACCACCGTGCGGCTGAAGCGGAGCGTCCTGGACAACATCCGCGACCGCGAGGAACTGGCCGGCCGGCTGCACCGCGCCGCCGAACTCGGCAGTTTCAGCCGTGCATCCACGGCCAGCCCCTGGCACGGCGCACGGCTGCTGACCCGCAAGGAAACCGAGGAGGCGCAGGACGTCGCGCGCTCGGTGGAGAAGAACCTGCCGGTGCTCCGGAACCGCATGAACGAGGTGGCCGAGCACGCCCAGATTCGCCTGGGCGCCACCTTTGCAGAGTGGGGCGCCCAGCTCGAGCTGCTGATGGCCGTCCGGGAGAGCCTGGACAAATTCACCCCCGATATCTTTGACCGGCCGGTTCACGACCTCATCTCCGCCACGGCCACCTCCCCGTGGCGGCGTGAGCGGAATATTGAGATGCCCTCCATGCAGCGTTCGCGGCTACGCCGTGTCGCCAAGGAATACGTCCGCCCCGGCGTGCACATCTCCGACCTCCACAGCTCGTTGGTGCTCGTCCAGGAGCAACGGGCCCTCTGGGCAGGCTACGCGACCACGCAGCGCCACCCTGCCGTGCCGTCCGGCCTGGGCGAAGTGAACGTGATGTACCGCAGCCTCGAACGCGAACTGGTCCAGCTGGGTGCGGCAGTGAAGCACACGGCAGCCGGCGGCGACCTCCAGCACACTCCGTATGAAGAACTGATGGAGCGCCTGGAACGGCTGGTGGCGGACACCCGGACCCTCAAAACGCTTCCGGAGCGGACGCTGCTTATTGAGAACATGCGTGAGCACGGGCTCGGCGAGTTGCTGGCCGACCTGGCTGACCGCGAAGTTCCCGCGGACTCCGTCGCATCCGAACTGGAGCTTGCCTGGTGGCAGTCCGCCCTGGAAGCGATGATCAGCGGCGATGACTACCTGGCAATGTCCGACGGCGACGCCCTCCGCCAGCTCGAAGCCGAGTACCGTTTGGCGGACAACGCGCACATCGCCAGCGGGGCCGCCCGGCTGCGGTGGACCCTGGCCGAGCGCTGGCGCGCCGGCATCGCCGAGAACCCCCGCCAGGCCGACCTGCTCCGGAGCCTCCTGAAGGACGGCCGCGTCACCCTGGCCGCCCTCACCGCGCAAGCCCCTGCCCTGGTTCCCATGCTGGTGCCGGTATGGTCCGTGAGCCCCTACCTCATGACCGGACTGCTGCCCGCGGAGCAGAAGTTCGACGCCGTGGTCATCCTCGATGCTGAAGCGACGTCCCTGCAGGCAGTCCTTCCGGCGATCGCACGGGCCAGGCAGGTCATCGCCTTCGGCGACGACAAGATCGCGAGCCCCCGCACTTTCACAGTGGGCGTTGAGCGGCTGGCTGCGGGCGAAACCGCCCACCAGAGCGTTGAGAGTGCCTACACGGCCCTGTCTGCTGTGCTGCCCACGCGTCGGCTGACCTGCGTATACCGTGCCGTCGACGAAGACCTCGTGCTGCAGCTGAGCAAGAGTTTCTACGGCGGCCGCCTCCGCAGGCTTCCCGAAGGGCAGACTGCGACCGGCCTGGACCGGGCGCTGCTAGTGGAATATCTGCCCGACGGTACCGGGCTCCCGAGCGCCGACCACGAAGGCGTGGAATCCGCCGTCGCCGAGGTGAACCGGGTGGTTGGCCTCGTGTTCGAGCATGCCCGGCTGCGGCCGCGGACCTCGCTCGCCGTGGTCACGGCAAGCCTCCGCCACGCTGCCAGGATCGGTGAAGCCATCCGGCTGCAGCTGCCCAACTACCCGCTGCTGGCAAGTTTCTTTGGCGCCGGACCGGAGTCCTTCCGGGTGGTGGACCTGGAACGCGCCCAGGGCCTGGTCCGCGACCACGTGATCTTTTCACCGGGGTACGGCCGTACGCCGCACGGCCGCGCGCTGCACAACTTCGGTCCGCTGTCCGCCGAGGGCGGCAGGGCGAAATTTGCGCTGGCCATGACCCGTGCCCGGCGTTCCCTGCACGTACTCAGCTGCTTCAAGCCGGAAGACCTTGACGTCAGCCGCCTCAGCCACGGCGCCGCCGATTTCTATGAACTGCTCGACCGTGAGATTGCCGGCAACACCGACCTCGGTACCCCGGCTTCCCGCGCGGCTGCGAGCGAACAGGCACTTGGCGCCGACCCCCTCGTGGCCGACCTGGGCGACAGGTTGCGTGCCCGCGGCGCCAGGGTCTGGCACCAGTACGACGGCGTTATTGACGTGGCTGCGGCCGCGGACCCGGTGAATTCCATCGGTCATGATGATGCCGAAATCCCCAGGCCCGTAGCCATCGAGTCCGACGGTACGGAGCAATACCGGCGAATGAGCGTCCGGGAACGGAGCCGGCTGCGTCCGCAACTGCTGGAGCGGCTGGGCTGGCGCTACATGCCCCTCTGGACCATCGAAGTGTTCACCGACCCGTCCGCGTGCGCGGACCGGATCGGCGGCTACCTGGGGCTGGAGAAGCCGCCAGCAACCGGCTTCTCGCCCACCTCACAAGGGTTCTTCGAGGACGACGTGGACAACCTGACGCTGACCAGTGCAGAGCCTGGCAACGGCGCTCCGGAGGGGGACGCGACCGACGTCGAGTTCCGAGCTGAACCTGGCGCTGAGCCCCCGACAGGGTCATACGGCGTGGCATACGACGGCGTGCAGTCCGACAGCGTGGCATCCACAGGAGGGCCCTCGGTACCCTTGGAACAGGGCGGCACGAGGGGGGATGAGCCCCTCAGGGCCGGAACCGGTTCAGTGGAAGACAGCAAGGAAGACGGTATGGACACGAACAGCAGCGAAGCGGACCGCAACGGAGTCCCTGGCCCAAGTGCCGATGAAGCGGCGCCCGACCGGAGCCTCCGCACGGCAGGTGCCGCCGTGCCCGCGGGAGTGCTGCCGAACAAGGCAGCTGAGGATGACCCGAAGCGCTGGGGCGACCATTCATCGGATTACGACCACGATGCGTGGCTTCAGGAGCAGAAACCGCCGCACTGGGGCTGACGGGCTCCTACTACGGGGCTGGTAGCACAGGGCTGGCCGCTTCATCGCTAGCCCGGCGTTCCCACGAGCACGAAGAAGAGTTTGCCCTGCGTCGAGGCACCGGCGAGGCGGCGGGCCTGGTCGGGATCCGCGGCGACCACCATCAGCCCCTCGGTTTCTCCCGTACCCAGCCACTGCCCGGTTTGTCCGCCCTGGCCGGAGGTCCACAGGACCGGCACAGCGGCCGCCAGCACCTCAGATTCCGCCGTATGTCCGTAGTCGGTGCCGTTGGTCATGACGATGTTGACCAGCTGGCCGGGTGCCACCAGTTGGATGGAGGACGGATCCGCCATCCTCAGGGGCACGGCCACCGAGCCGGGGGCAGTTCCCGCCAGCAGCCCGGGGCCGAGCAGCTGGGTGTCGGAGATCAGCTGGCCTTTGCGCAGCGGGGCGGCAAGCTGTTTGCCCTGGATCGCGGCGGTGTCGGTGAATGCGCCGGCGGGAACCATCCCGGGCGGCACCCTGACGGCCACCACCTCATTGCCGGACAGGGTTGCTCCGGCAGGCAGGTCCCGGGCTGAGGCCATGGCGGTCACAGTGTGGGCCGGCGCCGGTGTCAGTTGCTGTACGGCGATGCCGGCGGCAGCGCACAGCAGGAACGCGACGGCGAGCCTGCGGTTGCGGTTGAGCCATGCAGCAAAGCGTCGCCGGCCGGATGGGTCCGGCCGCCCGGAGCGTCCCGACCGAAAGCTGCGCCGGCGTAGCGAAAATCCGTTGTTGCGGAGGGTGGATGGCATACCGTCAGGCTAAAAGGGCCTGCGTGGTGCGGACAGCCCGGTCCAGGCCTATGTGGAAAAAAGCCCGCTCCGCGAAGAGAGGGGCCGCCGGGTGTGCGGCAGCCCAGGACGGAAGTGCTGGCTAGCTGGCGGCGGCGGCAGCAGGCGCGGGAGCCGCTGCCGGGGCGGGCGAGACGCTGCTGCCCTTGGTGTCGCGGGAGTCGGTCCGGTAGAAGCCTGAGCCCTTGAAGACGACGCCGACGCTGTTGAACTTCTTGCGCAGCGTCCCCTCGCACTCGGGGCAGGACGTGAGGGAGCTGTCGGTGAACGACTGCACGATCTCGAAGGCGTGGCTGCAGTCCTTGCAGGCATATGCATACGTGGGCACTGGAAATCCTCCTCTGGGACAAACGAACAGGTCCCGTGCTGCCGGGTGCGGATTCCAGCCGATGTTTCCATCAGCGTCTTCCGTCCCTTAGCAGTCGCAGGGCCTGAGTGCCAATTCTATCACCAGCGGCAGGGGAGCATTACATCAGCCGGGTGAGGCCCGACGGAGTGACTGCAACGGGGACCGGGCGGTCGAAGGACTCTGCGGCGATGCTGCCGGCCGGAAGGACCTCGGCGTCGTAGACCACCGCAGCCGCGGGCAGCGCCAGGCCTTCAGCGTCCAGCCCCGCCAGGAACTTGTCGTAGTAGCCGCCGCCCTGGCCGATCCTGTTGCCTGACAGGTCCACAGCGGTGGCGGGGACAAAGATGCCCGTCACGTCGCGCATGACATCAATACCGTGCCGTTCTCCCACCGGTTCCTCGATGGGGGCGTAGCCGCTCCGGACGAACTCGGTGGCCGGTGTCCAGTAGACCCAGGCCAAGCTAAGCGCCGGTCCGCAGACCGGCAACAGCACCCGGTGCCCGGTGGCGTGAAGTGCGGCGATGAGCGGAAGCGTCGGCGGTTCGAATGCCACGCCCAGGTATGCGGCAAAAGTGCCTCGCTCGCCGGCGGCAACCGTCGTTGCCCACTGGAGTCCGTGGCGGGCGATGCCGGCTCCTGCGGCTTCCAGCCCTGCGGCAGAGGCGGCGGCACGTTCGGTTCTATGGGCGGAGCGGATCTCTTCCTTCGATGGCATAGCGCCTGTCCTTCCATGCCCGGAGGCCTCAGTGCGGGGTGAAACCGGGCGGTCCGTGCAATTACCCAATGTTTGGTCCCTGACGTTAGATTAGTCCAGTGACTACCACCAATACTTCCGTCCGCAAGGCTGTCATCCCTGCTGCGGGTCTCGGCACCAGGTTCCTCCCGGCGACCAAGGCCATGCCCAAGGAAATGCTGCCCGTAGTGGACAAGCCCGCGATCCAGTATGTCGTGGAGGAGGCAGTCAGTGTTGGCCTCAATGACATCCTGATGATCACCGGCCGGAACAAGCGCGCCCTGGAAGACCACTTCGACAGGGTTCCCTCCCTGGAGTCAATGCTGGAAGCCAAGGGCGACACCACCAAGCTCGAATCCATCCAGGCCGCCAGCAACCTCGGCGACATCCATTACGTCCGCCAGGGCGACCCCATGGGCCTTGGCCACGCTGTGCTGCGTGCCAAGCAGCACGTCGGCTATGAGCCCTTCGCCGTACTTCTTGGCGATGACCTCATCGACGCCCGGGACGAACTGCTGAGCACCATGATCGAGGTCCAGGCCAAAACCGGCGGCTCCGTGGTTGCCCTCATTGAGGTGGAGCCGTCCCAGATCAGTGCCTACGGCTGCGCAGACATCGACGAAACCGATATGAACGGCTACGTGCGGATCAGGAAGCTCGTGGAAAAGCCGGACGTCGATGAAGCGCCGTCCAACCTGGCCGTGATCGGCCGCTACGTCCTGCACCCCGCCGTCTTCGACGTCCTCGAACGTACCGAGCCGGGCAGGGGTGGGGAAATCCAGCTCACCGACGCACTCCAGGAACTTGCTGCGGGAACCGGTGAAGGCTACGGCGTCTACGGTGTGGTGTTCCGCGGCCGCCGCTATGACACCGGGGACAAACTCAGCTACCTCAAGGCCTGCGTCCAGCTCGCCTGCGACAGCGATGACCTCGGCCCCGGGCTGCGCGAATGGCTGCCGGAGTTCACTTCCTCGCTGGCCAAGTAACAGTCCCATGCGGGGCAGCATCTGGCCGGTGACGCTGGAGTGCGGCGACCTTGTGCTGCGCCCCATCCGGTACCGCGACCGTAAGGAATGGATGGCGGTCCGTTCCCGGAATTCGGAATGGCTGGCACCGTGGGAGGCGTCCAACCCGGCTCCCGGAGGGGCCCTGCCGGACTACCGGCAGATGGTCAGGTCGCTCAACGCGCAGGCGGCGCAGGCCACGGCATTGCCCTTCGTGATCACCGAGCGGACACCGGGGCAGCGCGATCCCGTGATTGTTGGCCAGCTCACCGTGTCCTCCATCATCTGGGGCTCAGCGATGATGGCGACGCTGGGCTACTGGGTGGACAGGTCCTGTGCCGGCCGGGGGATTGCGCCCACTGCGGTGGCCATGGCCACGGATCACTGTTTCGGCACCCTCGGGCTGCACCGGATGGAAATCAACATCCGACCCGAAAACTCGCCAAGCCTCCGGGTGGTCGAAAAGCTCGGCTTCCGTGACGAGGGCTACCGGCCGCGGTTCCTGCACATCAACGGGGAATGGGCGGACCACCGGTCCTTCGCCCTCACCGCCGAAGAAGTTCCCGAAGGGCTGCTGGCGAGATGGCTGAAGAACAGGCCGTCCTGACCGTTCCGCCACGCCCTTTCCGACACCCTTACTGACTCCGCCCCGGACGCCCGCCGCTGTGTCATTTGTCATAAATCCATTGATTTGCCAGCTGCCCGGCGACACACCGGAGGTAATGCGAGTGCGGGGGGCGAATTGCTCATACGGTTTTGATTGTGGACTTCCCCCTTAGCAGCTCAGTGATCCTTGTTGTCGCTGTCGCGCTCTGGATTGTTTGGGTAGCCCCATATGTACTCCGGAACCGCCGGCATCAGCTGCAACCCGCCGTCGAGCTGATCCCCGAACTCAACTTCGCCGAACCCGCAGACCCCCAAGCCGGAAACGTCATGAAAATGGCCGCCCAGCAGGAGAACTCAATGGAAACCAAGCAGGCCACCGGATCCGCCCAGGGATCCCGGACCCCCGCCGCCGGCCCGGTCCCGGCGAAGGCGCGTCCGGGAGCACTAAGGATCCGGTACGGACGATGTGCGATTGCGCTCATGGCGCTGGTGTCCCTGCTGACCGGCATCGTATCCGGCGTCCTCCTCGTGTTCGGGATTGGTTGGTCGTGGCTGCCTGCAGGTTCCCTGCTGACAGCTGTGGTGGCCCTGGCATTGCTTCGACGGCTGGCCGTACGCGACAGGCGCGCCAGGATGAACGCGGCTTTCCGTGCAGCCATGACTGCACCGGAGCGCCAGATGCGTGCAGCTGTCCCGCGTCCCACGCGGGAACCGGCCGTGGATGCCCCGGAAAGCCAGCTTTTCGACGCTGAGGCGGGGAACAGGCCCACCGTGAAGCCGCTGACGGCGCTGGAACTTCGTGAAGCCGCCCTCGCCGAGGCCAAGGCCTCGGGCGATACGGCCCTGCGGACCGCCACCGCGCCGGGATCTGCGGTCAGCGCGGAATCGAGCTGGGAGCCGGTTGATGTTCCCAAACCCACCTATGTGGAGGCAGCCAAAGCCGAACGCGCAGCCCCCGAGCCGCTTGACCTGCCCGAAGCCCCGAAGGCTGCCGGCAAGCCGTCCCTGAAGCAGGGGCCGGCGGCGGCTCCGGCCGCCGGAGCCGCGTCCGCCAAGCCCCTCACCAAGGCGCAGAGCGCACTGAGCAACCTGGACGACGTCCTCCAGCGCCGCCGCGCCTGACTTGTAAATTTTGTCCCGGGCAGCCCACGCGGCCGCCCGGGGCTTTTTTGCGCCCGCAAAGAACCAGCGCGCTGCAACGCGACGTGCGCCGCGCGCCCGCCGGGCTTGCGTCGTGGGCCCGTGCCTGCCTGTAGCCTCGGAGCATGACTCGCATTTGTGTTGCCGGCGGTACCGGACAGGTTGGCCGTCAAGTCGTGCGCCAGGCGCTGACGCTCGGCCATGACGTTTCCGTCATCTGCCGTAACCCGCCGACTTCCGGCGGTCCAGGGTACGACGACGGCGCCACATACTTCCGTGCAGACGTCACCACCGGGGAAGGCCTGTCCGACGCGCTGGCCGGTGCCGCCGCCGTCGTCGTCGATTGCCTGGAAGGCAAGTCAGGCAGTGCCCTGAAGAACTTTGCCGACGGCGGCGCCCGGCTCCTTGGAACGGCGCACGCGGCCGGTGTCCGCAAAGCCGTTCTGCTATCCATCATCAACTGCGACCAGGTGCCGCTGCGGTTCTACCGGTCCAAGGCGGACAAAGAGGATGTCTACGCAGGATCGCCCCTGGAGACGGTCACCGTCCGCACAACCCAGTTTCACAGCCTTCCTGTGCAGCTGTTCGCTGCCGGCGCCCACATACGGCTCATTCCGGTGCTCAAGGGCGCGCGCTTCCAGACCATCGCTCCGGCTGAAGTGGCTACCGCACTGCTCGATGTAGCCCTCGAGGAGCCCGCGGAGGAACTCCACAGGCTCCGGACCGTGGGCGGACCCGAAGTAATCGGGATGGGTGAACTGGCGGAGACCTGGAAGCGCCACACCGGCTCCCGCGGCCGGCTTGTACGACTGCCCCTCCCGGGTGCCGTGGGCAAATTCCTGCGGGAGGGGCGGAACCTGATCCCGGAGCAGCGCTACGGAAGCGAGACATTCGGGAGCTGGCTGGCGAAGCAGGCAGATAGTTTGTAGCCTAGGGACACCGGTTTGCCTGTTTCTGAGGGAAGATCCCAAGGAACGGCGGCGGCCCGGGGGCTATAGCTCAGTTGGTAGAGCGCTTCGTTCGCATCGAAGAGGTCAGGGGTTCGAATCCCCTTAGCTCCACAAAATCAGCTCCCTGATCCGGCGCCAGCGCTGGGTCAGGGAGCTTTCTCTTTGCCGGGCACGCCCTGTGCGTCCATGCACCACCCCCTCGAGAGGACAGCAATGAGCCTTATCCGGCTGCACGACGTCAGCGTGCGATTCGACAACCACCAGATCCTTCGCGAGGCGTACTTTCGCCTGGAACCAGGCGACAGGGTGGGGCTCATCGGCAAAAACGGTTCCGGCAAGACCACGATGCTCCAGCTGATCCTTGACCGGATCACGCCGGAATCCGGAACCGTCACCGTGGAACAGGGAACCACGGTCGGTTACTTTTCGCAGTTCTCCGAGCTGAACGGGGAGTCCAGCATTACGGACGTCCTGGACGGGCTGTTCGGGGAGATCAAGGCCGTCGAAGCCGAACTGGCGTCCATCGATGGTGCCATCGCCGGGGACCCCGCCGGAGCAGAACTCGACCGGCTGATCTCCCGCCAGGCCGAACTCTTCGAGGACATGGACCGCCTGGACGGCTGGGACTACCCGCGGCGAATCGACAGGGTCCTGACGACGCTGGGGTTCAGCGACGCCCACCGGCTCTGCGCCATCGACGAGCTGTCCGGCGGCTGGCGCAACCGCGCGGCCCTGGCGAAGATCCTCCTTGAGGACCCGGACGTGCTGCTGTTGGACGAGCCCACCAACTTCCTGGACGTGGCCGGCGTCGAATGGCTCGAAAGCTGGTTCCGGGACTTCAAAGGCGCGGCGATCATCGTCTCGCACGACCGGAAATTCCTCGACGCCGTGGTCACCCGGATCATCGAAGTGGAAAACTTCCACCTGCACGAGTACCCCGGAAACTTCGGCGAATACATCATCCAAAAACAATTCCGCCTCAAAACCCTCGAGCAGCAGTTTGTGCACGAGTCCGAGCTGCTGGCGTTCGAGGCTGAAGGGATCGCCGACCGCCGCGAGGCTGCCAAGGCGGCCAGCCGCGGGCTCGGCAACCAGCTGGCGAAAATCAAGAAGTCCCGCACGCCCCGTCCCGTGGACCAGATCGTCACCGAGATCTACGGCGGCCTGCATGTCAAGGACGTCCTCTGCCGCGTGGAAGGGCTGGGCAAGTCCTACGGCGACAAGGAACTCTTCGCCGGCCTTGGCTTCGAGATCAGGCGCGGCAACCGGATCGTGGTCCTGGGCTCCAACGGCAGCGGCAAATCAACCCTCCTGAAGGTGCTCACCGGCGAGGAAGAAGCGGACACCGGCGTCGTCACCTGGGCCAAAGGACCCGGCTTCGTGTCCTACAACCGGATGCTCGAAGAACTCGACGACGCCGACACTGTTTCGCACGCAGTCAACGCGCTGCCGGACAGCCTGGCTTTCAGCGCCACCAGGAAATCGGTCAACAGGTTCCTCGCGATGTTCCAGTTCTCCGAGGCGGACCTCAAACAGAAGATCGGAAACCTTTCCGGAGGCCAGAAGGCGCGCGTCGCGATGGCCCAGTGCCTGCTTTCCGGCGCATCGGTCCTGCTGCTGGATGAGCCCACCAACCACCTTGACCTGTCCAGCACCCAGGTCATGGAGCGGGCGCTGCTACATTTCCCCGGAGCCGTGGTGGTGGTCAGCCACGACCGGTTCTTCAGCGAGAAGATCGCCAACCGGTACTTGGTCTTCGGTGCTGACACTGCCCTGCCCGGCGAAGTCGAGGTGCGCGCCGCCTGACCGTCCGCGGCCGGCGGAGCGCCCTGATCCGCCTGCCCTTGACGCCCGCCGAAGGGGAGGGGCAGAGTTATGGTGCTGCGACTGGGGGCAGATGTGTGATCTCCGGGAACCTGAGGTTCGTGATGGTTCCTTCGCCACATCCGCGATCTACCTTCAGGCAATGATGAGGAGCCACCTCATGCGCAACGGCAAGCCCACGCAGACCACGCCCAGCAACAGTGACACGATCCAGGCACGCTCCGGACGCCGCCGCAGGCGACCCGTTGCACAGCTGCTGTCGGTTCTCGTCACCGCAGTCCTGACGGCCGCAACAGCGACACCCGCACTCGCAGTATTCAACGGCAGCAGGGCGGATTCGGACGATTACGCGTGGGCGGTCAGGGTGCAGTTGGCCTACCCGGAAGGCGTTGCATCCTGCACCGGGTCCCTGATCAAGGAGGACACCGTGGTCACGGCCGCGCACTGCATCCGGAACAACGGACGCAGCCCCTCCGCCATAGACGTGACATTCCACTATGGCCAAAAACGCGATCAGTACACCATCGGCGTGGCAAGGGCCGTGCCCATGCCGCACTACGACCCGGCACTGATCAAGGACGATATCGCGCTGCTCTTCCTGCAGTCGGCCGTTTCCGAGCCGACCATCGGGCTGGCCTCCACACCGGCGCCGGTCGGCGCTGAGGTCACCGTGGCCGGTTTCGGCTGCACGGGGGACCCCTTCAAGGCGGTGGAACCCTGCGATGCGCCGCGCAGGCTCATCGAAACCCAACTGACGACGGTCCCCTCGGCGTCATGTCCGGACATCGCCGGACCCTGGCAGTTCTGTACGTATTCGCCGTACACATCGGCGAACCGCGGCGACAGCGGCGGGCCGGTCATCTGGTCCGATCACGGCGAACAGAAGCTTGTGGGGGTTACGAACGCCATTGAACTGCCGCCGGCCCCTGCCTACCTGAACCTCTCGGCGTCCATTCCCTATGAGCTGGACTGGATCAGGGCTACCGCCGGCTTGCGCTGACGGTTTTGTTTGCACCGGCCGAACAGGAGGCGGCTCGCTCATGGGCTACATCAGTGAATTGCGCGAGGTTGGCCGTGACGACGTTGCCGTGGCGGGCGGCAAGGGCGCAGGGCTGGGCGAGCTGGTACGCGCGGGAATGCCCGTACCGCGGGGATTCCTGCTGAACACAGCCGCCTACGAGCTGTACGTTCGGGAGAACGGCCTGACCAGGCTTATTCAGGCGGAAGCCGCCTTGCCGGCTTCCGCGACAACGCAGGACTACGAGGAGGCCTCCGGGCGGATCCGCGGTCTCTTCAGCGGCGGCGGGATGCCGGCGGTGGTAGCAGCCGAGCTCCGCGACGCCTACCACCAGCTGGCGGCTGGCGCAGGCGGGGAAGCCGCTGTGGCAGTGAGGTCCTCCGCCACCGCCGAAGACCTGGCCTCGGCGAGTTTCGCAGGTCAGCAGGACACATACCTCAACGTTCGCGGCAGCGATGCCCTCACGGAGGCGGTCATCAACTGCTGGGCCTCCCTCTGGACCGCGCGAGCGATGGCATACCGGGCCCGGGAGGGCATCCGGCCGGAGGACGTCCGGTTGGCCGTTGTGGTTCAGGAAATGGTGGAGGCGGATGCAGCGGGAGTGCTGTTTACCGCCAACCCTGCCACGGGACGCCGCGACCAGATCGTGATCGGCGCTGCCTGGGGACTGGGGGAGTCCGTGGTGAGCGGCGCTGTTTCCACGGACGACATCGTCGTCGACGGCCCGACAGGCAGCGTGGTGTCCCGGCGCACGGCCGACAAGGACACCATGACGGTCTACGCGGACCGGGGTACGCGCGAGGTGCCGGTGCCGCCTTCCCGCCGTCGTCAATCCGTGCTGGACGACGCCGCCGCGGCCACGCTGGCCGGCTACGGGACACGCATCGCGCAGCACCTTGGTTCCCCGCAGGACATTGAGTGGGCGCGGCGCGACGGAGAATTCTTTATCCTTCAGTCCCGGCCCATCACGGCGCTGCCCGAACCCGCGGGCGAAACGCCGACCGACTGGAGCGTGCCGTACCCGAAGGGGCTTTACTTCCGGGCGAGCATCGTGGAGCAGCTTCCCGATCCGCTGTCACCCCTGTTCGCGGACCTCATCGACGGGTCAGTCTCGCGTTCGCTGAATGCCCTGCTGGATGAGGCGTTCGGCAAGAGCAGCCTCCGTGACGGCGATCTGGGCCTGCCGGTCATCAACGGCTACGCCTATTACTACTACCGCACGTCCGGACTGTGGCGCATGATGGGCAAGCTCCCTGCAGCGGTCCGGGCCCTTATCCGCGGTGACGCCCACATGGGAATCCCCGGCTGGCGGGACTACTCCCACCCGCGCTACGTGCACGTGGTGGAATCCTGGTCCGCCAGGCCCGTTGCGGAACTCACCGGACAGGAGCTGCTCGAGGGCATGTCGGCGCTGCTTGACGCCGGTACGGTGTACTACACCGCCGTCCAGTCCATCATCCCGGTCGCTTCATCCAGCGAACTCGCCTTCCAGAAGTTCTACGACGCCTTCGTTCGGCGCGAGGCCGATCCGCCCGCCCAGACGTTCCTGCTCGGCTACGAGAGCGAACCCATCCGGGCCGAAACGGCCCTCTTCGACCTTGCCGGGTGGTCCCGCGGGGTCCCGGGACTCTCGGACGCCATCCTGGCGACGCCGACAAAATCGCTTGCCGCGGCACAACTGTCAGGAACACCTCCGGCCGGCATGGACGAAGGACTGTGGCAGCAGTTTGAACACCGCTTCCAGCTGCATTTGGACCGCTTCGGCCATGCGGTCTACAACCTGGACTTCATCAACCCCGTGCCGGCCGATGACCCGTCCCCGCTGCTGGACACACTGAAGTTCTACCTCCGCGGCCAGGGCAACGACCCGCACCGGAGGCGGGAGCTCGCGGCTGCCCGCCGGGAGGACAGCACGAATCGAATTCTGGCCCGCCTGCACCCTGCTCGCCGTGCCGCCTTCGTACGGCTGCTCCGGTGGGCCCAGGGGTCCGCGCCGATCCGCGAAGATGCTCTGGCCGACGTCGGACTCGGCTGGCCGCTGATGCGCCGGATGCTGCGTGAACTGGGGCGGCGGCTGGTCGCGGCCGGACTCATTGCCGAGCCCGATGACGTGTTCTGGCTTCGGCGCCAGGAAGCCGGCAGCGCCGTCGAATTCGGACTTGCCGACCCCAGCGGCCCGGCGGCAATCACAGGTGCTCAGCGGCCCGTGCTGGCTGAGGCGGTCGCTGACCGCAGGATGCGCTGGCGGGGCCAGCGCAAGGCCGCAGCCCCGCAGATGCTCCCCGAAATCCGGTGGCTGCAGCGCTCCATGGCCGGAATGATGCCGGAGGGATCCCAGGACCAGCAGGGGAACACGATCAAGGGTGTGGGCGCCAGCCAGGGCCGGGTCAGTGCTCCGGCCCGGGTGCTGGCCGGTCCCGAGGACTTCGCCCGGATGCAGCCGGGGGAGGTGCTGGTGGCCCGCATCACCACTCCGGCCTGGACCCCGCTGTTCGCCATGGCCTCGGCCGTAGTGACGGATGTTGGCGGGCCGCTGAGCCACAGTTCCATCGTGGCCAGGGAGTATGGCATCCCCGCGGTGCTCGGGACCGGGGTGGCGACCCGCCGGATCGCGAGCGGCCAGCAGATAGAGGTCGACGGCGACGCCGGCACCGTGACCCTGGGTCAGCCCGGAACGGCCTAGCTGCCGGAGGAGTGCCCGGCCGGCAGCTCTTCGTCTGACTCCACGCGCCGCAGCCGGGACAGCGGGCTGTCCGTGCCGAAGTCCGGGAGCGCCGTGCCGATGAGGAACAGGGTGACGTCCGCAGCGAACAAGGCGTCCATAATGTCCATGAACTTCCGCCACTCCGGCGAACCGGCAACGGCGTCGGCAGGTGCCGGAACGCCGTCCACCACCCATTCCGCGAACCGGCCCGCAAGCGATGCCACATCCCCTGCAGCCGCCCGCGTCAGTTCGGGATAGCCGATCCACAGGAGGTCCCCCTCGGCGCTCTTCGCGTCCAGCGACGTGCCCGCCACCTCCACGGTTCGCCGCTGGCCGGGGGCCGGGACGAACAGCCCGAACGTGCCCAGCTGCCGTGCTGTGCCGGGAATGATGATCCGTCCCGGCCGAAGCCCGGGCTGCGGGTCGCCCGCAAATGAATTGGTCATGCCGACGGCTCCTAGAGCCAGCCCTTCCGTTTGAAAATGATGTACATCAGTGCCGCGGTCGCGGCCATCATGGCGATGGCGAGAGGATAGCCGAGCGTCCAGTGCAGTTCGGGCATGTGATCGAAATTCATGCCGTAGACGCCGGCCACGAAGGACGGCGCGAAGAAGATTGCCGCCCACGACGAGATCTTCTTGACCTGCTCGTTCTGCTCGGCGCTCGCCTCGTTCTGCCGGTTGGCGGTCAGCGTGCCGTCCAGTGTGAGCGCATTCTGCAGGATGTCGCGGAACGAGTCCGCCCGGGAGACCAGCCGTTCCACGTGGTCCTCCACATCGCGAAGGTGGTGCTGCAGATCGGTGACCACATCATATTTGTCGAACCCGCGCTTGAGCAGCTGCATCATTGCGGGCAGCGGATGGATGGCGCGCTGGAACTGGATGACTTCGCGGGCCAGCTCGTAGATCCGGCGGGAAACAGCGGAATCGCCGCTGAACAGCTGGTCCTCGATCTCATCAATGTCGTTTTCCAGTCCTGCCACGACGGGAACGTAGTCATCCACCACCTGGTCCATGAGTGCGTAGAGCACCGCCTCCGGTCCGTGCTTCAGGAGGTCCGGGCGCTCCTCCAGGCGTTGCCGCACCCGGGCCACGCCGGCGGTTTCCGCGTGCCGGACGGTGACCACGAAGTTCTTGCCCGTGAAAATGTGGAGTTCGCCGAACTCGACGGTTTCCGTCGCGTCCAGATACCTGGCCGGACGGAGCACCGTGAAGAGGACGTCGTCATACCGTTCCAGCTTGGGGCGCTGGTGCGCGGAGATCGCATCCTCCACGGCGAGCCCGTGAAGGTTGAACTCCTTGGCCACGGCGGACATTTCAGCCTCCGTGGGCCGGTACAGTCCGATCCAGGCCATGCCCCCATGGTCCGCCAGGGTCTCGAAGGTCTGTTCAAGATTGTGCGGCTCGGCGGTGCGGTGGCCGTTGACGTACACGGCGTTGTCGATGATGGTCACGGGCCATTATCCCAGTCACTTGGCGCGTATGGCGGGCGCGGCGCTCTGGGCGAGCCTGCTGATCAGCGGCTCCGTGCGGTAGGGAATGTGCGTATGCAGCGCCAGGACAGTCTCCGTGCGGATCACGCCTTTGATCCTGAGGATTGAGCGCAGCGCCGTCTGCAGGTTGTGCGTATCCGTGGCCACCACCCGGCACCAGACATCGCCCCGCCCGGAAATCTCGTGGACCTCCAGGACCTGCGGGATCAGGCGCAAGGTGCCCACCACGCCGTCGAGTTCCCGGTGGCTGACTTCGATTGTCACGAAGGCGACCACGTCGTACCCCACCGCCTCGAGGTCGATCTCCCGCCCGCCGTCGTGCAGCAGGCCGGAGCGGAGCATCCGGCGGATGCGGGACTGCGCCGTATTGCGGGCGATGCCCAGCGAGTCGCTGAGTTCGCCGATCTGGACCCGGGGGTCCCGGATCAGTTCCAGCAGGATCTTCAGGTCCGTGCTGTCCAGGCTGTTCAAATCGTCACTCCGGTTCATCGTTGCCAGGGATCATTGACTGTTTTGATCAATTTTGGCATGGTTTTCGGTGCTGAGGGTCAGCCGTGTCCCATTCTGTAGGTATCAATTGTTTCGCCCGGACTTCGGGGCTGTTCCCATCAGGAACGGACCGGTCCGGCACTGCAGGCAAAGGCACGCTCATGACTGTCTTCAGCGAACTGCGCATGCGTCCGGCCACCGCCGGACGCTGGGCATGGGACGCTTCCACCACGGCGCGGCTCGTTATGGCGGGCGTTGTGATCTTCACGCTGCTCGTTGGCGCGAACCTCGCAACCCCGCTCTACCCGCTGCTTCAGGCCAGCCTTGGCATCGGGTCATTCGGAATCACGGTGGCGTTCTCCGCCTACGTGCTGGCTCTCGTGTCCACGCTGTTGCTGGCCGGGCACTGGTCCGACCACATCGGCCGCCGGGCGGCTCTGCTCCTGGCGGTGGTCGTTGGTCTGGCCGGCGGCTTGATTTTTGCCAACGCGGACAACCTGGCGATGCTTTCCGCCGGGCGTGCCCTTCAGGGCATCGCCGTGGCCCTGGCCACCGGTGCCAGTTCCGCTGCGCTGCGTGAACTGCTTCCCGCCCGCCCCGACTGGGCCTCGCGATTCACCCTGCTGGCATCCGCCGGGGGAGTGGCCGCCGGACCGGCCATTGGCGGCATCCTGTCCCTCCTGCCGGGACCGACATCCACGCCGTACTACCTTCACTCACTGGTTCTCATCGCCATGCTCGTCCCGCTTTGCCTGCTGAAGGCGCGGCCGGCCATCTCTTCCGTTGCCGGCCCCCAGCCGCTGAAGGTGCTCGCGCCGCGCCGTCCGTCCGTTTCGAGCGAGGCCCGCGGCGCCTTCTGGCTCGCCTCAGCCGTCGGGTTCCTCAGCTTTGCGGTGTTTGGCTTCTGCCTTTCGCTCGCTCCCGGCTACTTTGCCCAAATCGTCGACGCCGATTCCCGCCCGCTCATCGGCGTGCTCGCCGGACTCACGCTCGGCGCTTCCGCCCTCAGCCAGTTGCTGGCAGTCCGTGGGAGGTTCGTGGCGCCTGCCGGCCTTGCCGTGCTCGCCGTGTCGGTGCTCCTGATCGCCGCTGCCGCTGCCTGGAGCAGCCCGTGGCTGCTTATTGCGGCCAGCCTGGCCGCCGGCGTGGGCCAGGGGGTGTCTTTCCGGACGGTGTTCAACGACGTCGCAGGGAAAGTGGAGGCGTCGAGGCATGCGCAGATCATCAGCACTGTTTATGTGATCACCTACCTTGGCAGCGCCCTCCCCGTTATTGGTCTGGGGCTGGCGACGGCGGCGTACGGCCTGCAGGCGGCAGTCGCCGGCTTTGTGGTGATCTGCGCACTCCTGGCGTTCGTCCTCGCCGCCGTGACGACTACCCAGGCGGTCCGCCAGGCGGGCTGAGCGGACCGCCCGAACCAGGCTGGGGTCTGGGGAACGGGGAGCGCGAGCGCGGGAAGAACCGGTGGCCCTGCCGGGCTCTCGATCGGCCCGCTTGCAAAGAAATTGTTGCAAACAAAGCATTGCAAAGAAATGCTTGCAAAGGTTTCTTTGCAAGAGTATTTTTGGAGGCATGAACAGTTCAGCTGATGTCGATCTCCCGGCAAATGAGGACCAGGAGTTCCCTGTCCGCCGTGTGGACACCGTGTCGCTGAAGGCGCTCGCGCACCCGCTGCGCGTGCAGATCCTCGAGATGCTCTCGCGCTACGGGGCGCAAACGGCGTGCAGCCTGGGCGAACTGCTCAACGAGTCCAGCGGTTCCACGAGCTACCACCTTCGCCAGCTGGCCAAGCACGACTTTGTCAGGGAAGTGGAAGGTAAGGGCACGGCGCGGGAGCGCTGGTGGGAACGGCCACGCGGGGCAATCCAGATCACGTCACCGGAGCTGGCAACGTCGCCGGCAACGGAGGAAGCCTCCCGGCTGGTCACCCGCGAGTTTGAACACGGCAGGCAGGCCGTGCTGGCGGACTTTATGGCGCACGGCAACGAAAGCCTTGACGCCGAATGGCTCCATGCGGCCCTCATCAGCACTGCGAATGCGCGCCTGACCGCGGACCAGCTGGCGAGGTATACCCATGCACTGGAAGCCTACGGACACCGCCTGTTGGAGGACATCAGGAGTGAAGGCGAGCAGGAAGGCGCCCGCCCGGTGCAGATCCACCTGAATGCCTTCCCCATCCTTGGTGTACCCGCTTCGGCGGGAGGCCGGAGCCGCTCGCCGCAGCGTGCGCAAGCAGAGCGTGCGCAAGCAGAGCGTGCACAACCAGAGCGTGCACAACCAGAGAACGCACAACCAGGAAGTCCTGAAAGGAAAGTGCCATGAGCACAGCCTCCGCTACCGGTTCAGTGGCCTGCAGCCCCTACCGCCGCCCGACCGTCGTCGAGTCGGCCGCGGCCGGACTGGGCTCCGCTCTGGTCCGTTGGGCCGAACGCCGGCGTGTCATTCTCTCCGACTGGGCTCAACGCGAACGCGCCGCAAGGCTCCGCCGCGAGCAGCTGGACGTGCTGCGAAGCGACATCATGGGCGCCGCGCACTCCGGGCTCCACATCTGGCGCTAGGAGCCAGCCGCTGAGCGCGATCCGGCCGTCCTCCAGGAAACTCAGTCGGGCAGCGGCCCGTGGTTGCCCTGGATGTGGTCGAATACGAGCGTGGTCTCGGTGTGGCCCACCACGGGATCGGTTGCCAGGTTATCCAGGACCCAATCGCGCAGGTCCTCGGTGGTCGCCACAGCGATGTGCAGCAGGTAATCCACCGAGCCGGACGTGTGGAACGTGGAGAGCACGGCCGGGAGCCTCGGCACCCGGGACGTAAACCGGTCGATCTGTTCGCGGTCGTGGGCACGGAGCCTGACGGCGATGAGGGCCTGGACGGAACGCCCGATGGCCGACAGGCTCAGTTTGGCTTCGAAGCCCTGGATGATGCCGCGTTCGGACAGTGCCCGGGTACGCATCAGCGCCGTGGACGGGGCGATGCCCACGAGCTCGGCCAGCTGCTTGTTCGAAATCCGGGCGTCGTCCACCAGGGCGGCGAGCAGCCGCTCGTCGATGGCATCCAGCGGTTCGGTTCCCGCGCCGAGCCGAATATTCTTCGCACCGTTGCTCACGGGGCCTCCTCAAAGTGTGATGAGTTCATCATAAACTTCAATTTCCGACAGTTCTATTCACCGGCCCTATAAAACTCCGAATTATTGCCAGATACTTGCCGGATTCAATGGCGAATAATTCAAAGGAGTCCCGTGCATTCCCTAGACACACTGGCTGTCCACGCAGGCCGGAACGGCCTCACCGAGCAGGGCGTCCACGCCGTGCCGATTGACCTCTCCACCACGGCACCGCTCCCGTCAGTACACGACGGCGGACGGGCCTACGAACAGATGGCCACCGGCGGGGTGCACCTGGAAGGCCAGAGCACCGTCTACCAGCGCCTGTGGAACCCCACGGTTGCCCGCTTCGAAGAAGGTGTGGCGGTCCTGGAGGGCGCGCCCGAGGCTGTGGCCTTCGCAACCGGTATGGCAGCCCTCTCGGCAGTACTGCTCGCCACGGTGGCCGCCGGCAAGAAGCACGTGGTGGCGGTCCGTCCGCTGTACGGCGGCAGCGACCACGTCCTCGCCTCAGGCGTCCTGGGCACGGACGTGACCTTTGCGGCGCCGGACGGTGTCCGGTCCGCTCTGCGGCCCGACACGGGGCTGGTGATTGTGGAGACACCCGCCAACCCCAGCCTGGAGCTCGTGGATATCGCGCGGCTGGCGGCCGACGCCGACGGCGTCCCGCTCCTGGTGGACAACACGTTCGCCAGCCCCGTGCTGCAGCAGCCGCTCAGCCATGGCGCCTCGCTGGTGCTGCACAGCGCCACCAAGTTCCTCGGCGGCCACGGAGACGCGATGGGCGGAGTGGTGGCGGCTTCCCCGGAGTGGACCACGCGGCTCCGTCAGGTCCGGGCCGTGACCGGAGGCATCCTGGGCCCCTGGCCGGCGTACCTGCTCCACCGCGGCCTGGCCACGCTCCCGGTCCGCATCCGGCAGCAGCAGGCAACCGCGCACAAGGTCGCCTCGGCGCTCGCCGGCCACGGGCTGGTGAAGGCTGTCCGCTACCCGGGACTCCCGGAGTGCGATCCCCTGGGGTTAGTGGGAACCCAAATGTCCGGTCCGGGTTCGCTGATGGCATTCGAACTGTCCAGTGCGGAGCACGCTGAGAGGATCCCGGCGGCGGTCAGGATGATCACCCATGCCGTTTCGCTCGGCGGAATCGACACCCTCATCCAGCACCCGGCGGGGCTGACGCACCGGCCCGTTGCGGCCGAGGCAAAGCCCCATGCCCGGCTGCTGCGGCTGTCCGTGGGGCTGGAGGACGCCGCGGATATTGTGGCGGACCTGGTGCAGGCCATCGAGGGAACGCAGTAGCTTACTGCTCAGGCCGGCTCCGGCTGCCCGGCATTTTTCTTTCGCCGGTCACCCGAGGCGGGATGTACGACGGCGGTGATCACCGCCGTCGTACATCCCAACCCGATGACCGACAGGGCAAGCGCCGTCCAGCCGAATGACTGGAAGACCAGGCCTCCGGCCCAGCCGATGGCGCTGGAGCCCAGGTAGTACGCGAGGTTGTACAGTGAGGCTGCTTGCGCCCTCCCCGTGGCGGCGATTCCTCCGGTCCAGCCGGCCCCGATGCTGTGCGCCGCGAAGAATCCCCCGGTGAAGATCAGCAGCCCTGCCAGGATCAGCACCAGCAATTGCGTCAGGGTCAGGGCCAGGCCCAGGACCATCAGCACGATGCCGGCCAACAGGATGGTCCGCCGTCCGAACCTCACGGTGAGGCCTGCGGCCAGCCGGGACGTGACCGTCCCGGACAGGTACGCCACGAAGATGAGGCTTATCAGGGTGGCAGGAAGCCCGAACGGCTCTCCGGAGAGCCGGAATCCGAGGTAGTTGTAGACGGCCACGAAGCCGCCCATGAGCAGGAACGCCTGTACGTAGAGAGCCAGCAGGCGGGGATTGCGGAGGTGGCCGGCCAGGGTGCTTGCCGCGCCCCGGAAGCCGCTGGCCGGTGCCGAGGTGAAGCCGCGGGCGCGGGGCACCAGGAGCAGGAAGAGGACGGCGGCGGCTGCGGCCAGGATCGAGACGGCCAATGTTGCGGCCCGCCATCCCCAGAGTTCCCCCACGGGGCCGGCAACAAGCCGCCCCGCAAGTCCGCCCAGCGTGGTTCCAGCGACGTAGGTCCCTGCGGCCAGCGCGGCATGCGCCTTGTGGACTTCCTCGTTCAGGTAAGCAATGGCGATCGCCGGTATCCCGCCCAGCGCCATGCCCTCCAGCAGCCTCAGGCCCAGGAGCACGGGAAAAGTGGCGGCCAGGGGCGTAAGCAGGCCCAGGACGGTCGCAGCAGACACGCCCAGTGCCATGGCGCGGACACGGCCGATCCTGTCCGCGAGGAAGGACCACGGGATGACGGTGACGGCCAGCCCCACGGTCGCGAGGGAAATGGTGAGGGCCGCTTCGGCCGCCGTGATTTGCAGGTCTGACGCCATGATGGGCAGCACGGCCTGGGTGGAGTAGAGCTGCGCGAAGGTTGCCACCCCGGCGAACGCCAATCCCGCCAGCAGCCTTCCGTAGGCCGACGAGCCTTTCGGATGGCCCTGCCACGGCTCCGGTTTCGGAGTGGTCTGAGTAGAAAGCGCGGGCATAAAACAAGCGTAAGTGGCCGGAAGACATGCTTCCAATGCATGATTTACATAGAATAGATGGCAGAAACGGATCAATATACGGGAGGCTGGAGATGGACATCGAGCAAAAGCAGCTGGCGCAGCTGCTGCCCCTGCTTCCCGTCCTGTCCGAGCTGGGGCGGACCCAGCACGTAACGGAAACAGCGGAATTGCTGGGCATTCCGCAGTCCACCGTCAGCCGTGCGCTCGCCCGCGCCAGCGCCGTGGTGGGCACAGACCTGCTCGTCCGGGAAGGCAGGGGAGTCCGGCTGACTCCGGCGGCCAAGGTGTTGCTGCCCTATATCGACTCGGCCCTCAATGAGTTCCGGACCGGGCTGGACCTGGTGCGGCACGAGTCCGAAGTGGTGCGAGGCAGGATTGCAGTGGCGTTCCAGCACACCTTTGGCGAGGCGACGCTGCCCCTGCTGATCAGCTTCTTCCGCAGCCGCCACCCGCAGACCGCTTTCGACCTCAGCCAGGGCGCCCGGGACACGTGCCTGGCGGATCTCGCGGCGGGCGCCGCTGACCTCGCCCTGACGGCGCCCATCGCACCAGCGGGGCGGGGCATCGGCTCCGCGGCGCTGTACCGGGAACCACTGCGTCTGGTGGTGCACCATGAACACCCGCTGGCGGGCCGGACCAGCGCCCGGATGGCGGACATCAGGCAGGATCCTTTTGCGGCGATGAGGCCCGGATACGGCCTGCGCTCGCTGACGGACGCACTGTTCCGCGAAGCCGGCATCCGCCCGCGGATCGCCTTCGAAAGCCAGGATTCCCATACTGTCCGCGGCCTGGTGTCCGCCGGGCTCGGGGTCAGCATCCTGCCGCCCGGCGGGCCGGCTCCCGGCCGGACTGTTGCACCGCATACCGGCAACCTTGGCTGGGTGGAGGTGCCGCTGGTGTCTGACCTGGCATTCCGTGAAATCGGCCTCGCATGGCGGGAGCGCCGCGGCGGGCCCGAGGCCGAGCCGGACCAGGTCAGGCTGTTCCGGGAGCTGGTGGTGACGGAAGGGCCGGGGCTGCTGACCGGACTCGTCCGGTCACGTTCGGAAGGCTGACGCCCACTGCCTCATCGGGCCGGGTGTGCCGGCAGGACAACTTCGAACGTTCCGGACAGTTCAGGAACGTTCGGACCTGTCCAGCAGCCTGGCAATGATTGCCGAGACCGGTCCCTCTGCCGCCTGCCGCCAGCCGGTTCCTGCCCAGAGATTTAGCCGCTCAGCATCGCCTGCCGCAGCTGCCGCCGCGCGTATCGGCGCGGTGAGGTGGTGGATGGCGGGGTACCCCTCCGGGGCATCCTCATGGTCCCTGACGAAGGAATTGGCCAGGGCCCGGGCGTGCCTGCCGGTGAAGGCACGGGTCAGGCGGGTCTCGGTGAAAACAGGGCTGCCGAGGGCGTCCTTGTGCAGCTGCCTCGCACCGCTTTCGTCACTGCGGACCAAGGCCGTGCCCAGCTGGGCTGCTGTGGCACCGGCGGCCAGCACGGAGTCAACGCCCGCGGAGTCCATGATGCCGCCGGCCGCCACCAGGGGAACGCCGACGGCGGCCCGCACTTCGGCGATCAGGTCCGCCGTCGTGCGGGGTCCGGGGGAAACCGCTGCGGTGCCGGGGGTCAGGAAGGCCCCGCTGTGACCGCCTGCGCTCCCGTGCTGGACGGCCAGGGCGTCCGCTCCGCGCTCTACGGCCAGCACGGCCTCGGCTTTGCTGGTGACCGTGGCAATGACCACGGAGCCGGCCCGCTTGAACGCGCGTATTTCATCCTGCTCCGGCAGCCCGAAAGTGAAGCTGACGAACTCCACCGGGTCCGCCAGCAGGGCGTCCACCTTGTCCTGCCACTCGTCATCGTCGTCGAGCCGCAGGGCGGGAACCGATACCCCGTACCGCCGGGCGTCCGGCTCAAGACTCCGCCGGTAGTCCTCCAAAGCCGCTTTGACGGGCGGCGGCGGATTCAGCTGCGTCCGGTCAGGCACGAAGAGGTTCATGCCGAATCTTGCACCGGAGGACCGGACCTCATGTACCTCGGCCGCCATGGCCTCCAGGCTTTTATAGCCCGCGGCGAGGAATCCAACGCCTCCGGCGTGGTGCACTGCCTGCACGAACCGGGACGTAGACGTGCCCCCGGCCATGGGAGCCGCAACGATTCTTGTACCGAATATGGCGCCTGTCATTCCCTGCTCCCTGTAGCGACTCAGTAGTCTGTTCACGTGACTAATTCTGACAACCTGCCGGCAACGGATTCTGTTCCTTCCACCGTTGGTGCCCCTGCCGCGCCGCCCGCTCCCCAGGCCGGTGCGCCGGCCGGCGCAGTGATCGGCCTGGACATCGGGGGAACCAAGACGCGCGGTGTCCGATTCGAGGACGGGCGGGCCATCGCCGATGAAAGCGTCGGCAGTTCAAACGTACAGAACGTCAGCCGTGAGGAAGCGGTGCTGAACCTGGCCGAGCTCTTTGCCCGGATCGGCGGAGGCACAGTGACCCAGGTCTACGCCGGAGCCGGCGGAATCGACACGGACGAAGACGCAGCTGCGCTCGCGGCGCTGATCGCTCCGCACGTGCCCGGCGCGAAAATCACAGTGGTCCACGACTCCCGGCTTTTGCTTGCGGCCGGCGGGGCAAGCACCGGCGTAGCCGTGATCGCAGGCACCGGTTCCGCGGCCTGGGGCAAGAACGCACAGGGCGAGGAGGCCCGCGCCGGCGGGTGGGGCTACCTGCTCGGGGACGAGGGCAGCGGATATTGGCTGGGGCGCGAAGCTGTCCGTTACAGCCTCCGCCGAATGAACCAGGGATTGGAGACCGACGAACTCACCACGGCGCTGCTGCAATCCTGCCGCATTGACGATCCCAACAAGCTGATTGCGCTGTTCCACTCGCCAGAGACCGGGCGCCGCTTCTGGGCGCAGCAGGCACGGCTCGTGGTCGAGGCGGCGGACGCCGGTCACCAGGCCAGCCAGGCGCTGATTGAGCAGGCGGGCCGGGACCTGGCGGACCTGGCCGGGCAGGCGTTGAAGAAACTGGGAATCCACGGTCCGGTCATCCTGGGCAGCGGCCTCGGCATGAACGTGGCAAGGCTCCAGGAATCCTTCAGGCGCAGCCTTGCCGCCGAAGGCGTAACGGATGTGCGTGTCCTGGAGCAGGATCCCGTTTTCGGCGTCCTGCAGTTGGTGGCCGAACAGCGGTAGCGGTCAGGAACGCGTGCGGGGCCGTAGCCTGACGCCGGGGAGTGCCGGAGCAGGGATGCGTCCGGCCTCGGCCCCCGCGTCCGGGCCGTGGCCCCGGACCAGGCCAAAGCGGGATGCCTCGGCGTCAGGGTCCGGTAGCTCTGCCTGCGCCTCCCAGTCCTGGCGCGCCTGAGCCACCTCGTCGTGGGTCCGGCCCACGAAGTTCCACCACATCAGCAGCTCCTCCTGGAACGGTTCCCCGCCCAGCAGGACAAAGCGGGTGTCCGGCCGTGCGTCCAGTTCAAGCACATGGCGGCCCGTGCCGAGGTAGCCCAGAGGACCCGGCGGAACGTCCTGGCCGTCGATGGTGATGCCGCCGTCGAGCACAAGCACCGCGTGCTCAAACTTCGGGTCGAGCGGCAGCGTGACGGGGCCGACGCAGCTGATATCCGCTCCGACGATCGGAGAATACATCGTGGCCGGTGAGGCCACTCCGGCGAAGCTTCCCACCATGACTGTTGCGGTGAAGCCGGCTCCGGCAACTTCCGGCAGGTCCCGGTGCTGCTCGAAGGCCGGGGCCCGGTGACGCTCGCCGTCCGGCAGGGCGACCCACAGCTGAAGGCCCCGCTGCAGCGGAAGCTCCACCCCGCCGTCGTCCTGCCCGGACGGAAGCACGGCGAACTCGGAGTGCGACACACCGTGGCCGGCCGTCATGATGTTGAGCTCGCCGGGTCGAACGATCACGTCGCTGCCCACGCTGTCGCGGTGCCTGATGTTGCCGGCGAGCGGCCAGGTCACTGTCTGCAGGCCGGTGTGCGGATGCGGCAGGACGGACATGGCCACACGGTCCGGACCAAAGCTGTCCAGGAAACACCAGGCGCCCACCGTGGGGAGGCCGCGTTGCGGAAGAGTCCGCAGCACGTTCATGGCCCGGACTCCTCCCAGCGGCACTTCCCGCGCCGGCCAAAACTGCAGGCACGGTCCGTTACCGGAGTAACCTCCGGGCTGTCCGGGCGGGCACAGTTCTTCCCTGGGGCTGACTTCAAGGTTGGTCACAGACCAACTCTAGGCCCAACGCCCGGGTTACCGCAGCAGCCCTGCCCGCGACCCCTAGCCAAGTTGGTGCCCGGCGGTTTACCCTTGAAAAGCCGCCGGCGGGAGTGCCGGTGCAGCGGACGGCGCCACGCGAAGTCGTGGCCGTAGACACGGGGAGGTGGAGACGATGACTGCAATATTCCTGCGCGCCAAGCGCCTCAGCAAAGTCATTATCCCTGCCCCGGACCATCGCATGTCCTGAACCGCACTCGCCTGAATCCCAGGGCCTGAATCATCGGGCCCGAGCCACCGCGAACGAATTCCGCGCCGGCTGACTCAAACAGCGGAGTCCATGCAACGGGGCCTCACCAGAGGTTTTCCATTGAATACAACTTCCGGTCACATGCTGACCGCAGATTATTTGGCAACCAACAACTCAACTTCACCTCACGGGTCTCCGGCATTGGCCGGTCCCGTGCAGTTCGGTTTCACACCTTCAACGGCAGCGCTGTTTGAGGCACATCCCGTTCCGGGCGGAGAGAACCCGGGCCGGGTGGTCCGCGTCGACCGGAACAGGGTCCTGGTCGCCGGAGCGGCGGAATTCCGGCACTTGCCTTATCCGAGCCACGGAGACGTTCCTGCTACGGGGGACTGGGTTTGGCTCGGTGCCAACGCCGTGGGGGAACCAGCCATCATCAGCGTGCTGCCGAGGCAGTCGGCGCTCAGCCGCAAGCGGGCGTTTGAAGCGTCCTCGGAAGCCCAGGTCCTGGGCGCCAACGTGGATGTGGTGGGCGTCGTGGTGCCGGTGGACCGGCCGCTCACCCACAACCGGCTCGAGCGGACGCTCGTGGCCGCGTGGGATTCCGGGGCTACTCCACTGGTGATCATCACCAAGGCGGATCTCGCCGACATCGCGGACGACGTCGTCGGAAAGGTCATCCTGCAGGCCGCCGGCGTGGAGGTGGTCACCACCTCCGCAGAACACGGCGATGGCCTCGATGAACTGCTCGGTCACCTGCCGGCCGGCGGGACGCTGGTCCTGCTGGGGCCTTCAGGCGCGGGGAAATCCACGCTGATCAACGCCTTGGCGGGGCACCGCGTCCAGGAAGTCGGTCCGGTCCGGGCGGGCGACGGCAAGGGCCGGCACACCACCACGTCCCGCGAGCTGGTGCCGCTGCCAGGGGGAGCCGTGCTCATGGACACCCCCGGGGTGCGCGGGTTCGGGCTCTTCGACGCGGACGACGGGATGGGGGAGATGTTCGGCGACTTGGAGGAGCTGTTTGGACAGTGCCGCTTCGCCGACTGTGCGCACGACCGGGAACCCGGCTGCGCTGTCCAGGGAGCGATCGCCGTCGGGACGCTGGACATGCGCCGGTGGGAGAGCTACCTCAAGCTCCAACGTGAGCTTGCGGCGCTGAACCGCCGGCACGACGCGGCGGCGCGGCGGGCCTACCAGCGGGAATGGCACCAGAAGGTGGTGGTAGCCGGCAAGAGCCAGCGGGCCGCCGAGCGCTATGGACACGAATCGTCAGGCGACCGCGCAGGCGGGGACGGAAAGCGGGGTAAACGGAAGCGCAGGTGATCCGCGGCCAGGAGCAGCAGCGGTGCCGGATTGATCATTACTGGCTTCCGGCGCCGCCACCCATCCAAAAGGCGCAGGTCACCGAATGCTTACGGTAGCCGCGACACCGCTGACTTTGGCGGGGCCGCTGGTTACGCTGTGTAATACCTGCTTTACAGCCGAAAATCAGTGAGCTTATGATCTTCTGGCCCGTCCGTCCGATGTTGCCGCCAACAGTTAGGTAAGCCCGGAAATGGCTGAAGCCATGATCGAATTCCAGAGCGTCACCAAGCAGTATCAGAGCGGGCAGCCGGCCGTGGACAACCTGACCATGTCCATCGACAAAGGCTCCATCACGGTTTTTGTTGGTCCGTCCGGGTGCGGAAAGACCACATCACTGCGGATGATCAACCGTATGGTGGAACCCACCTCGGGCACCATCACCGTGGGCGGAAAGGACGTCACGTCCGTCCCCGCCGCGCAGCTGCGCCGGTCCATGGGCTATGTTATGCAGTCCTCGGGCCTGATGCCGCACCGTTCCGTGCTGGACAACATCGCCACGGTCCCGCGGCTGAACGGGGTCTCCAAGGCGGAGGCGCGCCAGCGCGCCCAGGAACTGCTCGACGTCGTGGGGCTCGCTTCGGTGCTCGGAAAGCGCTACCCCTCGCAGCTGTCAGGCGGCCAACAGCAGCGTGTGGGCGTGGCACGCGCCCTCGCGGCCGACCCGCCCGTTCTGCTCATGGACGAACCCTTTAGCGCCGTGGATCCGGTGGTCCGCGACGAACTGCAGCAGGAACTCCTCAGGCTGCAACGCGACCTGGCCAAGACCATCGTGTTTGTCACCCATGACATCGACGAGGCTACGGTGCTCGGGGACAAAGTGGCCGTCTTCGCCACCGGCGGCAAGCTGGCACAGTACGCCACACCGGAGGAAATCCTGCGCGCACCGGCCAACGACTTCGTGGCGTCCTTCGTGGGCAAGGACCGGGGGTTCCGGCACCTGGCGTTCAGCCCGTCCGACGCCGTCATCCTCCATGATGTGCCTACCGTAAGCCACCGCGATCTGGCGGCCGGCGCGGCGAATTCTGCCGCCGACGACTGGCTGCTCGTGGTGGACACCGAATCCCGGCCGCTGGGCTGGACAAACCCCGGGGCGGGCTCGGCGCTCATCCCCGGCGGATCGCTTTTCCGGAAAGGGGAGACCCTCCGCCGGGCCCTGGACGCGGCGCTCTCCTCACCCTCAGGGCTGGGTGTTGCCGTGGACGCCGACGGCCGGCTTGCCGGCGTCCTCAAGGCGGATGAGGTGCTGGCGGTCATTGAATCGGCCCGGCTGGTCCGGCAGGGTGCCCACTGATGGAATGGTTCCTGGCCAACAGCGGACGGGTGTTCGAGCTCGCCGGCCAGCACCTGGTGCTGGCCATCCTGCCTATGGTCTTTGGTTTGCTGCTCTCGATTCCGCTCGCCCAGTTCGCCCGGCGTAGCAGGACCGTGCGCTCCGTGGTGGTTACGGCTACGTCCCTGCTCTATACGGTGCCCTCCCTCGCACTGTTCATCATCCTGCCCTCAATCCTGGGGACCAGGGTGCTGGACCCGGTCAATGTGATTGTGGCACTCACGATCTACGCTGTGGCCCTCCTGGTGCGGGCGGCCCTGGACGCCTTCGACTCGGTGGATGACGACCTCCGCCAGGCGGCGGTCGCGATGGGCTTCAGGCCCGGTGCGCGGTTCCTCCAGATTGATCTCCCGCTGTCCCTGCCGGTGCTGTTCGCCGGGTTGCGCGTGGTGTCGGTCAGCAACATCTCGCTGGTGAGCGTTGCCGCCCTGCTGGGCATCGGAAACCTGGGAATGCTTTTCACCTCCGGCCTCCAACGGGGCTTCATCACCGAGGTAGTGGTCGGCATCATTGCCATTTTGGTTCTGGCACTGGTGATGGATGCCGTGCTGGTGCTCCTGGAACGGCTCCTGACCCCGTGGACCAGGGCAGCAGCCAGAACGGACAAGGCTGATCTCCCCTCGGCGGCCGAGCGCCTGTCCGATGTCAGGACCGGGGGTGCCTCCGCATGAGCAATGTCTTTACCGACACGTTCGAGTGGCTGGGCGACCCGCTGCATTGGACCGGGAGTACGGGAATACCCGTCAGGCTGGCAGAGCACCTCCAATACACCGGCCTCGTGATGGTGATCGCCACGGCCATCGCAGTCCCGATCGGCCTCTATGTCGGCCACACAGGGCGCGGCCGGGTGGCAGTTGTTGCGTTGGCAGGGGCTTTGCGGGCCCTGCCTACCCTTGGCCTGCTGACTCTCTTCGTCCTCCTGGCGGGCATCGGACTGATGCCTCCGATCTGGGCCCTGGTGATTCTCACGGTGCCCCCGCTCCTCGCGGGGACTTATGCGGGGATTGCCAGCGTGGACCGGAACGTGGTGGACGCCGCCCGCGCCATGGGTATGACTGAATTGCAGGTGCTGTTCCGGGCGGAAGTCCCGAATGCCCTGACGGTGATGTTCGGTGGGTTCAGGACCGGCGTGCTGCAGGTGATCGCCACCGTTTCAGTCGTTGCATACATCAATCTGGGCGGCCTGGGCCGGTACCTTTTCGACGGCCTGGTGCTGTCCGACTTTCCGCAGATGCTGGGCGGTTCGCTCCTGATAGCAGGTCTGGCCATTGCCGTCGATCTGATTCTCGCCGTTTTCCAGAGGCTGTTCCTGTCCAGGAGAGCCGCTGCCACGCCGGACCGGAGCCAGCAGGCGCCGGTTGATCTCACAGAGCCCGTGTCCGCGGAGCCTGTTGTTCAAGGAGGTACGTCATGAAGGAAACCCACTCTAGAGTCCTGGGCCGGCGCGCATTCGGCGGTCTGGCCGCCGGCGTCGGGCTTGCCCTGACTTTGTCCGCGTGCGGCGGAGGGTCTGACCCCCTGGGAAGCGCACCTGCCACGGGCGGCTCGGGATCAGGTTCCGCGTTGGTGATCGGTTCTGCCGACTTCCCCGAAAGCCAGATCATTGCCGAGGTCTACGCCGGAGCCCTGAACGCGGCCGGCGTGACTGCAAGCACCAAGCCCAACATCGGCTCCCGCGAGGTCTACTTCAAGGCCGTCCAGGACGGTTCCGTCGACGTCATCCCCGACTACAGCGGCAACCTCCTGCTGCATGTGAACAAGGAGGCCGCCGAAGTGTCCGCGGAGGACATTTACAAGGCCCTCCCGGCCAAGCTGCCCGAAGGGCTGGCCGTGCTGGAGGCTTCCAAGGCTGAGGACAAGGACGCCATGGTGGTGACCAAGGCGACGGCCGAAAAGTACCAGCTCAAGTCGATTGAAGACCTCGCGAAGGTCTGCAGCGAGCTGGTGGTCGGTGCCCCGGCTACCTTCGCCGAGCGCGCCTACGGACTCCCCGGCCTGAAGAAGAACTACGGCTGCGAGCCCAAAAAGCTGGAACCGTTCAGCGACGGCGGCGGCCCCATTACCGTTAAGGCACTGCTTGAGGACCAGGTTCAGGTCGCGGACATCTACACCACGACGCCCGCGATCGCCGACAATGACCTGGTGGTCCTGGAGGACCCCAAGAACAACTTCATCGCCCAGCAGGTCCTTCCGCTGTACAACAAGGCCAAGATGACGGACAAGGCCAAGGAGGCGCTCAACTCCGTGTCCAAGATCCTCACCACGGAAGACCTGATCAACCTTAACCGGGCGGTCAGCGGAAGCCAGAAGCAGAACCCGAAGGACGCAGCCGCGGCCTGGCTCAAGGACAAGGGCCTGGTTAAGTAGCTCGAAGCGCACCACGGGCTCCACTCCGGAACGCACGACGGCGGCTGCCGGACCTCACGGGGTCCGGCAGCCGCCGTCCTTGTTCCGACGGTCAAGGGAGCTTTGCCGGGCGGGAGGCTGCCGGTTTCCCGTGTGAGTCAAGTCTCAGCTGAAGTACATCCTCCATATGGCATATTTGATGGATGGCAGAATTCAAGCAGTCCACCAAGCTTCATAATGTCCTCTACGACATCCGTGGACCGATTCTTCAGGCCGCCCAGCAGATGGAGGCAGAGGGTCACCGCATCCTCAAACTGAATATCGGAAACCCGGCCCCGTTTGGTTTTGAAGCGCCGGACGCCATTTTGGTGGACATGATCCGCCATCTGCCCCATGCCCAGGGCTACAGCGATTCCCGCGGCATATTTTCCGCCCGGACCGCGGTGTCGCAGTACTACCAGACCCGCGGGATCCAGAACATCCACGTGGACGACATCTACCTTGGCAACGGCGTCAGTGAGCTCATCACCATGTCGCTCATGGCGCTCCTGGACGACGGCGACGAGGTCCTCATCCCGACGCCGGACTACCCGCTGTGGACCGCCTCCGTGGCCCTCGCGAGCGGCCGGCCGGTGCACTACCTCTGCGATGAGGACTCCGGCTGGCAGCCGGACCTGGACGACCTCGAAGCCAAGATCACCCCGCGCACCAAGGGAATCGTGGTGATCAACCCGAACAACCCCACCGGTGCGGTGTACCCGGAAGAGACGCTCAAGAAGATCGTCGCACTGGCCGAAAAGCACGGGCTGGTGCTTTTCGCGGATGAAATCTACGAGAAGATCCTGTACGAGGACGCCGTCCACGTGAACCTGGCCAGCCTCACCGGCGACGACGTCCTGTGCCTGACCTTCAGCGGACTGTCCAAGGCTTACCGGGTGTGCGGCTACCGGGCCGGCTGGATGGCGATTTCCGGGCCCAAAAAAGACGCCGCTGATTACCTAGAGGGCATCAGCCTGCTGGCCAACATGCGCCTCTGCGCCAACGTGCCGGCACAGCACGCCATCCAAACGGCCTTGGGCGGATACCAGAGCATCAACGACCTGATCCTGCCCGGCGGGCGCCTGCTGGAACAGCGGAATAAGGCCTACGACATGCTGAACGCCATCCCCGGAGTCAGCACGCAGCAAGCCAGGGGGGCGCTGTATCTGTTCCCCAAACTGGACCCCGAGGTATTCCATATCCGCGACGACGAAAAGTTTGTCCTGGACCTGCTCCGCGAGCAGAAGATCCTCGTCTCCCATGGGCGTGCCTTCAACTGGGTGCGGCCGGATCACTTCCGGATGGTCACGCTGCCGAACGTGAAGGACATCGAAGAGGCAATTGGCCGCATGGGGGACTTCCTGAGCCGGTACCAGGGGAACTAGCCTGATGGCAGCACGCCGCCCGGTGGATCCCGGGCGGCGGCAGCCGGAAGTGCGCCGCCGGGACGCGGCGCTCCGGACTGGTGGCACAGCGGCGGAAGGCTAGTCATGGCAAGCATCGAAACGTTCAAGGAAAACCCCTCCGGGATCCTCGCCGCCGGCGACGGATTCAAGCTCGCGGATGTGGACCCTGATTCAACGCCGGGATATGCGGGCGCCAAATCGGACGGGCAGGCCCTTCTTGCCGAACTCGACGGCAAACTGGCGACTTTGCAGGAGAAATTGTTCGCCGAAGCCAAGTTTGGTGGCACTAAGCGCGTCCTGCTGATCCTCCAGGCAATGGACACCGCGGGAAAAGGCGGCGTCGTGGCACACGTCGTGGGGGCCATGGACCCGCAGGGTGTGCAACTGAAGGCGTTCAAGGCGCCCACCGACGAGGAGAAAGCCTACGATTTCCTCTGGCGGATCGAGAAGGAAGTGCCCGCAGCCGGGATGGTGGGTGTCTTCGACCGGTCCCATTACGAGGACGTCCTCATCCACCGGGTCCGCGGCTGGGCCTCCCCGGACGAGCTGGAGCGACGCTACACGGCGATCAACGAATTTGAGGCAAGGCTCACGGCGTCCGGCACCCGGATCGTCAAAGTGATGCTGAACATCAGCCGGGAGGAACAGAAAGCCCGCCTCCTCGCACGGCTGGATGATCCCTCGAAACACTGGAAGTACAGCAGCGGCGACTTGCAGGAGCGCGCCTTCTGGGACGACTACATGGCCGCTTACCAGGCAGCGTTCGAGAAGACGCACACCGAGGTGGCGCCTTGGCATGTGGTCCCGGCGAACAGGAAGTGGTACGCGCGCATCGCCGTGCAGCAGTTGCTGCTCCACGCCTTGGAAGACCTGAACCTGCAGTGGCCCGCCGCCGAGTTCGACGTTGCCCTGGAGCGCGCTCTGGTGGAAAAGTCCTGACGCGCACTTTCGGCAACGCCTTTCGCCGGCACGGGAGGTACTCGAATGCGCAAAATCATACTTTTGTCGTCGGTGTCTGTGGACGGATTCTTCGAGGGGCCGGACCGGGACATCAGCTGGCATCTGGTGAACGAGGAAATCCTCCGTTACCTGAATGAGCAGTTCCGGGCGCTGGGCGCCTTCATGTACGGGCGAGTCACCTATGAGCTGATGGCCGGTTTATGGCCCACGGCCCGCCGGAATCCGGACCTCTCGGCGCCCCTGGTCGAGTTCGCCGGGATCTGGTGCGACATGCCCAAGTTCCTCTTTTCGCGGACCCTTACGCAGGCGGGCTGGAACACATCGGTGCTGCACGACGTCGTGCCGGAACAGATCACGGAACTGCAGGAGCAGCCCGGCGGCGACATCGTCCTAAGCGGCGTCAATTTGGCCTCCACCTTCATGCGGCAGGGCCTGGTCGATGAATTTCAGGTTTTCGTCCATCCCGTGGTGCTGGGGCAGGGCCGGCCGCTGTTCGAGGTCCCTGATGTCCGGATGAACCTCAGCCTCAAGGGGACGCGAACGTTCGGCAACGGCGTGGTTTTGCTCCACTATTCGAGCAGCGGCTAGGACTCCGGACCGGCCTGGTTCCTGGCCGCGGCCAGTCGTTTGCGCGCGCCTTCCAACCATTCCTCGCAGCGCTTGGCCAACGCTTCGCCCCTCTCCCACAAAGCGAGTGAATCCTCCAGGCTGGCGCCGCCGGCTTCCAGCTTGCCCACCACGGCCACAAGCTGTTCGCGGGCCTCCTCGTAGCTCAGTCCATCGATGTCCGCGTTCGGTTTCTGTTCTGCTGCCATTGTGCTGCTCCCTGCTGGTGTAAGTGGACTGGACGGTGCCGGCAACTGGCCGGCACCGCGCTGATTCAGTTGTCGGAAACCCGGTGGTTGCCGGTTGAACGGGCGGAAAAGCTGCCGCCGGCGACGCGTACGAACAATTCGGAGCCTTCCGGTGCCTGCGACGGGTGCCGCACCACGGCCCTCTGCTGATCCGCGCGTTCCGCGTCAGCCACCTGCACGACGGCGTAGCCGCGGTCCAGCGTTTGTTGCGGGGAGAGCGAACGCACCTGGTTGCGGAGGTGAACGATCTGGTCGGCGGCCCTCAGCACTGCGGTGCCGATGGCAGCGCGTGAGCGGCTGCTTAGACGGGCTACGTCTTCTGCCCGGGTGCTGACCATGACTTCCGGTGAGGCGAGGACAGGCCGCGAACGCAACGAGGTCATCCGGTCGGATTCACGTTCCACCAGCCGCGTCACGCCGCGCCGGAGCTGGTCGCGGGCCTGCCGGACCCTGGTGAGTTCTTCCGCTACATCGGGAACGATTCGTTTGGCAGCGTCGGTTGGCGTCGAGGCGCGAAGGTCGGCGACGTCGTCGAGGATGGGCCGGTCCGCCTCATGGCCGATCGCGCTGACCACCGGCGTGGACGCACTGGATACCGCCCGGATCAGGTCCTCATTGCTGAAGGGGAGCAGGTCCTCCAGCGCCCCGCCGCCGCGGGCGATGACAATGACATCAACATGGGGATCCTCATCGAGCTCCCGCAGTGCGCGGATGATCTGTGACACCGCGGTATTTCCCTGCACGGCCACTTCCCGGACCTCGAATTCGACGGCGGGCCAGCGGAGCGCGGCGTTGCGAAGCACGTCCTTTTTGGCGTCGGAATCGCGTCCTGTGATCAGCCCGATCCGGTGGGGGAGGAGAGGCAGGCGCTTCTTTCGGGAATCCGAAAAGAGACCTTCCAGGGAAAGCGCGTGGCGGAGCCGCTCGATCCGCGCCAGCAAGTCTCCGAGCCCCACCGGCCGGATGTCCTTCACGGACATGTTGAGGCGTCCGGTCTTGAGCCAGAATTCCGCCTTAAGGAGGGCCACCACCCTGGAGCCCCGTTCCAGCGGAACCTCCTGGCGGTCCAGCACATTCGACCAGATTGAGGCAGGCAGCGAGATTTCGGCGTCGACATCCCGGAGCGTCATGAAGGCACTGCCGCCGCGGCGGTTCAACTCGATGACCTGGCCTTCGACCCAGGCCGAGGGAGTTCGGTCGATGTGGGCCTTGAGCTTTTGGGACAGGAGCTGCAAGGGCCACGGGTTGTCCGGACTTGTATCGGCAGCCGTTGCCGGAAGCGTTGTTGCCGCGGGCGTGGTGTCAGACACGGGTGGACCGTGCTGTGGTGGTGGCCTGGGGCATGGGAATCCTTTGCGGTGGCGGTGCTTCAAAACGGAATAGCGTCAAACCGAATCAACTCTATCCATAGCTCTATCACTGTCCGCCGACATTTTCGCTTCCCTGCCGGCGCCCCTAGGATGGCAGTACCGCCCACCAAACCTAGGAATCCCTTGCGCACTTTTGTCTCCGCTGCTGCCGTCGTCCTTGGACTCCTGCTGGCCGCCGTCGCCGTCCCGGCCATTTGGGTGGACCGGAACATTGTCCAGGAGGACGGTTTTGTGTCCCTCGCCGGCCCGCTGGGCAAGGACGCCGTCTTCCAGGAAAGGCTGGCTTCCGCCGCGGTTGGCAGCATCGATCCGGCCGGCCAGATTCCCGAACCGTTCGCCGAACTGGTGCAGCCGATCCTGGACTCCGCCGCCAAATCACTCACGACACTCCCCGGCTACCCCGCGGCGTGGGAGGAAACCCTGAGGAGGAGCCACGCGCTCAATTTCACGGCTTCCGGAACCGCCTCCTCGGAGGCGGAACCGTCGACGTCCCTCACCCTGGATGTGGCACCTCTGGCGGGCCTGCTGATCCGGCAGATTTCGGATGCAACCAAAGTGCCGTTGGAAGCGCCGGACCAGACGCTGATCGACATCGGGCAGCCCAGCCAGCGCCAACTCGTGGACCAGGTGTCGGTCTACGCGCCCATGAGTTACGCGTTGGCGGCGGGATCGTCAATCGCCTTGCTGCTTGGGTTCGTTACCGCACGGCGGCGCTGGACTGTGCTGGCGGGCGCCGGAGCCGGAGCGTTGGTGCTGGCGGCGGTCTGGAAACTGGGTTCGGACGCAGCGGGCCTCGCGGTGGCCGGAACGGCCAGCGGGAACGAGGTGGCTGACATCTTCAAGAGCGAGTTCGTTGCGGCATCCTCCGACCGGTTCGGGCAGTGGATCCTGGCCACGCTCATCGCCGGCGGCGTCCTCATCGTGGCCGGTGTCATTTTCCGCGTTGTTGCCGGCGCCGGCCGCACCCTGCGTTCCCGGTAGCATTGAACAATGACCACCTCAGCTGTCTCCATCCCCATGCCTTCAATTCCGCGGAGGCGCCGTTCGCCCGAGGACGTGCTGGCTGCGGCTCCGGTGTCAGGTCCCAAGAAAGTGCTGCTCGCGGCTCCACGCGGCTACTGTGCCGGAGTGGACCGCGCCGTTATTGCAGTTGAGAAGGCGCTGGAGCACTACGGTCCGCCGGTTTACGTCCGTAAGCAGATCGTCCACAACGTCCACGTGGTCAGCTCCCTCGAGGAGAAGGGCGCCATCTTCGTTGACGAGACCGATGAGGTCCCCGAAGGTGCCCTGGTGATTTTCTCGGCCCATGGCGTGTCTCCCGCGGTGGTGCAGTCGGCCGAGGACCGCGGTCTGCGGACCATTGACGCCACGTGTCCGCTGGTGACCAAGGTGCACCGCGAAGCTGTCCGTTTTGCCAAGGACGACTTTGACATCCTCCTGATCGGCCACGACGGCCATGAGGAAGTTGAAGGGACCGCCGGTGAAGCCCCCGAGCATATCCAGATCATCAATGGCCCCCACGAAGTGGACAAGGTGACGGTGCGGGATCCGGAAAAAGTCATCTGGCTGTCGCAGACCACGCTGAGCGTGGATGAAACGATGGAAACGGTCCGGCTGCTCAAGGATCGTTTCCCGACGCTGCAGGATCCGCCCAGCGACGATATCTGCTACGCCACCACCAACCGCCAGGTGGCCATCAAGAAGATTTCCCCGCAGGCGGACCTGGTCATTGTGGTGGGTTCCGCCAATTCCTCCAACTCCGTGCGCCTCGTTGAGGTTGCCTTGGAATACGGCGCAAAAGCTTCCTACCGCGTTGACTTCGCCAACGAAGTGGACGAGGCCTGGTTCGAAGGGGTGGCCACGGTTGGCGTCACCTCCGGCGCCTCCGTTCCGGAAGTGCTGGTCAAGGACGTGCTTCGGCTCCTTGCGGACTATGGCTACGGCGCTGTGGAGGAAGTGGTCACAGCCGAGGAAGATCTGCTCTTCTCGCTGCCCAAGGAGCTTCGCGCGACGCTGAAGAAATCCGGAGACGTGACCCGCGCCCTGGGGGGACGCAAAGCGCGGGCCTGACCCGATCAGGGGTTCCTCCCTTGCCGCGGGATTACGCGGCTGATTCCTCCGACTGGAGTTCCGGGGCAGCCACTGATCGCGGCGTCACCTCGATCGCGGGCGGCGTGGTCAGCCCCTCGGCTTCAAGGGCGTTGAGTTTCCGCGCAGTGGGCAGGACCCGTGCTTCGAGCGTCCCGACCATCGAGTTGTAGCGGTCGACGGAAGTTTTGAGGGATGAGCCCAGCTTGGTTACATTTTCGCCGAGCGTTCCCATCCGCTCGTAGAGCTGCCGTGCCAGCTCGAACAGCTCCCGGGCGCTGTCCGTCAGCACGTCCTGCCGCCAGGTGAACGCCACCGACTTCAGGACGGCCAACAGTGTGCCGGGGGAGGCGAGCACAACATTTTTGTTCAGGGCATAATCCAGGAGGCCGGGGTCGGCCGCCAGCGCGGCGGCCAAAATGGATTCCGCCGGCAGGAAGCAGATCACCAGTTCCGGTGAATTGCCGGGGATATCCCAGTACTTCTTGCTGCTCAGGGCGTCCACATGGGATTTCAATGCCTTTGCGTGCGCCGCCAACAGGGCACTTTGGCCGTTGAGGGCAGGCCCGTGCTGCTGCCGGCCCGAGGAGGGCCCCAGGTCCTGGGCTTCAAGGTAGGACGCCAGGGGCACCTTGGCGTCGACCACCAGCTGCTTGGCTCCGGGGAGCTGGACCACAAGGTCGGGCCGGACGGCGTTTCCCGCCCCGGCGCTGTGGTGCTGTTCATGGAAATCCACGTGCCGAAGCATGCCGGCGGCTTCCACCACACGCCGCAGCTGAACTTCGCCCCACTGGCCGCGGGCGCTGTTGGACCTCAGGGCGGACTCGAGGGCATGGGTTGAGCGGAGAAGCTGTTCGTCGGAGAGGCGGGCTTCCTGCAGCTGCTGGGCGAGCTGTCCGTACTGCTCCAGCCGGTCACGCTCCAGGAGGGATACCTGCTGCTGGACAGCCGTGAGCTTCTCCGCGACCGGTGCCAGTGCCCGTAGGACGCTGCCGTCCTGGTTGCGTGACTCGCCAAGCTCCCTGTTCTGTGCCGACAGCAGCCGCCGCTCGGCGTCGGCAGCCGCGAACTGGGCGCTGACCTCCGAAAGGCGGGCGGAAACGCCGTCGAAATCCTGCTCCAGGGCAAGGTTCCGCCGCCGGAACACCACATAGGTGAAGGCGGTGCCAATCACGGCGCCGAGAATCAGCATCAGCAGGGCAAGTATCAGTGCAAAAGCGTCCATGTGTTCACTTTGGCACGGCCCCCTGACATTTTTAGCGCAGACGCACGCTTCTGCCGGCGGCCGCGAGTTCCGGACCGATTACCGGTAGAATCAATGCTCGTGGCTCTAACTATTGGCATCGTCGGACTGCCCAACGTCGGCAAATCAACCCTTTTCAACGCACTGACCCGCAACCAGGTGCTGGCCGCGAACTATCCGTTCGCCACCATCGAGCCGAATGTCGGCGTCGTGAACCTGCCGGATCCCCGCCTGGCGAAGCTGGCGGCCATCTTCGGATCCCAGCGGCTGCTGCCCGCCCCGGTGTCATTCGTGGACATCGCCGGGATCGTGAAAGGCGCGTCGGAGGGCGAAGGCCTGGGCAACAAGTTCCTCGCCAACATCCGCGAGGCCGAGGCCATCGCCCAGGTTGTCCGCGTGTTCGATGACCCCGATGTCATCCACGTCGACGGCAAGGTGGATCCGCGCTCGGACATGGAGACCATCAACACCGAGCTGATCCTTGCCGACCTTCAGACCATCGAAAATGCGATTCCCCGGATCGAAAAAGAAGTCAAGATCAAGAAGCGCGAGGCAGCGGAGCTGGCTGCCATCAAGGCTGCGCAAGCAGTCCTAGAACGCGGCGACACGATCTTCTCCTCGGTCAAGAGCGACAAACTCGAGATGGAGCACCTCAAGGAGCTCAGCCTCCTCACCGCCAAGCCGTTCATCTACGTCTTCAACGCGGACGAAGGAATCCTCGGAAGCCCGGAAAAGCAGGAAGAGCTGCGCGCCCTGGTGGCACCGGCGGACAGCATCTTCCTCGACGCCAAGCTGGAATCCGACCTCGTGGAGCTGGATGAGGAAGAAGCCCGCGAGATGCTGGAGATGAATGGCCAGGACGAATCCGGCCTCGACCAGCTGGCACGGGTCGGTTTCCACACGCTCGGACTGCAGACCTACCTGACGGCCGGCCCCAAGGAGACCCGGGCCTGGACCATCCACCGGGGGGACACTGCACCGCAGGCCGCCGGCGTGATCCACTCCGACTTCCAGCGCGGCTTCATCAAAGCCGAAGTGGTGTCGTTCGATGACCTCATTGAGGCCGGCTCGATGGCCGAGGCCAAATCCCGCGGCAAGGTCCGCATCGAAGGCAAGGAATACGTGATGGCCGACGGCGACGTGGTGGAGTTCCGCTTCAACGTGTAGCACCCGGATCCACAGCCACAGTCAGTGATTGAGCATTAACTGCAAAAGCCCCGATTCCCTTGAATCGGGGCTTTTGCTGTGATCAGAGACAGTCCCGCCAGCCTTAGGCGCGTCAAGGTTCTCCAACGATTTAAACAGGCTCCTCCTGCCCATTGTTGCAGCTCGGTAACAACCTTTACTCATGGGCAACTTTGGTCCCACCTGCGCACTTTTCGGGTTTAGGCTACTGCTCATGTGAGACCAGCCACATTCTCACTGGGGGAATGGGCGGTCTGGCCGGCGCTTACAGCGGCGGTCTTTTCAAACCACAGAAACATAGGAGGCGGAATGCGCTTCGGTCGTATTTCCAAAGCGGTAGGCGTCGCGGCAGCTGCCGCGCTTGCTCTCAGCGCCTGCGCCGGCAACAGCGGCGGGACAACCCCGTCCAGCGCCACTGCCGGCAAACAGGGTGGCTCAGCCACGGTGGTCGAGGTGAACGCTTTCAACACGTTCAACCCGAACACTGCCGACGGCAACACTGACATCAACTCGAAGATCAGCTATGCCACCCACTCGGGTTTCTACTACATCGACAATCAGCTGAACGTTGTTCGCAACGAGAAGTTCGGCAAGATGGAAAAGACTTCCGATGACCCGCTGACGGTCAAGTACACCATCAACGAGGGCGTGAAATGGTCCGACGGAACCCCTGTCACGGCCGCCGACCTCCTGCTGCAGTGGGCAGCGTTCTCGGGCTACTACGACGACGCCGACTCAGAGGCGAAGACGGGTACCCAATACTTCTCGTACGCGGGTGACCCCACAGGCCTCAAGCTCACGGATTTCCCCGAGCTCGGCGACGACAACCGCACCATGACCATCAAGTACACCAAGCCCTTTGCTGACTGGGAAACCATCCTTGGTGGTCCGGGCATTGACATCGCGGCCCACGTCATGGCCAAGAAGGCGGGCCTCAGCGACGCTAAGGCACTGGTGGACTACCTCAAGGAAAAGCCGAAGGGCGACGCCAAGGCCCCCAAGCCGGCCGACGAGAAGCTGAAGGCCATGGCCGACTTCTGGAACACCGGGTTCGACACCAAGACCCTGCCCTCGGATCCCAGCCTCTACCTCTCCAACGGCCCTTACATCGTCAAGAGCGTCACGCAGGACCAGTCGCTGACCATGGTCCGCAACAAGGACTACAACTGGGGACCGGAAGCGAGCCTGGACGAAATCACCGTCCGGTACATTGGTTCCGCTCCGGCGCAGGTGCAGGCACTCAAGAACGGCGAAGCGGACATCATTGCTCCGCAGGCTTCGGCAGACACCATCGAGCAGCTCAAGGCACTCGAAAGCCAGGGCGTGACCGTGGAGCAGGGCAACCAGCTCTCCTACGACCACATCGACCTGAACTACTCCGGTCCGCTGGCCGAAAAGAGCGTCCGTGAGGCGTTTATGAAGACCGTCCCGCGCAAGGACATCGTCGACAAGATCGTGAAGAAGCTCGATCCGGAAGCCAAGCCCCTTGACTCCCAGCTGTTCGTTCCGGCCCAGGCAGCCTATGAGGAGTCTGTGAAGAACAACGGTTCCTCGGCCTACCAGGACGTGGACATCGACGGTGCCAAGGCACTCCTCGCCGGCAAGACGCCTGAGATCCGCATCATGTACAACAAGGACAACCCGAACCGTGTTGATGCCTTCTCCCTGATCCGCGAGTCGGCCACGAAGGCCGGGTTCAAGATCGTTGACGGCGGCCTGGGTGCTTCCGACTGGGGCAAGGCCCTGGGCGACGGCAGCTACGACGCCACCATCTTCGGCTGGATCAACCCCGGTGTCGGCGTTTCCGGCGTACCGCAGATCTTCCGCACCGGCAACGGATCCAACTTCAACCAGTTCAGCGATCCGGAAGCGGACAAGCTGATGGACGAACTGATCGTCACCACCGACCGCAGCAAGCAGGATGAGCTGATTACGCAGATCGACAAGAGGATCTGGGATTCCGCTTACGGCCTCCCGCTCTTCCAGTCAGTTGGTGTGGACGCCTACAGCGACCGCATCACCGGAGTGAAGTTCATGCCGAACCAGACCGGTGTCTGGTGGAACTTCTGGGAGTGGGCTGAGAAGTAAAGCCCCCGCTCAGCGAGCGAACAGCAGGTGAAGGCGCCGGGACAAAAGCAGCAGCGTCCCGGCGCCTTCGCCGGCACCACCGGCATTCTGCCGGCTTTCCGCCCACCTCACTCGGCAAGCCGGACTGATTCTGCGATGGGCACGGAGAGATCCCGGCCCGGATATCGAGGCTTCCCACCATGGTGACGTACATCGTCCGGCGGCTTATTACTGCCGCACTCATACTTCTCGGGGCATCGTTCCTCGTGTACCTCCTGACAGCGTCGTCCGGAGATCCACTGGAGGAATTCCGTGCCACCAGTGCCGCGAACAAACAACAGCTCATGGACGCCCGCAGCGAGCTCCTCGACCTGGAAACACCGGCGCCCCTCCGCTACTTCAAATGGCTCGGCGGAGCAGCCAAATGCCTGGTTCCGTTCGGCGGCTCATGCGACCTCGGCAAGAACATCGCAGGGCAGCCGATAACGGAGGCTTTGGGCTTCGCGCTGGTCCAGACCCTGACGCTTGTTACCGGCGCCACCGTACTGGCCATCCTGATCGGCATCGCCCTCGGCATCATCACAGCGCTCCGGCAGTACAGTGCCCTCGACTACGGCGTGACGTTCATGGCGTTCCTGTTCTTCTCGCTTCCCATCTTCTGGGTTGCCGTGCTCCTGAAGGAATACGGAGCCATCGGCTTCAACAATTTCCTTCGTAATCCCGAAATACCCTTGCCCGTTGCCTTGGGGATCGGCGCCATAACGGGCCTGATCGTGGCGGTTGCCGTCGGTGGAGCTGTCCGCCGCAGGCTTGTTTCAGGCGGCATTGTGTTCCTCGCGGCCAGCCTCATCCTGATCTACTTCTCCGTTGTCCAGTGGTTCCGGAACCCCGGACTTGGTCCGGTGGTCATTGCCATCGCGGGCGTGGGCCTGGCCTTCGCCGTGACGGTCCTCGTGGCCGGGCTCAAGAACAGGCGTGCCCTGCAGTCCTCCCTGATCGTCGTGGCGCTCGGAGTGGTTGCCTACTTCGCCGTCCAGCCGCTGCTGAACGAGGCGACGGCGCTCATGATCGTCCTGCTCGGCATCGCGACCATCGGCGTGGGTGTGGGAACGGGCTACCTGATGGGCGGCTACGATCGCGGCCAGTCGATGCGCGCCGCCGGGATAACAGCCTTCCTTGTGGGCGGCCTCATCCTGATGGACCGCTTCATGCAGGCATGGCCAAGCTACTTCAACAACAGCAGGGTCAGGGGGCGGCCGATTGCCACGATTGGTGCCGGTACCCCCAACATCCAGGGCGATTTCTGGGTTCTGAGCCTGGATACCTTTACGCACCTGATTCTTCCGACCATGGCCCTCATCCTTGTTTCGCTGGCAAGCTACACCCGGTTCACCAGGTCCTCCATGCTGGAAATCATGAACATGGACTACATCAGGACAGCCCGAGCCAAGGGACTCTCCGAGCGGTCCGTAGTGATGGGCCACGCATTCCGGAACGCGCTGATTCCCATCGCCACCATCGTGGCGTTCGATATCGGGGCGCTCATCGGCGGTGCCGTCATCACGGAGACAGTGTTCTCGGTGCGAGGCATGGGGTTCCTCTTCCTGGACGGCATCATGCACACTGACCCGAACCCCGTCATGGGCGTGTTCGTCTGCGTGGCCGTGACCGCGATGGTGTTCAACCTGATAGCAGACCTTGCGTATTCCGCACTCGATCCCCGCGTAAGGATTAAGGCATGAGCCAGCCAACCCAGCAGGAAGAATTCCTCGCAGAGCACTCACACCCCAGGCCGCCGGGCGCGACCTTCGAGCCGGAAGCGAAGGGGCTGAGCCAGGGGCAGATTGTCCGCAAGCGGTTCCTCGGCCACAGCGGAGCCATCGCCGGCCTGTTCATCTTTGTCTTCATCTTCCTGCTTGCCTTCACCTCGGTAGGCTGGGCGGGAATTCCGGGCTGGTGGAAATACGATCACCTTGATGTTTCGCCGCTGGTCAACGACGGGGTTCCGACGGCGTCGCTGCTGCCGCCGGCCTGGGGCGAACACCCGTTCGGGCAGGACCGGATCGGCCGGGATCTCTTCGCCATGACCATGCGCGGAGCCCAGCAGTCCATCACCATCATGGTTCTGATCGGGACCATCGCGGGCCTGCTCGGCACTGTGATCGGCGGCCTGTCCGGATACTTCCGCGGCTGGGTCGAAGCTGTCCTGATGCGGATCACCGACGTCATCATCATCATTCCGGTGCTGCTGCTTGCCGCCGTCGTGGCCCAGACCGTCAACCGCAGGGACCAGGGCGGCTGGTTTTCCGGCTTCGCGGCCAGCAACGGCATCCTGATCCTGGGGATCTTCCTGGGCCTTGTCAGCTGGGTCGGACTGGCCCGGCTGATGCGCGGCGAGTTCCTGACCCTCCGTGAACGCGAGTTTGTGGACGCGGCACGGATCTCGGGTGCAAGCAATGCGCGGATTATCTTCAAGCACATCCTGCCCAATGCCATCGGCGTCCTGATCGTCAACGTGACCCTGACCATGTCCGCCGCCATCCTCTTGGAAACGGCCCTGAGCTACCTCGGCGTCGGCGTGAAATCCCCGGACACCTCGTTGGGGCTGCTCATCTCGCAGAACCAGGAAGCGTTCTCCACCCGGCCGTGGCTGTTCTGGTTCCCGGGCCTGTTTATTGTGCTGATCTGCCTCAGTATCAACTTCATCGGTGACGGGCTGCGAGACGCGTTCGATCCGAGGCAGAAGAAGTTCAACGCCAAGAAGGCCAAGGACACCAAGCCTGCCGGAGAGCCGGAGAAGGCTCCGGCTCCTGCAGCCGACGGGTCTGCGGGCGACTGAATGCGGGCTGTCCGGGCATCCGCCCTACGGAACTGCGACGCCCCAATAGCTGGCGGCAAGGAGCACCACGGTGGCGGCGATCGCCGTCCAGCGAAACCGCACGCTCACCGCCGTCGTATCGGCATGGCCGGCGTCCAGCGCACCCGCTTCCACGAGCTCTTCCCAACGGGCGCGAACCAGCCGGGCCGCCTGGCCGGAGTCGGTGGTTTTCAGGTCACCCGGGCGCACGGACTGTCCCGGTCCGTATGTCGCGGAAGGAAGGCCCCTGAGATCCTCGGGACGGGCATTCCGGCCGCCCCAGATGCCGGGCGCCGGGGCGGCCCAGGAGGCATAGCTCCTGGCCGGTGTGACCAGCGTCAGGGCGTACCGCGTATCAACGTTCACCAGTGCGGCCCACGGGACGTCGATGGAGCGGAACGGATTCTCCAGGGTGATGCCGCCGTCATGAACCACCACAGACGGCATCCAAAACAGCAGCCAGCCGAGAAAACCGATCAGCAGCAGCGGGCCCGTACCCAGCAGCGCTGCCGGGCTGCCGGCCGCCGCCGTGACAATAAGGCCGACGGCGGCGACCAGCCAGGACAGCCAGGCGAACCATTTGTTTGTTCGGGCTTTGAAGACTTCAACATTTCCGGCGTGCGGCACACTGCTCATGCCCCCAATAATTCAGGATTCCAGGCCACAGCACTAATCTCCGGTGCCATGGCTTGGGCGGAAGGGAACCCGTCATGACTGACAACATCACCCCGAACCAGGACGCCGCCCGGGCGCAGGAGCCCGCCAAGGGAGCTATCGTCCTGGAAGTTCGCGACCTCAGCGTCGACTTCGGCGTGGAAAAGAAATGGGTGCCGGCCGCCATTGGCCTGAATTATGAGGTCCGGGCAGGCGAAGTCCTTGCCATCGTAGGGGAGTCCGGCTCCGGCAAAAGCGCCAGCTCCATGGCCTTGCTGGGCCTCCTGCCCAGCAACAGCCGGGTTTCCGGCAGCGTCCGGCTCTCCGGCAAGGAACTCCTCGGAGCCAATGCCGCCAACATTCGGGAGGTCCGCGGCAAGGATGTTGCCGTGATCTTCCAGGAGCCGATGACCGCGCTCAACCCCGTGTATACGGTCGGCGCGCAGATCGTTGAAACCGTGCGCCTCCACAATGAGGTTTCACCGGACCAGGCCAAGGAACGCGCCCTGCGGATGCTGGAACTCGTGGAACTGCCGGACCCGGAGAAGGCGTTCAGGTCCTACCCCCACCAGCTCTCGGGCGGCCAGCGGCAACGTGCCATGATCGCGCAGTCGCTCTCGTGCGATCCCAAACTGCTGATTGCCGATGAGCCCACCACAGCCCTGGACGTCACCGTCCAGGCCGAGATCCTGGACCTCATGCGCAACCTGCGGAACAAGCTGGACAGCGCCATTGTGCTGATCACCCATGACATGGGGGTGGTAGCCGACCTGGCGGACCGTATCGCCGTCATGCGGCGGGGGCTGATTGTGGAAACGGGAACGGCCGAACAGGTCTTCCGCAACCCCCGGCATGAATACACGCAGTCGCTGCTGGCAGCGGTTCCGCACCTCGGCCAGGGCGGTGCGGTGAATGGCACCGAGGTGGATGTCACCGCGGCACTGGCTGCCGCCACCCATGCTGAACTGGATTCGGTGGGCCATGAGGACCTGGTCCGCCGCGAGCAGGAGAATGCTGAGGCGCTTGCCGCCGCGGCCGCGGAGCGGCCCCAGGGCGAACCCGTCCTGGAACTTACCGATGTTGCCATCGAATACCCCAAGCAGGGCCGCGTCCCGGCGTTCAGGGCTGTGGAGGGCGCAAACCTGGTGATCTACCCCGGCCAGGTGGTGGGGCTGGTGGGCGAATCAGGCTCGGGCAAGACCACCATCGGGCGGGCCGCCGTGGGGCTCCTCTCTGTTGCAGCAGGCACCATGAGGGTGGTGGGCCAGGATATTTCCGCCGCCAAGAAAAACGGGAAACAGCTGCACCACGTCCGGCGCCACATCGGCATGGTGTTCCAGGACCCGTCGTCGTCGTTGAATCCCCGCCTTCCGATCGGCGAGAGCATTGGCGAACCGATGTTCCTTGCCGGCGAAGCCAAGGGAGGCGCCCTGCAGAAGCGGATCGAGGCTCTCCTGGACCAGGTTGAGCTGCCCAGGAGCTACCGCAACCGGTACCCGCATGAGCTGTCCGGCGGGCAGAAGCAGCGTGTGGGCATCGCCCGGGCCCTGTCGCTCAAACCGAAGCTGATGGTGGCGGACGAGCCGACGTCGGCGCTGGACGTGTCCGTGCAGGCCAAAGTGCTTGAACTGTTCCAGAACCTCCAAAAGGACCTCGGCTTCGCCTGCCTGTTCGTAACGCACGACCTGGCAGTGGTCGACGTCCTGGCCGACCGTATCTGCGTGATGCAACGGGGCAGGATCGTGGAGCAGGGCACCAGGGACCAGATCCTGCGCAATCCGCAGGAGCCCTACACCCAGCGACTCCTCGCTGCGGTGCCCCTTCCGGACCCCGAAAAACAGCGGGAGCGGAGGGAGTTGCGGGCACAGTTGATGGCGAGTGGAGCGGAGTAGCGTCCGTCACATCAGGGGAAGCATACCAGTGAGTAACATGTGACTTGAAATGCTCCGATGTTGACTCCGATGGTCAAATTGTGACCCGGTCACGGTTTGGCAACGGAGTTCCATTATTTGGACATCTTGAGGTTAGGCTACTCACTTATGTATGCCACGTCACAGGAAAACTCTGTGCCCGGCCTGCCAGGGAAGCACAAGATTTCCCTACTCAACTCCCACAACTCATAGGAGGCGGAATGCGTTTGTCGCGCACTTCCAAAGCACTGGGCATGGTTGCGATCGCAGCCCTCGCCCTGACCGGATGCGGCGCCGGAAGCGGCTCCACCGAAGGTGCCAGCCAGGCTGCCGGCGATCCCAACAAGGTCATTACGGCGTACAGCAACGAGCCGCAGAAGCCCCTGATGCCCGCCGATACCGGCGAAGTCTACGGCGGCCGCGTCGTCGAACTCCTGTTCGAGGGCCTGCGGAGCTACGACCCCAGCGGCAAGTCCGTCAATGCGCTGGCCGAGTCCATCGAATCCCCGGACGGCCAGAACTACACCATCAAGGTCAAGTCCGGCGCCAAGTTCACCAACGGCGAGGCAGTGACCGCCAAGAGCTTCGTTGACGCGTGGAACTTCGCCGCCCTGAGCACGAACGCGCAGAGCAACAGCAGCTTCTTCGAATCCATCGAAGGCTATGACGCGGTCAGCGCCACCAAGACGGAGAAGGGCGCGGACGGCAAGGACATCGACGTCCCGGCCCCCACCGCAGAGACCCTCTCAGGCCTGGCCCTGAAGGACGATTCCACCATCACCGTCAAGCTGGCACAGCCTGAAGCGGACTGGCCGCTGCGCCTTGGCTACTCCGCCTTCATGCCGCTGCCTGCTGACGCCATCAAGGATCCGAAAAAGTTCGGTGAGAACCCGGTTGGCAACGGCCCGTACAAGATGGCCAAGGAAGGTGCCTGGCAGCACGACAGCCAGATCGAACTGGTCAGGAACGCTGACTACCAGGGCCCGCGTGCTGCCAAAAACGGCGGCGTGACCTTCAAGTTCTACACCGACCCGGCGCCGGCCTACACCGACATCCAGGGCAACAACCTCGACGTGACGGACGTTCTGCCGACGGACGCCCTCAAGACCTACACCACGGACTTCCCTGAGAACCACCTCAACAAGCCGTATGCAGGCAACGCCACCCTGAACATCCCGGGCTACCTGCCCGAGTTCCAAGGCGAAGCCGGCAAGCTCCGCCGCCAGGCGCTGTCCATGGCCATCAACCGCGAAGAGATCACCAAGGTCATCTACTCCGGCACCCGCATCCCGGCCAAGGACTTCACGTCCCCGGCCGTTGACGGCTACAACGACAATGTTGCCGGCTCCGATGTCCTGAAGTTCGATGCCGCCAAGGCGAAGGAACTGTGGACGAAGGCAGATGCCATCAGCCCGTGGCCGGCCGACCAGACCCTGCAGCTTGCCTACAACACCGACGGCGGCAACAAGGAATGGATCGACGCCGTTGCCAACAACTTCAAGAACAACCTGGGCATCAAGGCCGAAGGCCAGCCGTTCGCCAAGTTCGCAGAGATCCTTAAGCTGCGCACCGCCAAGGACCTGCCGGGCCTGACCCGTGCCGGCTGGCAGGCAGACTACCCCTCGCTGTTCAACTTCCTGGGACCCGTCCTGAAGACTGGGGCCAGCGCCAACTACGAGGCCTACACGAACCCTGAGTTCGACAAGCTGCTCACCGAAGGCCTGGCGGCGAAGTCCACGGACGACGCCAACAAGAAGTTCACCCAGGCCCAGGAGATCCTGTTCCAGGATCTCCCGAACCTGCCCTTGTGGTATCAGGCACGCCAGGCCGTCTGGAGCCAGAACGTCAGCAATGTTGACTCCGGCTGGAACGGTGTCCTGCAGTACTGGGCCATCACCGCCAAGTAGTCCTCGGAACAAAAATCCACGTCAAAAGCTAATGGGGGTCCGGCCACAAAGCCGGGCCCCCATAGCCTTGGAACCGGCACGAAAGCTGTCCTAATGATCCCCCTTAGCCCCCTTAACGCTCAGGAGACGCTGCTGTGATCCAGTACATTCTCCGGCGCCTGCTGCAGATCATTCCGGTGTTCATCGGAACCACGCTGCTCGTCTACTTCATGGTCTTTGCCCTGCCGGGCGACCCCATCCGCGCACTGTTCGGCGACCGTCCCCCCAGCGAAGCCGTCATCGCGCAGCTCCGCCAGCAGTACAACCTCGACCAGCCGTTCTGGGTGCAGTACGGTCTCTTCCTCAAGAACCTGTTCACGTTCAACCTCGGCGTCGATTTCACCGGCCAGCCCATCGCGGCGTCCCTGGGCCGGATTTTCCCCGTCACCGTTATGCTGGCCGTCGAAGCCCTCATTATCCAGACTGTCTTCGGCGTCACCTTTGGCCTCATCGCCGGACTCCGCAAGGGCAAGGTCTTCGATGCAACGGTGCTTATCGCGTCCCTGGTGGTCATCGCCATCCCCACCTTCGTGCTTGGCTTCGTCCTGCAGCTGCTGATCGGCGTGCAGCTCGGCTGGGCCAAACCCACCGTTGGAGCCACCGCCGACTGGGGCAACCTGATCCTGCCGGCCACGGTGCTGGGGCTGGTTTCCTTCGCTTATGTCCTGCGGCTCACGCGCGCTTCGGTGATTGAAAACATGAACGCCGACTATGTCCGCACCGCCACGGCGAAAGGCCTGTCACGGCCGCGCGTCGTGGTCACCCACATCCTGCGCAACTCAATGATTCCGGTCATCACCTACCTGGGCGCCAGCCTCGGTGGCCTGATGGGCGGTGCCATCGTCACGGAGAGTATCTTCAACGTCCCGGGCGTCGGCCAGAAGCTGTTCCAGGCGGTCATCCGCAGCGAGGGCCCCACCGTCGTCGCGATTGTCAGCGTCCTGGTGCTCGTGTTCGTCATGGCCAACCTGTTGGTCGATTTGCTGTACGCCTGGCTTGATCCGAGGATCCGTTATGAAAACTAATCGCGTAATCGAGCACTTCGTTGCCCCCGTGGAGGAGACCCCTCTGCTCGCAACGGACTCGCTCAAAGCAGACCAGGCACCGCTGAGCCTTTGGGCAGATGCCTGGCGCAAGCTCCGCCGTCGTCCGCTGTTCATCATTTCCGCGGTGATGATCGCCCTGATCATCATTGTGGCGCTCTTTCCGGGGCTGTTCACCCAGGTGGCGCCCAACAACAACTGCCAGCTGGCAAATTCCGACGGCGCTCCGGCGGCAGGGCACCCGCTCGGCTTCACCTTCCAGGGCTGCGATGTGTATTCCCGCATCATCCACGGCACCCAGGCGTCGCTAATGGTGGGCGTCTTCTCCGTGCTTTTTGTCGCCCTCATCGGGGTCACCCTCGGCGCCATCGCAGGCTTCTACGGCGGCTGGATCGACGCTGTGATAGCCCGTCTGGGAGACATCTTCTTCGCCCTCCCGCTGGTCCTGGGCGCGCTGGTGGTCTCGCAGCTTCCGTTCATGCGGGACAACCGCGGCGTCTGGACCGTGGTCATGATCCTCGTGGCCCTGGGCTGGCCGCAGATGGCCCGCATCACCCGCGGCGCCGTGATGGAAGTACGCAACGCCGACTTCGTCACGGCGGCCCGTTCGCTGGGCGTTTCTCGCATCGGCTCGCTGGTCCGGCACGTGCTGCCGAATGCGCTCGCGCCGATCATCGTCCTGGCAACCATGGAACTCGGCGTCTTCATCGTGGCGGAGGCCACGCTGTCCTTCATCGGCATCGGGCTGCCCGGCAGCATCATGTCCTGGGGCAATGACATCGCCGCCGCCAGGTCGTCCGTGCGCACCAACCCGGCCATCCTGCTGTACCCGGCAATGGCGCTGTCCGTTACCGTCCTGAGCTTTATCATGCTCGGCGACGCCCTGCGCGACGCCCTCGACCCGAAGAGCCGTCAACGATGAACGAGGCAATCATGACAACATCCGATGTCGGAATCCGTGAGGCTGACCTGGCCGACAAGCCGCTCCTGGAAATCCGCGACCTCGCCATTTCCTTCAAGACCGGTTCCGGTGAGGTCCAGGCCGTGCGGAACGCCCACCTGACCATCATGCCCGGTGAAACCGTCGCGATTGTGGGGGAGTCGGGCTCCGGAAAGTCGACGACGGCGCTGGCCGCCATCGGCCTGCTGCCCGGCAACGGCAGGGTCTCCGGCGGGCAGATCCTGCTCGACGGCGAGGACATTTCCCATGCCTCGGAAAAGCGCATGATCGAGCTGCGCGGAAACACCATCGGCATGGTCCCGCAGGACCCGATGTCCAACCTGAACCCGGTCTGGAAGATCGGCTACCAGGTCAAGGAAACGCTGCGGGCCAACGGCCGTCCCTGCGGACCGGCCGACGTCGCAAAGGTTCTCTCCGAGGCCGGCCTTCCCGACGCCGAACGGCGGGCAAAGCAGTACCCGCACGAGTTCTCCGGCGGCATGCGCCAGCGTGCGCTGATCGCGATCGGCCTGTCCTGCCAGCCGAGGCTGCTCATCGCCGACGAGCCCACGTCCGCACTCGACGTCACCGTCCAGCGCCAGATCCTTGACCACCTCGAAACGATGACCTCGGAACTGGGTACCTCCGTGCTGCTCATTACCCACGACCTGGGCCTCGCAGCCGAACGCGCGGATAAGGTGGTGGTGATGTACCGGGGCAACGTAGTGGAAGCCGGCCCGTCCCTGGAACTGCTGCAGAACCCGCAGCACCCGTATACCCGGCGGCTTGTCGCCTCGGCACCGTCCCTGGCGTCGCGGCGCATCCAGGTGGCCAAGGAACTCGGTGTGGATTCGGACGAGTTGCTGGCTCCCGGCGAGCCGGTGGTTGTCGAGCCGAGCGTGACCGAAGACGTGCTGCAGATCCAGAACCTCCGCAAGGTGTTCAAACTGCGCTCGGGTTTCGGGAAGTCGACCGACTTCACCGCCGTCGATGACGTCTCCTTTAACGTCAGGCGCGGCACCACGACGGCGATTGTGGGCGAGTCGGGATCCGGCAAGTCCACTGTGGCGCAGATGGTGCTGAACCTGCAGAAGCCCACGTCCGGGAAAATCGTGTTCGACGGCGTGGACACCTCCACGCTGAACAGCAAGGAGATCTTCGCCTTCCGCCGCCGCGTGCAGCCCATCTTCCAGGATCCCTACGGTTCCCTTGACCCGATGTACAACATCTTCCGGACCATCGAGGAACCGCTGCGGACCCACAAGGTCGGGGATAAGGCCAGCCGTGAGAAAAAGGTCCGTGAGCTCCTGGACCAGGTGGCGCTGCCGCAGTCCACCATGCAGCGGTACCCGAACGAGCTGTCCGGCGGCCAGCGGCAGCGCGTTGCTATCGCTCGTGCACTGGCCCTCGACCCGGAAGTGATTATCTGCGACGAGGCGGTGTCGGCCCTCGACGTGCTGGTCCAGGCGCAGGTGCTGAACCTGCTCGCGGACCTGCAGTCGAGGCTTGGCCTGACCTACCTGTTCATCACCCACGACCTTGCAGTGGTCCGCCAGATCGCGGACCACGTGTGCGTCATGGAGAAGGGCAGGCTGGTTGAGACCGGTTCAACGGATGACGTCTTCGACGCTCCGCAGCGGGAGTACACGAAGGCACTGCTCCACGCCATTCCGGGCGCGCGGCTGATGCTGCCGCCCGAAGTTGCCTAAGGCATCCCCATAAAGAAGGAGCCGGTGCCCGCCCTCGATGGGGCGGGCACCGGCTCCTCTCACTGTTTAATACGGCGTCCTAATACGTGGACGGCGACTGGAGCCGGGACGCCCGGCTAACCCAGCGGCAACGCCGAGGTGGCCAGCTCAGCCGGAGCCCGCAGTCCCAGTTCCTGCAGCCTGGTGGCCAGCAGGCCACCCAATGCCTTGTGGCCGACGTTGTTCATATGCACGCCGTCGGCCAGGTCCTTTGCCAGGTTGTATTTCGTCAGCCAGTCGCCCACGCTGACGAAGGGAATGGAGTGCTTGGCCGCGACCGTACCGAGCAGGGCATCCACTTGCGACCGGCGGCCGCCGCCGTAGTTGATGCCGCGGGCCAGGGTGCCGATCATGGCGAACTTGGCCCCGGGATAGCGCTGCTTGAGCGACGAGATCAGGCGTTCGGCGTTGGCCACGATCTGGGCGTCAGTGGCGCCGCGCGCGGCATCGTTCCCGCCGCCCTGGATGACCACAAGCCCCGGCGAACCGTAGGGGAGCTGCCAGTCACCGCGCTGGAGCGCGTCGATGTAGTTCCCGGTCTTGCCGTTCGAGGCAACAAACCCGGTGCCGCCGCGGCCGCAGAAGAAGACGTTGTAGCCGACGGCGGCCAGTCCCTGGCGGGGCCAGCCGGCTTCCGGTTCGGACTGGGAATCGCCAATCAGGACCGCTGTCCGCCTGATGTTGGCCACAATGACTTCGTTCCGACCGTTAGCCGGGTTCTTGTACACGGAGCCCGGCGCCATGGTGGACGGGTCCGGTGCCTGGGCCAGCTGTGCCTTACCGGCAGCGCCGGCAGCAACCGGTTCGCCCGGCGCCGCGGCAACGGGGGCGGCTGCTGATTTCCGGGGGTCGGCTGCCGCCTTGGGGGCAACGGCTTCCGGGGACGGCTGCGACGCCTGCACACTGGCGGCGGGACCGGTGGATCCCGCGGCAGCGTCTGGTGTTGGTGGTGCCTGCCCGCAGCCGGCCATCAGAACGCCGGCGGCGATCATAGGTGCGACGAAGCGGGTCAGAGCCGAGGCGTTTCGCATCTATGTCTCCGGGCTTTGCTTTGCTGTTATCACCGTAATGATGGGGCATAGCACGGGGAATATCCAGTAACTTTAGGCACTATTCGTCCCATTGCGGTGACGATCCTGTAACGGGCCCGGAACCATGCCAATTTCCCGTTTTTAGGCCAATAAATGACATAGCGCTTAGACTTGTAGCAGGTGCCCTGTGCCAAAGGGTCTCATCCGTCGTGCGTTCCGGTTGGAAATGTCGCGATACCACAGCTGACTTCACCACTGAATCGAGCAATAACGCATGTCTGAAACCACCACCAACACCGCGGTAGCCACTGCATCGCGCAGTGACCTGCGCAACGTCGCGATCGTGGCCCACGTTGACCACGGCAAGACCACGCTGGTCGACGCCATGCTCAAACAGACCAACTCCTTTGCCGAGCATAACCACCTCGAAGACCGCGTCATGGACTCCGGTGACCTGGAACGCGAAAAAGGTATCACCATCCTGGCCAAGAACACCACGGTGGCCTACAACGGACCGTCCTCCAAGGGCGAGACCATCACGATCAACGTGATCGACACCCCGGGCCACGCCGACTTCGGTGGCGAGGTGGAGCGCGGCCTGTCCATGGTTGACGGCGTTGTGCTCCTCGTCGATGCTTCCGAGGGCCCGCTGCCCCAGACCCGCTTCGTGCTTCGCAAGGCCCTCGCCGCGCACCTGCCGGTGATCCTGCTGGTCAACAAGACCGACCGCCCCGACGCGCGGATCGAAGAAGTCGTCCACGAGTCCATGGACCTGCTCCTGGGCCTGGCCTCCGACCTCGCCGACGAAGTTCCGGACCTCGACCTGGACAAGATTCTCGAAGTTCCGGTCGTCTACGCAGCAGCCAAGGTTGGCCGCGCCTCCCTGGAGCAGCCGGCAGACGGCACCGCTCCGGAGAACGAGGACCTCGAGCCGCTGTTCAAGACCATCATTGAGCACATCCCGGCGCCGACGTACAACCCGAACGGTGTCCTGCAGGCGCACGTCACCAACCTGGACGCCTCCCCGTTCCTGGGCCGCCTCGCTCTGCTCCGTATCTACAACGGCACCCTGCGCAAGGGCCAGACCGTCGCCTGGGCTCGTGCCAACGGCGAGCTGAAGAACGTCAAGATCACCGAACTGCTGGCCACCAAGGCGCTGGACCGCGTCCCCACGGAATCTGCCGGCCCGGGCGAGATTGTCGCCGTCGCCGGCATCGAGGAGATCACCATCGGTGAGACCCTGACCGACGCCGAGAACCCGCAGCCGCTGCCGCTGATCACCGTGGACGATCCCGCGATCTCCATGACCATCGGTATCAACACCTCGCCGCTGGCCGGCAAGGTCAAGGGCGCCAAGGTCACCGCCCGCCAGGTGAAGGACCGCCTGGACAAGGAACTGATCGGTAACGTCTCCATCAAGGTTCTTCCCACCGAGCGTCCCGACGCCTGGGAAGTCCAGGGCCGTGGCGAGCTCGCGCTGGCCATCCTCGTGGAGCAGATGCGCCGCGAAGGCTTCGAGCTGACCGTCGGCAAGCCGCAGGTTGTCACCAAGACCATCGATGGCAAGATCCACGAGCCGATGGAACACATGACCATCGACGTGCCGGAAGAGTACCTCGGCGCCGTCACCCAGCTCATGGCTGCCCGCAAGGGCCGTATGACCAACATGGCCAACCACGGCACCGGCTGGTGCCGCATGGAGTTCATCGTTCCGGCCCGTGGCCTCATCGGTTTCCGCACCAAGTTCCTCACGGACACCCGCGGCGCCGGCATCGCAGCCTCCATCTCCGAGGGCTACGAGCCCTGGGCCGGCCCGATCGAGTACCGCACCAACGGTTCGATGATCGCCGACCGCGCCGGTGTTGTGACGCCGTTCGCCATGATCAACCTGCAGGAACGCGGCTCCTTCTTCGTGAAGCCCACCTCCGAGGTCTACGAGGGCATGATTGTTGGCGAGAACTCCCGCGCCGATGACATGGACGTCAACATCACCAAGGAAAAGAAGCTCACCAACATGCGTGCCGCTTCCTCCGACACCTTCGAGAACCTGACGCCGCCGCGCGACCTGACCCTCGAAGAGTCCCTGGAATTCGCCCGCGAGGACGAGTGCGTTGAGGTTACCCCGGAGTCCATCCGCATCCGTAAGGTCATCCTGGACACCAACGAGCGAGCCAAGGCCAACCGCGCCCGCGCCAAGGTCTGATCCCGGCACGTTCCGGTCATCACTCTCGTGAACAATAGAGCTGCCGGCATGGCAGGCGGCATTGCCGTCGCCATGCCGGCAGCTCTATTTGTTGCCGCTGCAGGGACGGCCCTGCACCGCCAGCAGTGGGCGCTGTCCGGCGTCGTCCTGCCCTGGGGCGCTGTGGCGGCGCTGGTTCTGCTCGGCTCCGTGCAGCTGCTGCTCGGCGCCGCCTTCCGGTCTGTGATCCCGGCGGCGGTGTGCGGCGTGCTTAGTTACATGCTGGCCGGCTGGTGGTCGATGCTGGAGCCCGGCAAGCGGCTCATCGCCGGGGACGTTTCCGGAAACATCTGGATCTACGGCATCGCCGGGACATCGGTCCTGATGCTCGCCTGGTGCCGGCGTTACCGGCAGCCGCGCGGGCATTGAACTTACCTGGAACCGCCGGGCCTCGGATGTCATCCGGCTGAAGGAGCCTGTCCTTCGCTGCGTGGCCGTCCTCTGCGGAACTATCCTCTAGGGAACCGTCCTGGGTGCACGCCGCGGCGGCGCCGGGGGCACCGGCTTCGCCGCCACCACCAGTGCCAAGGGAATCACGACGTCGCTCCGCCGGGTGCGGACGATGCAGTCGGCTTCGCTGATCCCCACCAGGTCTCCCAGCGCGTCCGTCAGGCCATCCGATATCCTGTATCGCACCACCACCCGCGTACCCAGGGGGGCGCCTTCAAGGAACTGCCGGGGGGTGGGAGTCTGCGAATTCACCACTTCATACTAGGACCCTGGGCTTGTATGACGTCGGGCTTGTAAGACGCGACGCTAGGTTCGCGGGAACAGGCTGTTAGATAATAGGCTCAGAAGTCAGCAGTCCGGCGCTTAGGCCGGGAATGATCGCCGGCCGGGTGCCGGAACCAACGTGGAGAGGCAAGGGACGTGACGTACGTAATCGCGCAGCCGTGTGTAGATGTCAAGGACAAGGCATGTATTGAAGAATGCCCCGTCGATTGCATCTACGAGGGTGAGCGGTCCCTCTACATCCACCCGGACGAGTGCGTCGACTGTGGTGCCTGCGAGCCTGTCTGCCCTGTTGAGGCGATCTACTACGAGGATGACACCCCGGACGAGTGGGCCGACTACTACAAGGCCAACGTCGAATTCTTTGACGATCTCGGATCCCCGGGCGGAGCCGCGAAGGTTGGCAACACCCACACCGATCACCCGATGATCGCGGCCCTGCCGCCCCAGAACCAGGACCACTGAGGCGCCTGGCGTGACATCGGCGGTACGCAGCTTCGGCCTCAGCCTGCCCGACTACCCGTGGGAGGCCATGGCGCCTTATCTCGCCAAGGCAGCGGAGCACCCTGGCGGCGCGGTCAACCTCTCCATCGGCACTCCGGTGGATCACACGCCAGCAGTGGTCCGGGAGGCGCTCCAGCGAGCGGCTGACGCCCCCGGGTACCCGACGGTGCACGGCACGCCGGCACTTCGTGCCGCCATCGCCGACTGGTTCGGCCGCCGCCGCGGCGTTCCGGGGATGGACCCGCAGCACGTGATGCCCACTGTCGGTTCAAAGGAACTTGTGGCGTGGCTGCCGTTCCTGTTGGGACTTAAGCCGGGCGACGTCGTCGTCCGTCCTACCGTTGCATACCCCACCTACGACATCGGGGCGACTTTCGCCGGAGCCGAACAGGTTGCCGCGGACGACCTCGACGAACTGGACGACGAAACGCGGCAGCGCGTCCGCCTGGTATGGGTCAATTCGCCGGGCAACCCCACCGGAAGCGTCCGCGGCGCGGACTCCCTCAAGCACATTGTCGACCAAGCCCGCAGCCTCGGCGCCGTCGTGGCATCCGACGAGTGCTACGCAGAGCTTGGCTGGGGGGACTGGGACGTCCAGCGCGGCGGCCAGCCCGTTCCCAGCATCCTTGACCCGCGCGTTGCCGGAGATTCCCACGAAGGCCTGCTGGCGGTTTATTCGCTGAGCAAGCAGTCCAACCTGGCGGGCTACCGGGCCGCGTTCGTGGCCGGTGATCCGGTGATCATGGCGAACCTGGTGAACAGCCGCAAGCACGCCGGCATGATCGTCCCCTACCCGGTTCAGGAAGCCATGCGTGTGGCGCTTGGCGACGACGCCCACGTCCAAGCGCAGAAGGACCTGTACCGCGACCGGCGGGAACGGATCGTGCCGGCTCTCGAGGCGTTCGGGCTGACCATCCACGACTCGGAGGCCGGGCTCTACTTGTGGTGCACATCCGGTGAAGCCACCTGGGACACGGTCGGCAGGCTGGCAGCCCTCGGCATCGTGGTGGGCCCCGGTGTTTTTTACGGCGATGCAGGCAACGGGTTCATCCGGGTTGCCCTCACGGCTCCGGACGAACGGATCGATGCGGCCGTGGCACGGCTGAGCACTGGCGCGTAGCCGCCACGAACCAGCCGCAGGTCCGTAACAATGGTGTGACTCGCGACACAAGTGGGGCGTTTTTGGGGCTTTTCGGCACAACCGGATTAGTGCCACCTTGCCAAGGAGCGGTACTTTTTAACTGACTATCAATGGTGGCTTTCTACAAGAAGGTAGCCCGACCGTTGGAATCCCTGTCCATGCAGGCTCCGCGGACGGCTTCACCAGATGTTGGATCAAGCTTTCTACAGAGAGGCCCTGACGCCTCATGAGGAGACTCCATGACTGAGACCACCAGCGCAACCCTGCGCCATGCGGGCGGCGAACTCGAACTCCCGCGCATCAAGGTTGTAGAAGGAAACGAAGGCTATGACGTTTCCAAACTGCTAAAGCAGACAGGCGCCGTCGCCTTTGACCCCGGCTTCATGAACACCGCGGCCACCACATCGGCGATCACCTACATCGACGGCGATGCCGGGATCCTGCGGTACCGCGGATACCCGATCGAACAGCTCGCCCAGCACTCCAGCTTCCTGGAAGTTTCTTACCTGCTGATCTACGGCAACCTGCCGACGCCCACAGAGTTGGACGCGTTCGACCAGCGCATCCGCCGCCACACGCTGCTGCACGAAGAGCTCAAGGGCTTCTTCGGCGGTTTCCCCCGCGACGCCCACCCGATGCCCGTCCTGTCGTCGGCAGTGTCGGCCCTTTCCACCTTCTACCAGGACTCCCTGGATCCCTTCAACGCCGAGCATGTGGAAGTCTCCACGTATCGGCTCCTGGCGAAAATGCCGGTCATCGCCGCCTATGCGCTGAAGAAGAGCATCGGTCAGCCCATGCTGTACCCGGACAACTCCATGAACCTCGTGGAAAACTTCCTGCGCCTCAGCTTCGGTCTCCCGGCTGAGCAGTACGAGCTGGACCCGGTGATGGTCAAGGCCCTGGACCTTCTGCTGATCCTGCACGCGGACCACGAACAGAACTGTTCCACGTCCACGGTGCGCCTGGTCGGCTCGTCCAACGCCAACCTCTTCGCCTCCGTCTCCGCAGGCATCAATGCCCTGTTCGGCCCCGCTCACGGTGGCGCCAACGAAGCGGTGCTCAAGATGCTGCGCCAGATCCAGACCGAGGGCATCAAGCCCGAGGACTACATGGAGAAGGTGAAGAACAAGGAAGACGGCGTCCGCCTCATGGGCTTCGGACACCGCGTCTACAAGAACTACGATCCCCGGGCCAGGATCGTCAAGGACACGGCACATGAAGTGCTCGGCAAGCTCGGCGGCAACGACGAACTGCTGGACATCGCCATGCGCCTCGAAGAGAAGGCCCTTGGCGATGACTACTTCATCCAGCGCAAGCTCTACCCGAATGTGGACTTCTACACCGGCCTGATCTACAAGGCCATGGGCTTCCCGGAGAAGATGTTCACCGTGCTGTTCGCCATTGGCCGCCTGCCGGGCTGGATTGCCCAGTGGCGCGAGATGATCAACGATCCCAGCACGAAAATCGGCCGTCCGCGCCAGCTTTACACAGGAGAGCCGGAGCGCAACTACCCGGCCAGCTAGTCCCCGCCGGCTCCAATATTCGGCCCATAACGACGCCGGCCGCGCACCTTAGGTGCGCGGCCGGCGTCGTTGCTTAACCTCATAGCAGGGATGCTGTTACTGCAGGCGGGATGTCAGGAGTCGTAGCCCATGGGGTTGTTCTTCTGCCAGCGCCAGTGGTCCTCGCACATCTGGTCCACGGACTTGGTGGTGGACCAGCTCAGGTCGGCCAGGGCAGAGGTGGCATCGGCCCAGAATGCCGGCAGGTCGCCTGCACGGCGGCCGGTGATTTCGTAGGGGAGTTTGTGTCCCACGGCCTTTTCAAAGGAATGCAGCACTTCCAGCACCGAGGAGCCCTTGCCGGAACCAAGGTTCCAGCGGAAGACGCCCGTGCGGTCAGCCACGTGGTCCAGGGCTGCCACGTGGCCTTCGGCAAGGTCCACGACGTGGATGTAGTCGCGGAGGCAGGTGCCGTCCGGGGTGTCGTAGTCGCCGCCGAATACCATGAGCTTGTCCCGTCGGCCCACGGCCACCTGCGCGATGAAGGGGACGAGGTTGTTGGGGATGCCCTGGGGGTCCTCGCCAATCCGGCCGGAGGGGTGTGCGCCCACGGGGTTGAAATAGCGCAGGAGTGCGATGTGCCAGCGGCTGTCCGCCGCGCCGAGATCCGACAGGATGTCCTCGATCTGTTCCTTGGTCCGGCCGTAGGGGTTGTTGGCCCCGATCTCCATCTTTTCCACGTAGGGGATGGGGTTGTGCTCGCCGTACACGGTTGCGGAGGAACTGAACACGAGCGTGCGGACATCGTGCCGGTCCATGGCGCGGATCAGGTTCAGCGTGCCGACGAGGTTGTTGTAGTAATACTTCATCGGCTCCCGGACGGATTCGCCCACAGCCTTGAGCCCGGCGAAGTGGATCACTGCGTCGATCCGGTCCTGCGCAAAGACGCCGTTGACGGCCGCCTCGTCCACGAGGTCAACGTTGTGGAACACCGCTGCCTTGCCGCTGAGTTCGGCCACGCGGCGGAGCGACTCCTCACTTGAATTGACCAGGTTGTCGACGACCACTACCTCATGGCCGGCTTCCTGCAGCGACAGAACTGTGTGCGACCCGATATACCCGGTACCGCCCGTGACCAGAATTCTCATGGGCCAACGCTATCCCAATCGCCTGCACTGCCGCCCGTGTTGCCCACACCTTGGCCACACAACTGTGCTAAATAATAGGGGTGCCTAAAATCGTTGATGCCGCAGTCCGGCGACAGGAAGTTGTTGAAGCCGTCTTCAGGATCATCGCGGCGGACGGCCTGGAACGGGCCTCGCTGCGTGAAGTCGCTGATGAGGCCGGGCTTGCCGTGGGTTCCGTCCGCCACTATTTCGCCAGCAGCGACGAGCTGCTGGCCCACTCCTTCGGCGTGGTGGTGGACCGGATCACCGGGCGGCTGGACGCAGCCCGGGAAGACCTCCTGCAGCTGGCTCCGGGGACGGCGGGGCACCGTGACGGAGTGTTAACCCTGCTGGGCCAGTTCCTGCCGCTCGACGAGGAACGGGCCGTGGACGCGTGCGTCTGGATGGCCTTTAAGAACGCTGCCCGGATCAGGCCGTTCCTGGCCGCCGAAGCTGACCGCAGCCACCGGGCCGTCGCCGCCGTGGTGGGGTGGCTCATCATGGAACTTCAGGCGCCGGGGGAGACAGGAGACGACGACGGTCACCAGTTCCTGGTCACGGAAGCGGAACGGCTTCTCGCCACCTTGGACGGCCTGACGATGCACGCCCTGCTGCAGCCTGAATGGATGACCGCGGAAATGTGCCGGGACGTCCTGGCGTCCCACCTGCAAAGCCTTGGCGAGTCTCGACCCGGCCATTAACGTCGGTAGTCATCAGGAATACACTGGGACAGTAAACAAGCCAAGGGAGGCCATTCGGATGCACCACACAGGCGGTCCTGGCTGGCGAATCACTATGGACACCTCGGGTCCCATGCTCATTGCACTGTATGTTCGCGACGCCGCCGGACTCGACAGTGCTGGACGTCCGGCGCTTTGCCACGTGGCCCCGAAGATCCGCCCGGTGGACCACGCGAACCTCACGTCCGAGGTCGGCGGGATCAGCGCGCTGAAGACAGAATGGGAGGCCTGGTGGGAGCAGCTCCTCAAGGCGCATCCCAAAATGTCCCCCGAAGTGGCGCCTCCCGGGTTCGACGCCTTTGGCAACTCGCCGGCCCTGCGCCGCGTACTGCAGGCGCACTTCGGGTCCGCCCTCACCTGGGCACGGGAACGCCGGGCTGAATACGCAGAGCTGGAAGCCGAAAGGGAGGCCAGCGGCGCCCCGCAGCTACTCGGCGACATGGTGGAGGACAGGCTGCTCGAAGTGGGCCGCGGTTCACGGGACTTCCAGCTCACGATTATCGAACTCCCGCTGACGGAACCACGGGCCTGGTACCTGGAACCGGACAAGATCATCATGAGCAATGAACTCCTGACCCAGCCCGAGGTGTTCCGGAGCTACGTCCAGCCGGTGGTGGAACTGCTCGTCTGAGCACGTGCCATCAGGACGTGCCGTCAGCGACCGTGACCGTGACCTGGCCCGCTGGGGCGCCCGAAGCCTGCCAGCCGTTCCTGGACTTCCGGTCCCAGCTGCGTCCCTCGACGCCGACCTCCGTCACCGACAGCGATTTCGCGTTCGCCACCGCCCATTGCCCCAGGGCCCAGGCCTGGCTGCCGCTCGCCTCCAGCACGATGGTGCTGCCGTCCGCAGCCGCCGGGACATTGCCGAAGGCTGCGGTCAGTTCGCCCAGGACAGCCTGGACGTCGCCGGGCCCTTCCGGTGACTTGAGCGTGCAGTCCAGTGCTTCCGTGGACTGCCCGGTCAGGGCGGAGGCAAACGCCCGGCCCATGTCCTCGTGCTGTGCATAGGCCTGCGGGTAGGCCGAGCGCTGGACCTGCTGGGCGGCAGCCGTGATCTCCAGGGACTCGTATCCGGGGATTTTCACCAACGCGTCGTAGAACGCCCCGCTTGAATGATAAGGGTCCATTACCTGTTCCTCGGTACCCCAGCCCTGCGAGGGCCGCTGCTGGAAGAGGCCCCGGGAATCCGGCCCGGCCTGGTCGCCGTGCTCGATGTTGCGCAGCTTCGATTCCTGCATGGCGGTGGCCAGGGCAATGCTCGCCGCGCGCGGCGGCAGTCCCCGGCGCACCGCAACCGCGGTGATCAGGGCGGCGTTTGCCGCCTGGTCGGTTGCCAGTTCGGCTTTCCCGGACCCCACGGCGGCAGTGCACATTTCAGCAACAAGCGTTTCCGAGCGCTGGATGAAAGCCACAGCCGTGTAGATTCCGCCGGCAACCAGGGCCAGGGCCAGCCCCAGAATTACCAGGCGGCGCAGGCCACGTCTCCGTGACACGAGGCTACTCCCTCAGGCCCTGAACGGGCCGGTTGAACATCTGCGGGAAGGTGGAATCAGTTGGCGTGGAGTGCCTCATTGAGTTCCACGGTCTGGCCCTTGCGGGGGAGCACCTCGACAGCGCCGGTGGTGGAGTTGCGGCGGAACAGCAGGTTGGGCACACCGGAAAGTTCCACAGCCTTGATCACCTTGGTGGTGTCCTCGCCGTCGGCATCCTTCGGTCCGATCACACGGACACGGGTGCCGGCGGTGACGTACAGTCCGGCCTCCACTACCGAGTCGTCACCGATGCTGATTCCGACTCCGGCGTTGGCGCCCAGCAGAACGCGTTCGCCCAGCGAGATCTTTTCCTTGCCGCCGCCGGACAGGGTGCCCATGATCGATGCGCCGCCGCCCACGTCGGTGCCGTCGCCGGCCACGACGCCGGCCGAGATGCGGCCTTCAACCATGGATGTTCCGAGGGTTCCGGCGTTGAAGTTGACGAAGCCTTCGTGCATTACCGTGGTACCTTCGGCCAGGTGCGCGCCAAGCCGGACGCGGTCGGCGTCGGCGATGCGGACGCCCGCGGGCACCACGTAGTCCACCATGCGCGGGAACTTGTCCACGCCGTAGACAGTGACGGCACCGCGCCTGCGCAGCTTGGCCCGGGTCAGTTCGAAGCCCTCAACAGCAGCCGGACCAAAGTTCGTCCAGACGACGTTGGGGAGCTTACCGAAGATGCCGTCCAGGTTGATGGTGTTGGGCTGGACCAGGCGGTGCGAGAGCAGGTGCAGGCGGAGGTAGGCGTCGGCCGTGTCGGCAGGTGCTTCGTCCAGGTGAACCTGGACGAACACAACCTGCTGTTCGGTCCCGCGGTCCGCGTCGGTGCCGGCTGCGGCAATTTCGGCCAGCACCGGATCCGCGTTTTCAATGTCCCGGAGGCTGTCCGCTGCAGTTCCGAGGGACGGCGCGGGGAACCAGACATCCAGCACGGTGGCCTCACCGTTGCGGGTGGAGATGGTGGCTACACCGTAGCCATAGGCGGAGCGGGCGTCGGCGGACGCGGAATTGTCAGCGGGCACGGCGGAAGCGGCAGCGGTTTCAGTCATGGCTCCAGTCTATCGAGAGCCGGGAGCAGGTCTCGAACTAGACTGTGATCGTGACTGCTCAAACCGCCTCCGCCCACCTGGACCTCCGCCAGGACGTTGCCCTCCTCACCGCTGCGCTCATTGACATCAACAGTGTCTCGGGCAATGAGAAGGAGCTGGCCGACGCCGTCGAACATGCCCTGCGGAGGATTCCGCAGCTGGACGTCATCCGGGACGGCGACGCCATCATTGCCCGCACGGCCCTGGGCCGGCCGGAGAGGGTCATCCTGGCCGGGCACCTGGATACGGTGCCCCTGCCGACCACCGAAGGGTCCCTCGGCACCGTCCCTTCCTTCTGGCCGTCAGGTGCGCCGGGGGAGGGCCTGCTCTTTGGCCGGGGCACCACCGACATGAAAGGCGGAGTCGCGGTGCAGCTTGCCCTGGCGGCGTCTATGTTCGACGGCGGCGCGGAACCCAGCAAGGACGTCACCTTTGTGTTCTACGACCACGAGGAAGTGGAAGCGGTCAAGAGCGGACTCGGGCGGCTGGTCCGAAACCACGGCGGGCTCCTCGACGGTGACTTCGCCATTCTGCTGGAGCCAACGCACGGAACGGTGGAAGGCGGCTGCAACGGCACAATGCGCTTGGAGGCGACCACCGTCGGGGAAGCGGCGCATTCGGCCCGTGCCTGGATGGGAAGCAACGCCATCCACGCCGCGGCACCCATACTGGCGAGGCTGGCCGCCTACCAGCCGGCCACCGTCAACGTGGACGGACTGGATTACCGGGAAAGCCTCAACGCGGTCAGGATCAACGGAGGTACGGCGGGCAACGTCATACCGGACCGCTGCGTGGTGGAAATCAACTACCGGTTCGCTCCGGACAAGACTCCGGAACAGGCGGAGGCACATGTCCGTGAGCTCCTGGCGGGCTTCGATGTGGTCAAAACGGACAGTGCCGCCGGCGCGCGGCCGGGGCTGAACCATCCCGCTGCCGCATCCTTCGTGGCCGCCGTCGGAGCGGAACCCAAACCGAAGTATGGCTGGACGGACGTGGCGCGCTTCAGCGAACTGGGAATTCCTGCCGTGAATTTCGGCCCCGGGGATCCGCTGCTGGCGCATAAGGACAACGAACATGTGGACGCCGAAGCCGTGCGTGGATGCCTCCGCGCGCTGCGGACCTGGCTGGGCTGACCCCCGCTTTCCTCCCACACACGAAAGGGTCCGCAGCTTGCAAGCTGCGGACCCTTCTGCTGTGTACTGAATACTGCTACTTGGGTTCGCGCACTTCCGGCAGTTCCGGTGCAACGACGGCGGTTGGCGCCTTGGCCACGCCGCCGGCGGCCTTATTGGAGCCGCGGCGTTCGATCCAGATTGCGAGCCGGGAAACGAGGATGTTGATCACAATGTAGATGGCGGCAGCCACGAAGAAGATGGGGAACAGGTAGGCGTTACCCAGGAAGTCCGCCATCACCTGGACCGCGCGCAGAAGTTCGCCGTACGCCACGATGTAACCGAGGGACGTATCCTTCAGCAGCACCACGAGCTGGGCCACCAGCGACGGCATCATGCGCCGGACGGCCTGGGGCAGTTCGACGAGCATCCGGGACTGGAAACTGGTCAGGCCGATGGTCAGGCCCGCCTCCCGCTGTCCCTTCGGCAGTGATTGGATGCCGGCCCTGATGATCTCCGCGAAGATGGCGGTGTTGTAGAGGACAAGCCCCGCCACCACCGCGACGAAGGAACTCGTCCCGAATACCAGCAGAACGAAAAGCATCATCAGGACAACTGGCATACCGCGGAGGAATTCCAGGACCACGCGGGCCGGAATCCGGATCCAGGCGATCAGCGAGATGCGCAGCAGGCAGAACATCAGGCCGAGGGGGAACGCGATCACTGCGGCGAGGGCGGCGGCGGTTAGCGTGGCACCGAGGCCATTTCCGAGCAGCATCCAGACGTCGCCCCGGGTGAAGATGGCCCAGCGGCGGCCTTCAAAAATGCCTTGCTGGGAGAGCGTCATGACGATCCATGCCAGGAGACCCAGGATCAGCACGCTTCCAACCACGGAACCGATCAGCGAGACCCGGCGCGCTTTGGGGCCGGGAACGTCGTAGAGGACTGAAGTCATCGGGCAATCGCCACCTTTCGTTCCACCGTGCTGGCAAGGATGCCCAGCGGAATGGTGAGGAGCAGATAGAAGAACGCAACGCCCAGCAGTACTGCCATGACCTGGTCACCGTTGGCATTGGCCATCTGGCGGCCGTAGCCGAACAGTTCCAGGACAAAGAACGCGCCGGCGACGGAGGAGTTCTTGACGAGGGCGATCAGGATGTTGATCAGCGGCGGGATAACGGTCCGCAGCGCCTGCGGCAGGATGATGAGATTCAGGACCTGGCCGAAATTCATGCCGATACTGCGGGCGGCCTCCGCTTGGCCAAGAGGGACGCTGTTTACGCCTGAGCGGACTGCTTCGGCTATGAAGGCCGCTGTGTAGGCGCTGAGGGCGATGATCGCAGCGACCTCGAACTGCTGAAATGTCACGCCGAGACGGGGCAGGACGATAGCCGCAAAAAAGAAGGCAATGGTGAGCGGAGTGTTCCGGAGGACTTCCACGTAGACGGTGCTGAATCCCCGAAGGGCGGCGACGGGGGAGACACGGGCTGCTGCCAGGAGTGTTCCGAGGATGAGGGCGATGATCCCGGAGACGACGGACAGGAAAAGGGTGCGGAGAAGGCCTTCCCAATACAGCGGGAGGTTTTCAATGATGACTTCCATAGGATCCTTCGGCTCTAGGCATAGGGGGTCAAAAGGCAGGGTGGCGGCTTCCGGGGAATGCGTGCAACGAATTCCCCGGAAGCCGCCGTTGCTACCTAGTAACGGTTGATGGCCGGAAGTTCCGGGGCAGTCTTGATGACGGAGCCGGCGGTTGCTTCCCAGGCCTTCTTGTAGGACCCGTCCTTGGCGAATTCCTCCAGCTGGTCGTTGATCCAGTTCCGGAATACGGTGTCGTCCTTCTTCAGGCCGATGCCGTACGGCTCCTTGGTGAAGGTTTCGTCCGAAGCCAGCTTGAAGGCGTCAGGTTCCTTGTCCACGAAACCGGCGAGGATCACGTTGTCCGTGGTCACGGCTTCGACCTGCTTGTTGCGCAACGGCTCGAGGCAGGCGGAGTAAGTAGCGGCGGGAACAAGTTCTGCTCCGTACTTTTCCACGATGGTGGCTGCCGGGGTGGAGCCGGTCACGGAGCAGACCTTCTTGCCCTTGACGTCTTCGGGCGTCTTGATGGAGTCGTTGTCCTTGTTGACCATCAGCGCCTGGCCGGCCTCGTAATAGGGCCCGGCAAAGCTGACGACCTGCTTGCGCTTGTCGTTAATGGTGTACGTGGCGATGACCAGATCCACCTTGCCCTGTTCGATGAACGGTTCGCGGTTGGCCGAGACGGTTTCCGACCACTCGATCTTGTCCGCTGCGATGCCCAGCTTGGCAGCAATCAGCTTGCCCATTTCGACGTCGAAGCCGATCGGCTTGCCGTCCAGGCCAACCTGGCCGAACAGCGGCTGGTCGTACTTCGTGCCGATTTTGATGGATCCGGCGGAGGCGAGCTTCTCCATGGTGCTGCCGGCAGCAAAGGTGGGCTTTTCGGCAACGGTCGGGTCGCTGGTGGTGCCGGGGCCGCTGCCGCCGCAAGCGCTCAAGGTCAGAGCGAGGGCTGCTGAGGCTGCAACCACAAAGGACTTCCGTCGTGTCAAAAATGCCTTCATGACATTTCCTTTCATTGGCGGCCACTGTAGTGGCCTGGGTGCGAACTGAGTAGGTGCGATCCCGTGGAATCAGTGAGTGAGGAGCTTGGACAGGAAGTCTTTGGCACGGTTGCTCTGCGGGTTCGTGAAGAACTCCTCGGGAGCTGTGTCCTCGACGATCTGGCCGTCGGCCATGAACACCACGCGGTCGGCGGCTTTGCGGGCGAAGCCCATCTCGTGGGTGACCACGATCATGGTCATCCCTTCCTTGGCCAGTTGGATCATGACGTCAAGGACTTCGTTGATCATTTCCGGGTCAAGGGCCGAGGTGGGCTCGTCAAAGAGCATGACCTTCGGCTTCATGGCCAGCGCCCGGGCAATCGCCACACGCTGCTGCTGGCCGCCGGAGAGTTGCGCCGGCAGCTTGGGCGCCTGGTGTCCGACGCCGACGCGTTCCAGGAGGGCCATCGCATCCTTGTCGGCCTGCGCCTTGGGCACACCCTTGACCTTGATCGGGCCCAGTGTGACGTTCTCCAGGATGGTCTTGTGCGCGAAGAGGTTGAAGGACTGGAAGACCATTCCGACGTCGGCGCGCAGCTTGGCGAGTTCCTTGCCCTCCTCCGGGAGTTCCTTGCCATCAATGGCAATCTTGCCGTCATCGATGGTTTCCAGGCGGTTGATGGCCCGGCAGAGTGTGGACTTACCGGAACCTGACGGTCCGATGACCACAACAACTTCGCCCTTGCGGACGTTCAGGTTGATGTCCTTGAGTACGTGCAGCTGGCCGTAGTGCTTATTCACGGCTTTCAGGGAGACGAGAGCATCGCCGGGCACTTGAGTAGTCATAAGAGAGAATCTAGCGAACATTAGCCAGATATGACGGCAATCACTCCAAGTTCCTACAGATCGTAATTCAAGAGATACCTGCTGGTCAGCGGGTCGAACGCCGTCGGCCGCGGCTTGGGACATTCCGGACAGACGGGCTTGGATAAGCGCGCTAGCCTTGGTGGATGAGTACCGATCCGCAGCCTTCTTCAACTCCAGTACCTCCCATTGCCACCCGTCACAAGGGGCCTTTGGAGCTTCGCCGTAAACAGGCGGCGGTGGAGATGTCTGACCAGCACCTGTTGGACACAAAGGGCCCCGGTCAGTTCGTCCACACTGATCCGTGGCGCGTGCTCCGGATCCAGAGCGAGTTCGTGGAAGGTTTCGGTGCGCTCGCCGACCTCGGCCCGGCCGTCAGCGTGTTCGGGTCCGCCCGCACCAAGCCCGGCTCCGCGTACTACGAGCTGGGCGTCGAAGTGGGCCGCAAACTGGCTGAAGCCGGGGTAGCCGTCATCACCGGGGGCGGTCCGGGCTCCATGGAGGCCGCGAACAAGGGCGCAGTCCAGGGCAACGGGGTATCCGTTGGGCTGGGCATTGAGCTGCCCTTCGAACAGGGCCTCAACCAATGGGTGGACCTTGGCATCAACTTCCGCTACTTCTTCGCACGCAAGACCATGTTCGTGAAGTACGCGCAGGGATTCATTGTCCTGCCGGGCGGGCTGGGCACCCTGGACGAACTCTTCGAGGCCATGGTCCTGGTGCAGACCCGAAAGGTCACCTCGTTCCCCATCGTGCTGCTGGGCACTGCCTTCTGGGGCCCGATGCTCGAGTGGATCCGGGGCACGCTGGTGGAAGACGGGATGATTTCCGAGAAGGACCTTGGGCTCATCCAGGTTGTTGACGAGCCGGCGCATGCGGTGGACCTCGTCATCCACGGTGCTATCCGCCCGGGACCGGGCAGTGCCAGCAACAATGGCGGGCCGATCGGCAACCAGCGCCCTGAATAGCGGGCGTGGCGAGGTCTGGCACGATGGATCCTGTGAGTTTCTTCCTGATATTCCTTGCCATCGTGCTGATCGGCGCCGCACTCTTCTTCGGAGCTGATTTCGGGGCCCGTATTTTTCGGCGGCGCCGGCCCGGCGGCTCAGCCCTCCTGGACGGATTCGACGAGCCTGTCGCTTCCCTCCCGCCGGTGCTCCTTCCGGCCGAAGCCTCGCCTGCCGACGTCGACCGGGTCCGGTTTGCCCTTGGCCTGCGGGGGTACCGTATGGACCAGGTTGACCAGGTGCTGGACGAACTCCGAGATCAGATTGCCGCCAAGGACCGTGAGATTGAACGGCTGCGCGCGGAACTCCACGCCTCCGCTCAGCACGGGGAGAGCGGGCCTTGAGCCGACCTGACACCTCCGCCGGGCAGGCGGCGCCGGGGGATAGCCGGGGCCTGAACGGCCTGGTCCGGCGAAGTGTGGCAGCCGCCGCCGCGCGCTCGGGCACGTGGCCATGGTGGGGGCAAGTAGTCGCCGTTTACGTTGCCGCCCGGATTGTCAGCGCGTGCATCTTCATGGCCGCTGCACTCCACCAGGGCGTCAACCCGTGGTTCCCTGCAAAGCCGGACTACTGGAACTTCATCAATATCTGGGATGCCCGGTGGTACGGCGAAGTGGTCCGGAACGGGTACCCAAGCCAGCTGCCCGTGGACGAAAGCGGCAACGTCCAGGAGAACGCCTGGGCCTTCTACGCCCTGTTCCCGATGTTGGGGAGGGCGCTGTCCGCCATGACGGGGCTGGAGCCCGCACTGGCCCTGACCTTCATCGCGATGGCCGCCGGACTAGGCGCTTCCCTTGTGGTCTATTGCCTCTTCCGGCAGAAGGCCGGCCACCGCACTGCGATGTGGGCAGTGGTCTTCTTTGCCACTTTTCCTGTCGCCGCCGTGCTCCAGGTGCCGTATGCCGAATCCCTCAACCTGCTGCTGCTGGCGTCCGCACTGCTCCTGGTGATGCAGCGGCGGTACCTGTGGGCTATGCCTGTGGTTGTCCTCATGTGTCTCTCCAGGCCAACCGGCGTCCCCTTCGCGGCGATGGCCGGAGGGCTGCTCGCCTACCGCCTGTGGCAGCGGACCCGTCCCGCCGCTCCGGACAGCCGCGGCCCCCTGCCGCACAGCGGGCGTGAGCTTATCGCCCTGGCAGCTTTGACGGCAGTCAGCGGACTCAGTGCCCTGATGTGGCCCGCCATTGCGTGGGCGGTGACTGGGGATCCCGCGGCCTATACCAAAACTGAAACCGTTTGGCGCGGCCACGACCTGGTGCCCTTCAAACCGTGGTTCGATACCGGGATCCAGCTTTTTGGCCCCCTCCTGGGCGTCCTCGCACCATTTGTTTTTGTGGCTCTCTTCGGGCTACTGATGACGTCCTCGCCGGTGATGGCGCTCGGGGCCGAGCTGCGGCTCTGGTGCGTCTGCTACATGGGGTATCTGCTGGTGTTCCTGCACCCCCAGACCAGCACGTTCCGGATGCTGCTGCCGCTGTTTCCGCTGGCGCTGAGTGCCGCCCTGATCTCGCGCTCGCGGGCCTATCGCGGGGCGGTGGTCACCATGTTCGTGCTGCTCCAGATTGTGTGGATCGTGTGGCTGTGGGCCTGGGCGCAACTGCCTGGCGGGGGAGACTATCCGCCCTGACCGGAAGCGGGTCGCTATGACAGCGGCCACAATTTTCCAACCGATGAAGAAAATCCATCAATTAGCTACAGGCGGGTAATTACAGGATAATAGGGGTTAAGCATGAACAAATTGCAGAGCCCGTTGGACTCGAAATTGCATTCAAAACTGTTCAGCCATGGCGGCAGCTGCTAGGCCGCCATAGCGGCTTGTTTGACGACGCGGCCACAGCCCGCCCGGGCTGGTAGGTCCTGGGACTATTGGAGGGGATTTTCCTCATGGCGGCTATGAAACCACGCACCGGCGACGGCCCTATGGAAGTAACCAAAGAGGGCCGCAGCTTGATTATGCGTGTGCCGCTCGAAGGCGGGGGGCGGCTTGTGGTCGAACTTAACGCAGCAGAGGCGGCAAACCTGAAGGAATGCCTCGTCGGCGTTACCGAATAGTTTTGGTGGGCAGGGCCCGTGGCCGGAATGAACTGGTCCCCGAAAGTTGGACTCTCAAATTTGTGAGGTCTCCACTTTAACGGCCAGCGACCGGCTCTTCTGAGAAGGCTCCGTCCCCACGTG